>JAKAAX010000001.1 GCA_021802125.1 Thermoplasmata archaeon | reverse complement strand
CTTGACCCACGAAGGAGGCAAAGGAGACCGCCCTTCCTGGGCCGCGAGTTTCGCCTCCAGCTCCCCCACCCGGCGGCGGACCTTCTCGTCCTCTGCGAGGTGAGCTTCCCACTCCTCACGAGAGAGGACGATGCGGCCCGTGAGCTTTCTGTGGCTCACGCGCTGAGGTGAATCACCGTCCGGGATAAACCCATGGGTGACCGTCGAGATTCGTACCCGCGGTCACGTCGGGCTGATTCGTGAAGGGTTACGCGAGGACGGACAAACAGAGGACGAAGCTCTGCATGAGCTTATGGTGGAGTTATCCCGGAAAGTCCGGAGGGCATGCCGCCAGAATGTGAACATAGGAGTCTGGCCTGTCAACAAGATGATCTTAGACATGCTCCGCATCGTCAAGACCAACAAGGAGGTTCGGCGTGTTCGTTACCACGACTCTGCGCTCGAGGCATTTCGTTGGCTTACACGGCGGCCCGGGCTTCACAAAGAGGAACTTTCAAAGATCCTCTGGGAGAATGAGTAGGTACTGGGGATTGGCACGAGTTGATTTACGCGCGCAGCCGAAGCTCAAGATGATTTGGCGGAGCCAAAGCTGGAATCCTTCATTGACGTCAGAAACTGTGCGTAATCAGCGCACGAACAAGTCCTTGGGAATGGGGTGGTCTCTTGGGAGGATTTTGTCGGTTGCTCCCAAAATACACTTACCCGGCCATCCTGAAGCCTCTTTGCGAAGTAGCTGTACGGGCGCAAACCATCGCATGTATCGCACAGTTCGGTCTTGGAGATACGTTTGAGGGCAGCCTGAACTACCGGGAGGACGGGATTGAAGCGACGTGAATTCAGCACCCTTCGACAAGTGGGTGGAGGGTCGGAATTCGGAGTACGACCGCGAATCTCAATCAGGCCAACGAATAGCCTGCGTGCCATCTCTACCTTAAGCGAGTCAAAGCCCTGCTGACCCACCGAGAAGGCTGCCGCAAGGTAGCAATGGTGTGCCACAAGTGCGTGACTTCGTGACTGCCCGAGGCTCTTGATGAATGCGCCATGTGAGCCTTCAATCGGCGAGGTGCCTTCGTCCTTCTTGACCTCGACGTCAACGAGTTCGAGTTCGCCGGGGTACGTAATTGAGCGGCGGATACCGATTAGGTCCGTGTTAAGGTATCCTGGCACCACGATTCCGTTGTTTGCATTGCACCATGCAACCCCGGCGAAACATGAAAGTGGAGGTTGCTCTAGGAATCTCGCCAATAATGGATAGAACGCCTTCTCGCTCGTCAAGTGCATCCACCATTCACGCGGAGATTTCAGTAAACTCTCTGTGACTACATAACTGAATGTGGATACGAATGCCCAGCCCTTTCTGACGGTGGAATCGACCTAGGTACTTTCAAGACCGTCATTGACCGGAATTCAACGCTGTGAATTCGCGTAACTCCGACGACGGATTTCGCGAATTCACACCCTTGGAACGACAAGGGCGACCATGACCCCGAGGAGAACTAATGACGCCGAATGCTCTCCATTCGACGGCGTGCCCGACGTAGCGTAGACGAGGAAGAGACCATGGTCCACCTCGGTGGCGAGGCCACGTAGTCCCTATTCATCCTCACCGAGGAGCACGACGTACCTCGCCGCATCCTCGAAGCGGCGCACGAGGTTCATCGAGCGGGCGGTGGCGCTGCCGCGCACGTCAGCTCAGCAACACCGAAAGCCTGACCGTTACTGACCCAACATGGAACCACCAAGGGCGCCGTGCCACAGCGTAGACATACCCGTGCTCCATCGCGAGTACTTCCTCGTGGAACGTGTACTTGTCCCCGCCAATTCCAAAATCATAATACCATGTACTCTGGGTCCTGGCAACGTACTCTCTCGAAGGGACGAGCGCGAAATGAAAGTGATGCTGGCCTCCCTGGGCCTCCGCAATAACAGTGATGCGTTCGCCCTTGCGGAGCAACCAGCGGTACCGAACTTCGGACCCGGGAGAGAGCTCCCGGCGCTCCTCCGAAATCATCCGGGGTGCGGCTAGATTCAGGCTGGCCGCGGGTGCGTGCGCGCGAAGGAATGCCTTAACTTCTGACCGGAGTTCCTCAGGGGAGCCAAACGTCGCGAGCTTGTATCGCCCGCGAAGGTTGTCCCAGAGCATCTGAACTTCTGGGTCTCGGTGCTCCAGTTTAGCGAAGAAAAATCCAACCGGTGGTTGTGGCCTCCTCCTCGCGAGAGTCTCCACCTCCCTCTTGACTGGCGGGGAGATCTCTTTCCCCACCACGACAATCGCGAGGTCTGCCCGCTTTGCGGCCTCTTCCCCGAGACCACCTGGGCCGAGGCCATCCTCGATTGGCCCAGGAGCAAATCCCTCGAAGTCCAGCACCTCGTAACCAACGTCCATAACCGCGGAGCGGGTTGCTTCCCGCAGATCGGGCCAGGGTGGAATCCCCATCTGTGACGAGATGAAGACTTGCAATCGCCTCAGAGCCGCGGGTATCACGATAGTTCTAGAGCTGGTTCTGCCTCATTACATCTGCGACGATACCTCGGACCCTAAGCCCACAATTCGGGGTCCTCTCCTTCGCATGCTCGTGGCAGAGTCACGCAACCACGGCTTCCATCTCGCGACGTTCCCGCTGGAACCTTGTTACGACCGGTTCCTCAGCGGGGGGAACCACCGGCCTCCCCCCTAACGCCCAGTGGGGGAGTCATCTGCTCACGGCTTCTTATGGGATCTGTTCCGACACACCCACGAACGCGGCGCACCCGGTCCCGACACACGTGCCGCAGTGCTCAAGCAGTGGGTCGTCAAGATCGGAAGCACTTTTCGCAATGGTGTCGATGTCGTCGACCACGTGAGCTTGAAATTCTCCTTGCGGCTCCCTCCCCTCGCGTGGGAGATGGCGTATGAGAAACGGGGTCCATCCCTGGATGACTATCGCCCTCACCGCTCACAGAACCGAAGGGCCCCAAACTAGGATCCCAACGTCTCCTTCACGAGGTTAGGAAACCACAGAGGCATGGTCCGTCCATCGATTAGAACGGGCCGAGCTAGCCCGCGGTTTCCCTTCCCATGCGTGGTTGCTCTCTTCGCACGCAAGTCGCGGTCGCCGGTTATTCGCTGTGTCGGCGGCATGCGCTTTCAGTCGATTGTTCTGCGTCCTGGCTCAATCTCAGTGAATCTATTTCCCGTCCAGCGCCAGCCACGCCACGAGAGTCGCGGCGACCATCCTTCTTGGCCGACAACGAGAAGGAAGCGGCTCCGTTTCTTGCAGCTCCTGGTGGCCCTCTTCACTCCGTTAACGATCAGCCCGAGGGACCTTTCTACGGCCAGCGACGGATCTTTGCGCGAGGTCAGTCGGTTCGTCCAGGGATAGGTAATCAAAACACAAAGCTCGGGTGTCGTTCGTTGACCGAGAGCTTGCGCGAGCTTGCTTGCCTCAGCATTCCCTCCCGCGATGGAGAGCCTTGCGGGTCTGGATTTCGACCCTTCGCCCTCGAATGTGAAAGCATCACTCTCATGTTCGATCAGTACTACGGGGGATTTCACGCCGGAGCGGAACCACGCGAGGTCGAACGCGCCGGAAACCTCGTACGATCTCGTCTCCCAGCACTGGGTCAACCGAAATCTTCCTGAGGCCGCGAGTCTCGCGAGAAAGACGCTGAGTACTGCTGTCCACTCCGGAGTTCCGTTGTCCTTCCCATCATCTTGCACTTGCGTTTGCCTATTGCGTCGGCGCGAAGCGCCCAACTCGGTACTATCCACTCCATAATCTCTCCTGGACTGTCGGTCGAACTCATGGAACCAGCTCACTGGGGTTAGGGCAGTCACCTTAGCCATGCACAACGAGCCTCAAAGGTCCCTCCATCCTCAGACGTAGATAGGGGTTCATGGGCCAGGAAGCCTGGTTCTCAACTTTTCGCTCCATCCCTTTAGTCTGAGGCCTGAGTGGAGAACTATCGTCTGCTCCTGATCTCAGTCGCAGGAGAGAGGGGCTGCGAGCTTTCGCTCGATCTCCTCCCTCGTTGGCTCGCCGACACTTGTGGGAGGCCTTCGGCTCCTGGGGGGAGGGGGTGGGGCGGTGGTGGGCTCGTGCCGGCCTCGTCCTCGTCGGCCCGTCGAAGCTAGGGGCCCGGAGGAGGCCTCCCTCGAGCTGCCCATCCACCTCCCGCTCTCGGCGCTGTCCCTTCGGCGTCGGGGCGTGTTCGTGTCACCGGTCCGCATATGGCTGTCCTCGGCCTCCGGATGACGTTCGATCCATAGACCTCCCGAAGTCGCGGAACCGGAGGAAGGTAGGGGCCATCGGAACTCACGCCCTCTATCGTTCCTTTCTGTTGGCGACCCGCAACCCCTTCGATCCACCGAGCGCTTCGCTCCGAGGGGAATCTTGTCAAGCGAGTTGTGGCTCGGAGGGTACGGTCGATTCGGCCCTGTTCGCGCCGGTCGTTGGCCGAGCCAGCTCCGGGAACCGTGCCCCGGCCCCGAGGTCCGTCTCCAGTCGGAGGGTCGCCTCAGCGAAGGCCTCGGTCGAGGCGTACGCGGGGGAGGGCAAGGGTCGGGCCGCCGTTCGCTCTTCCCTCCTCGACGTCCCGGCGGGACTCCCCGACGCCTCGCGGGATATGGAGGTGTACGTCCGGGCCTAGGCGGAGCGCGAGAGGTAGGGGCGGATTGCGACCGCGCTCGTCGCGGTGACCCTCACCGGGTCGCACGTTCAAGGATTGATTGCAAAAGTGACTCCATGCGGGTCCGAACACATTAGCCCAACTTGACCGGTGCTTTTCCATCTTGTATTCCCTAGCATTCATAGGCTGCAAAGTTAACCTAGGTTAGAAGTATCCAGTTCCCCTGCGCGAGAGCACGGCCAACCCTCTCCTAGAGGCTTCCGAATAAGAACGCTAGCGAATGACGCGCTCTGCTCTCCGGAGGCTCTCCTCTGGATCCTAGAAACCCGCCGGGAGGAGCAGCTAGATGGACCCGTTCGAACACTCGACTTCACGTCAGCGATGACTCGTCCGGCTTACCTCTGGCGAGCACGACGTAGGTCGCGCTCTCCCCGACATCCCGAAAGGCGTTCACGATACCCTCTTGGTTCGGAAGGTGGCAAATCGGGAATTTACGGTCGAGAGCGTCGCAATCAGCAAACTGTTCGAGCAAGGAATTCAACGGAAAGACATGGCGAAGCACCGCGGGCCGAGGCGACGAGCCCGACCCGCGCCCCGCTAATCGAGGAGAAGTGGGCCCGCGGAGATTTGAACTCCGGACCTCCCGGTTATCAGCCGGGCGCTCCAGCCGGTCTAAGCTACGGGCCCTTGACCGCGAGGGCACGATGGACGCCTCTTAATGCATTCGGCCTCCCACCTCGCAAGGGACAGGCGCGGGGTCCTGAACGGGCACTCCCCTTTCCGCACCGTTCCCGAACGCATCAGAATCGGCAAGAAGAGCCTGCAAGACATTCCTGCTCGGCCCGCCAGTCGCTTCCAGGCGTCCCTGAGGTATCGGGGCCGCAGCTCCGGGTCCTCGCCCGGAACGAAGCGCCCAGCACGCTTATCCCTCGAGACGGAACTCCCTCCACGAGGAGCGGAGCGGGCGAGATGACGGTCAACAAGCACCGCATCGGTGAGACCATCGCCGACGCCGCCCGGGAGGCGCTCGAGGCGAGGCTCCTCACCGAAGTTCGTTCAGCCCCCGTTCCAAAACACCTGGCGATCATCATGGACGGGAACCGGCGCTTCGCGCGGGACCACGGGATGATGATCATGGACGGGCATGAGAACGGACGGGAGAAGCTCGAGGAGCTGCTGGACTGGTGTCTGGAGGTGGGCCTTCGCGCGATCACCGTGTACGCCCTCTCCACCGAGAACCTCTCCAGAGAACCCCAGGAAGTGAGCGACCTGATGGACCTCTTCGCGCTAAACTTCCGGAAGGTGGGCGACGATCCTCGGGTGCACCGGCACCACATCCGCGTCCGGGCGATCGGTTCGCGTGAGCGGCTTCGACAGGACGTCATCGACGCCATCGCCTACGCCGAGGAGAGGACGAAGGACTACTCCGACTACCTGTTCACCATCGCGATCGCTTACGGAGGACGGGAGGAGATCCTGCAGGCGATTCGGTCTATCGCCGAGGACGTCGCGAAGGGGAAGATCGACCCCGCGACCATCGACGAGCGCATGGTCTCCCAACGCCTCTACACCTCGGACCTGCCCGACCCTGATCTCGTCTTCCGCACCAGCGGAGAGGAGCGCATCTCCAACTTCCTGCTATGGCAGGTGGCCTACTCCGAACTGTACTTCTCGGACGTCTACTGGCCAGGGCTCCGCAAGCTCGACTTCCTCCGGGCCATCCGTGACTATCAGCGGCGTCGCCGCAGGTATGGGACTTGACGGGTGCATCACCGAGCGCTACGACCGCCGCCCGGAAGAAGATCCCCGCCGAGGAGTGGTGGCGCACCGAGGGCGGGTTCTTCCTCCTGTCGGAGGCGCACCGGGCGGACGAGGGGCCTAAGGCCGCGGCCTTCCTGGAGTCGGTCCTACGCCTGCCCCCGGGCTCCTGGGTCCTTGACGTGGGGTGCGGCTGGGGCCGGGTTGCGCTGGAGCTTGCGGAGAAGGGCTACCGGGTCGTCGGACTCGACTGTTCGAAGGTCCTCCGCCTGGGGCGCATCCTCGCGGAACAACGCAAGGTCGACCTCGACCTGGTCCGAGGAGACATGCGCCGGTGGTCGTGTGCCCCCCGATTCGACGCCGCCCTGCTCTGGGGGATGTCCTTCGGGTACTTCTCCGACCGCCAGAACCTGGAGGTCCTCCGGCGGGTCGGCCGCTCGCTCCGTCCCGGAGGGAGGGTCGTGCTGGACCTCCATCACCGCGACTGGTACCTCGCCCACTATCTCGGAGAGCACGTCGACCTTGTCCAGGGGAAGGTCGCCCATGACGAGGCCACGTTCGACGTGGGATCGGGGCGGCTGAACATCCTATCCACACTGGCCGATGGGGGCGGGAAGGTGCTGGCTCGGCAGTGGCACTCGTTCCGGGAGTACACCGACGACGAGGTCCTGGCCAGGGTCCGCTCGGCCGGATTGGAGGTCGCCTCGGTCCACGCCGCGCTCGACCCGCGCCCTCGTCGGCCGCGTCCGACGGACAGTTCCTGGCAAGTGGTCGCTAGACGGCCGCGGTCGGGCACCTAGAACCTACGGCTAAGGCCAGTGCCTGCCGCCGGAAGGCGTGGTCGGCGGTGCGAAATGTATGTATCTTCTCGCTCCCAGCGGAAGGCGGGAGGCTCGAGGGGACCCCGTGGCCGAGGCGCCTGAGCGGACCCCCAGCGTGAGGAGACCTCCCGCAGGCTCCTTTGCGCCCATGATCGGGTCCGGGGGGCTCATCGGCATGCTCCTTCCGTTCCTGCCCCTCTCCGACATCTTCTCTGCCATCCGCTCGTGGCCGACCCCGCTGGGCGTGTTCCCGGTCGCGGCTGCAGTGGCTGCTGCGATCTATCTCGTCGTCCGGCACGCCCGACAGGTGCTGGCCAAGGGCGTGGAGGTGCGCCCAATGCGCCCCCATCCCCCGGTCACTCGGGTGCCTTCGGGCCTCCGGGATGCCCTCGAGGGGGCGGCGCGCACCGCCGCCCCACCCCCCTCGAAGCCCCCAGAGCCGAAGCCCGGTGAGCGGGAGACCACCCAGTTCGAGGGGAACCTGGCCGACCTTCCCGTGATGGCGGCGCAGGCTGCGAGGATCCCCCAGAGGCGGGGCTACAGCGCTTACACGCTGCCCCCGCAGGCAGCAGAGGCCCCGAGTGCCCCTCCTCCCTCCGCTCCTCCTCCCCCGAAGGGAGGATTCGGCTGGAAGATCGCCATCGCCTACGCTGCGATATCGCTCCCGCTCTTGGGCGATTCTCCGTATGGCATCGCCCGTCTTCGGCAGGTGTTCTTCGGTACCCCGTTCCCCGCCACCCCTCCGCCCTCCGTCCCGTTCTTCTTCTCCTACTACGACGTCCTCGTCCGGGACCTCGGGGAGCTCATCTACTACCCCCAGAACTGGCCCGGGCCCCCGCAGTTCCTCCAGTCGTTGTCGCACACCGCGGCCGACTACATCTTCACGATGTACCTCGTGCTGATGCTGGCCTTCCTCCTCGCGAGCGGGGTGGTTGGCCGAGGGAAGTACCCGCTCACCCAGCGGGGGACAGCCCTGGGGGTCGTGGGCGGGTACGTAGTGGCCGCGCTCTTCACAGAGGTCTTTTTCTACGCCATCCGACCCGCGCTGTTCTACTCCTCGATCGCCCTCCTCGGTCGCGCGTTCATCGGGGGCCTGTTCTTCGCCTTCCTGCTCTTCTCCGTGCTGTCCGCGCCGCCCGTGATGGCGGTGCACCCTCGGTTCCCCAGGGTGCGGTCGGACCTTGCCGTCTTCTTCCTCTCCGCAGCCGGTTCCCTCGCCCTCGCCTTCCTTCTGCTCTACGGGGCCTACGAGCTCCTGGGGATCGGTCGGGCGAACAGCTACGTCCCGTTCTTCGGAAGCTTCGGGTTCACCCTCGTGCCGTTCGCCATCCTCCTGCTCCTGCCCCTGGTCGCCCTCACCTTCTGGGCCCTGATCGGCCGATCGCTCTACCGGTACGAGCTCCGACTCCGTCCTTTGCCCTCGCTGTGGAGGTACCATCCCCCGGTCACCATCATCATCCCCGCGTACAACGAGGAGGCGACGATCGGCGCCACGGTGCTCTCCGCCGACCGGGCCGCGCGTCTCTACCCGGGTGGCGTCGAGATCATCGTCGGGAACGACGGAAGCGCCGACCGGACGAGCGAGGTGGCGCGCGCCGCCGTCGCGAAGCTGCGCCACTCCTCCGGGAAGGTGGTGGACCTTCCGCACGGCGGGAAGTCGAACGCGCTCAACGGTGCCTTGCGCTCCGCGGCGGGCGACATCGTCGTGCGCGTCGACGCCGACACCCGGATGTCGCCAGACTACGGTTTCGCGGAGATGGTCCCGCACTTCGCGGACCCGGAGGTCGGAGGGGTCCAGGGGCTCCTGCTCCCGCTGCAGAGCGAGGGGTGGACCCGGAAGATGCGGATGCTGGAGATCGTCTGGAACCACCTCTTCCTTCGCCGGGCCTTCTACGGGACAAGGACCGCGCAGGTCGTAGACGGGGCGTTCTGCGCCTTCCGACGGGCCGACATCCTCTCGGTGGGAGGGTGGGTTCCCTGGAACGGGGAGGACACCGAGATCACCTACCGGCTGCAGCGGATCGGTTTCCGTTTCCGCTACGAGACCCGGGCCGTGGCCTACGAGGACGTTCCCGCGAACTACAAGCAGCTGAAGAAGCAGCGGATCCGGTGGACCCGGGGGGGGTACTTCGCCCACCACCGCCACTACCCGGCCCTCTTCTCCGAAGCCCCTGAGTTCGGGGGTCTCGCGATCCTGTTGTGGCTCGCCATCTTCGTGCGAGGCGGGATGCGGCATATGATCTACATCTACGCGGTGCTCCTCACCTTCCTCCTGGGGCTCCAGACCCTCTGGCACCTGGCGATCGTCGTCGCCCTGCTGCTCCTCCCCCGGGGACTTGCAATGGCGTACTACCTGATCCGCCTCAACGCGTGGAAATACCTTCCCTGGATCCTGATGTGGCCCCTCACGTCGGCGCTCAAGCAGTTCATCAGCATGGAGGGGTTCGGGTCGATCCTCCCCGGGTCCGCGCCGGAGTTCTCGGAGTGAGGGGGAGCCCTTCCCTCCCTCTGTCGGGCCTCTCAGGCGGACCGTAATATACGGGCCAGGGCAGAACCGGGTGGTCGCTGGGGGAACCGTTCGACCTTTGTCGATGACGAGGCACCTGGCCGTCCTGGCGGTCCTCCTGGCCTTGGCCCTACTGGTCGTCGGACCGGTCCTCGAGACTCCGACCGTGGGATCGACGGCGAGCGCCTCCGGCCTGAGACCATCGGCACCGGAAAGGGCGTTGGGCTCTGACTCAGGCTCGTCCTCCCACTTCGACCCTAGGGGGCCGCAGGGTCTCCCTTCGCTCGGAAGGGCATCCTCCGCTCTGCCAACGGCCACGCCCCCCTCGGCCCCGACGAACCTGGTCCTCTACCCTCACGACTCCGCGATCAACGTCACGTGGTCCCCTCCTGCCTCGGACGGAGGTTCACCTGTGACCGGGTACACGATCATCTGGACCCCGACTGGGAACACGAGCGGGGTCGCCAGCGTGGGAACGACCCTCCACACCTGGGTGAACTCGCTGGTCGACGGTCAGTTGTACACGTTCCAGGTGGCCGCGCGGAACTCCGCCGGTACGAGCGCCTACTCCACACCCGCAAGCGCGACCCCCGGGACCACCCCCTCCGCGCCTTCGAGCCTGGTCGCCACGGGCGGGAACCAGAGCGCGACGTTCAGCTGGACAGCCCCGCCAGACCCCGCCGGGTACCCGGTGCTGGGCTACGTTCTAGACCTGGTCAACGGCTCGACGAGCACCACGTACCCGAACGTCACGAGTCCCTACACGCTCTCGGGCCTCGTCGATGGAACGACCTACCACGCCACCGTCCGGGCCTTCAACGGCTTGGGCACGGGTTCTTCCTCCACCACCGTGAGCGTGACCCCGCTCTCGGCGCCCGCTCCGCCAGCGTACCTGAGCGGGGCTTACGACAGCGCCCATCGGTCCATCCTGATCTCTTGGTCCCCTCCCACGTGGACCGGCGGGTCCCCGGTTACGAACTACTCGATTCACTGGTACGGCACGAACGGGCTGCAGGCGACGGCCCACGCCTCGGCAGCCGACAGCAACTGGACGCTGACCGGAGTCGACCCCGGGGTCACCTACGACTTCTACGTCCAGGCGTCGAACCGTGCTGGACCCTCGCTCTTCGCGAACGTGAGCGTCTCCGTCCCGGGCACGGGGGGTACCTCTAGCTCCTCCTCGGCCCCGCTCTTCGTCCTGGCGGAACTTGTCACGGTCGTGGTGGGGATCTTCCTGCTGTTGACCCTGCACGCACGGTACAAGCGGTCGAAAGGGCGCTTCAAGCCTTCTCGCTCGGCGGGCCGTAACTCCTGGGCTCCCATCCCCGGGCGCGCCCCGTCGACGGGCCCTTCCGCCCCCGGTCCTGCACCACGGGGGGCTCCCCCACCGCGGGTCCCGAACGGCTCCCGCCCCCAGGGGGGCCCTTCCTCCCCGAGCTCGGGAAGGCCCCCTCCCGCCCTCTGGCCCCCTCGCACGGAGTGAGCGACGATGGCTGCTCCCCGCCGGGTTTCCAACTATCCCCCTCCCCCCCGGGAACCTCGGGGTAGCCCAGGACCATCTCCCCCGCGACATCGCGCAAGGTGGGTCTTGGCGGCGCTTCTCGCGGCCGTGATCGTCGTCGCGGCGGTGGAGTTCGTGCCCGGGCTGCTGCACCCCGGGGGTCCTGCAGGGGGAGGGGGCAGCGGCACGACCGCGCGCACCACGCTCACGATCTCCTCAAGCGGCGGAGGGATGGTCAGCGACCAGTTCCTCGGTCTGAACGTGCGACCCGACGCCTCCTTTGGGACCTACGAGCAGAGCCTCGTCCTCGGGACGACAGTGACCCTGCTCCGATGGCCGGGAGGAGGCTTGGCCGACCGCTACAACGGCACGGCCTTCGGCGGTCAAGGGGTCATCTACAACGACGACGGCACGAACTACACGGCAACGGCCTCCCTGACCTCTTTCGCCGCATGGTGCCTCTCCGTCCGGTGCTCCGTCATCTACACTCTACCGGCGGAGATCGCGGACCCCTCCGCCGCCGCCTACATGGTCGCCTGGATCGAAGGGCACCTGGGACTGCACCCTGCCTACTGGGAGGTGGGGAACGAGCCGGCCCTCTGGACCCACTTTGGGATCCCCTGGTCGGGTTGGAGCACGAGCCAGGCGATCTCGCCCACGGCGAGCGCCTTCGCCAGCCTCGCGGAGAGCTACGCCATCGCCATCCACCGCGTGGACCCCACCGCTCGGATCCTGGGGATGGGTGGGTTGGGGAAGGGCGGCGCGCAGGAGAGGACGTGGATCAATACGACCCTCCAGGACGGTCTCCAGGCGGGGGTCGAGTCCTTCGCGGGGGTCGCGGTCCATGTCTACCCCCCGGGGGCCGGCTATCCCGGTGAGAGCGACGAGCAGGTCTACGCCTCTTTGGACGGCAGTTCCTCCCTGACCTCGCGACTCGGAGCGGACTGGGCGGCGGTGCGGTCGAACTGCGGCAGCTGCGTGCTCCTGGCCGATGAGGTGGGCGCAGGGACCGGGAACGCGCTCTCCTCGTTCATGACCGGGTTCCCGATGGCGAGCTTTACCGCGGCGGAGGTGATCCAGGGGATGGAGTCGAACGTCACCTCACTGGATTACTTCGTGCTCGAGGGAGGGTACCCCGGGGCCTGGACCCCTGCCTCCGGAGCCAACCCTCACGAGGTCTACGCGCTCTACCAGACGCTGCTCGCCAAGCTCGGACCGACCTGGTTGCCGGTGGTCGCGAACCCGTCGGTGCCGAACCTCTTCGCGATCGCCACCTCGGGACCGGCAGGGGAGGTCCTCTTCGTCGTGAACTGCGACCAGAACCGCTCGGTGGGCCTGGACCTCGCAGGGTCCGGGTTCCCCCTCTCCTCGGCCGGGTCGGCCTGGTCCTGGGGACCCTCCAACACCACCCCGACCGGCTCCTCATGGTCCCAGGGCGGACCGACCAGCTGGACCCTGGCGCCCGAGGGACTGCTCCTGCTGGTGTCCTCCTCCCCCTTCCAGCTCAGCGCCGCGCCCAGCCTCGTCGGGGCCCCTGCGGGTGCCTCCCCTGCCTCGCTGCAGCCCCCCCCGCCCGGGGGTCTTCCCTGGACCTCCGAGGGGCTCGCGTTCTGGCAGCTCTCGGAGCCCCCGGTCCTCCTCTCTCGAGGAGGGCGACTAGCATCGTTTATATAGAAGCGCTCCCTCACCCGACATGGCACGTTAGCGTGCCGTATCGGAGAAGAACATGCTGACCGGACAGACGCCGATCCTGGTGCTGAAGGAAGGAACGAAGCGAGAGAAGGGACGCGGAGCGCTCTCCAACAACATCTCCGCGGCGAAGGCGATCGCGGACTCCGTCCGCTCGACGCTGGGTCCGCGCGGGCTCGACAAGATGCTGGTGGACTCCATGGGCGACGTCGTCGTCACGAACGACGGGGTCACCATCCTGAAGGAGATGGACGTCGAGCACCCGGCCGCGAAGATGCTGGTCGAGGTCGCCAAGACCCAGGACCAGGAGTGCGGCGACGGGACGACCACCGCGGTCATCCTCGCCGGAGAGCTCCTGAAGCGCGCCGAATCCCTCATCGAACAGAACATTCACCCGACCGTGATCTCCCAGGGGTACCGGATGGCCAGTCAGAAGGCCCTCGAGGTCCTGGACTCGATCAGCGAGAAGGTCGACATCAAGGACAACGCGACGCTCCAGAAGATCGCGAAGACCGCGATGGCCTCCAAGACGGTCTCGTTCAACCGGGACTCCCTCGCGGACCTCTCCGTGAAGGCGGTGACCCTGGTCGCCGAGAAGACCGACCGCGGCTACTACGTCGACCTGGACAACATCCAGATCATCAAGAAGCAGGGCGGCTCGATGTCCGACACCCAGCTCATCGAGGGCGTCATCGTGGACAAGGAGAAGGTCCACAGCGGCATGCCTTCGTCGGTCACCTCCCCCAAGATCGCGCTGCTCGACGCCGCGCTCGAGATCAAGAAGACCGAGATCGACGCGAAGATCGAGATCAACGACCCCACGCAGCTGAACGCCTTCCTCCAGGAGGAGGAAAGCATGCTGCGCAAGATGGTCGAGACCGTGAAGCGCTCCGGTGCGACGGTCGCCTTCTGCCAGAAGGGGATCGACGACCTCGCCCAGCACTTCCTCGCCAAGGAGGGCATCTACGCGGTGCGCCGCGTCAAGAAGTCTGACATGGAGAAGCTCGCGAAGGCCACCGGCGGGAACATCGTCTCGAAGGTGAGCGAGCTCACCAAGGAGGACCTCGGGACCGCAGGCAAGGTCGAGGAGCGGAAGATCGGTGACGACCAGATGACCTTCGTCACCGGCGCGACCAAGGCGAAGGCCGTCTCCATCCTGATGCGGGGCGGCACCGAGCACGTCGTGGACGAGATCGAGCGCTCCATGGAGGACGCGCTCAACGTCGTCGCCGTCGCCATCGAGGACGGGAAGATCGTCACCGGCGGCGGTTCCTCGGCCGAGGAGCTCGCCATGAGGCTCCGCGACGAGGCCGCGAAGATCGGCGGGCGCGAGCAGATCGCGTTCGAGACCTTTGCCGAGGCGCTGGAGACGGTGCCCCGGACCCTCGCCGAGAACGCCGGGCTCGACCCCATCGACATCCTGATCGAGCTCCGCAAGAGCCACAAGGCGGGGAAGCGCACGGCGGGCGTCAACGTCGTGAGCGGCAAGGTCGACGACATGACCACCCAGAACGTCATCGAACCGATCCGGGTCGGCCGCCAGGCCATCCAGTCGGCGACGGACGCGGCGGTCATGATCCTGCGGATCGACGACGTCATCGCCTCCAAGTCCGGCCCCGCGCCCGGCGGCGCCCCCCCTGGTGGGATGGGCGGCATGGGCGGCATGGGCGGCATGGGTGGAATGGGCGGCGACTTCGGCGAGGACTGAACCGCGGTCCCATCTGAGCCTGGGGGGTTTTCTGCCCCCCAGGCCGGAACCCTTTCCCGAACTCCTTCCCTTTTCTCCCAGCTACGGCGCTCGATCTTAGCAAGCGAAGCGCTCCTGCGGAATGTCGCAGGCGCGGGGATCCTTGGGATCAGTCGTCCCCGCGGACGGCGTCAGTCTCTCAGCGCGCGGACGAGGCCATCGAGGGCCTTCCCGCGGTGGGATAGGCCGTCCTTCTCCTCGGGGGTCATCTCGGCGAACGTACGATGCTCTCCCGTGGGGACGAAGATCGGGTCGAACCCGAACCCGCCAGATCCACGCGGGGCCGACGTGATCTTCCCGTGCACCTCTCCCAAGATCAGCTTTGGCCGCCCCCCCGCCCCCTCGCGGAGTCCCATGACGGCCCGGAAAGTGGCCGTGCGATCCCCTCTCGGGACGAGCCGAGCCACTGTCGCGGGGCCGAGCGTGCGAAGCGCGTACGCGGAGTAGACCCCCGGGAAGCCGTTCAACGCGTGGATGAAGAGGCCCGCGTCCTCGACCAGGCACGGGCCCGGAGCGCGGGGGACCTGTTCGAGCTTCGCGCGCGCGACGGTCTCCAGGTCGTCGGCCTGGGGTTCCACGAGGGTCCGGTGTCCCTGGACGACGTTCCAGCCCAGGGGGGCGAGCCGGTGGCGCACCTCAGTAAGCTTCCCTCGGTTCCCGGTGAAGAAGGTGAGCGTCCTTCGCCCGCGATTGGGCGACGGCATGCCCTTCACCAGCTGTAGGAGTCGTACCCGACGATCTCGGAGAGGGTCTTGCGGGGATTGTGACCGCCGTTGCTGGGGCCGGTGGCGTCCGCATAGCCCAGGGGAAGGACCCCCACGACGCGAACCCCTTCCGGAAGCTCGAGCTGCTCGCGGAGCTTGTCCTCTCGGAACTCGGTGCACCAGCAGCTCCCGAGCCCTTCCGCGGTGGCCGCGAGGAGCATGTTCTGGATGGACGCGGCCACGTCCAGAGGGTAGGTCAACATGTATCCGCCGAGAAGAGAGGCGGAGGCCTCCTCCACCCCGAGAGCGACCAGGACGACCGGGGCCTTCGTCAGGAAGTGGCCCTTGGTCACGGCCTGCGAAAGACGGCGCTTGCTCTCCTCGTCACGAATGACGATGAACCGCCAGGGCTGCTGGTTGTCCGCCGAGGACGCGAACCGGGCGGCGTTAAGGATCCGCTGGAGGGTGTCTTCCTGGATCGGACGGGGCTGGTACGCCAGGCAGGGCTTCCATGCCTTGATCGCTTCGTGAACGTCCATGACGACAGCGAAGGGGGATTTGGCCGATCGCTCCCTCTTAGAGGGACACGCGGGAGGGCGAAGACAACATTCGAAGGTCCCCAGTCGCATTGGCATAAAAGGTCGCCGTCCGATGCGCACCGGCCCTCGTCTGCCCCGTGGGACGGCTACGTGCTCCTGCGTGTCTTCCCGGTGGGCAGAAGTCGCTCTCAAAGCTCGGTTCTTATCCCTCGTGCGACCTCCCGGAGCATGGTCGACCGCTCCGCGAAGTCGCCTGGACCGAGGCGAAGCGCGGGGGAAGGGCCCCCCCTCCCCCCCGGAATACGGAGGGTCGTAGAAGCGACCCATCGAGGGGCTACCGAGCGGGCCTCCCGTATCGTGGAAGAGGACGAGCCCCGTGACCCGGAGGTGGTCTCCCCGGACCACAAGATCCCGGAGGTCACCTCCGAGGAGCTCGAGGGGTGCGACTGGCTTCCCGCTCTGACGTGGCACCACCCCGAGGACGGAGCTTTCCCGGGGGAGTACGGGGTCATCGCCCAGCCCTTCACGGCCGGTCCGACCCAAACAGGCTACCAGGACCACGAGGGACGACCCCTCACCTACCTCGTGCTCTTCGTCATGGGGGCGGTCGCCCCCGGGGCCGCGCTGCCTCCGGAGACCCTTCAGGCCGCGTTCCACGACACGATGATGCGGGCCACGCGGCTCGCCAAGGGCCTCAGCGAGGAGATGAACAACGCGACCATCCGCCTCCTCCTCGTGAGGATGCCCGAGTGGATGGCGCGAAAGCTCGTCCCCGGGATGCGCGGGGTCCGACCCGTGTGACCCGGCCGCTCCGCGGCCCTAGCATTCACACGGGTGGACCCGAGGGTCGCGGTCAGGATCACCCCCCGAGGAGGGGGGCGAAGCACGCGGAGACAGACGGACCCTTCTGCACCCCCTAGATTCGCTCCCTGGCTCAGCCATCCTTCGAACCCACCCTTGTCGACAGGATTATCTGCTCCTCGACCCGCCTCGCGGTGGAATGTCCGGGGCTGAAGACTCCCATTTTTCGATGCCCTTCAGCATGGACGACGTCACGAGCAAGATCGCCTACGCCTATGCGAAGCAGCAGGTCTTCGTCCTCCTAGGGCTCTTCAGCGTGGTCGCGGGCGCGCTTCTGGTGGTCCTGGAGTGGCCGACGCATGCGGGCGATTCCTACCTGGGGCTCATCGACGACGTCGTTCTGCTCCTGGGCGGATTGGGAATCCTCTCGACGGTTGCGGTCGAGAAGGACCTCAAGCGCGTCAACCGGCACGCGATGGCCGTCCTCGCAGTGGTCGGCCTGGTCCAGGTCGTGGTGCTGGCGCTGAGCTTCTCTGGGATCCTGAGGATCGAGGACGCGGGCGACCTCAGCGATGACCTCGGGGTCGCGGCAGTGATCATTCTCGCGCTTGTGGCCTACCCCTTCCCGACGCGAAGAGGGGGCGGTCTCTATTCTCCCGAGAAGGTGCGCATCCTCTCGAACGCCCGGACGCTCGCCTTCGCTGCCTTCGCGGGTGCGGTGGCCGCCCTGGGGGCACTCCCATCCTCCTCCGAGCACGCGGCGGCCTCCGGGATGTTCATGTCGCCGTTCTCGGACGAGATCGGTCTTCTCGCCGTGGGGGCACTGGGCGTTGCCCTCTTCCTGGCTCTGGAGAACGGCCCGAAGCTCGTCCGCTGGTTGAGCGTAGTGGTCGGAGTGGAACTGATTGTGGCGATCGGCGGTGCCGCGGACGAGGTCCGGAGCGTGGAGGCCCTCGGGGACGACGTCCCCAAGGTGCTCGTTGCGCTCTTCGCACTGGTCATCGTGTTCCTGGTGAGCCAACGCCTGAACAAGGGGAAGACCATCATCGACCGGCGGGCCTGAGCCCTCCGTGCTCCCGCTCACGTCGGGGGGCAAACTCGAGACCACTCCTGGTGGTTCGTCCAGGGAGGGCCCGAACTCGGGCGCACCTGAGCCCGGTCCTGCGACCGGATGGAGCAGCTCCAGGGTCGTGGGAAACCGTGCGCAGATCAGTGGGGGACTTGGAGTGCCTTCACGATCTCCGGGAGCCCCTCGCGGAAGCTCGGGAACCGTGGGCGCCATCCAAGAGCGCGGAGCGCGGCGTTGGACGCGCTGCGGTTCGCGGCGTTCAGCTCGGCAAGCTCGGCGCCCCACTCTTCACGAGCCTTGGCCATGGGAATGCCCTGTGGGGGCGGGGAATGCAAAAGCCCCGAGAGAACGGTCGCGAACTCCTTGACGGTCACGGGCTCATCGTCCACGACCAAGTACGTCGAAGCGGGAGGTGCGTCCTTCGCCAAGCGGAGCAGGGCGATGCCGGCATCCTCCCAATGGATGGGGGACATGAAGTTCGAACCATCGTCCACGAAGCGGAAGGTCCCTTCCAGGAGCTCCTGGGCCCATCCTGCGAGCCAGGAACCGGGGCCGTAGACCATCCCGGGTCGGGCCACGACCAGCTCCTGGATCCGCCCCTCGCGGACGGCCCGCCGCCCAACTTCTTCCGTTGCGTGGTTCACCGCAGAGAGGTGAACCGGTCGGGGCTCGCTTTTCTCGGTGATGGACCCGGGGGTCGATCCGTAGACCCAGTACCCCGAACCGATGAGCAGTCTCGGGACTCTCGCCCGCTCCGACGCCTCGACCAGACGAAGGCCGCCCTCGACCCTGACCCGTCGCATCTCCTCGAGCGGACCGGAGCCATCCTGGGCCAGATGCACTACTGTCTCGCAACCGCGGAGCCCCTCGAGGTAGGTCTCCGGACGCAGGATGTCGCCTACCAAGGCCTCTGCCCCTGCCGCTTCGACCTCACGAGCCTTCGACCCGGTCCTAACGAGAGCGAGGACCGGCGTGCCATCCTTCTTGGCGGCGTTCAGCAGGCTCTTCCCGAGGAAGCCGGACGCGCCCGCCACGAAAAGTCGAGGATGACTCATGTTCGACCCCCCCGACCTCGGGCCCGAGCAGCCGCGATGCGCGATAATCCTTGGGACTCGGCGGCTTCGTCTGTCGGCCACACCGCGGGGTCCACACAGCAAAACCCACTGCGGCTTAGACGTCCTCACCGCGCTATGTATCGACCTTTCGGTTCGTGAGTTCTATCACTCGAGTCAGATGGGGCAGAGCGTCTGGGATATCCCCCACCACCTCTGCATCCTGAAGCGACCTCGACTGGGAGGCACCCACTGGATTATGGGGAGGCTCCAATGTCCTCTGGGGTGTGGCTCCCCTTAGCGTGGGTCTCGGTTGGCTGGTCACCCCGCTAGCCGTCCTGCAGGGACTGTTCGTCATCGCAAGCGCCTCAGTCCCTGCATATAGGTGGTGGCGAGACGAGCGGAGACAGTCCCTGATGCGCGGGTTGGAAGTGCTGAATCACCTGCTCCCCCCCGTTCGGATTCCGACCTACTTGGCGAACTCAAGAACTGTCGCGTCACTCGAACTGGTATCATTCTTGACATCTCCCTGTGGCATAGCACTCATCATTGCTTGGTTCCTGCTCACTCCGGCTCCAAGCACGGGCTTCTGGAGTTTAGACCTGCATCAATTTGCAGACGCTCTCTTCCTCGCCTTCGAGGCTGACTTCTGGGTCTTAGTCGCAACTCGGGTCGCGCTCAACCCCATAGTCAAGCGCGACAGACGCGAGGAGCTTAGAGTAGTGGCCGAGCGCCGGCTCCCGTAGTGCGAGTACAGTTCACACGTCGACGAGCCTGTCGCTCTCAAACTGGATTCCGACGACTAACGCCACAGGTAGGTAGCGTGTTCCACCGAGGGGCTGTGAGGACGTCTTCCTGTTTGGCCGGGGTCGAGGCACCCCTTCCCGGACCAATATTCCCGTGTCCGTCTCCCCGCTAGGAACCCTCTCGAGGCGCCTCAGCGCCTCGACAACGCTCATATTAGGGAGTTTCCGCTTAATGGTCCTCTCCGTCCCGCTCCAGCGCAGTCAGCGAGGGTAGAGGGTCGTGGCGCTCGCGTACATCCGGTCCAACCGCTGCTCTCGGATGGGCTCCAGGGGGAGCTCCCCCATGGCCGTTCGAAAGACTTTCTCGATCACGTCATTCGAGAAGCAGGTCTCGCAGATTTTTTTGGCCGCGCAGGGAGAGGTCCGTGCTGAACATCTGGGGTGCCCCGTCGAACGCCCAGAATCGTTCCATCACTTGGTCGTCCACCGCGGCTCCCCACGCTAGGTGCTCTTCAGCGAGAGCCCCCGGACGTAACGGTCTTACGCCCTCAGCTTCGGGTCATGCACGCCAAGCTCCCGCCGGAGTTTTTCGGTGAGCCGCTTCGACAAGGATTCCTTCTCCCACTCCAGATGTTTCAGGTCCCTCGCTACCCTGGCCTCCATCTTCTGCCGGAGATTCAACGCCAGGCCTACTCTCACTTTCAGGAGGCCAAAGTTGGGACTCGTCATCGCCCCGGTGCACACGACCTCTGGGAGGGCTTCACCCCGTTCGCGAGCAGCTCCATCTCCGCTTCCGATCACCCAGTTGGCAAGAGCGATTGTCTCCCTGTCCCATCCCTGGGCCAGCACCAAAAGGCGGTAGCCCTGTCCCCTCCCCAGGTCGTTTTTCTCCTGGGAAAGCATCTCACGGCCCATGATGTGCCGAAGCTTGCGGTAGCGCGCTCTTGAAACACCGTCACGACATCCTCGACACTCACCGAATCGTGCAAGCTACCGGGTTGGGAATGGCACGAAAAGGGGCAGTGATCGCGATGGGAAACCCCCGGGCCGAACACGATCACAGTCGTAATGCCTCCGTTCGCATTGCGACAGGGCTCGGCAAGAGGGTGAACGCAGCCACGGATGTCGGAAATTGTCACGTCCTAGTGGGACCAGGGACGCTCCTGGGTACGGGAGCGACACGCCCGGGTTAGGACCTTCTGGAGTTGGACCTCATGGTCCACCATCATGTTCGTCTTCGGTGAGGGGTCCCAAAGGGAGGAGCGAACGCATAGGGCTGTATCAGGGGTGAGATTGTGCTGCGGGATGGAGAGGATGCGGCGGAGTGGAGTTGTCTGGACTCACTCGGGCACATACTGCTTCGCCCCCCCATCTATGATCTGATTGAGCACCAAAGTAACGGAGTGCTCGGTACCGCCATCTCCTATTCGACTTGGAGAGCCCGGCGGGTCCCCTTATGAAGGCGGAGTTCGATCACAGCGGCGTAGAATGCGTGGAACCGGATCTTTGAGAGGAATGCGGTGATCCCATCGACGCGTGAACGGGGCCTCCTCCGGAGGTTCCTGTCCTTGTCGCAGGGGTTGAGTTGGCGGCCATCCGCTGCCGCGCGCGCTTGAGCTTCGGATTGCAGTGGGACGTGTACTCTTTGGCGCGGTAGTCGGGGTTGCCACTCTAGCTGGGACATGACTTCTCGAAAACCATGGGAGCACCATTTTGTACGGAAACCACACGGCTTCCATGGGACTGTGCCTCGACCGATGTGAGCATTCGAGCTGAAAACGGGGGCCGCTCAGGACCTTCCGAGCACCGTCAGTGGAATACAGGGCAGTGCTTCGAGCGCGCTCAGTCAGAACCTCTTTGTCGAGTTGCGGACCCGGGTAGGAGCGCTTCTCCTGGTCAATTTCGGTCAAGGGAATCACAGCGGCTCCTTGTGGGGATACGGGCAAGGGACGGACCTGGTGTTCATAGACCTCGAACCCGGCAAGACAGTCGACACCATTCGGGATTTCAGTTTGGCCACTGACCTGAGAGAGATGCACCGGATGGGCCACACTCATGGAGTCCACGTCTACTCTGCATGAGCGGCATCCTCAAAGTTCGGAAATGCTGTCTTCTACCTCGGATGTGTTTAACTCATCCCAGACCCAGCCGGGATGTTGGTCGGGTTCGAATACCGATGGTTGTTGGCGAATGTCCGACACCATGAGAGGCTGTGCTGCATAACTCTCCTTCCCGTCTCCACGCCAACTGTCGTATGAAATCCAGGATGGAAACCACCCGATGGCTGAGATCGCCCCAATAGCGCGATACCGGGACACTCCGCCCCACGTGGGTCCGGCATGAGGTTCGGGTTACCGAAGCACGTACAGAATGTTATCTTGCCAGGGTGCACGGGCAACCCGCGGAACCCTAACCGACTTGTGCAGCGCGCTAGGTCCTCCACGCGAGTCGCGTGGAAGGTCGACCGTCCGGATGAATCTGAACTCCCACTTCTTGGTGACGTTGTGGGTGCATGCCGCAAGAATGTCGAAGTCCTCAACCCTGTAGAACCGTCCTGCCTTCCCCTCAAGCTGATTCCTAGTCCGCTGGAAGTCGACCTTCATTTCCCCGCTCGCGAAAATAGTGCCCGACATCACGTTCTTGCACTCAAGTGTTCTTAGCTCGCCTCCGGGAACCTGCACTTCGAAGTCTGGCCTACCGTCCGTGTCGATTCTGCGCGCATGCAAGAGCACGCCTGCTCTCTTGAGTCCTTCTAAGTGGACTTCGAGATGTCTCTCGGCAACGTAGCCGCGCACCGTCTGGTAGCAGCGGTCGCTTCGTTGGATGACCGTGAGAATCTGATATGCGGTGAGCCCCATGTCCACCTCGACCGGGTGGGGTCCACCTTGCACATTAGGCCGTATCGGGGTAAACCTTCATAATCGAGACCAGTATCGGGTGTGTAGCCGGTGAGTACATGCCCCCCCAGAAGGGAAAACGGCGGGTGCAGGTCATCTTTACCAACAGCCAGTGGGCTCTCATCGAGAAGTTCCGAGGGGAACTTGGCGAAGGGGACTCCGAACTGGTGCGAAATATCGTCCTCGCCTGGTTGGCTGAAAAGTCCATAATCTCCTCAACTGTGAAGCGACGAGAAGGCCTATGAACATGGCGGTGGCAAAGACCCGAAGTCAGGGGCTGAACCTCGACATCCGCAACCCAGTCGCTGCCGAGGTTGAATGTGCCACCCCTCTGTACTATACCGAGCAGGGAGCCTGCTACTGCGAGGATGCCCGAGACCTGCTCAAGCAAGTCCGCTCGGAGTCTGTCAGTCTAGTCGTAACATCTCCTCCGTACCCGCTCGTTTTTAAGAAGGAGTACGGGAACGTCGATGCGAAGGAATACGTCGACTGGCTGACGGGCTTTGTCCCGGAGATCCGGCGGGTTCTCAAGCCGGATGGGAGCTTTGTTCTAAACGTCGGTGGTGTCTGGACGAAAGGCGCCCCCATCCGTTCCCTCTACCACTATGAGCTGGCGCTCAGGATCAGCAAGCAGCTTCCACTAGCTCAGGAATTTTTCTGGTACAACTCGGCGAAGATGCCAGCCCCTGCTGAGTGGGTGAACGTTCGTCGAATCAGAGTCAAGGACGCCGTTGAGTTCATTTGGTGGTTCGGTAAAGGGGAGAACCCGAAGGCGGACAACCGGAGGGTCCTCCATGACTACAGTCCTGACATGAGGCGACTGGTCGCGCGTGGCATCCGAGAAACCATCCGGCCTTCCGGCCATAACATCACCAAGAAATTCGCGTTGGACAGGGGGGGGTCTATCCCATCCAATCTCATCCAAGCCGGGAACACAGACGCGACCAGTGACTATTTCAAGGAGTGCAAAGCGAAAGGGCTGAAGCCCCACCCGGCCCGCTTTCCGAAGGCACTCCCTGAGTTCTTCATCAAGTTCACCACCGACACGAGAGACATAGTTCTCGATCCGTTCGCCGGCTCAAACACAACAGGCTGGGTTGCCCAGCTTCTCAAGCGGCGGTGGATCGCGATAGAACTCGACCCAGACTATGCCGCTGCCTCGTCTGTCCGGTTCCCCGCCACAGCAGTGTACCACTGAGCGCCACGCGCCGCTCGGGAGCGGGTTACATCAGATTCAGGGCTTTGCAGATTCCACGATGGACTGTAATCCTCTCATTGGGGTTGAAAATTGCGCTCCGGTTACGGAACTTGAAAGAAAACCGGTAATCATCGTCGTCTTCGCCCCCTCTCACATTACCTATTGCGCTGCATTCGAATAGGTACTCAAGGGTTCGCATGGGGTCCAGTTGAGCGAACCGAGGATCATTTCTCTGGGCGCTACGAAACTCGTCGAAGGTGAACTGACGTTTGCCTTGGAGACTCAGAAGCTGAAGCGCCTTCTCCGTGTCGGCCATCGGCATGATACCGCATAGTTCGTCTCGCATCTCCGGCAAGAGGTAGTCTTCGGAATACTTCCGCAGACCACTCATGACGGCCGGCGCGTTCGCAGAGGCCCCCCTCGAATGGTCTCGAACCCTGTTCATAAGTTGAATGACATCGCGGGGGGTGTGTCGGGTGTTCTCAAGAATCGTCTTCACTGTCGGCTGACCTCCGACCACTGACCCTGGGAGTAACTGAGAGAAGACGTCGACGGAGCTGTGCAACGATAGCTGAGCGCGGTGATTCACAAGCCGAACAAGATTCGTCGAGCCGTAGTCGCGTGTGTCCTGATACCAGTCGAGAACGACCGCATTATCTTGCTTGATCTTGTTCTTGTTCGGATCAGGGAGAAGATCGAATAGGTCTGTTCGACAGAGTACGACGATCTTGGCGTTGGCTCCGGCTTCGCGAAGTCTTCGATTCATCCTGTCAGCGCCAACTATCAAGGAGGCCAAGGCTTCGTACTGCCTCCCCCGACGAGTCAAGACGTCATCGAGACCATCGACAAAGACCAGATGCCTCCCAGAGGGTCGTGCACGACTGCAGACATCCTGGAGAATTCTGAACATGAATCCGACGTCGGGAACTTGCTCCTTCTCCGAGCCGGCTTCGAACTCGAAGAACTGCGGAATCGAGAGCTTCAACTGGCGGCTCGAAGTGTGTCTCACGAGCTGCGTGAGGTCCTTTCCTGGTAGAAGGCCGAGCTTCTTCAGAGCCTCTGTCACCTTCGCGAGGGACGGCGTGCCCTCGCATCGACACGCCGCATCTTTGCTCAAGCTCTCGACGAGGAGAATATGCAGCAGGAGCTCCCAATTGCTCGGGAATTTGATGAGGGGCGCCTCCCCCCCTGGAAGAATCTCTGCAAACCTGTCGAACGGAAACTGCCCTAGCTGATACGTACTTGCGAACAGGGTGTTTCCCTGTCTTGCCAAGAGTTCAATCCGAGAGGCGATCGCGGACTTGCCAGACCCCTTCGGTCCAAGAATGAGGAACTCGTGTCCGTCCTTGACCTGTTTCACGAATCCGAAGGCGTCGAGGAATCCCTCAAGCAGAAGCCTGGGGTCCCGCGCGCGCTCTTCTTCCGCCGCTGTCAAACCAAAAACGATGTCCCCGATACGCATGGCGCCACCACCGAGTCATATAGAGCACCTACTGGTTCATCAATGATGTCACCCTGAATCGCGCGCTTATCTCGTAGGTAGGGGTCCGGATTCCCAGCACCACCGCTTGGACTCAAGGTCGGGCCACCCTATGAGGCGACTACCTCTGCCACTGGTTCCACACAGGGTCACCACCCCAAGCTTCGGCCCTCGCTTTGATCGTTTCTCAACGTGGTGTTGTGGTGATGGTATACACCCCACGCATATGGTAGCCCCGACCGGATTCGAACCGGTGTCACAGGCTCCAAAGGCCCGTATGCTTGGCCACTACACCACGGGGCTGCGGAGGTTCCGCAGGCGGGAGTGGTCTTGGACCTATCGCCTCCTCCCCCCGGGGCGCTACCCCCCCTTGGGGAGCCGTTGGGAAGAGCTTCTATTACCCTCCCCGTGAAATCCCCGAATCGTGAAGGTCCTCCTCCTCGGTAGCGGCGTGCTCCCCGTCCCGCCCCCGGGCTGGGGGGCGGTCGAACGGGCGATCGACGGGCTCGCCCGCGGCCTCCAGAGCCTGGACGTGGAGGTCCAGGTCGTGCAGAGGATCGGCAGTGGCCGCCCCATCGACGAGTACCGGTTCGCCCTGGCCCTCCCGAAGATGCTGCGGCAGGAGCGGGGGGACATCGTGCATGCGTCCACGCCCGTCGTCGCGAACCGGCTCATCCTCGCCCACGTACCGTACGTCTACACCTCCCATTCCCGGCACTGGAACGGGGTCCACGGACTGAGCCAGTCCTGGGGGTTCTATCTGGAGAAGAGGGCGTGCGCGCGGGCCGAAAGGACGTTCGCGCTGACGCCAAAGGTCGCGGAGCTGATGGGGCGTGTCCATCCCACGACCCGTAGGGACAGGATCCGGGTCATCCCGAACGGGGTGGACCCCGCCTTCTTCCACGCCGAGTGGAGCGTTCGGTTCGGACATCAGGTCCTGGGCGTGGGAGCCGTCCATCCACGCAAGCGCTGGCACCTGGCGGCACGCGCGGTCCGGGACATCCCCGGAGCGACGCTCACGATCGTCGGGCCCGTCCAGGACCGGGCCTACGCCGACGAAGTGGTCCGCCTGGGGGGAGGATCCGAGCGGGTGATCGTGGCGGGCGAGGTCACGGAGGACGAGCTTCAGCGAAGGTACGCCGCGAGCGACCTCCTCCTGCATCCCAGCGGGTCGGAGCTCCTCAGCATCACCGTCCTGGAAGCCATGGCCAGCTCCCTCCCGGTGGTGGGCACGACGGTGCTCGAGGAGGAGGTGCCGGCGGGGACCGCGGGGGTCCTCGTCGACGAGCGTCTTCCCATCGACCAGAAGGTCGCTCAGTTCCGTGAGGCGGTCTCCGCGCTTCTCTCCGACGAGGGCCGTAGAAGGGCCATGGGCCAAGAGGGGCGACGCGTCATCGAGGAGCGGCACGCGTGGCCGAAGGTGGCCGAGGCCACGCTCGCGGTCTACCGCGAGTTGCTCACTCCCCCGCGTTGAGCGGGGTCTCGTCCTCGACGCGGATGCCATCGGCCCCGATCGTCAGGGTGTGCTCTTCCGTGTCGTGCGGGGTGCCACGCATCCGCAGGATCTGGATCGTCCGCTTCATCATCGGACCGGACCACTCCTTGCGGAGCAGCACCTCTCCACGGCAGATGACCTGCTCGGGGGTCAGCTCATGCGACGGGGGCGGGAGCGCGGTGATGAGCGTCGTCACCTCCTTCTCGGCCAGGAAGCGGAGCAGCGACTGGATCTCCGTCCGGTCCGTCTGCTGCTCCCCGGTGGCCCTCAGAGCGAAGTGGCGGATGGAGGTCATGGAGTCGATCACGAGACGGCGCACCGGAAGGGTCTCCAGCTGCCTCCGAAGCCGGAGGTAGATCGACTGCATGGTGATGTCCTCCGTCTGCGCAGGGGCGCGGCGCTGGTCCCCCAGCTCCTGCATGGAACGGACCTCCTGCAGGCTCTTGATCTCCTGGACGCTCCCCAGCCGGCGGTAGGCGAGCTGGCCCGGGTTCGCGTCCAGGGTGTGGATCTTCGAGAGGTCCCACCCGAACGCCCGGACGTTCTCCATGATCTCGTGCGGAGGTTCGTCCACGGCCACGAGCAGCACGGGCTCGCCGTGCCGGATGCCTTCCATCAGGAACTGGAGGCCCATGAGCGTCCGACCGCTGCCGTTGGGCCCCGTGATGAGGTAGGGTCGGCCGGGCGGATATCCTCCCTTGAGCATCCGGTCGAGCCCGGGGATGCCTGTCGTGGTCCGACCATCCTGCCGTCCACGTCCTACGACCATCTTCGACCTCCCTCCTTCCCGTCGCTAGTTCCCGTCGCCTTCGCCCGCGGGAGAGGAGCTCTCCCCCGCGTTCGGCTCGGTAGGATCCTCGGGAGACTCTCCATCGTCCGCGGGAGGTGCGGGGGATTCCTCTCCCGGGGTCGGTTCGCCCGAGGAGGAGGGCTCCGTCGCTGCGTCCGAGGATGTAGACTTCGCGGAGGAAGGATCGTCGCCCGCCGTCCCCTCAGCGGCCTGTCCCTTTCTCCGTCTGCGACCGCCGCCAGAGGCTCCCGTCCCTCTCTTGCGTCGTCCGCCGCGCTTCTTTGGGGCCTCTTCCGATGGGGTCCCGGCTTCGGCGGAGGAGGAGGTGGTGTCGAGGGCGGGTCCGCTCCCGGCCTCAGGGGCTGAAGGAGCTACCGAGGCAGCGGCGGTCTCCGCAGCGGTCTCTGGGGCCACCGCATCCGGCTTCGGTGTCGGAGCGGGGACAGGCTCCGCTTGGCTCCCCTCGCTAGGGGTCGGTGGCGTCGCAGGCTCGGGGGGCGATGGAGGACTGGGTGAGACTCGCTCGGCCCTCGCTCCCTCCACGGGCGCGGAGGTCGGTCGCTCCGAACTTGCGGCAGGGGCCGGGGGCGGAGGGACGGGTGGAGTGGCGTCGGCGAGCCTCGGTGCGCCCGCGGACGCGGGCTCGGAGGGCGTGGGGGTCTTCTCCGGGGTCGCCGCGGGGGGCGCAACAAGCGCAGGAGGGGCATCGGGGGACGCTGGAGCCCTGGCGGGTGCCTCAGAGGCTGCAGCAACTGGTGAAGCGGGAGGGACGGGCGCCGGGCGCTCGGCCTCCACTTGCGTGGGAGACGGGGGCGGGGCAGTGGGGGAAGGTGTCGCGACCGGAGCGCCCTGCGGACGTGTCGCCTCGCGGATTCCCGCGTAGGGCGTGGGGCGAGGGGGAGCTCCCGTGGGGGCTGGTCCGATCCGGCCCTGCCCGACAGGCGCACCGATGCGGTTCGGGGCTGACGGCGCGCTGGGTCCGTGACTTGCGGGGGGCGAACCGGGCGGAGGCATCCTCGATACGGACGGGGCGGTCCAGCTGCCGGGAAGCGCCCTGCCGCCCGTGGGGGTCGAGGCGGAGTACTCGGCCCCTGAGGGGCGTGGAGTAAGCGTTGCGCCCTGGGACGGTGGGGGCGCTGCAGGAGCGGGAGATGGGCCGGGACCCGGCGCTTGGCTGGAGGGAGGCGCTGCGGCCGGCGTCGGGGCCTTGGCGGCCGGAGCGGAGGTCACGGGGATGCCCCCTGTCGAGGAGGCGGGCTCCGCGTTCGTGGACGCGTTGGGCTGGGCCGTAGGGGAAGGCGCTGGGGGTGATGGCTGAGCCCTCGGGATAGTCGACGTGGAAGGAGTCGGGACCTTGGGCACCGGCGGCAACGGTGTCCACGAGGAAGGCCGGGCCGGGGGCGCCGCGGGGGCTTGGCCTGGGGCGGAGGGTGGCCTCGCGGTTGGAGCCGCGGCCGTCTGGCCCAGAACGGGCGGTGGGGCCCCCGTTCTCGGAGGTGGTGTCGCGGTGGGCGATCCTGTCGGCGGAGAACCCGGACGCTGGGGCAGGCCGGCGGTCCCGACATTGGTTCGAGGCGGGCTCGGTGGGGCTGAAGGTGGAGTGCCGGACCCGCCCGAGGGCGGGGGCACGCTCCCGCCAGGCCGGGCGGGAGGGGCCGTCGGTGGAGGGCGAGGTGCGGTCACTGCTCCTCCACCTGGGGAGGCGGGAGCGAGAGCTGGTTTGGGAGCGGTCCGAGGGGGAGATGTGGGGGAGCTCGGAGGTATCACCGGAGGGGGAAGGGGTCTCAGCACGGCCGGTGCGGCAGGGGGCTTCGGGGGTGCCGCGGCGGTCGGCGGAGGAGAGGGCGGCCGTGAACCTGCCACCGCCGCAGCGGGTGGAGCCGGAGTGGGGGGTGATGTTGGAGCCGGTCTCGGCGCGGCGTCCGAAGAGGTAGGCGTGGCGGTTACCGGCGTGCGGGGGCCCTCGGGAACCGGAGCCGCAGGTGTTGGCGCGGTCGCCGCAGGGTGGATGGCTGAAGCGAGAGGAGGTTCGGCTGTACGCTGCGCGACGGTGGCCGTGGTGGGGGTCAGCGCGGGGGGAGCGGTTCCGGGAGATGAGGGCTCGACGTCGCCCGATTGGCCGCCCTGAGGTCGCTCGCCCTCCGGGGTAGCTGCAGCGCCGGGAGCAGCAGCCATGGCTTGGATCCCCGGAAGATCGGTCGCTCCCGCAACGGCCGCCGCCCGTTGGAGCAGCGCGGCCGGTAGGTTCGCCGTGATCGATGCGCTCTCTTTCTTGCCAAGCACGCCGACCAGCCGAGAGAGCAGCGGGAGGAGCGAGGCCGCGGACTCCCGCGTGGGCTGGGAGAGCTGCGGAGATGCTGCCGTCGGCCGAGTCGCCGGGCTCGGCATGGTGCTGGCGGCCGCGGGCGCTGCTGCGGTGGTGGAGGCGGTGGAGCCCACCGGCGCTCGTCCCAGCTGGCTCTCGACGTCGCGTTTCAAGGCGAGCGATGGCCAGCTCGGCGCGCCTCCCTTCGCCGCGAACTCCTGAGACACCTGGTAGCCCAGCACCAGGTGGTTCACCAGTTGCCGGGCCTCGAGCAGGAGCCGCAGCGACTCGCGGGTCTGCATCCGGGAGAGCGCCGCGTGCGCCTGCTGCACCAGCTCGCGCACCATGTCCACGTCGACCCCGACGTCGAGCAGGTCCTGGACGTCCTCCTGGATGGTCAGGATCGCGCGTCGGGCCTCGATCATGAGCTCCGTCTCGGAGGGCTGCTCGACCTCCTCCGGTTCCTCGGAGGGGACCGGGACGACCGTGTGGGTATCCCGAGAGATGGCGACGGACGTGTCGACGTCCAGCCCGTGCGCGGAAAGGCGGAAGGGGTGGAGCCGCGGGTCGTGGGGGCTCCCCCGGATCTTCTCGATCCCCACGGCCCGGACGACGCGCCCGGAGATGTCCCACCGGAAGAGGTGCACTTCCCCCCGGGCCAGCAGCCGTTCGGCGGTGGGCCGGTCGGAGTCGGCGGTCTCCACCGTGAGGAGCGAGGTGATCTTGAGGTCGGAGAGGAACCGGAGGAACGCCTGCGCGCCCTGGGCCTCGTCGAACCCTTTCATGCAGAAGTACTGGAGCGCCGTCAGGGAATCGATGACGATCCGGCTGTAGAGCCGGCGGACCGTCTCCATCTTGAGGGTCTGCATGAGGGCGCTGAAGGTGATCTCGACGCTCGTGAACTCGCCCGTCTTGCGGATCTCCTTCGGCACGTCGCCCAGGCGCATCGCCGAGCGGACCGCCGCGATGTCCTTGAACGGGGTCTTCTCGTAGCGCATGATGTCGGGGATGGCGTCGAAGATCCACACCTTCTCCAGCCCATCCCCGAGCCCGGCGAAGTCCTGCAGAAGCTCGTTCGGGGGCTCCTCGAGCGTGACGTACAGCACGTCCTCGCCTTGCCGGACCCCCCGGAGCAGGAACTCTAAGGCCATCGTCGTCTTTCCCGCCCCCGGCGGACCGACGATGAGGTAGGGCCGCCCGGGGAGGAGTCCCCCGTGCAGCATACGGTCGAGCCCGTCCACTCCCGTCGGTATCTTGATGTGGGGTCCGAGGAAAGCCCGCTGCATCCGACTCCGACCCTGCTCCGCTACGGGTGACCCCTGTCGGTCCAATGGGTCGGGCAGAACGCCACACCACTGGCCCGCACGCTCGCCCACCGTAGGCAGGCACGGGAGGGCTTGTAAGCCTACCGCCTAGCTTCTCTCGATAAGAACCAGGGTAGCCTCGACCGCGGGGCCCACGGAACCGGGTTCGTCCTCAGACTCGTCCTCAGGTTCGTCCTCAGGCATATCTAGCAGGTGACGCTCGGCCCCTCCCGTGGCAGAAATCAACGCGCCTTCCGTGCCTGGCGAGAAGCGGATGTGGGAGCTCGCCGCGAGCTTTCCCCGCCAGCTCGAGGACGGGCTGAAGAGCGTCCCGCGGCACGACCTTCCCGTCCGCAGCGGGGTCCCGGTCGCGGTCTGCGGGATGGGCGGGAGCGGCATCGCCGGCGAGCTCCTCTCCGGCCTTGCGGGCAGGAGCGGGGAGTGCCCCATCGTTCAGGTCCGGGACTTCGCCCTCCCCGCCTGGGTCCGTCCTCCGGTCCCTGCGGTCTTCCTCTCCTACTCCGGCGGCACCGCCGAGACCCTCTCGGCCTACGACGAGGCCGGGCGGCGCGGGGTCACCCGCGCCGTTATCGCCTCGGGGGGGCCCTTGATGGAGCGAGCTCGAGCCGACCGGGTCCTCCACGTGCAGGTCCCTCCGGGTCTGCCTCCCAGGGCGAGCCTGGGCTACCTGATGGGTGCCCTGGTCGGCCTCCTCCGCGAGGCGATCCCCGGCATCGACCGGGAGCTCCCCCGGGTCGCCGAGTCGCTTCGGGCTCGCACCGAGGAGTTCGCGGGGGACGGAGGACGGGCCTCCGTCCTCGCCGACGCCTGGGGCGGGAAGCGAGATCTCTGGGTCTACGCGCCCGAGCCGCTGGTCGCGGTGGCCCGACGCTGGAAGACGCAGGCGGAGGAGAACGCCAAGCGGCTGGGGCACTTCGACTCGGTGCCCGAGCTCCTGCACAACGCGATCGTGGCCTGGGACGTGCTCGGGAGGGCGGAGGCCGAAGGGCGCTTCGTCGCGATCCTCCGGGGCCGGAGCGAGGGCGAGGCGATGCACCGCCGGATCGATTACCTCAGCGAGGCGCTCCGCGGCCAGGGCGCCCGCGTGGAGATCGTGACCCCCGAGGCGCGAGGAGCCCTCGGCGAGCTCCTCGAGCTGGTCTGGCTTGGCGACTACGTCTCACTTTGGTCGGCAAAGCGTCGGGGCGTCGACCCGTTGCCCGTACGGGGGATCGACCGGATGAAGCAGTCGATGCCGAGCGCCTCGTCGCCGGCCTGATCCTTCGCCTCCCCCTCCTCGGTCCGCTGCTCCGCCCAGGCCGCGTGTTCGGCCGCGCAGAGAGCTCTCGGGCGAGCTCGTTGTAACGCTCCCCCACCACTCCTAGGAACTCGGAGCGGACCTGCTCGAGCGAGCGGCCGGTCGTGGAGATCACGTTCTCCCCGCGCATCGGTCGGGTGCCCCAGATGCGGTGCAGCTCGCGGACCCGCTCCGGCGGGAGGTCCGTCTTCCTCCGGACAGCTTCCTCGGTCCCCACCTCGAGCCGGACCTTCAGGACGTGGCGGTCCGCGGGTCTCAGTCCCGCCTGTCGGAGGACCTCCGCGACGTGCGCGGGATCGCGCAGTCCCGCGTCCAGCAGTACGTGGTCGGAGACGGAGAGGATGCGCGCCAAGGCACGACCCACGGCGACGAGCACCCAGGCGAACTCCTCCTCGTCGGAGAGGTCGGGCTTGTCCAAGGTGGCCTGAACGTCGTCGGTGGAAAGCACCGCGAACCCCCACGGCGCCCGACCCTCCATGGATCGGGCCAAGGTGGTCTTGCCCGAGCCGGAGGGCCCTCGGAGGACCACCAAGAACACAGGATGGTCGGGCCGCACGGTGGGGCCGAAAGGCCTTATGGGAAAGAACCTCGCCTTCGGGGCAGGAGAAGCTGAGGTAGCCTAGCCCGGCAAGGCGCCGGTCTCGAAAACCGGTGGGTCTCACCCTCGGGAGTTCAAATCTCCCCCTCAGCGCTCGGCAGCCGGCTCCCCCACGCCAGGTCCGCCTCGCCCGAGGCGGTCCTCCCTGCCACCCCGCGCCCCCCCCGGACCAGTCTCCGACCTCCTGACACCTGGACGACACCGCACGGAACGAACGCATGGGCGAGGAACTCACGATACGGGTCGTCTTCTCCTCGGGGAGGCCAGGCCGAGAGCCCGAGACCCTCCGGGTCCCGGAGGGCACGTCGCTGCGCGAGGTCCTCCGGAAGCTCGCTCTCCCCGTGGAGGGGTGCGCGCTCTTCTGGGGAGGCGAGTCGGTCCCCTCGGACCTTCGTCTCGAGCAGTCGGGCGAGCTCGAAGTGGTCAGCACGTTCTCCGGTGGCTGAGCGCGATGGCGGGGAGGGGCGCCTCCGCGTTCTGGGCGCCCCTCGCATGCCCAAGTAGTCCTGTGGTCCTACCTAGGAAGAACTCAAGGGGCGGTCGGGGTGCCTAGTACGAGCGTGGAGGGGAGAGGCATCGTAGAGATCTGCCCGATCTGCGACAGCGAGATCGACTCGGGACAGGCCAAGTGCGCTTCCTGCGGCTTCCCGACAGCTCTCCTGCCGGAGGCTCGAAAGGCCATCCAGGAGGAGGTTCCCGAGGGCGGGCCCCAGGGCCCGGCGCCGACGGGCCCCGAGGGAACGGTCGACCCTCTCTCCGCCGGGACCTCACGAGGCGGACGCGAGGAGGTTCGGGAGCCCGCTTCGGTGGTGCTTCCCCTTGGGCCCAGCGGGCCCACCGCTCCTCCCACCACTGCGGCCGGGCTCGACATGGAGAAGACCGCGGTCGCGCTGCAGTCCTCGCTCAGAGTGGCCCAACTCCTCGGCATGGAGACGACGGACGTGGCCTCCGCGCTCACGAACGCGGCGATGGCCGCCGCCCGCGGGGCGATGGGCGAGAGCCTGAAGGTCCTCCAGGGCGCCTACGACAAGATGGAGCCGGAGATCACCGCCCGCTTCGAGGCGCTCTCGACCCAGCTCGAAGAGCAGGAGGGACGCCTGCGCGAGGAGGGCATCGCTGCGGACGTTGCCCGGGAGGTCTCCCGCTCCCGGAAGGTCTTCGAGGAGGGGGCGCGGATCGAAGGGGTCGAGCTGCTGCTGCGTTCCCAGCGGTCGCTGAACGAGCTGGAGTCCGCCTGGAAGCAGGTGAAGGAGACGCTGCTGCGCGTCGACAGCCTGCGGGAGACGGGCCAGAAGCTCGGCATGGACCTCTCGAAGGCCGACGAGCGGCTGGGCCAGGTGCGGGAGACCTTGGCCGAGTCGAACCTCTCGGCCGCCACGCTCCAGGAGGCGGGGACGCAGGCCTCCGCCGCGCTGGTGCTTCTCCACGAACAGGTCCGCAACCAGGTCGCGCTGCTCGGTCAGCAGGCGATCCGGAGCCTCAAGGCGCATCCCCCGGCCTCCGGACAGCGGGAGAAGGCGGAGTCGCGCCTCAAGGCGATCCTGGGCCACGCCCGGGCCGGCCGCTTGAAGGAGGCCAGCGAGGAGATGATCCAGTTCCGCTCGCTCTTCCTCACGCCGGAGTCGGTGGCCGCGCACCCCGCCCCTCCCCCCGCGGAGGCGAGGGTGCCTCCCGAGCCCGCCGCGGAGGTCGCGCCTGCCGCCGAGGCCGTCAAGGCCGACGAAGTCTCAGCGTCCTCCGGGAGCGTTCCATCCACCCCGTCCCCCGCGCCCGAAGCCCCCTCCGAACCCGCTCCCCCCGAACCTTCTCCATCCTCCGCGCCGGAGCCCGCGACGCGGGAAGCGGCGCCTGCCGAGACTGCGCCCGTGCACGAGACCGCGCCACCCGCGGAGGAATCCCAGAGCGCTCCGACCTCTTCCTCGCCCGCTCGAGGCTCGAGACGGCGTTCCGCCCCCGCGGAAGCCCCCAAGTCCGCCCCGGAGGCCGAGCCCGAGGAGGGAACATCCACCGCTGCCCCCTCCACCCCCGCGCCCCGGAACCTCACGGAGATCATCACCGAGGCCCGCGACCTTGGGCTGAAGGTCCGCGACCGTCAGAAGAAGCGGAAGCCCATCGGCAACGCGGCCACGCTGCTCAAGGAGATCACGGTCCTCGTCAAGGCCGGAAAGGCGGCCGATGCCGAGCTGAAGCTCAAGGAGATCCGCGCGGAGCTTGGTGAGGAATAGTCTCCGAGGGAAGGACCTATCTCAGGGATAGGGGCGGGAAGCGGGTGACACCCCACCCTCCCCCCTCTTCACCTCGACCGGAACGCTGGATGGTCCGGTCCGGGTCGCATAAGCTTTATAGACCGTACATAGGTTGCTATTAACCCTTGTCGGTCCCGTCCAGGTCCGTTCGAGCGGTCGGACCGACGGAACCACGCGAGGTGGGGCGTGTATCTTCCATCTCCGCGCGAGGAACACTGACGGTCCGGGCCCAGGGTGTGGTCCCGGAAGGCACCATCCTGGCCGAACCCCACGGCCGCTTCCGGGGACGCGTTGTCCGCGTCTTCGGTCCTGTCTCCCATCCCTACCTGTCCGTCGCTCCGCGACGACCGTTGCCCGCGCCTGAGGCCCTGGCCCTGGTCGGCTGCTCTCTCTGGACGGAGGTTCGCCGGCGTGACGGCTGAAGGGAGGGCCCCGCTGGTCCCTGGCGGGAGCGCTCCGTCCGGCGAGGGCGTGACCCCGGCGCCGGTGCGCTGCTCCAGCTGCGGGTCCAACCACCTCACGAAGGACTACGACCGCGGCGAGCTCGTCTGCGACGAGTGCGGCCTCGTGCTCGAGGAGAGCATGATCGACCAGGGGCCCGACTGGAGGGCCTTTGACGCGGAGCAGGGGGAGAAGCGGGCCCGCGCCGGCGCCCCCACCACGCTCACGATCCACGACAAGGGTCTCTCCACCGAGATCGGCTGGAAGAACAAGGACCCCTACGGCAAGTCCATCCCGACCCGGAACCGGGCCCAGCTCTACCGGCTGCGGAAGTGGCAGCGGCGCATCCGCGTCTCCAACGCCACCGAGCGGAACCTCGCCTTCGCGCTCGCCGAGCTGGACCGGATCGCGAGCGCCATGGCGCTGCCCAGGAACGTGCGCGAGACGGCGGCCATGATCTACCGCAAGGCGGTCAATCACAATCTCATCCGAGGACGGTCCATCGAGGGCGTCGTCGCCGCCTCCCTCTACGGGAGCTGCCGGCAGTGCAACGTCCCCCGGACCCTGGACGAGATCGCGGCGAAGAGCCACATCGGCCGCAAGGAGATCGGGCGGACCTACCGGTTCATGACCCGGGAGTTGCGGCTGCGGCTCCTGCCCACGCGTCCCCAGGACTACGTCCAGCGCTTCTGCTCCGAGCTCAAGTTGAAGGGCGAGGTGCAGACCCGCTCCAACGAGATCCTGAAGGAAGCGACCGAGCGGGAGCTCACCAGCGGGCGGGGCCCGACCGGGGTGGCCGCGGCCGCGATCTACATCGCCTCTCTCCAGTGCGGCGAGCGCCGGACCCAGCGCGAGGTGGCCGAGGTCGCGGGAGTGACGGAGGTCACGATCCGCAACCGCTACAAGGAGCTCACCGACAAGCTGGGGCTCAAGGTCACCCTCTGACCTCTCGGCATCGGACGGCGGCGACGCCGAAAGGCTAAACGTAGGGATTGCCGTCGCCCCTTCCTCTCCTCTCCTCGGAGATGGGGGTGCTCCGGTTGGTCGAAGAACTGCTCATCGAAGCGATCGACGCTGCCCAGGTGCCGGGTGTCCGTTTCGCGGATGTGAGGTACGTCGGACCCCGACGCTACCAGAGGTTCGCGGTGAAGAACGGGACGGCCGAGTCCCTGACCGACATCTTTGAGGCGGGGATCGGGGTACGGGTGCTGCGCGAGCGCGGCTGGGGCTTCGCGGCGACGAGCGAGGCCACTCTGGCCTCCGTCCGCACCGCCGCCAAGACCGCCGAGCGCCTGGCCCGCGCCTCCGAGCGCACGTCGAAGGAGCGGGTCCCGTTCGTGGAGGAGGCCAAGCTTCCCCGCAACGGTTCCTACTCCACGCCGATGAAGGAGGACCCCTTCCAGGTCGGGACGGAGCAGAAGATCGAGCTTCTGAAGGACGCCGAGTCCCGGCTCCACACCGACCCGTCGATCAAGAGCGGGAAGTCCTCGATCACCCTCTGGCAGGAGGAGAAGTGGTACCGTTCGACGGAGGGCGCTTCCTATCGCGCCTCCATCACCCACGTGGGCGGGGGTCTCGAGGCCACGGCCGTCGGGGAAGGTGAGGTCCAGCGCCGCTCCTACCCGAACAGCTTTGGCGGCGACTTCGCCCAGGCGGGTTTCGAGTTCATCCGGGGCATGGACCTCCCCGGCCACGCCGAGGAGTGCGGGAAGACCGCCCACGCGCTCCTGACCGCCCCCGCCTGCCCGCAGGGGGAGCTCGACCTGGTCCTTGCGAGCGACCAGCTCGGGCTGCAGGTGCACGAGTCCGTTGGCCACGCGACGGAGTTGGACCGGGTCCTGGCCTTCGAAGCGGGGTTCGCCGGCACCTCCTTCGTCAAGGCAGAGGACGTCGGGCGGCTGCGCTACGGCTCCTCGGCCATGACCATCGAAGCGGACGCGACCTGCGTGGGGGGCCTTGGCAGCTTCCCCTGGGACGACGAGGGCGTCCCCGGTCGTCGCTACCCCCTCGTGAAGGAGGGGCTGCTCCAGGGTTTCCTTTCCTCGCGGGAGACGGCCGGACGCGTCGGGCTCCCCCGCAGCGGCGGGACGGCCCGCGCCGACGGCTGGTCCCGGACGCCTCTCATCCGGATGACCAACGTGAACCTGGCCCCCGGCGACCGCTCCCGGGAGGAGCTCCTGCGGGGCGTGAAGAACGGGGTGTACATGGAGACCAACCGCTCGTGGTCCATCGACGACAAGCGGCTGAACTTCCAGTTCGGCTGCGAGGTGGGTCGGAAGGTCCAACACGGGGAGCTGGGCGAGCTCGTTCGGAACCCCATCTACTCGGGCATGACACCCGTCTTCTGGAACTCGCTCGCGGCCACGTCCGACCGGAACTCCTGGCATCTCTGGGGGCTCCCGAACTGCGGCAAGGGCCAGCCGGGACAGGTGGGACACGTGAGCCACGGCGCCCCCGTCGGACACTTCACGAAGGTCCGGATCGGAGGTACGGCATGAGTCCCCCCGCTTCCCGTCCACGGGCCACGAAGACCCGCGCTCCGGCCCCCCGGAAGGCCCCCGCGCATGCTTCTCGAAGGTCCGACCGCGCCGGTCCCGACTCCCCCAGCCGCCCGGAGGTGAAGGAGGGCCTCGAGATCCTCGACCGGATGCTCGGGTTCGTCCACGGCGACGCGGACGCCAGGTTCTACGAGGATCGCTGGACCACGCTGCGCTGCGCGAACTCGCGCCTCTACCAGCCGCACTGGGAGTCGACGAGGGCAGTGTCGCTCCGCGTGGCCGTGGAGGGCGGCAAGCTGGGCGTGGCCATGACGACCGACCTCTCGCCGGATGGGCTCCGCGCGGTGGTGGAGCAGGCGACCTCGCTCGCCCGCGTCGCCCCACCCGCGCCAGGGTTCCATGGCTTCGCGAAGGACCAGGGAGGTCCCACACCCGAGATCCCGTTCTCCACCAAGGTCCTGGCCCACGACCTGGAGAAGCTCGGCGACAGGATCGCCGCCGCGTTCTCGATCGTCGAGGAGAACCTGGGCCCCGCACGGATCTCCGGGGTCTACAACCAGGGGTACAGCCTGCTGGCGGTCGCGAACACCAACGGCCTGCGCCGGGGCCACCGAAGGAGCGCGGCCCAGGCCTCCATCTTGACCGAACTCCCGGAGAAGGACCCTCCGGTCTCAGGCTGGGCGGAGGGGTCCCACTGGGACCCGTCCCACGTCGACCTCACTTCGCTCGCGAAGGAGGCGGTCGAAGCGACCCCCCGGACCGCACCGAAGGCGGTGGGCCCGGGAAAGTACCGGGTCCTCCTGATGGGCCCCGCGGTCTCGGAGCTCACCGGTCACCTTTCCTGGCTTGGGCTCGGCGCGAGCTCGGTGGAGGAGGGCTGGAGCTTCCTCACGACCGGCACCGGACAGAAGCTCGTCTCGCCCACCTTCGAGCTCTCGGACGACCCGTTCTGCTCCGAAGGGCTTCCCTCCTCGATCGACTTCGAGGGACTTCCGCACCAGGTCCGACCGGTGTTCGAGGACGGGCGGGCCCACGGACCCGCCCACGACACCCTGACCGCGGCCCGGGCCGGCACCACCTCGACCAAGAACGCGATGCCCCCGGAAGCCCCCTTCGGGGAGCTTGGCCCGCTCCCGCTGCATCTCACGATGAAGCCGGGGGACCTGGACCGCAACGAGCTCGTCAAGGAGCTCAAGGAGGGGGTCGTCGTGACCCGCTTCTGGTACGTGCGCGCAGTGCATCCCGGGAAGACCATCATCACCGGGATGACCCGGGACGGAACGTACTGGGTCGAGAACGGGGAGATCAAGCACCCGATCCGCAACCTGCGGTTCACGGAGAGCATCCTCTCCACGCTCGCGGGCGTCGAGGCGGTCGGGGAGCAGCGCCGATGCTACAGCGATGAGCGCGGGTACTTTGCGCCCGTCCTGGCCCCGATCGTGAGCAAGGCGTTCACCTTCACGAGCGCCACCACGTTCTGAGGACGAGGGTTCTCTCCCGGAGACCTGTGACCGCGAGCTTTCCCACCCCTCCCGCATCGACCCCCGCACTCTCTCCGGCCTCTCGGTCGGCCCCGCCGGCACGACCTCTGCGGCTCTCGATCCTCGTCTCCGGGGCCGGGACCACGATGGCCGCCGTGGCGGAAGCGGTCCGTCGGAAGGAACTGAACGCCGAGATCGTCCTCGTCGCCTCCGACCGCCGGACGGCCCACGCCCTCGAGACGGCCGAGGGGATGGGACTTCGCACGCTCGCGTTCTCCGTGAAGGAGGGCCCTCCGGGGGCGTGGCAGGGGCCGCTCATCGAAGAGATGGTCCGCGCCGGGACCGACCTGGTGGTCCTCGCCGGGTTCCTTCGGGTCCTAGGCCCCCCCTTCTTCGAGCGGTTCAAGGGACGGATCGTGAACACCCACCCGTCGCTCCTTCCCAGGCACTCCGGACCGGGGATGTACGGGCTTCGGGTCCACGAAGCGGTCCTCGCGGCCCACGAGCCCACGACCGGCGCTTCCGTCCATGTGGTCACCCCCGAGGTCGACCGCGGCCCCGTCCTGGCCCGTGCCGAGCTTCAGATCGAACCTGGCGAGACTGCGCAGCAGCTCTCCGACCGGCAGAAGCCCGTCGAGCATCGCATCCTCGTGGAGGTCCTGCGGCGCTTTGCCAAGGGAGAACTTCCGCTCCCGTATCCCACCGGGTAGCGAAGCACCGGTCCTCCCGCCCCGCCCCCCCGTGCGGTGCCGCCGCGCCTACGCCGCGGGAGCGAGGCGCGCGATGGTCGCGAGCCCCATGCCGGCGAGGAATCGGAGCGTGGTCCTCCGGGTCACCCAGAGGAACCTCACGTACACCCCCCAGGTCCATCCCTGGGCGTAGCGTCTCCGGGACTGTCGGAAGAACCCCGGCCCCTTCTTCCAAGGTTCCCGGACCGCGACGTATCCGCGGCTCGCCGTCCTGAGGTCGTCCCCGATCCGGTCCACGAGGCAGCGCCGCACCTTCCCCTCCAGGAGCGCCTGGCGCACGGCGACCACATCGTCCGCGACGTTGACGTCCGGGTAGCCCGGGGTGCGCAGGTAGAAGGCCCGGTCCCAGACGAAGAGCTTCGTCCCGTCGGGGTCGGGGTCCCGCTCCCCCACCACGAGCACCATCCCGGTGCCGGGGTGGGCCTGGAGCGCCGCGACACCGGTCCGGATCGCTTCGGGACGATAGCGGACGTCGGCGTCCACCTGAGTGATGACGACGGGGGCCCCGGTCTCGAGGATCCCCCGGTGCCGCCCCCGGCCCATGCTGCAGGGCTCGACGACCAGCCGGAGGGACGAGCGCTCGGCGACCCCCCGAAGGTAGTCGGTCGTGCCATCGGTGGAGACAGCATCGACGACGACGAGCTCCCCGTCCTGGCCAAGGGCGGGGAGCACCGACGGGATCGCCTCCTCGATCCATGGGCGACCGTTCTTGACGGTCATGACCACGGCGAAGTCGGGGGCCCTCGGCGTGGAAGTCCCTGAGGGCGCCGCTCGGGTCGCTGCTGAGGGTGGGGGCGGGGGTGAGGGCGAGAGCGACGGCGAGGGTGAAGGTGAAGGTGGGCCTGCGGGTACGGAGCTCACGGGGACCTGTTTCGGAGAGGGAGAGGTGTAGGTAAGCGCTACGTTGGCGCGGGTCGACCGGTCCCCACCTCGAACGGGGTCGTCGCCCTCTCCGGGAGCGACTGGAGAGTGGGGTTTTATCAGCCCGCTCCCGGGTCGGCTCTCCGATGACGTGGGAACCCCTGACCTACTCGTTCGACACGTGCACGTCCTGTGGAAAGGTCTCCGATGAGCTTCTCGTGCTCCGCCGAGGAGAGATCGCGGACGAATGGCTGTGCGACGGGTGCGCAGGCCGTTTCCGCTCCGGCATGGGACACCTGGGACCCAACCAGGTCGTCGCCTCCTCCCCTCTCCACGTCTCGGACGACCCCATCTGCCCGTACCACCAGGGCCCTGAGGCCAACATGTGCAAGCTCCACAAGTGGGGCAACCGGCGCTTCCTTGCGGGCCTCGCCCGGCAGGGCACCGGCCGGAACGTTGCCCGGTTCCCCGGGATCTGAGACCTCGGGGGGAAGAGGCCCCCCAAGATGGGGGGGACCGGGCACGGCTCAGAGCAGATCGCCGATCGGCGTCATCTTGGCTGGGAGAGCCAGCCGGAGCGTGTGGCGTGTGGTCTTCGGGGGCAGCAGCTTGGAAGCGCGCGCGTGGGCGAGGACCTCCTGCTTCGTGACCTTCCCCGGGTAGGGGGAGTCGGGCCAACGCTCGAGGTCGACGGCGTCGCTCAGGTAGTCGATGACCCAGGCGGGGATCCGGCGCGCGCCCATGCGGCTCAGGGCCGCCAGTCGGTGGTGGCCGTTGAGGACCACGTAGCCCTCCCTTGCAACGAGGATCGGCTCGCGCAGCCCTCCCTCCCGCTTCAGGTCCGAGAGGACCTCATCGAGCACCGACGGGACGATCTCCTCGTGAGGGCGGAGCCTCTCCAGCGGGACGAGCTCGAAGACCGCCCCGTCCGGGAGGGGGGAGCGGGCCTGCCGCGAGCGGGTAGAGGTCGTTGGGGGCGCGTTCACGACCCGCTCCTGAGGGCGCCGATGGCGCGGCGCACGTACACTCCGGTCATCTTCCGCCGGTAGTCAGGGGCGAGGAACGTGTTGTGCACCGGCCTCACGGCCTTGACGAGGTCCTCGGACAAGGCCTTCACGCGCTCCTCGGTCAGGCGCTCGCCGACGAGCGGAGAGGTCTGGGCCCTCATGAGCCGAGGATAGGTCTCGAGCCCCCCCAGCGCGATCTCGAGCCGCGCGACCTTGCCGCCCTTCTCCTCGAGCGCGACGGCCACTCCAAGCTCGGGGAAGTCGAAGGAAGGGCGCACCCGAAGCTTGCTGTACTTGGCCTTCAGGTGTTCGGCCCCCGGCGGGATCTGGACCCCCACCAGGAGCTCTCCGGGGCCGAGCTTGGTCCGACGGACCCCGTCCCCCTTCGGGTCGTAGAGGTCCGCGACGGCGACCCGGCGCCGGCCGCCAGGCCCCGCGATCTCGGCGTGGGCGTCCAGGACCATCAGCGCGGGGGCGAGGTCGCCCGAGAAGGTCGCGTAGCAGCGCGTCTTCTGCGGGACGACGTGGCATTGGTCCCCGTCGGCCTTGAGGCAGAACCCGAGCGCCTGGCGCCAGGGGTAGGACTGGTTGAAGAAGAAGCACCGCGTCTCGACGAGCAGGTTGCCTCCGACGGTCCCGCTCGCGCGCACCAGCGGTGTCGCGATCTCCTCCGCGGCCTCCGCGATCCCCGGGTAACGCCGACGGAGCGTCGAGGAGCCCTCCAGGTTGCGCAGTCGCACCGTGGCTCCCAGCCAGCCGGCCTCGGGGCGGAACGCACGGAGCTCCGCGACGTGGTCGAGGGAGATGAGATGGGGACGCACGTTCAGGTGCATCTTGTAGTTCGGGAGCAGGTCCGTCCCTCCCGCCAGGAAATCGAACTTCCCCGCGTGGCGCTGGGCGAGCGCGAGGGCCTCCTCGACCGACGTGGGCTGGTGGAGGTCGAAGGCGTCGAGATGCATGCTTCTCTCCTCGGTGGGGGGGTCTTCCCTACCGACCTCCGTGGGTGGGGGTCCGTTTGGAGGGCCGCGTCGGCGCCGGGGGTTTGACGGCGCCCCCCTTCTTCCTCTGCTCCTCGAGGGCCCGCAGGACCTTGTCGGGGGTGATGGGGAGGTCCATGAGACGCACGCCGATCGCGTCGTAGATCGCGTTCCCCACCGCCGGGAGCGCGGCCACGAGGGGGCCCTCTCCGGCCTCCTTCGCCCCGAAGGGGCCCTCCGGGTCGTCCTCACCGACCAGGAGGCATTCGACCTTGGGCATCTGCATCGGAGTGAGGATCTTGTAATCGAGCAGCGACGGGTTCATCAGACGGGCCCCCCGGTAGGAGAGCCCCTCGGAGAGGAGCTGGCCGAGGCCCATGTGGATCGAGCCTTCGATCTGTCCCTCCACGGCGAGCGGGTTGAGCGGCCGGCCGCAGTCGAAGGCCGCCCAGACGTTCTCCACGTGGACGAAGCCGGTCTCGGGGTCCACGTCGACCTGGGCGACGTAGGCGGAGAAGGAGTACGCCGGGGCCGTCCCGGCCTTCGCCCCCTTGAACGTCCCCCCCAGGGGCTTCGTCGAGTAGGCGCCGGAGGCCACCAGGGCCCCCTTCGTCTCCATCGCCTTGTGCAGCGCCTCGTGGAAGGGCACGCCCTGCGAGGGTCGTTCCTTGACGTGGATCCGCTCTTCCGAAGCTTCGAGGCGGTCCGGGGGGACCTCGAGCAGCTCGCTCGCGGCCTGGAGGAGCGGGACCTTCAGGTTCTCCGCGGCCGCCTTCGCGGCGTTCCCCATCATGAACGTGACCCGGGACGAGTAGCTCCCGAGGTCGACCGGGGCGGTGTCGGAGTCCACGGCGGCGACGCGGCACCGGTCCATCCGGATCCCCAGGACCTCAGCGACCACCTGCGCGAGCACCGTCTTCGAGCCCTGGCCGATGTCGGCGGCCCCGCAGTGGATGGTGACCCCCGCGTCCATGTCGGCCTTGAGGTGGACCGTGCACTGGGGGAAGACCGGGGTGAAGTGGATGGGGGAGTTCGATCCGGAGATGTAGAACCCGCAGGCGACCCCGATGCCCCGCCCGTAGGGGAGCTTGCGGTACTTCTCCTCCCACCCCGACCGGTCCCGCGCCGCGAGGATGCACTGGCGTACGGAGTTGGAGGTGATGCGGAACTCGTTGATGGTCTTGAAGTTCGGCGGGAGGAAGTTCTGCAGTCGGAGCTCGATCGGGTCGAAGCTCATCCGCGCGGCGATCTCGTCGACGACGGACTCCACCGTGTAGCGCATGTTCGTCCCACCGTGCGCGCGCATGGCGCCGGAGGGCGGATGGTTCGTGTACGCCCGTGCCCCGTGGTAGCGGAAGTTGTCGAAGCGGTAGGGGCCCATCGCCAGGACCCCGTTGTAGTAGGTCGTGACGACCCCGAAGGAGCTCCACGCCCCCCCGTCGATGAGGGCGTCGATGTCCATGGCGAGGAACTTCCCGTCCGCGTCGACACCGACCGTGACGTCGTTCTGCGTCGGGTGGCGCCCGTGGTTGAGGTAGAAGACGTCCTCCCGGTCGAAGAGGACCTTCACGGGCCTTCCGGTCTCGATGGCGAGCGCGGCGCACGCGATCTCGTGGGGGAACGGGTCGCTCTTCCCTCCGAAGCCACCTCCGACCTCGGGCTTGACCACCCGGATGCGGTGCATCGGCATCCCGAGCACCTCCGAGAGCGAGCGGTGGAGGTAGTGGGGGACCTGCGTCGCGGACCAGACGGTGAGCCGGCCGTCGGGGGTGTGCTCGGCGATGGTGCAGTGCGGCTCGGTGAAGCCGTGGCTCACTCCCAGGTACTTGCCCGAGAGCTTCACCTTCTGGGAGGCGCCCTCGAGCGCCTTCGGCACGTCGCCGAAGTGCTGGAAGACCTCCTTCTGGAGGTTCGTGTCGCGGAGCGCCCGGTCGTGGATCTTGACCGGGACCGGCTCCCGGGAGACCTTCGGGTCGTCGTAGACCGGGAGAGGCTCGTACTCGACGTGGATCAGCTCGAAGGCGCGTTCGCACGTCTCCTCGTCCACCGCCGCCACCGCGGCGACGTGCTCCCCCAGGAACCGGACCCTGCCGACGGCCAGCGCGGTCTCGTCGTGGGTCATCGGGAGGACCCCGAAGGGCGTGGGGTACCGGTCGCCCGTGAGCACGGCCGCGACGCCGGGATGCCGGCGCGCCTCCTCGACGTCGATGGAACGGATCCGGGCGTGGGGATGGACCGACTTCAGCAGCCGGCCGACGAGCATGCCCGGGCGCTTGATGTCGTCCGTGTACTCTGCGCGTCCCGTGACCTTGAGCGCGGCATCGATGAGCGGCGTCCGCTTGCCGATGAGGTGATACCCGGCGCTCGCGCGCGTCGCCTCGGCCTCCTTGACGAGGTCGGTCTCGGTCGAAGAGGGCGTCGGGGTCCCCGCGCTCCCGCTCTTCCGGCTGGAGGTCCCGGCCATCTTCACCGCTCCTGGGCGGGGGCGAGCGTCCGGGCCGCCGCCTCCACCGCATCGAGGATCTTCACGTAGCCGGTGCAACGGCAGAGGTTCCCCGAGAGGGCCCTCGAGATCTCGTCCCTCGTCGCCCCCGGGTGGTCGCGAAGGAAGGCGACCGCGGTCACGATGAACCCCGGGGTGCAGAAGCCGCACTGTGTCGCCCCAAGGTCGATGAAGGCCTTCTGGACCGGGTGAAGGGCGCCCGCGGGGGAGATCCCCTCCACGGTGGTCAGCTGGTGGCCCTCCGCGAGCTTCGCCAGCATGAGGCAGGAGAGCCTCGGCTCACCGTCGACCAGGATAGTGCAGCAGCCGCAGGTTCCCAGGTCGCACCCGCGCTTCGTCCCCGTGAGGTTCAGCTCCTCGCGCAGCACGTCCAGGAGGATGCGCTGGGGAGGCAGGTGGAGCTCGTGCTCCTCCCCGTTCACCCTAAGCCGGACCGGGACTTTCTTCGGCATGGGCCGGGGCGACCTCCTCCGCCTTGGATCGGACCGTCCCGCTCTCTCGGGGGGGATGGAGGTCCTGGATGATCTCGCCCACGAGGCTCACCGCGATCTCCTCCGGGCTCTGGGCGCCCATCGGGACCCCCACCGGGGAGCGGAGTCGGGCAAGGGTCTCCTCGGGGAGTCCTCGGGCCCGGAGCCCCTTGAAGGTCAGCTCCCGCTTCGTGCGGCTCGCGATGAGCCCCACACGGCCCTCGAAGTCCGGCAGCAAATGGAAAGCAGCCTCCTCGTCCTTCTGAGCGTCGTATCCGAGAAGATAAGCGTGGCTGAAGCGGTCCCCGGAGGCCCGGACGGTGGGCAGGAGCTCCGCCGGGGAGACCGTCCATCGGTGGCGGGCCCGGGGGAACCGCTCGGCGGTGGTGAACTCGGGCCGGTCGTCGGAGACCGAGTAGTCGTAGTCCAGGAGGTCCATCTGCTTCGCGAAGGCCAGCGCCACGTGCCCTCCTCCCCAGATCAGCACGTTGGGGCGCGGCGGAACGTACTGGAGCGACACGTCCACGCTTCCTCCGCACCGGCTCGAGAGCCCGCCGGGCTTCCACGCCATCAGGTCGAAGCGATGGAGGCCCCCTTCCTTCTGGCGGAGCGCGCTCCGGGCTAAGAACCTCACCTTCTCCTCGAGCCCCGCGCCGCCCACGGTGCCCACGACGCTGCCGTCCTCGTGGACGAGCATCGTCGTACCCTTCTTCCCCGGCACGGAGCCGTGCGCGTCGACGATCGTCGCGAGCACGTACGGACGGTGCGCCTCGGTCAGGGCCAACGCCTCCTTGAGCACCTTCCGGTCCATGCTCAGGTCTCCCGCGGCGGAGGGGTGGCGGTCCCGGCGGGCCCGAGCCGCTGGATCCGGCTCAAGGCCGATGCGAGCGCGTCCGGGGTGTCGATGTTCTCCAGGACCCCCGGGTCCTCGACAGGTACTTCGAGCACGTGCCCGGGGTGGGACCGGGGATAGCGGAAAAGGGGTTCGTCGTCCCGGTAGCCGAGGACCTCCTCGCGCGCGGTGTCGCTCAAGAGCACCGGATGCCCGCGACGACCCTCGTAGGTCGGTAGGACCCAGTGGGCCGGGTCGGGGGACCGGGTCGCGGAGAGGTGGGAAGCGGCCGCGCGGAGAAGCGCGTCGAGGGTAGAGGGGAGCACGAAGGGGTGGTCGACGGGCCACAGGAGGGTGCCCCCAAGACCCGCTCCCGCCTCCGCCAGACCGCGCTTGAAGGAGCCGGTGCGTCCCTGGGCCCAGCCGTCGTGCACGCAGGAACGCGCCCCGGGCAGGTCGAGAAGCTCCTCCTGAAGGGCCGGGGCATGGGCGCCGAGCACCACGATCACGGGGGAGAACGAACCGGAGATGGCGGTCCCGACGATCCTCCGAAGGACCGTTCCCCCGCCGGGCAGGGGGAGGAGCGCCTTCGGGACCGGGCCCGACCGGACCGAGGCCCCGGCGGCCAACACGACGCAGGCGGACACGTCCGGGGCAAGGTCGCCTGATGTGAAGAAACCTCGCGGGCGCTCCTTCCCGGAGCCCTCGGTCGCCCTAAGCGTGCGGCCGGAACGTCCCTCAGACCCCGAACCCATCTTCCCCAGGCTTCAAAGACCTGTTCGATTTCCGTAGGGAGGGGCCCAGGGTCGGGTTCCACCCTGAGTGCATGGCGGTAGGGCAACGTGGTCAGGTCCAGCGATCTCCGGGGGGGATTCCTCCCCCCGCCCCCGGGGTGCCGCCCCCGCCGCCCTCCCCGCCTACCCCACCGAGGGGCGGGCGTCCGGGGTATCCTACCAAGAAGAAGGAGCGCCTAGGCGCGGGGTTCCTTCGACGGAAGAGACCCGTTCCCGTTCCGGGCCGGGAGATGCCCTCCCCGTCCGAGGTGGTCCAGGCTCTCACCCACTTCCCCCACACCGCCGCCCCTCCCCTGCGGGGAGCGATCCCGCTCGACGTCCGGTTCCACCCGATGACCTTCCCTCACCCCTCGCGCCCTCCCTGGAGGTCTTGCGGGCGGTACGCGATCGTCTTCCAGCTCCTCTTCGGCCACAACAACCCGACGCCGATGATCCTCCGACTCTACCACACGCAGTGGCTGCCGTCGGCCGACGCTCGCTACGCGGCGATCACGCGGTGGGTCTGGCAGGCGCCCTCGACGCTCAAGGGGGTGTTCGTCGGGACCTGGTATTACCACCAGGGCGCGCACATCATGTTCACGGGCGCGAACGGCCAGAAGCGGGCCGAGTGGTTCCCGGCGCTGGTCATGGAGCGGGCGACGGGGACCTCGCTCGACGAGCACCTCCGGGTGCTGGACTCCCTCGAACCCGCAGAGCGGGACTGGCGCTACCGCAGGCTGACGAACAACGTGCTGACCCTGGCCGACCGCCTGCAGGACGCGGGCGTTTCGCACGGTGACGTGAGCTTCGACAACCTCTTCATCGACAGCCAGGACGACATCCATCTCGTCGATTACGACAGCCTGTACATCCGCGGGGTCGACCTGCCGCCCTCCCCCATCGTCGGGCAGCCGGAGTTCCAGCACCCGGACGTCATCAGCGGGAAGGCCAAGTGGCCGAAGAAGTCGGACCGCGGGGCCGTGGCCGACTCCTTCGCTTTCCTCGTGCTCACGCTGCTTCTCACCTTGAACCGCGTCGACCCCCAGTTCTGGCGGATGGTGGGGAGGACCAAGCCGGCTTTCTCCGGACGTGACTTCGAGCGGGCCTCCCTCTACAACCGGAAGAGCGAGCTGGTCCGACTGCTCGGCCACCCTCACGCCGGGGTTCGGCGGCTCGCCCAGATCCTGATCAAGGGGTGCGACGACCACCTGGCCACCTGCGTGCCGCTCCGCCAGCTCCTGCTTCCCGACCTGCGCGCGGCCATCGACCGAGGGGCGCCGCCCCGGGTGGATGTCCCGCATCGGGGTCAGTTCGCCGCCTACGGCGGAGCGTATCCCCCGCCCGGGGCACCTCCTCCGGGTCCCGCCTACCATCCGCCCGGATGAACCGTCGGGCTACCCCGGCGCTCCTTCCAAGCCGGCCGCGTCCTGGGTGAAGGATGACCTCCGCGAGCACGCGGGCTCCCGAAGGCCCTCGGCCCCTCTTGGCTGAACCCCGTGGGCCTTGAGGCGGAGCAATCCTCCTCGCGCGGCGAGGGGGCGGGACGGGGGAGGGCGGGGCGTTCTCGCCCCGCCCGGAGTTCCGTGTCGGTCTTACGCCACGGGTGGGGCCACCATGGGCCCCGTCCGGGTTCCGACCTGCAGGATCTTGATGAGCTCCTTGCCGCCGATGTTGTATCCGTAGCACTTGGGCAGCCCCGGGGAGACCGGAAGCCCGACCCGCTGGGCCTCGGCGGCCATCGAGGGGGGCAAGTGGCTCGCGCACCGGAAGAGCAGCTGCGCCTCGGGGGTCTGCGGGGCCTCCTGCTCGTTGCAGAAGATCGCCGGAGGGAACGTGTCGGAGTCCCCGATGTGCAGGCTGAAGATGAGCACCATCGACCCGTTCGCGTTCGTGACGCGCTTGAGCCGCGTGCAGATGTCGACGAGGGACTGCCAGTTCTCCTGGGTCCTGGGCTCGGGGATCCCGTCGGTGATGTTCAGGATGATCGGGGGGTAGCTGTTCGGGTTCGTCGCCACCCACTCCTTCACCGGCTCCTCGAGCAACGCGAAGGCCTGCGTCATCGGCGTGCGGCCCTCGGCGACCGGTCGGATGACCTGGAGGCGGCCGTCCGCCCAGCCGTTGTTCTGGTCGGTCCACTCCGCCATTCGGTCGAGCGGGAGGATGAGGGGGTCCTGCTGGCTGCCGACGATCGGAGCGACGAGGTCTCCCTGGAAGCCGTAGGAGATGATCTGGCTGTGGAAGTAGGGAACGACCTTGTTGTTCTTCGTGCAACGGAGGAGCAGGTCGTCCAGGATGCCGTTGATCTGGTCGGCGAGGAAATCGCACTTGCGGACCCCGGGCATGCCCCGGATCTCCGCCTTCATGGAACCGCTCTGGTCGATCAGGAAGATGATGCACCCTGGCTGGTTGTGCGTTACGCTGACTTCTTCGGTGTAGGGCTCGACCACGTGTATCCCTCACGCGTGCGAACCACTCGCACGTATAAATGGCTCGGTTAAGGGAATGGGCTCCCGAGAGCTCACCTCGAGGCCCGAGAAGGAACGCGGGTTGCGCTCCGCCCCGGAGGCTCCGGGGAGCGGCGGGCAGGGAACAGTGCGTTCGACCACCGGCTTCTTGTACACCTTCTCATCCTCCACCAGCGCAGGGGACCCGGCGACGCCCGGGACCTTGGAGGCCTCGTTCCCAGACGGAACCGACCCGCATGCCGAGCAAGTCCTCTCCTCTCTTCACCTTCTTCGAGAGCATGGTCATCTCGAAGGGCCCGCTCTCGGACTGCGACGACCGGGTCTCGCACTCCCCGCTCGACAAGTACGTCCGGGTCGCTTCCTCGGACGAGCACCGCGTGCTCGAGGCTGGGACCTTCCGACGCAAGCAGGAGACGGTCCGCGTCGCGGTCTCCGACGGGGCCACCGAGTCCTCCTGGTCGGGGATGTGGGCCCAGATCCTGACGGACGCCTTCGTCGAGGGCACGCTGCCCTGCTCGTCCCCCGATGCGTTCCTCTCCGCGCTGCCGGACCTCGCCAAGCGGTGGAAGAAGGACACCGAGCCGCTGCTGGACACGTCGAACCAGAGGGCCGTGCGCAAGCGCGACCAGGGGGCGTTCGCGACCTTCCTCGGCATCGAGGCGAACCCCGCGGAGGGGACCTGGCGCGCGATCACGGTCGGCGACTCCTGCCTGCTCCGCAACGCGGGTGACAGCAAGCCGCGTCTTGTCTCCTGGCCGGTGGAAAAGGCCTCGGACTTCGACACGACCCCTCCCCTCGTCACGACCCAGGAGGGGACGACGCCCCAGCCCCTCGTCCAGGAGGGTTCGCTCGAGAACGGGACCCACCTCTGGGGCGCCACGGACGCCCTGGCCAAGTTCCTCATCCAATGGCCCGGAGTGCTGCTCGACCGCGAACGCTTCAGCGAGGTCGCGGACGGACTGTTCGAGATGCTCGGCCCGCTCCAGGGCGGGGGCGTGCTGAAGATGGACGACCTGACGCTGGTCTCGCTGGAGTTCGACAAGGACGAGACGGTGTTCAAGCGCCGGTACGCCCTCCACCATCTCTTCCGCGCGGGCCGGATGCTCTCGAAGCTCTCGCGCTGAGCGGCGGGGGTTCTTACCACCGGAAGGGTGGTCGTGCCTCGCTCCACCCGTGGCGCCCTGGGACGTGGACGCGACGCGAAGGCATATCTGAGCCCGAAGACCGTTCCGTGTCCATCCACCGTGGGGCCCCGACCTAGTCCTGGAAACGCCTTCCCCAAGAGCCTCGCCGCGCCACAGGCGCTCCTTGCGGGGATCCTCCTCGCGGCCCTGGCGCTTCTCTCCCCCCTCGGGACCATCGTGACCCTCGCCCCGTATGCGCCCGTGCCCTCGGAATCCCCCACGCCATCTCCGTCGTCATCCCCCCCGCCCTTGCTCCTGCCCTCTCACGATGGGGGCGCGCTGGGGCGCGTCGCGGGAACCCTACCCCCGGGGGGTCTCTCCCCCTCGGTCCACACCAAGCCGCTCGGACCGATCCTCTCCGAGGCCCGGGCGGGGATCGGCCCTTCCCCGCACCTGGCCCTGACGGGTCCCACGGCCTCTCCCGCTAGCGTGGACCAGGGCCAGTGGGTCAACTTCTCGACCACCCTCACGGGCGGTATCCCGCCCTACAACTACACCTGGTATGGGCTGCCCACTCCTTGCAACAGCAGCTGGACCCCGGTCGTAGACTGTCTGTCGACGGTCGCGTCCACGTTCTCCATCTACGTGAACGCTTCCGACAGCTTCGCGGTCAATGCCACCAGCGGGACCCTCGCGTTCCCCGTGCTGCCGGATCCGGTGGTCTCCGTGACCGCGAACCGGACGTCGCTGACCCTGGGGGGTTCGGTGCAGTTCCTGGCCACCGCCAGCGGAGGCACCGGGACCTATCCGACCTACGCGTGGACGGAGAGCTCCACCCAGCTCGGCTGCGCCAGCTCGAGCGGGCCGACCCTGGTCTGCACGCCCCTCTCCTTGGGCTCGGGCTGGACCGTGTCGGTGGCCGTGACCGACTCCAACGGCTGGACCACTCCAGCACAGACCTCGCCTCCCGTGAGCGTCCAGGGCGTGTTGACGGCCCCGACGCCGGTCGCGAACCGGACCAGCGTGGACGTGGGACAAGCGGTGCTCTTCACCGAGACCGCCTCGGGAGGCTCTCCTCCCTACTCGTACTCCTGGTCCGGGCTGCCCAGCGGCTGCCTCGCGTCGAACTCCCCCTCGATCTCCTGCACGGTCCTGGGAGCGGGCACCCAAGCGGTGCAGGTCACGGTGACCGACTCGGGGTCCTCCTCCGCGACGAGCCCGGTCCTCCCGTTCACCTCCTACGCCGACCCCGTCGTGGGGTCTCCCGTCGCATCGCCCCTCTCCGTCGACGCGGGCATGTCCTCGAACCTGTCGGTGTCGGTGACCGGAGGGTTCGGGCCGTTCTCGTACGCCTGGGGGGGTCTCCCCTCCGGCTGCCCGATCGCATCTCCCCTCGTGACCTGCGTCTTCCCGACCGCGGGGACCTACCCCATCCGGATGTCCGTGGTCGACGGCAATCAGTTCTCGGTGCTCGGGCCGGTGCTTGACGTCCTCGTGGCGGCGGACCCCACCGTCAACGTGACCGGCACGAGGGCGAGCGTGGACCTCGGACAGAGCGTCACGTTCCTCGCCGTGGTGAGGGGCGGCGTGGGGAACTTCACGTTCAACTGGTCGTCGGTCCCCTGCGCTCTCGGCGGGCCGAACCCTAACGGGTTCCCACCGTCCATCACCTGCATCCCGGTCGTGACCGGGGAGTTCAACGTGACCGCCCTGGCCACGGACCGCGTGGGTTGGACGAGCTCCTCGCTGCCCTTCCGTCTCCACGTCTGGCCGCGCCCCTGGATCGAGAGCTTCAACGCGAGCGCGACGAACCTCCAGGTCGGAGGGACGAGCACGTTCTCGGTCACGGCCCACGGTGGGGGAGGGACCCTGCACTACGCGTACGCCGGTCTGCCGAAGGGTTGCACCGGGGTCGATGCCCCGACGCTCACCTGCACCTTCGACCGGGCCGGGAACTACACGGTCCGTGTGGTGGTCTCGGACCCCACGGGAGCCAACGCCACCGCCTCGCTCTCCGTACACGCCAGCGGGATCCTGCCGCCCTCGACGCCCGCCTCCTCGGTCACGCCGGTGGCCGTGGTCGCCGCGGTCCTGCTGCTGGGAGGGCTCCTGGTCGTCGCCCTGCTGGGGCTGATGTACGTGCTCTTCCGGGGGTCCCGGGCCTCCACCCGCCCCCCTCAGACCGGCTACGCCGGTCTTCCGTACCGGGGCCGTCCCTCGGGATCGGAGACCGCACCGCAGGGGTCGCCGCCGCCCGCGAGCCGCGGTCCGGCGGTCCGCGCGCCGTCCTCGGACCCGGGAAACCCATCAGCCGGGATTAAATAGTGAACCCCGTTGAATCGGCTCCCGCTCGAGAACCGCGCATGACCCATCCTAAGGAAGTCCCCGCAAGCCACCTCCTGCCGAGGCTGGCCGCCGAGCTCAGGAACAACGCCTCGATCAAGCCCCCCGTCTGGGCGGCGTACGCGCGCACCGGTGTCCACACCGAGCGTGCTCCCGTGCAGGCCGACTGGTGGTACCTTCGGACCGCATCCGTCCTCCGCAAGCTCCACACCGGTGGCCCTTCCGGGGTCAGCAACCTGGCGGCCACCTACGGTGGTCGGCGGGACCGGGGCAGCGCGCCCTACCACGCGCGCAAGGGCAGCCGCTCGGTCGCCCGCGAGATCCTCCAGCAGCTCGAGAAGGCGGGGCTCGTCCAGCAGGTCCGGCTACGCGGACGCACCCTGTCGCCCCAGGGCCAGAAGCTCCTCTCCAAGGTCTCCGGCGAGGCCTTCAAGGCCCTCGCCGAAAAGGACCCGTCGCTCAAGAAATACCTCTGACGCCTCTCCAGGCATCACCCCGGTCGAGCGAGCGGATGGAGCGCGGCTTGGCACAGCGGAAGCAGCTTGGACGACCGGACGGAACAGGAGGGAGAAAGCGCATGGCCCAGGGCGGTGAGGACTCCGAGCTCGAGGAGCTGCGTCGGCGGCGCATCGCGTCGCTCCAGTCCCAGCTCTCCGCCGGTCAGGTCGACCCGAACTTCCTCGCGGCGCAGCAGGCCGAGATGGAGCGCCGCTCTTCCGAGCAGCGGGATGCGCTCCGGAAGATCCTCACCCCGGAGGCCCGGGAGCGTCTCGGCAGGATCCGCCTGGCGAAGCCCGACGTGGCCCAGGCCGTCGAGCAGCAGATCCTCTCCCTCGCGGTGTCCGGGCGGCTCCGCCGTCAGATCGATGACGAGACGCTGCGTCAGATCCTGGAGCGTCTGATGCCCGAGAAGCGGGAGATCAAGATCACCCGCCGATGAGCTAACGATTTAAACCGGTCGAGGGAGGGTAGGGAGCGTTCAAGGACCATGGCGAGCCGTCACAAGCCCTTCGCACGGAAGCTTCGGCTCCTCCGTGCGGTCAAACAGAACCGTCGAGTCCCCGCCTGGGTCATGCAGAGGACCTCCCGCCGATTCACGAAGCACCCGAAGCGTCGCAGCTGGCGCCGGGGCCACATGCAGCTCTAGGGGCGGAGGCAAGGTCGGTCGGACATGGCGAAGGAAGAGAAGACCCGTATCGAGGAGCTCGAGCGAGAGTTCATCGTGCCGCTCCGTGCGAGCCAGCACGCCCCGCCGCGCCGGGAGCGCGCGAGCCACTCCATCCTGACGATCAAGCGCTTCATGGTCCGCCACATGAAGGGCGAGATGAAGGACATCTGGATCGACCCTCGTCTCAACGAGTTCCTCTGGGAGCGTTCCATCGCGCACGTCCCCTCGAAGGTGCGCGTGAAGGCGATCCGGTTCGAGGACGGCCTCGTTGAGGTCGACCTGGCCGAGGACGAGAGCTAGGGAGGTCCCACCTCCCCGGGGGCAGGGCTCAGTTTGCCGGTCGGCAAGGCCTCGTACTCTGGCAGCCCCTATCTCGGGGTCTACCTCCGCGTGGGAGAGAAGCTCGCCGTCGCGCCTCCCTCCTGCCCGGGCGAGCTCGTCCGGGCGAGCGAGCACACGCTCGGTGTGAAGGTCATTCGGAGCCGCGTCGGGGACACCGAGTTGGTCGGCTCCCTGCTCGCGCTCAACGACCGCGGGGCGGTGCTTTCGGAGGAGCTGACGCCGCCGGAGCGCAGCCACCTCGAAGAGCACCTGAACGTCACCATCCTGAGGAGCCGGCTGAACGCCCTCGGGAACATCATTCTCGCCAACAACAAGGGGGCCGTCTGCCACCCGGATTTCACCCCGGACCAGCGGCGCCGCCTCTCCGAGGCCCTCGGGGTCCCGGTCGTCCCCTCGACCGTCGCGGGGCTGGGGACGGTGGCCATGGCCGCCGTGACCACGGACCGCGGCACCGTCGTCCACCCCCGGGCCACCCCGAAGGAGGTCGAGGTCCTCGAGCAGGCGCTCGGGGTCCCGGTCCACCGTTCCACGGCGAACTTCGGGGTGCCGCTGGTCGGAGCGTGCATCGTCGCGAACTCTCGCGGGGTCCTGGTCGGAGACCCGACCACGCCCGTTGAGGTCGTCCACATCCAGGAAGGCCTGCGCATCTTCGACTGAACGGGCGAGCCTCCCCGATCGCCGGGCGCAGGAGTGGGCTCGATCCCCACGCTCTCAGATCGTGATCTCGAGAACCCTGCCTTCGGGGCGAGGATGGGGGCTCGTCTCGGAACCAGGGTCGCCCGGCACGTCGTCGCCCCTTCCGGGGGTTCGTGGAGGCCCTTCAGGGTCATTTCGCGGCCCGAAGGCTACCGCCCCCTGATGCTGGAGCCCCGAACTGCGCGGCGTGCCACCGGGACGTCTTCGACCGTTCCCGGCCGCCCGGCGGGGCGAGCCGCCTAGGCGACCACGCGCTTCTGGCGCTTGTAGTACCGCGTCACGTACCCGGCGATGCGGTTGGCGAGCTTCTTGAACTTCACCCGGTCCACACCCGTGGGCCCCTTCTCGACCAGGTCCGTGAGCTCCAGGACCTTCGCGTGGTTGTGCTTGTAGTCCGCCGTGAACGCGTCGGGGTGGAGCTTCACCAGCTCGATGGCGACGCGCTTGATGTACGTTTGGCGGATGTTTCCCATGCGCGGCCGCCCACTTTCGACCCGTTCATAACGGTTTCCGTCTCGGCGAGGGCGAGGGAGGGCCGCTCGGGGGCCCTCACCCGAGCCCGACGGACTTGGCCGAGTGGTCGTCGCTCCCCGAGCTCACCGGCCCGGTGCCGAGCGCGTGGCGGACCCGGTGGATCGCCTCCGCGCTCGTGAGGACGAAGGCCGTGCTCCCCGCGCGGATCACGAAATCGTCGTGGGGGTTGCTGAGCATCTTGCCATCCTGCATCACGAGCAGGACAGGGGCGAGCGCGTTCAGGCGGGCGAAGGTGATGTCGTGGCCCTTGGGCACCTCGAACTCGGCCAGGTAGCGCCCCGGGACCTTCGAGGAGAGGATGACGCCGGCGACCTCCCTGGAGACCGCGGAGAGCCCCAGGAGGTCCCCGAGGATGTTGGCGGTAGGGACGACGACGTCAGCCCCCGCCATCTTGGCCGAGGGGACGAGGTCGCTGTCGTGGACCACGGTGATGATGCGCAGCTCCGGATGGACCTTGTTCGCGTAGAGGATCGCGATGAGGTTGTCCGGGTCCTCTTCGAAGGTGCAGATCATCGTCGAGGCCCTGCGGACCCCGACCTCCTCGAGGGCCCTGTGGAACTCCGCGACCGTGCTCGCGAAAGCGGGGACCCCCTGGTTGCGCAGCCGGACCAGGTCCTGGTCGTGGCGGACGACCACGACGTACGGGACGTCCATGTCCTGGAGCTTCTGGCCGACGTACTGGCCCAGGTAGGAGTGGCCCATGACGATGACATGGTCCTTCATCTTCTCCACCTCCTTCCTCAGGACCTCCTCGGTCCAGAGCTCTCGGTTCACCATTTGCGACATGACCGTCTGCACGATGCTCGCGGCAGCCCCCACGCTGACCAGGAAGATGATGATGAAGGCGACCTTCACGTTGTCCGGCAGAAGGACCAGGTTCGGGGGAGCGTAGATCCCGATCGTGGTGATGGTCGAGACCGAGGCCAGGAGGGCGCCTACGAAGTCCATCGTGGGGTTCTGCAGTTGGACGCGCTCGACATAGAACAGCACGGCGGAGGAGAAGAACATCGCCAGCAGCACGACGAGCTGCACCCAGAGATGACGCAGGACCGCTCCCGGTGCGTAGAGGAGGATGTCGGTCTTCCGGTAGACCCTTCGCCCGGCTTTCTTCTTGACCTCCTCCTGCGGAGTCAGCGAAGCCCCCGAGAGCGCTTCCGGGGAGTTCGCGCGCGCGGCTGCGGCGGCCACCCCCAGCTCGGTGATCCTTGCCGCGGCGCGGCTCGAGCTCCGTAGGCCACCACCGCGAGGTCGGAGGGGGTTGATCACGACAGCCCTCGAAATCCCTTCGCCTAAGAGAGTTGCCCCGGGGAGGGCCCGGGTCGCGCCCACGCCCGAGACCTCCCGCCCTGAGAGGATCAGCCGCTCAGGAGCGAGTACCAGGTCAGGGGGCCCACGAGCGCTAGGAAGATCGCGAGAAGGACCGCAATGATCCCGAGCTCCACCCAGGCGCGGGGGTCCCGGATCCGCTTGTCGTGGCGGCCGAGCGCAAGGAGGAAGAGCCCTCCCGCAAAGACGACCAAGACGCCCTCGACCACGGGGGAGAGGGTCCAGCGGGAGAACACGACGGGCGCCAGGAGCGGCAGGCTCCCTCCGTCCACCGCGAGGTGGGTGAGGACCGCGCCGCCGACGCCGAAGGCCATCCAGCTCCCTTTCCAGGCGAGGGCGACCACGACGGCCAAAGCCACGAAGAGAAGGGTGTGGGAGGGCCGGGAGACCGCGGCCGGGACGACCAGCCCGAAGACATGGTCGACGTCCAGGCCGAGGGATAGGGCGGGGGCCAGCAGGTAGAGGCGCCGGTCGCGTGCGGGAATGGCCACGATGAGCCCGGTGGCCAGGTGCCACACCGCGTCGACCGCGTCGGCTTGGCCCGGATGGGACGCCGCGTGGGACTGGACGTGGACCGCCCCGGCGAGGAAGTTCACCAGCGTCGCCCACCCCAGGTCGAGCAGGAGGAAGACCGCCACGAAGGGGAGCAAGGGACGGCCGAGCCTCCAGACCTCCCGTGCGAAGCGGGTGGGGAAGCTCTCTCGGTCCACGGATGCGGCGGTCATTCGTTCCGAACGACAGCGCGAACCGGCGCTCAAGGCGCTTTCCGGTTCCCCCGCGACAGTGGTCGGAAGACGGGGAGAGCCCGGCCGCCCGTGCTTAGGGGACGGCGTGGTCCCCCGTCCGCGTGTCCTACGGGACTATCGGATGCGCTCGAGCGAGAAGCTCCCGAGCTGGATCGACCTCTGCGTGAAGCGGTAGTCGACCCACTGCCGGGACTGGACGTCGCCCAACCCCAGGATCTGCAACTGGGTCTTGCCCCGCTCGGTCTGGAACTGGACCGCGCCGTCCATCTGCGAGACGATCCCCTGGACCTGCTGCTCGCTGTGCATCCCACGGTCCACGCTGTAGGCGCCGAGGCTCCCCTTCGGGCGCAGGATCCCCAGGACGTTCTGGACGAAGGCCGCGGCGCCCTTCTCGTCGGTCTGCGTGATGCAGGCGGAGAGCGTCAGGAAGGCCACACGGAAGCCGGTCTTGGCCTTCTCCATGTCCGCGGCGTGCCGGGAGATCGCCTGCAGGATCCCGACCATGTCGGCCGGGCCCTTGACCGTGCTCCCGCGCGCAGCCCTCGAGTCCGTCCCTGCGACGCCGGCCGGGTTGGAGGCGTCGACCCATACGAGCCGACCCGCGCCCTCGTACTCCATCAGAGACGGGACGAGCACGCCCAGCTCCTTGGCGGTCTCCGAAGGCGAACGGCTCGTGGTGACGATGATGGCCCCCTCGCCCTTCCTCAGCCCTTCGGCCAGGAAGGCGTAGATCGCCACCTCCTTGCCCACGAAGGACGGGCCGACGAACCCCACCTGGGCGCGTTCGGGGAAACCGCCGAGCAGCAGGTCGTCCAGGCGTGGCGTGCCCGTCGACACCTTTCCCGGCCGCGTCACCGAAGGCGTGGGGCCGATCGAGACCATGCCCCCGGCCTCCTCGGCTGGGGCGGCGGCGGCACCCTGGCGCTCGCGCTCGTACTGCTGGGCGCGGAGCTTCTGCTCGCGGTCTCCCAGCTGGCGCTCCCGGAGCTCCAGCGCCTTCTCGCGGTCCCGTAGCGCCTGGGAGATCGCCGTGTCCGCCTCGGCGCGCGAGGGGGCGAGCCGCGCGGTGGTCTCCTCCAGACGGGCGCTGCGGACCCGGAGGTCGGCGAGCTGGGCCTCCACGGCGCGCTTCTGGGCGGAGGCTTCCTGCGTCATGCGTTCGGCCTCCTCCCGGCGCTGCTGGACCTCCCGCTCGCGCTCCTGGAGCTTCTGCTCACGCAGGGTCGCGCTCGTCTCGCGGTCCTTCAGCTGGTTCAGCATCAGGCTCGACTGGCTCTCGACGAGCGTGCTCTTCTTCGTCGCGTCGAAGTACTTCCGGATCTCCTCTTCGTGACGCTTCGTCGCGCCCTTGAGGAGGTCGAGCTCGACCTCGTACTGCTTCTCCTTGGCCGAGAGCGCCGCCTCGCGGTTGGCGACCCCCTTCTCCCGCTCGAGGATCGTGGAGGCCACCTGCTGGAGCTCGAGCCGGCGGCGTTCGACGGCCTGCTCCTTCTGGCCGGCCGCGTTGACGCGGTCGGAGACCTCGGCGCGTTGGGCCTCGATCGCGGCCTCCCTCCGGGAGATCTCGGCGTCCTTCGCCTGGACGCGCGAACGGGCGTCCGGCGGCAGGACCAGGGAGGACTCCTTGGAGCGGACCTCGGCTTCCTTCGCGGTGGCCGCGGCGAAGCGCGCCTCGGCCTCGTGCAAACGTCCCTGCGCGGTCTGGTCCACGACGCGGGCCTGGGCCTCTTGCCGGGCGACCTCCGCCTGGCGGTTCTGGACCTCGAGCTCCTTCTGGCGGACCGCCTGCTCCCGGTCCAAGAGGTTCTTCTCGCGGTCGCCGAGCCTCTGGAACCCGGTCTGCATCTCGTGCTCCCGGGCGGCGATCTGAGCGTTCCTTTCTTTGAGCGAGGCCTCGGACGCGGTCACCTCGGCGGCCCGGGGGAGCAGCGCCTGCTCGCGGGCCCCCACCTCGTCGCTCTTCCCCCGCAGGTGCTTGTCCAGGGTCTCGAGCTCCTGGCGGCGGTCCTCGAGGAACCGGGCGCGCTCGACGAGCGTCCCCTCCTGGGCCTCGACGTCCGCCTCGCGTCGGGAGAGCGCCTCCTCCCGGAACATCGCCGCCTCGTTGCGGGTGGCGAGCTCCTGGGAGAGGGCGAAGAGCTTCTCGTGGCTGCCGGCGACGACCTCGCGCTCCTGGGCACGGGTGGCGCTCGCCATCAGGTGGAGCTGCGCACCGCTCGCCGTGTAGAGGAACGCGGCGAAGCTGAAGGTGATCGAGAGCGCCAGGTTGAAGGCGCCCCCTCGAGATCCGAGCGCCCCTACGTTGTTGATGGGGGCCAGGGAGAAGGAGAGGGGGATGGCCAGGACCGGCGGCAGGATGGCCATGCCGACGCTGAAGATCTTCCGGTAGGGCCAGCCGCGCCAGGTGGTCCCCAGCGAGACCATCCCCAGGCTGAGGGCGATCAGCACGAGGATGTAGATCACTCCCGAGAGGGAGACCAGCAGGTCGGGCTTCTTTCCGGTGAAATGGAAGGCGTAGATCGCGGTCAGGGCGATCGAGAGGCCGAGCGCGGCCACGGTGATCGCGAAGTGGTCCTCGAACGGCCAGAACCCGTAGGTGTCGTACTTCTCGATGAACACCGCCGCGGAGAGGAAGAGGGCGGCGGCCAGAGGGAGCGCGAGGGGCAGCTGGTTGGTGATGACGGAGTCCAGGAAGGCCCCGACCTGACCCACCGTCGAGAGGGCGGAGGACCCGACGAAGAGGGCGATCGCGGAGTCGACGATGAGCAGGAGGCCGACGATGAACCCGAAGGCGAGGGCCTGGCGTCCCAGGCGGAGCTGGAAGAGGGCCTCGGCCCGGGCCCGCCCCATGTCCACCACCGTGGGAACGGTCGAGCGGCCGCGTCGCCCGCTCTTCGGCGGGGCGGTCTCGTGGGGCGCGGCCCCCGAGCCGTCGGCGTGGGAGGCGTCCGTTCCACTGCCGGAGGAAGCGGAGCCTGGCGAGGACCCCCAGGAGCCCTCCACGGGCCCGGACGGGGCCGCGGGAAGCCTTCGTGAGGTGGTCTTCCGCTTCGCCATTCGTCTCTTGGGACCTATCCGCCCAGGTGGACCGTAAGATGATGTTACTTAAGGGAGTGAGGATGCAAGCGTTCCCAGGGCGCGCGGCGCGACGCCCGAAGGTTCTCGAGAGATCGCGACCACAGGCTGACGCGCACCGCGCGCATGGCGCGGCCCCGCGACATCCTTGAGCAAGAATGGTCTCGGGAGTATTTGGAGCCCTCGACCTCACACGGGTCGAACGCGACTCGGACCCGGACGCGGTCGAGCGGGCCCGCGTGCCGGCGCCCTCTCCTCCCTCCCGTTCTCGGAGGACCCCGGTTCAGGGGCCCTTCAGGGGCCTGCCACACGCGACACAGGAGGCGAACGTCGCCGGGTTCGGCCTGCGACAGTTCGGGCAGAGGACGAGCCCGGGCGGAAGGCCCGTGGACGGCCCCGGTGCTCCTCCCGAGGGGGCGGTCCCCGCACCGCTCCCAGCGCGGGCGGTCGCCGCGGCGTGGGCGGCCATGGCGGCCTTCATCCTGGCCTCGAACATCGCACGGGCCTCTGGAGGCATCCTCGCGAGCGCCTCGGGGGGAATCCCCGGGGGCATCCCGGGCGGCATGCCTCCCACGGCGCCGGGAGCCGACCCCGGGCGGCCCGCCGCGAACGACGCCGGCATCCCTCCGTATCCCCCCGCGTCGAAGGCGATGGACCGTACGCCGAGGCCCGCCTCCGCGAGCCAGGAGCGCAGGAGGGTCTCGAGCTTGCCGTGGTCGCCGAGGGTGGGAGCGTCCAGTCCCTGGAGCTTCGTCTGAACGACGCTGCTGAGCAGCTGCTGGGGCTGGGGAGTGGAGCTCTCCAGGACCTTCACCGCGGGGGTCGCGGCGAGCTTCGAGGGGTCCGCGATCCAGAACCGGACCGTGGCGGAGAACATCGGCGGAGGGATCGGGGGAGGACGCGCGGAGTGCTGGACCTTGCCCTCGAGGTCGCCCAGGTAGCAGAACAGCGGCGTCGCCGCGAGGCTGTACCGCGTGGTGCCCGGAGCCGGGCGCCGCGAGGCCGCGGCCGCCTTCGGAGCGGTCGTCGCGGAGAGGACATGTTCTCCCGCCGGGAAGACTTCCAGCGGCTGGCCGTTCCTGTCGACAAGGATGGCGGCCGCCCCCTGGGGCACTTGGAGCCGCGACCCCGCCGCGAGGGCGGTCACGGGCAGGCGCACGACCCACTTCGAAGGGTCGAGCGCCGGGCACGCAAGGACCGGGTTGACCGCGAGGAAGACCTCCCCAGGGTCGTGATACGTTCCCTCCGGCAGGTGGGTCTCCAGCCAGCGCGGGTCGTCCAGAGTGACCTCGCCGTCCGAGAGGATATCCTCCATCCTCTCCTTCCATGCGCCGAGGAGCTGGGCCCGGGTCGCCGGGTACCTCTCGAACCCGGGGCTCTCGGACCCCTGCCCGCCGAGGAAGTCCGAGACCCAGTCCGGCGCGCCGACGATCCCCATCCCCCACCACCAGTCGAGGCAGGGGTGTCCGCACGTCGGACACTGCGCGGGGCCCTGGAGCGAGCAGGAGCAGCTCGACCCCTTCGCGGAGCAGACCGGGTGGCGGCATTCGGGATCGGAGGCGCAGTGTTCGCACATGAGCGAGGGTGCTCCTTTCGCGGCCCGGGACGGGTCGCAACGGTCGGGGGAAGTTGTTCAGCGGTTAATCGTTCGCTTGACTCCCCCGACGTTCGGTCCGCGCCGGGCCCTGCCCGCGACGGAAGCCGGGGCGACCGCCCCCCACGCGGGTCCGCTCACTCGGAGTACCGGATCGCTTCCGCGGGAGGGATCCGCGACGCGCGGAAGGAGGGCATCCCGGTCGCGACCAGCGTCAGAGCGTAGCTCGTCCCAAGGACGAAGGCGAGGTTCGTCCAAGGGATCGAGAACGCGAAGAACCCTCCCACCGCCTCGTTCAGGTTGTAGGCCAGGACGAGCCCCATCACCGCTCCGATCCCGATGCCCATGAGGGCCAGGAAGGAGTACTCCGTGAGGAACACGGCCAGAACCTGCGAGCGCCGGAACCCCACCGCCCGGATGACCCCGATCTGCGTCCTCCGCTCCACCACCGCACGCAGGGCCAGGATGCCCAGCGACGTGATCCCGACGATGAGCCCCAGCGCCACGAAGACCTCGAGGAGGTCGATGAACGCGTTGGTGAACTGCAGCGTGGTCGACAGGATCTGCGCGAAATCGAAGACCTCGAGGTTGTCGGCGAAGAAGTGGGTCTGGAAGGTCTGGATCACCGTCCGCGGGTCGACCCCCGGGGCTCCCGTCAGAAGGAAGAGCTGCTGGGTGGTGAAATGGAAAGTGCCGGTCAGCAGCGCGGGGTTCACCAGCACGGCCTGGAGGACCTGCTCCGAGAGGACCCCGACGACCTCCACGGTGGAAGTTCCTCCGAAGAGCCCATCGATCGTGATCCGGTCACCGGGCCGGACCCCCGCGTGACCGGAGCCTCCTTGGATGGCGGCCGCGAGCGCGTTCGTCTGGAAGCTCCCGTCCACGACGGCGACGCTGGAGTTGGTCTCGAGCGCCTGCCAGATCTGCGAAGGCGACCAGCCGGGCAGAGTGGCGGAGAAGCTGAACTGGTTCGTCGAGTAGAAGTCCTGCCAGGCCGGGGTGCCGTCCTGCGGAGTCGGGGCGGCGGCGAGCCCGTAACCGAAGCAGGCCTGGGAGGAGGAGCACGATTGTGACGGGAGCGGGTTGATCAGGCCCATCCCCGAGTAGAACGAGACGAGCGTCGAGACCTCCCCTCGCAGCGTCGAGTTGTTCTGGACCTGGGAGGCGAGGTCGGTGATCGGCGTGGGGGAGACGCCGTAGAACTGGTAGCCCCCCGACTCGGTATGGATGGAGTTCGACACTCCGGAGGAGATCCCGTTCCCGATCGCGGCGATGGCCGTGATCGTGAAGAGGACCATGGCGAAGATGCTGATGGTCATGGCCGAACGGAACCGTCGTTGGGACGGGTAGGAGAACGCGAGACGGACGACCGGGAGGTTCCTCGAACCGCTCCGGGAGAGCCTCGTGAGCGCCTGGACGATGAGGTCGGAGTTGAACACGTAGAGGATGACCGCGGCGAGGATCAGGAAGACCCCCATCTGGAAGAACACGAAGATCGTCCCCGAGTGCGTTCCCGGGAACAGGTCGTTCCGAAGCTGGAGGTCGCCCCAGAACACGAGGAGGCCGAGCGCAGAGGCCGAGAACGTCCAGCGCAGCGGCACCCGGTAGGCGGCGATGAGCCCGACCGCGAGGATGAGGAGGCTCGCCCCGAGGAATCCCACATCGATGTCGGTCCCCGACTTGTGTCCCACCTCGTAGAGCGCCGCGCCCAGGAGGAGCAGCAGGACCCCGGAGCCGAGCAGCGCGCGGCGCGAGCGCTCCTTGTGGATCAGCTCCGGCTGGCTGCGGATCGCGCGGACGATGTTCATCCGGCTGACGTAGGCCGAGGTCACGCTCACGGTGACGAGCGTGAGCAGGAAACCGGCGGAGTAGGCGAGGGCGAGGCTCCTGGGGGTGAAGGTGAAGGAGTCGACGATGGCGGAGGCGGCGACCCCGCCGCCGCTCCCGAACAGGCTCGCGAAGAGCTGGATGATGCCCCAGCCGACCAGGACCCCTAGGAACGTCCCGAGGAGGGCGGAGCCCGCGGAGTAGGCCAGCCCCTCGAAGTAGTAGGCCCGGATGAGCTGGCCACGACGCATTCCGACGGCCCGCGCCACCCCCATCTCGCCGCGCCGCTCCTCCGCGAGCATCGCGAAGATGCCCACGATCAGGACGCAGCCCGCCCCGATCGAGAAGAGCCCCAGGACGAGGAAGAGCTGGGTCAGGGACTGGGCGTTGGCCTCCGCCGTAAGGAGGTCTGAGAGGAGAACGGAGTGGACCTCGAGGCCTCCCGGTGGAGTTCCCCCGGCCCTCTGGTTCGCGAGGACGGAGGCGTTCTTCGAGCTGTTGAGCGGCCCCCAGACCTGGTTCGTGTGGGCGGTCCCTCCCACGAGCCCCCCGGTGTTCGTCACGGCGATGTAGTTGATCGGCTGGGTCGCGTGGGCGGAGCAGACCCCTCCGCACAGCGCCTGGGCGTCCGAGAGCGAGAGGAAGACGTCGCCCATGCCGGAGTCCTGGAACCCGCCGCGCGTGTCGGACTTGACCAGGGAGAGCACGGTGAAGTTGACCGGGACCTGCGCCGCTCCGCTCAGGGAGACCTTGTCGCCCACGTGCGCGGAGAGCTCGGTTGCCGCGGCCGCGTTGAGCAGGACCTTCCCTGGAGAGGGACCGCTCACGGAGGCGCCGGTCGTGGAGGTGAAGCTCCCGAGGTTCGAGCTCGCCCAGGCGTCGACCCCGATGAGCGTGAGGCCGGGCTGCGCGACGTTCTGGGTCCGGTCGTAGGCCGACCCCGTCGTGATGAGCATCGGGGTGAGCCCCTGGACGTTAGGGATGCGCGCGGCCGAAGTGTTCATGGACGAGAAGATGGCCATGTCGAACGTGCTGTAGCTGACCGAGGTCCCCCCGATCCCTCCTTGCGGCGCGGGGGCGTAGACCGCCTCGTCCACGGCCCCGTCCGCGATGTAGGTGAAGTGGACCGAAAGGTTGTCCACCGTGTCGCCGATCACGAGGCTCGAGGAAATGATCGCGCTGCCGATCAGCAGCCCGAAGAGGAGCACCAGCGTCCGGGTCCTCGCGCGGGTGACGTTCCGAAGGCCGATCTTCGCGATGACCCGGTCCTTGAGCCCCAGGGCGAGGGAGAAGAGCGCGACGGCGATGACCAATAGGACGAGGAGCCCCACCAGGGGGTCGCCCACCCCGAGCGCGGTGAGTCCCGCGCTCGCCTGGGAAAGGCCCTGGGAGGTCCCCAGCCACAAGGAGGTCCCGATGAGAAGGAGGCCGAGCGTGACGCCGGTCAAGAGGACCTGGTTCGACAGGCGCTGTCGCCGGAGCTTCTCCGAGGCGGAGGAGCCCGGCAGGTCGGTCGACGGAGCCGGTCGAGAGGCCGACCCCTTCGATCTACTCCCCGATGATCCGGCCATCCCGCATCCTCATCGTCCGGTCGCAGCCCGCGGCGACGGACGGGTCGTGCGTGACCACGACGAAGGTCTGGTGGTGCTCCCGGTTCAGGTCCCGCAGGAGCTCCATCACGGCGTGACTGTTCTCCTCGTCGAGGTTGCCGGTGGGCTCGTCGGCCCACACGATCGCCGGACGGTTCGCGAGCGCGCGCGCGAGCGTGACCCGCTGCTGCTCCCCGCCGGAGAGCGCGCTGGGTCGGTGGAGCTCGCGGCCCTTGAGCCCGAGCTCCTTCAGCCAGAGCACCGCCCGCTGCCGCGCCTCCTTGGGAGGGACGCCGGCGACGAGCAGGGGGAGCTCGACGTTCTCCTGCGCGGTCAGGACCGGCAGCAGGTTGTAGGCCTGGAAGACGAAACCCATCCGGAGCGCCCGGTACTCGCTGCGGGCGTTGTCGGAGAGGTTCTTCAGGTCCCGCCCCTCGATCCGGATGGTCCCCCGGCTGATGTCGTCCAGGCCGGAGAAACAGTTGAGGAACGTGGTCTTCCCGCAGCCGGACGGGCCCATGACCGCGACCATCTCGCCCTTCCGGATGTTGACATCGATCCCCTTGAGGGCGGGGACCTCGCCGGCCTCGGAGGCGTAGATCTTCCAGACCTTCTGGCCCTCGACGACGACGGGAGCGGGCATTCGAGCGAGCGAGCAGGGTGGGTGGGGCGGATAAGCTTGGCCGCCGCGCGTCGTGGGCCGGCCCCCGACCGCTCGGGGGGCGCCGCTCACGTCCCCGAGAGCTAGCGCGTGCGAGGCCGGCTTCGGCCGCCTTTTCCCCGCTCGAGGCCCAGGCTGATGATCGTCAACCCGTCGACGGTAGGGGCGCTCACCGACCGGCCGCGGTCGCGGACCCGGGGGTCGGCTCGAGCCCGGGGGCCGAACCGGCCGAGGTCGGTGACCGGGAGCCGATGCCTTTCGAGGGCGTGCACGACGGCGGCGACCTGCTTGGGGTGGACCGCGAGCAGGAGGGAGCCTTGGCCCATGGAGGTCAGGGGGTCCGCGCCGAACCGGGAACAGAGCTCCCCCACCTCGGGTTCCACGGGCACCTGAGAGAGGTCGACCTCGAGGTCCAGACGGGAAGCGCTGGACATCTCGACCAGAGCCCCGACGATGCCTCCCTCGGCCACGTCGTGCATCGCCGAGACCCCGCGGGGGCCCAGGCCGGCCACGCGGGCCGCGCTGAGCGCCTCCGGGGAGCTCGAGAGCTCCTCGAGCCGGCGGCGGAGGCTTCGGGTCGTGTAGATCCCGAGCAGCTCCTCGGTCTCGTGAGGGTGGAGGTGGGCCACCGTGACCGCCGTCTCGAGAGCGGCGGTCCGGGTGAGGAGAACCCTGGACCCCGGGCAGGCGTCGGCGCTCGTGACGAACGTCCCCGGCTTCGCCACCGAGAAGAGCGTCGCGCCCCCGACCATGGGGAAGCTCACGCCGGGGTAACGCCCGGTGTGTCCCGCGACGATCGCGGTCCCGAACTTGCGGCACTCGTCATGGAGCGCCCGCAGGACGGTCTCCATGTCGCGTTCGGACATGTCCACCGGGAGGTTCCAGTCGACACTGAGGAACTGGGGGGCAACCCCGGTCGTGGTCAGGTCGTTCGCCAGCACGTGGAAGGCGTACCGGGCCGCACTCTCCCACCCGAAGGCCGGGATGAGGCAGAGGGGGTCCGTCGTCAGGAGCAAAGAGCGCTGCCGGGAGAGCCGGATCACCCCGACGTCGACCCCGTGCCGGGGGCCCACCTTCACTTCCCGTCGCGGGGCCCCGAGCGAACGGGCGATGCTCTGGAGGAAGAACGGGTAGGACACCTTTCCGGAGGCCCTTGCGGAGGCCTTCGGGCGCGTGGAGGACAAGGCCGGAGGAAGGCGACCTTAGATCCGTTCGGCGAGCCTGGAGGAGGACCGGGCGGCTCCGAGGAAGTCCGGCTCGGATACGGGGCTCTTGAGCGCGAAATCGTTCCAGCGTCCCTTCCCGATGTAGGCCCGTATCTCTTCGGCCTTGACGACGACCCCGACACGGCCCTGGAAGCCCTGAGACCGCCGCTCGTGGACCCACACGCCAGATTGCGCGAGGTCCTGGGGCCTCACGAGCACGAGCGTGCAGCCGGGCTGCGCCGCCAGGTGAGGCAAAGCGTCCGTGAGCTGAGAGACGGAAGCCAGTACCCCAACGTTGTTCCGGGCCAGGTAGAGCTTCAACAGGTCGCGCTCCCCGTCAGGTCCTCCCACGAGCAGCAAGGGGGGCGTGTCCGCAGCGGTCATGGTCCTCCAGGCTCCCCCGACGCGAACCCCCTCTTGAAGCCATTGGGAGGGAGGTCCTGAGGGAGTTCGACGGTACGCTCGAAGCGGAGGTGGACCTTCGCTCCGACCGCGGGGGTCCCCGCCCCGGCGCCTCCGCGCGGAAGCAAAAGCTCGAGCAACGGCGACTCCTCTCTTTCCGCGCCCATTGGTCCGGCAGGAGTCGAGAGTCGGACGAACATCCGGACCTGAGAGCCGGTCTCGCCCCGGGACTCCACGACCCCCTCCAGGGCGTCAGGCGCGCCGGGATCGCACAGCCGCACCTCCTCCGGGAGGACCGCGACGGTGCCGTGGCGCGAGGAGGGGCGGGGAAGGACGTTGTAGCCGAGGAACCACGCGACGAACGGGTCGCTCGGTCGGTCGAAGACCTGCTCCGCGGGGCCCTCCTGGACCCAGCTGCCCTCTCGAAGAAGGGCCATCCTCTGCGCGAGGAAGAACCCCTCGTCGAAGTCGTGGGTGACGTAGATCGCCGGGGTCCCGGCAGCCCGGAGGTAGCCCTTGATCTCGCCGCGCAGCTCGCGGGCGAGCCGCGGGTCGGCCGAGGAGAGCGGCTCGTCAAGGAGCAGAAGGGAAGGCCGAGGCGCGAGAGCCCGTGCGAGCGCGACGCGCTGCCGTTCCCCGCCCGAGATCTCCGAAGGGAGCCGCTCGGCGAGCAAGGAGAGGTGGAAGTCGCGCAGGAGCTCCTCTCCCCGCTTCTCGGCCTCCTGTCGAGACCACCGCTGGACGACGAGCCCGTAGGTGAGGTTGTCCCAGACCGTCTTCCCGGGGAAGAGCGCCAGGTCCTGGAAGACCATCCCCACGCTCCGAAGGTGGGGCGGAAGGTCGGTGATGTCCCTCCCCGCGAGACGGATGCGGCCGCGCTCCACGGGCTCCAATCCCGCCAGCAGGCGCAGGAAGGTGGACTTTCCCGAGCCGTTCGGGCCCAGCACGACGAGCGTCTCCCCCTTCCCCAGGCTGAGGTCGATCGGTCCCAGACGGAACTCGGGGTAGCGGGCGACCAGTCCCCGAACCTCGAGGTACCCGGGGGCATCTCGCTCCCTCTCCCCGTCCCCCTCCCTCTCACCCTCGACCATGTCCACGACGGCCCACCCCCAGGATGATGTAGAACGCAACGAGGCTGATCACGACCAGGAGGGCTCCGATGGCCGCGGCCGCCCCGGGAGCGGTCGCGGAGAAATGGTTGAGGCCCAGGACGTACATCTCGACCACGAGCGTCGTGTAGGCCGGGGTATAGAGGAAGTTCGTCGCAGTGAACTCTCCCAGGGACAGTGCGAAGGCGAAGAGCGCCCCGGCGATCAGTGCCTCCTTCGCCATCGGCACGTCCGCGTCCAGGAAGGCGCGGAAGCGGCGAGCTCCCAGCGTCTGAGCGGCCTCCCGGGGATATCGAGAGTGGGAGCGGAGCGCGAGCGAGATCGTCTCGAGGACGAACGGGAGCGCAAGCCCGGCCTGGGCCCCCACGATCAGGACCCAGAGGAACGCCGGGACGTACAGCGTCCCGTAGTAGAACAGCCAGAGGGCGAGCGCCAGGATGACGGGAGAAACGAGCATCGGGACGAAGCTCATGAGGTCGACCAGGGACCCCACGTGCGGGTGCCGTAGCCTCGCGAAGCCCGCCGCGAGAGCCACGAGCAGCAGCAGCAACGTCACCACCACCGCGAAGAACACGGTGTTGAGGATCGCCCCCATGGTGGAGGTCCCTCCGAGCGCCTGTGTGGTCCGGGAGGAGAACAGGAGCAGCCAGTTCCCGGTGCCCAGGCGGGCGGAGGTGAGCGTCGTTCCGTTCGAGACGACGAAGGAACCCACGAGCACCGAGGCGATCATCACCGCGACGAACCCCACCAGCGCGGCGCTCGCGGCGAGGAAGGGGAGCGCACGCCAGGGACGCGCTCCGAGCCGGACCGTTCGCACCGGGCGCGGCGTCCCTCCAAAGAGCCTCGCATGGCGGGCGAGGAGGACGTAGAGCAAGCTCGGTCCGAGCAGGAAGAGGACCGTCCACAGGGAGACGGCGACGGCGAGGTCGGGGCTGACGACCGTCGACCTGAGCTGGAAGAGCGAGTAGATCCAGTCCTCGATGGTCCAGTTCGAGTACTGTCCCAGGATGAGCGGGGGAGCGAAGCTCAGGAAGCTGAACAGGAACGTGAGGAGCGCCCCGGTCGCCCCGCCCACCAGGGCGTGCTTTCCCCACGCGTCGCGGAACGCGCGCCAGGGCCCTCCTCCGAGAGTCGCCACGGCCTCCTCGATCGCGGGCGAGCTCTGACCGATCCCCGCCACGGTGAAGAGCGCGACCATCGGGGTGTTGTAGAACACGTTCACGGTGAGGATCCCGGGGAGACCGGAGCCGAGCACGCCGAGCGACGGCCAGAGGGAGGAGAGGAAGCCGGTGCACGCGCCCTGAGCGGGGCAGGTGAAAAGCTCCTGCACGCCCAGCACCACGACGAGGACGGGCAGCAGGAAGGGGACCAGGAGGAACGCCAGCAGGAGGTCGCGTCCGGGGAACCGGTTCCGTGCCAGGAAGACCCCCACGGGGACTCCCCAGAGCGAGGCGAGCCCGGCGCTGAGCACCCCCTGCTCCAGAGAGTTGCCGAGCGTCTCCCGGGTGGCGCGCCCGAGGACGTTGTTCGAGCGCAGGAGGAAGATCACTCCCCGGACGCCGTGCCCGAACGTCCACGCCTGCGAGAAGACGTCCAGCAGGGGTAGGAGGGAGAAGAGCAGGACGAAGGCGACAGCAGGCAGGAGCCAAGGGAGGTCCTCCAGCCAGGTCCGCCACCGACGGAGCGTCCCCCGCGAGATCCCCCCGCCACCGAACCCGGCCTCCGGCCCTCCCGGCGAGGGGCTGGCGGGCGGCTTGGAGGACGCCATCGCGACCGGGCTCCCTGCTCCGCTCAGAACACGATCGCCTCGAGCTGGAGGACCCACGAGGTCATCTCCGAGGAGCTCTGCGAGGGGGTCGTGAACTGGTTCACCGCCGAGACCGAGGAGAGCGGTAGGGTCCAGTTGTACACGCCCGGCATCGAGACGGTGTTGTTCGCCGGTTCCATCCACTCGTTCGTCGGGACCTCCCGTTGGACCGTGCCCCCCAACGTCCAGTCGATGAAATCCTGGGCGAGGGTCAGGTTGTGGACCCCGCCCTTGACGATGCCCGTCCCGTAGACGGTCATCCAGCTCCAGTTCTTCCCCCCGTGCTGCGCGACGCTGGTGTTCATCCATCCGCCGGCCCCGAAGTAGGCCTCCGCCGCGGGATCGCTGATGTAGCTCAGGCACGTCGGGGCCACGCCCGAGGTGAACTCGGACCAGCAGGTGGACCAGTCCGGCAGGGGGTGGATGTCCGGGGCCACCGAGGTCCAGAACGTCGTCCAGTTCTGGTGGAGCACGTTGGTGTAGTACTCGACCTCCCAGGCCAGGAACTCCTCACCCGTGATGTCCCCCTGGACCGGGTCGGGATAGTAGAGGTTCTTCGCGAGGCTCGGGTTCGCCTGGAGCGCCTGGAAGAAGTCGCCCTGGCTGAACGGGTGCCCCAGGGACGAGTCGGTCGAGATGTTGTAGTCCAGACCCAGGTAGCCGTATTCGTACGGCGTCACGCTGTGGTCCGGCGCGATGGTGGAGACCACCGCGGGGTTCACGTGCGCGAGCTGCGGCGACGTGTAGGGGATCAGCAGTCCCGCCTGGTCGGCCTCGGGGGCCTCGAGCTCGTCCAGCCCCATCACCACGTCCGGGAGCGTCCCCGGTTTCGCGTTGATGAGCGCCTGGGCCAGGTTGCCCGACACGCTCACGACGGTCACGGTGCTCCCGGTCAGGTTCCCGAACTGCTGGAAGACCGCTCCCCTGGCCGCCCCGGGAGACGATCCCCCGCCGAAGATCCCGTCGTAGGCCCAGACCACTAGGGAGTGGCACTGCGACGTGCAAGCGTTTCCCGACGAGGAGCCCTTCGACGCGGCAAGGATGTGGTAGGCGGCAAAGCCGACGACCGCCGCCAGAAGCACCACGGCCACGACCACCCACACCGAGACCGACCGACGGACCCGGTGGGTGCGCTCCGGCGAGCGGGAGTGCCCCCCGGGGGTTGAGGACGGAATGTTCGTCGCTTCGGTCTCGCTCTCGGTCGTATTCCCGGGCAGCGTGGTCATGTCCCGCCTTCTGCGGGGGAACCCTCTACGCTGGCCATCGTCTTCCCTGCGCCGGCATTACCCGGATCAGGTTCGAGGGGTCGACAGACAAGGTCTGTCCTCTCAGCCGCATGATGGCTCCCCCAGCAGGGGGCCTCGAACGGCGGGGGACTAATAGGGTTGCCCGGGGGCCCCCCTCGAAGGGGCTCCTTGGGTCCGGCGCCCGTCCTCGGGGGGAGTCGTTCGGTCTCTGGCCCTCCGCAGATGGGAAATGGACCACGCCGACCGGTGATCCCTCCCTCGTCTCCGGCCTTCCGAGTCCTCGACGCGCGGCGGAAGACTCGCGGTCCTCCCGAGGGGACTCGCGCTTCACCGAGGCTTGAGCCCGGCTTCCTTCTGGAGCGCGCGGATCCGGTCGCGGATCCTGCCCGCCTTCTCGAACTCCAGGCGGTCCGCGGCGAGACGCATCTCCTCTTCGAGGTTCGCGAGCAGCATCGGGAGGCGCTCCTTCCACTTCTTGCCGAGGCCGCTCGTGGAGAGCTCGCCGCTCGGCGCATCCTCCTCCCCTTCGAGGAGGCTGTGGACCTCCTTCACGATGGTCGCCGGCACGATCCCGTGGGCCCGGTTGTAGGCAAGCTGCTTCTCGCGCCGTCTGGCGGTCTCCTGCATCGCACGGGCCATGGACCCTGTGATCCGGTCCGCGTAGAGGATCACCTTCCCGTCCAAGTTGCGCGAGGCTCGGCCGGAGGTCTGGATGAGCGAGGTCTCCGAACGGAGGTATCCCTCCTTGTCGGCGTCAAGAATGGCGACCAGGCTGACCTCGGGGAGGTCCAGGCCCTCCCGTAGCAGGTTGATCCCCACCAGGATGTCGAAGCGGCCGAGCCGGAGGTCGCGCAGGATCTCCACCCGTTTGAGCGTCTCGACGTCGCTGTGGAGGTAGCGGACCTTCAGGTGGAGGCCGGCGAGGTAGTTCGCGAGCTCCTCTGCGGTCGATTTGGTGAGGGTGGTGACCAGGCAGCGCTGGCCCTTCTCCACGCGCGCGCGGAGCTCCTGCACGAGGTCCGTCATGTGCCCCTTGATCGGGCGGACCTCGATCGGAGGGTCGACGAGCCCCGTGGGTCGGATGATCTGCTCGGCCACCTGGTCCCCCGAGAGCTTGTGTTCGATCGGTCCCGGCGTCGCCGAGACGAAGATCATCTGGTGCGTGCGTTGGAGGAACTCCGGCCACTTGAGCGGGCGGTTGTCGCGGCAGGAAGGGAGGCGCCAACCGAACTCGACCAGGTTGTCCTTGCGGCTCCTGTCGCCCTCGTACATCCCCCGGATCTGCGGGAGCGTCACGTGCGATTCGTCGACGAAGACGAGCGCGTCCTTCGGGAAGAAATCGAGGAGCGTGTAGGGCGCCTCTCCCGGCTGGCGTCGCGTCAGGTGGCGGGAATAGTTCTCGATCCCGTTGCAGTAGCCGACCTCCCGGATCATCTCCAGGTCGTACTCGGTCCGGCTCTTCAGCCGCTGAGCCTCCAGAAGCTTCCCCGAAGCGTGGAGCTCGCGGTACCGCAGGTCCAGCTCCTTCTCCACCTCGGCGAGCGCGTCCTGGAGGGATTCCTGGGGCGTGAGGAAGTGCGTCGCCGGGAAGACCTGCAACTGCTCCACCGGGGCCCGGTCCTCCCCCGTCACCGGATCGAACCCGAGGATCTCCTCGAGCAGGTCCCCTTCGAACACGAGGCGGTGGCCGGCCTCCGCTGCACCCATGAGGTCGATCGTCGAGCCGCGCACCCGGAAGCGTCCGCGCTTGAGCTCCGTGTCGTTGCGCTGGTAGCGCATGGAGACGAGCTTCTGCAGGAGGTCACGGCGGGACCAGGATTCGCCCTTGCGAAGCGTCAGCACCTGGGCGCGGTAGTCCTCCGGAGAGCCGAGACCGTAAATGCAGCTCACGGAGGCCACGATGATGACGTCCCGGCGGGTGAGCAGCGCCTGCGTCGCCCGGTGGCGCAGCCGGTCGATCTCCTCGTTGATCGACGCGTCCTTCTCGACGTAGAGGTCGATCTGGGGAACGTAGGCCTCGGGTTGGTAGTAGTCGTAGTAGCTGACAAAGTACTCGACCGCGTTGTGAGGGAACACGTCGCGGAACTCGCTGACCAGCTGGGCCGCGAGGGTCTTGTTGGGGGAGATGACCAGGGTCGGTTGCTGCAGCGCCTCCACCACGTGGGCCATGGTGAAGGTCTTGCCCGAGCCCGTGACCCCGAGGAGGGTCTGATAGCGCGTGCCGTCCTTGACGCCCTTGACCAGCTGCCGGATGGCCTGAGGCTGGTCTCCCCGGGGCTCGAGCGGGGACTCGAGCCGGAACTTCCCCGGCATGGGCTGGTGGACCAGTTCCGTGCTGGGCGTCTTGGCTCCGACGGTCGCGTCGAGGGTGGAGGACGTCACGTGCCGCCGCTCCCCGCCGGTCCCGGGGCGACCGGCCCGGGGGCCTGGGGTCCGTCCCACGTCCGCGTTCCCGCGGGGCGGTAGCCCTGCGGGTCGATGGAAACGTTGGAGAACCCCAGGGCGAGGAGTTCCTGGCCGATCTGCACACGGAGGAACGGATCGCCGAACCGGGGGACCTCCTCCGGCCCGACCTCGATGCGCGCCTTTCCCTGCGAGGTGCGGACGCGGACCTGGCGGAACCCGTGGGCGCGGAGCAGCCCCTCGGCGGCGTCGATGCGCTGCAGGAGCTCGGAGGAGATCGCCTCCCCGTGGGCGATCCGGGAGGCGAGACAGCTGTTCGAAGGAGCGTCGTGGTTCGGGAGTCCCCACGCCCGGGCCATCTCCCGGACGTCCGACTTCCCGGCCCCGGCCTCCAGGAGGGGGTGGCGAACTCCGAGCTCGCCCATGGCCCGCATTCCCGGCCGGTCGTCGCCCAGGTCGTCCGCGTGGATGCCGTCGACGACCGTCGCAAAGCCCTGCCGTTCGGCGATCTCCTTCAGGCGTCCACCTTCCTGCGAACGGCAGAAATAGCAACGGTCGAGGGGATTCGCCGTGTACCGGGGGTCCGCCGTGGGATCCAGCGGTTCGAGGAGATGGCGTATCCCGATCGCGCGCGCTGCGCGCTCGGCCATCTCGACCTCCTCCTTCGGCACGGCCGGCCCGACGAGGGTGACCGCGAGCGACCTCTCCCCCAGCGCGCGATGGGCGGCGGCGGCCACGACGGCCGAGTCCACCCCCCCGGAGAAGGCGACCAACACGGACCCCATCTCCCGGAGCTTCCGCTCGAGGATCACCATGCGTTGGTCGAGCGCTCCGGCCTCGGGCACGCCCCAGCCAGGAACTGAGGGGGCAAGAGGTTTCCCAGGAGTTCGTGAAACCGACCCTTCGGGGGCGGCAGACCATCCTTTCCGAGCTGCCCCCTCGCGAGCGCCGCCGCGGCCCTCCCGTCGGCCGCGGGGCCAGGCCCTCCCGTGCTCGCGGACCGGACGCCCTCTGGGTCGGCCTTATTCGCTTTGAGGTCCAGAGGTCCCACCTCGTTGAACATGCGCCCTCCGACCCCCGACGTCCCTCTCGGACTACCTGAGATCCTCCACGCGCGCGTGCGGGCCGTCGCAGAGGCCCGGGGGATCCGCGAACCCACCGAGATCCAGACGGCGGCCTGGCCGGTCCTCGCGGCCGGGGAAGAAGCGCTCCTGGTCGCCCCCACGGGGACGGGAAAGACCGAGGCGGCCCTCCTCCCGTTGCTGGGAGAGCTCCTGGAGGACCCCCGTCCTCCGATCGGCATCCTCTACATCACCCCCCTCCGGGCGCTCAATCGCGACCTCGACGGCCGTCTGGTCGGGTGGATGGAGTCCCTGGGCATGCGCGCCGCGGTCCGGCACGGCGACACGCCGACTCGAGAGCGGGCGCGGCAGTCCGCGTCCCCTCCGGACCTCCTGGTGACCACCCCCGAGACGCTGCAGCTCCTGCTCGTGGGCAAGCAGCTCCGCAAGGGTCTGCTCAACCTGAGGGCCGTGATCGTGGACGAGATCCACGAGCTCGCCTCGAACGACCGGGGGGCCCAGCTCGCGGTCTCCCTCGACAGGCTGGACGCCTTCGCGGGCCACCACGTCCGCAGGATCGGCCTCTCGGCCACCATCGGCAACCCCCCGGAGATCGCCACCTACCTTTCCCCGCGCACCGCGGTCAAGGTCGTCAACGCTCCCGCGGTGAAGGAGTTCAAGGTGAGCGTCCGGCCGCCGGCGAGCGTCGAGGCGGTCGCCGCGCTGCCCGCGAAGCTGCGGAGCGACCTGAAGGCGGACGAGGGCTTGCTCGCCGCGCTCCTGGCCGTTGTCGAGGAGCTGAAAACCCACCGGTCCACCCTCATCTTCGTCAATACGCGTCCCACGGCGGAGTCCCTCGCGGCCCGCCTGAGGCTCCTCGCCCCGGACCTCCCCGTCGCCGTGCACCACGGCTCGCTCTCGCGCGAGGTCCGGGAGGAGACCGAGGAGCGGTTCCGCTCCGGTGAACTGAGGGCGCTCGTGGCCACGAGCTCGCTGGAGCTCGGGATCGACATCGGGGCCGCCGACCACGTGGTCCAGTTCGGCTCGCCCCACCAGGCTTCGCGCCTGCTCCAACGGATCGGCCGGTCCGGGCACCGTCGGGGGGCGGTCTCCTCCGGGACGGTGATCGCGCTCGACGATGAGGACCTCGAGGAGTCCCTGGTGCTCGGGCGCCGGGTGCTCACTCGGGAGGTGGAGCCGGTGGCGATCCGCCCCCGCAACCGCCTCGCGCTCGCCCAGCAGCTCATCGCCTGCCTGAGGGCGGAGAAGGACGTGCCGGCGGACGCGACGCTCTCGACGCTGCTCGCTTCCGTCCCCACGCGCGACCTCTCCCTGGGGGAGGTGCGCGAGCTCGCCGAGTACCTCGAGGGCCTGGGCTCGATCCGGCGCGAGGGAGCTAGGTTCCGGCCCGGACGGGGGACGCTCCAGAGGTTCTACGCGTCGCTCTCCCTCATCCCCGAGGAGAAGACCTACCCCCTGCGGGACATGGGCTCGCGGAAGGTCATGGGCACCCTCGACGAGCGGTTCGTCGTGACCCAGGTGCTGGCGAACCCGGAGTTCACGTTCCTCCTCCACGGCACGACGTGGAGGGTCGTCGAGTTCCGGGAGGACGAACTGCTCGTCGAGGCCGTCCAGGAGATCGGGGCGGAGCCGCGATGGGCGGGGGAGGACATCCCCGTCCCCTTCGATGTCGCCCAGGAGATCGGACGGCTGCGTCGAGCGGGGGAGCCTGCGGCCTACCCGGGGTCGCCGGAGGCCCTGGAGCGGCTGCGGCGTCGGCTCCTCCAGGTCCGCGCGCTCCCGGAGTTCCCCACCGACCGGCGCGTCACCGTGGAGGTGCACGGCCGGATGATGGTGGTCGGAGCCTGCTTCGGCACCCGGGTCAACGCGACGCTCGCCACGATCCTCGCCGGGCTCGCCACCTCGAAGTTCGGGGTCCGCTCCGACGTGCTCCTCATCGAGCCCACGTGGTTCGTCGTGGGGCTGCCCTCCCTCCCCGCTCCGACGGAGGTGTCCTCGCTGCTGGACGTCGACCCCGACACGGTCCCGGGCCTCCTGGAGCGGATGGTGCCCTCCGGAATGGAGTACCGGTGGAGCTTCACCACCGTCGCGAGGAAGTTCGGCCTCCTGCCTCTCGGCGCCGACGCCCGCCAGCTCCGGACGCTCGAACCCCTGCTGGAAGCGAGCCGGAGCACGCCCCTGGGGGAGGAGGCGCTGGAGAAGACCCTCCACGATCGCTACGACGTGGACCGGGCACGCGAGGTCCTAAGCCGGCATCGCACGGGGGAGCTCACGTTCGTCCTTGTCCCTCCCCTCCCCGGCTCGCTCGGCAGCCGCGTTCTGGAGCGGCTTCGCTGGCAGCAGATGGGGGACGTGCCACCCCCCACCCTGCTCCGGGCCGTTCGTGAACGGCTCCGCAAGGAGCCGCTCCTGCTCGTGTGCGTGCGTTGCGGCTTCGAGCGGACCGTGACGGCGGACAGCTGGAGGTCCGCCGGAGGCTCGGCCTGCCGGATCTGCAAGGGGTCGCTCTCCGCGGTCGTCTCCCCCCGGCGCGAGGAGGAGCTGCGGATCCTGCGGCGGTACCTGAAGTCCCGCCGAAGACGGAACGCCTCCTCCGGGCGTCTGGTGAGCGCGCAGGAACGCAAGCTCATGCAGGCGGCCTACACGACCGCGGACCTCCTCGCGACGCACGGGGAGATCGCCCTCATCGCCCTCGCTGCCCGGGGGGTGGGCCCGGACACCGCCAGGAGGATCCTCGCTGGACATCATCGGAGCGAGGACGAGCTGCTGGGGGAGCTCCTGAAGGCGGAGCGCAGGTACGCCCAGACCCGGGCCTTCTGGGACTGAGGAGCGACGGACGGACGATGACCCCTCCTGACCCACTTCACCCCGGCGCGGCAGCGGGTGGGACCCTTTCCCGGTCCGCGCGCTTGAGGACCCTGCTCCTATGGCCTGTGCCCGCGCTCTTCGTGGTGCTCTACCTCCTCCTGATCCGCTTCTTCCACGCCGCCGCGTGGTCTCCTCTCATCGGGTACGGCCTGCTGGGGCTCCTCCTGATCGCCATCCTGGTCTTCTCCCCGGTCTGGTACGCGGTGGGCTGGCTCTCCGGTCGGTTCCTGGGCACCTACGCCCCGTGGACCGTCCTGCGCCTGCTCGCCTCCTTGCCGCTCTGGCCCAGGCGAGTGGTGCTGACCCCCCTCGGCCAGACCCCCGAGGGATACGGACGGACGGCGAAGTTCCTGACGCTCTTCGCCCTCGTCCTCGTGTTCGAGGTAATCTACCTGGCGGGATCCCAGCGCCGGGGAGTCACCGATCCGTTCGAGGGCTCGGTCCTCGCCGGGCGCTTCCTCCTGGACGTGCTGCTGGGGGGGGTCTTGCTGGGGCTGCTGCTCTCCCCCGCGGCCCCCCACCTTCTCGGCCGGCTCCGGCTGCACATCGTCGGCACGCTGGAGTTCCCGATGCTCTGGCTCACGATGATGCTGCTCTTGGTCGGAGGGGTTACCGCCGCGCTCTACGCGCTCTTCCCCTTCACGAACGGGGGGCTGTCCCACCTGCTCCTCTCGCTCCTCGTCTACGCGCCGGCCGCGTGGTACCTCTCCCTCGGGTTCCTGGCGACGGATGGCCTGGCCTCGGACGGCCTGCTCTCCCTGGCCCGGTCCCATCCGACCCCCGGGATCGTCGTGGGCCGTCTGCAGGTCCGCGAGGAATCGACCGGCAAAGTGACCGAGGCCTGAGGACTCCTCCCTGAGGAGGGGGGCGGGTCAGGCCCCGGTCGCGCGACCCGCAGGTGCCTCGGTCGCCCCGTGCGCCGCTCCGGCGGGAGGCGGGGGTCGCCGCTCCGCCCGGCGGATGCACCGCTCCACCTCCGGCCAGGGGGCGTCGGTCCGCCACCCGGACGGTTCCATGGTGGTCCGCGCGGCCTTCCATCCGCCCTCCTTGAGCTCGGCCAGGATGCTCTCGAGCGGGGGCTGGCTCGTGAGGTGCAGGAGGCGCCCGACCTCCCCGCTCTCGTAGTAGAAGAGCGCGTCCACCTTCGACTCTTCTCGGAGGCGCTCGAGCCAGGAGGCAAGCTCGAGCGGACGGGCGGGTTCCGAGGGAGGCCGCAGCCCGTCCACGAAGGTCGCGTCGTGGAGCGGTCCCGTCCAGAGGGGACCCCCCTTGACGCCGTGGAGCAGCGGCGGCCCGAGGTAGCCCTCGAAAGGGACGCTGCGGACCGGCGAGGGCTCGTCCCCGCGCAGGGCGTCCAGGCGGAGGTAGGCGCGGACATGGTGGTCCCGTTCGTAGGAGAGCAGCGGGTGGACGCTCCGGCCCCTCCGCGCGGCGGTGCGGGAGACCTCGGCGAGGATGATCCGAAGCGCGGCCTCCCGGCACAGGTAGTTCCGCAGGGGCCTCGCCCCGTACCTTCTCTGGCACGCCTCGCGCTCGGCCCCCGCGAGCACGGCCATGTCCGTCGCGGTTACTGCGACGACGCCTCCGGGCCGCAGCGCCTCGACGGCGGTCAGGATGAACGGGGCCGGGGTGCCGTACGGGTCGAGATCGACCAGGTCGAAGGGGGCCCCCGGCGGGACCTCGTGGGCGTCGGCCGAGACGGCCGTGGCGCGGACGTGGGAGGGAGCCGACCGCTGCAGGTTCGACCGGAGCACCTCGACAGCGTGCGGCTGGAGGTCGGTCGCGAGGAGAGAGGCGACCCCGCCGGTCTCCTTCAACGCGCGCAGACCGCGGATGCCGCTCGCGGCGAGCGCGTCCCAGATCTCCAAGGGCCGGCCCATGACCTGGGAGAGCCGCTGCACCACCGCGACGTGGAGGTCGCGCGAGAGCGCCATGGCGGGGTTGTAGAAGACCGGCGCCCGCCGCGCGGGACCGCGCAGGGAAGTGCGCGGGGTCGCCTCCGGAAGCAGGAACTCCGTCCCACCCTCCCGCACCAGGACCGCCGGCTCTCCCGCGATCTCGTAGCCAGTCGCGGGCATCGGGGTCTTCCTTCCCTCGGGGGAGGGCGCCCGTCTGGGTGGGGAGAACGTAAAGATGGCGCGGGGCGTCGAGCGGCCCCTTGGAGCTCCGAGACCTGGACCTCGGGGAGGTCCCCCACGTCTACCCGGTCCGGGAGGACTCGCTCCTGCTCGCTACCTCGGCCCGGGTGGAGCGGGGGGAGAGGGTCGTCGAGATCGGGTGTGGAATGGGGCTCGCGACGCTTTCGGCCGCTCGGGCCGGCGCGCGGGCCACAGGGACCGATGTCAACCCGTTCGCCCTCGCGGCCCTCCGGCGGGCCGCCGCCCAACGTGGGCTCGAGGTGGGAGCCGTTCGGACAGACCTGTTCGGAGGGCTCGGCCGGTTCGACTTGGTGCTGTGCAATCCTCCCTACCTCCCTTCTTCCGGCGAGGGGCGGGACCCTGACCCCTGGCACGAGCGGGCCCTCGACGGCGGACCGGACGGCCTCGCGTTCGTGCGCCGCTTCGTGGCCGAACTCCCGGACCATCTGCGTCCGGGGGGCCGGGCGTACCTGCTCGTGGCCTCCTTGCCGGAGAACCCGATCCGGACGCGAGGGCTACCGGTGCCAGCCCCTGCCCTGCGCGTGGTGGACCTCGTCGGGGACCGGGTGCTCCCTGCGGAGACCCTCTGGGTCCTGGAACTCCAGGCGAGCTCGGCCACGGGCTGAGCCCCCCCTTGACCGGGACGCGCGCGGGTCGCTCAGCGGGGGGGAGGCTGTGGCGCCTTCCGACGCTCCAGCAGCGCGGAGTAGGTCTGGATCCCCCGCCAGCTCCGCGGATGGGAGGTGAACTCGAGGTGGCGGACGATGAACCGCGGCTCCAGCGCTAGGACGACCTCTTCGACCGAGAGACGGTGCCTCGGCCCGCTCTCGCGCGTTTCCTCGCGCGCGGCCCAGCTCAGGAGGAGGTTCCCCCCTCCGCGCATCACCCGGTGGAGCTCCTCCCCGTAGCGGGGACGCAGTCCGATGGGGAGCGTGTGGAAGCAACCGATGTCGCTCGCGGAGTCGAAGCTCTCGCTGCGGAACGGCAGGGAGAGCGCGTCGGCGGCGAGGAACCCGGGGGATCGAGCGGAGGCGCGGCGCAGCGCGCGCCCGCGGGCGGCCCCCACGGCGGAGGGGGCAAGGTCGACGCCCGTCGCCCGCAGGCCGTGCTCGGAGAGCCACATCACGTTCGTCCCGGCTCCGCACCCGACGTCCAGGTGCCTCCCGCCTCGTCGGACCCATCCCTCCTCCCGTCCCCGGACGATCCATGCGCTGGGGCGGGTCTGGAACCACGGGAGATCGCCGAAAGGGGTCCCGCGGTAGGTCGCTTCCCAGGAGCGGGTATGTTCGACTCCGATCCCCGACGAACGTGGGGGAGCGCCCTCTCCCGGCCCGGCCACCGGAGGTCCTCCCTAGTAGCCGGACCTGCGGGCGTAGCGGACGACCGCTTCGAGGAACTTCCAGCCGTCCCCCGGGCCGTCCGGGACCCCGCGGCGGGTGTAGTCCGGGTACTGCAACAGGGAGATCGACCGCTCGGGGTGGGGCATGAGACCGAATACGTTCCCCTCCGGGTTCGTGATCCCCGCCACGTTCCCTTCGGTTCCGTTCGGATTCCAGGGGTAACCAGCCACCTGTCCCTCCGGATCGACCCACCGGAAGAGCACCTGGCCGTTCCGTTCCAGCTCGGGGAGCGAGTTCCCTTTCTCTCCCGAGAGCATGAGCTTGCCCTCGCCGTGTGCGGACGGGATGTAGAACACGGTCCCCTTCGCGACCTGGCCTGCGAGGGGGCGGAAGTTGCCTCCCTCCCACCGGCAGAACGTCGGGCGGCACTCGAAGTGGGCGGAGTCGTTCGTGTTGAGCACCGCCTGGGGCGACCCGAGCGCCCCCCCGGTGCGACCGGGGAGGAGCCCCATCTCGACCAGGACCTGGAAGCCGTTGCAGATCCCGCCGACGAGATGTCCCGCACGGGCGAAGTCCGCGAGGTCCTTCCCCAGGACGCTCTTCACGCGGGCGCCCAGGACCGCGCCGGCCCGGACGTAGTCCCCTGCCGAGAACCCTCCGGGGACCATCAGCGCGCTGAAGTCGTGGAGACGTCGCCGCTGCGAGGGGTTCACGTCGCGTCCCTCGAACTGCTTCAGGTGGACGACCTCGGGGGCCGCTCCGAGCAGTTGGAAGGCGCGCTCGAGCTCCTGGTCGCAGTTCGTTCCCTCGATGGAGAGGATGGCGATGCGCGGGGCGTCCTCGCTCACGACCGTAGGGAAACGGACCGGCTTAGGAGCTTTGCCGCCGGCCTCGGGCCGGAAACAGGGCCCGCGCCGCGCTCGTGGGAGCGGGGCGGTCCTCTCAGCCCAGCGGGAAGGGGAAGCGATGAACCAAGACCTCGGCACCGCGCCGGACCTTCCCCTGCCGGGGGCCGAACAACGTGTACCCGTTCGCGGTCGTCAGGCTCGTGATGGCGGAGGAGCCCCGATACGTGGGCGTCGCCCACCCGTCCTCGACTCGGACCGGGACGACGGATGCGAACCCGCTCGTGGGGCCCTCGTGGTCCACGCGCAGGCGGGCGCGCTCCAGGGTCGTCCCGTCGCCCGGGAGGGAAGCGAGCTTGCGGATCGCGGGAAGTAGGAGCCAGAAGCCGTTGGACAGGCAGCTCGTCGGGTGGCCGGGCATCCCGATCATGACCTTCTGGCCGACCGTCGCCGCCAGCGTGGGCTTTCCGGGCCGGACCTTGATGCCGTGGAACAGCAACCGACCCATCCGGGGGAAGATCGTGGGGAGGAAGTCGCGCTCTCCCACGGAGCTTCCACCCGTCACGAGCACCAGGTCCGCGTACCGCAGGGCTCCCTCGAGTGTGCCCTGGATCAGGGCGGGGTCGTCCTGAACCGGCGGGAGGGGCAGGGCGATCCCCCCCGAGGCGGAGACCAGGGCGCCCAGGGTGAAGTTGTTGAACTCGTGGATCCGGCCGGGCGCGAGCTCTCCCCCCGGAGGGACGAGCTCGTTCCCGTTGGGCACGAGGACGACCGTGGGTCGTGCGAACACTTCCACCGAGTCGGCCCCGGTCGCGCCGACGGCCCCGATCCTGGCCGGGGTGAGCACGTCTCCCCGCTCCAACAGACGCTGACCGCGCCGGATGTCCTCCCCCGGCTCGGCGAGGCCGTTCCCCCGGCCCACGGGGGAGGTGAGAGTGACCTCTCCTTCGCCGAGGGTCACGTTCTCGAAGAGCTCGACGGTGTCCGCTCCCGACGGAAGGGCCGCGCCCGTGGCGATCGCCACGCACTCCCCCGCGCGGATCGGTCGCGTGAGCCGCTCCTCCGCGTGCAGCTCGCCCACGATACGCAGGGACCGAGGCGCCGAACGGCTCGCCCCCTTCACATCCACGGCCCGGAAGGCGTACCCGTCCCAGGTCGCGCGGAGGAAGGAGGGGATGGGGCGGGGCGCGCGCACGGGACGCGACGCCACACGGCCCACCGCCTGGGCGAGGGGGATGCTCTCCGTGCGTCGGACGGGGTGGATCGCTCCAAGGAGGCGTCGGCGTGCCTCCTCCACCGAGATGAGGCGCTCGAGCGCGGTCATCCTCATCTTAGGACCTCCGAGAGCGGCGTGCGGGGGAAGGGCCTCGAACGTCCGAGCCTCATCTTCCCTTCGAAACGCGCGGGCGGGCGGGGACCTTCCTCTCGATGGTCGCGGTGGGCGGGAGCTCTCCCTCGACGCCCGGGGGGTGCTCCACGAGGGAGGCCGCCGTCGCGCTCCCCCAGGTGAGGCAGGTGGGCAGCGGCTCTCCGGCGAACCAGGCCCGGTAGAACCCTCCCCGGAAGGAGTCGCCCGCCCCCGTGACCCGGTGGAACTGGCGGATCGGAGCCGCGGGAACGTCGATCGTGCCCGAACGGGTGTAGGCCCTCGCGCCCCGTTTGCCCCGGGTGACCACCGCTACGGGCACGTGGGAGAGGAACTCCTCGGGGGAGCCGGCCCGGATGAGGTGTCGCGCGCGGAGGTACTCCTGCTCGTTCCCGAAGAAGATCTCCGAGAGACCGAGCAGCTCCTCCAGACCCTTTCGGTCCCACCGGTAGTGGACCTCCTGGGCCGGGTCGAAGGCGACGATCTTGCCGGCCCGGCGGGCGGCGCGAGCCAGCCGGAGCTGGAACACGGGGTCGCCGGTCGTGATGTGGACGAGACGTGCGCGCCGGAGCGAGCGCAGGGGCAACCCCTCCGTCTTCGTCGACCGCATCGCCCCCTGGTCGATGACGGTGGTCTGCCCTCCCTTCCCGTCCTCGAAGATCCAACACACGGGTGTGAACTCCCCCGCGCGGACGACGACGTCCGCGGTCTCCACGCCGTCCCGCTTCAGGCGTTTCAAGAACCGCGGAGGGAGGTCCGGCCCGACGAACGCGGCCAGGGCCGTCCGCACGCCCAAGTGCGAGGCCCAACGTGAGATGTTCGCGGCGGTCCCGCCCAGGCTCTCCCTTCTCCCGAGGACAGGGACGGTACGGTCGTTCCCAGGGAGGTGCGGGACACGGACCTCGGCGTCCAGGTTCAGGTGGCCCGCGACCAGCAGGTCCAGGGGGGCACCGGCGCTTCCCTTCGGCACGGGGTCCGGCACAGCGGCCCCCCTTTTGGAGCCTTCGCGGAGGGGCCCCGGGGCGACCTGGTCGGGGACCGGCCGAGCCCGGCCTGGGCCCGCTCAGGGGTCCGGGGGAGGAGCGCGGGGGACAGGAGAAGCGGGAGCCGCTGGAGAGACAGGAGCGCTGGGAGATAGGGGCCCGCTCCGACCCTGCGACGGGACGGAGGGGGTTCCAGGGTTCCCGTCCGTGAGCCGCCCCCCTTGCTTGCCGGGGAAGTGGAGCACCCGGTCCTTCAGCCGGGGGAGGGCCTCGGGTTCCACCGCGCGGTTGATCGTGATCTCGTTGATGACGATCAACATCCTCATCGCCTGATGAAGCCCCGAGAGCATCCTCTGGGCGACGAGCGCACCGGGCTTGTCCTTCACCCTCCGCGGAAGGGTCTTCTCGACCTCGGCCAGCGCGGGCAGCTCGCCCAGGATCTCGTTGAGCGCGGCGTTCGCCTCGGTGTGGGAGGCCCGGGAGAACGCGGTCGTGGTCCCCTCGAGGAGCGCGGCGAAGCGGGAGAGCCACCGGGCCAGTTCGGCGGAGGTCTCGGTGGGGACCTCCCACCCGTCCACCGCCCTCGCTCCGAGCTCCTGTCCGATGTCGAAGAGAAGGTCGCCGATCTCCTCGAGCGCCTTGGCCACCACGCGAGAGCCCATCTGGAAGTGGTGGCTCGGCACGCCGATCTCCTTCGCGATCTGGAAGTTGTCGCTGGCCAGCAAGAGCTGACGCACCATGAGCCGGTAGATCTTGTCCACCTCGTCCTCCATGGACTTGAGCCTCTCGATCTCCAGCTCGCCGTGGTCGCCGAGCGCCGCGGCACAAGCCTCCACCTGCAGACGCAGGAGCCCGACCAACCGGGAGACGAGTCGGGAGAGTCCGTAGTGCGTGGGGTCGACGAAGTTCTGGATCTCGATCCGTTCGGGGGTGTCCTCGACGATGCTCGCTCCGAGGAGCCGGGCGACGGTGGAGGTCACCTCCGTCCGTTGCGCGGGAGAGATGTGGCCCATGAGCACGACCTGCTCGTGACCGGTGATGTAGGCACCGATGATGAGACGCGGCAGGAGATGGGGCGGCGCGTCGCGGGCGTCGACACTGAGGGTCCTCTGGGCCGCCGAGCCGCTCGGGGCCGCGATCGCTTCCGGCGCCAGCTCGAGACGCCCGGAGCCCGCGTCCCGGATCCGCAAGGCGTCGCCGGGATGGATGCCCATCGACTCGGTCCACCACCGGGGAAGGGTCACGGTCAGTGACGTGGCTCCCGTGCGCTGGACACGCCGGATGAGGTCCGCTTCGGTCCCACCTTCCTTCATCGCAGGGAGCGGAGTCCCCTCCACTCCCTTCCTTGCTGCGGTCATGTTCCCGTCGAACCCACTCTCTCAGGTGTTTCTTGCCCAATGCGCCTTATGATGCACAAGTAAGGAGGAATTGACGAAACGGGACGTGAGCGCCCCGAGGTCGGGAGCCTCCACCCTCCTCCTGACCGTCCGCACGGACGGACGAAAGCGGAGATCCTCCTCGAGGAAGCCGGTCGGGGCGACCTCGGCTTGCGCAAGCCGGAACCCCGTGCGAAGCCATGGCTGCGGACCTCCTGATGGTACTGACGTCAGGGACCGAGGTCGGATGGCTTGTCGCGCGCATTTCCTTGTTGAGGGCGACCATGACGCCGAACAAGACCTCAAGCGCAGCGACGTGGCGGAACGCGGGAGGTGGGGCATAAGCCCTACCAACGGAGAAGACGAATCGGAAGGAGGGAAAGGAGGAACCATGGCGTTCATCGATGACCTCGGACTGATCGAAGCTCTGCTGCTCTTGGGCGGCGTGCTTCTGACGTACGTCGGACTCGTCGGCTGGTACCGGATGTACAAGAACGACGCGAAGGGACTCCGCCAGGCGCTGACGGGAGCATCGGTCCCGTTGGGCGGGGTGGGGATCGCGGCCACCATCATTGGACTGTGGGGTGAGATGGTGTGGAACTATCAGCCCTGGACTGCCCTGGGCGGGTACAACATCTTCTTCACGGATGTGGTCCTGCTCTTCGGGCTCGTACTGGTGGCCCTTGCCGCCTCGATGTACAAGGAGCTCAGCCTGCAGTACGTCGGGCTGTTCGCGCTCGTCGCGGGCGGCATCACCCTGTTCTACGGGTGGACCGGCTACGGCTACAGCTACACCAAGGAGCCGTTCGAGACGCTGCTCCTCTACGCCGGGTTCGGCGTGTCGGGGATCATGGCGTTCCCCGCGACCGTCCTCGTCGACCACTACCTGGCGAACGGGGCCACTTCGAAGATGTTCTGGACCACCGCCGCTCCGTCGCGCTCCGCTCGGGGTCTGACCGGCGCGGTCCGCGCGGCCCAGTCCATCTCGCCCTCCACCACGGAGGAGAAGAACGGCGACCTGCGCTACCGCCTGCCGATCTACGTGAGCTTCTTCCTGCTCGCGTTCCCGGTCTTCATGGCGCTGGCGGCACTGGCGGCGTACTTCTACCTCGGCTCCACCATCCCCGGGCACCTGGCCCCTGGGAAGACCCCGTAGGATCGAGGAGAGGGAAGGACCCAAGGAGCGTGGCCGAGGACCCGGACCGGGCAGGGCGAAGAGGGCTTCCAACGGGACGCTGAAGGCCGACCCGGGAGCGCCCGAAGCCCTCCGAGCGTATCGCCCGGGACGCCCCGGGGGACCTATACCGGTCCCCTGGGGCGAAACACTTTCCCTCCGACAAGGAGGTCGGGAGGGCTCGGTTTCTCTCGGACAAGGGGCCCCGCTTCTGCATCGCGGAGCGGACCCGAACCCTAGGAGCCTTCCTCCTCGTCCATCCTCGGGGAGGTCAAGCGAGAGCGCCCCCCGATGGTCTATATGCCGAACATCCTCGGGCCGTGGGTGGCGCCTCCCCAAGCCAGGCCCCGCCTCCGGCGGCTCGCGGCCTCCCCCGCGTCTCGGCGTGAGCGACGCGGCGCCCCCCAGGTCCTCCGGGTCGTGGGAGTCATCGTAGACTCGGAAGGGGCGGTCCCGGGGGAGGTACGGATCGGGCCCTCGGGCGAGATCCTGGAGCGCGGGAGCCGGGGAACCCTGGGCCCGGAGCGGTCGGGCGAGAGGAAGCTGCACGGGATCGTGCTTCCGCTGGCCGCGAACGGCCACACGCACGTGGGCGACAGCGTCTGGACCAAGGAACCCCCCAAGCTCCCGTTCCATCAGGTCGTGGCCCCGCCGCACGGGCTCAAGCATCGACTGCTTGCGCAGACCTCTCCGCGCGAGAAACGCCAGGGGATGCGCGCCTCGCTCTCCGCGATGGCGGCCCTGGGCACAGCGGTGACCCTGGACTTCCGGGAAGAGGCGGCGCCCGGGGTCCGGCTCCTCCGGGCGGCGGAGAAGGGCGCGGGGATCGAAGCGATCGCCCTCGGCCGTCCGGCCGACCCGCTGGACCGCCGGGAGGTCCGTGCGCTGCTCCAGGAGGCGGACGGCCTCGGGCTCTCCGCGCTCCGAGATCTCCCCCTGGGCGCGGCCGAGCTCGCTCGGCAGGAGGTCCGGCGGGCGGGCAAGCGCCTGGCGCTGCACGCGAGCGAGTCCGTTTGGGAATCCTTGGACCCGGTGCTCGACCTCAAGCCGGACCTTCTCGTCCACCTCTGCCAAGCGACGGGGGAGGACCTGGACGCGGTGCGGGATGCGAAGGTGGCCGTGGCCGCCTGCCCCCGTTCCAACGCCCTCTACGGGCGGTTCCCGCCGCTCGCCCAGATCGAACGCCGCGGGATCCCCCTCCTCCTGGGAACGGACAACGTGATGTTCCAGGCCCCCGACCTTTTCCGGGAGATGGAGTTCGCCTACCTCTCCAGCCGCGCCCGGGGGGAGCCTCTCGAGCCGCGGACGCTGGTCGACGCCGTGTTCGTGACCCCCTGGAAGATCCTGGGTCGCCCCGCGGCCGCCCGGCTCGAAGCCGGGGCCCCCTCCCGTGCGCTGGTCCTACGGCTGCCCACCGAGGACCCGTACTACCAGGTGGCCGCGAGGTCGGCCCATCGTCATCTTCTTGTCCCCGGGAGGTCCGCGGTCGGAGGAGCCGTCCCGGTGGCGTAGCCGCCCCGGCCGGAGCGTTCAGGGTGGAAGGATGCAGACCGAGGAGCTGCTCTCGCTGTTCAAGCGTCGTGGCGTCGTCTGGCCGAGCGCCGAGATCTACGGCGGGGCGGCAGGGCTCTACGACTACGGTCCCGTGGGCCTCGGGGTGAAGCACCGGCTCGAGGAGGCCTGGGCCTCCTGGTTCGTCGGGCTCTCCCCCAACTACTACCTGATCGAGCCCGCCGATATCGTCCCCGAGGCGGTGGTCCGGTCCTCGGGCCATCTGGAGCACTTCGCCGACGCCGACGTCGCCTGCGCCAAGTGTGGCCACCACGCCCGGGCGGACACGCTGCTCGAGGAGAAGGGGGTCACGGACGTGGAGGGCCTCTCTCCGGAAGCCCTGGGCCGCCTCCTCCAGGAGAAGAACCTCCCCTGCCCCCGTTGCGGGGAGCGGGCGCTCTCCGTGCCCCGACCGTTCAACCTGATGTTCGCCCTCGACTTCGGCGCCGCGGGGAAGGAGAAGGCCTACCTTCGGCCCGAGACCGCCCAGGGGGCCTACCTCTCCTTCGCCCGCATGTGGGACGTCGGGAGGAAGCAGCTCCCGCTCGGCATCGCCATCATCGGCAAGGCCTATCGGAACGAGATCGCCCCGCGCAACGTCCTCTTCCGGATGCGCGCCTTCACCCAGGCCGAGCTCCAGATCTTCTTCGACCCGGAGGACTTCACGCCCCCGTTCGACCGCGTGGCGGACGAGAAGCTCCCGTGCCTGCGCGCAGCGGACCGGGCGGCCGGGGCGGTCGAGCCCCGGGTGGTGACCGCGAGCGAGCTCATCCAGAAGGGCGACATCCCGCCCTTCTACGCCTACCACCTGGCGCACTCCCTGCGGTTCTTCCGCGACGTGCTGGGCTACCCCGCCGACCGGATCCGGCTCCTCGAGAAGAACGAGAAGGAGCGCGCCTTCTACAACCGCATCCACTTCGACATCGAGGTCAAGCTCGATTCCCTAGGGGGGTACAAGGAACTGGGCGCGGTCCACTACCGCGGGGACTACGACCTCTCGCGCCACGGCGAAGGCTCCGGGACCGACCTCTCCGTGAACCCTTCAGGGAAGAAGAAGTTCCTGCCCCACGTGCTCGAGCTCACCTTCGGGGTCGACCGGAACGTCTGGGGCCTGGCCGACCTCCACCTCAAGACCGAGACCCCCTCGTCGACCACCGGGGCGGGCGCGGAGGCCGAGGAGGAGAAGGGCCCCCGCACGCTCTGGGCGCTCCCCGCCTACCTCGCCCCCACCCAGGTGGCCGTGCTCCCGCTCATCCGCAAGATGCACAGCGAGAAGGCGGAGGAGATCGCCGAGACCCTCCGGGAGCAGGGGATCGCGGTTGCCGTGCCGCTCACCGCTTCGGTGGGCAAGCGCTACGCCCGGGAGGATGAGGTGGGGACCCCGTTCGCGGTCACCGTCGACGCCCAGACCCTTCAGGACGGCACCGTGACCCTACGGGAGCGCGATTCCCGTGCCCAGAGCCGACTTCCCGCCGCCGAGATCGCGTCCCAGGTGAGGCGCCAGCTGGTCCCGCCGCGACCCCCCCGGCCCGCGGTGCCGCAGGCGGCCGCGACCCCCTGAGCGGTCCTCCACCGGACAAGAACTGAAATAAGGCGGGTCGATACCCCTTCTCGGGCCTTCATGCCTGGTCAACAGGAACCTCCCTCCCCACCCCTCCCCGCGTCGGGCTCGCAGGCCGCCGGGGGTACCTCCTCTACAGGGGCGGGTGTCTCCTCGAGCACGACGTCCCTTCCCCCCAGCGGTTCGACGTTGGACGTCGACCGCAGCGCCCGGTTCATGAGCATGGGGTACGCCTCCATCGCCAAGCTCCGGGAGGAGGCGGCGAAGTACGAGCGGATGGCCTTCAAGGAGCGTCACCGCGCCTCCCGCCTCACCACCGTGATGGAGAAGCACCGCCACCGGGCGACGGTGCTTCGTGAGAAGGAACAGGCGACCCTCGGGAAGCTCCCCGACCTGGAGTCCGACCAGAAGGAGCAGCAGAAGCTCCTGCAGATGGGAGCCAGCGGCACCGCCTCCGGCGCCGTCGCGCCCCATGACCAATCGAGGATCCATGTCCGCATCCGAAAGATCCAGCAGAAGATGGCCGGGCTCCAACGCAAGGCCAAGTCGCTCGAGCACGCCGCGGCCCACCACTTGCAGATCGCCTCTCAGAAGAAGGTCCTCTCCGACATGCACATCGAGAAGGCGAAGCAGTGGGAGGCCGAGTCCCGGGCCTTTACCCTCATGGCCGACCGGATGCAGAAAGCCACGGAGCCCGAGACACTGGCCCCGGGGCTCGGGCACTAGGGAAACCGTCCGCGCATGAAGCTCGTGGTGACGGTGGGTCTCCCGGGATCCGGGAAGGACGAGATCGTCGGCGTCGCGAAGATGCTGGGGTTCCACGTCATGAAGATGGGGGACCTGGTCCGCGACGAGGTCCGGCGGCGGAACCTCCCCATCAACGACAAGAACAACGCGCGCGTCGCGAACGAGGAACGGGACCGGCAGGGCCCCTCGGTTTGGGCGAAGAAGATCGTCCCGAAGATCACCGAGACCAAGACGCTCATCGACGGTTGCCGTTCCGACGCCGAGGTCACGGTCTTCCGCCACAACTTCGGCGACCTCACCGTCCTCGGGGTCTACGCCTCCCCCGACACCCGCTTCGAGCGGCTCACCCACCGCGGCCGCGGTGACGACAGCCTCTCGATGGAGGCGTTCTACGAACGCGACCGCCGCGAGCTCAAGTGGGGCATCGGGAACGCGCTCGCGCTGGCGGACTACATGATCGTGAACGAGGGCCCGCTCTCCGACCTCCAGTCGAAGGCGCGGGACATCCTCACCCGCGTCCTGCGAGAGGACGACAGCTGAGCGGCTGAGGTCGCGAGAAGCCGGTCCGCTCGCCCAGGGGAACGGATGGTCGGCCGGCGCTGGGTGCTCCTCCGCCACGCGCCCGCGCGGTCCCGTGACTTCGCCAGCTGGCCCGACGACCGGGAGCGCCCGCTGAAGACGAACGGCCGCAAGGAGTTCGTCGACGCGGCGCGGGGCCTCGCCGAGCTCCTGGAGCGGCAGGGGTCCTGCGCGACGAGCCCGCTCGCGCGCGCACGGGAGACGGCCTCGATCCTGGGCAGCGTCTGGACCCCGGCGGACAGGGCAGTGGGCTGGGCCGAGCTCGAACCGGACGCCTCCCTGGAGGCCCTGTTCCTTCGCGCGCGCACGGCGAAGGGCCGGGGCGACCTGGTCCTCGTCGGGCACGAGCCCCTCCTCTCTCGGTTCGTGGGGTACTGCCTGTCGGGCGAAGGGCTCTCGGTGCTGAAGTTCTCGAAGGGGGGCGCGGTGGCCCTGGACTTCCCCGGGCCCCTCCGTCCGGGGGGAGGCAGGCTTCTTTGGGCGCTCACCCGTGGGCAACTTCGGCGTGTCCGAGGAAAACGCCCCCTTCGCGCACCGAAACCTCGCAAGGCGAGGCGCCGTCCTACCGGAAGGGGGAAGGGCGCCCGAGTCTCCCACCGGTAGGCGAGGCGGGCTGTGAGCGACGGCGCGAGGGCCGCCTCTCCCCCCGCATCGCGGAGCAGGTCCCAACTCCGCCACAACGGCCCGCTCGCGCTTCTCGTCTCGCTTCTCCTGCTCGCCCTCCCCGTGCTGCCGGTCCTTGCTGGACCTCTCCTTCCGGTCGGAGGACCTCTCTACCAGGGACAGGCGTCCTCCCCACCTCACGAAGCCCTTCCCCCGTCGTCCCTCACCCACCTCCCCCCCGCCGACACGGCGAGGAAGCCCGGTACGGAGAATGTGCGGTCCACGCTCTCCGTCTCGATCTCTGCGTCGACCAACGTCACGGACGAGGCGCGCGAGGTCACCTTCCACGCGGTCGTCCTGGGAGGCGTGGCTCCCTACAACCTCTCGTGGCGCTCCGACCAGGGCAGCGGGGCCTCCTTTGGTCCCTGGGTCAACTGGTCCTTCCCCAGCGCGGGGAACGGGACCGTCACCGTGTGGGCGAACGACAGCGCCGCCGCCTCGGTGAACGCTTCCTACAAGGTCCTGGTGAACCTTCCCTTCACCGCCGGGCTGTTCTTCCGCTCCGACCCGACCGACGCGGGGATCCCGGAGCTGGCGACCGCCGTCCCCTACGAGGGGACCCCGCCCTACACCTTCCGTTGGGCCCTCGGCGATGGGACCAACGCCACCGGGATCTCCGCGCTGCACACGTACACAACGGTCGGGACGTACTACGTCAGCCTGAACGCGACGGACGCCGTGGGAGCGTCCGTGCTCCACACGGAGGTGCTGACGGTGTTGGGCCCCCCTACGCTCCCCACGCTGACGATCCGCCCCTCGGTGATCGACCTCGGAGAGAACACGACGCTCAACGCCTCGGTCTCGGGCGGGAGTCCCCCCTTCCATCAGTGGTTCTCCGGCCTCCCTCCCGGCTGCGGGCAGGGTACCGGTTCCCCCCTCGTCTGCGACCCGAACGCCTCCGGGAACTACACGGTGACCGTGTACCTGCAGGACCAGGCCGGAGCCAACGTGAGCGCGACCGCCCTTCTCGCGGTGGAGCCGCTCCCCAGGATACTCGCCTTCTCCGTGAGCCCCTCCCCTGTCACCCAGGGGAACGCGGTCCTCTTCTCTCTCGTGGCGACGGGAGGCGCGGGGGGCCTCACGGTCCTCTACTCCGGGCTCCCCGGTGGATGCGCTCCAGCGAACGTGACCTCGCTCACCTGCGTCCCCGCGGTCGTGGGGAACTTCACGGTCGCGGCCCAGATCACCGACGGTCGCGGCGCCGCGACCTTCGCGACCGTCCCTCTCGAGGTACGGTCCCCGCCCCCGCCTCCGGTCGGTGGAGGGAACCCCCCTGGGGGGAACACGACGACCGGAACAAACGCGACGAAAGGGCCCACTTCCCCCCCTTCGCACGGGCTCTCGACGGCGCTCCTGGTCGACTTGGGGCTTGGCGTAGTCCTTGCAGCCCTCGTGGTGGCCTATCTCTGGTCACGCCGATCCCGCAACCGGGGTGGGAGGGTTCTCGGGGGCAAGGAACCTCGGGAGCCGGGTCGGTCGGGTAGCCGAGATCGGCGCTCGCATCCCGACGCTTCCCGCGCCGCGGACGGCGAGGAGGAGCTCGACGCTCCTGTCGACCGGGGATGGTTCGGAGCGCGCGCTCCGGGCCGCAGGGGTCAAGAATAGGGAGGGTCCTACGGGCACGCACATGCAAACGCGGGAGTCGAGCGAGCCTCTGGTCCTGGACATGGGCCAAATCGTCCTGCGCGTCCGCGACCTGGGCCAGGCCCTGACCTTCTACCGCGACCTGTTGGGGTTCCGTGTCTCTGACGACTCTCACGCGGAGTGCTGCCAGCGGGTGAAGATCTCCACGGGTGGGGGGGAGATCGTGCTCTTCGAGCAGGAGGACTTCACGCCCCTGGGTCTCGGCCCCCAGGGCCTGGAGACCCCGCTCCGCCTGCGCGTCCAGGACTTCGCGAAGGCGGCGAGCTTCCTGGAGCTCCAGGGCGTGCGAGTCACGCGGGAAGACGAGCATGGCGGGACCGTCTGGGACCCGTCGGGCAACGCGATCGGTCTCGACGACCGTCCGCCCGGGGAAGAGCCGCGGAGCCACCGGGGCACCGGCGGCGCTCGTCGTCGGCGCTAGAGCGCCCGGGAAGGCCGCCGTCCGGTCGCGGCGGGACTGGGGACCTCCTGTTGCTCCAGATGGTGCCGGGCCCTGGCCACGCGCTCGTCCATCTGCTCGCGTAGGAGCTTGCGGAGCCGCGTTCGACCGGAGGAGCGGGGGGAGGAACGGAGGAGCTCCTCCAGGACCGCCAGGTCGTGGTGAACCCCCAGGTCTCTCTGGAGACGCTGCCATCCGGTGTCGAGGTCGGCCCGCTCGGGCACCTGAGCGATGGACGTGCGAAGGTGGCGGAGACGGCGCAGGGAGATCCGAAGACGGTGGAGCCGTCGGACCGAGGGCCGCCTTGCCGCCCGCCGTCTCGAGCGGACCAGGTCCTCATGGGCCCTTCCGAGCTCCTCCGTCACCACGCGCTGGAAGCGGTGCGCCGCCTGAACGCCCGTAGCCCTGCGACGCTCCAGGGGAGGGAGCCGCTCGGAGGCCCGGCGGAGACTCTTGCGCGCCTCCGCCCGCAGGTCCCGGTGTCGGACCGTGGCTTCCCGGGAGAGCCGGAGCCCGAGCGAGCGGGCTTCGCGCCGGACCTCGGGGGGCGCGCCCTTCGTCAGGCGGGCCAGCGAGGCCAGCAGGACGTCCGAGTCCCGGGCCTCCCCGGCGAGCTCCGAGAGCCGGTCCAGGCCTTCCTCCAGGCTGCGGAGCCGGGCCCGCTCCCCTTTCGGCAGGCTCCGCCGGAGGACCCGGACATCGATGCGCGCCCGGCGCAGCTCGCGATGCAGCTCGTGGACCACCCCGGGGGGTGGTCGCGTGGCCCCCGCCACGAGGGTCAGCAAGCGGCGAAGATGGAGCGACCGGACCTGGGCCCGGCGAAGGAAGCCCCGGAGGGAGATGGTCGCGCTACGACCCGCCTTCCGCCTCCTCACCTCGAGAGCGGCCCTCCTCGCCGCGTGGGCCATGCCTCGATCCCCGCTCAGCGGAAGGTCTCCAGCCGTGCCCCTTCGAGCAGCCGCTGGACCGAGGAGCGGACGTCGCGGTGGACCTCCATCGGGGTACGGTTCGCGTTCACCTTCACGAACCCGTAGGTCTTCGTCATCCAGTCGAACTCCGTCTTCAGCAGCGACTGGTACCGGAAGAAGCTCTCGAAGCGGTCCCGCGAGATCCCCAGGTCCATCCCGGACTCCCAGTAGTCGAGCGACCCGTACCTGCCGAAGGCCCGGTGGAGCAGGATCTCGGGGCGGGTCTCGAGGAGGATCGTCATGTCGGGGCGGATGGCGAACCCGTAGAGGTGCTGGGCCCACTGCCGCGACGCTCCTCGGACCACGGCCCGCGCCATGAGGGTGAAGATGTACCGGTCGGAGAGCACGATGCTGCCCGCCGCGAGCGCGGGCACGATCTTGTTCTCGAGCTGGTCGGCGAAGTCCACCGCGTAGAAGAGCGCCATCGTGGTCGCTCCCAGCACGTGCCCCTGCTTCGCCTGGTCGATCTGCTCGCTCACCAGGTTCGACCGGCGCAGTCCGGTCTCCAGGACCGCGTGCCCCTGCACCTCGAGGTATTCCTTGAGCATCGCGCACTCCGTCGTGCGCCCCGAGCCGTCCGCCCCTTCGATGACGATGAGGTGCCCACGGAGCGACTCCGGTGCGATCCCCGGGAGGCGGGTCCCGTAGTTGTTGAACCCCAGCTTCTCCACCTTGTTCCGCGACTCGCGCCGGTGCCAGGCGAACAGGCGTCCGTCGCGCTTCTTCGCCCCGGAGGGGGTCTCCTCCTTCCTAGGTGCCATGGACCAGCACCTCCTCCTTCGGGAATCCTCCGAGCAGCGGGCGGACCGCGCTGCGGACCTCGCGCTGCAGGGCCTCGATGTCCTGCTCGGCCTCGATGATCTGGAACCCCTCGGTCCTGGCGAGGACGTCGTACTGGCGCTTCAGCAGTCCCTGGAAGCGGAGGTAGCTCTCCGTCAGATCGTGGGAGAGGTTCATGTCCATGCCCGCCTCGTAGTACTTGATCCTCAGGCGGGAGGCCTCCTTCCTCTTGTGGGCGGTCTCCACCGGGACCCGGAAGTAGAAGGTCTTGTCCGGGGGGACGGCGAAGGCGTAGAGGTTCCGGACCCAGTCCGGGTCGCATCCGCGCGCGGCGTCCCGCGCGTAGGCGGTGTAGACGTAGCGGTCGCAGATGACGACGTACCCCGCCCGGAGGGGAGGGAGGATGTGACGCTCGAACCGGTCCGCGAAGTCCGTCGCGTGGAGGAGCGAGAAGGTCGTGGGAGTCAGGAGGTTCTTCTTCTTGCCCCGCCGGATGATGGAGGAGACCAGGTCCGAGGAGTTCCACTCCGTGAAGAACGCGCGGTACCCGCGGGAGGACAGCCACTTGAGGAGCAGGTGGGCCTGCGTCGACTTGCCGCTGCCGTCCAGCCCTTCGAAGACGATCAGGCGCCCAGGGTAGTGCGACGACCGGAGCCCCCCGGGAGACGGCACGGGGCGGGCGGGGGTCGGGACCGGATCACGCGGCGCGGGCACGGACCTTCACCTCCACGGTTCGATCCAACCACCGGCAGGCCCGGTCGAAGAGCCGCTGGTTCGGTGCGACGCCCCCAGGGACCCGGACGTCCAGGCGGTCCCCCCGGCGCCGGAAGTGGGGACGCGGACGCAGGTCGCCTACCGCCTCCGCCATCGCCAGCATCGCTCCCAAGGTGCGCGCCACCCTGACGTCGTCCTCCTTGAGGACAGAGGGATATCGCTTTCCAGTGCCCCCCGGGAGGTCCTCCCCCTCGTGCATCCCCGCCGCGAGGGAGGCGAGCAAGAAGCCGCGGTGGGTGAGCCCGTAGAGCGGCCGGCTCCTCAGGAAGTAGGCCGAGTGCTGCGCGTGGCCGGGGTAGCTGAAGCTCGTGCCGATGTCGTGGAGGAGGGCGGCGATCTCGAGCGCCAGGCGCTCCTCCTCCCCCCAGCGATGCTTCCGCTCCGTGAGGTCGAAGAGCTCCAGCGCCACTTCCCGCACCCGGCGGGAGTGCGAAGGGTCCAGGCCGGAGGACCAGAGCGCGGCCAGAGCGCTCCCGCGGGCCATCTCCTCCGCGTTCGAGGGGAGGTGGCGGCCGAGCGTCTCCTGTGCGATGCCCTCGCGGATGCCGCAGCCGGAGACGATCATCGTCTCGGCCTCGCGGCGGTGGAGCACCCCCAGGACGACGGCGAGCCCCGCGACGACGAGGTCCGCGCGGCCGGCCGAGAGCCCGGGGATCTCGCGGCGAACCGGGACCGAGCTCTCCGAGAGGATCTCGTAGAGCCGTTCGAGGTCGCGCGTGCGCATCTCGTACCCGTGGACGCGGGGGAGCGGGTAGCTGCGGATCGCCTCCATGACGTGGGCGAGGCTGCGCGTGGTGCCCCCGACCCCGATCGTGCGCTCGTCGTCGGGGGCCTCAAGCATGTCCAGGGGCTTCAGCCCCTTCTGGACGTGCTCCTCGAGCGCTTCGAGCTCCTTGCGCTTCGGCGGGTCGTGCTCGAGGAACCGGCGGTGGAGTCGGAGGGCGCCCATCGGCATCGAGAGGCTCTCCCGGAGCCGGCCCTCCCGGACGGCCATGAGCTGGAGCGACCCACCCCCCAGGTCGAGGAGCAGGTCGTTCTGGAGCGGCAGGGAGCTCGCAACGCCGAGGTAGCCGTACCGCGCTTCGTCGGCCGCCGAGAGCACCCGGAGCCGGAACCCGCACCGACGCTGGACCTCGCTCGCGAACGAGGCGCGGTTCGGCGCGTCGCGCACCGCGCTCGTGGCCACGGCCCGGATGTCGCGCACCCCGTGCACTTCCAGCAGACGCCGGAACCGGAGCAGGGTGGACACGCCCTGGCGGCGGGCGAGCTCCGTGAGCCGCCCGTCCTTCTGCACGCCGTCCATGAGCCGGGGGTCCTCCTTGCTCTCGAACACGCTCCAGGGCGGTCCCACCGGCGCGCTCCGGTAGATCACGAGACGCGCGGTGTTCGACCCCAGGTCGATGACCGCGAACGGTCGATGCGGCCGCTCCCGGGTGCCCGACCCGGACGACCCCGCGCCCTCCACCCGCCCTTGCGTCGAGCTCAGATCGTAGAGCTCGAAGCCGGCGGTGCCCTCCAAGAGGCGGTTCACGAGCGTGCCGCGCCCGGGGGGACTCGGGAGCGGAGGCCGCTCCGTGTGCTGGGTCACGGTGACCGACCTTGTGGAGGCGCTCATGCGGAGCTCGAGGGGGTCCTTCCCTTCGCGTTCGACGGGGGAGCGGAGAGGCGGGGAGGCTCTTGGAGCGCGCTCCAGCGGGCCTCTCGAAGCTCATGGAGGAGAGGGTCGAAGCGCTCCACGTCGACCACCAAGGCGACCCGGTTCTTGAGCGATGCGCTGTCGCCGGAGCTTCCGCCGGACTTGCAGAGCTTCAGCAACGCCTCCCGGGTCATCCGGCCCCGGGCCTCCAGCAGCCTTCGCGAGCCCCGGCCCGGGTGGGTCCGCGCGTCCCAGCGGACCGCGAACGCCTCGGGGTCCTCGGCCTCGGGCGGAGCGTTCTGGAGCTTCCTGTCCGCGAGCGTCCTCCGCAGGAGGTCGAAGTATCCGACGTGCTCGAGGAAGAGCTCGCTGTACGTGTCGTCGGGGGGCTCGATCCCCTGCACTTCGACCCCGTGCTCCCCGGCCCAGCCGAGCGTCGCGAGGAACGCGGGGGAAGGCACGCGGACGGGGCCGAAGCGGGCGAGGCCCCGGGCGTAAGCGAGCTCTGCCGAGGCGAGAGGGACCCAGGGCTCGGAGTACGGGTCGGAGAAATGCAACTGGAGCGCCCGCACCTCCTCCGGGGAGAGCCCGATGGCGAGAAGGTCGGGGCGGAAAGCTCCGAGCGCGTCCACGACCCGGCTCCCCTCGGCCACCGGACCGCGGACGACCCCGAGCAGCAGCAGCGGCTGCGGGGCCTCCGCCTGGGCCGACCTCACGGTCGCTTCCGGCGCTCCCGCAGGAGCTCGCGAAGCTCCTCGGGCCCCGCATGCCGGCGGAGCTCCTGGTAGCTCACGAGCGGCACGCCATCGACGTTCGTCTTCGACCGTCGCTCCGGGACCACGAACAGGCTCTGCCCCTCGGCGACGCGCGCCACTTGGAACAGGAGGCGGGAGCGCCGCTCGGCGCTCTGAAGGTCTCCGACCCCGATGAGCACCCGTTCCTCGCGTCGCGCTTCCTCGCGGGCGAGGAGGTCGAAGGGCGTGCGCAGGGTGATGATCAGGTCCCACCCGCGTTCGTTGAGCTCTTCGACCACGGCGGGAGGGAGAGGGCCCCGCACCCGGGGCGGAGCGCGGTCCTCCTCCGGCTGTGAGCGGTACGCTCCGACGAGCCCTTCGGCGAACGGGTCCAGCGCGATCGCGAGCTGCACGGCCAGGAAGCGCTCCAGTCGGTCGAGGACGGTCAGGTCCGCACCGGTGCCCTCCTCGTAGAGCTGGATCGTGCGGCGGGAAACCCCCGCCGCATCGGCCACGGCCGCCAGGGAGAGCCCGCGTTCCTCCCGTACCCGGCGAAGCCGCGGCCCGTCGATCCGGGCGAACTTCCCCCCCGGGCCCGAGACCAGGAGCGGCGGGATGCCTTTGGTGAGATATTCCGTGAGCGTCGGGAGGGAGACGATGACCACGCCGTGCCGGGAGTAGATGATCCCGGTCTCCAGTTCGTGGGGCCCCGAGGTCCCGCCGACGACCAGCGCCACCGCCCCCATCGCTTCCGCCACGAGGCGGAGCCCGGCGGCGTCCTCCGGGCCGAGCGCGTCCGCGTTCTTCAGCACCTTCAGCAGGAGCAGCGTGGAGTCCCGGCGGGCGATCAGGTCGAAGGGCGTGGGCCGCACGTGGTGGACGTCGAAGAGGTAGAACCCCGCCCTCTGGAGGAGCTCACAGACCCGAGCGAGCCCTTCTTCCCGGTTCGAGAACATGGGGCCCGGGGGCGGTACAGGAGAGGCCGGCACTTAACCTCTCTTCAACGGTCCACCGGTAGCGCGAGGGGCCAACAGGCCGCTCCCACCCTGGCGGAGGCGGTCCGGGAGCTCAAGGTCCGTTCGCGCCGTCGGCTTCGGCGGGTGCCGATTTGGACGGCTTGGGCTCCTTCGCTCCGCTCTTCTTGCGGGCTTGGACCTTCTTGACCGGGGCGCTCTCCGAGCCTCCTCCCGACGGGGCCGAGGGAGCGGGAGTGGGAGAGGAAGAGGAAGACGAAGAGGGGGAGGGAGAGGCTCGGCTCTCCGCTCCCTGGGCTTGCCCCTTGCCCGGGCCCTGGCTCCGCGGGGGCGGCGCAGCGGTCGGGGGTGAGGACGCCGCCGGGACGCGGCCTTTCGATGCAGCTCCACCGGTGTCCTGGCCCGTCTTCGAGGCGCTCGCTCGGCGCCGGACCTTGCCGCCGCTTGAGGGCTTGGGCGCTGGGGTGGGCCCCGCCGCCCGCGGAGGAGCCCTCACCTCGGCCGGGCCGGAGGCCGCTTGGGCGCCCGACCCCGGAGGCGGGGCTGCCGGGGGCTTCGCCTCCGCCGGAGCGCTGGGCGAGGGACCAGGAGCTGCAGCGGTCGGTGGCGGGGAAGCAGCCTCTGGTGCAGAGGGAGCAGCCTCTCCGACAACCGTCTGAGGTCCGGGTGGCGGGGGGGCTGGTGTGGAGACAACGGGGGTCCCGGCAGTCGGGAGGTTGGCGACCGGTGGGTCCCTTGCCGGGGGGGGCGTCATGGCTCCCGTGACCGGAGGTGGCCCCGCAGGCGTTGGTCGCGGTCCAACGGGCGGAGGGGCCTGCGCAGCGATGGGTGGCGCACGGACCGGTGCCGCTGGGGCGGGGGAAGGTGGGGGACCAGGAGCGACCGACGGACTGCCCGGCGGCGGGTCACGGGCCGACGGGAAGAGCTGTCGCTGGATGGCCACGGGAACGTAGAGGGTCACTCCCTCGGGGAGGTGATTGGGTGGGGCGGAGGTCGGAGGGGACGGGCGAGGAGCCTGGGACGGAGGGTTGGGCGCGGCCGTCGGGGCCGGCGGCGCGTATGGGCGAGGGCCGGGGTCCGCTCCCCCGACCGGGGGCCGCCCGGGAAGCGGCTCCCGCGCCGGGGGCATCCCCGGAGCTGGAGCCGGGGTCTGTGCGCGCGGGGGCGATGCGAGGGGCGCGGGAGGATAGAGTGGAGGCGTGGAAGGCGAGGGCGGAGGTGGAGGTGGAGGAAGAGGTCGCGGAGCGACGCCCGGAGGGGGAACGCCGTTAGGGACAACGCCAAAGCCGGCGCGCGGGGGCCCGGGCGGCCGAGGTGGAGGCGGGACACCATACTGGCGGGGATCGCCGGGCCCCTCGGCGGGAAGGTTCCCGGGGTGCAACAGAAGGTACAGCTCGGCGATCCGGTCCCGGAGCCGCTTGACCATAAGGTACGGAACATCGCAACGAACGCTCCGGACCCGGGAGGTGGTGGCCAGGCTCGCCACGAACACGTTCAACCAGTTCGTGACCTGGTTCATGTCGTCCATCAGGCCCTGCATCGCGTGCACGGCCTTGTCGCGCCGCTCGCCCGCGGGGGGAGCGACCTCGGGGTGGGCGAGGAGCGTGATGAATATGCGCGGGGTGCTCGACACCTCGGCCATCACTTCCATGAGCGTCTGGCGCACGAGCGAAGCGGGCCTCTCGACCCCGTGCAGAGGGTCCAGGATCCCGAGCGTCCGGTCCACGGCGATCAGGAGATGCTCAGCAGGGGCGTAGACCTCCGGGCCCACTGCCATTGAGGTCGATAGGTGTCTCGTGGCATATGAGGCCTCGTTCTTTCGAGTACTAAATGGATAGGACGCCTCGGCCACGGGGCCGCGGAACGACTAGGATCCGCCTCCTCCACGTAGGGGAAACGCGAGCAGGAGGGTAGGGGAGGGTGTGGAGCGGAGAGGCGGGGAGGGAGCGACGACCCGCTCGGTGGGCACCGCACTCTCCCTCCAAGCGCTCCCCCCGAAGCGGTCACCTCGCCGCACCACCTTCTTGTCCGCCGACCCCTCATTCCAGGGGTGGGACACGTGAACGAGGAGGCGCGGCCAGCTCGCGGGCCCGTCCCCACGCTTGAGCCGATCCGGGGCACGCGGGTCCTCCGTGTCGGGGGAGCGTTCCCGATGATCGTCGCCTCCGATGTCCACGTGGGCCTCGCATTGCCCTCGCCGCGCACTCCGCGCCCGGAGGCCGGCTCGCCCAGGGCCCTCGCCGAGGGCCTGCTCGACGCGGGTTCGAGGGTGGGCGCACGTCGGGCCCTTCTCCTGGGAGACGTGAAGGACCCGATCCGCGGGGTCCCCCGCCACGTCCGGGCGGAGCTCTCCGAGTTCTTCGGAAGGCTGGCGGATGGTGGGCTCGAGGTCGAGCTCGTCCTGGGGAACCACGACGTCGGGATCGCACGCACGCTCCCCAGCGGGGTGGCGCTCCATCCCTCCGACGGTCTCCTGCGCGACGGGGTGGGATACTTCCATGGTCACGCGTGGCCCTCGGCCCGGATGCTGCGCGGCGCGAAGGTCCTGGTCGCCGGACATCTTCACCCCGGCTTCCGCCTGGCCCCGTCGCACGAGCGATCGCAGACCGGGAAGGAGCCCTGCTGGCTGCGCACGATCCTCCCGCCGCTGACCCGGACCGAGCGCCGTCGGAGACGCACCCACCCCCTGCCGAGGGCCCGGGAGATGCTCGTCCTCCCGGCGTTCAACCCGCTGTGCGCAAGCGAGGCGTTGAACCGGGAGGAGCCGAAGCGGGGGCACCGCTTCCTGGTCCGGCGGTTCCTGTCCAGGGGATCTTCACGGGCCTACCTGCTCGACGGGACCGACCTGGGGGAGGTCCGTTTTGCGATCGTGCCGCCCCGGGGGGCGAGGTCAGCCGCAGCGGCGAGACCACGACCTTCGGCCACCCCGTAACCGAGGTCGCCGGAGCCATCTCCTGGGGGAGGCTCAGCGCTTCCCCGAGCCGGACCGGAGCGCCTGCGAGAGCTCCTCCGGTCGGGTGATCGGGGGCAGGCAGGAGGTTCCCCGACAGACCAACGCTCGGGGGCCTCTTCCGCGACCGGACGCCGCGACGGCCTCCTCCGGGAGGGTGAAGGGCGGCTGGGGGGGTCCGCGGAAGAGCACTCTCCTAGGATGGTAGGTATGGACCGCCGCGTTCCAGAGCGCGTCCGCCTCGGGGCCCTCGCCCTCCACCACCACGCGGACGGCAGGTTCGAGGTGGATCGCTGAGGCGAGCGCGGCGCCCGCCCCGAAGAGTCCCGCATGCTGGAGGCGGGGGACGCAGGCGTTGAGGAGCGCGGTCGCGCGCGGGTCCTCCTCCGCCGCGCCGGTCAGCGCGTTCAGCTTGAGCAGGGCCAGCGCGGCTGCGGAGGTGGCGGAAAGGTGCGGAGTGTCCTCCAGGGGGAAGCTCGGCGTCTCCCACGCGCCCACCTTCGGACCGTCGTAGAGCTTCGGTGCAAGGTCGCGCAGCAGCCCCTCCGGCGGGGTTGGGAACTCCCGCAGGACGACCTCCAGCACCTCACGGGCGCGCTCCACGTACCGTCCCTCCTGGGTGACCTCGGCCAGTCGGAGGAGCCCAAGGGCGAACTCGCTCTGGTCCTCGAGCAGGCCCCAGCCGAGAGCCCCCTGGGGGCCGAGCTGGTGCGCGACCCCCCGGTGGGGGTCGAAGGCCTCGGCGAGGAAGCGGTCCGCGGCACGCCGTGCGGCCTCGATCGGGCGGGCCTCGCCCAGGGCGCGTCCCGCTTCGGCGAGAGCGCCGATGAGCATGCCGTTCAGCGAGGCGTAGATCGCGGGGTCGACGAACGGCTCGGGTCGGGCCGCCCGGACCTTCCGCATCTTCGCGTGGGCCGACTCCAGCCAGGAGCTCGCCTGCTCGGGAGCGACCTTGAGGTGGTCCGCGACCTCGGCGACGGAGAACAGTCGCTGGAGCACGCTCTGGAGGGGATTGAGGTGCATCCGCGCCTCCCCGCCGAGCCCGTGCCGCCACCGGACCGCCCGGAACTCCTCCGGGGTGAGGAGCGACCGGACCTCGGAGGTGGACCAGGTGAAGTACCCCCCGTCGTCCCCCGGCGCGTTGTCGGCGTCCTGGCTGGCGGCGAACCCGCCCTTCGGGTCACGGCCGAGCGTCGAGAGGACCCACTCGGTGGTCCCGGAGATCACCTCCCGGAACCGCTCCTCGTGGAACGCGCTCCAGCCCTCAACGTAGGCGATCAGGAGCTGGGCGTTGTCCACGGCCATCTTCTCGAAGTGCGGGACGCGCCATCCCTCATCGACCGAGTAACGGTGGAACCCGCCCCCGAGCTGGTCGTAGACCCCACCGTCCGCCATGTGCAGGAGGGAGTTGCGCGCCGCTTCGGCGCTCCTCGCATCGCCGGAGCGCGCGGCGTGGAGCATCAGGAGGGAGATCCCGGTGGGGTGCGGGAACTTCGGAGCGCCGCCGAAACCGCCATGGGAGGCGTCGTACTGCTCGAGGGCGTGGGCCACGGTGCCCTCCACGAACCCCTGGAGCGTGGGCGAGCCTTGCGAACCGCGGTGCTCCATGCTTCGCAGGCCCTGAGCCACCGAGGCCGCCTGTTCGTGGAGCGCCGAGCGCTCTTCGCGCCACAGACGGGAGACCTCCTGCAGCACGCGCCGGAACCCCGGCCGTCCACCGTAGTCGGCGGGCGGGTAGTACGTCCCGCCGAGGAACGTCTCTCCCTGCGGCGTCAGGAAGGCGGTGAGCGGCCATCCTCCTTCCCCCGAGAGGGCGTTCACCTGCTTCTGGTATCGCCGGTCCACCTCGGGATTCTCGTCGCGGTCGACCTTCACGGCGACGAAGTTCTGCTCGACGAGCCGGGCGACCTCAGGGTCGCTGTAGGTCCCCTCGTCCATCACGTGACACCAGTGGCACCAGGCGGCCCCGATGTCGAGGAGGACCGGGCGGCCGCTCTCCTTCGCCCGTCGGAAGGGCTCCTCGCCCCAAGGGAACCACTCGATCTGCTGCTCGGCGGCCGAACGCAGGTAGGCGGAGGCCGCATGTTCCAGCCGCCGCGCGGGCTTCAACGGGGAGGCCGGCATCTTCGCATGCCGGACCACACCCATTAGGGAAAAGGGTTCGTCGCGGAGTCCCCCCACGCGTCAGGGTGCCCCCACGACGTGACGGACATCGCGCCCCACGAGTCCTTATAAATGGGGTGAATGTCCCGCGTCGTAACCGAGGCGCAACCTCATGGAGATGCAACCGGGCCAGATGGCCTATGACCGCGCGATCACCGTATTCTCTCCCGACGGCCGGCTGTTCCAGGTCGAGTACGCCCGGGAATCTGTCCGACGCGGGACCGCCACCGCCGGGGTCGTCGCAAAGGACGGCGTCGTGCTGGTCGCGGACCGCAGGATCTCGAACCCGAAGCTGGCGGAAGCCTCCAGCGTAGAGAAGATCCACCAGATCGACGACCACATCGGCGCGGCCACGGCGGGGCTCGTCGCCGACGCCCGCGTCCTGGTCGACTACGCGCGCCTCGCTTCTCAGATCAACCGCGTGACCTACGCGGAGCCGATCAGCCTCGAGGTGCTGGTCCGGCGCATCTGCGACTACAAGCAGCAGTACACCCAGTACGGCGGTGTCCGGCCGTTCGGCACGGCCCTCCTCATCGGGGGGTACGACGACACGGGCGTCCACCTGTTCGAGACGGACCCCTCCGGCTCGCTCACGTCGTTCCGCGCCTCCTCGATCGGGGGCAACCGCACGCCGGTGATGGAGCTCTTCGAACAGAAGTACAGCCAGGGCATGGACATGGACTCGGCCGTCCTGCTCGCGCTCGAGGGACTTCAGCAGTCGATGGAGGACCCGTCGAACCTCTCGTCCGTCGAGATCTGCACGATCCAGAAGGAGAAGGGCTTCACCCGCCTGAACTCCGAGCAGATCCAGAAGTACGTTTCCCGCCTGGCCCCCAAGGAGAAGGGGTCCAAGAGCTGAGAGGGTCGAGGGACCCAGCTCCCTAGAACCTCCCATGATGCAACCGGGCCGCGAGAAGAAGCGCCGCGAGGCGGACGACGCCGTCGTCGCACGGCTCGCCTTCGGGGGCAGCCACTTCGAGGTCCTCGTGGACCCCGTCGCGGTCCAGGCGATCAAGGACGGCAAGGACCTGGACCTGCGGGAGCACATGCCCCAGGACCAGATCTACAAGGATGCGAGGAAGGGGGAGAAGATCTCCTCCGAGTACCTGGAGAAGCAGTTCCACACCGCGGACGTCTTCGCGATCGCGAAGGAGATCATCCGCAAGGGAGAGGTGCAGGTCACCACCGAGCAGCGTCGGGCGATGGTGGACGCGAAGCGCAAGCAGATCGTGGACTACATCTCGCGCAACGCGATCAACCCCCAGACCAACGCTCCCCATCCCCCCGCGCGCATCAGCGCCGCGATGGACGAGGCGAAGTACCACGTCGACCCGTTCCGGGGCGTGGACGCCCAGGTCGAAGAGGTCCTCGCCAAGCTGCGTCCGCTCCTGCCGATCCGGCTGGAGCACGTGAAGCTCAAACTGCACGTCCCCGGGCAGTTCTACCCCAAGATCATAGGCGAGGTCAAGGCGCTCGCCAGGATCCTTTCCGAGGAGTGGCTCGCGGACGGTGGCTGGAGCGCCATCGTCGAGATCCCCGGGGGTATCCAGACGGAGCTGCTGGACCGGCTCAACGCTCGCGCAAAGGGACAAGTCGAGAGCGCGATGGTTAAATAAGGCCCTGAGGGTGGCCGCGCCGTTCAAAGGCGACATGGGAGACGACGGGACTCCCTCTCCCGCACGCGACGAAGATGGTCGCGATCGGGACGGGGACCGCGGGGAGCGCCGCGGAGAAGGTGACAATCGAAGGCGGGACCGTGGAGGCCGCGGAGGCTTCCGCGACCGGGACCGCCGTGGCGACGGCCCCTCCCGTGGCGGAGACCGGGGCCGTGGACGCGACCGCGACCGGGGCCGAGGCGGTCCTGGAGGCGGCGACCGCGGTGGACGAGGCGGCGGCCGAGGTGGTCGCGGCGACGGTCCCCCGCGGGGCGGCGAGCGCCGCTACTTCGGTCCGAAGGCCGGCCACGAGCGACGCCCGTTGGGGCGTGGCGGAGGCGGCGGCGGCGAGCGTGTCTTGGTCCTTCCCGGCGAGGAGGTTCCCGCGCAGGGGCTCAAGCCCGGGTTCGGCACCTACCGGTCCCGCGACGACGGCAAGATCTACGCGAGCGTCATGGGGCTGCTCTCTCCCCGTCCTCCCTTCGTCCGCGTGATCCCGCTCTCGGGCCGCTACATCCCGCAGCGCGACGACATGGTCGTCGGCATCATCCAGGCGGTCGGGCCGACCTACTGGCTTCTGGACATCCGAGCTCCCCACTTCACCCCGCTCCACATGACCGGGACCCCCTGGCAGATGGAGTACGGCGAGTGCGGGGAGTACCTCCGCCCCGGGGAGACGGTGATCGTCCGTGTCGAGGGCATCGACGAACAGCGCCGCATCGGGGTCTCGATGAACGGTCCGGGCCTGGGGAAGCTCGAGGGAGGGTACGTCGTGGAGATCTCCCCGACGAAGGTCCCTCGGGTGATCGGCAAGTCCGGCAGCATGATCCAGATGATCCAGCAGGACACCGGGGCCAAGCTCGTGGTCGGGCAGAACGGCCGTGTCTGGATCGACGGGGACAACGACCAGATCCGTCGCGTGCGCGAGGTCTTGGCGCTCATCGACCGCGAGGGCCAGAAGGTCGGGCTGACCGACCGGGTCAAGGCGCTCCTGGACACCCAGGCGGGCCGGACGCCCCAGCATGAGGAATACGACCGCCCGACGCGCGACAGCGGCGATGGCGGAAGCGAGGAGGTCCACGACGGCTCCCCGCCGCGCCCCCCGAAGGGGGAGGTTCAAGGTCCAACGTACTTCGAAGAAGGACAAGAGTTCGAGGAGGAGACACAACATGGGTAGCATTGGGGCAAAGGACGTTCCGCAGCTCCTGGACGCCAACGGACGACGTATCGACGGTAGGGGGCTCGAGGACCTGCGTCCTCTTCGCATCACTGCGGGGCCGCTGCAGCAGGCCGAGGGCAGCGCGTTCGTCGAGTGGGGCGACAACAAGGTCATGGCCGCGGTCTACGGACCTCGCGAGGTCCACCCGCGCCACCTTCAGCAGACCACGAAGGCCGTGGTCCAGTGCAAGTACAACATGGCCGCCTTCTCCGTCGACGAGCGGAAGCGTCCCGGCCTCGACCGCCGGTCGCAGGAGATCAGCAAGGTCATCGCCGAGGCGTTCGAGTCCGTCCTCTTCGTCGAGGAGTACCCCAGGACGTCCATCGACATCTACATCGAGGTCCTCCAGGCCAACGCCGGCACCCGGTGCGCCGGGGTCGTCGCCGCCTCCGTCGCCCTCGCTGACGCCGGGATCCCGATGGTGGACCTGGTGCCCGCGGTGGCCGTGGGCAAGGTCGCCGGGACCATCGTCCTGGACCTGAAGAAGGAAGAGGACAACTACGGCGAGGCCGACCTCCCGATGGCCCTGGTCCCGCGGAGCGGACGGCTGGTCCTGCTCCAGATGGAGGGACACATGACCCGGGACGAACTGAAGCGTTCCCTCGACCTGGGCGTCACCGGCTGCAAGAAGATCTACGAGGTCCAGAAGCAGGCACTGCGGGACCGGTACGCGGTCTCTGCTCCGTCCGCCGGAGCGGAGGTGGCAGCATGAGCGGAGAGGTCGCCGCCGAGATCATGACCACCCACGTGCTGGACCTGGCGAAGAAGGGTCACCGGCTCGACGGGCGGGGTCTGGACGACATGCGCCCGGTGAAGATCACTCTGGGCTACGTCGCGAGCGCCGACGGCAGCGCGCTCGCGGAGATCGGAGGGACGAAGGTCCTCTCCGGTATCAAGGTCGAGGTCGGCAAGCCCTTCCCCGACACCCCGAACGCCGGGGTCCTCACGACGAACGCGGAGCTCGTGCCTCTCTCGTCCCCGGTGTTCGAGCCGGGCCCGCCGACGGTGGAAGCGATCGAGACCTCCCGGGTCGTGGACCGGGCCATCCGCGCGGCCGACGCTGTCGACCTCGCAGGGCTCTGCATCACCCCCCAGGAGAAGGTCTGGGTCTGCTACGTGGACTGCCACGTGCTCGACCACAGCGGCAACTTGATCGACGCCGCGATGCTCGCCGCCTCGGCGGCGCTCACCCACACGACCGTCCCCGCGAAGAAGTTCGAGGTCGGGGAGGACCGCCCGCTCAACCCGAAGCACGTGCCGATCGAGACGACCTTCGTCCGTCTCGGCGACGCCATCGTGGTCGACCCCGCACGCGAGGAGGAGATCGCCTGCCAGGGGCGCCTCACCATCGCCACGGACGAGGCCGGGAACGTCGTCGCGATGCAGAAGGGCAAGATCGGCGCCTTCTCTCCGCAGGACGTGATGGAGCTCACCGACCGCGCGTTCGCCCACGGCGACCGCCTGCGCGACCTTATCCGAAAGCTCTAAAGGGAGAAGCCGAGCCCAGGGGGTCGCGATGTCCAAGCGCACGAAGAAGGTCGGGATCACCGGCTGGATGGGACCCCGGTACGGGATCCGTATCCGTCGCAAGACCATAGAAGTGGAGAAGGGCCGCATCGCGACCTACTCCTGTCCGAAGTGCTCCACCCTGTCGGTCCGCCGCCAGGGTTCGGGGATCTGGCACTGCAGCCGCTGCGACCGGACCTTTGCCTCTGACGCGTACGCCTTCCGCCCGGCCCCCTCGATCTTCCGGGTCGAGGAAGAGACCGCCCCGGGCACCGCCAGCCCCGCGGGGAAGGGAAAGGTTAAGGGGACCGCCGACTGAAACGCCCACGGGTCGTCATGTTCCGCTGCATCCGTTGCCACGAGCCACTCCCCTCCGACGCGAACCTCTTCGGGGTCCGCTGCGACAACTGCGGCGGGAAGATCTTCTACAAGGAGCACCCCAACGTCAAGAAGGTCCTGAAGGCGCGCTGAGCCTTCGGGGCCTTCGGGCCCTTCGGGCCCATCCGACCTTTCTCCGCCCTCCCTGAGGTCCGAGACCTTTCTCGGACGTGTCGAGTTCCTGGCCGGCGGGCACCGAACGAAGCCCCCAGGCTCCCGCTCTTGCGTAGCCGGCCTTACCGGTCCGACCCCCTGGTCCCTCTCGGCGGCGCTCCATCCGCCAGAACGATTACATAGGGAGCCACGGTGGCGCATGGCATGGCGTTCCTCTCGAGAGAGGACGCCGCATACCCCATGACCGGCCAACGGTGGCTTCTGAGCGCGTGGACGTTGACGATCGTCGCCCTGATGGTTCTCCTGGCCTTGGTGAGCCTCCCCGCCACCTCGTTGGCCGGGCTGGGCGCAGGAACTGTCGCGCACTCCTCCGCGACGGCCGCCGCCACCACTGCCACCACCGCCACCACCGCCACTCCCACCGCCACCGCATCCGCCCCCGCCCAGGCCTCGCCCCTCACGACCTCCTCGGTCCCCCACCTCTCGATCCCCGGCCTCCCTGTCGGCACTCCGCACCCCCTCGACCGCTCGCAGTTCGGAAAGGTCGAGGTCGCTCAGGACCTTGGCGTCGTCCACCTTCCGGACTTCCGGTCCGCCACTCCCACCGCGCCAGACCCGCTGGTCATCGCCCCGCGGTCCACCCCCTTCACCTACACCAACGGCACCCTCGGCTGGAACGCACTGAACAACAAGGCGCCGAACAACTGCGGCTGCACGCCGCCGGACACCACCGGATCGGTGGGAGCCGGCTACGTCATGGAGACCGTGAACTCGGCCTACGAGATCTGGACCACCTCGGGCACCGTGGTCTCGAGCGGCACGATGGATGCGCTCCTGAACACCTCTTGCACGTCGAACTGCCTCTCCGACCCGAACATCCACTACGACCCGATCTCGGGACGCTGGTTCGCCGAGATGATCAGCGTGTCGAACTACGGCGACGCCTACCTGGGGGTCTCCACCTCGAGCTCCCCGCTGGTCTGGCACACCTACCTGGTCCACATGCCGAACCACACGGGGACCTCGGGCGACCTGCCCGACCAGATCAACGTGGGGGTGGGCGCGAACACCATCTCGCTCTCGGGCAACGACTTCGCGGGCGGAGCGACCTTCGCCGGCGCGGTCATCTTCGTCATCAACAAGTCGCAGGCGCTCGCCGGGACCGCCCCCACCTACCTGATCGTGGGGCCCTGGGCGGCCTACGCGTCCGTCCATGCGGCGGAGATGCTCTCGCTCTCCTCCACGATCTACTTCCTCAGCTCGAACATGCAGTCCTCTTCCCAGCTGAACTACGTCGCGCTCTCGGGGGCCCCGCCGTCGGCCTACCATTTCACGTTCAAGAACTTCTCAACGACCTCCACCGCCCCGGGCGGGGCCCCGATGCCTAGCGGGGGCACCGTCGTCACGAACGACAACCGGATCGGTTCGGCGGTGTGGCGCGCCGGTGACATGTGGGCGGCGGCGAACGACGGGAGCTGCTCCGGTGGGGCCGCGAGCTGTGTCCACCTCTGGCAGGTGAACACCACGACGGCCTCGCTGGTCCAGGACTTCATCTGGACCCCCTCCGGAGAGAACGCGTTCTACCCGGCGGTCACCCTGGACTCGTCGCAGAACATGGGCCTCCTCTACAGCTTCTCTAGCAGCACCTCCTACCCCAGCGTTGCGATCTCGGGGCAGGCGGTCACCGACGCCACCGGCACGATCGAGACCCCCACGGTGGTCCAGAAGGGGACCGCCGCAGGATCGGCCGCGACCCGGTTCGGCGACTACTCCGGTGCGGCGACGGACCTCTCCTCCCAGACGATGTGGGGCTTCGGCGAGTGGACCGGCAAGCACGGATGCACCGGCTCGGGCTGCTACGAATGGGACACCTGGGTCCAGAGCTGGAGCTTCGGAGGCGGAGGAGGGGGAGGCCTCACCGTTTCCACCCCAACCCCGAGCCCTTCCAGCGTCGACCTCGGGACCTCCGTCAGCTGGTCCGTGACCGTCACGGGCGGGACCTCCCCGTACTCCTACGTTTGGTCCACGACTCCCTCGGCGGGAATGGGATGCAGCGCATCGTCCATCAGCACGGTCACCTGCACTCCGACCGCCGCCGGGAGCTACACCATGACCGTCACGGTCACGGACTCCGCGGCGCACACGGCCTCGGCGACATCTCCCAGCTTCTCGGTCTACGCCCTTCCAACGGCGACGGCGCCCACCGCCACCCCGGCCAGCGCGGACGTCGGTCAGTCCGTGACCTTCTCCACCACGGCCTCCGGGGGCTCGGGCACCAACACCTTCGCCTGGACCGTCACCCCCAGCTCCGGCCTCGGATGTTCCGCCTCCACCGCCACGACGGTCGCCTGCGCCCCCACGGCCGCGGGAACCTACTCCATCGTGGTCGCCGTCACCGACTCGAACGGGGGCGTAGGGACCTCTCCCGCCTCCTCCTACACGGTCTCCCCGCTTCCCACCGTGACCGCGCCCACACCCTCCACGCCCGTCGGCTCGGTCGGAGCCCCCGTGAGCTTCACGAGCACCCTGTCCAGCCCCGGGTCCGGGAGCACCACGTATGCCTGGACGAGCGCTCCCACCGGCCTCGGGTGCACCAGCGCCAACGCGCTCTCGATCTCCTGCACGCCCACCGCGAGCGGGACCTACACCACGACCATCACCGTCACCGACTCCAACGGCGGGAGCGGATCCGCGACCTCCGCGTCGTTCACCGTGAGCACCAACCCGTCGGTCAGCGCTCCGGTCGCGAGCCCGAGCTCCGCGGACGTCGGCGAGACCGTGACCTTCACGAGCTCCCTCTTAAGCCCCGGGGCCGGGAGCGACCAGTACACCTGGAGCGTGAGCCCTAGCACGGGCCTCGGATGCCTCGGCGCGAACGCGCTGACCATCTCGTGCACGCCGACCAACGCTGGCAGCTACCAGGTGACGATCTCTGCGACCGACTCCCAGGGGCACACCGGCTCCGCGAGCTCACCGTTCACGGTGACCTCCGCCCCGTCCGTCGGGACCCCCCTCGCGTCCCGGACCAGCGTTGACGTCGGGCAGGGCGTGTACTTCAACGCCACGCTGACGGGGGCCGGCTCCGGAGGCGACACCTACGTTTGGGTCGCCTCTCCCGGGAGCGGGCTCGGGTGCGGATCGTCCGCGACGAACTCCGTCCTCTGCGTCCCGACCGGCTCGGGCAACTACACGGTCACGGTGACCGTGCACGACTCGAACGGCGGGAGCGCAAAGGCCACGAGCGCGAACTTCCAGGTCTTCCCACTTCCCTCGCTCACGAGCCCGACCCCCACGCCGGCCCAGGTGTCCACGGGTCAGACCGCGTCCTTCTCGACGACGTTGACCTCGCCCGGTAGCGGGCATGACACCTTCTCGTGGGTCGGCTCCTCGTCGTCTCTGACCTGCACGGCCTCCGCGGGGACGGTCGCAGCTTGCACTCCCTCCGCGACCGGCACCTTCACGGTCACGGTCTCGGTGACCGACCAGGATGGGGGGACCTCGGGCGCGACGTCCTCCGCGCTCACGGTCGTCGCTCCGTCCGGTCCGCTGACCGCGCTCCCCACCGCGACCCCCGCCTCCGGGACCGCCCCGCTCGTGGTCGCCTTCGTGGGCTCGGCCTCCGGAGGGACGCCTCCCTACGCCTCGTACACCTGGAACCTAGGGGACGGGGGGACCAGCGCGGTCCAGAGCCCGACGCACACCTACTCCGTGGCCGGAACCTACACGGCGTCCCTGACGGTCACGGACAGCTCCGGCAAGAGCGCGAGCACCTCGCTGACGGTCCAGGTGAACCCCGTGAGCGGGGGCGGCCTGACGGTGAAGGCCTCCGCCAACCCGACGTCGAGCTCGGTGGGCCAGAACGTGGCCTTCACCGCGAGCGCCTCCGGCGGGAGCGGTCAGTACGTCTACACCTGGCGTTTCACGGACGGTCAGACCGCGACCGGCGCGACCCCTTCGCACGCGTTCGCTTCGGCCGGCACCTACGTCGCCACCGTCTGGGCGAACGACACCGCCGGGCACTCGGCCGTCTCCTCGGTCTCGGTGACGGTGAACGCCGCGGTCAACCAGTTCGGGTTCATGGGATCCATCAACCCGTGGCTGCTGCTGCTCCTGTTGGTGGTGGTCATCGCCGCGATCGCGGCCGCCCTCCTGGTCCGACGGCACCGGAACCGGGCCGCCGTGGCCGCCGCCGAGGGATCGATGGGTGGAGCACCCATGGGCTACGAGCCGGTGCCCCTGGGAGGTGCCCCCATGCCCCCCTACGGGGCCCCGGGTGGAGCGATGGGCCCCTCCGTGGCCGCCGGCGCTCCAACCGCTTACCCCGCCTACTCCGGGATGCCTCCCGCATCCCCCCCCCCCCCCCCTCCCGCAGCTTCGGACACGGTGGCCCCGTCTCCCGGGCCCATGCCGGCGGGAAGCGGTTCGGTCACCTCGGACGGCCACGACGTCGCCCCCAGCTCGGACGAGGTCGCGCCCTCGGTGGGCGCGGGCCCCGCGCCAGCCCAGGCCCCTCCCCCGCCGCCTCCTCCCCCTCCACCGCCCCCACCGCCCGCGGCGGCGCCCAAGAGGCCACCCCCCACGGACCGCCCCATCGACGAGGTCGCCCCTGACCCGTTCGGTGGGCGAAGGTAGGACCCGGTCGAGAGCCCGGGCCCTCCCTGCCCGGTCGCTTCCCCCCCGGACTGGCGACGCGCGCGCTAGCGCCCGCGAAGCGCTTAACTAGGGCCCGAAAGGTCCTCGAGCCTCGCCGGGAGTCGGTCAGATCCGTGTCGGTCCTCTCTCGGTGCACGAACATGTTGGGCGTCTCTTTGGAGCAGCGGTCGAGCCGGTCGTCGAAGCGAGCGATGCGAGCGAGAAAGGTGGAGCCGCCGGTCGTCGGCATTGCCCTCGCGCTGCTCGCGCTCGCCCTCCTGGCGTTCTCCGCTTCTCCCGCCCTGGCCCTCCCCTCCGGCACCGGAGCCTCGGGGCATGCGCTCCCCCAGGGGGCGACGCCGAACCTGGCCATCCAAGCGGGTGCCCTGCCGAGCCTCGTGGGTGCGAAGTGGAACGGAGCCCTCGCGGCCAACACGGAGGTCGCGGGTGGGCTCAGCTTCCCTTCGCAGAACGCCGCGGCCCAGCAGCAGCTCCTGAACCAGATCTACACGCCCGGGAGCCCCCAGTACCACCACTTCCTGGTCGGGAACCAGTTCGACGCCGCCTTCGCCCCGGACGCCTCCCTCCAGGCCTCTCTCCTGTCCTACTTTGAGATGCACGACATCCAGGTCACCCAGACCAGCCCGTACCTGTGGAACCTGGTCGGGACGGCCGGGAACATGGGTGCCGCCTTCGGCACCACCTTCTCCCAGGGCGAGCTCTCCGGGCGCAGTGGGTTCGGACCGGCCCAACCGCTCGCTCTGCCCTCCGCTTTCGCTCCCCTCGGTGCGTCGGTGTCCGGGGGCTTCCAGACCCTGGTCCCGCCGGTCCCGGTGGACCTTCTACGGGCCCCCCACTTTGAGGTCGCCCCGTCTCCTTCGACCGTTCCGTCGATCGGGAGCGCGGCGCTGGTGATCAACATCACCAGTCCCTACATCATCCAGTATCACCCCGCGAACACCGCGATCGCCTTCCCGCCGACGAACCTGAACACCACCTGGACGCTCTCGCTCTCGGGCGGCACGCCGCCGTACAAGGTGAGCTGGCACTGGTTCGACGGCACGATCCAGAACTTCGTCACGAGCGCGACCTCCCTCGCGAACTTCCACTCCTACTACGAGCCGGGACAATCGGACTACTGCGACGTGGTGGTCTGCGGGAACGTCACGGTCTTCGTGAACGACAGCGCGGGCGGCAGCTCCTCCTACGACGTGGGCCTCGTCCCGGGAGTCTCTCCCGCGACGGACCAGCTCTACTACGACGCGTCCACCCTCGCGAGGATGGGCATGAGCGGGCAGGGCACGAAGATCGGGCTGGACGAGCTCTGCGACCCCGGCTATTCCAGCTACCAGAGCGACCTCGCCACCTACTCGACGGACATGGGCCTGCCCGCGCCCACCGTGCAACTCATCGGGACCGGCGCGTCGTCGTGCATCGGGGGCTCCTCCGGCTGGTCCGGAGAGACGCTGCTCGACATGGAGGCCGTCCACGCGATGGCCCCCAACGCGACCATCGTGGTCGACCTCGCCGACTCCACCATCCAGGAGGGCGACTGCACCTGGAACACGCTCTCGAACGGGGTCTACCTCGCTTCGAACAGCTGGGGAGGAGGCACCGTCGCCAACACGTGCTGGACGAAGGCCGCGAGCCAGGGCGAGAGCTACCAGAGCTCGAGCGGCGACTGCGGCGCCTTCACGGCGGGGAGCCGCGACGAGCCGGCGGACTTCCCGACCGGGGTCGGCGTGGGCGGGACGGACGTCTACCCACAGCCGAGCGGCATCTTCCTCCGCGAGTTCGCCTGGAACGGGACCTTCCAGTCCAGCTGCGGGAACAACGAGGGCTCCACGGGAGGTTACTCCTCCGTCGCGGCCCCGTACTATCAGACCGGGATGACCGGTTTCTCCGGAACCAACCGCGGGGTCCCGGACGTCTCCGCCATCGGTGGCACGTGGTTCTGGATGATCTACACCGGAGGGGTGACCCTCTCGGCGGGGACCTCCCTCGCCTGCCCGACCTACACGGCCATGCTCGACCTGATGTGGCAATACAACAGCTCGACGCCGAAGCCCCAGGGGATGGCCAACTACAACCTCTACACCATCGCGAAGGGAGCGAACTACGACGTCGCGATGCACGACGTCGTCGTCGGGAACAACATCCATGGGACCGCCCCACCGGGCTTCGGATACACCACGACCGTCGGATGGGACCCGGTGACCGGGCTGGGGAGCGCCGACGTCGGCAAGCTCGCGATGTTCCTCGCCTCCCAGAACGGGAACACGGGCGCCTTCGGAGCTTTGACCGCCTTCCTTGCGGCGAACGTCACGTTCGGGAACACCTCTCTCGCGGTGGACTTCGGGGCGGACGTCACCGGCGGCTCCTCGCCGCTCACGGGATACTCCTACGCGTGGAACTTCGGGGACGGCGGGACCGCCACGACCTCGCTTGCGTGGACCACCCACACCTACACCAGCCCGGGGATCTACTGGCCGACCGTCACCGTGACCCAGGGGGCGAACTCGGGCTCCTCGAACTCGGTCATGATCCACGTACGGGGCGCGACGGGCGGGTCCACCGGGGGCCCCAGCGTCGGAAGCATCACGGCCTCCCCCTCGAGCGCGGACACGGGACAGTCGGTCACGTTCACACCCAGCGTCTCCGGGGGGACCACGCCTTACACCTACTCCTGGAGCACCGCCCCCGCCACGGGACTGGGGTGCGGCTCGCTCACCGGGGCCACGCTGACGTGCACCCCCACCGCCTCCAGCGTCTACACGGTGAGCCTGAAGGTCACCGACAAGAACGGGAACTCCGGGACGGGGTCGGCCCCCGCCTACACCGTCTACCCGACCCCGACCGTCGGGGTCCCTGCCCCGTCCACCACCGCGCCGGTGGTCGGAACGGCCTTCACGTTCACCGCGACCGCGGGGCTCTCGGGATCCGGGTCGGACGTGTACTCCTGGACCCAGTCCGCCTCGGGCCTCGGGTGCACCAGCGCCAACGCGCTCTCGATCTCCTGCACGCCCACGACCGCCGGGACCTACACCGTCACCGCGAAGGTGACCGACTCGAACGGGGGCGTGGGGTCCAACACTTCCGCGAGCCTCACGGTCTCGGGCGGCGCCGGCTCGGGCCCCTCCGTGACCGCGCCCGTGGGGAGCCCCACCAGCGTCGATGTCGGCCAGACGGTCAGCTTCACGACCGTGGCGTCGGGAGGGACCGCCCCCTACACCTACGCGTGGTCCTCCACCCCGTCGGCCGGGCTCGGCTGCTCGAATTCCGCCACCTCCACCTGGACCTGCGTCCCCACGGCGGCAGGAACCTACACGGTGGGTGTGACGGTGACGGACTCCGCGTCCAAGACGGGTAGTTCCTCCGCCACCTACGTCGTGTCCGCGGACCCCTCGATCACCACACCCGTCGCCAGCGTGGGCGGCGTGGACGTCGGCGGAACGGTCACCTTCTCCTCTACGGTGTCCTCCATCGGTTCCGGCGGGGACGTGCTCCTCTGGACGATCTCCCCGGGCACCGGGCTCGGCTGCCCCAACACCGCATCCACCTCGATCACCTGCGTACCGGTGACCGCGGGGACCTACACGGCGACGTTCAAGCTGACCGACTCCAACGGTTTCTCGGTGAGCTCCCCGTCGGCGCCGTTCACGGTCAGCCCGGACCCGTCCCTCAGCACCCCCGCCCCGAGCCCCTCGTCGGTCCAGGTCGGCGGGACCGTCACCTTCACCACGACGGTCACCAACCCAGGGGCCGGAAGCGACCAGCTGACCTGGAGCGCGTCCACGGCGCTCTTCGGCTGTTCGACCTCCACCACGACCAGCTACTCGTGCACGCCCACGGCGGCAGGGACCGGGTACACCGTGACCGTGGTCCTGACCGACGCGAACGGCGTGACGGCCCGCGGCACCTCGGCCCCGTTCACGGTGAGCCCCACCTCCGGCGCGCTCGCCGCGACCGCCTCCTGTTCCCCGGCGAGCGGCCCCGCGCCCCTCTCCGTCCAGTGCACGGGCTCCGGCTCTGGCGGCGCTCCCCCCTACACCTACGCCTGGACCTTCGGGGACGGGGGGACAGGGACCGGCAGCGTCGCGAGCCACACCTACACCCGTTCGGGGACGTTCACGGCGACCGTCGTGGTGACCGATTCCGCGTCGAGCACGGCGTCGGGGAAGGCGACGGTCTCGGTCCAGTCCGCAGGCGCCCTCTCGGTCAACCTGGCCCCATCCCCCAACCCCGCCAACGTCGGACAGGCGGTCTCGTTCACCTCCACGATCGTGGGGGGGACGGGCCCGTACGTCTACAGCTGGCACTTCGGTGACGGTGGGATGAGCGCCGCGGCCGACCCGACGCACGTCTACAACACGTCGGGGGCGTTCAACGCGGTCCTGTTCGTCAACGACAGCGCCGGTCACTCGGGCGTGGCGAACGTTCCCGTCGCGGTGAACGGCGGGTCCTCGCCTTCGCCGGGCAACGGCGGGTTCCTGAACTCGATGGTGGGCCCGATCCCGATGTGGGCGCTGCTGCTCATCCTCGTGGTCGCGGCCATCGCTGCGGGCATCGTGGCGATCGCGGTGGGTCGCCACCGTGGGCCCAAGCACCCGAAGGGCCAGGACCCCGCGTGGGACGCCAGCTACGCGGGCCCTCCGCCCGGGGGAGCCCCGGGGTATGGGCCGTCGGCAGGCGGGTCCCTCCCGCCGGACGTCGCGGTCCCCGCGGGCGCTGCAGCCGGAGCCGGGGCTGGCGCCGCGGCGGCCTCTAGCCCGCCCCCCGCCGCACCTCCACCTGCGCCCGCCCCCGCTCCCGCGCCAGCTCCCGCCCCCGCTCGTGCCCCCGCTCCCGCCGGGCGTCCCATCGACGAGGTCGCTCCCGACCCGTTCGGAGGGAAGTCGTCCAGGTAGGGCCCTGCTGCCCCACCGCGGTCACGGCGTCCGGGATAGGGGCCGTCCCCCTCCCCGTCGCCGTCCTTAAGCGCCGCACCACGGTGCGGGCGGTCCGTGGCCCCGAACCTCGGCAGGCTCCCCACCGGCATCCGCTCCCTGGATGCGTTGTTGGCCGGAGGTTTGGAGGAGGGGGCCATCACCGAGATCTTCGGGGAAGGTGGGACGGGGAAGTCCAACTTCTGCCTGTGGATGGCCGCCCGGACCGCGCTCTCGGACCGCTGGGTCGTGTACATCGACACCGAGGGCCTCTCGCTGGACCGGCTGGACCAAGTGGCGCGAGGGCAGGGCACCGACCTCTCTCGCGTGGTCCGCAGGCTCCTGCTGACCTCTCCCAAGACCCTGGAGGAGCAGGAGCGCGCCGTCGAGCGGGCCTGCTCGCTCGCCGTCGAGCAGGAGCGTCGGGTGGGTCTCGTCATCGTCGATTCGGCTACGCTCCTCTACCGGCTGCAGCTGGGGATGGAGGAGGAGGGCGTGGCGCGCCAGTCGCTCTCGGTCCAGATGGCGGACCTGCTGCACGCGGGGCTGGAGTGTGCGATCCCGATTCTCATCACGAACCAGGTCTGGCGCGATGTCGAGACCCGCCAGTTCGAGCCCATCGGTGGCTCGTTCCTCAATCACGTGGCGAAGACGATCCTGCGGTTCGAGCGGGCCCGGGAGGGGTGGCGCCGCGCCGTCCTGCTCAAGCACCGGTCCCTCCCCGACGGTGGCGTCGCCACGTTCCGTCTGACCGACGCGGGGATCGTCTCGGGGTGAGTGGGCGCCCTTCGGACCGGGGCTACGCGCCGGGATCGGAAGACAAGGGTGCGGGGGTCGAGGGGGGCGCGACGGGAACGGCTGCCGTCCTCGCCAAGCAGTGAGGGCAGTCGTCCCGGCCACACGGGGTCGGACTCGCCTCGTGGTCGAGGATGGAGATCGCACGGCGAACCAGGTGCTGAAGCTCCTCCGATTGCGCATCGAGGTCCAAGGGGGTCAGCTCCCACGCGAGCATCCCCTTGGCGCGAGGGAGGACCACGCGGACGTGGACCGGTCGTCGTCCACGACGGATGCTCAGGGCGTAGCAACCAAGCTGGAACCCGTGCTGCGTGCGCAGCACCTCGGGGGAGGGCGCACGCGTGGGACCGCCCTTGTAGTCCTCGACCAGCGAGGTGGCGGGCGAGAGGAAGACGGCGTCAGGTCGTCCCCACACGACCGCGTCCCCGACGATCAGCGCCAGGGGCTCCTCTCGGAGAGGAGGGCCATCGGGGGTGGACAGGTCCTGTCGCAACGCCCACCTCGCGGCCTCGGTGAGCTCCCCGACCCGGCGTTCCCGGTCCGCGATCGAGCGTGGAAGCGCCCGGTCGACAAGGTCGGGCAGGCGCGGATCGTCCCACGGAGGACCCTGAGCGAGCACGGTGTGGAGGGAGATCCCGAGCCGCTTGCGTTCCTCTGCCGAGTCAGCGCCGCCCCTCGCGTCCCCGTCGGCGTCCTCCCCTTCCTCGCTCCCCCCTAGGGGGGTGAGCTGTTCCTCCAGGTCGTCCGGACGCGGACCCGCCCGAGGGTCCTCCGCTCCGTTCCGCCAGGCCCACCAGCGTGCCTCGCACTGGCGCAGGAGGTCGAGCTCGGTCACGGTGAAGGGCACCCGTCGGTGATCGCGCAGGAGCTTTCCCGGCTCCAGGATCTCGGCGAAGGGGAGGGTCCCCGTCCCTCCCTCGGACGGCAGGGCAGCCTCGCCCCCGGGCGCGTCGGCGGCCTCGACCCACTTCGGAAGCGGGAGCGGGGTCGCATCCTTCGAAAGTGGGGCGGTCTCGGCGGCCGCCGAGGGGAGACGACGGAAGCGCCAGCCTTCCGTCGACGCGATCTCCCGCTCGACGGTCGCGTCGAACCCGAACGCCTCGTCCAGCCAACGGCGCCAGGGCTCGCGCGAGAACGAGAGGGGAGCTCCCGCGGCGCTTCGGCGTTGCACGCAGGTGAGCAGGAGACGATCGCGGGCCCGGGTCACCGCCACGTAGAGCAGGCGACGCGCTTCGAGCTCCGCGTCATGTGCGAGCGCCGCGACGACCTCCTCGTAGGTCGCGGCCCCGCCGGGCCCCGCCTGGGCCCCGTTCGCTCCGGTCGGGGCTTTGGCCGCAGGCTCCCCTTCCTCCGGGGCTCCGCTCCCCACCTCCTTCCCTTCCTCCTCCGGTCCAGCTTCGATGGCGACCTTCCCCGTTGGGGAGACGAGCAGGGCCCCTCGCGGCGCGCTCCACTGACGTTGGAGCCCCGGGACCACGACCAGAGGGAACTCGAGCCCCTTCGCCCCGTGCACGGTCATGATGTTGACCGCGTCGCGCGCAAGCTCGACCCCGGCCTCGGGTTCGTCGGCCTCCCGCTCCTGGAGCTCGAGCAGGTACCGGTGGACGGCGGCCAGGCCGACGACCCCCGAGCGAGGGAGCTCGCGTATCGTGTCCAGCAGCTTCTCGACGTTGGCGCGGGCCCGCCCTCCCCGGCCGTCGTCGGCGAACGTTCCCCAGGCCCCCACGTCGTCCAACGCGTCGCGGAGGAGCTCCGCGGGCGGGGTCCGCTCCCGCCGGGCCCGCCAGCCCTCGATCAACTGCAGGGACCGGGCTTCCCGAGACCCGGGGGACGCCGCAGCGCGGTGTCGGAAGGCCTCGGAAAGGGAGCCGGAGCTCTCGGCGGCGAGGAACCATTCGGCCATCTCCTCGTCCGAGAATGCGAAGAAGGGCGAGCGCAGCAGGGCGTAGAGGGAAGCTTCGTCGCCTTCCCACGCGAGGACGGCGAGGAGGTTCATCACGTCCTGGACCTCTGAACGGCCGTGGAACCCCGCACCGGGGTGCGTCACCACCTTGAGCCCGCGTTCGCGCAGGGCGGCGACGTACTCCTCCTCGTGGCTGCGGTAGGAGAGCAGCAGGGCGACGTCCCCCGGCCCGAGCCGATGCGGGAGGTCCCCGTCGTCCGGTCTCCACGGCCGCACCGTCTCTCCCGCGGCCAGGCGGTCGACGACCCAACCGGCGATGAAGCGAGCCTCGGCGTGCTCCAGACCCTCGTCGGCCGGTACCGGACCGGGGAGCGATGGGTCGAGGAAGCGTTGCTGGAGGGCCTTGCGGACCTCGTCGCGGCCTGCGGTAGGGGTCGCCCGAAGCGGTCCCTCGAGCCAGACGACGTCCACGTGCGTCGAGGATCCCGCGCCACCGGTCGCCGTCTCGGCGGGGAGGATCGGTTCGTACCGTCCCCCGATGGCCTCGGCGGGGAGCAGGACGCTGGAGAGCCGGTTGACGAAGGTTGCGAGCGGGTCGCGGAACCGACGCGTGCGGTCGAGGCGACCCTCGCGCAGGCCGGGCATGGCCCCGCGCAGACCCTCGAGCGCTCCTCGGGCCCCCCGGAAGGCGTAGATCGACTGCTTGGGGTCCCCCACGGCGAAGAGGGCCCGGCGGATGGGAGGATCGGAGCCCCGGAGCCGGAGGAGCAGCTCCAGCTGCCTCTTGCTCACGTCCTGGAACTCGTCCACGAGCAGATGTCGGATGCCACCCCTCAGCTCGGCGAGGGTGCTCGGGTCGCCCGTGAGCGCGAGGGCGGCCTCTTCCAGGTCGTCGAAGTCGAGACCCCCACGCTCCTGCTTCGCTCGACGGTAGCTCTCTTGCACCGCTTCCCACAGCTTCCCCAGGGTCTCCAGGGGCGCGCCCGATGTCGCAGGCTGGCCACCCCCCGGGCCGTTCGGGGCGGTCCCGGACCCCGCCTCCGACATCAGGGCCTTTGGGGTGGTCGCGAACCGATGCTCCTCGAGGATACGGACCATCTCAGCGACGTCGGCGACCCCACGCTCGGCCGCCAACGCCACGTAGGACTGCCACAGCGCTCCCCGCTCGCTCTGGAGGCGGACGAGCGTCCTTCGGAACGCCTCCTCCCGCAGCGCGTTCGCCTCCGTCGCGTCGAGGACATCGAACCCCGGGACGACGCCGGCGATGTCGCGCGCGGACAGGGGGAGCTCCCGGAGAAGGGAAGCGCAGAACGCATGGATGGTGGAGATCCGGGCCGCGTGCAGCACGTCCAGCACCCGGTTCCAGGTCTGTCGAGCCTCGGACTTGGGGGGGAACTGGCGTGCCGTCTGGCGCACCGCGGCCTCCACGCGCTTGCGCATCTCCGCCGCCGCAGCGGTCGTGAAGGTGATCGCCACCAGCGTGGGGACCCGGGTCGCGGGAGGTCCGCCCGCCTCCCGGGGATCTCCCAGGGCGGATAGGTATCGGCCGACGAGGGCGTGCGTTTTCCCGGTCCCGGCCGCGGCGGTGAGGAGCACGTCAGACGTCAGGTCCGCCACCAGAAGCGCCGCGTCGGGGGTCGTCGGGGGAGGAGGTGCGGGTGGCGGTGGGGGTGGGGGCGGAGGCGGAGGCGGTGGAGGGGGAGGAGGAGGAAGGGAAATGGGAGGGGGCGGAGGAGGTAGGGAGGGCGGTGGGGGCGGGGGAAGGACCGGCCCTTGGTGGGACGCGGGGAGGACCGGGTCTGAAGGTGCGGTGCGGGAGGTCGGTGTCTCCCGTGCGGGAGGCGGATGGTCGCGAACGGGGGGGCGGCGCGACGGAGAGGAGCGGGGAAGCGGCTCGGGACTCATGAGACCCCTCTCAGCGCGAACCGTGCTCCGTTGAACCGGCACCCCTGTGCGAAACCGCAGTAGCCGGCGAACTGGCAGCCGCCATCCGCCGAGGCGAAGCGGCCGTTGATGGGGAACCGTCCGAGCAGGATGCCCTGCGCGGCGTTCTGAGCGTGCCGGAGCGCGATCTCCACATAGGCGACCCCGCGCTCGCGCTGCCGGGCCTCCTCACGCGGTTTCTGGGGGAGGCGGAGGAGGGATACGAAGCCCGTCTCGTAGGCGGAGGAGATCCACAGGTAGCGCATCCCCAGGGGAAAGACGGAGGGGTCCTTCTCTCGCAGCCCGTAGAGGGCGGCGGCCATGTACAACGGGAGCTGGAGCTCGAGCCCGGTGGGTACGGCCTCTCGAGCCGCATCCTGGTCCTTCGGTCGGGACCGTCCGGTCTTGTAGTCGTCGATGACGACTCCGGAGCTCCGCCCCTGGCCGAAGCCGAGACGGTCGATGCGCCCTACGAGAACGGGGTGCAGGCTGTCCACCTCGCCGAGCGGGAGCGCGGGAAGCCGAAGCTGGGGATCGATGTCCGATCCCGATCGAGGTTCCCGGTCGTCGAAAGGAAGCTCGAGGTGCGCGCTGCGGACCACGCTCTGGTCCTCGACGAGCTGCGAGAGGAGCGTTGCGATCCCGCTCCGCCCCGCTGCGCCGCCCGTCCCGAGGAATCGCACGGTGAGCGTCTCGAGGTCGGGGGTCCTGGGTCGGAGGGTGTCCAGGAACGTGCGGAGTTGGGTCTGGAGCGACGGTCCGCGTACTTGGGCCTCCTTCTCCGTCAGACCCGTGAGCTTTCCATCCGTGCCCCGGAGCGAGTCCTGGAGGACGAAGAGCTGGTGGTGGATCTCGCTGCCGACGGCGGGCCGGTCGACCTCGTCGGTCACCTCTTCTGGGCCCTGGAGGCGGAGCACGCGCTCCAGGTAGAAGCGGTACGGGCACCGCAGGTAGTCCTGCAGGTCGTGCACCGTGAACCGTCCGGAGGAGAAGCGCTTCCGGGCGAGCTCCCGGGCCCCGTTCCCCCCCATGGGTCCGTCGAAGGGGGTGGACCGAGGAGAGGCGCGCCGATCCCTCTCCACGCGGATCCCCCGGAGCATCGAGCGCCAGGCCTCGGCGCGGTGGCCCGAGAGACCAAGCCGAAGCGTTGCGATCGCGGAGGGGGACGGCCCTGAGGGCTGGCCGAGCTCGCGAGCGACCCCTGCCATGGCCTCGGAGATGGCGTAGGCGCGTGTCGGGGGCGCGGCCATCGGGGCGGCGGGAGCCCCCAGGGTGGGAGTGGCCACCGCGAGCAGGTCGTTGAGCAGAGGTGAAGGGAGGACCTCCTCGTCCCCGGAGCGGGTCGGATAGCTGAGCACCACGGTCCTTCCGGCGCGCGCGAGCACCCGCGCGAGCCGAACGCGCTCCCGGTGGACCAGCTCCTCCCCCGTGGGAAGGCCCGCCCGGGCCCGAGCGCCGGGGGGGAGCAGCGGGCTCGGACGGTCCGACGGAAGGTTCGCTTCCGAGAGACCTCCGAGGATGACCAGGTCCGCGCTGAGGAGTCCCGCGTCGTGAAGTCCAGTGACCGGTATCCCGGGAAGACGCGCCGCGGAACCGGACTGGCGAAGCGACAGGACGATCTCGACGAACTGGCGGAGCTCCCCGAGCGGCCAGGGAGGCCCCGCGACAGGGAGGCCCGCGGCCGCGCTCGCAAGCGCATCGAGGACGACCGCCCCCTCCTCCGAGGTGGAGGGCCCGAGGTACCCCAGCGCCACCATCACGTCGCGGAGCGTCGAAACGAAGGCCGTCGGGGCGGCGGGCGCCTCCAGGGGGCGGAGCGTCTCGAGCAGCTTCCCGAATCCGAGCGCGACCCCCTCCGCTTCGCGCGCGCCTCCCTCGTCCCCCTCCGCGCGAAGCTCCGCCGCGTGGGCCCTGAGGAGGGTGGTGAACGCCTCGCGACCGGCCACCGCCCGACCCTCGCGGGCGACGCGGCCGATCACCTCGGCCGTCGCCCCACGGGGGAAGAACTTCGATAGCGTGCCGAGCTCGTCCAGGTCCTCGATGAGCTCGAGCATCGAGGCGTGGGGAAGGTCGGAGAGAAGGAGCTCGAGGATCCGCCGCAGGGGCTGTGCGCCCGGAGCTGCGAGCAGGGAGGAGGGGAGAAGGACCTCCGGTCGAAGACCGTAGCGAGGGAAGACCTCGAGCACGCGAGGGGCGTAGGTGGGCAGGGCCGGCATCGCCACGAGGACGCGAAGGGTCGGGTCCTCGTTCAGCGCCTGCCTCACGGCGCTCGCGATCGCCTCGACCTCCTCCCGCTCCCCGCCGACCCCCTGGAGCATTCGGACGTTCGGGAGCGGGCGGGGGCCGCGCTCCGGCGTCTCTCGCTGGACCCACGAATCGAGCACGGCCCCGGGGACCGCCGGTGGCCGGGCCGGTCCCTCGGTCGCGGGTCGTGTCCCCGCTTGGGACCCGAGGGACATGGGCTTCTCGACGCTCCAGCTCGGGGGATGGAGCGTCTCGCCCTCGGTGAGGACCCAGGCCTCCTCCGCGCTCTCCGCGAGGGCCTCGATGATCGAGGCCAGTAGCGGAGGGTATCCCTCGAACCCGTCCACCACGAGCGTCTCGAGGTGCAGGGGGTCCTTCCGGATGCGACGGGGGAGCTCCTGGAGCAGGCCGGTGTCGTCGAGGAGGCCTTTCGCGGCGAGGGACCGCTCCACGCTGAGGACGGGTCCGAGAAGGAGCTCGAGCGTCCGTTCCGGCGCGGCGGTGACCTCGGGCTTCCCCTCCTTTCGAAGGAGGTCCCACAGGTCCACCATCGCCGAAGCGAAGCTCAGCGTTCCCCCGAGCGCCCGACGGGGCTGAGATCGACGGAGCTCCGCCCAGACCCTGAGCTCGATCTCGTCGGAGGGCACCACCTCGCCTGGGGCAGAATAGTGCCCGAGGACCTGGGCGAGGGTGACCACGTTACCGGTGAAGCTCGTGCCCCCGGAACGGGCCGCGAGCTCCTCCCGGACGCCCCGGGCCAGCCGGTCCGTCCCGCAGAGATAGAGCATCGAGCGTCGACCGGGGTCTCGACGCGGGGTCGATGCTGCGTCCGCCTCCGGGCGCGTCGAGGGCGCACGAAGCAAGCTCCGGGGCTGCCGCTTCAGCACCTCGCGGCAACGGTCGATGTAGGGCGTGCGCTGGAGCGCTCCAAGAGGAAAATGGACGAGGCGTGGCTCGGTCAGGACCCGACCCCTCTTGCGCCAAAGGTGGGAAGCTAAAGTGGATGCCGTCGCCGCCGCAGAGGGTCGGTCGTAGGGTCACTGCGGCGGATAGCGCGCCCAGGACGAGCGCCCGCCGCTGTTCCTGCTCCCGCTTCCCATCCCGTTCCCGGACTCGGCAGGCCGCGGGGTGGGGGGAGGTGCAGGACCCGGGCCGGCAACCTCCACGTAGGACCCATACGCGGGAGCTCCCGCCGTTCCCACGTACGCCCCGGAAGGTCCCTCGGCCTCGGGCGGTGAGAGGGCTCTCTTCCGTCGCCGGGTAGCGACCACGGCAACGACCACGATGACCGCCACCGCCACGAGGATACCCACGAGGAGCAGGGGGTCCGACCCGAGTGCCCCGAGGATCCCTCCCGACGTTCCGGGGCCCGAGCCCCCCAGGGCCGCCGAGACGGTCACCGTAACGCTCGCAGTGCGGGTGTGGGAAGCGTGGTCCGTGACGGTCAGGGTCGCGGTGAACGTCCCCTGCCCATAGGTGTGGGACGGGTCGGCGACCGCGCTCTGACCTCCATCTCCGAAGCTCCAGGCGAGGACATAGGGGCCGGTCCCTCCGGTCACATTGGAGAGGAAGTTCACCAGGAGCGGTGCGGTCCCTGACGTGGGGTTCGCTTGAACGGACACCGAGAGGGCACTCCCTCCCCCGTTGGCGCTCGGGGTCAGATTGAGGTCGAAGGGTCCTAGCGTCGCCCCGGCGGGAGCGGTGACGTTGCGCGTGGCGCCGTAGAAGCCCGGGGCCGTCGCAAACAGCTCGTAGGTCCCTGCCGAGAGTCCCGAAGCCGTGAAGGTGCCCGCCACCCCGGTCGTCTGGGTCTGGCTCACCGCACCGGTAGACTGGTCGATCACCTTGACCGTTGCTCCGGCAAGGGGCGTGGCGGAGGAGGCGTTGAGCACCTCACCCGTGATCGTGGCGGGAAGCGAAGAGCCGGCGGGGACGACCGACAGCGACCCGAGGCCCTGGCCGGGGAAGGCGGACCCGCTCGCCACGAAGGCGGTCACGGACACGGTCGTGCTCGCGGTCACCGACGGGGCCACGAACGAAACGAACCCGCTCCCGTTCGAGGGGATCGTCACCGAGGCGGCCGGGCTGAACGGCAGGGCGAGGGGCGAAGATGTGATCGAGAGGACGGCGCCCGTGGCCGGCTGTCCGTTGGGGTCGGAGGCGGAGACCGTCACACGGTCCAGGCTGCCGACGGTGACCGGATTCACGGACGCGGTGACCGACACCGAGAGGGAGCGGGGCGCCAGGACGATCGTCACCGAGGCGGCTCCCCCAGCTACCGTGACCACTCTCGAGCTGGGCGTGTAGTACGGCGCGGTGCCCACGAGCGTGTAGGTGCCGTTGGGGAGCTGGAGCTGGAACGTGCCCGAGCCCGAGGAGGTCGCGGAGGTCGAGACGCCCCCCGTCGCGTTGGCGAAGACGTCGACCCCTCCCAGAGCCGTGGTCGTGGGGTAGCTGGCCTCGGTGTTCCCCGAGAGGGTGTAGGTCTTCGGAGAGGCTGCGGACAGGTTGAGGTCTACCGTGCGCCCAGCGCCGGAGATCGTGAACGTTGTCGAGCTGCTGGCGTACCCCGTCGCTGATCCCGTGAGGGTGTACGTGCCGTTCGTGAGCGCGAACCGATAGGTCCCGTTCGCCGCGGTCGTGGAGGTGTTCCCGAGGTTGGTCGAGACGACGGCCCCGGTAAGGGGAGCCCCCCCGGTTCCCCAGACGGTGCCCTGCACGATGTAGTGCGAAGGTCCGGGGCTTGGCGCCGGGAAGGTGAAGAGGTCCTTCATCGGCGGCCACTTCGTCCAGTTGTCGTTGTGGTAGGTGTGCCCCGTGAGCCCGAGCAGCCACTCGGCCGTCGTGAGCATGTTCCAGTGCGAGTAGTCCTTCTGGGACCAGTACCCCATGTGGGAGTACGGGCTGACCACGCTCATGTACACGTTCCCGCCGGCGGTCCCGTTGTACCCGGCGTTCGTCGAACCTTCGTCGTAGACCAGGAAGAACGCGCTCGTGCTGAACACCGCGCTGTTGTTGATGAGCGGGGGCAGCCACTTCGACAGCCAGTTGTCCACGTAGGCGAGCCCGGTGTCGTGGCCATCGTCCAGCATGTTGGGGGTGATGATGGCGTAGTTCGGCAGGTTGCCCGAGCTCACCGAGGAGTTCCACGCATTGAAGCTCAGGTCGTTGGGGTTGCACCGCGAGGCGTGCGCGTCGATGATGTCGGCGTAGTAGGTGAGCGGGTTGTGCTTGACCTCGTAGGGGTAGGAGTTGTTGATGTCGCAGGGCGCGGGCATGCTCTCGTCGTAGCCGGCCCACGTCTCGCCCGCGTTCTGCACGAGGTCGGCGATGTTGATGGACTTCCAGACGTTGTACGCGTCGCTCCCGGACTGGTTGAAGTAGCTGCCCGAGGTCATCGACAGGTAGTTCGGGGCGGACGGGTGCGTGGTCGCGTAGTACTTCGACGCGTAGGCGTACTGGTAGGCCAGGTGGGTCTCGTACGGGGCCGTCCCGATCACCGAGGTCGCCTCCTCGTTCTCGAGCACCACGACGAACACGTGGCGGATAGGGCTAGGGAAGACCGGCGTGTAGCTGGGCGCCCCGGAGTTGGAGCTCACGGACACGGGTACGGACGACACGAACGAGGAGGAGGGGCGGGAGGCCACGTGCGCCCCCGGCCCGAGGGGGGCCGTCGCGGGGGCTTGCGCCATCGCGAGCGCGAGAAGGACCAGCAGGACGACGAGCGCGGAGATCCTCGGGAACCGTTGCAAGGGACCGGTCCGAGTTAGGCGGTGAGGATAAACCGTTCCCTCGCAGCAACGTCCTGCGGGCGGCCAGGGCCCGGACGGTCCCTCAGTTCCCGGAGGTCCCGAGCTTTCGCGCCCCGCGCTCCAGGAGCGTCACCTGCGCTTCGGGGAGGGATACCGGGTCGAGGGTCACCAGCATCGATCCTCGGGAGCCCTGGGCCAGGTCGCGGACCACCTCGAGGAGCCGGCGCACGTTCCTCACGTTCCCCGCCTCGACCAGGTTCTCCACCGCCGGGAGGACCACGACGCGGCCTTCCCCGCCTCCAAGGTGCCGCTCGATGAAGTTCCCGATCCGTTCGAGGTCGCCGGGGTCGACGTTGCCCTCGCCTTCGACCCGGGAGATCTTGAAGATGGAGGCGGGTGGGATCCCCAGGTCATGCGCGATGTCTTCGGGAGGGAAGGTGGTGAACCCGATGATCCGGTCCGGAGATAGATGCAGGGCCTTGGTGGCCTCCCAGGCATCGCGCTCCCGGTTCGTCTCCAGGACGCAGAGCGGTTCGTCGAGCGGCCAGGTCACCGGCATGTCGGCACCCGTCGCGCTCACACCTGCGGAACCGCCCGCGGAGCCGGGGCCCATCGGCGCGGCCGTCGCGCCCGCGCTCGACATGGGGGTCCAGGCCGGGGTGCTGGTGGGGCCCATCGTCCCCGGGTAGCTCGAGGGATAACCGGGAGCCGAGGCGGCGGCGCTGGCGGAAGCCGCTGCGGCGGCGGCCCCCTGCTCGCGTGCGTGGGCGAGGGCCGCGGCGTAGTCGGCCGCCGCTTTCGCGCTCGCTTCGGCCTGGGCGCTCTTGCGCTCGCGGACGACCTTCCTCTCGAAGAGGTACCCCGGGACTCCGAAGAGGACCCCTCCTATCACCGCGCCGGCCACGACGAAGTAGGGGAAGTAGACGGGGCCGACCCAGCCCATCAGCCAGAGGAGGAGGCCGCCTGCGATCCCCATCACGGCCCCGCTTCCGGCGATGTTCCGAGCGGCCACGAGCTTCAGCGGAGGGGGTTCCGTCGTCATTGGAGCTCACCCCCTTCCCCCGCGCGCGGCCGCTTCGCCTTGGGGTCTTGAGGCAGCTCCGGCGGGCTGGCGGACGGGAAAGGCGGAGCGGGTGGGGCAGGTGGAGCGGGAGGGGCAAGTGGAGCGGTGGGGGGGGCCGGCACGTCACCGGACGCGGGAGGGGCGGGACGGAGCGGGAACGGGTTGGGCGGGGAGAGGTAACCCCAGCCACCGCCTGCGGGCGGAGGTGGCGGAGGGAGGGGTGGGTTTCCCCAGCTAGGGGATTGTGAAGGGATAGCGGGGGGCTGGGCAGACTGCGCCGGTGGCGGAGAGGTCGGTGACCAGGCCGGGGGTGAGGGTTGTCCCACCGGCGGCGCGCTTGCCGATGGGTACGGCGGTGGAGCCGCGGCGGGAGGCGAGGGCGGGGCGGCGGGGCCGGGCATGCTGGGTGCGGTGGGTGGGGGGGCCGTGGGTGGGGCGGCCGGGCCCGGGCCGAACGAGGGCTGCGCCGCCGCAGGTGCAGCCACCGGCGGAGAGGCCGCCATAGGTTCGGAGGACCGCCTCTTCCACCACTTCGAGGGCTTGGCCTCGGGAGCAGGAGCGGGAGCGGGAGCCGCCGGTGAAGCTCCCGGGGGAACGGTAGCTCCCGGAGCCGCCGCCGACGCAGCGTACCCGGGCGAGGTCAGGGGTGCCGCGGGCGGGGCAGCTGGTGGGGCCGCGGGCGCAACTGACGGAGAGGGTGAGGCCGGCCAGGAGGCGGGGGCCGGTGCGGAGGAGGCGGAGGGATACGGAGTCGGCGGAGGAACGGACGCCGCGGGTGCGGCGGGAGGAGCGGAGGTCGAAGGGAGAGGCTCGGGAACGCTGTACCTGGGGGAGGGCTCCGCGACAGGGGTGGTCGTCGGGGGCGTGCTCCACGAAGGGACCTGGGGCGAAGGCTCGGGAGGGGCGGTGGGGGCAGGCGCCTTGGGCGCGTAGAGCTGGCATTCGTAGCAGTAGTACCGGTCGTACTTCGCCACGAGCTCGGTCGGTCGTCCGCACTTCACGCATGTCGGGCCCTTGCTCGCGGGGGCGGCGGGGGTGGAGAGTGCCGGCGCCTGGGTGAACGCGGTCGGAGCCGAGGTCTGCGTCGAAGCGGGCATCCGCGACGGTTCGATCGCTGCCGCAGGAGCAGATACCGCGGGACCCGCGACGGCGGACGCGGCTGGGGGAGAGGACGGGGCGGACGGCGAGGACGGTGCAGCAGGAACTGAGGAAGCGGGAGAGGAGAACGGGGCCGAGATTGCGGTCGCGCTGAGTGGGGGAGTAGTGGGAGACGTGCCGGGGCTACCCGCGCTCCCCGCGGTCACAGTCGGGGTCGGGGTGGAGGTGGGGGTGGGGGTGGGGGTGGGGGTGGTCGGGGACGGAGCGTACAGCTGGCAGGGGTAGCAGTAGTGCCGGGAGTACTTCGCCACGAACGTGGTCGGCTTGCCGCACCGGGAGCAGAACGGGGTCGCCGCTGCGCCGGCGGCCGGGGAAGTCGTCGCCGAGGCGGTGGCGGGTTCGGACGCGGCCGCCGCGGAGTCCGGCTTCGGGCGTCGCGCCGGCCGAGCCCGCTGAAGGTCCCGGAAGTCTCGGACGGTCTGGTAGATCTCGTAGAGGACCACCAGCATCAGCGGGAGGGTGAAGATGGTGATCGGCGGGTAGGCCGGGAGGACCTTCACGTAGAAGCTGGTGGAGTTCCCGATGAGGTTCTGGTGGGTGTCGTAGAACGACACCGTTCCCAGATAGACCCCGGACATGAGCCAGGCGAAAGAGTCGAGGGCCTTCATCGGCTGGATCGAGGTCCGGTCCGAGAGCGGGACTCCCGGCGCGCACTCCGAGTAGTTGCTCGCTTGCGTGCTGCTGAGCGAGATGGTGTCCTGGATCACGTTGAGCCCTAGGACGGTGAGCGACAGGACGGCCGAGCTGGCCAGGGTGGGGGTCGGTCCTCCGCACCACCACTCGAGCTCGAGCTTCGGGGTCGAGGCGAGAGAGAGGACCATCGCGTTCGCGGCGGAGTCGTTGCTCGAGTCGACGTATTGGACGGTCGGGGGGTTGGACTCCGTGTTGAGCGCCGCGATGCAGTAGGCCCAGTTGCCCCGAGCCGCCGACGGGTCGTTCGAAACGTTCGAGGCGGTCATGCAGGGGAGCTGGGCTCCCCCGTAGGTGTGAGGCGCAGCTCCGACAAAGGCCGAGTGGGAGGCGGAGAGCAACGGGGTCGCGAGGGCCGGTGGGGCGACCAGCAGGACGAGCACGACTGCTGCGAGCAGAAAGCGGAGCGCGCGCGCACCGACCGGGGACCGGGCCCGCCTCGAGCGCATCTAGGCGTGCTACGGTATTCCTCCGCTTAAATGCTTACACCGCGAACGGCCGGAGCGCTTCACACATGGAGTGGCCCTAAAGCCCCGCCGAGCGGGCGCCTGGGGCCGTACGCGGGGGCCGTTGACGGCAACCCTCGAGCACGGCCAGGCGGGAGCCGGGGGGGGTCTCCGGGCCCCGACGAGGCCCATCGGGGGACGTGTTGCGGTGCCCCGCTCAGTACCGGGGCAGGGAGGGGTCTATGCGTTCCGACCAGGCGTCGATGCCGCCCTTGAGGTTCCGGACCTTCTGGAACCCCATGTCCAGCAGAAGCTTCGTCGCCTGCGCGCTCCGTCCTCCCATCTTGCAGTAGACGACCAGGTCGTCCGCGGTGGAGAGCTCTCCCAGTCGCTCGGGGAGCTGCGCGCGGGGGATGAGCTTCGCACCGCGCAGCCGCGCGATCTCGAACTCTCCAGCCTCCCGCACGTCGAGGAGGGTGACCGGTTCGCCCCGGTCGAGCTTCGCCTTGAGCTCCTCCGGCTCGATCTCGTGCCCCGTCGGGGCCTCGGTCTCCCCGGTGATGCCGCAGAACTGCTCGTAGTCGATGAGCCCCTTCTGGGTGGCGTTCGGGCCGCAGAGCACGCAGTCGGGGTTCTTGCGGACCTTCAGCTCACGGAAGCGCATCGCGAGCGCGTCGAAGAGCACGAGGCGCCCCACCAGGCTGTCGCCCTTTCCAAGAAGGACCTTGATCGTCTCCAGGGCCTGAAGACTGCCGACGATCCCCGGAAGCACGCCCAGCACACCGCCCTCGGCGCACGACGGCACGAGCCCGGGGGGCGGGGGTTCCTGGTAGATGCAACGGTAGCAAGGGCCCACGCGCGCGTCGAAGACCGAGACCTGGCCCTCGAACCGGTAGATCGAGCCGTAGACGTTGGGTTTCCTCAGCAGGACCGCGGCGTCGTTCACCAGGTACCGGGTGGGGAAGTTGTCGGTGCCGTCGACCACGACGTCGTACCGCGAGACGAGGTCGAGCGCGTTCTGGCTCGTCAGGGGGGCGGCGTGGGTGACGATCTTCACGTCCGGGTTGAGGTCCTTGAGCCGCCGCTCGGCGGCCTCCAGCTTGGGGACGCCCACGTCCTTCGTGCCGTAGAGCACCTGGCGCTGCAGGTTCGACGTGTCCACCACGTCGAAGTCCACCAGTCCCAGGGTCCCCACTCCGGCCGCCGCGAGGTAGAGCGAGACGGGGCTGCCGAGCCCCCCCGCGCCCACGATGAGGACCTTGGAGTCGAGAAGCTTCCGCTGCCCGGCCATGCCCACCTCGGGCAGGATCAGGTGGCGGCTGTACCGCCTCATCTGCTCCTTCGACAGGGATCGGGCCGATGGGGCGGCTCCGCCCGCCTCCCCGCTACCCGGCCCCCCGCGCAATCGGGAGAGCGAGGGATACGCGACGGCTCCGGGGCTCCCGCCGGCGATGGAAGGTACGATGGAGAGCACGTCGCCCGACTTCACGGGCGTGGCCTCGCGCTGGAGGTAGCGAACGTCCTCGTCGTTGAGGTAGACGGAGACGAAGTTGCGGACCTTGCCGTCGTCGGTGAAGAGGTGGCGCTTGAGCCCGGAGTACTTGCTCGCGAGCTCGCCCAGGACGTCTCCCACCGTTCCGCCGTCGCTCACCAGGGTCGCCGCTCCCCCGGTGAAGCCTCTCAAGGCGGTCGGCACCCTCACTTCGACGCTCATGTTCCTTCTCGCTCCCTCTCGTTCTCGGGCGGATATCCACGCATCCGGTTACTCACGTAACCTGCACCACCCTGAAACCGCGGGGTTGAAAAGCCCGCTGTTCCGGATCGAGCTCGAACGCGTTCAACTCCAGCGACCGGCCTTGGTACACCCGAAGCACGAGGTAGGCATACCACGGCCAGGCGTGGTCGCGGTCGAACTCGCTCGGGACAGGGGGATGGTCCGGGTGGGAGTGGTAGAACCCGACCACCTCCAGACCGGTGCCCGCGATCGACCGCTCGAGGGCCCGCAGCTCCTCGGCGGGGATGAGGAACCTGTGACCCCGGTCCTCCCCTCGGCGGTTCGGGACGGGGTGGACCCGGGTGACCCTACGGACCCTGGACCCCGGCTCGGGTGCGGGGCCGACCAAGACGCCGCAGGCCTCCTCGGGATAGGTGGAGTCGCCGTGGCTCCGGATCTTCGCCTCCTCCTCTTGGGTGAGCTCGACGAGGTCGAAAGCGGAACCGCTCTGCGGGGGTGCGACCTCCGCCGAGGGTGCAGGGGCCATCCCGCTCATGAGCGAGCGCCTCCCTCCCGTGCTTCCTTGCTCTCCTCCCAGTAGCGTTCTCCGGCGTAGCGGTCCCCGCCATCCGGCAGGAGCGTGACGATCACGCCCCTCTCCAGGGTCAAGCCGTACTCGATCGCGGCATGGACGGCAGCCCCCGAGGAGGTCCCGACGAAGAGCCCCTCCTCCCGGGCGAGCCGGCGGGTCATGACCTGGGCGGCCTCGGTCTCGACCTCGAGACGAGCGTCCAGGACGGATTCGTCGTAGATGCCCGGACGGATGGAGGTGGCGATGTGCTTCAGCCCCTCGATACCGTGGAGCGCGGTCCGAGGCTCGACCCCGATGATCTTGACGCTGGAGGACCGCTCCTTCAGGTAACGGCCGACGCCCGTGACCGTCCCCCCCGTGCCGATGCCGGCGACGAAGTGGGTCACGAGCCCGCAGGAGTCCCTCCAGATCTCTGGCCCCGTCGTCCGGTAGTGGGCGAGGGGATTGGCCGGGTGGTTGTACTGGTCGGGGTACCAGTACCGGTCCGGGTGTTCCTTCGCGAGCCCCCGGGCCAGCCGCTGGGCCCCGTCCGTTCCCTCGAGGGGATCGGAGAGGGTCAGCTTGGCCCCGTAGGCCTGCATCCTTCGCACCCGCTCGTGGCTCGCGTTGCGGGGAAGGACGATCTCGACCGGGAATCCCCACATCGCACCCAGGAAGGCGTAGGCGATGCCGGTGTTCCCGCTGGAGGCATCGAGAAGGACCTTGCCGCGGCCGAACTGTCCCTCCCGGAGCCCGGCGTCCACGATGGAGAGGGCAGTGCGGTCCTTGACCGACCCCCCGGGGTTCAGGAACTCGGCCTTCGCCCAGAGCTCGACCCCCTGGGGAAGCTCGGAAGCCACGCGACGCAGGCGAAGCAGGGGGGTGTTGCCGATCCGGGAGGCGATGTTCCCGTGGGGCTGTCCGAAGATCCCTTCCTCCGGGGCGTTCCCGGGCGCTCCCGCCCGTGGCTCGCTCGGTACGCGGAGGGCTGCGGTTCCTTCGTTCAAGGAGATCGACCTGCGCTCGCCTCGATGGGGGGACTGGTCCTGCGTGGGTGCTCGGCCGTTCGGATCATTCGGCCGTGATCGAGGTGAGCTGGATCAGGTGACTGCAGGACGGGGCTCCCTTGGGCAACGAGCTCAGGAGGTCGACGGACTGGCTCCCGAGCAGGCGCTGCAGCAGCCGCTGGTCGAACACCTCGCAGATGAGGCTCGAGTGGGCGAGGGCGCTGCCGCGGAAGATGCAGTTCTTTCGGATCAGCCGGGGCCCGGTCGCGTCGCGCGTGACCTCGGCCCGCTGCCCCAGTCCGTCCAGGACGCGGACGACCAGGCGTAGCCGCTTCTCCGGGTCCGTCGTCGGCTTCTGGAGCTCGGGGAACTCGTCGAACAGCCGGTCCGCGAACCGGTCGGCCGCGCGGGCGAACACCGCCGCCAGGTAGCCTTCGCCCTCGTGCTCCAGGATCGAGTCGATGATCGACTCCAGCATGAGCTCGTACCTGCGGGGGAACAGTTCGTGGCCCTCGTTCGTCAGGGCGTAGCGCTTCCGGGGACGGCCGACGCCCTCCTTGTGGAACTTGGGCTGGAGGATCCCGCGTCGGGCGAGCCGTTCCAGGTGCGTCCGTACGGCGCTCTCCTGGATGCCAAGCTTGAGAGAGAGCTCCCGGGCGGTGCGCGGCCCCTCGGTGAGCTCGTTCAGGATCTTCGCTTTCGTCCCCTCTCCGAGGAGCAGCTCGGCCGCGCCCATTCTTCTCCCCGTGCCTCCTGCGAGCGAACGTCTCCCGGTCGGTTGGACGGATGCGGTCCAGAGTATATGGGGTGGCTGGATTTAGCTACTGATTGGCACTTATATATCCGAACGGGCTTGCGGAGCGACGGACATGGCGAACGAGAGCCCCGAGCACACCCTCACGGTGAAGGACCTGCACGCGAGCGTGGGGGGAAAGGAGATCCTGAAAGGGGTCACATTGACGTTGAAGACCGGCGAGCTTGTGGCGCTCATGGGCCCGAACGGCTCGGGGAAGAGCACGCTCGCCTACGCCCTCGCCGGGCACCCGAAGTACACGATCACCTCAGGGGAGGCCCATCTGGACGGCGTCGACCTGCTGAAGCTCTCGCCCGACAAGCGCTCCCGTGCGGGGCTCTTCCTCGGGTTCCAGTACCCCGTGGAGGTCTCGGGGGTCTCGCTCTCGAAGTTCCTCTGGACCGCGTACACCCAGACCCGGAAGGCGGAGGAGGTGGACACGGACGATTTCCAGAAGCATTTGGACGGACACCTGGCCTCCCTGGGCCTCGACGCGTCATTCATGAAGCGCCCCCTCAACGAGGGGCTCTCCGGCGGGGAGAAGAAGCGGACGGAGGTCCTTCAGATGGCGACGCTCGACCCCCACTTCGCGATCCTCGACGAGCCGGACAGCGGGCTCGACATCGACGCGGTGAAGCAGGTCGGGGAGACCGTCGACCGCCTGCGTAGCCCCGGACGCGGGATCCTCGTCATCACCCACTACCAGCGCATTCTGAAGTACGCGAAGCCGGACCGGGTCTACGTCATGGTGGACGGGGTCGTGGCGCTCTCTGGAGGCCGCGAGCTCGCCGAACAGCTCGAGAGCAAGGGGTACGACTGGGTCAAGGTCGGCCACGCCGCCGCCCATCCCACCCAGGCGTAAGGGGCTCGGGATGGCGCGGGCGGCCACGACGGTGCGCTCGACGGGCCGCAGCTCGGCTGCACGGGCCCGGACCGTCGCGGGACCCGACCACGGGGTTGCCCCGGGCCTGCACGGCTGTCGGACGGACTTCCCCATCCTCTCCCGGACCTTCCACGGCAAACCGCTCATCTACCTCGATTCCGCCGCGACGAGCCAGAAGCCCCGACAGGTGATCGACGCGGAGGCGGACTTCTACCTCCGCCTGAACGCGAACGTCCACCGCGGGGTCTACGCGCTCTCCGAGGAAGCGACGGAGGCCTACGAGGCGGCCCGGGCCCGGGTCGCCCAGTTCATCCACGCCAAGGACCCCGACGAGATCGTCTTCGTACGCGGGACCACCGAGGCGATCAACCTGGTCGCGGGGGGAATGGCCCGGGGCCAGCTCTCGAAGGGGGACCGGGTGGTCTCCACCGAGATGGAGCACCACTCGAACATCGTCCCCTGGCACCTGCTCACGCAGCTCCCAGGGATCAAACTGGACTTCGTCGGGATCACCGACGACGGGCGGCTGCGTCAGGACGACCTGGAGCGGCTCGTCGTCCGCGGGACGAAGCTCTTCACCTTCACCCACGTCTCGAACGTCCTGGGCACGGTGAACCCCGTCCGAGAGCTGGCCCAGCGCGCGCACGACGCCGGGGCGCTCGCCCTCGTGGACGCCGCCCAGTCGGCCCCGCACCTGCCGCTCGACGTGCAGGAGATGGGCGCGGACTTCGTGGCGTTCTCCGGCCACAAGGTGCTCGGCCCGACGGGCATCGGGGTGCTCTGGGGCCGGAAGGAGCTCCTGAACCGGCTCCCGCCCTACATGGGTGGCGGGGAGATGATCCGCGACGTCGGCAAGGACGACATCACGTACAAAGACCCCCCGCTGAGGTTCGAGGCCGGGACCCCGAACATCGCCGGTGCGGTGGTGCTCTCCCGCGCGCTCGACTATCTCTCGCGCGTGGGCTGGGACGACCTTCGCTCGTGGGAGTTCGAGCTCCTTCGCGACGCGCACCGGAAGCTCACGGACGCCTTCGGCGACGACATCACCATCTACGGCCCGCCGCCGGGCAAGGACCGGGAGGCCGTCCTCTCGTTCTCGCTCAAGGGGGCCCACCCCCACGATGTCGCGACCTTGCTCGACGCCGAAGGGGTCGCGGTGCGCGCGGGCCATCACTGCGCCCAGCTGATCATGAAGCGCTACGGGGTGCCGGCGATGACGCGGGCGAGCTACTACCTTTACAACTCCACCTCGGACACGGACCGGCTCGTGGAAGCGCTGCGCAAGGTGCACGCGCTCCTCTCGCGTTAGTCCGGTCCGGGAAGGGGGCTTTGTCGGCGCCTTCGCTACCTCCCAATTAAATACTGTTCAGTGTTCTAATCGGTACAGCAGAGAGGGGAACATCATGGCTCAGAACGCTGCCGAGATCACCCCGCTGGACTACACGCGCTACGACTTCAAGGACCCCGAGACCTACAAGGTCCGGACCGCGAAGGGGCTCTCGCGCGACATCGTCCGGCAGATCTCCGCGCTGAAGCACGAACCCGACTGGATGCTGGAATACCGGCTCCGGGCCTACGAGCATTTCCTGGACCGCCCCATGCCCGACTGGGGGCCGGACCTGTCCGACCTGGACTTCGACGCCTACACCTACTACGCCAACCCCCTCGCGGAGGGGGAGACGAAGAAGCGGTGGGAGGACCTTCCCGCCGACATCAAGAACACCTTCGACCGGCTGGGCATCCCGAAGGCCGAGCGGGAGTACTTCGCCGGGGTCGGGGCCCAGTACGACAGCGGCACCGTCTACCACAGGATCCGGGAGGACCTCTCGAAGAAGGGGGTCATCTTCTGCGATACGGACACCGCGGTCCGGGAGCACCCGGAGATCCTCCGGAAGTACTTCGGCAAGATCGTCCCCTACAACGACAACAAGTTCTCCGCGCTCAACAGCGCGGTCTGGTCCGGGGGCAGCTTCGTCTACGTGCCTCCGGGAGTGGACGCGGGGATCCCCCTGCAGGCCTACTTCCGGATCAACGCGAAGTCCGTCGGGCAGTTCGAGCGGACGCTCATCATCGCGGACAAGGGTGCGAAGATCCACTACATCGAAGGGTGCACGGCCCCGGTCTACTCCGAGAACTCCCTCCACGCCGCCGTCGTCGAGGTCATCGCCGAGGCCGACGCGAAGATCCGGTACACCACCGTCCAGAACTGGTCGAAGAACGTCTACAACCTCGTGACGAAGCGCGCCTTCGCCTACGAGAACTCCCTCGTGGAGTGGGTGGACGGGAACCTCGGCAGCAAGGTGACGATGAAGTACCCGTCGGTCTACCTCAAGGGCAAGGGCGCCCGCGGGGACATGCTCTCGGTGGCCTTCGCGAGCGAGGGTCAGATCATCGACTCCGGGGCCAAGGCGGTCCACTCCGCTCCGAACACCTCGAGCAAGATCATCGGCAAGTCCATCGCCATCCGCGGGGGCCAGACCTCCTACCGCGGTCTGCTGCATGTCGCGCGCGGCGCGACGGGCGCGAAGTCCGCCGTCCGATGCGACGCGCTCCTGCCGGACGCCATCTCGCGGTCGGACACCTACCCCTACAACGAGGTCCACGAGTACGAGGACGTCACGATCACCCACGAGGCCGTGGTGGGCAAGATCGGGGAGGAGCAGATCTTCTACCTGATGAGCCGCGGGTTGAGCGAGTCGGACTCGATCCACCTGATCCTGATGGGATTCCTTGCGGAGTTCGCGAAGGAGCTGCCGGTCGACTATGCGCTCGAGCTCAACCGTCTGATCCAGCTCGAGATGACGGGCGCCGTCGGCTGAGCGGGCCTCCCGCAGCTCCCCTCGTTCCGCGAACCGGTCCCTCTTGGTCCGTCCCGGTGACCCAGGTCCCGTGGCGGTGAGCTGAGCTCAGGCTCCGCTCGGGTCCGCGCGGGGGTGCTGGGGGACCGCCTCTTTGGGCCGGAAGAGCCGGCAGGTGACGACGGGCTGGGGCGGGTACTTGTTCGGAAGGAGCGGGCACCGGATGTAGATCGAGGTCCTTGTCGCGACGTACGAGGGAGGTGCGGCGCAGCGGTGGCAGAGGGACCCCGGGAAAGGGAGCAAGACCTCGTGCTTGGCGGGTCTTGGGGGCGAGTCCCCATCCTCTTTCTCGACCTCCGGGGACATGTTCCTCCTCGCTAATGCAGGGCCCGGTCTCTGAGGGCCCGGCTGATGGGGGATGTGGGATGGGCTCAAGGCGCTGACGCGAGGTCCGAGGGGCCCGGGCCGTCGGCCTCAACCTCGAGGGAGGCCGGGGCGTCGTTCACTTTTCCGAAGGGTAATTAGCTCGAGGAGAGAGTGTGGACCCTGTGCGAGGGTGCCGGAAGCGCTCATGGGCGTTCCTCGGTGCGCTCTGCGTCGTCGCCATCTCCCTCCTCGCTTCTTCGGTCCTTCCCGCCCAGATGCCCGGAGCACGAGGGTCGACCCCCGCGCCCGTGCCGACCCTCCCCCGTACCGAGCCCTCCCTCTCGGGAGTCCCGCTCGGCGGACCCGTCCCCAGCTCCGGCGACCCGGCCAGCGCACCCGGCGGGGCGGCACCGGGGGCCCCCACCTGGATCCAGATCTGTTCCACCTGCCTGGGCGGCAGCTCGCTGAGCCGCTCGTACGGCTCGATGACCTGGGACGGCGCCGACGGGTACGCGGTCTTGTTCGGCGGGGAGAACGGCGGGACCTCGGCCGACGGCGACACCTGGACCTACAACGCTGCCCAGGGCTGGAAGAACGTCTGCAACTCCTGCTCCCCCTCCGGCCGCGCGGAGGCCGGGATGGCCTACGACAGCGCGGATTCCCGCGTCGTGATGTTCGGGGGCTGCACCGGGATCAACCTGCTCTCCTCCACCTGCAACATGGGCGATTCCTGGACCTACGCGCAGGGCACCTGGACCCAGGTGTCCGGAACCCTGCCGACGGGGGCCCTCGCGGTGAGCATCGCGGACGACCCTGCGGACGGCGAGGTGGTGATGTTCGGCGGCTGCTCCCAGTTCAACATCGACCTCACGAACCCGAGCGCCTCGGCCTGCGGGTCCACGAACTACCTGGCGACCACGTCCGTCTACACCGCCTCCGGGGGCTGGAAGACGATCAGCCCCGCCACGTCACCTTCGCCCCGGGAAGCGGCGGGGATGGCCTACGACCCGGTCCTGAAGGAGGACATCCTCTTCGGGGGCTACAACGGCGTGCACGAGCTGAGCGGCACGTGGGCGTTCAGCGGGGGCACCTGGACCAACATCACCCCGTCCGTGAGCCCTCCCGCCATCGCGAACGGTGCGATGTTCTGGGACCCCAACACCCAGTCCATTGTGCTCACCCAGGGCGACAGCGCGGCGGGTGACGTGGGAGAGACCTGGGAGTTCAGCGGGGGCCTCTGGAGCCCCGTCTACCCGGCCACCATCCCCACTCCGCGGGACGGTGTCGTCTGCGCCGCTCCCTCCTCCGGCGGACTACCCATCATCTTCTCGGGTTCCACGAACTCCTCCAACACCCAGGACACCTGGGCCTTCGGACAGCTGCTGGTGGCCACGGCCTCCGCGACACCCCTCGCCACCGACATCCAGCAGACGGTGACCTTCTCCTCCGCGATCGCCGGGGGTCAGACCCCCTACGCCGTGAGCTGGAAGTTCGGAGATGGCGGGAGCGCCACGACCGCGAACGCGAGCCACGCCTATACCACCCCGGGGACGTACGCCGCGACGTTCACCGTCACCGACGCTTACGGTCAGACGGTGAGCCACTCGCTCCAGGTCAACATCTCCGCGGACCCTCTCGTGGGCGCCGCGGCCTCCCCGAAGAAGGCCTGGATGGGGAACCAGACCCAGTTCTGGGGGAACGTGAGCGGGGGCACCGCCCCGCTCTCGTACATCTGGGACTTCGGCGACGGCTGCACCTCACCCTGCGCGACCAGCGCCAACCCGACACATGTCTACACCGGACCGGGGTCGTACACCGCGAAGGTCTCGGTGGTGGACGCGGTGGGGGTCTCCTCCTCCTCCGAGGTCAACCTCACCGTGGAGTGCCTTCTGGGCGCGCTCTGCATCTCGGTCACCGCGACACCGACGACCGGGACCGCTCCGCTCAACGTGACCTTCACCTCGGCCATCACGGGCGGCACGGGGCCCTATCACGTCCAGTGGGCCTTCGGGGACGGTTCCCCCATCTCGACCCTCGCCAACGTGACGCACGAGTTCACTACCGGGGGAACGTTCAAGGTCACCTTGAACGCGACCGACGTGAACGGCAGGGTCGGCAACTCCTCCACCTCGATCTACGTGAACCCCGCCCCGATGCATCTCGCCATCTTCGCCACCCCCTCCTCCGGTGAGCTCAGGAACGGCGGGTTCGAAGCGAACTTCACGGAGCAGCTCCAGGGGGGGATGGCGCCGTTCAACCTGACCTGGAGCTTCGGCGACAACAGCCCGCCCAACTGGCTCCCCATCACCTCCCACGTCTATTCTCTGGCGGGGAACTTTACCGCGCTGCTCACGGTGAGGGAGAACCCGACACACCCCGGCTCGGTGAACGCCTCGACGGTGGTCACCGTCGCCCCGACCCTCGTGATCGGCACCCCGCACATCCCGAGCGGGTCGATCGCGGTCGGAACGTCCGAGCCCTACAACGTGACCCTGACGGGAGGGCAGCCTCCCTACCAGGTGACGTGGGACTTCGGCGACGGCTCGGTCCTGGGAAGCGCCGGGCCGGCCCTGTCCACCACCCACTCCTACGCGCATGGGGGGACGTATAACCTGACCGTCTGGGCGACGGACGCTTTCGGCGTCAACGTCTCCTCGAAGATCGCCGTCGTCGTCGGGGGGACCACGTCGGCCGAGGGCTCGCAGACGATCGTCATCGGAGGGTTCAACCTCCTCGGGGGCTCCTACGCTCTGGTCTACCTTCTGCTGCCCATCGTGGTCGTCGCGATGCTCGCGGCGGCCCTCTTCATCGGGGTCGAGGGTGGGAAGCTGCGTCCGCGCGCCGGGAGGTCCCTCCCGACCAGTCTCTACTCCGAGCCCGCCTACTACCCCGGTCAGGGTTGGCGCTGAAGTCCCGACCGCTCCCTCCGGCGGGTGATCCCACAGGGTCCCTGTCCAGGAGCGCTGCGTCTCACCGCTGCCCGGCGGCGGTCCACGCGTGAGCCCGGATGATGAAGTCCGCCTTCATCATGAGCGAGAAGCCCACGCCCCGGATGGCCATCCCGCCGGCGAGAAGCCCCAACCCCGCCAGGAGGATGTCCTGAGGCGTACCGCTGAGGCCCCCGGCGCCGATCGCGAGCCCGATCCCCGCGATCAGCATCGGCAGGGAGACCGCGATGACCACCCAGGCCAGCATGTAGATCATGGCCCCCCGGGCGTGGGTCTTCTTCGCCTCGACCACATCGACGTCCGCAAGTCCCACGCCTTGGGCGGCGGCCACCGGGACCTGGACCGGGTATTCCGGTGCCCCGTACCCCTGGGCGTAGGGGTTGGCAGGCACGCTCCCGTACCCTGGAGGGTATCCTCCGCGGGCGGGAGCTTGCGCGAAGGGGGACGGCGCTTGGGTGTCCATGGACATCGAGGGTACGTTCGGGAATAATGAGGTTAAGGCCCTTTCGGAGGAAGAATCACCTACGGACCGATCATCGCCCGCGCGTGCTGGGTGATCCAGGGCCAAGGGATCGCGAAGGGCGGGTGAAGGAGGAGCCCGTAGCCCAGCACGTAGCCTGCGAAGGCCAGGAAGGGCCCTCCCGCCTGGATCGCGTTACGGACCCAGATGCGGATCATGCGGCGAGGGAGCACGATCGAGAGCACGAGGGAGGGGCCTTCCAGGAAGATGATGCCCACCCCGAAGACCACCGAGATGTTCTCGTTGATGAACGCGGAGATCTGAGGGGTGAACAGCTCCGTGAGGGCGCCGGCGACCAGGCCCAGGACCATGTCCACGAAGAGCACGCCCGCGATGGTCGTGCGGTCCTTCATCGTCCTCGGAGGCCCGTAGGGGACGGCCCGGTCGTGCCCTCACCCCAGGCGCGTGCGGTCACTTCCGTACCAGGAACTGGACCTCGGTCTTCGACCACGCCTTCCGGTTCTTCCAGGGATCGCCCGCATACACTTCGCGAACGTAGCTGACGGACCGCAGGTCCTTCTCCTTCTTCCGCCAACGCGTCCAGTCAGAGAGCCCGTGATAGACGACCCGGGGTGAGACCTGGTCCGGATCGAAGGTGACGCTCGCCACCCAGGTGGACGGGAGCTCCTGGACTCGGATCTTTCCGTCCCCCCGGACCTTCCCCTTCACCTCGACGCTCACCTGCCATCGGCGCTTCTGCCACCATTCCCGGAAGATCCAGCGCCCGGTCCGGAGCCCCTGCCCCTCCGCCCACCGTTGGACCTGGAGGAAGTGGGAGTGGATCGCGCTCTCGCTCCACGCCCCGTTCCAGCTCAGCGTCGCCACTCGACAGGCAGGGACCCGCTTCAGGACGAAATCGACCGTCGTCAAGACCCAATCTCCGACCGAGGGGGCAGCTCCAAGCTTCCCACCCGTCGCTCATCTTGGAACGGCCGCAATCGTACTTCACGCTTGCATCGGCGCCCTTCAGTTTGGGGGCAGCCCGCTACGGTGACGGGGGTGGGCCGGGGGGAGTGGGCGGCCAGCCTTGGGGAGCCTGGCCTCCCTCGGAAGAGCTTCCCGCAGGGTATCTCGGGGCCGCCCCGGTCGGTCCCGCGGGTGCCGGCGCGGACCGGTTGCCGGCTTCCTGCTTGGGGAGTCGTCGTCGGAGAAGGAGGGACACGACGACCACGCCCACGACCACGATGGCGATCGCCGCGGCGACCCACAGGTACGGATCGCTTCCGCCGGCCCCGACCAGGGATGCGGGAAGCACGGTGGCATTGGTCCACGCGGTGGCCCGGTCTCCCGCGGCGTCGGTCACCACCACCTCGGTCGCGAAGGTCCCCTCGATCTTGGGCGTGCACGTGATCACGCTAAGGTTCGCGCTCGTGCAACCCGAGGGGAGCCCGAGGTAAGCGTAGGAGAGCGCCGAGGACCCCCCGCCGGCGAGGGCGGAATAGGTGATGGAGGACCCGATCTCGACGCTCGACGGCGTCGCCGCGAACGAGGAGATCGCCACCGGCGGGTACACGCGGAACTGGAGCGAAGCGTTGAGCCACCCGCCCCCATGATCGGTCACGGTCACCTTGACGGTCATGTTCCCGGAGGCTTGCGGTCGGCAGGGGATCGAGGAGGCGTTCTGCGTCGAGCACCCCAACGGCAGGCCCTGCCAGAAGTAGGAGTAGGGCGGCGTCCCCTGGAAGACATGGACGAAAAGGTTCGTGAGCCCGTTCATGCCGAGCGTGCTCGGGGAGGCGCCCACGCTCCCCAGGACCATCGGCGGGTCCACGGTGAGGTTCGTGGAGGCGCTGACGTTCCCACCCCCGGAGTCCGTCACCCAGATCGTCGCGGTGAAGTTCCCCGGGGCGCTGGTCGTGCACGAGAGCTGCGCGGAGGGTCCCGGTAAGGGCGATGGGCAGCTCACGCTGGGTGGAAGCCCGGTCAACCCCAGCCTCAGTATCGGCTGCGTGCCCCCGGCGTCCGAGACGTTCAGGACGAACCTGGCTCCCTCCGTGACCTTCGCAGGTCGGGTCGAGACGCTGAGGGTCAACGCGGGGTTGACCTGGAGTTGGAACGTCGCGCTTCCGCTCTTCCCGACCGAGTCCCAGAACTTCGCGCTGACGTGATAGGTGCCTGCGGTGGTCGGCGTGCAGACGAAGGTCGACTGGTTGCCCCCTCCGCAGCCCGTGGGGAGGCCCGTGTAGGCGTAGGAGACCGGGAGGTTCCCGTCGGGAACCCTGAGGTCGATCCGCGTGCTGTTGCCCAGGGTGAGCCCGTTGGGTCTGGCCGAGAAACCGGTCGAGACGAGAAGTCCTGAGACCGAAAGGGTGCCCGAGTCCTGGTTCGAGGTGAAGAAGTACCCCGAGACGGGGTCGAACGCGATCCCGGCGGGGGACGCTCCCACCGCGTACTGCCCGACGACGCTGCCCGAGCTGTCGTCGATCACGGAGGTGGTAGCCAGGTTCTCCACTGAGACCTCCACGAAACCGTTCGCGGTGTCCACGGCGGCGAAACTGGGACTCTGTCCCACGGTGATGACCGTGGTGGTGGTCAGCGAGGTGCCGTTCACGACGCTGACCGTGTCCGTTCCGGAGTTCATCACGTAGACGTTCTTGTCGACCGGGTCGTAGGTGGCGGCGTTCGGCGCGGACTGCACCGCGAACGTGGTCAGTACAGCGTGTGAGATCGGGTCGATGACGCTCACGCTGCTGGTGGCGGCGTTGACCACGAACACCTGACCCGTGGCGGTGTCGACCGTCCCGCTGAAGGGGAAGTTCCCTACGGTGATCGAAGTGACGATCCGCAGGGTCGTGGCGTTGATGACCGTCACGTTCGAGCTCAACGAGTTCTCGACGTACACCTCGCCTGTCCTGGCGTCGTCGAAGAGTCCCACGGGCTGGGTCCCGGCGGGAAGGGTGGCGGCGAGCGTGTTCGTCGACCCGTCGATGACGCTGACCCCCCCGTTAGGGTTGTACTGGGTTGACAGCATGTCCGCGACGAAGATGCGGTTGGTCCCAGGGTCGAGCGTGATCCCCTGAGGTTCGGTCCCCACCTTGACCGACGTGATCTCGGTGAGGTTGCTGGCGTAGACCGCCCACACCCGGTCGCTCCGGGGGTCCGACACGTAGATCTCGCCGTTGACCGGGTCGTAGACGTCGTTGATGGCGTTGACCCCGGTCACCAGGTCTCCCACGACCACGTCCGTTGGGAGCGCGACGATGGTCAGGTTCCCCGAGCGCACGTTCGCGATGTAGAGCTCACGGTCCGTAGAGTCGTACAACACCCCGGCGGGGGACCGACCCATGGGAAGAGAGCCGAGGATGGGGTGCGTGGACCCGCCCCCGATGAGCGTGAGGTTGTTCGTCAGGCCATCGCTCACGAAGAGGGTTCCTGTCGACGGTTCGGAGGACATCCCGTCGGGACCGCCACCCACCGCCACGTTGGCGATCACCTTGTTCGTGGATCCGGAGATGAGCGACACGTTGTCCGAAGCCAGGTTCGCGACACCGATGATCTGTGGGATCGCGTCATAGGTCATCGCCGAGGGGTTCGCACCGACCGGGACCGTGGCCTGGATCGCGAGCGACGTGGTGTTCACCACGGTCACTTCGTTCGTCCCCGTGTCCCCCACGTAGAGCATGTTCGTGGCCGGGTCGATGGCCATCGGGACGGGAGCGGTCCCCACGGTCACGCGGGTGACCACGGTCTCCAACGTTGGGTCGATGACCAGGACCTGGTTGGCCTGCTGGTCGGTCACGTACAGGTAGTTCGTCGACTGATCGTAGACGACATCCTGGAGGTTCAGCCCCACGTGCAGGGTCGCGACGATCGCGCCCGTGAGCGTGCTCACGACCGTCAAGTTCCCGGAGGGGCCCCCGGTGACGTACACGACCGACACCCCGGGGACGTAGGCGACGTCGATGCTCCCGCTGGGGATCGCGATCCCACGGGTCGTCTTCAGAGGGGTCCCGTTGATCTCGTCCAACACCCCCGGCCCCTGCCCGACCGCCCACATCGATAGATCGACGGGGTCCCAGGCGAGCGCGTAGGGGGCGACGTTGTTCGGTGGGAGGACGTTGCCAGGGACGACGGTCCCGTTGCAGAGGATCAGCGTGCGGGAGGTGTTGTAACCAGAGGTCCCGGCGTGTGGAAGGGCGGGAGCGGGAGCGGGGGCGGGGGCGGACGGCACGGGCCCCTTGGTCCCTCCGATGACTCCCGCGCCACCTCGGACGCCCGCCCCTGCGGGGGAGGGTGTGGGAACGACGAGGACGGAGGGCCCTCCGGGCATGCTCGGTCGGGAGACGTTCGTCGGTACCGTGACCAGCAGGAGCAGGGCAACGAGCGCAGCGAGCACCGCAGAAGCGGGTCGCGCGCTCCGCCGTCGGGCGGCAGGGGAAGGGCTCGGGGGTCGCGCGATCGGTCGCATGACGGAAGGTACCTTTCCTCCCTATCTTGGACCCGCGGGACCCTCAAGTAGTGACGCTCCGGCCGGATGACCGGGCCCGCCATAGGAACGGGGCGGTGGTTCCTAGGTCCCGCTGAGCACAGGGAGGGTCAGGATGGTCGGGACCTCCGTCCCAGGTCCCCCGTCCCGGATGATGGCAAAGATCTCCGCGAGGGCGCTGGCCTTTCCGGTGCCCGGAGGTCCCTTGGGTTCCGAGGCGCCGACCAGGCGCTGGAGGAGGGTCATCTGGCGGAGCTCGGCGATCGCGAGGAGGCGGGGCTTGGCCGAGACCTCCCCGCTCCCGGGGCTCTGGGCCGCTTTGAGCCTACGGTCCAGGAACTCCCGCACCCGCTCGGAGTTGGCCGCGTCCCTCGCCCGGCTGGCCTCTTCGAGCCAGCTGCGCTCCGGGTGCACCCGGGTCGAGATCTCCCAGGCGTCGAGGGATTGGCGGTTGGCGCCCCCCTCCCAGATCGGCACCACCAAGGCGTCGCGGACAAGCTTTGCCACGGGGAACTCCTCGAGGTATCCCGGCCCGCCCAGCACTTCCATGACCGAGCAGGCTCCCCGCACCGCCTGGTCGGCGGTCGTGAGCTTCGCCGCGTGGGTCGCGAAACGGAAGAGGAGCGCCCCAGGGGTCTTCGGAGGGCGGTCCATCCACACCGCATCGAAGGAGAAGGCGGGGTCGAAGGCCAGAAGCGTTGCGGTCCACGCTTCGGTGGCCAGTCGCGCGAGGTCGATGGCCATCAACGGATGGTCCACCAGACGCTTGCCGAAGGCCTCCCGGGCCTTCGCGTGCTCCACGGCGGCGCGCCACGCACGGACGAGCACCCCCGCGCTTCCGATCGCGTTGCAGACCCGGGAAACGTTCAACATCTCCATCGTCGGGTAGAGGCCCTCTTCCTCTCGCCCGAGAAGGTACCCCTCGCTGCCTTCGAGCGAGACCTCCCCCGTAGGGACCGTAACGGTCCCGAGCTTGTCCTTGAGCCGGCGGAGCTTCCAGTTCTTGCTCCCGTCCTCCCGGCGGGAAGGCACGAAGAAGAGGCGCACGCCGCGCGGGCCCTCCGGGGCCCCTTCCGGACGAGCGGTCACCACCGCGTAGGACGCCCCGAGGTTGCTGCAGAAGTACTTCTCCCCGGTGATGTGGTACCGCCCTCCCCCGGCGGGCTTCGCCCGTGCGCGATTGGCCCCGAGGTCGCTGCCACCCTGCGCCTCCGTGGCCCAGGTGGCACCCTGGGCGATCCCTCCTCCCTCCAGGAGAGGGGGTAGGAAGCGGGCCTTCAGCGCTTCGTCCCCGTACTTGGCCAGGGAGAAGACGGTGGCCATGGTGACGGTCGCCGAGCAGAAGCAGCCCACGTCTGTCGTGAGGTACCCTAGCGCGAAGCTCCGCCACCAGTCATGTTTCTTCCCGACGGGTCCTGTGGAAAGGCCGCTCGCGTAGATCTTGGCCAGCGCCTCCCGGTGGGCCTTGTTCAGGACCACTTCCTCGGGGTCTCCTCCGAGGGTGTCGTGGTGGGCAAGGTAAGGTCGGGCCCGGTGATCGACCTCGAACGTCACCGGCTCGAGCTCCGTCTCGACGAAGTCCGCGTAGGAGTTGAGGAACTTGGCGTCCGCGTCAGGAAGCTCCGCTCCGCGCAGGGCACGGTAGGCGTCGAACAGGGGGGCCGGCAGGACCATGCACCCACCGCGAGGTGGCAGGACCATAGGGCTTTCGCAAGGCGAAATGGAGGTCCCGGTTGTCCCTGATCCCGGCCTCCCGGTGGGGACGGGGTGGACGTGGTTCACTCAGCAGGGGTCGAGGAGCCCGCGTGCTCTCCTGCGGAGGTCGCGGCCGCGAGCTTCTGCAGGCTGACGAGGCCGAGGAACAGCAGAACGATCCCGATGAACTCGGCGTAGTAGAGCGCGACCGGGAACGAGGCGATGTAGAGCGTACCTCCGGCCCCGAGGACGAGCGCACCTGCGATCATGAGCAGGGTCTGCCACTTCCTGGACCTGCGGAGCGATACGGCGGCCGACGCCAGAAGGACCACCGTGGCAGGGCCGGTGACGAGCGTCGAGATGAGGATGAGCAGGAGCGGGGGGTTGCCGGTGATCACACCCGCCTGGACGATGGAGGTCGGGACCCGAACGCTGAAGGCGGCGATCCCCACGAGCGCGATGCAGGCCAGGGTGTAGATCTCGTAGACGCGCTCGATCCGGGGAGAGCGGAGCACCTTGGTCGCCCCAAGCGAGAGGACGCCGACGAGCGCGGCGGACAGGAAGACATACGCCTGGAGGAGGAGCATGTCCACGATCCCCGCGTAGATGATGGTCTCCACCGCCATCGCGCCAGCGGAGAGGGCCAGTCCCGACGCCCACATCAGCTGCATCCGGACCCGGCGTTCGGCGTACTGAAGGAACCCACGGACGGAGAGGAACGCTAGGGCGAGGGTCAATAGTCCCAGGGAGACGCCGATGGCCATTTGATCAGCTGACGTCATGAAAACGGGGCTCCCGGTCCGACCGCTCGACCCGCCAACCTTTCCTCGGGAGTTCTTGAGGATTATGGATGACGACCGCCCTTTCCCGACCTGCGAGGTCCGGATCGAACGCGGCGCTCAGGCGGCGTGATTGGCCGCAGCGGATGATCGGAGAGAGCCTGGACGGTTCGATGTCGGGTCTTGGAGGGGCCCGGGTGGGGGGTGACCGCTCGCCTCAGCTCCGTCCCGCCGTGTCGCGGAGCTTCGTGTCCATCCGCCAGTCTCCGACCTCGCCCCATCCCACGATGGAGAGCGGCGGCAGGGAGGGGAGCGGGCCTTCGGGACCCCACAGGACGGGTCGTCCGTTCCAGCGGGCATCGATGACCGGGTACAGGAGCTCGCGCAGGCCGGCGACGGGGGCCCGGTCCAGGACATGGGAGAGGAACCCCTCCGTGATCATCCGCGTGGCGTCCTTCTCCTCGATCCCCCGGCTCTCGAGGTAGAAGACCTTCTCCTGGTCGATCGGGGCCACCGAGGAGGAATGGGTGGCCTTCACGTCCATCGAGGAGAGGATCTCGAGGTCGGGCGCGGTCTCGCAGCGCGCGGTCTTCGACAGGAGCATCCCGTGCTCGGAGAGGTAGGAGACGACCTTCTGAGTCTTCGGACGGATCCGCATCATCCCGCGCGAGGTCCCGCGGGAGTGGTCCTTGAACACGCCCCGCGTGATGGACTGCCCCTTGGTGTCGTCCTTGTTGTGCGTGATCTCTACGTAGTTGTTGAAGGCCGCATCCCCGTCGCCGTAGATCGTCTGAAGGTCGTCCGCGCCGGAGCCGGGGTTCGCGAGATCGGTGATGTTGCGGTAGTTCGTGCGCATCCCTCCGAAGCCTGACCAGACCCAGCCCAGATGGGAGGAGGGTCCGGTCGTGGCTTCGCGGGAGTAGAAGCTCACCAGACCGGGGTCGGGGGCGTGGACGGTGAGGTAGACCGTTTGCGATTCAGGTCCGGTCTGGGCGTGAACGACGGAGGAGTACAGACGCTGGTCCTGGCTCGCTTCCGTGGAATAGACCTCCTCGCTGTAGAGGACCTTGCTGTGCTTCCCCGTCCGCAAGACCCTGCGAACGAGCAGCGCTTGGCCCGGCTCCGAGAAGATGGTCAGGTCCTTGACGCGAACCGGGACCGGGAACGCGTCGGGAACTTCCAAGAGGACCCCGCGGTTGAACAGGGCGGAGTTCATCGCGATGAACTTCTCGGCCTGCGCGTCCCCGCTCTTGAGGAAGGTCTCCGAGGCGGAGCCCTTCAGGACGTCCGGGACCGTCGTGAGCTTGAGACCGGCGGCCGCAAGCTCCTCTGGCACCTCCGCTCTGGTGCCGGAAGCGTCGTGAAGGAGGAGGACGGTCATGGGCGAGGGGTCCGGGGCGCGAACGGGCCGACCGCGCGCGACGGGGTCGGTCTTCCGAAGGTCGACCCCCGTGAAGTACGCGTACTGCCGATAGAGGGGGTTGAGCTCGACCGGAAGGCGTCGGTACGTCTCGAGCGCGGCCCTTCTCAGGCGGGTGACCTGCTCCGGTTCTCCCAGGCTCGCCCCGAGTGCGTTGACCTGGCGCTCGTTGAACCACTCCGAAGGCGGTACCGCTGCGCTGGCCATCGGGAGCAAGGACACCCCTCTCGATATAAGCCCTCGAGAGAGGGGCGGTCGCAGGCGGCCGGGGACCCCGTGTTCTTAAGGCGCAAGCTCTTCTTGGTCGGTCGGCGGGGGGCACCCCTCCAGAGGCGTACCGATGGCGTGGGACATGTACCAGGAGCGGATCCTGGACCACTACAAGCGACCGCGCAACTTCGGACACCTGGACCATCCCAGCCTGTCCGGTAGCGAGAGCAATCCGCTCTGCGGGGACCACATCACGGTCGAGCTGCTGCTGGACCCCGAGAAGGGGACCATCCAGGACGTAAGGTTCAACGGCGACGGCTGCGCCATCTCCGTCGCAAGCGCGTCGATGCTGACGTCGAAGATCAAGGGGCAGCGCCTGGCCGATGTGGCCCAAACGCGCCGCCAGGACCTCGAGAAGATGCTCTCGATCCCGCTCTCTCCCGTCCGCATCAAGTGTGCGCTGACCTCGTTGAGGGCGCTCGCGGAGGCGCTGTCCACGACCAAGAGCCCGATGGTCGTCTCCGAATCCGGTGGGGCGGACACCGAACCCGCCGGGGACGCCACGGCCTCGAGAAGCCCTCCATGATCCAGGTCAACCCCGAGACGTGTTGTCTCTGCGGGCTGTGCGTTGGAGTCTGTCCCCCGGACGCCCTGGACCTGACCCCATCCGAGCTCAAGGTCCTCCCCAACTGCACCGACTGCGGATGGTGCGTCCCGTACTGCCCGGTAGGGGCCATCTCCGGTGGCCGGGCACCACGACGCCGCGCCCCCGTGCCCAGCGCCTGAGCGACGCAGCGCCTCCCACCGCTCGTCCGTGGGGGACACCTTGGAGAGGTTCTAGGGGTCCTGGGCCGAGCCTGGGATCTCGCAACCTCGGATCCGAGGGGAGGGGTCACGATCGGTGGGGAGAGTCCTTCTCGGACTTTTCGTGAACAGGGCAGCGACGCTTCAGTCGGCAGAAGCGGCAGTTCTCCGGTTTCACGGGGGGGATGGGCTTCTGCATGTGGCCATACTTCCTTCGTGGCATCGGGCCCCCGAGAGACAGGAGTTCGAAGGGGATTGTAAACGCATCGGAAGGACGATGTCGCCCCCTCGGTCCAACGGCCCACGGACGCGTGGGGTGGCCCCGACTGCAAGGGCTCATGCCCAGAGGAGGGTCCCACACCCAGGCCCTCTCGCGGGGTCGCGGGTGCGTTCATGAAGAACTCTCGATCGGAGCTCGATGGTCACGCCACGACCGAGGGGACGGCGCGTTTCGCCTCCCGTGTGCTGGGGAAGGGCAAGATCCCCAAGGGCCACTTCCGACGCGTGGAAGGGTCGGGGCTCACGTTGACGAGCCTCGGGATGGGCACCTACCTCGGGGAGGCGGACGAGGGTACGAACCACGCGGTCGAGGAGGCGGCGCTCCTGTCGCTCCGGTCGGGGGCGATCAACGTCCTCGACACGGCCATCAACTACCGCCACCAGCGTGCGGAGCGGTCCCTCGGGAGGGCGCTCGCGCAGGCGGTGGGGGCGAAACTGGTCGCCCGCGACGAGGTCTTCCTCTCGACGAAGAACGGGTATCTGGCTCCGGACTCCGAGAGCGGCCTCTCTCCCCGCGCCTACGTCCAGCAGGAGCTCATCGGGACGCGGGCCCTCGCCCCGACCGACATCGTGGGTGGCAGCCACGCGATGAGCGTCCCGTTCCTCCGCGACCAGCTTGCAAGGAGCCTCAACAACCTCGGAGTGGCCACCGTCGACCTGCTCTACCTTCACAATCCCGGGGAGGCCCAGCTGGAAGAGGTGGGAAGAAAGGCGTTCTTCGAACGGTTGCGGTCGGCCTTCGAGTTCTACGAGGAGGCCCGGCGGAAGGGCCGCCTTGTGAGTTACGGGCTCGCGACGTGGGACTCTTTCCGGATGGGGAGGACGGACCCGGGATACCTTTCGCTCGAGGAGGTGGCCGGGTTGGCCCAGGAGGTCGGGGGAACCGAGCATGGGTTCCGGTTCGTTCAGTTCCCGCTCAACCTGATGATGACCGAGGCCTACCAGCTTCGGAACCAGCTCGTCCGTGGCGAACGCTCGACCCTCCTTCAGGCTGCGCACGCGCTCGGCATCGCGACCTTCTCCTCCGTCCCTCTTCTGCAGGGGCAGCTGACCCACGGCGGCGTCGTCCTTCCAGGCCTCTCGCCCGCGCAGTCCGCGCTCCAGTTCGCACGGTCCGCACCCTACCATCTCGCGCCCTTGGTCGGCCAGAAGGACCGAGCGCACCTCGAAGAGAACCTTCGCGTCGCGGAGTTTCCCCCTCTCGGGGAGAAGGACTTCTCCCGGATGATCGACGACGAGGCCTCCGGCGGTCCGGGACCTCGGTAGGCCAGGGGAACTTCGTGAGCACGGACAAAGCGAAGGAAGCGCTCGGCACGGTGGACGGAAGCGAGCGGAGCCCACCGTCGTCGCGGGCCACGCCCGCGGTCACCTTCGACCTCTGGCACACCCTGTGCTACCTTGACGAGCCGACGGAGGAAAGGTACGTTCACCAGCAGGTGGAGCTCGCGGTCGCCGCCCTGCTCGAGGAACCGGGAGGTGAGCGCGGGTCCAACTCCGGGAGCGGCGAGCAGATGCGCGAGGCGTTCATCCGGGAGCGTCGACGCGCGAACGCGGCTGCGGAGGAAGGCCGGGTCGTCTCCCTGGAGACGCAGCTCACGCTTGCCGCGTCGTCGATCGGGCGCCGCGCGGACGTCGGGGCCTACCTGCGGTCCCTGTCCGCAGAGCTCGGACGGACCTCCTTCCGCTACGCTCCCGGCGCTCACGAGGTGCTTCGCTCGCTCAAGGACGCTGGCTACCGTATCGGGATCATCTCGAACACGGTGGGGGAGAAGGGGGCGTTCCTTCGTCCCGTGCTGGAGCGGATCGGTCTCGCCCCGATGCTCGACATCCTCATCTTCAGCGATGAAACGTCCTGGACGAAGCCCCACCCGTCCATCTTCCAGGATGCCCTCCAGCGGTTGGGATCTTCGCCCGCGCATGCGGTCCACGTCGGGGACGCCTGGGCCGACATCGAGGGGGCGCGCAGGGCAGGCCTGAGGGCGGCCGTCCTCTTCACGGGTCTCCAGGACTACTCGCCCTCGTACCGGGATATCGTCCGTCCTGGTGGGGCACGTCCGATGGCGGCCGAGCACCAGATTGCCCAGCTCTCCGAGCTTCCCCCGCTCCTCCGAACGCTCCTCCCGCTCGGGGGTTGAGCGTATGGCTCACCCCGCCTTACCGCGCTGCGCTGCGAAGTCCTCGTTGATGTGCCGGGCGTACTCCCGATAGGCCTTCTCGCGTCCGGCGCGGATCGAACGGTGGATGACCCACAGGATCAGCCCGTTCAGCGCGTTCCTTCCCTTGAACTGGAAGTGCGCGACGAGGACCGAGCCCCCGGAGGCAGGCTCGACCGTGAATTCCACCTGTTCCCTTCCGAAGGGACGCCCGCGAACGAAGAGGGTCCCGTCCATGCTCCAGGCGGTCGGGGAGAGGATCGACACCGTCCCCTCGATCCGCACGGGCCGCCCCGCCACGACGAGCTCGGAGGTGATCCGTAGGTGCTGCGGGTCCTTCCGGTCGACCGTGCGGACCCTCAGATCGTCAGAGAGCTTCGTGTCGTCCTCACGGTAGTCGGTCCACCACCGTGCGACGAACTCCGGTGGGGCGGTGGTCGTGATGGCAACCTGGAAGGCCGTCAGAGGACCCCGCTCGATCGAGTTGTCGGCATCGGGACGGGTCACGAGGGCGAGCTCTTGGAGGAGCCTTCTGCGGAAGAGGAGGATGAGCCCTTGCCCTGAGCGGCAGGGCTCTTGGAGGGGGGTCCGAGCATGTCGAGCCCGCTCTTCTTCATCATGGCGGCGAGGACGCCCAGCAGCGGTCCGCCGAAGAGCAGGAGCTCGTCGAGGTTGTCCATGACGGCGGGTCTTGCCGCTCCCGGGGAGGGGGGAGAAGCCCCACCCTGCGCCGAGGGCGGCGGGGGGGGTGGGAGGGCGCCGGTCATGACCTGTCGGCGCATCCGGTCGAGCTCGCGGTTCATGAGGGTAAAGAGCTCGGTGGCCTCTTCCATCGTGATCTGCTTGTTCACCAGCCGCTCGGTGAGGAAGATCCGACGGGAGGCGGGGCTGGACTGGGCCACGATTGACCTCACCCTGGCCGAAGCCGCTCCCCGAAATCAACCCTTCGACCGGAGGCGGTGGAGGTTGGCGCGGCCCCTCCTTGCCCAGCCAGGCTTATACCTCGAGGGGGCTCGCGAGGTCCGATGGCTTCGCACTCGTCCAACCCCCCCGAGGCCCGCAAGCACCTGCACGTGCGTCTCACGGAGGAGACCACCTCGATCTACGACCTGGTCACCGAGTACCTCCAGATGGCCGGCAAGGCCCCCGACTGGTACTGGCGCACCGTGGGCCGCTTGGAGGGTCAGGACGAGGAGAACATGGAGGAACTGCTCTCCAGCGCCTTCGAGGCGGGCGCCTTCCTCGCGCACGACCATCCCGAGTCCGTTCAGTTCAAGTGGGTCACCGAGCGCGAATGTGAGGCCGAACGGAAGGCCCACGAGCGACCTGAGGCTGCGGCCGAGGTCCAGAAGCGCGAACGCGCCGCGATGAGCCACTACGCGTGAGCTGTCCGGGACCCTCTCACGAGGGATCCTCTCCCGGGTCCCAGGGACTAGGGACTAATGGCTCCGCACGGGGATCGCAGGGCCCTCGGTCACGGGGGCTCCCCGCTCCCAGGGTGCGCGGCCAGGGAGCCACCGACGCGAGGGGTCCTTCGCCAGGAGCATGACCTTCGACTCGGGTGACTCGTCCGCGACCGGATAGCCCGTGAGCTCGGAGAGGCGTGTCGCGAAGGCGCGGATGTCCTCGTGCTCCGGAACGTGGTCGCGGCTGAGCCGGTTCCTAGAGCGACCCATGTAGACGTACCCCTTCGGCTCGATGAAGTCCGGAGAGGCCCGGGCGTCGAGCTCGGCGTACTGCTCCTCCCATCCGAGGTTCCAACCCTTCACCAGGGTGTGACGGACGACCCTTCGCGTCGGGAGCCCGCGGATGATGTCGAGGCTCTCGAGGAGCCGGTCCCAGGCGTCCTCCTGCGCGGGCATCGTGAGCCGCCGGAAGACCTCCCGGTTCGGCGCGGTGACCGAGCAGTAGAGCTGCGTCGGGAGCGGGTCGAGATGGCGGAGCGCATCCGGATGCGTGCCGTTCGTGACGAGGAAGGTGGTGATCCCCTGGTCGTGACAGAGCCGGAGGAACTCCGAGAGCATCGGGTAGAGCGTCGGCTCCCCCGTGAGGGAGATCGCCACGTGTCGAGGCTTTGAGGCCTCCTCCCACCGGGCGCGGTCGACCTTCGGGTTGCCGCCGAAGCCGCTTAGGAGCGTCCTCTGGGCCTCCAAGGAGCGCTGCAGAAGCGCCGCAGGGTCGTCGAACTCCTGCATCGTGTCCTCCTCCTCCCAGCCCTGGTACCGCCAGCAGAACCGGCAGTGCAGGTTGCACGCGTCGATCGAGGGGCTCATCTGCATGCAGCGATGGCTCTCGATCCCGTAGAAGCGTCCCTTGTAGCAGTGGCGCCCTTCGGTGAGCGCCTTGGAGGTCCAGTAGCAGACCTTCACCGCGGAATGCTTTCCGGTGAGCTGGTAGCCCTGCTCCTCCAGCAGGCTGCCCGTGAGGTCCTGGTCTCCCACGGCTCGCCGGACCTGGCCCCGCGCTTAAGGTTGCGGGCCGTCGTCCGTCCGTGACTTTCGCGCGCGCAGCGTATCGGTGCGCCCTTGGATCTGGACCTTCGACCAGTCTAGCTCGCAAGCGCGGCAGACGTTGTTCTCCATGAGCGGCGTTCCGCACAGTGGGCACCGCTTCAGCGCCGCCGGAGGAGCCTCCTTGGGCGCCTCCAGAGGGGTGGAGGAAAGGACGGGAGGGGTCGGCTGCTCGCCGTTCTGGACGGGGGGTAAGGGTGGGGTGTCGGTCTCCTCGCGGGATGCCCCGCCGAGGTTGGGCTCCCAGGGGGCGACCTCCGTGGCTTGCCCGCCGGATGGGAACGGTTGCGGGAGAGCTTCGTCCTCGCGCGCGGCGTCCTCCGGAAGCGTGAGTGAAGGGGACTGGGACCCGTCGGGGAACGTGTCGCCCGGACCGGGACCCATAAGGGCCTCTCCCTCGGGGACGAGGGAGTCGGGGGGCAGCCCTTGCTCCTGCCCTTCAGGAACGGCTGGGGTCTCACCCTCTTCGGCAATCGCTCCGAGGTCGTCCTCTTCGGGCGCCTCGCTCGTGGCTGCGGCCCCGTCCGGTTCGTCCTCGTCCTCGCGCCGACGGAGCTGAGGAAGGAGCACAAAGACGACCAGCACGATGGCCGCGACCGAAGCGCCAACGATGGTGAGCCCGAGGTAGGCGGGGAGACCGAAGAGGGTCCCGGGCCCCGGTTTTCCCACCACCTTCCACTCCAACGTCGCCGAGGTCCCCAGGCCGCGGGCGTCGGTGACCGTCACCGAGACCGTGAACGTCCCCGCTTGCTCGGGGAAGCAGATCGCGCGGGAGGCGTTGTTCCCCGCACAGCCCGAAGGGAGACCCGAATACGAGTAGGTGTACGGGCCGATCCCCCCGCTCGTCACGACCGTGAAGGAGACGTTCTCCCCCGTCTGCGCGGGTGCCGCCGAGGCGTAGAAGGAGACGATGGATGGGTCGGCGACGACGGTGACATTGAGAGATGCGTCGGGGGAGCTCGACCCGCGCGTGTCGGTGGCATTGACCAGGACGTTCCAGGTCCCGGTGGACGTGGGTACGCAGTTGAGGACGGGGGAGTTCGTGACCGGGCAGCCTCCCGGCAGGCCCCACCAATGGAAGTCGTAGCTCCCAGAGCCGTACGCCGCCCGGGCGCGGAGAACCACGGGCTGCCCGAGGTCGACCGCATTGGGAGAGGCCTGGGCCGAGGAGATCGTCGGCAGGGCGTCGATCTCCAGCCGAGTGCTTCCGCTCGCGACCGAGAACCCGTTCGCGTCGGTCACGGTGGTCCAGACATCGAGACTGGCGTTGGCGCCTCCCCCGCTCGGGACACACGTGAGGCTGGGGCTGTCGATCGAAGCGCAGCCGCTGGGGAGTCCCCACCATCGGAACGCGTAGCTCCCCCCACCGAGGGAGGCCCCCACAGAGAGCGAGACCACCTGCCCCGCGTCCAAGGCCGAGGGGTTCGCTCTGACGGTCGAGACCTGGAGGGTCGCATCGACCTGAAGCGTCGCGTTGACCAGGGTGAGGACGACCCCCGCGGCGTCGGTGACCTTCCCGCCCACGGAGAAGGAGGTGTTCGCGGAGAGGGTCGTGGAAGGACGGCAGGTGAGGTAGGGCGTGTTCGCGCTGACACATCCGGAGGGGAGTCCCGTCCACACGAACGTGTACCCCCCAGCCCCGCCGGAGACCCGGACGGAGAGGTTCGTCGACTGGCCCGCGTCAACCGTGGCGGGAGCGAGGGCAACGCCCCCGGCGTGTGGGAGCGCGTCCACCTGAAGGAACAGCCTTGGACCGATCGTCCAAAGACCGTTCCCGTCGGTCACGTTCACCTGGACCTGGAACGTGGTGTTGGCCACTACCCCGGTGGGGGTGCAGAGGATCTCGGGCGAGTCCGAGCTCGTGCAGCCGGGAGGCAGCCCAAGCCACTTGAGCGTGTAGTTCCCGACGCCCCCGGCGGCGACGACCGACAAGGCGACGGTCTGGCCGTCATCTACGACCGCCGGAGAGGCGTTGGGCGGACCGACCGAGGGCGGGGCCACGACGTTGACCCCGGCCGGGGCGCTGGTCAGGCGGAACCCGTTCGCGTCGACGACCTGAGCCCGGACGGGGAACGTGGTGTTGAGCGAGACGCCTTGAGGAACGCACGAGAGCACGGGCGAGTTGACGCTGGTGCACCCTGTGGGGAGCCCGAGCCAGGTCCAGGAGTATCCTCCGCCACCGGCCGACGCGGAGGAGCGGAACGTCACGGTCGAACCCACTTCCACGTAGCTCGCAGACATCGTGGGGGTGGTGACGACGGGGTCCGTGTCGATGACGAAGGGGAGGGTCGCCGTTGCGGTGGCGACCCCAAAGGAGTCGCTCGCGCTGACCGCGATGTTGAAGGTCGTGTTGGAGCCGATCCCGCTCGGGACGCAGGGCATGACCCGCCCGCCGGTGGCGGAACAACCGGCGGGCAGTCCGCTCCACGAGAACGCATACCCTCCGGATCCGCCGGAGATCCCGACCGCGAGGGAGAGGTTCTGGCCCTCGTCGACCGCGGTGGAGGGCACCGACGGGACGATCGAGCCGATCACGGGATCCGTGTTCACGGTGAAGTTCGAGGGCGGGCTCTCGACCCCGGCCCCCTTGGAGTCGGAAACGATGAGGTGGACCACGAAGGTCGTGTTCGTGCCCACCGCGGCGGGCGTGCAGGAGATCGGGTCCACGTTCGTGGAGACGCAGGGAGGAGGGAGCCCCGTCCAGGTGTACGTGTACGGGGCGGTCCCTCCGGCGACCGTGCTCGCGAGGCTCGCGGCCTGGCCCCCGTCGACCGTCGCGGGCGTCGCAGTGGGGGACGGGGCGACGAGGCCGTAGGCGAATTCCCAGGTGTCTCCCAGCGCCGCGGAGCCCAAGCCCGCGAAGAGGAGAAGCCCCCCGTCGGAGGGATCGTCGGCCAGGGCCGCCTCCGAGCGGGGGGGCGGCAGGAGGGGGAGCGCGAGAGAGGAGAACGCACCGCGGAAGAACTCCCAGGTGTCGTTCAGGGGGCTCGAAGTGGACGAATTGTACCCCCCGAAGAGCACCAGGAACCCGTCGGTGCTGTCGAAGGCCATCGATGCCCCGTGGCGTCCGGCGGGGACGCAGGGCACGCAGATCCTCGTCCAGGACCCCGCATGGTAGCTCCACCCGTTGACAAGGTCGCGGCTACCGCTCCAACCCCCGAAGAGCACGATCTCCGTGTCCACGGGGTCGTAGGCCATCGAGGCGTTGTCGCGGGGGGAGAACGGACAGAGGCCGCCACAGAGCTGTGTCCAAGTCCCCGCGGAAAAGCTCCAGCTGTCCCCGAGAGGGCAGGTCGCGCCACACCCCCCCACCAGGAGCACGTACCCGTCCGCGGCGTCGTAGGCGAGGGAGGCGCCGCTCCGCGCGGGAGGTGCGCAAGGCGAGCACAGGAGCGACCAGGAACCCCCGAGGAAACGCCAGGCGTCACCCAAGGGGGTGCCGTCGAACCCCCCGAACAGGACGACATACCCGTCCTTGCCGTCGAACGTCATCGCAGCATAGGCCCGCGGGGAGGGCCCGCAAGAGGTGCAAACCTCCGTCCAGGTTCCGGACCGGTAGGTCCAGGTGGCGCCGCTCAGCCCGCCCGCCGAGGCGTTGATCCCTCCAAAGAGGACGACCTCGCCGTCCACCGGGTCGTAGGTCGATGCCGCTCCCACGAAGGGACCGGGACGACAGGTCGTGCAGACCGCGCTCCAACCTCCCGCCGTCGTCCCGGTCCCGGGGGAGGAGCCGGGCGAACCTGGGATGCCGGACCGACCGAGGTGGGACACTGCCGGAAGGGAAGACATCGACACGAGCGAGCTCGTCGGACCGGTGTGTGGAACGCCGCCGCTGGGAAGCGCGAGGAGGAGCACCAGGAGCCCCACGACAGGCACGAGGAGGCGGCCGGACCCGGACAAGACCCGAGCCCTGGGTGCTCCATGACCGTTACGACGCATCAACGAGCGTTTCGAAGGCCCGGACGAAAAAGAAGCTATGCACGGCGGGCACGAGGTTGACGCCCCGTCGACCTCGCGGCTTCCCAGGCGGCCCCGTTGGCGACCGAGATGGCCCGCTCCTCCCCCGCCGGGAGCAGCTTGTCGCGGTCCCCTATCGAGTAGACGGCGCAGACGGCCCCGGCCTTCAGCCCGTAGACGTTCGCGAGGGTCAGGAGCGTCGCGCACTCCATCTCCACGCCCAGTACGCCGATGCTGCGGAGCCCGTCCATGAAGGCGACGTGCTCGGGAGGAAGATATCCGCGATACCCCGGCCGGGCCTGCCCCACGTAGAAGGTGTCGAAGGAGGCGGTGATCCCACCGTGGTACCTCACCCCGAGCTTCTCCGCTGCGGCGCACAGCGAAAGGTAGACCCTCGGGTCGGCGGAGGCGGGATACCCGAGTGGAGCGTACGCCTTGCTCGCTCCATCCGTCCGGACGGCTGCCGACGTGATGACGAGGTCGCCTCTCCGCATCCGGGGCTGGAGCGCCCCGCAGCTTCCGACGCGAACGATCGTTCGCACGCCGAGCTTTGCGAGCTCCTCGACGGTGATCGACATGGCCGGTCCTCCAATGCCCGAGCTGACGACGCCGAGGTCGCGGCCCTGGAACTTCCCCCGGTAGCTGACGAACTGGCGACGGCGCGCGAGGGGCTCTGAAGAGTCCCAGCTGGCCGCGATCTTCTCCACCCGATCCACGTCACCGGGGACGAGGACGGTCTCCGGAAGGTCTCCAGGCGAGAGGGCAAGATGGTACACCTCGCTCGATGAGCGGCGGCTCCTGCGGATCCGGCCCGATGCCTGGTTCATCCGAGCCCCGCAAGAACGCGCCCAGTAATAGAGGGCGCAGGGGCCGCGCCCCTCCCCCTGGTCCTGCGCCGAGCAGCCCCTGCGTCGGAAGGGACGGTCTCCGTGGCGGACGCTATATCTCCGCCCCTATCTCAACACCCTGTTTCTACGACCATGGCCGATCGCGAAGTGGTGCTCAGGACCCAGGACCTGGGCTACGCTTACCGTCCGGGCCAATACGCCATCCGCCATCTCAGCATCGAGCTGGGCCGGGGGGAGGTGCTGGGCCTCCTCGGCCGCAACGGAGCCGGCAAGACCACCACCGTTCGGCTCCTGACCACGCTCCTCCCTCCCACGGAGGGGACGGCGTGGATCCTGGGGCAGGACCTCCGGTCGGGCGGACGGGGGCTGCGCTCGCGCCTCGGAGTCGTGCTTCAGGCCGAATCCCTGGACTTCGTGAGCGTCGAGCGGAACCTCGACCTCTACGCGTTTATGTGGGGGGTCCCGCGGGAGGTCGCGAAGTCCCGCGCCGAGGAGATGCTCGAGCTCTTCGAGCTCGGACATGTCCGTCGGAGGAAGCCCTGGGCCCTCTCGGGCGGCGAGCGGCGGCGTTTCCAGGTCGCAAGGGAGCTGATGCACGACATGGAGATCCTCTTCCTCGACGAGCCCACCGTCGGGCTCGACGCTCTGGCCCGCCGTCGTATCCTGAAGTACCTCCGCGAGCGGGCCCGCCGCGGGCTCTCGATAGTCTTCACCACGCACATCCTCCACGAGGCCGACATGCTCTGCGACCGCATCGCCGTGCTGCACCAGGGGTCGCTGCTCGCCACCGACACACCGGAGTGCCTCAAGCAGAGGTTCGGAGGCGCCCGCGAGGTTCGTGTTGAGTTCGGAGACGCGCTGCCTCCCGCCCATGTCCAGGAGTTCGTCGTGGGTCTCCACGAGAGGGGAGCGTCGGTCCTCCAGCCCGAGGGAGCGGTCGCTCCAGGGATGGACACGAGCAGCTTCGAGTTCCGCTCCGACAAGGCCGAGACCCTTCTCCCCTGGATCACGACCTGGAGCGGTTCCCGGGGCCACGTGCTTGAGCGCCTCTCCATCAGCGAGCCGACCCTCGAAGGGGCGTTCCTCGGGATGATCGGCGGTGGGGAGCAGGACGGGCTGGACGAGCCGGAGACGGAGCGCAGAACGAGTACGAACGGCCGCCCGGGGAACCCGCCCCCTCCCGGGACCTCGGGCGGGCTCCGCCGGGACATGGGGGTCGCGAAGTGACTCTCCCGCCCATCCTCCGCCTGGTCGTCCGGAACTTCGTCTCGAACTTCGACCCCATCAGCGTCGTGGTCCGGTTCGGGCAGCCCGCGGTCACCATCGTGGTCCTGGGAACGATGTTCAGCTCCATTGTGCCCGCTTCCCAGACCGGCGGGCAGTCCTACACCTCCTTCCTGGTACCGGGGATGGTCGCCTTCCAGATGGTCTCGGGAGGTGTCGTTTCGGGGAACCTCTTCTGGTTAGACCGTCGGTGGGCCATGGTCGAGCAGATCTTCTCCGGCCCCTTCCTCCGGTCCGAGTACCTGGCGGGACTCGTCCTGACGACCCTGCTCTTCTCGCTCTTTGGCGTGGCCGTGATGGTCGGGGTCGCCGTGCCCTTGATCGGGCTCCCGGCGATCTCCCTGCTGGACCTGGCGACGGTGCTCGCGACCGTGGGCCTCGGTGGGATATTCTTCGCGGGACTCCTGATCGCCCTGGGGACCCGGTTACGCTCTGCGAACGCCTACTTCAGCATCCAGTCGTTCCTGCAGCTCTTCCTGATCTTCCTCTCCACGGTCTACTATCCGGTCGGTCCCTCCACTCCTCGGGCGCTGGCCGCGGTGATCAACGTCAATCCGCTGACGTTCGCCGCCTTCGCGATCCGCCACGCCTTTGCCAATCAGCTGGGCCCGGCGGTCCTCGTCAACCTCGGTATCCTGGGCGCGCTCGCCGCGGTCTCGTTCGTCGCGGCGGCGTGGGGGTTCCGGTCGATGAACCTGGGACCGATCCAGTAGCCGCGGGACCTAGGTCCGTAGGGACAAGCACCGACCGATCCCGGGAGCGTGTCCGCCCGTCAGGGAGCGGGGTCCGGTAACGCCGACCGGCCTCAGTTCTTCTTCTTCTTGGTCTTCTTCTCGGTCTTCAGGACCGAGGTCCGTCCCGAGGGCGCGGGAAGGTCGTCCAGGGGGGCGCGAGCCGCGTCCCGCTTCTGGAAGCAAGGGGAGCAGACGACGATGTAGGTGCCGTCCGGCATGTGAACGTCCCACCGGGTCTCGAGGCGATCGGTGAAGCGCTTGTGGCAGTCGGCGCACTGGTCTGCGGCGGGAGGGTCGGTGGCACCTTCGCGCTTCATGGACGGGTCGGGTGTAGCAGGGGTTCGGGCATTTGAACCTGCTTACACGCCCGGAACGGGCTGTGGGAAGGTCTACGCCGCTCCGCCCTGGATCCGCTGGATGAGGGCTTGGACCTTCGTGAGGGTCTGCTCGGCGAGATCTTCCGCCGTCTTCAGGTCCCTGGCCTCGGTGAAGACCCGGTAGATGGGTTCGGTACCCGACGGTCGCACCAGCACCCATCCGCGGGGCGTGATCACCTTCACCCCGTCCAGGGTGACGACGCGCGTGGCCGGGTCCTTGCCCGCGTCCAAGAGCGACGGGACCTCGGAAAGGACCCGCTGGCGCAGTTCCACCGGACAGGCGACCTTTCTCTTGACCAGGAAGTAGGGAGGTAGCTCGTCGAGCAGCCTCGACAGGGACTTGCCGGACCTGGCGACCAGGTCGAGGACCTTCGCCAGGGTCATCCCGCCGTCGCGGGCGCACTGGTGCTTCGGGAACAGGTATCCTCCGTTCTCCTCCCCCCCGAAGACCGCCTTCGTTCCCAGCATCGCGCGGGAGACCACAGGGGACCCCACACGCGTGTAGTGGACCTTGCCGCCGAACGGCGTCACGATGTCCTCCACCGATTGCGAGGAGGTGACGGGGGTGACGACGATCCCTCCGCCCGCGCTCTGGACCTCCTCTCGCGCGAGCAGGGTCAAGACCCGCTCGCCGGGGATGAACCGCCCCTTGTCGTCCACGAACACGGCCCGGTCCGCGTCCCCGTCGTGGGCCACGCCGAGGTCGGCCCCGTGAGCGGTGACGGCGGCCACGAGGTCCTTCAGGTTGGGCTCGGTGGGCTCGGAAGGGCGACCGGGGAACGTTCCGTCCATGTTCCCGTTGAGCGAAACGTAGCGAACCCCAAGCTGGTTCAACAGGACGGGGGCGGTCACCGCAGAGGCACCGTTCCCGCAATCGACCACGACGCGGAAGCCCCGGGAGCGGATCTTCTCCGCATCCACCTGGCCTCGGATGCCGTTCAAGTACCGCTCGATCGCCGCGTTCTCCGGGCGGATGCCCCCCACCTTGTCGAACCGCACCTTGCGGGACCTACCCTCCAGGTAGGCCTTCTCCACCGCAGCTTCGGTCTCCGGGGTGAACTCCAGCCCGTCCGCGGCGATGCCCTTGATCCCGTTGAACTCGGGGGGATTGTGGGAGGCGGTGATGATGACCCCGCAGGAGACCCCCAGGCGAGGCACGCTGTACTGGGCGCAGGGCGTCGGCATGGGTCCGAGCTCCTGGACCTCCAATCCCGCGAGGGAGAGCGTCCCGGCGGCGATCCTCGAGAAGGCGGGAGAGGAGGTGCGTCCATCGCAGGCGACCAGGATCGGTCGGGAGTCTGCCAGAACGTCGGCGATGGCCCCTGTCATGTCCGCCACGAAGCGGGCGGTGAGGGTCTCCCCTACGACCTCTCGGATTCCGTTCGTCCCGAAGAACCGGCCCATTGCGCGGCGACCCACCTTCCGGTATTTAGCGTTCGGTGATGCGAACCCTTACGCAGGAGTTCGTGGTGTTACCCCTCTTGACCGCTCCCCCCGAACCTCGCTGGATCTGCGACGAGATGCTGGGACGGCTGGCACGCAACCTCCGTTTCCTGGGCTATGACGTCGTCTACGCCCGTCAGAGGACCGACTCCTCCATCCTGGAGCAGGCCAAGGCGGAGGACCGCCAGGTGCTGACCCGGGACCGCGGCATGTCCGAGCGCTCCCCCCGGGTCCTCTTGATCCGCAGCCTCGAGCTCGACGAGCAGCTGCGAGAGGTGTCCCGGGCCTACCCCGGGCTTCGGCGGGAGGTCCGGTTCGTGCGCTGCTCGCTCTGCAACGCGCCTCTCCGCGAGGCCGACCGCTCGGCCCCCGTCCCTCCCAAGGGGGTGCCCGAACGCCACTGGATGTCCGGCGCCCCGATCTACGTCTGCACGTCCTGCGGACAAGCGTACTGGGAGGGCAGCCACACCGACGAGATACGTCGGACGCTGGGACGGGTCTTCTCCTCGCCCCCGGGAGCGGACCCAGGCGGCCGATGAGCGAGAAAGGAACCGTGGCCGTCTGGGTGGAGCTCTCCGGAGAGAACCTCCCCCTCGCCGAACGAGAGCTCCAGGCCTGCGCGAGCGTACTGGACCCGGCCTCCTCTCCTCCCCGGCCCCTCCCGTGGGGCGGCGAGCGGTTCCGTGAGGTGACCTTCTCCCGTCCGGGTCCTGAGGGGCTCCTGGCCCGCCGCTTGGGCCTCGCGCACCGGGTGCTTCGCCCCCTGGCCGAGGGAAACCTGGACACGCTCGTCGACGCGATGGTGATGGAGGGCGGTAGCGGAGCGACGGCGCGTGTGCGCGTCGCCTCGGGCGCGCCGCAGTCGCTGGCGCGAGAAGCGCCGCGCCTCCTGGGCCACGCCTTTCTGCAGGGCGGGGGACGGGTCGACCTGGGGTCGCCGGACCGGGACTTCGTCGTACTCCTCCCAGCCGCCTCCGCCTCCCCCCCCGCGGCCACGGAAGCGGGCCTTGCCGAGCTCCTGGGGGAGGTGCCGCGCGACGAGATGGATTCGCGGCGGAGCAAGCACCGCCCCTTTCGCAAGCCCGTGACCCTCTCCCCGCTCTTGGCCCGTTCTCTCGTAAACCTCGCGGGCGCGCCCCTGGGCGGATCCATCCTCGACCCGTTCTGCGGCACGGGGGCCATCCTCCTGGAGGCCGCCTTTCTCGGATACCGCGTGAGCGGGGCCGACCGGGATGCGGAGATGATCCGAGGGACGCTGCAGAACCTGCGCGCCGAGAAGGTGGAGCCCGACCGGCTCGTGCAGTGCGAGGTGCAGGAGCTTCTCTCCCAGCTGGAGGGGGAGCGTTTCGACGCCGCGGTCTTCGATCCCCCCTATGGCCGCGCCTCGGGGACCGGGGGTCGGGCCAGTTCGGAGGTCCTCCTACAGGCGGTGGAAGCGCTTCCCGGTCTTCTTCGACCCCACGGACGGGCGACCTGCCTCGTCAGCGACCCCTCCTCGCTCCCACCGATGCCGCGCGGACTCACCTTGGAGTCCACCATCCTCGGGGAGCGCGTGCACCGCAGCCTTACCCGGTGGGTCGTGACCATCCGCAGGGACCACTGAACGCAGGAGAACGCGTGCGTGGGAGGCGCCCGCCGCGGCCCTTCTCCCATCGAGGCAGGGGGGCGGGGTGGAGGCCGGGGCCTGCTCAGCTGGGGAAGGTGAAGGTGGCCGACCTCGGGCCGCCCCCGGAGAGCGACTGGACGGACTGGCAATACTCGGTGACCTTGAGCGCGGCGGTGAACGTGGGGATCGGATAGACCGGCACGGCGGTCGGTCCGTTGATCTCGAGGGAGACGAAGTACGGGGAGTTCGCCTGACCCGTGTTGTTCACGGGCACGGCCAGCGGGAAGCTCGAGGGGAGGGTGAAGTTCTCCCCCACCTGGGCGCCTTTGACGACGATGGCCGTGCCGTTGGGAAGATGCACGGTCCAGGTCAGATTATCGGCCCATGAGGCCAGAGACGGTCCGCTGGCCCCCAGGACGGTAAGGGTCACGGAGAACCCGAAGGCGTGAGGTACGATGTCGTCGTTGTTGAGGGTGAAGTTCACGAAGGCGTGCGTCACGTTCCGGGTATCACCGACCGCCACCAGCCCGTCCCGGGTCAGGTGGAAGTTGCCGCTCGGGCTCGCGATGGGAACGGCGACGAACCCGGTGAGGAGGATGGCGACGGCGAGGATCCCCACCCCTCGGCGCTTCCAGTCGAGCGGCGTGATGTCGTTGAGGGGGGGTGGGTGCCGGGCCCCCAGGATCAGGACCAGGAACCCGAAGATCCACCAGCCCGGGTAGAACACGCCGAGAATGAAGAGGGCGACGACCGCCGCCCAGCTGACGTAGACGGCGCGCGGGCCGAAGAGCGCACGGAACACGTGCCCTCCGTCCAGCTGCCCCGCGGGTAGGAGGTTGATCGCGGTTACGAGCAGCCCGACCCACCCCGCGATCGCGAGCGGGTTCATGTTCCCGACGAGCGAAGCCGGAAAGAAGAGGGAGAGCGCGTAGAAGAGGGCCGAGGACCCGATCACCAGGTTGCCGTAGGGGATCGAGAAGAAGACCGGGCCGCAATTGGTCAGGGGAAGCACGATCGGATTGTGCTGGGTCAGGAACAGCCCGAAGGCGGTGATCGGGATGGCGATGAGGAAGCCCGCGATGGGCCCCGACGCTCCGATGTCGAGGAGGGTCCGGCGGTCGGGGATCGGCTCACGGAGCGAGATGAACGCCCCGAAGGTCCCGAAGATGACGAAGGGGGGCGGCATCGGGACGAAGAACGGGAGCGAGGCCTCGACGTGGTGGTAGCGGGCGACCAGGAAGTGCGCGAGCTCGTGGAACCCCAGGATCGCCATGAGCGGCAGGGCGAAGGTGAGCCCCCCCCAGAGGAGCGAGGAGCTGTTCAGCGCGGTCCCACCGACGTAGGCCACCCACAGGAAGGCCCCGGCGAAGAGGCAGGTGAAGGCCGTGATGACCAGCATCACGACGTTGGTGTACGGCCGCCAGGTGGTCCGCTGCGGGCGGCGGAGGACCTCGACCACCGTCTCCCCCGGCTGCTGGCGGAGCATCGGCACGTAGTTCATCGGCCAGAGCTCGCGCCGGAGCTCGTCGAACTTCTCCGCCATCGAGGCGGGGTCGACCTGGACGGCCAGCACTAGCGAGTTGGTCGTGACCCGGGTCTCGTAGACCGGGAAGTACTTCGCGACCAGGGCCCGCAGGCGGCCAACCTCGCCACCCGCCGCCGAGGACGGAAGGACGTACGCCAAGCCCTACGCCCCTGGCGTACCTTTCTTGGCAGCCTGCTGGAGCTTCTTCGCCCGTTCCTTGGCCGTGTAGCCGGTGGCGTGCTCGAGGAAGGCGTAGTAGCGGCGGACCGTGTCCTGCTGCACGTCCGGTGGGACCTTCGGGTCCATGATCGTCTCGACGAGCAGGGTCTTCCCTTCCACTCCGATCTTGAGGTCCTTCAGGGCTCCGAACTGGGCGTGGAGGAACTCTCCGTCCTGGGTGCACGCGCCGAAGGCCTCCTGCACCTTGCTCTGGATCGTGGGGAGGTTGAGCTCCTTGACGACCTTCGGGCTCACCGGGTACTTCTGCATGGGGTCCTTGCCTGTCGGAGGGCGGGTCGCATTTGACCTTTGCCTCACACCGAGATGACGTCCCCTCGCGGGCGGCTGAGCGCTCGTGAACGGTCCCCGGGTGCGCGTGTCGTCCACGACCGCGCGAGGACCCTAGTTCTGGAGGAGCAGCCACGACTCCTTGAGCGGAACGTGGTGCCGCTGGGGATTGCTCCGCCACTTGCCTCCGCGCGCGCGGAGGGGGACCACCTTGAAGGATTCGAAGCCGAGCCCGACCCCGATCTCCCCCAGGTACTGTTCCGTCGGGATGGGCACGCCGTAGGGGGCGGAGTCTCCCAGGATCAGGACGAACCGGGAACCCGGGCGGAGCGCGCGGCGGGTCGCCTCGAGCGCCTGCGTCATGTCCACGAAGTAGCGGGCCACCATGAGGTCGTAGCTCTTCTGTCCGGTCCTCTCCCGCCGAAGCCGCGAGAGCGCACGGACCTTCTCCGCAAGCGCCTTCGCGACCGTCGGGGCGACGGGACCGACGGCCCGGCTGACGAGGTCTTCCGGCGCCCCGTCCTGCCGGAGGACCTGCGTCGTCGCGGAGACGACGAGCTTCTTCCGGAACCTCTCGCTGATGTCCGCCCAGCTCCCCGCCATCCCAAGGAAGTAGGTCTCGAGCCGGAGCCGGTCCGCGTAGTCGTAGTTGTTGAGGTAGGGAGGCGAGGTGAACGCGAGGTCCACCGACCGGGCCGCGACAGACGGGTGGCGAGCGTCCCCCTCCAACACCTGGGAGTCCACCTGCCGACGGTCGACCGGGGTCCCTTCCAGGTCCCGGAGGCATCGGTCGAGGAGCGACTCGAAGGTGAGGATGGCGTCCTTCTCCGCGATGCGCTTCTTGGGTGCGATGTACGGCCAGCCGGTGGCCGCGGCACTCGCGGACCTGAGCGTGCCCACGAGGGCTACCTCGAACAGGTCCCTGAGCTCCTCGGGCACTCCCCCGAGACGCGTGCGGAGCCGGAGCAGCTTGCGCAGGTTCGGGGCACTGTAGCACTTGAGGACGAGCTCCGGCATCTCGCGCAGGGGCGGGTCCTTCCCGCCCCCGCGACGAACGTCCCGGAGAAAGCGGACGCGTTCCGAACGCGCTTGCTCCAGGTCAACGTCCCAGCTGACCTTCGTCCTCGCGATCCGCGCGACGAGCGGGTGGGCCTCCACCCCGATGCTGGCGATGCCCCTTCCCTTGCACACCACGAGCGTCGTGCCGGTTCCCGCGAAGGGGTCGTAGACCCTCGCACCCTCCGAGGTTCCCTCGAGGTCGAGCGCGTGCTCCACCGCCCGATAGCTGAACCCCGCGGGGTACTGGAACCACCGATGGATCGGCGCGGCCTTGTTGTCCTTGAACGTTCCGACCTCACCCTCCGTGCGGGGGAGGGATGCGAAGTCTCCCCGACCCCCTGGCGGGGCCCGGGCGCGAGGCGCGTCCCTGGGCCCCGACGCCGGGCGTCGGCCCGGGACCGCGGTGGGTCTCCCTGGGGGGGCCGCGCCCGTGACCATCTGCGCTCTCGTTCTCCCGGACAGGGTAAAGCTTCGGTCCCCGCGCGCGTCAGCGTCCTATCCGAGACGACCCTGGCCGCTCGGGGACCTAGGGCTCCCCCTTTCCGATGGCCACGTAGCGGACTCCCGCGCGCCGCATCGTGGCGGGGTCCACGCTTCGTCGGGCGTCGATGACGAGTCGGTCCTTCAGCTCCTTCCAGGCGGACGGAGGCAGCGCCGCGTACTCCTCCCAGTCGCACTGGACCAACGCCAGGTTCGCGCCGCGCAGCGCCTCTTCCGGGGTCTCGCAGAAACGCACGCGCGGGCCGGGGTCGACGGAGAGGATCTTGGGGAGCCCCGCTCGGAAGCTCTCGGCGGCTTTGGGGTCGTGGAGGCGGACCAGCGCCCCCCGCTTGAGCAGCTCGCCCAGGATCGGGTAGGCCCGGGACTCCCGCACATCGTCGGTGTCCCGCTTGAAGGCGAGCCCGAGCAGGGCGACCTCGCGCCCCGCGAGGAGCCCCCCGCTGGCGGTCTCCGCCAGGTCGACGACGTGACGCGCCTGCGTCTCGTTCACGTTGAGGGCGGCATCGGTGACCGGGAGCGGGACCCCCATCTGGCGGGCGAAGGCGACCAGGCCCTTCAGGTCCTTCGGGAAGCAGCTGCCGCCGAAGCCCGGGCCGGCGCGGAGGAAGGCCTTGCCCAGACGGGGGTCCATGCCCACCGCCTCCATGACAGGGTACACGTCGCTGCCGACCTTCTCCGCCAGGCGTGCGATCTCGTTCGCGAAGGAGACCTTGACCGCGAGCAGGGCGTTCGAGGAGTACTTCACCAGCTCCGACGAGGTCGGAGGGAGGGCGACGAAGGGGCCGGGGAATCCCGAGTAGGCCTGGCGCAGGGTCCGCTCCGAGCGCTCGTCCGAGGTCCCGACCACGATGCGGGAGGGTTCGAGCGCGTCCCGAACGAGGTTCCCCTCGGCGAGGAACTCCGGGTTCGAGGCGACCGAGAAGTCCTCGCCCGGCTTCTTGCCGCTCTCCCCCGCGATGATCCGCTCGATCTTCCTCACCGTGCCGGGGGGCGAGGTGCTCTTCACGACGATGAGCTTCCAGCTGCGGGAGCGTCGCAGGAGCTTGCCCAGGCGGAGGGCCTCCTCCTCCAGGAAGGAGGTCTCCACCGAGCCGTCCGAACGGCTGGGGGTCGGAAGACAGAGGAAGACCACGTCCGCATCCCGGAAGAACGACTCCCGGTCCTTGGCCACCCGCAGCCGGCCGCTCTTGACCGCGGAGGAGAGCTCCTCCTCGAGCCCGGGGTCAAAGAAGGGCGCGTGACCGCGCCCCACTTCCTCCCTCCTCCGGTCGACCACGTCGTAGCCGACGACGTCGTGCCCGTAGTGCGCGAAAGCGACGGACATGGCCACACCGACGAACCCCAGGCCCGAGACCCCCAGCGTGAGCGGGGGTTCGCGCGCCGCTTCCGCGCCACGGGCCCCGGCCTTCTCACGGGCGGGGCGACCTTGACCCTTCGCGCGCGGCATCAGCCCGTCCCCTCGGACCTCGTCGCCTTGGCCAAAGCTCGGGCGGCCCGCTTCAGGCGGGCCTGGATGTCCTCCGAGGTCCTCTGGAGCCCTTCGTCCAGCGGGACCTTCGGTTCCCATCCCAGGAGCTCCTTGGCCCTGCTGATGTCCGGTCGCCGGCGCTCGGGGTCGTCCTGACCTCGCTCGGAGTGGACCACCGTCGACCGGCCACCCGTGAGCTCACGGACCTTCTCCGCGAGGTCGTTCATGCTCATCTCGGTGTTGGGGTTCCCGAGGTTCACCGGGCCCTTCACCGAGGAGTCGTAGAGCTTGCGGAAGCCGGCGATGAGGTCGGAAACGTAGCAGAACGAGCGGGTCTGGACCCCCCCGCCATGCACCGTGATCGGCGCACCCGTCCAGCCTTGCACGAGGAACTGGGTCACGACCCTTCCGTCGTCCAGGGCCATGCGGGGCCCGTAGGTGTTGAAGATCCTCGCGATGCGGGCGTCCACGCCCTTGGTCCTCTCCCAGGCGGCGGTGAGCGCCTCCGCGTAGCGCTTGCCTTCGTCGTAGCACGACCGCGGCCCGATCGGGTTCACGTGGCCGAAGTACGACTCGGGCTGCGGGTGGACCTCCGGGTCCCCGTACACCTCGGAGGTGGAGGCGAGGAAGAAGCGGGCTCCCGACACGTGGGCGTGCTCGATGAGCTGCGCTGTCCCGAAGGAGTTGACCGACAGGCAGGCGAGGGGGTCCCGCTGGTAATGGGGAGGGGAAGCGGGGGAGGCGAGCTGGAAGACGGCGGTCGCGGGAGGGAGCCGGACCCTGCGCGTGAGGTCCCTCTTGAGGAAGCGGAAGTTCGGGTTCTTCCGGAAGGTCCTGAGGTTCGCGGTCGCTCCGGTTGAGAGGTTGTCGATCCCGATCACGGTCCAGCCGTCGTTCAGCAGGCTCTCGGAGAGATGGGAGCCGAGGAATCCCGCAGCTCCGGCGACGATCGCGGTCTCGGTCATGCTAGGAGCTCCTTCAGGTACGGTCGTAGTCGGTCGCGCAGCTCCGGGTCGCGCAGGGCGAACTCCATGTTCGTCCTGAGCCACAGGAACCGGTCGCCGATATCGTACCGGACCCCCTGGAAGGTGACCGCATAGACCTTCTCCCCCTTCCGCAGACGGTCGAGGGCATCGGTCAGCTGGACCTCGTCGTTCCTTCCCGGTGGGGTGGAGCGGATCGCCTCGAAGACCGCGGGGGTGAGGACGTAGGCCCCCGTGATGCCCAGCCGGCTGGGAGCCTTCGCGAGCGTCGGCTTCTCCACGAGCTGCTTGACCTCGAAGACGCCGGGACGGACCTGTGGCCCGGCGATGATGCCGTAGTCGGAGACCTTCGAGTCGGGGACGGTCTCCACGGCGAGGACGGAGGACCGCGAGCCGAGCTCCTCGAACCGGTCCCAGAGCTGGCGCAGGAGCGGAGGTTCGCAGAGGTTGATCGTGTCGCCGAGCAGGACCCCGAAGGGCTCGTTCCCCACGTGCTTCGCCGCGCAGGCGACGGCGTCCGCGAGGCCCCGAGGGGAGCGCTGCCGGACGAAGTGGATCGTCGCGCGCTCGGCGAGATGCTCCAACCCTCGCATCGCGGGGAGGTCGTTGTACTTGGCCAGCTCCGGATTGTGGTCGAAGTGGTCCTCAAGGGCCCGCTTCCCGCGCCCGGTGATGATCGTGATGTCGTCCGCTCCGGAGGCGACCGCCTCCTCCACCACGTACTGGATCACCGGACGGTCCAGCACGGGGAGCATCTCCTTGGGCATGCTCTTCGTCGCGGGTAGGAACCGCGTGCCCTGTCCGGCGGCGGGAATGACGACCTTCACTCCGTTCCTGCCTCCCACCGCACCCGGAAGTTCTCCCCACCCATGGCCCCCCTCAGCCTGGCCCTGACCCGGGGGTCGAAGGGCCCGGTTCAGACGGTCTCCATCTCGAAGAGGATCCTGAACCCGCGCAAGGACCGGGCCACCTGGTCTGCCAGGTCCATCGCCTCTTCCAGCGAAACGGAGGCCTTCCAATCGTAGACGAAATCGTAGTTTCCCTGTGTCGGCCGGAACCCCAGGGAATGCAGCTTGTCCGCCACTTCGGAGGGCTTGGACCCTTCGCTGGAGAACGCGACTCGTAGGTAGCTCTCCATCGGGGAACGCTCCGCGGGGGTGGACCGTGAGATACGGGATATACTTTACTCGAGCTTGGAGCCCGGATCCGAGCCGCTCGCGGCCTCTCCGGTCAGGGCCTAGCCACGGTCCACTCTGGAAGGCTCCAGGTTCGCTCTAGCAACGCAGGAACCGACCGTCGGTCGGTCGCATGGACGGGCGTGTCCGCGCCCGGGCCCATATGGGCCGCGAGCCTCCCGGGCTCGTCCCAGCCCTGGACCCCTCTCGGTCCATCGGTCGGCTAGCGGCGCTTCGCAGAGAGGACCTCGACGGTGGGCAGCCGCTCCGCCCGTCGCGCGAGCAGGGGGACGAAGGCCGCCCGGATGGCCCCCGCGATGATGTCCTCTCGGGAGATCTCGTTGCCCGTCAGGAAAGCCAGGGCTCCCCCTGTGGTGTGCCCGACCTTCTGGGGGCCCCCGGCCAGCCGGACCGCGTCCTCCAACGTGCGTCGACCTTCCAGCTGACGGGAGATGTTCCTCGGGAGGGGGTAGGCCGAAGATAGACCGGTCAGCTCGACCCCGTCGGCGCCGGAAACGGCGATGCAGTGGACATCGTAGAGGGGACCTTCCTTCCCCAGCCGAAGGATCGTCGCCTCGACCCCGACCCCCCAGTCCCTGTCGTCCGCCAGGGCGAGCTTCGCTCGCCGTTTCGCTCCTTCGAACCCTTCCTCCAGGCCCCAAGGTTGGGGGTTGGCCCGGCCCGGGCTCACACCCTCGACGACGACGGGCGTCCGTTCGAGCAGGGCATGGAACGCGGCCTCCACCCCCGCGCGCTTCACCGAGTTGGTCGAGCCCACCCCGATGCGGACGGGGGAGAGGCGCCGCCCCTCGCGGTCGATCTTCCCCTGCCGGAGGCGGGTCGAGGAGACGCGCAGAAGGTCCTCCGCGAGGACGGCATGGCGGAGGATGAGCGTCAGCGGCCGCACGCGCTTGCGGCGCCGCAACTGGTTCGCGAGCTCTCCGACCGGGAGGGTCTCCTCGCTCACGACCAAAGCCTCGGTCTTCGGCTCGAGGGCGGCGCCCCACTGGTCCACGAGCGGGATCAGGTACCACTCCCGTCCGGGGAACCTCTCGTTGAGGAAGGCCTGCAGAGCCACCCGTCGCTCGTCGAAAGGTCGGACGAGCCCCGCCTTCCGGGACCTCCCCCCCTTGCGCAGGAACTGCTCGGTGGTGAGCCCGATCCCGACCTCGTCCGCGTGGTCGAAGGCCGCGCGGAGGAGCGCCTCGTGGCCGACGTGGATCCGGTCGAAGGTCCCGCCCATGACGGCGCGCCGGACGTGGTCCTTCGGCACGATCGACCTCAGTATCCTCGGAACAGGGTGATGATGATGAAGATGGTCAGGGCGGCGAACAGGAGGGTGTAGAGCCGTTGCTGGCGGACCTGGTTCGCCCGCTTCTGGGCGCACTTGGGTGAGCAGAACGGGTCCTCCGGAGGGGTCGTGGAGCCACAGACCTTGCAGTGACGGTGGGCCGGGACCGCGTCCATGATGCTGAGCGGAAGGAGGTCGGGGGAGATAATCGCGTCCCCTACCCTCCGCCCACCCCCGCCCGGGGCCAGGGGAGGAGCGGACCTGCCCGAGAGCTGCGGCCCCTTCGCGCGGCGTCCGCGGAGCGGGCACCGGCCCCCGGAAAAGACCGCGTACCGACAGAAAGTCACCCTCGCCCGCGCAACCATCATAAACGCCACCCCTCTGGCGAGCCCGGGGTCGAGCCCGAGTGAGCGCATCCGTGTCCCGGACGATGGTCGAGATGCAGGGCCCTTCGCTCCCGGACCCCGAGCTGCTGAAGGTCCTCCGGACGATGGCCCTGGGACGGGCCGTCGACGAACGGTGCATGAACCTGCAGCGCCAGGGACGGCTGGGATTCTACGTTCCCCTGGAGGGGCAGGAGGCCGCCCAGGTCGGATGCGGATGGGCGCTCGAGAAGGGGGACTGGGTCTGTCCGGCCTACCGTGAACTGGCCGTCGCCCTCACACGGGGGGTCCCGCTGCCGCTCATCCTGAACCAGCTCTACGGGAACGAGGGCGACCTCAGCAAGGGCCGCCAGATGCCGAACCACTACGGCTTCCGCGACTACCGGTTCGTCAGCGCGTCGAGCCCGATCGGCACGCAGATCATCCATGCGGTGGGGCTGGCCTACGCTTCGCGCTACAAGGGCGAGAAGGTCGTCGCGGTACCGTTCTTCGGTGACGGCGCGACCTCGTCCACCGACTTCCACTCGGGCATGAACTTCGCCGGGGTCTACAAGGCCCCTGTCGTCTTCTTCTGCCAGAACAACCAGTGGGCGATCTCGCTCCCGAGGGAGAAGCAGACGCTGAGCTCCACGCTGGCGGTCAAGGCGAACGCCTACGGCTTCCCCGGCGTCCAGATCGACGGGAACGACTTCCACTCCGTCTACCGGGCCGTTAGGGAGGCCCGGGCCCGCGCCCTCCGCGGCGAAGGTCCCACGCTCATCGAGGCGGTCACCTATCGGATGGGACCGCACTCCACCTCGGACGATCCCCGCCGGTACCGGACCCCCGCGGAGCTGGCCGCCTGGAAGTCCCGCGACCCGATCGAACGGTTGAAGGTCGAGCTGGTGGGTCGCGGCGTCCTGAGCGAGGCGGACTTCGAGACGATGCAGGAGGAGGTCCGCGCGGAGATCCAGAGCGCCATCCAGGAGGCCGAGAAGCTCGGTCCTCCGGCGGCCCCGTCCATCTTCGACGATGTCTGGCAGAACCCTCCGCCGAACCTCGAGGACCAGCGGCGGGAGTTCGAGGAATTCGTCAAGGAAGGGGTGGTGCGACCATGACCGAGCTGACGCTCATCCAGGGCGTGAACCAAGCGCTGCATCAGGCGATGAAGAAAGACCCGGACGTCCTCTGCCTAGGTGAGGACATCGGGGTGAACGGGGGGGTCTTCCGGGCCACCGACGGGCTTCAGAAGGAGTTCGGCGAGCAGCGGGTGCTCGACACGCCGCTCAACGAGAGCGGCATCGTGGGGATGGCCGTGGGGATGGCCCTCTACGGGCTGAAGCCGGTCGCCGAGATCCAGTTCCTGGACTTCATCTACCCCGCCTTCGACCAGATCGTGAGCGAACTCGCGAAGCTACGGTACCGCTCGGGGGGACAGTTCCCCGCGCACGTCGTGATCCGGACCCCGTACGGCGGAGGCATCCGTGGCGGTCTCTACCACTCCCAGAGCACCGAGCAACTCTTTGCGAGCACCCCGGGGCTGAAGGTGGTCATCCCCTCCACCCCCGCCGACGCGAAGGGGCTGCTCCTGACGGCGATCTTCGACGAGGACCCGGTCCTGTTCATGGAACCGAAGCGCATCTACCGGACCGCCACGGGCGAGGTCCCTGACGGGGACCACCGGGTCCCGTTCGGGAAGGCGCGCATCGTCCGCGAAGGGACGGACGTGAGCGTCTTCGCCTACGGCGCGATGGTCCCTACGGCCTTCCAGGCCTGCCAGGTGCTGGAGAAGACCGGCATCCACGCCGAGCTCATCGACCTCAGGACGCTCGTGCCGCTCGACATCGACGCGGTGGTCCGGTCGGTGGAGAAGACGGGGCGGGCGGTCATCGTGCACGAAGCTCCCAAGTTCTGCGGGTTCGGGGCGGAGCTCGCCGCGATCCTCGCCGAGAAGGCGCTCTACTCCCTCAAGGCCCCGATCGCGCGCGTCACCGGGTACGACACCCCGTTCCCCTACACGCTCGAGAACCTCTACCTGCCCAGCGTCGACCGGATCGGCCGGGCCATCCAGCGCACGGTGACCGCAGGTTGATCCCTCGGAAGGAGCGCATCCACCATGACCTTCGAGTTCCGTCTGCCGGACATCGGCGAGGGCGTCGCCCAGGGCGAGGTCGTCAAGTGGCACGTGAAGGTCGGCGACACGATCAAGGAGGACCAGCCCCTGGTGAGCGTGCTCACCGACAAGGCGAACGTGGAGATCCCCTCGCCCCGGGGCGGCAAGGTCCTCGCGCTCCACGCCAAAGAGGGCGAGATCGTGAAGGTCGGTGGGCTGCTGGTCACCATCGATGCGGTCGGCGGCGGTGCTGCGCCTCCATCGGGGCACGGCGCAGCGTCCCCGGCCGCGGTCCCCGGACCCGCTCCCGCCTCTCCGAGCCCCCCCGCCGCGCCTTCGTTCGGCCGCATCCTCGCGCCCCCTTCGGTGCGCCATAAGGCAGCCCAGATGGGGATCGACCTGGCGCAGGTCGTCGGAACTGGCCCGCAAGGCCGCATCACGGACGCGGACCTTGCGACCTTCGCCAAGGGCGGGGCCCGCGCTGCGCCGACGTCCCCGGCCGCAACCGCAGCCACCGCCGCGGAGGCCAGCGCCGTAAGGCCACCCACCCCGCAGGTCCCTCAGGTCGGCGCCCCACCGGTCCCCTCCGTACCCTCAACCTCGGTGCCCATGCCCCCGGTCCCCGAGGCCGCCCCGGTCCCCTCCGGTCCCCTCCAGGAACGCATCCCCATCCGCGGCCTGCGCCGGGTCATCTCCGAGCACATGGCGATCTCCCACGCACGTGCCGCGCGGTTCACCTACGTCGAAGAGGTGGACATGTCGGAGCTGGTTCGCGTGCGGGAGCGCGCGAAGAAGCGGCTGGAGGAGAAGGGGGTCCAGCTGTCCTACCTGCCGTTCATCATCAAGTCGGTCGTGCAGGGGCTCAAGGCCCATCCGACGATGAACGCCTACGTGGACGACGCGAAGCAGGAGATCGTCCTCAACCGCTACTACAACATCGGCATCGCGGCCGCGGCGCCCGACGGGCTCATCGTGCCGGTGATCAAGAACGCGGACCGCAAGAGCATCCACGCGCTCGCCCGGGAGATCCAGGACCTCTCGGAGCGCGGCAAGAGCGGGAAGCTCTCCCGGGACGAGCTCACGGGCAGCACGTTCACGATCACCAGCCTGGGGTCACTTGGGGGCGTGCTCGCGACGCCGATCCTCAACTATCCCGAGGTGGCGATCCTCGGGGTCCACAAGATCTCCAAGCGCCCGGTCTTCGCCCCCGATGGGAGCGTCGTCCCGGCCCATCTCATGAACCTCTCCATCTCCCTCGACCACCGGGTCATCGATGGCATCACCGGCGCCGAGTTCCTCGCCGTGGTCAAGAGCCACCTGGAGGACCCGCACCAGCTCTTCCTGGAGATGGCCTAGGGGTCGGCTCCGATGAGCGGGGTCCCACCCTCCTCCCCGGCCCGGCCTCCCGCGGGAAGCGCCGCGCCGGCGAACGCGGTGGAGGCGGCTGCCGGGACCGCGGTCGTTCCCCTGCCCTACTCCTCGAAGCAGTTGCAGGAGCTCCTGGGGAGCTCTTGGGAAGCGCGTCTGAAGGAGATGTACCGGGGGATGCTCCTCGGTCGGGTCCTCGACACCCGCATGCTCGGGCTGCAGCGGCAGGGCCGCGTCGCGTTCTACGGCCCGGCGACCGGCCAGGAGGCCACGAGCGTCGGAGCGGCCCTCGCGATGGCCGAGGGGGACTGGGTGCTTCCCGGGCTCCGGGAGCAGCTCATCGCGCTGATGCGGGGCCTCGACCTCACGCTCTACCTCCACCACCTGTTCGGCAACGACCTCGACACGGCGCGTGGGAGGCAGATGCCCTGCCATCCGAGCGCGAAGGAGGCGCGCTACGTCTCCATGTCCTCGAACATCGGCACCCAGATCATCCACGCGGTGGGGCTCGCCTACGCGCTCCGGTACAAGCGGGAGACCGGCGTCTCCTGGGCCTTCTTCGGAGATGGGGCCACCTCCTCGAACGACTTCCACTCGGGCATGAACTTCGCGGGGGTCTGGAAGCTCCCGGTCCTCTTCGTCTGCACGAACAACCAGTGGGCGATCAGCATCCCGAACGAGAAGCAGACCGCGAGCGCCACCTTCGCCGAGAAGGCCCAGGCCTACGGCTTCGAGGGCAGCCGGGTCGACGGGACCGACGTCGTCGCGGTCTACCACGCCCTCCGGGAGGCCCGCGAGGCGCTCGCCTCGGGCAAGGGTCCGCGCATGGTCGAGTGCGTCCTCTACCGGCTCACCCCGCACTCCTCTTCGGACGACCCCTCCCGCTACCAGCCGAAAGGATGGATGGACCGGGCCAAAGCGCACGACCCGCTCGGGCGCTTCGAAGCGATGCTCGACAAGCTCGGGCTGCTCCCCGCCGCGGAGCGGGAGGCGATCCGGGCGGAGCTCGACGCGAAGGTCCGCGCCGCGATCCAGGAAGCCGAGGTCATGCCTCCCCCCCGCTTCGAGTCCCTCTTCGAGGACACCCTCCGGACCCCGGCCTGGCCCCTCACGGAGGAGCGCGACAGCTTCGACAAGGAGCAGGGCGGGAACTTCCCATGAGCCGCGAGGTGGACGTCCTCATCATCGGCGGGGGGCCGGGGGGGTACACCGCCGCCATCCGCCTGGGCCAGTTGGGCCGGAAGGCGCTGGTCGTGGAACGCGACGCGCTGGGAGGCGAGTGCCTGAACCGGGGCTGCATCCCTTCGAAGGCCCTCATCCACACCTCCGAGATCTACGACGAGGTCAAGCGCAGCGGCGCGGAACTGGGGATCCCTGGCGAGATCCATCTTGACCTTGGCGCGACCCAGCGCTGGCGCGCGTCCATCCTCGAGAAGGAGCGCCGCGGGATCGAGCTGCTCCTCCGATCGGCGGGCGCGAGCTGGATGAAGGGTTCCGCCCGCCTCACGGGCGCGAACACGGCGACCGTCGAGTCGCCCGACCTGCCCGGCGGGCACGAGGAGTTGCAGTTCAAGGCCTGCATCCTGGCCACCGGAGCGTTCCACACGAGCTTCCCCGGCTTCGAGCCCGACGGCCGGTACGTCCTGACCGCCAAGGACATGCTCCTCCTCGACCGCGTCCCTTCGCGCCTGCTCGTCCTGGGAGGGGGGGTGAGCGGCGTGGAGCTCGGCGAGCACTTCGCCCGTCTCGGGAGCCAAGTGACCATCGTCGAGCTCATGGCCCAGCTCGTCCCCGGGACCGACCCGGACCTGTCGCAGGAACTGCGGCGGAGCCTGGAACGACGGGGGATCACCATCCTAACGGAATCCCGCGCCCGGTCGCTCTCCCGCGGCGAGAAGGGGGTCGCGCTCGAGGTCGAGACCCCGCAGGGCCCCACCACCCTCTCCGGGGACGTCCTCTTCCTCACCGTCGGAAAGCGCCCGGAGACGCGGGAGCTGGGGCTCGAGGCCGCCGGGGTGAAGCTCGCCGAACGGGGGGGGTTCGTCGGCGTCGACGACCGGATGGCCACGAACGTGCCCGGGATCTTCGCCGTGGGGGACCTGGCCCGGCCTCCCATGATCGCGCACAAGGCCTACCGGGAAGGAAGGATCGCGGCGGAGGTCATTGCCGGCCTGCCTTCCTCCTGGGCCCACCAGGCCGTCCCCACCGTCGTCTACACCGACCCCGAGCTCGCCACCGTGGGGTCGACGCTCGCCCAGGCGAAGGAACGCGGGGCGTCCGCGCGCGAGGTCAAGTTCCCGTACGCGGCACTCGGCAGGGCCCACGCCAGCCACGCGACCCAGGGATTCGTCAAGCTCGTTGCGGAGGAGGAGAGCGGCCTCGTCCTGGGCGCTCACGTCGCCGGTCACGCCGCGGGGGAGTTCATCAGCGAAGTGGCCTTCGCGATCGAGATGGGAGCCACCGTGCGCGACCTCGCGGGGACCGTTCACCCACACCCGACCTTCGCCGAGCTGCTGCAGGAAGTGGCGCTGCTCTGGCTGGGCGAGCCCATCCACGTGGCCCGGGCGGTCCCTCCCCATGCCCGGTGAGCTGCCCTCGGCGCCCCCTCCTTCTCGCTGCCTGCCCACGCTCACGGTTCTCGCACCACCTCCGCCCGCGGTCCGGGACCTGGGCCACCGCCCCTACCTGCCGGTCCTGGAGCTCATGCGCGAGCTCCGTCGGGAGCGCAAGGCCGGCAGGATCGGGGACACCCTGCTCCTGGTCGAGCACGACCCGGTGATCACGGTGGGCGTCCAGGGCGCGGACGGGGACGTGCTCCCGGCGGACCTTCCGGTCCACCAGGTCGAGCGGGGAGGCAAGAGCACCTACCACGGTCCGGGCCAGCTCGTCGGGTACCCCATCGTCGACCTTCTCCCGCGGGGGAAGGACGTGCGTCGGTTCGTCCACCAGGTGGAGGAGCTCGTCGTGCGTTCCCTCCAGCCCTTCGGCATCGAGGCCTCCAGGGTCCCCGGCAAGCGCGGGGTCTGGGTCGACGGGGAGCGGAAGATCGCCTCCGTGGGCGTCGCGATCGAGGAGTGGGTGAGCTTCCACGGCTTCGCGCTCAACGTCTCCACCGACCTCAGGGCCTTCGAGCGCTTCCGGCCGTGCGGGTTCGAAGGGCGGATCATGACGTCCGTGGAGCGGGAGACGGGAAGGGCCGTCGCCCTGGGAGAGGTGACCCCCTTCCTCGTGCAGGCGTGGAGCGAAATCTTCGGGGCGGAGGCCAACCCCGCCCATCTTCGGGCCCCCGCCGCCGCCTGCCCGTCCGCCGTTCCTCCGACCGAAAGCGCCTAAAGACCTCCTTTACGTATTCTCGAACACCCCTGGGGGGGGGAGGGGTTGTCGGCGGTAGGTCGCGAGGACTTCCGAGAGAACGGGGAGGACCTCCGGGCCCTTGGGAACCGGGTCTCCCAGCTGTCGGAGGAGCACTCCTTCCTCGCCCAGTCCTACCGGAACCTCTACGAACGGCTCCGCCTCGCGCAGGGCTCCTCCTCCGAGCCGACCTCCGAGCCCGGGGAGGGGACAGACGCGCAGGAAACCGTGGCCTCTGGACATCCTCGTCGCTCCGTCCAAGCTTCCCTCGCACCGGTCCCGTCCGGGGGAACCCCCCGGCCCCCGACCGAGGAGCTCGCGGCGGTGCGGAGGACGATGCACGCCCTGCTCGAGCGTCAGGGGGAGCTCGGGAGCGGACTGCGCTCCCTGGCGCGCCATCCCCTGTTCCTCGCGGGGGGCGAAGAGCCTCGCAGGATCCGAGCCCGGCTGAACGAGCTCGGAGAGAAGTTCCAGAACCTCCGGCTCTCCGCGGACGCGCTCGTCCGCCGGGACGCCCGGGCGGTCTCGGCCGTTCTGGACGACCTGTGCGAGCTCAACTCCGTCGCCTCGGAGGACCTCGTGAGGTTCGGTCAGAGGCTTCGCTCCCGGGGGGACGGCATCCTCGCCGGCAGGAAGGAGGACCGGCGGTTCCTGAGGGGCGACTCCTGGCGCCGCCCGTCCTGATCGCGGTTCAGCGACCCGGGGGGCGCCCGTAGGGACCGGAGGGCGGTGGGGCCCCGGGGCGGCCCGGCGGCAGGGCGTAGGGCCGCGGGGGACCGGCCCGTGGGGGACCGCCGTAGGGCGGTAGCTGGGCGACAGGGCCCGGAGGGCCGGGTGCGATGGACGGGGAGCCGGGTCCGGGGGCCGGCTGGGGCGGTGGGCCACCGGGCCCCGGAGGGGCGCGCCGGCTCCACTTGCGCTGCATCTGGAGGTAGAGGACGACGCCGACGGCGACCACCACGATGCCGATCGGGGCGAGGATGCCCGGGTAGGTCGACACGAAGCCGACGACCCCGGTCCCGCTCGACGGAAGGCCCAAGGTGGTGTTGAGCCAGACGACGAAACCCGCGACCCCGGTCGGGGTCCCGTTCACGTAGAGGCTCTGTTGCGGAGAGGTGGTGAAGAGGGGCGCCGTCGCGTTCACCTGGTACTCCCCGAAGACCAGGAGCACGGTCCAGGCGCCGTTCGGTCCGGTGGGCCCGGTCTCGTTGAGGAGGGTCCCGCCGTAGAAGACCGCGACGTCCGCGCCCTGGATGGCCGTCCTCGCCCCCCACGCCTCGACGTACCCGCTCACCACGAGCCAGTCAGGGGAGAAGTTCACGATGACCGTGCCGCTGCCGTTCACCCACACGACGCCGGAGTAGCGGGTGACGGCGATGTTGCCGCTGCCGCCGTAGTTGTCGAAGGTGAACCCGCTGCAGCCGGGGTTGCTCACGACGTAGATGCCGTGCTTCACCCGCGCCCCGTGGCTGTCGATGAGGGGGAACGTGCTGGCGTTGAACTCGACGGAGGAGAGCGCGCAGGGGTTCTGGTTCGTGGTGAAGACGACGCTGTAGTACACGGGGAGGAACTGCGCGATCAGGTCACCGCTGCCGTTGATGAACACGGTCTGCTGGGGGATGGCCCACTGGACCCCCCCGGTGAGGACGAACGGCACCCCGCTGGGCTGGTAGTACTGCAGCGGGACCGCGGCGACCGTGGACACGGTCCCGTAGGGGACCTGGATGGTCGTGCCGTTGCGGTAGGTCGTGCCCTCGAAGGTGATCGTCCCCCCGTTCCCAGGCTGGGTGATGAACGTGAGGTAGTACACCTGGACCTTGAACGTGAGATTGAAGAACCCGTCCCCGAGGACGGTCACGTTCCCGGTGGAGGGGTAGGTGTTCGGGCTGACCGAGATGATCCCGCTCGGGGCGCCGCTCACGAAGCTCAGGTTGTACCCGGTACAACCCCACGTCACGTAGGAGTACATGCCCGCGATGAGGAGCTTGGTCTGGCCCGAGGGGATGCTCACCCCACCGATGGTCGCCCCTCCGCAGCCCGCGGGGGTCGAGTCCACGGTCACGTTCACGCTCCGGGGCTGGAAGACGGCGGCGATCCCGCCGTCGCCGTTCACGTTCGCGAGCACGCCGGTGATGGTGACCTGGCCGCTGCCGGTGAGAGAGGAGACGAAGTACCCGGTGCACGGGGTGGCCTTCACCTGGAACTGTCCGGGGGAGGTGGTGATGTTCTGCCCGTTGACCGCGGTCGTGGTGTTGAGCGTGATGCTCCCGCAGTTCGCGGGGTTCGTCGTGATGTTGACCACGCGCATCGGTCCGGTGAAGACCGCGCTGATGTTCCCCCACGTGCTGTTGACGTAGGCGACCCCCGCGTGGATGGCGACGCCGCCGTAACCCAACAGGCTGGTGGTGGTCCAGCCGGTGCAAGGCGCGGCCGACACCGGCCAGGCGCCCGTCGAGGCGGTGATGACCGCTCCGTAGGCGTAGATGGAGGCGTTGTAGGTGATCGTCCCGCAGGTGTGGGGCGTCGTGTAGACCCCGATATGGGCGGGGGCATGAACGATCCTGGGCGAGGCGGGAGCGGCTCCCGCGCCCGGCATCCCGGCGGCAGCAGCGGTCGGGGAACCCGATAGCGCATGGGGCGCGCCCGGGTCGCGGGAGGCCTGCCCGACCAGTGACGGGACCGAAAGTGTGAGCAGCGCGACCAGCAGGACCGCGCCCAGCAGGGTCAAGGCACGGTTCGAGTCCATTTTGAGAGCGACCTCAGCTCGGTTCGAACCGAGGCTTGCGATGTCGTATCAAGGGGGGATAGATAGGGGTTTTGCCACGCGTCACGCGCTTTTTCCCCCCATCCGAAGTCGCTCCAGGTGCGGGGGATCTCCGAGAATCCCACGTCTCCTCTCACCCCCGGCACGAGGGTCGGCGGGCCCTGGGCCAGGCCTCGCTGAACCACGGGGCAGGGGGAGCGCGCTCCGGAAAGGGTCCGATCGGGAGGTCATGGTCCCTGGTCTCCGTCCGGAGCTCGAAGATCGAGGGCCAGAGATGCGTGCTTAGCCCCCTTTGGGACGGGAAGGGCACGAACACCGACGTAGGGCGGTCCGCGGGACCCGTCCGCCAGGGTCTGGATCTCAGCCAGAGGGTCGCAGCCACTCCAGGCCGCCTCTGGAGGCCCCTGGTGGTCCGCCCCAAACCCTTCCCACCTACCCATGTGCTAGACGACGAGGAACAGGGGGAGAAGCGGGGAGGGAGAGCCCGGCCCGGGGGCGGCGCACCGGTTACCGGCGTCGAGGGCGACGAATGTCTCCTTCTCCAGAGGTGCGCTTAAATACAGCTTCCGAGGTAGGTGTCCTGGGCTGACGTACGTCGGACAAATAGGGTCCGTTCCGGCGACAGAAGCCTGACAGAGGCTCGTCCGAAGAGAGAGGGAACCCGATGCACCTCACACGCCTCAAGATGCGGAACTTCAAGTCCTTCGCCGGGACCGTCGAGATCCCCTTCACCCCCGGGTTCACCGGGGTGGCCGGGCCCAACGGGATGGGCAAGTCCAACGTCGCGGACGCCATCCTGTTCGTCCTGGGACCCCGCAGTTCGAAGGTCCTGCGGGCGGACCGGCTGTCCGACCTGCTCTTCAACGGCGGGGCGAGCAAGAAGGCCGCCACCGAGTGCGAAGTCTCCCTCGTCTTCGACAACCAGGACCGGGCGCTTCCCGTGGACTCCGACTCGGTCGAGATCACCCGTTTCATCAAGCTCACACCGGGCGACCCGCCCTACAGCTCGTACTTCTACGTGAACGACCGCCGAAGCACCCAGACCGAGATCGAGGCCCTCCTGTCGCACGCCCGGCTCTCCGGGGATGGGTCGAACATCGTCCAGCAGGGCGACGTGAACCGCATCGTCGCGATGTCCCCCCTCGAGCGACGCGGCGAGGTCGAGAAGCTCGCCGGCATCGCGCAGTACGACGAGGAGCTCTCCCACGCGGACGACAAGCGCGAGGGGCTCGAGCAGAACCTGGGGCAGCTCCAGACCCTCCTGACCGAGGTGCAGCGGCACCTGGGGGAGCTCGAGGGCCAGCGCGAGGGCGCGCTCAAGTTCAAGGAACTGGACACCGAGAAGCGCAGGTACTCCGCGCAGCTCGCTCGTGCGACGCTCGCCCGGGCGCGCAGCGAGGTCGCCTCGCTCCAGAAGCGGCTGGAGGACCTCCAGCAGGAGGCCGGGAAGCTCTCCGCCGCCGGCACGGAGCTCGCCCAGGAACGCGACCGCCTCCAGACCGAGATCGACGGGATCGACGCGGAGATCGCGAAACAGGGCGGGGCCGAGGCGGCCCAGCTCAAGGCGGAGACCGACGAGCTCGCGGTCGAGGTCGGACGCCGCCAGGCGGCCGCGGAGAAGGCCGAAGAGGGGCTCTCAGCGCTCCAGGGCCGGAAGGAGGAGCTCGAGCGCGAGCTCGCGGGCCGGCGGAAGGAGCTCGCCCAACAGGAGAAGCAGCTCGCGAGCCTGAACAAGGAGCTGGAAGCGCTCCAGGGAGAGCTCGAAGTTCATCGCAAGGCGCTGCTCGAGGCCCACCGGGCCACCGATGTCAGCCAGGGCAAGGCGGCCCAGTACCGGAAGGCGGTCCTGGAGAACGAGCGCCGCCAGCAGGCCAAGCAGGCGGATTGGCAGGAAGCGGTCCAGAGGTTGGAGGCGCTCAAGGGCGAGCTCACGACCTCCGAACATGACGAAACGAACGCCGAGGAGGACGCGAAGCTCAAGGAGACCGAGGTCCGGGACCTGCAGTTCCGGGCCAAGGGGATCGTGGGGGCCCGGAAGGGCTCGGAGCGCTCCACCCAGGAGCTGAACGACGAGCTCTCCACGCTCCAGAAGAAGGAGAAGGACCTGCGGGGACGCTCCTCCACGCTCCAGGAGGAGCTCGTCGAGCTCCACCGCGCCTACGCCTCGCTCGAGGCCCTCGTCCGCGACCGGGGTGCCGGAGCGGCCTCCCGGTTCGCCGCCGTCGAGTACCTGCTCTCCCTCCGGGACACCGGGAAGGTGTCCGGGATCCGCGGCACGGTGGAGGAGCTCGCCTCCTTCGACCAGCAGTACGCGACCGCGCTCACCGTCGCCGCCGGGACCCGCTTCCAGGCCCTCGTGGTCGAGAGCGACGAGGTGGCCGCCAAGTGCGTCCAGATCCTCCGCAACGAGAAGAAGGGCGTGGCCACGTTCCTCCCGCTCAACAAGATCGTTCCGGGCCGGCCCCATGGGAAGAGCCTCGTCGTCCAGAAGGCCCCCGGGTGCAAGGGGTTCGCGATCGACCTCGTGAAGTTCGACGACGCGCTCGCCCCCGCGTTCTGGTACGTCTTCGGAGAGACCCTCGTCTTCGACAACCTCTCGCAGGCCCGGACCCAGATGGGCGGCGTCCGACTGGTCACCCTCGAGGGCGACCTCGTCGAGTCCGCGGGCGCGATGACCGGCGGGTTCCTCGGCGCCGACCGGGGGAAGGGGACCAGCCTCCAGGCCGACCTCCGGCGGAAGGGCGAGGACCTCCGCAAGAAGTCCGCCGAAGTTGACCTGGTCCGCAAGGAGCTCGACCTCACCATCCAGCGGCTCCGCGATCTCACGGAAGAGCTCGGAAAGCACAGCGCGGAGACCGACGCCCACGAGACCTCCCTCACCACGCTGGAGAAGGAGCTCGCGAAGGCCAAGGAGGCCCTGGAGTCGGCCCAGACGCGGCTCAAGGAAGCGCGCGAGCACCGCGCTTCGACCGCGAAGAAGGTCGAGGAGGCCCAGACGCTACTCACCGACCTGCAGACCGAGGTGGAGACGCTCAAGACCGACTGGGAGAAGGCCCAGGCGACCTACCTCCAGGCGCTCCCGCAGAACGCCGCCTCCCGGCTGAAGGAGCTCACCGAGAAGGGCGAGGGGTACAACCAGCGGCTGGTCGATCTCCAGTCCCAGGTGAGCGGCCTCGACTCGACGGTCAAGGGGAGCAAGGGGACCCTCGCGGAGAAGGAGCAGGAGCTCTCCGAGCTCGTCTCCCGACTTCCGGTCCTGACGAAGGAGCTCAAGGCGACAAAGAAGTCCCACGCGGACGGCCTCGAGCGGCTCGAGACCCTCAAGGCGGTCGGCGAGAAGCAATCGAAGGCCTCCCGCGCGCTCGTCGAGAAGCGGAACGGGGTCCAGGCCGAGCTGACCGACCTCGTCGGCAAGCTCGGGTCGAACTCCACGCTCATCACCTCGAAGAACGACCAGGCGCACGACGTCGAGGTCAAGCTCGCCACCGCCACCACCGAGCTCCAGGGGCTGGAAGCGGCCTCCGTGGACCTCCCCCAGGACGAGGGGAGCGTGGACGCGAAGCTCGAGAAGCTCCAGCCCGCCGAGCTCCAGAGGAGGCTCAAGGACGTCGAGGAGAAGCTCTCGGCCCTGGGGCCCGTGAACGCGGCGGCCCTCGACCAGTACGACGCCGAGAAGCAGCGGCTCGACGACTTCCAGGGCCAGATGGACCGGCTGCACGGCGAGAAGAAGGACCTGCTCCACCTCATCGACGAGCTCAACGACAAGAAGCGCCACCGGCTCCAGGAGGTCGTCGAGGTCGTCGCGAAGGGCTACCAGGAGATCTACCGTGAGCTCTCCGGCGGAGGAGAAGGGGAGGTCGTCCTGGAGAGCCCGGAGGACCCGCTCGCGGGCGGGCTCCTGATCCGCGCGAAGCCCCTCGGCAAGAAGGTCCAGCGGCTGGAGCAGCTCTCCGGTGGAGAGAAGTCCCTGGCCTCCCTGGCCTTCATCTTCTCGCTCCAGCACTACGACCCGTCGCCGCTCTACGTCCTCGACGAGGTCGACATGAGCCTCGACGGCGTGAACGCGGAGAACATCGGGCGGATGGTCCGCAGGAACAGCACCCGCGCCCAGTTCGTCGCGATCTCCCTGCGGAAGGTCACGCTGAAGTGGGCCGAGCATCTCCTCGGCGTCACGATGCACGGTGACGGGGTGTCCCGCCTCGTCTCCATCCGGCTCGACGACATCAAGGACGTCGACGAGAAGGAGCTCAAGGCGATCGCCGCCTCTCCGTCGCTCATCGCGGCCGAGCGGCCCCGGGAGTTCGCGAGCGCGGGCTCCTCCACGGCATCCCCTGCGTCCCTCGCGCGCGCCGTGAGCGCGGCCGCCACGGGTCCGCTCGCCACCTCCTCCTCGGCCCCCACGGGCAGCAGCGGCCGCTCCGCGCCCTCCCGACGCCGGGGGAGCGGGTCGCGCTCGGCCGTCGCGCAGGCGGCGGAGTCCGCCTCGCCCTCCTCCCCCCCGCCAGAACCCGGATCTTCCGCTCCGCCCTCCGTGGCCGCTCCTCCCTCGGGAGGTTCCTGAGAGCGTCCCGGGTCGGAGAAGGTCGAAGGAGCTAGAACATGACGATGAGCGCGCAGGAGGCGCATGATCTCGCCCTGGCCACCCCGCAGGTCTCACGGGAGGCCGCCCAGCAGGTCCTGGACTACCTGCTCTACCACAAGGCCCTCATCGGGGAGTCGATCGAGTCCGCCAACACCGTCGACCACTACCTCGAATTGGTCCGCGGGCTCCGGGAAGGGGTCCACGTCGTCATCGACGACCCCTACCAGAAGGCGACGGCGCTCCTCTTCGAGCTGGTACTCTCCGAGCAGTTCAACCCGTGGTCCATCGACCTGACCCGCTTTGTCGAGGTGTACAAGGACCGCGTGAAGCAGGACGGTGAGGTGGACTTCGCCGTCGCGGGACGGCTCATCCACATGGCGTGGAGGATCCTTCTCCTCCAGTCCCAGGAGGTCCTGACCCAGCGTGAGTCCGAGCTCCTGCCCCCGGCCGTCGAGGACGTGATGCCGGACGGCGGCGTCGACGAGGGGTACCTGGGGGAGATGTCCTCCCCCGAGCAGATCGATGTGACGGAGGCGCTCCTGCGCGGAGCGGACATGCCGATCGACGCGATGGTGCGGCATCCCGAGACGCGGCCGGTGAGCCTGCTCGAACTGGCCAACGCCTTCCACGAGGCCGAAGAGGCCGCGCGCCTCTTCCAGGTCAACCAGGTGGAGCGCGAGCGCCTTCGCGCCTGGCAGCGCACCTCCCCCGAGGTCCTCGCGCACGGGGACGTCCCCGAGCACGACCTCGCCGAGACCTGGGAGCGGGTCTGCCAGCATGCGGTGGGGGTCCCGTTCGCGTTCGAGACGCTGCTCGAGCGAGGCACCTCCCGCGAGCGTGTGGTCTCCCTCTTCCTCACCCTCCTCTTCCTGGCCAAGGAGCGGGTCCTCTCCCTCCGCCAGGACGACCTCAGCGTCGCGGGCTTCCTCATCGAGCGCGAGGCGGAGGTCCGGCAGCCGAACGGAGAAGAGGCGCCCCCGCCGCTCGAGACCGGGCGGTCCCTCGCGGTGACCTCGGCGACGGCCGCGCCGGAGGCCTGATCGAATGCCCGTGAAGAGATCCAGTCCCCCCTCCAAGGCCCGTCCTCGTTCGAAAGGAACGACCGGGTCGGCCCGGCACCCAACCCCCGCTCCCCGCCGAAGCAAGCTCCCCGCGACGGAGCCCGACGCTCCGTCGATCCCCACCACGCCCGAGGCCCCAACCCCCGCCGCGCCGCCCACTCAGGTCGCCACCCCCCTGGCGGCCACCGAACCCGCCCCCCTCCCCGGTATCGGGGCCCCGACGGGGCCCGAAACCACGACGGGGGCGGGTCCGGACACCGATGCCGTGTCCGGAGACTCCGCGGAAGAGAAGGCGGACGAGGAGAGCGAGGAGGGTGAGGCGGACGACGGCGGAGCACCTTCCGCTGCCGAGGTCCGTCCTGCCCGACCGAAGGGCGTCGCCCCCGAACTCCCCTTGAGGGTCGAAGCCTTGCTGTTCGCCGCGAGCAAGCCGGTGAGCGTCCACGACCTCGTGGGCAGCCTCGGCGACGGTGTCGACCACGTCGCCGTTCATCGCGCCCTCCGCAAGCTCCAGCGCGCCTACGCCAACCGGAACACCTCCCTCGAGGTCCGGAAGGCGGGGGACGCCTGGGCCCTCCAGGTCCGCGAGGAGTATCTCCCGGTCGCGCACACGGTCACCCCCGTGGACATCCCCGGGCACAGCCTGAGGGTGCTCGCGCTGATCGCCTTCCATCAGCCCATCCGACAGAGCGTCCTGGCCCGGATGGTGGGTGAGGCCGCCTACTCCGAGGTGAAGGCGCTCAAGGACCTCTCCTTCATCCACGCGGTCCCGAAGGCCTCGACCCTCGAGCTCACGACGACCTCCTACTTCGCGCAGTACTTCGGACTCGAGTCCACCGACAAGCAGAAGATCCGTGAGCGCCTCGCCCAGAAGCTCGGCATTCCTCTGAGCGCGATCCCGCCGGCGCCCACCGAGGACCCCTCGGTCGACGGTGCGACACCCTCGCCCCCGCCGGACCCGACTTCCGCCTCGGCGGATGGTCCCGGGGCGAACGGCGAGCGCCCGCTTCCGGCGGAGTAGGATCGCCCCGAGGTACCGTTAGCCCGGTCGGCCGCCGACCGCGGGGCAGCTCTCGGCGGCCATGGTCTGCCCGGTGCGCAGCCGGGGAGAGTCGGTGGTCGGAGCCCGCCTACCCTAGAGCGGGCCTCCGCACGACGGGCAGGCGGAGTTGGTGTACGGTCGGGGGTTCCGGCAGTACCTACAGTAGTACACGGGTCCCACCATGGGGGGCGGTTGGGGGGCGGTGTTGGCCGGGGTAGCGTAGGCGTGCGTCGGGTAGCCCTGCGGAGGGGGCGCGGCGCCGTATCCGCCCCCGTAGGGTGTCCCGTAGGCGTAGGTCTGGGGAGGGTACGAAGGAGGGGGGGCCGCCGCGTAGCCGTAGCCCCCACCGCCGTAGCCGTAGGGGGCGGGGTGGGGGGGGCCCACCGAGTAGGGGGAGGGCGCCTGCACCGCCATGCTCGGGGGAGCCGCGGTGCCGGCGGCGGTCGCCGGGGCCCTCTTGTGCCGCACCAGCACGACCGCCACGACGATCACCACGAGGATCACGAGGAGCCCCGCGGCGACGATGTAGAGCGTGGGGACCCCGCTGGGAGTTGGAGAGGGTAGCGAACCCGGTTGGCCGGGGACGGCGTTCGGGTTGTAGACGTACCCCGTGTAGGTGGGGTTCACGAGGTCCTGGGCGAGGCGCGCGACGTCCGGAGTTCCCCATCCGGTCCCGGCGTCCCATCCGACGGAGGCGTTGAAGACCCAGTTGTGCCCGGTCGTGACGTCGTACTGGCCTTCGAAGGGGTCGAGCGCGCTGGTCGGAGCCTGCGTCTCGAAGTATCCGCCGATCGAGTAGAGCTGGGGGTCGAGGAAGCCCTGCTTGCCGTCCTGCTGGTCGATCAGGACGACGAAGCCGGCGAACACCGGGCAGGCGATCGAGGTCCCCGCTACGAGGGCGCCTTGGATTCCTCCCGTGGAGTCCGTGAAGATGACGGTCTGGTTCCCGATGGAAGAGATGTCCGGCACCGCCCGGGCGTAGTTCACCTGTTGCTGCCGGGCCGCGTACTCGATGCCGCTCTGCGCGGCCGATTGCGCCTGCCACTTGGGCTCGTTGTAGACCGAGCTGATCCCACCCTCGCTGCCCGCGGTGTTCCCCGCTCCGGGCAGGCTCTCGTACCAGATGGACTGGCTCTGGACCCCCGTGATCTGGTTCGCGTCGTAACCCATCGGGGGAAGCAGGCCCGAGGAGGGGTTGTACCCCGTCGAGTACGGCACCCCGTTCGCGACGACGGAGGTCCCTCCGACCGCCACGGCCCCGTACGTCTGGAACGTCGCGGTCGCGGGCCACGTCGGCCACTCTCCCTGGGGCCGGCCTGAGTTCGCCGAGGGAGCGTCCCCCGCGTCGCCCGAGGACACCAGGAGGGTCACCCCTTGCGCGGCAGCCTGGGCCTCCAGGTTGTTCCAGAGGCTGTCGTTCTGGTCGGAGAGCCCGTAGGAGTTCGAGATCGCCGCGAGCCCGTTCCCCCCGTAGGAGAACGCCAGGGCGGAGGAGAGGGCCTGGTCGAAGGCCGAGGAGAACGTCGCCTGGTTTCCCGTGAGGAAGTCCCCGGGCAGGTAGAAGCAGTAGACGTGGGCCCCGGGGGCGGTGCTGGCGACCATCTCCAGGTCCAGCGAGGTCTCCTCGATCCCTCCGGTGTCGTCACCCTGGGTGTAGGCTCCCGGAGGCGGGGCGGTGTTGCCCCCGAAGGTGACCGCTTCTCCCGTGATGGTGGGTATGGCGGTGGCCAGCGGGAACGTCGTGGAGAGGTACTGGTTGACCGCCCCGGGGTCCCAGGGCGGGAGGTTGGTGCTCGTGGTGCCGTTGAACCCCGACCAGAGGATCGTGGCCACAGACCACCCGCTGCCGGTCACCCCCGCGTTGATGAGCGACTGCGCGTCGTAGACGGCGGGGTAGTCGGTCCCCCAGAAGAGCTGGCTGCCGTCGGTGGTGGTGTCGTAGCTCGCCGGGGAGCGGAACTGGGCCATACCGGAGGATCCGCCCGGGAGCGAGAACGAGCCTAGCGAGTGGTAGAAGGTCTGCACTCCGGTGGTGTGCACGTTGGACAGGCCGTCCACCCGCACCAGGTCCGCGGCGATCGACGGGGGCAGCGACGGGGCGTGCGTGGGGGCGTAGAACACCTGGTCCCCCGACGAGGACCGGTAGGTGGCGAGCGTGGTCCCGAACGCGGCGGGGACGTCCCGGGCAGGGAGGACGAAGTTCATGCTCATCCGGTCCCCGGTCAGCTGAACGTTCTGAGCTCCATGGCCGACGAAGTAGCCCTGGACCTGAGCCGCCTCCGCGGGGGTCGGGGCGTACCGCTCGGAGAATTGGGCGGACGTCAGGAACTGGTGGTAGTGTACGGAGGAGGGATCCTCCTGCTCGGCCAAGAGCTGCTGCAGGCCGCTCCGGTCGGAGAGCGCGAGACCGACCTCGAAGGTCAACGGCTGGGTGGAGGGAAGGGCCCCCAGGAGCGAGGACCCCGCTGGGGCGTGCGTGAAGTCGAAGGTGAGACCGGAGGGTAGGGTCCCCACCGGACCTACCAGGGCGTTCGTCCGGGCGGCCGCTCCGTGGGAGGCCCCGACGGGCGTCAGCAGGACGATCAGGATCAGCGCGGGTAGGACCGATCTGGGCCACTTGCGAGCGAACGGGTTCACGTGAGCTCTCCACTCACGCAATCGGACAAGTCGGTGATAAGCCTGCGCTCGGGGCCCCACGGTCCGCCCGTTCGCTTGACCCAGGTCCGCGGGTCCGTGGGGAAAGCGTCTTTCCTTTGCAGGGTTCAGGCTTCCGGATCGAAGATGCCTCCCGCCTCGGATCCCCCGCAAGGCGCCTGCATCTTCTGCTCCATCGCCAGGCACGAGGCCCCGGCGCGGATCGTGCACGAGGACGAACAGACCATCGCGTTCCTGGACATCTTCCCGCTGAGCCGAGGCCACACCCTCGTCGTCCCCAAGGCCCACGTGGACCGACTGACCGACCTGCCTCCCGATCAGTACGCCCCCCTCATGAGCACCCTCGCGCGGGTCTGCCGGCGGGTCGAGAAGATGAGCCGACACTACAACATCGGGATCAACCAGGGGGCGCTCGCGGGCCAGATCGTCTTTCACCTTCACTTCCACGTGATCCCCCGGTACGAGGACCAACCCACCTTCCCCCGTCACCGGCGGGGGATCACCGACCAGGAGGCGGTCGAGCTGGCGGCCCTCCTCTCCACGGACGCCTCTCCTCCGGGGTGACCGATGGCGACCGGAGCACGTCGCAGGGTGCGACTCCCTGCGGTCGCGGGAGCCTTCTACGCTCGGGACGCGCGGTCGCTCCGAGCCCAGATCGAGGAGTGCTTCGTCGGACCGAGGGGCCCAGGTCGTCCGCCGGGCAGAAGTCCGGAAGCCTCGGGGAAGGAGCCTCGGCGCATCCTCGCCGGCATCGCACCCCACGCCGGATACCCGTACTCCGGGCCCATCGCCGCCCACCTTTTCGCGCGCCTCGCGGAGGAACCGGTGCCATCCACGGTCCTGGTCCTGGGGGTGAACCATCACGGCCTGGGCAGCCTCTTCTCCGTCTCGGACGAGGACTGGAGGACCCCCCTCGGGGAGGTTCCCGTGGACCTGGAGCTCGTGCGGGCCCTCTCGCATGGAGGGCCGGTCGACCTGGACCCAGAGGCCCATCTGCGGGAGCACTCGATCGAGGTGGAGCTTCCCTTCCTTCAGACGATCTACCCGGAGGGTTCGTTCCGCATGGTCGCGCTGCAGGTCACCTTCACCCACTTTGACCTGCTGCAGGAGCTCGGCCGTCACCTCCGGAAGGTCCTGGAAGGCCGGGATGTCCTGCTGCTCGCCTCGACCGACCTCTCTCACTATCTCCCCCCCAGGGAAGCACGGCGTCTGGACGACCGCGCCTTGGAACCGCTCCTTCGGCTGGACCCTCGCGCGCTCTACGACCGGGTGGTGGGGGAGGACATCTCGATGTGCGGGATCGCCCCCACGACGGCGCTGCTCTGCGCCTTGGAAGGGACCCCCTCGAAGGCCCTTCTCCTCGCGAAGGGGCACAGCGGCGACGCCGAGCCCATGGACCAGGTCGTGGGCTACGCCTCCGTCGCGGTCCAGCGCGTGGCCGGATAGGCTTTGATGGCCGCGCCCGGCCGGTAGCCGACCCGGTCCGCGCCCTATCCTAACCTAGCCTAGCCAGGTGCCGCAGCTGGTGCACCGAGCCGCCGGCGGAGGGACCTGGATGAGACACTTGGGGCACACCCTGGGAGCCGCAGCGGTCGCGGGCGCCGCGGGGCGGGGAGCCACCGCCGCGCGACCGGCGAACCCCGGCGCGTTGGGGCGGGGGAGCGGGACGGGGTGCGCAGCGACCGGAGCCGGGCGGGCCGCCGGGGGGGGCAACGCCGCCGGGCGGTAAGGGGCGGGCATCCCTGCCACGGGTCGTGCCCCACCCACCATCGGGGGCGGCGCTCGGGCCCAGCCTACGCCAGGGGCGAGAGATTGGTAACCGGGGTACCCGTAGCCTGCCGGATACCCTGCTTGGCCCGGAGGAGGCAATGCGCGGGGAGCACCCGGATAGGCCATCGGGGCCGGGAGCCCCGGTGCACGGACGGGCGGGGCCAGCGCGCGCCGAAGAGGGGCGTGGATCTTGAGCAGTCCCTGGCGGATGAGGTCGACCCGGGTCACCGCCTCGTGGCGGCTCAGGTGCGGGACGAGCCCACCGGAGAAGAAGAAGATCCCGCCGAAGATCGAGAGGAACCAACCCCACGAGGGCCCCCAGGTCATGCCGGTGAACGAGGTCCCTTGCCAGACCCCTCCGTTCAGCGTTCCGTAGAACGACGTGCCCGGGTTCGGGCTCATGGTGTTGGGGAAGGCGAAGTCCGCGCGGAAGGACGAGGTCTGGGCGACCGCGAGCATGATCGGGGTGGCGAGGGAGATCATGACGGCAAGGTAGGAGAGCAGGACCGCCCGGTCCACGGCCTTGGGATAGGTCGAGAACCCGCGCGCCACGCGGAAGAGGATCGCCGCGGCGACGATCCCGAAGATGGCCGCCACGACGGCCATCGCCGCTGCGGTGCCGTAGAGGACGCCAAGGTTGGAAAGGAAGCTCCCGGCCTGGAGCTGGGGCGTCGTTGGGGCGTTGAGCGGGGTGGCCGAGTACCCGGCGCAGGAGTACCCGAAGCAAGCGACTCCCCAGATGAAGAAGTAGAGACCGGAGCTCTGGGAGGAGGACTCCATGCTCCAGGACCACCAGGGCGCGACGAGGGAGACGAACATCATCAGCGACCCGATGACCAGCAACCAGGCGGCACCGTGCCGCGAGAGGTGGATGTATGGCCCTTCTTTCTCGTCGCCGTCGGGCTTCTCGCCGCCCGCACCCGGCTTGGGCTGCTCGGGCTTACTACCGGGAGGTCCTCCGCTTGGACCGGCCGCACCCTGCATCTAGGATAGTCCTTCGCATGGCGGAGCGTGGCAAGGAACATTAAGGTAATGCCGCCCCCAGAGGGCGAACGGCGCGCGATCCGAACGTGCGGCGGACGGTCCCACCCCCGCTCCCCGCTACGGACACGCGCGGAGAGTTCGGCTCCCTTCTCGGAACGAGCGGCCCAGAGGTGGAAGGGCGCTGGAGCCGGTCGCTCCCGCCACGCAGCTTAAGTGGAGGAGGCCTTGGGCCCCCCCTGAGGCGCCCCTGTGATCCTCACTGACCGCCGGATCCGCGAAGAGATGCGCAAGGGGACGATCCTCGTCCGTCCCTACCGTCCGAAATGCCTTGGGACCAACTCGTACGACGTCCACCTCGGGCCCTGGCTCGCGACCTACACGCGTCCGGAGCTCGACGTCAAACAGCCCACCCCCATCCACACCTTCCGCATCCCCAAGACCGGGTTCGTCCTGATGCCGAACCAGCTCTACCTCGCGGTCACCGAGGAGTACACCGAGACCCTTCGACACGTCCCGTTCTTGGAAGGGAAGTCCAGCGTCGGTCGGCTGGGGATCGACATCCACTCCACGGCGGGAAAGGGGGACGTCGGGTACTGCAACTACTGGACGCTGGAGATCTCCGCGAAGGTCCCGGTCCGGATCTACGCGGGCATGCCCATCGGCCAGCTCATCTATTTCGAGGTCAGCGGAGAGGTCGAGACCGACTACGCCACGAAGAAGAGCGCCAAGTACCGGAAGGTCACCAGCCGGCCGGTCCCTTCGCGGATGTACATGAACTTCCGCAAGCGACGCTGAGCCCCCCCTCCTCCCCCTCCCCCCCCACGCGCACCGCGAGCGCGCGCAGGCCATCGTTCCCATCGGGTGCAATCCTCAACCGCACGGGTGGAGGTCACCGTTCCCGCATGACCCCCGCGCCCAGCACCTGTCCGCTCACGGTGTACTGGGACGACCGCTTCCTGGACTACAACTTCGGACCCGACCATCTCTTCTTGCAGGCCAACCGCCACCTCTCGGTCCGACTCCTGGAGTCCGCCTCCTTCTTCTCCGCGCCCGGCCCCCACCTTCCCCGGCGCGTGGACACGGTCGAGGTCGCCTCCGACGAGGAGCTGCTACGGTTCCACGAGCGTCCGTTCCTGGAGTCCGTGCGAAGCGCGGGGCGGAGCCCGCATCCGGTCCTCCTCGACCGGGGAGACACCCCGGGGTTTCCCGGGTGCCACGAGGCCACCGCTCGGATCGTGGAGGCCACCCTCGTCGGGCTTGGGGAGGTCCTCTCCTCTCGGGGTCACCATGCGTTCAATCCGGCGGGCGGATTTCACCACGCCGAGCCGGCCCGGGCCCGGGGTTTCTGCATCTACAATGACGTGGCGCTCGCGATCAAGAGCGCCCTGGATGGCCCGTTCCACCTCTCGCGCGTGGCCTACGTCGACATCGATGCCCACCACGGAGACGGGGTGATGTACGGTTTCTACGATGACGGACGGGTCCTCGACATCGACTTCCACCAGGATGGCCGGACGTTGTTCCCGGGCACGGGATTCGTTTACGAGACCGGCGAAGGGGACGGAAAGGGGCTCAAGGTGAACGTCCCCCTTCCGCCCGGAGCTGGAGATACCGCCTTCCTTCCTCTCTTCGACCGGGTCGTCCCTCCGCTGCTCCGGGAGTTCAAGCCCGAGCTCATCGTCCTTCAGACCGGGGTCGATGCCCACGCCGGCGACCCGCTCTCCCACCTGCAGTTCACGCCCGCGGCCTACGACCACGCGATCACGACGCTCCACGAGCTCTCCCACGAGCTGTGCGGCGGCCGACTGCTGGAGACCGGGGGCGGCGGCTACCTGGCCTCGTCGGTGTCCAGAACGCTCGCGCGGGCCGCGGGAATCCTGGCAGGCCGGCGATTCGGCACGTCGGACCGTGACCCTACACCGAAGGACTGGCGGGAGGAGTTCGAGCGGCGGACCGGAGACCTCGCCCCTCAGACCTGGGGCGAGGTGCCACCCGTCTACCCTTTCTCCGGGAACAAGGAGTACGGGGAGCGGATCCTGAGCGCCCTCTCGGACGAGCTCGGCCGTGGCCGCACCCGAAAGTTCTAGGACCGGGAACGCCCTTCCTCAGCTCGAGGGGCCCTCGGTCAGGAAGAGGGCGGGGCGGCCCGGCCGCGCGCGATGGCGCCGGCCCTTCGGGTCCGCGGCACCGGCATCCTCCTCCGGATGCACGTCGACCCCCTTCAGCCCGAACTTCGAGGACAGGTAGGGGGCGCTGGCACGCCAGGTGGAGAGCTCTTCCCCCGGAGAGAGGAGGGGGACGGGTTCGGTCGAAGACGCTGCCGCAGCGGCAGCCATCTCCCGCAGGTCGTAGAGCTTGAGCCAGGCGGGGACCTCCCCCAGGTGGGGCTTGAGGGCATCGATCGAGCGCAGGGCCTTCATCACGCTCCCCAGGTCCGGAGCCGTACCGGCCTTCAGGGCGCTGCGGAGCGCCGACTCGGCCACGCCTTTCCACTTGGCGGCCACGAAGACCCGAAGGTCGGAGACGGGGCTCTTCCAGGCCTTCAGGAGCGACGCGATGTCCTCCTCGAGCCGGTCGATCATCTCCTCGCGTGCGACGGCCTCGGGGAAGCTCTGCAGCTCGTCCCCCTTCGGGAAGGGGGCTCCGGTCACGAGACCGGGGGCCCTTCCGCTCGCGGCCTCCTCGGCGAGATGAGGGGTGATGGGAGAGACCAGGCGGACCCAGAGGCTCCCGGCCGCCTGCAGCAGCACCGCATTCTCCCCTCCGCGCGCGCGGTACTTCCGCAGCATCGCGGGGACCTCGACGAAGCTCGTCTCCGCGGCGCCTCGGAGGTCGTTGGCCTCGTACGCCTCTCGCACCCGGAGGACCGCCTGGGCCATCGTGCTCGAGAACCACCGGTCGGCGTGCGAGGTGAGGTCGAGTGGGGGGATCTCCCACGAGGTCCCCGGGACCAGGAGCGACTGCAGGAGGCGGAGCACTTCCTGGGCCCGGTCCCCCGCGCGTGCGCAGGTGCCCTCGTCCCACTCGACGTCCTGGGAGCTCGTCGACGCGATGGCGTAGTAGAGGCGCATCCCATCCGCCCCCCACGTCTCCAACGCGCGGTCCACGGAGGGGACAGCCCCCCCCTTCACGTCCTTCTTCGAGAGCTTGGCCTTGTGACCGGTGATCCACCAGTAGACCAGGATCCCCTTCGGTCGGAGGTCGGGGGGGAGCAAGGCCACGTGGTTGTAGACGAACGGTGGGAAGTGGACCCGCTTGTGCTCCTTCCCTCCCAGGTTGAGGTCGAGGGGATAGAAGTACAGGAAGTCCCGGCGGACCTCGTCCATGAGGGCGGTGGGCACGGAACTCTCCCCGTCGCCTTCCCCGGCGAAGACGCGGTCGAAGAACTCGGGGGTGAGCTGTTCGACGGAGAGCCGCTTCGAGCTCACGAAGCGTCGCACCACGTAGTACGCGGGGTAGAACGTCGAGTCCGCGATGGGCTCGATGATCCACCGAGTGTCCAGGGGGAACGGAGTGCCCAGCCACTTTCCCTGTCGGACGGCAGGTCGGTCCTCGAACCAGTCCAGGATGCCCGGGAGCTCCGCGGCGTACTCCGGCGGGTAGATCTTCATGTGCGCCAGGTGCGCCTTGACCCGGGACTTCCATTCGGGGTTCCCGTAGGCCAGGAACCACTGGTCCGGGACCCGCTTGATGATGATCTTCTCGCCACATCGGCAGATGACCGGTTCGGAGAACTCGCGGACCTCGAGCGCGCCGGCGCGTTCGGTGGCCGTCGCGGCCACCCGGACCCGCGCCTTCTCCACGCCCTCTCCCTCGTGCCCGAGTACGGTCATGACCCCGTGGGCGTGCTCGGCGCGGTAGACGCGCTCGGTCGCCTCCTGCAGCTTCTCGGTGTCGGCGAGGTCTCGTACACCGATGGACCGGACGGCCCGCGCCGCGGGCGGTCCCTCGCCTTTGAAGAGCTCGCGCTCGGAGGGCGCCAGCGAGGCTTCGGGCAGCTCGAGCAGGACCTTTGCCCGGGCGAGCAGGGGGTCGCGCACCTCCGGCGGTGCTTCCTGGAGGGCGACCCAGTCGGCCGGGGCGTGCGCAGGAACGGACATGACCACTCCCGTTCCTACCTGTGGATCGACGAGGCGGCTCTCCAGCACCGGGACCTTCTCCCCCGTGAGCGGGGCTTCGGCGAGCGCCTGGACCAGGGACGAGGCGGCGACAGTGCCTCCTTTCTCTCCGCCCACCTGGTCGAGCAGCTTCTGGGCGCCTTCCTCGGTGGCCAGGTACGTCCTACCCCCGTGCGTCCACTCCCTCAGCGTAGAGCCCGGCGCCACCCAGAGGTTCGTCACGCCGTAGACCGTCTCCGGGCGCAGCGTCGCGCAGAGCAGGAACCGCCCGTCGGGCAGCCGGAAGGGAAGCGCGGTGTAGGTCACGATCTCCGCGTTGCCGCCGCGATCAAGGTCGGTCTCCGAAGGGTCGACGCTGACGGGGCCCGAGCGGGGGCAGACCGACGCGAAGTAGGGCTTCTGCACCAGGTGTCCGAGCTTCTGGAGCCGGAGGAACTGCCATCGGATGAACTGTTGATAGTCCGGATCGATCGTGGCGACGTCCGCGGTCCGGTCCATGAGCAGGCCGAACCTCTCCCAGACGGTCCAGTACGTCCCCGCCAGGAAATGCGCGGCGTGGGTGGGGTCCTCGAGCGTCGAGAGGGTCGCGTCGTCGGCCCCCCACTGCCGGAGCGTCTCGATCGTGTCCGGGTCCCGCTTCGCCACCTTCCCCGAGAAGACGACCGATGGGAGACCGCTCGCGTGGGTCCCGGCGGGGAAGAAGACCTCCTCCCCCTTCATGCGGTGGTACCGCGCGATCATGTCGGCGAAGGTGTAGCCACGCATGTGGCCCACGTGCATGAACCCGGACGTCCCGGGGTAGGCGAAGACCAAGGAGAACTTCGGCCGTCCCGGCTGCGCTTTGGCCACCCCCAGCGCGTCCGCCCTCCAGCGCTCCTGCCAGCGACGCTCCCTATCCTGGAGCTCCTCGGTCATGGCGGCACCCCTCCTCTACCCGTGCCTATATCTCTATCTCGAGGCTGAAGCCCGACGGGTCGCGCCTCCTCGCTCGCCGGTCGTTCCCTCACCATGCGCATCATCGAGATCTTCCATTCCCTGCAGGGAGAAGGCCCGACGACCGGGCTTCGCACGAGCTTCATCCGGACGGCGCGATGCAACCTGCGCTGCGCCTGGTGCGACACGACCTACTCCTTCGGCCCCGGGAAGGAGCGCAGCATCCCCTCCGTGCTCGAGGAGGTGGCCGGTCACAGGACCCGGTACGTCTGCCTCACCGGGGGCGAACCCCTCCTTCAGCGGGAGAGCGTGGAGCTCGTCCGAAGGCTCTCGTTGGCAGGGTACCACACCGTGATCGAGACGGGCGGATCGTTGGACGTCTCGGCGTACCTGCCCCTCGCCCGGACGACCATCAGCCTTGACGTGAAGTGCCCCTCCTCACGGATGGAGCGACGGATGTGCTGGGAGAACCTCCCGCTCCTCCGCAGCAAGGACGTCGTGAAGTTCGTGGTTGCGGACCGTGCGGACTACGACTACGCGAAGCGCGTCATCGAGGAGAGACCGTTCAAGGCCCAGACCGTGATCCAGCCCGTCTGGGGCGCACCGCCGGGTCCCTTCGCCGACTGGGTCCTCGCGGACCATCTCGACGCCCGCGTGATGCTTCAGGAGCACAAACTCCTCTGGGGCGACGTGCGCGGCAAGTAGTCGGGTGAGGAGCGGGAGGGGGTTCGGGTGTTCGCCTCCAAGACGGGCAGGACGTTGGCGGCCGCCGACCGGGGGGCGCGTTCCCCCCGGGCTCTGCAGCTCGCATTCTCGATCGCACTGGGACTTCTGCTCATTGCCGGGGGCGAGGTGTCTCTACCTGCCGCGCGGGCAGGATCCGGTGTCCCGTTCTGCGGGTCCAGCTCCTGTGGCTGGACGGGAGGCATCGTGCCGTCGAACGTCACCACGTCCGAGGTCAGCCTCTGGGCCGCCGCGTTCTGGGACGCCCAGATCGTGGTCACGGTGGGCAACCTCGGAACGATCCTACGGTCGACGAACGCCGGCGTTTCTTGGACGCCGGTGACCGACCCGGCACCGACGGTCGACCTGAACACCATCGCCCGCGACCCTGGCGGAACCCTTTGGGCCGCAGGGGGGGACGCGACCGTCCTGAGGTCCGTCGATGGCGGGCTCACCTGGTCCCCGGCGAGCACCACTGGGTTGACGGGGAACGTCACCGACCTCGCGTTCCCCGACTCTTCCGCGTCCTGGTTCGCCTACGCAGCCACCTCGAGCGGCCTGTTCCTTAGTCGCGACCGGGGACAGGACTGGACGCAGGTTGCGACCCCGGTGGGCACGCAGCTACGAAGCGTGGCGTTCTTCGACCCTCTCCACGGCTGGGTAGAGGGCGGGGCCACCCCGGGTCAGGTGTTCTACACTTCGGACGGGGGAGTGCACTGGGCCCCTGGGATCACCGGGGGGCAGCCCACCGATTCGAGCGCCCTCGTGGCGACCGGGCCGACCCAGGCATGGATGCTCGGAGTGCAGGACCTCTTCTTCGAGACGAGCGACGGCACCAACTGGTCGGTGTTGCAGCTGGCCTCGGCCCAGCGGTCAGAAGCGCTCGCAGTTCAAGGGAGCCAGACGGGGTGGGCGGCGGCCCAGGATGCGAACCTGTTCTACACGACGGACGGCGGGGGCTGCTGGATGGAGGAAGGGGTCCCTCAGATCCCGGAGATCTACGGCTTCGCGTTCTACAACGCGTCGACGGGGGTCGCAGTCGGGGACGGTGTCGCTTGGTACACCCGGGACGCAGGGGTCTCCTCGTTTGACGTCCCCGGTATCGAGGGAGGTGCCTCTTGCACGTTCCCTCCGTCCGCCGACGATCTCCGCTTCGTCCTCCTCCCCGCCATGCTCGTGGGGCTTCTCGCCTCCCTGGCCATCTTCTGGCTCTCCGGTCCCCGACGGCGAGGACCGCGCGGTCCTCCTGGGCCCTCTGAGAACCGGGAGATGAACGCGCTGAAGGGTCGCGCGCGCTATCGGTCCCGGAAAAGGTTCGTGGGCTCTCGTTGAGCCCGGGTCCCGGCGCATCCGTGCCGGACCGGTCCCCTTCGAAAATCGAGACCTGGCGCTCGCTTTCGTTCCAGGGCCTGTTCTTCCGCGGACCTAGATTATATATGGCAAATCAGGTCGAAACCCGAACCGCTACGGGGTCGAACATGCAAATCTCGCTCAGACTGTGGGGTGCCATCGCCGTCATGCTTGCGTTCATCACCCTCACATCGGGGGCGGTGGGGTTCGCCACCGCCACACCCCCCACCGCTCAGGGCTCTGCCCCTACGGGAGGAAGCGCACCCTTCGACGCCACCCCTCTCGTCTCGGGCCTGCCCCTCTTCCCCACCAACCTCACCCACTTCGTCTACATCGTCCGTGAGAACCACGTCTTCGACGATTACCTCGGCGACTGCTTCTCCACCATCAACGACACCTGCAACTACGGGGCGAACCACATCGCGACCACCAACCACATCGCCGACGTCCCGTTCCTCCACCAGTACGCTCGTCAGAACACCGTCTTCGACAACATGTACTCCTCGGTCGACCCGTACTCCGCTCAGGCGCACGCTTACCTGTTCGCGGCCGACGTCAACGGCGGCTCGGACTCCTGCAGCAACACCGTCCAGGGCACCGGTTCCACCACCCAGTGGGGGATCTACAACAGCTCGAGCGTGCAGGCCGGTTCCTGCTCCTGGAGCCCCGACAGCGGCTCGCAGAGTTACCCCAGCGACGGGACGATCTTCGACCGGTTCATGGGCACGAACGTCCCCCAGTCCACCACGACCCTTCCCTTCCTCTCCATCGGTGACATCGTCTGGGAGCTGAGCAGCCCCGGTTGTTCCGGGAGCACGGCTCGTAGCATCCCCGGGAGCCTTCCTGGGAACAGCGTCGCGGTCGAGTACCCGACGTGCACGGGGTCCAACGGATGGTGGACCAACTCCACGAGCGGTTCGGTGAACCCGCTCCCACCGATCACGAACCCTACGACCCACATCCCCCAGATGCTCTTCGCCTGTCAGTACTCCTGCAGCGGGTTCGGCCTCACGACGATGAACGACCAGTACCCGGCCTACGCCTTCGACAGCTATGTGAAGGACTACGGGCTTCCCACCTACACCTTCATCGAGCTCTTCGACGACCACCCGGGCCCCTCCTGCACCTCCTCCTCCTACGACACGTGCATCCAGTGGAACGACCAGTCGATGAACCTGATCGTCCAGGCCGTCGAGAACAACACCGCCTGGGCGAAGAGCACCGTGATCGCCATTAGCGAGGACGATACGCAGAACGGTCAGAACGGTCCTGACCACCTGAACAATGGGCGCCGGTTCCCGTTCGTTCTGGTCGCTCCTCCCTCCGTCGCGAAGACCGGGAACCCCAACCCCGCATCCTGCGGGATCACCACGGGCCCCTGCGGCAACGTCGTCCACCAGACGTTCAACACCTCCAACGTCCTCGCGGTGATGGAGCGTGTCGAGCTCAACGTCAACCCGGGCATCTTCAGCTCCTCGCTCACGAAGATGACGTTCCCGATGCAGCAGAACGACCAGCTCGCCGAGGGGAATCCTCTCGAGCCGGTGTGGCGCTGCCTGGACCCCCGAGTGCCCTGCAACAACGGGCTGCCCTCGACCCCGGTCCTGACGAGCACCGCGATCACCCCGAGCCCGGTGTCGACCACTCCCTCGGGGACCGTCTCCCTCTCCGCGAGCGCGACTGACCAGAACGGGAATGCCATCACCGGGGCGACCTTCGCCTGGGCGCTCACCCCCACCTCGGTCGGGAGCCTCTCGTCCTTGACCAGCCAGACCCCCACCTTCACCGCCGCGTCCACCGCGTCGAACGGGAACCTGTGCGAGAACGCGACCTACGGGAGCACGACGATCTTCGCTTGCACTCCGGTGTACGTGACCGCGTCCACCACGCTCGCCTCCTCCAGCGTGACCCCGTCCACCACCAGCGTCAACACGGCCTCCTCGGTGAGCCTGCACGGCTTAGCCACGACGAGCACTGGAGGGAACGTCTACCCTCCGTCCGCCACTTTCACCTGGAGCGTGAGTTCCACTGCGCTCGGCTCTCTGAACACCACCAGCGGCACAGCCGTGTCGTTCACGGCCAAGACCACGACGGGCTGGGATACGGTCTGTCTCAACGTCACTTGGAACTCGGTGACCAAGATGGGCTGCTCGTCGGTCCAGATCACCAACGCCCCTCCCACGCTCACCTCGGGCACGCTCAACCCCGTGACCATCGGGGTCATCGCCGGAGGGACCCAGACGTTCTACGCCCAGGGGCTGGACCAGTACGGCAGCCCGATGACGTCCGGTAACAACTACGCGTGGAGCCTCTCTCCCAGCACCCTGGGGACCCTGTCGTCCACCTCGGGACCCAGCAACACGACGGTGTTCACCGCGGGGACCACCGTGCAGACCGGGACCCTCACGCTGACCATCACCAACGGTCCCGCCCAGCCCGTGATCCTGACCTCCAGCATCAGTGTCGGAAGCCTCTCGAGCCCGCTCACCGCCTCCTTCAGTCAGACGTCCACGGGCGGGGCATCGCCCCTTTCCGTGACGTTCACCGGGACCGTTTCGGGAGGCAAAGGGCCCTACACGGACGTCTGGAACTTCGGGGACGGGAGCACGCCCCTGACCCAGAACGGGGCTGCCCCAAGCTACACCTACACCTACACGACGGTCGGAGGGCCCTACACTCCCACCCTGACCGTCTACGATTCCGCGAGCCCGAGCAACACGAAGCAGGTCTCCGGGCAGCCGATCACCGTCACCGGGGCTTCCGGCGGGCCGCTGACGCCCCATGCGACGTGCACCCCGCTGGCGGGGGTCGTACCCCTCACCGTCCCGTGCACCGGGTCCGCGAGCGGAGGGACCGCTCCCTACACGCTCTCCTGGCACTGGGGCGACGGGTCGGCCTCGTCCACCGGTTCGAGCGCCACGCACACCTACAGCGCGGTCGGGCAGTACATCGTCACCCTCTGGGTGAACGACTCCGCGGGTGTGACGCAGGCCGAACAGCTCGGGGTCGATGTCATCGCGGCTACGGGAGGCGGGACGAACCCCATGTCCGTCGCCCTGACCGCGAGCCCGCTCTCCGGTCCCGCGCCCCTCGCCGTCAATCTCGCGGCGGCCGCCTCCGGTGGCACCGGGCCCTACACCTACACCTGGGCCTTCGGGGACAACTCCGCGACGGAGACGGGGATCCAGGTCTCCCACACCTACCAGAACACGGGGTCCTACACCGTCACCGTCAACGCTAGCGACACGGCCGGTCACCACGCCGAGGCCGCGCTCACGATCACGGTCGGCTCCACTTCCTCTCAGAGCCAGCCGAGCAACGGACCCTTCGGTCTCTCCATGACCGACCTCCTCCTGCTCCTGGTGGTCGTCGTGCTTCTGGTCGCACTGATCGCCGTCCTCGTGATCCGTCGTCACCCGAAGGCCCCGCCTCCGGCGACGGAGTACCAGGCGGAGCCCATGCAACCGGGCTACGGCGGATCGGCGCCCCCCTCCTACCAGGCCGTACCGATGGCCGGTCCACCGGGTTCCGCCATGAACACGGGAGGCGCGGGCTCGGACGCGCGCGCCCCGGACCCGTACGGCGGCCGCAGGTAGTCCGACGTCCGGGGAGCTAGGTGGTTCCCCCGCTCTCCCACTTGCGAGCCTGAGCGACGAGGTCGCGGCCTCCCCGGCAGAACTTCCACGCAGGGTACAGGAGATGGTCCGGGCGGCCCGTCACCTTCTTTAGACGCATCCCTTCCGCTCCCTCGATGGTGACAAGCGGAGCCGGTCCCTTGCGGACCGGGGCGAGCTCCGCGGAGGGACCTTTGGAAGATTTCCATAAGATCCGGACGATGAACTTCCCCCGGACGGTGCTCGCGGGGCATGGGGTCCTGGAGGAGCTCCCGAAGGTCTGCCAGACCCTCGGTCTGGTCTCGCCCGGCGCCGTCATCACCGGGCCCATCACCCAGGGAGTTGCGGGGGACCGTGTGGTCCACCTCCTGGAGGGAGCCGACTTCCACGTCCAGATGATCCTCGCGGGGGATGCGACCCTCGACGAGGTCGCCCGGGTCGCTCAGATCGTGGAAGAGAAGGGCATCCGTTTCCTGGTCGGGGTCGGCGGTGGGAGCAAGATCGACCTCGCGAAGACCGTGGCCGCTCGGCTCAGGATACCGTTCATCTCGGTTCCCACGTCCGCCGCGCACGACGGAATATCCTCACCACGCGCCTCGCTCAAGGGCTCACGGGAGGCCTTCTCGATCGAGGCCGCCGTACCGGAGGCGGTCGTCGCCGACACGGCTGTCCTGGTCAGGGCGCCTTACCGCACGCTCGCGGCCGGTTGTGCGGACGTCATCTCGAACGTGACGGCGGTCCTGGACTGGCAGCTCGCCCACCGGCTGCGGAACGAGGACTTCGCCTCCAGTTCGGCGACGCTCGCGGAGTACGCCGCGCGAGGGATCCTGGAGCACGCGCGCGAGATCCGACCCGGGAAGGAGGAGAGCGTCTGGATCGCGATCCGTCCGATCATCATGAGCGGCATCGCGATGAGCATGGCCGGCTCCTCCCGCCCGTCCTCGGGCTCGGAACATCTCTTTGCTCACGCGCTCGAGCGCATCGCACCAGGCCGTGCGATGCACGGAGAGATCGTGGGACTGGGAACCATCATGATGGCCTACCTGCACAATGCGGACTGGAAGAGCTTGAAAGCCTCCATCAAGGAGATCGGCGCGCCGACGAACGCGAAAGAGGCTGGGGTCGAACGGGACGAGATCCTGACGGCCCTGGTCAACGCGCACACGCTGCGACCTGAACGGTACACGATCCTCGGCGACAACGGGTTGTCGCGAGAAGCGGCCGAGCGCCTCGCCCAGCAGACGGAGGTCATCTGATGCCCGACATCACGATGATCTCCAAGGCCCAGGCTCGCCCGGGATTCACCTTCTATTACCAAGGGGGAGCGGGACCCTGCCGACCCTGTCCCTTCCGGAACGCATGCCTGACCTTGGAGCCCGGACACCGCTACCAGGTGCAGAACGTCCGACCCGTCGTCCACCCCTGCGCTCTGCAGGAGGTCGACGCCAACGTCGTTGACGTGGCGCGGGCCCCCCGTGCGCTCCTGGTCGAGGCGGGCGCCGCCATCGAGGGCTCCACGGTGGAGACCGGCCGCTTCGAGTGTTCCCGCCTGGACTGCCCCAATTGGGACGTCTGCGCGGGTCCGACCCTCGCGGGGAAGAGCAAGTTCCGTATCGTGAAGGTCGATCCGGCGAAGGCGACCTGCCTCATCGGACGCAACCTCAAGCGGGTCGAAGCCACCTGACCTTCGCCGGGGTCCCGCCGGGCCCAGCTCTCCCTCCAGGGGGGCCTCGACCGCGCTCCACGGCCGTGGGGAGGAGGAAGGAAGGGCTTCGCCCCGAAGCCCGCATCCTGGAGTGGCCCCGGCGGCACGCTTGGTCGGGAGCTTGCTCGAACAACGATCCATCGACCTCCCACATCCTATCAGCTCGGGGTGCCGTAGCGCTCTCAGGTCGGCCGAGCTCCTGCCTAGGGCCGAGGAGCGGGGCTTCTCATGCGGTCGGAAAGCTCAAGGACCGGCACCCGTCGCCCGACCTGCATGGGGCTGTGGGGTAGTTTCGTCCGAGGGTCTCCCCCTCGGTGACGCTACAATGGTCCATCCTGCGTGGTTTGGGACCACGCGACCCCGATTCAAATTCGGGCAGCCCCATCCACCACCTGCGTTCAGGTTCGGCCATCTTGGGTCGAATTGGACGCAGGTCGGAACTCCATCTCCCTGAACTTCCACGGATCTGCCGGCGAGGAGAGAGTCGGGAGTTCGGCCCCTCATTGCGCAGACCGAGAGCACTCGGGAGTAACAGGCACGTGGAGTTAACGTGCTAAGGCCGATGCGATCGCATTGACCCGCACCGTCCTGGGCCCTTGCGGTTGGCAGGCCGCACGGACGGACTTGTGGCTCTGTAGCGGAGGTCTTCAGCCGAAGAGGGGCACCTTGGATCGCTTCCCCTTGGCGGAGGGGATGGCCAGGACCGCGCACGCGGCGACAATCCCGAGCCCTGCCATCGCGTAGAAACCCAAGGGAAGGCGGGAGTACCTGTCCGAGGAAAGGACCCCGACGACCAACGGCCCGAGGACGCCCCCGATCCCCATGCCCAGCCCGAAGACCATGGAGTTCGCGAGACTCTTGGCACGGCGGTCCACATGTTCGTTGGAGAGCGACATGAGGAGAGGAAATGCGCTGAACGTGAAGAATCCGATAAGGACGATCAGGGCGATGGCGAGGATGCCCGTGAACGCCAGGAAGCCCACCGTCGCCAGGGCGGAGCCCAGCGAGGAAAGGCCGAGCAGGGCGCGGGTGTCGACCCGGCCGGCGAGGAGGCCAAAGATTGGTTGGCCGACGATCCCTCCGACGTACATGATCGTCACCTCCACTCCCAAGGGGGCTCCCGACCAGAGCGGCCGGACGTACTCCATGTACGTGGGAAGGAACGCGACGATCCCGAGGTTCGCTGCTGAGCGCACGAACGCGACGACCGTGAGCGTGACGATGCCCGCCGTCAGGGCGGTTCGGGCCCGGGGGACCTCGGGCGCCGTCGTGGATAGGGTGCCTTCCGCGGGCGTGGAGGCCGGCGGCGCTCGTTGGCCCACCGTGAGCGCGGAGACCAACCCGGCTGCGGCGAAGACCAGAAGGGCGGAGTTCTGCGTGAGCGCTAGTCCAACGAGGAAGAAGAGGATCGGATAGACCGCCCGGCCCAGGCTGCCCATGGCACCATTGACGCCCAGGACGACCCCGAGCTCCTTCCTCTCGAACCCCTGTTGCAGCAGTGTCGCGCCGAGAGGGTGGTAGAACGATGTGCCGAAACCGACGAGGAAGGAGGCAAGCACCGCCCCCGCGAACCCGGAAGGCCCGGAGAGGAGGGCCAGTGAGACGTAGAATCCTCCCATCCCTATCCCAAGAAGGGCCAGTCCGAGGGCCATCAACGCGAGCGGTTTCCCTGAACGGTCGGCCCACCTCCCGACGTAGAGGCTGAGGACGGAGGAGGACGCATAGTACACCGCGAGCATGGCGGTGATCTCCAGGGGAACGATCCCGTGCCCGCTCGCGAGGAGTGCCGCGATGACGGGAACGAAGAAGTTGGTACCATCGTTGACGAAGTGCCCAAGGCTGGTCGTGGCGAGAAGTTTCCTTTGGCTGGGCTCCATCGGTTCAGGAAGCAAAGTTTGCCGAGTAGTTGTGGTTCACCTGCGTAATGGCGGCATCGTGGGCCCGCTGGCGCTGGCCCGAACGGGCGCCCCTGGCCGCGTGCCCGCGAGGAAGCCCCTATCCCTCGGACTTTGACCGCGGCGGTGACCTCTTCCTGCCCGACGATGTCCCGTTCTCAGAGCGCATGCCGCGAACCCATGGCTCTCAGACGCGGTCGCCCGAGCAGATCGGCTCTCAGGAGACGCCCTACCCAGGGTACCGTCGCGCCTTCGGTAGGCAGGGAACATCGGAGTCGCGCCCTCCCGGCGGTGGGGTGGGAGTTGGCACGGAGTTCGTTCGACGCTCCCATCGTGCAGGACGAGAGGAGCCCGAGAACGACAAGTGGCGCCAACCGCCGAAGCAGCACGTATGCGAACCTCCATGCGAGCCGACGGCACTCCGGAGCTCGTGCCTAGAGGATCTTTCCACCTCGAACGACCGTCGTCCCATCGACCGAGATCTCTGCCCCGGTAAGTGTTAGCCGTCCGCAGAAGTTCGAAGAGTTCTTCCCTCCCACGTAGGAGTTCCCGCCGACAGAGAGCTGTACGCACCCGCGTTCCAGCTCCTCCAGGTACGGTACGTCATGGACCGTGGGGTGGAGACCGATTCTCAGCGACCCCGTGCGGTCCTTCCCTGGTGTCCCGTGAGCATAGAGCTTGGAAAACTCGGGCCCCCCTTGCTCGAACGAGAAAGCGGTCAGCTTCCCGGCGGAGAACTCGAAAGATCCACCCAGGAACCTCGCCCAAGGGAACCAGACCTCTTCGTAGGCTGGGGCCGATGCGACAAATCGTCCCTCGGCGGTCTTGGAGTCCAAGGCGACCCTCAACCTTCCCTCCGGAAAATTCGCCATCAGGTCGTACGGGCCGTAGCCCGTGTTCCTCGGATGCGGATAACCGTCGAAGACCCTTGCGGGGGCCGCGGCGAGGGCCACCTCCAGGTCCGTCCCATTGGGGTGTGTGATGCGGACCTTTTCTCCTCCACGAAGGGCCCGTGCCAGCCGCTTGCCGTTCCCGGCGATGACCTTGGGGTCAGCGAGACAAGCTCTCAGGATCCCTTCCAGCCACACGTCCTTGTTGACCCCCCACTCTCGGGCTCGGGTGTCTGTCACCCATCCCGTGGCCATGCGGCCTCCGCGCAAACCCGTTGACTTCGCGGTCTTGTACCAGCGGTCGAACCACCCTGTCGCCCAATCGTCCATTTTCTTCTCAGGGAGACGGGCGAGCCGGGCGGAGTCCGACGGGCCCCAGAACTGCACGTAGGCATCCGCGGCACCGAGCGCAGCCCACTCTGGCTCCGACAGGCTGCCGACGAGACCGGCTTGACCTCGGTCCACCGCCCCCCACCAGGCATCGTCGTGCTCGTAGGCCAAGAACGCCCTTCCACCCGCTCGACGGACCTCGTCCACCATGGACGTGGCCATGGAGAGCGTGTGGGACCAGGACTCGACGACGACGCTCTCCCCGGGTCGGACCTTCAGGTACTTGGTCACGAGATTACGGGCAGCCGCGCGCTGCAGGCTTGAGGGGGCGTCGGTCATTCAGGGCGTTCAGCTCGACGACCTCATCACGCTTCCCGCTCGGCGTGGGGAAGCCGCACTTCGCGTTCATCCGAATAACTCGAGCGAGTCGAGATGGCGATCAAACGACCCAGCGGCCTTCTCTTGAATTCGAAGGGCTCGGGAGCGCGGGCCGTCGCTCGGCAAACTACGTCAATCGGGCCCCTGGCGTCAGGTCTTAACGCGGGCCCCGCATTCGGGACATGGACCCGGCTTCGATTCGCGAGAGCAGAGAACGACGGGCCATGGGAGGAACGATGTCCACAGAGTTTCAGGTTACCATCGACTGCAAGGACCCGCCCCGCATGTGCGCGTTCTGGGCCTCCGCGCTCGGATACGAGCTCGAACCTCCTCCCAAGGGGTTCGCGAGCTGGGACGAGTACTGGAAGATGGTCGGAGTTTCCGAGGACGACCTCGGGATCGGGCCGGACTCCATCGTCGACCCGACTGGTCTCGGCCCGCGTATCTGGTTTCACATCGTAGAGGAGAGGAAGTCGGTCAAGAACCGTCTGCACTTCGACCTTCGGGTCGGCGGGGGCCGAGCTGCACCGCTGGAGGTTCGTCGCCAACGCGTGGAAGCGGAGGTGGAACGCCTCGTCCACCACGGCGCCACGCGGCTTGAGACATGGTCGGAGGAAGGGCTCGACCACTATGCCGTGGCGATGCTCGACCCCGAAGGGAACGAGTTCGACATCCTCTGAGCGGTCCGAAGAGGCGAGCGGAGGTTCCGCGTGCTGCCCCACCGGAACCAGGATTGTGCTCTACCCGGCGGTCCTTCTGCCCCGCCTTACTTCCCTGAGGGAGCCGGGGAAGCGCTTATCCTGAGGAAATGCACATCTTGGGACTCGGGAAACCACGGATGACCCTCAACTCCCGTGTCGCGCTCCTGACCCTGTCCATCGGCTTTGTGGTCGAGGGAGGGACGGAAGCTTACCAGTTCGCGACGAGCGGGGCGCTCCACTCGGGGTGGGTCGGGTTCTACTACGTCGGCATTGCCACGACCATCGTCGGGTTCTTTCTGATGTACCGTGGACGCCACGAGTGGTCCTCCTTCCACCGGAAGAGCGTGGTCCACGGTCACGCGGTCGCATGGATGGCGGTGGCCCTGTTCGCAGGAGCCACCATCGCCATTGCGGCGATCGCCGCAGCGGAAGGCCCCGCCCACTCCGGGGGAACACCTGTCGTTCTCGTGGCCCTCGTCGGGGGGGCCGTCGCGCTCGCCTTCGGGAACTTCTTCCTAGGCCTCGCCTTGCTGGTGCGCCACCTGGTGAGCCGGTGGGGAGCCATTCTTTCCTGGGCGGCATTCGTCTGGTCCCTCGCGGTCGCGGTCCTCACGGGGGTGGTCGTGGGTCAGGAGTTCCCGACCCTGCTGGGAACGTTCTTCTCGAGCCCGCTGGCCTTGATGACGTCGGTCGCGCCGCTGACGTTCACCATGGCTCCTCTGTTCGTCACCTACGGCCTGTTCGCGGCAGCCTACATGGACGCGGAGAGGCGCATGCGGCGCTCCTCCCCCGACGGAGAAAAGGACCTTCCTGAGCAGGGCCGGACCTCGCCCCCCGAGGCGCCCGTGCCTGCGGAGAAGACCGCGGGCTCACCGGCCCCTGCGCAGCTCGAGTCATCGACCCCTTGAGAGATTCCACACCACGCCGGCTCGCGCCCGTCACGGGTCCCCCGCGCTTGCCCCCGCCTCTCGGGGCAGAACGTCAGCCCGGCGCGGTGCAGATCGCGAGGTCGTGCCGCCAAGCGGATCGAAGGAAGCGGCGGTCGAACCGCAGATCGCGCAGAGCCGCGAGGACCGCCTCACGTTGGAACATCTCGGAGTAGACGAAGCGGCCGCCGGGTCGCAGGACTCGTCGAACCTCCGCAAGCGCCTGCGGGCGTCGAACGAACGGTCCGACGTGGGCGTGGTGGTCTTCCACGTGATGCAACATCATCATGGCGAAGACCAGGTCGAAGGACGCATCCGGGAATGGCAGCGCGAGTGCGTCGGCCTCGCGGAGCTCGAGCGTCTGGGGGAGAGCGCCCCATCGCCGGGTCAGAAACGCGCGGGCGGCCTCGACCTGGGCGGGGTCAAAGTCGGTGCCGACGAGGCGGGCGGGGCGGTACCGCTCGTGGAGGAGGGCCAGCATGCCACCGCCGCCCGAACCCAACTCCAAGACCTGGGCTCCCGGGGGAACGTCCAGAGCTCTGCCCAGCTGGTCGAGTGTCCTTCGGGCGCGGCGTTCGGTGGTGAGGTTCACCGTCCAGCGTGAGAGCCGGTTCATCGCGCCCACGGGCGGTCTCCCTTGCCTAGGAGGAGCCGAGCTTGTTCAGACGGTCGCCGAGTTCCTTCAACCCCTTCCGGAGCGGCGCGAGCTTCTCGGGACTGGACGTGGAGAGGTCTTCCAGGTAGGAGACGTTGGACCTCATCTCCGCCACCAGGCCCTCCGGGCTGGTCGCCTGACCCGCGAAAAGGTCCCAGGGTCCTGAGGGGTTCTCCCGGGCCCGTGCGGTGACCTCGTACCGCCCGTCCTCACGACGGTGAAGCAGGCCCTCGGCAAGGAGCTCTTCAAGGAGCGGATAGACCGACCCCGGGGAGGGGCGCCAGCCCAGGCTCATCTGCTCGATCTGGTCCATGATCTCTGCGCCGTTCTTCGGGCCCGATCGGAGGATGCCCATGACCCACGGTCGAAGCCATCCTCGCCGACTCCACCGATGTCTTCCGTGATGCCACATCGATATCGGTTATTCGATATCGGTATTTAACCATGCCCTCCCGGACCCGTCCTCCGACATGAGCTGCCGAGGAAAGGCCCGGGAGGACGCACCTCTGGGCGCAGGCCAGAGCGCTGCACGAAGGGCTTCCCCGGCGCGTAGAAGGAGGTGCGTTCCGAGAGCGGGGCGAGGGGCGCGCATGGACCTGGAGAGGGCCCCTTCAGTAGCTCGCCGACCGCAGGTCCCGGAACAGCATGTGGAGCACGCCAACGAGCAGGAGGACCCCGAGTCCCACACCGAGCATGATCGCAGGAACCGCGTAGCTCACCGCGAGACCCCCCACGATCGCCGCTCCGACGGGAGCTCCCACGCGAGTGAGCCCGGTGTAGCCCCAGACCCTTGCCTGGAGGGCCTCGGGGACCTGGGCCTCGATCCAAGAGGAGGTGGCCACCGTCACCAGAGCCCCTGACGCGTTCAGCAAGAAGGCGAGGACGAGCCCGAGGTAGATCGAGTGGGAGATGCCCAGCATCGCGGTCACGGCTCCCAGCGAGCCGGTGCCGAGGAAGAGGGACCGCCCGACGTAGGGCCGCAGGTTGATCCGTCCCATGAGCAGGGAACCCAGCGTCCCGCCGGCCGCCATCGCGGCGAGGAAGGCCCCGTAGAACCCGGAGGAATGCAGGCCGAGCACGTCGTACACGTAGAGCACCGAGAGCACGGTATACCCGTTCAGCACGAACGTCGCGAAGGTGACCATCCAGAGCATCCGGGCGAGCGTACGGTGGGCGTGCACGTACTGGGCTCCTGTTCTCAGGTCGGACCAGAATCTCCCCAAACCCTGCGCCTTGGGCTGTTGGTCCGACAGTGGAAGGACCGCTCCCGACAGGCGTGGGATGCTGATCACCAAGGCCGCCGCCACCACGAACGTGAGGGCGTCGTACTCGATGGGGAGCGCGCTCCCCGCGAGCGCCACCACCACCCCGCCTAGGCTGAACCCGAGCAGCTGGTTCGCGCTGTTGGCAAAGAAGAACAGCCCGTTCGCCGCGGCGAGGTTCTCCCTGGCCACCATGTGGGCGAGCATCGCACGGGTAGTGACCCCGACGGCGACGCCTCCGGAATTGAGCAGGACCACCAGCGCGAGGATGGGCAGCAGCTGGAAGGTGGCCGTCAGGACCAGGAAGGTGAGCGCGACCGCGACCGCCGCCTGGAGCAGGTTGCTCACCAAGAGCGCAGTGCGCCGGTTCCCCTCGTCCACGAGGGTCCCGATGATGGGGGACAGGACGATCCAGGGGAGGAATGCGGCCGCACTGACGGTCGCGATGTAGAGAGGCGCCAGGGCGGAAGTCCTCGAGGACTCGGCGACGAACCACACGAGCGCCACATCGAAGACGTAGTCGCCGGACTGGCTCACGAGCTGGGAGGCCCACAGGAGCGTCAGCGCAGGGTTGCGGAGCAGCCGGCGGTAGCTCGGGCCCTTCGCTCCAGGCAGGAAGGCGAAGGAGACGTGCATCCGGTCTAGCAAGCTCTCTTTCTCCTCCCCGCTCGGGCCATCCGGCCGCTCCCCGCGTCCCTCTCCGGGGTCGCTCTACGAGCCCAGGCCGAGGCGTTGGAAGACCACCGCCGGGGGCGGACGGACCCACGACCTTTTGAGCGCAGTGCCGGTGCCACCTTGGTCCTCTCGGACCCTGGGCGCATGCCGATCGAGAAAGCGACCATCCGAAAGCTCCTCGCGGAGAACTCGGAGCATGACTGCTCCGACGGGGGGCAGAACGTCTGCGTGCGGATCTCCGCTATCGCCGACCTCCCCACCATCTTCGGCGACTTCCAGGTCATCTCCTTTCATAGCCCCTCCGACCGCAAGGAGCACGCCGCTCTCGTCCGGGGCGACCCCATCGGGCAGGAGCATGTCCCCGTGCGGATGCACTCGGAGTGCCTCACCGGCGATGCGCTCGGGTCGCTGCGGTGCGACTGCAGGGACCAGCTCGAACAGTCCCTGAAGGAGATCGGCCAGCGGGAGCTCGGGGTCGTGCTCTACCTCCGTCAGGAAGGCCGCGGCATCGGTTTCGAGAACAAGATCCGGGCGTATCAGCTCCAGGAGGAAGGGCTCGACACGATCGAGGCGAACCAGGCGCTGGGGTTCCGTCCCGACGAACGGGACTACGAGGTGGCCGCCCACATGCTGGGGAGCCTCGGGATCCGCTCGATCGTCCTCATGTCCAACAACCCTGCGAAGATCGCGGACCTGAAGTACCACGGCGTGTCGGTCGAGGGAAGGATCCCGATCATCGTCCCTCCCAACCCCCACAACCTCCGCTATCTTCAGACCAAGCGTGCGAAGGCCGGCCATCTGCTTCCGGCCTGGGTCCAGGTCACGGAGCAGGTGGACAGCGCGAGCGACCGGGACGGGGCCTCGTCGAACGGTGCGCCGGGAGCGTAGCGGTCCCAGCTTCGGACCGCGGCGCACCGACCCGTCGATTTATCGTTGCCGGAAGCCTGTTCGGTTGAAGGACCGCGGCATGACCGACCCCCTCCTGCCCTCCTCTCCCGCATCCTCCAGTCCGACCGACCCCCACTACCGGCCCTCGTGCAGCTGCTGCGACTGCATCGGCGGGTGCTGCCGGTGTTGCGCCTGCTGTTCCACGGGCGGACGCTGCTGCGCCAGCTGCCCACCCGGTCCGCCCTGAGCCGACCTCGTCGGCGACCGGGCCCCGGGCCCACCTTCAAAGGGCGGGGGGTCGTTCTCGCGCCATGAGCGAAGGCCCGCCCCCGAGCTACCGCAAGCTGACCCGTGAGGAGGAGCGCGTCATCCTCCACAAGGGCACCGAGATGCCGTTCTCCGGAGAGTACGAGAAGCACTGGGCCCCGGGGACCTACGTGTGCAAGCGTTGCGGTGCCTCGCTCTATCGCTCGAAGGACAAGTTCGACGCGCACTGCGGGTGGCCGTCGTTCGACCAAGAGATCGAGGGGGCGGTCCGACGCACCACGGACGCGGACGGCGCGCGGGTCGAGATCACCTGCCAGCGCTGCGGCGCCCATCTTGGGCACGTCTTCGAAGGGGAGGGGTTCACTCCCAAGGACACCCGACACTGCGTCAACTCCACCTCGCTCCTCTTTGTTCCTGAACGAGCTTAAGGCGCTCGAGGGTCGCCCCCCTGCGGGGGATGGGGGACCTCACGCGGTGGACGGTCCCTTCTCGCCGGTGGGCGCGGCCTGGATCGCGACGGTGACGTGGAACCGTCCCTCGAACACGTGGACGTCCTTGATGGCGGAGGACCTCGCCTGAAGGAGCTCGAAGATGAACTGGTTGAAGTCCACCGGGGAGTCGAACACGAAGGTCACCCCGGCCCCATCGGGTCGCTGGCCGATCCCGCCCAAGGCCCGCTCCAATCCTTGGACCATCTCCATCGCCTCCTGCACCCCTTTCGCGTTGATGACCCGCGTGCGCTCGCGTTCCTGTCGGCGCAACAGCGCCTCGTAGACCGCGCGGGTGAGGTGGCGGGGGTCGAACGGTTTCTCGATGTAGCTGTGGACCTGCGCGAGGTTGACCGCCCGAAGCACCGCGCCAAGGCTGGAGTAGGCGGTGATCAGCAGCCGCAGGGTGTCGGGGTACTCCTCCCGCACGTGCATCAGGAGCTCGATCCCGTTCTCTCCCGGCATCATCTGGTCCGCAAGGACCGCGTCGAACCGGTCGGAGGCCAGCTTCTGCTTGGCCTCCTCGGCGTCCTTGGCGAGACTGACGTCGCACTGGAAGTCCGGGGCCCTCAGGAGGCAGTGCTCGATCAGCCGCAGCGCCGAGGCGTCGTCGTCCACTGCGAGCAGCTGGTATCTTCGGGGTTCCAACTGCGGCAGCTGGACGAACGCGAAGCTCGATACCCGGGTCGTTGCGAAAGGTGGAGTGGAGCCGCCCTGCATGGTCTCTGGACCGACCGGCCCTCGAGAGTGTCGAGGAAGGGCCACAGGCCTATCGCTCGACCCGGATTATGAACCTGCCGTTATCGACGAGGGGAGTTCGTTCCGCAGGCCCGGGCGCTTCCCCGAGCCCGAGCGCGCCCTCCTTTGGTCCACCCGGCCTCCGCGGGGCGGGGGCGCGGCGGGTGCGACAACTCCAAGAGCCCTCCCGGGTCAGAGGGGCCCGAGCCATGTCCGCTCCAACCGCTTCAGGCGCGCCCTCAACGTCCGGAGCACCTCCCCCCGCCCCTCCGTCGAACGCCGTTCCGCCTCCCCCGCCGTACGGGGTGCCCACCGCCGGGGCCGGCTCCCCTCCCCCTCCGCCGTACTTTCCCCCCGTGTGGGCGGGTCCGGTGCCACCGCCAGGCGCCCCTCCGTTCGCGGGGATCGTCGAACGGGCTGTCGCGATCGTCATCGACAGCATCCTGATCGGTATTGTCGCCTTCGTCCTCGTGTTCGTGGTCTCGCTCTCGCTCGCGCTCGGCGGGGCCCTCGTTTTCGGTCTCGGTTTCGGGATCTTCTCGGGGTTCTACTTCCTGCTCGCGGGGGTGTTCTTCCTCCTCACCCTGCTGTACTTCTGCTACTTCGAGAGCCGCTCCGGCCAGACCCCCGGCAAGCAGCTGATGCACATCCGGGTCATCGACCCCAGCACGGGGCGCTCTCCCGACCTGACCAAGTCGCTGCTCCGCAACCTGCTGCGGATCATCGACGGGCTCGCGTTCTATCTCGTGGGAGCGGTGTTCGTGCTCATCACCGACCGGAAGCAGCGCTTGGGCGACATGATCGCGGGTACGATCGTGGTCCGGGCCTGAACAGGCGCGGCGGGACCCGCGCTCGGGCGGGGATGCAAAAGGGGTTGAGGCCTGGAGGGGTCGGAGGGGCGACAGGGCCCCACGGAGACCTTTCACCCCTCAGGACGACCCTTGCCACCCTGGATGGCAGGAGGGGGAGGGATCCATCCCTCGGCGGCGACGGCCTTCCAGTCCTCGAGGTCCTGGACCACCGGCTTTCGCGGAAGGAGAGCGACCTTGAGCCCCTGCACGGTCGCGTGACGCTGGGCCACCTCAAAGACCCGGAACGTGCCCCACGGCAACGTGCCGAAGAACTGCCCCGCGGTCCGACGGGCGCCCGCGAGGTAGAGCGTCCCTCGTGGCGTCGGCCCCATGACCAGATCGGCCCCGTCCTCCAGGCACTCAAAGGCGCTCTCGAGGTACTCGGGTACCAGCGATGGGCAGTCCGCGTAGAACTGGACAATGCGCTCGAACCCCCGCTCGAAACCCTCCGACATGGCGAGGGTGATCTGCTCTCCCACGGTCCCGGGTTCGTGGGACCGCACGCTCCAGTCGGAGGAGAGGGTGGGGGCGGGGGTCCCGGCGGGGTAGCGGAACCACTTGCGGACGGGGAGCGCGCTGGCATGCTCCACGCACAGGTCGAGGAGGAGCCGCTGCAATCGGTAGGCCGCCTGTGCCCCGTGCGTCGCCGCGATCTCCTTGAGCCCGCTCCCGAGGCTCGGGACGCTCCCGAACACGATGATGAGCTCTTCGGCGCTGACGTTCCCGGCGGCGGGGGCACCGACGGGGGACATCCGGTGCCCGAGGTGGACCGAAACGATAAGCTCTATCCGAAGCGACCCGCGCCGCAGCCCCCCCGGGGCACCACGGGCGAACGGTCGCCCCCCACCGCGGGCGGGGTTTTGGGGGGTCGATCAGGTCCCGCCCTTGGCGGCAGCAGCTATCGGCAGGGCATGAGCAAGAGCTCGTTCCCGTCCGGGTCCCGGATCGTGGCGTCCCACCCCCAGGGCCGCTCCACCGGTCCTTCCGTGAACTCGACCCCCTGGTCCTTCAGTTCCTGGCACCTGCGATGGAAGTCTCCTTCCAGCAACAGGAGGATGCCGGTGTTCCCGGGTTCCAGCTTGCCGTTCGCGTCGAGCTCGTCGACCTGGCAGAGATGCAGGAGGGCGCCCTTGCCCTTCCGGCCGACGGTGACCCAGTGGCCTTCCTCATCGACCGGGAAAAGTCCCAGCCGCTCGGTGTACCACCGCTTGGCCTTCAGTCGGTCAGAGACGACCACCGCGGTGCTGGCCACCCACGGTGCTTTCGACGTTCGCGCTTTCGGACGTTTCGGATTGGCCTTCATGCTCCGATCCCTCCGGATGCACGGGTCCTTCGCCCCTTGAACTCCGGGGGAAGGTGGTGAAACGGTCCACGTCGGGGCGGTCCCCCCTCCCACGCCATAGCTATCATCCTGCAGGTTTTCCGTGCGCCTAGTGAGCAGCTCTTCCGAGAGGTGGACCACCGCCTCGCTCCCCTCGGCCCTCATCGGTCGACAGGTGGAGATGGAGGCCCTGCGCAGGGCCCTGGACAAGGCGAAGGGGGGCCAGGGGGGCTCATGGCTCATCCTCGGGCCCGGGGGGATGGGCAAGACCCGGCTGCTCCGATGGCTCGAGCGCGAAGCCTCCGCGAAGGGGTTCCAGGTCTCCTGGGGGAACGGGCTCCAGGAGTCCGTCGCCCCGTTCTTCGTTTTCGAACAGGTCTTCCGCCGAAGGTCGCCCTCCCGGTCCGATCTCGATGCGTCGGGAGGAACCGGCGCGTCGGCCGCGGCCCCGGGTGGGGAGCTCGGGTCCTACCTCCTCTTCGAGGACGACCGCCCGAGGGGGTTGCGCTCGACCCTCGCCGCCCTCCCGAAGTCCTCGCCCCTCCTTCTCGTGACCCGGGAGAACCCGGCGAGCCTGCACGAGCGGACCACGACACTGCCGACCGGCGCTCGCTCCCTCTGGATCACGCGGATGGAGGGCGAGGGCCGTGTCAGCCCTAGCGACCTCGACGGTCTGGGCGAACACGCTTCGCGCCTCTTCCACGAGCACGACGGAGCTACGCTCGCGCTCGAAGGGATCGAGTATCTCGCGAGCCAGAGCGGCTTCCCTGCCGTGCTCCGCCTGGTGCAGTTCCTGCGCGACCTCGCGCAGGAGACGCGGGGCCATCTGCTGGTCTCTGTGAACCCGGCCGCGTTCGAGCGCCGAGAGGTCTCCCTCCTGGAGTCCGACGCCGAGGTCGTGCGGCCGGCGGGGGGCTCGGTGAAGGCGTCGGCCGATGTCGCGAGGGACATCGCCGGCGGGGGGGAGAGCCCGTCCGCGAGGCTTCTCCGCTACCTCCGATCCCTCGAAACGGCAGCGAGGGAGGGCCCGCAGCTCCTCGTTGTGGACGACCTGCATTGGGCCGACCCCCAATCGGGAACGGCGTTCCAGTTCCTCGCACGAAACCTCCGCGACCTACCGGTGTTGCTGGTCGGGGGTGCCCGCGAGGACGAGATCCCTTCCGAAGCGGAGGAGGAGGGAACCGCGCTCGCCGACCGGATCGAGGTCCTCGTACGGGAGGGGCTGCTCGAACGTGTCGGGCTCCACGGGTTCGGAGAGGAGGAAGCGCGGGCGCTCGCGGCCCAGGTGATGGGGGGCCCGATGGACCCCGCGCACGGCCAGGAGGAGCTCAAGGAGATGCTCCGGAGGACCGAGGGGAACCCGTACTTCCTACGGGAGCTGTTCGTGCAGCTCCGGCAGGACGGGACGATCGAAGAAGGGCCGGAGGGATTCGTCTTCAGGAGGATGGCCGGCGGGACGGAAGGCCTTCTCGCACGCATCCCCGGATCCCTCCGACGGATGGTCCTCCAACGCATCGGACACCTCTCGCCCCACGAACGGGCCTTCCTGGAGACGGCCTCTGTCGCGGGCAGCGAGTTCGAGCTGGCCCCTGTGGCGGCCGTCCGGGGCATCTCCCCAGGGGACGCCCAGACGCTCGTCGCCTCCCTCGCCCACCATCGACGGCTCCTGGAGCCTGCCACGGAGGCGTCCGGCTCGCGCTGGTCCTTCTCCCACCCTCTCGTCTGGGAGGTCGCCATCGGTGAGCTCCGACCGGAACAGCGGAGCCGGGAGGCGGGAGCGCTGCTCGGCTGGTGGGAGGAGCACCGCCCGGGAGACGTGGAGAACCTCGCGCGGCTCGGCCACGACTCGGAGGATCCGGCCCGGGGCTTGCCCTGGGTCCACCGTGCGCTCGAGCGGGCGCTGGAGGCGCACCTGCCGGAGGCCGCCGCGACCTATCTCGGCTGGGCACGGGAGCTCCGTCTGAGGCGGGGAGGGGCGCTCGACCCGAACGAGGTCGCGGGGGAAGTGGAGGCGGCCACCCGCCTGCAGCGGGCCGGAGGGGCCCGCCAGTCCCGGAGGCTCCTCCTCTCCCTGCTCACCGAGAGCCTGCCCGACCCGTTGCGCTGGAGCGCGACGCTGGTCCTCATCGGGGTCACCGACGTGACCGATTCCGAGGAGGCGAGGCGCCTCGCCGACCAGCTGGGGGCGGAGTTCGCCCAGAGGGGATCGGCCGTTCCGTCAAAGCTCCGGCACCAGCTCGAGGCCAACGAGGCCTACTTCACGCTCCAAGCGGGCCAGGCGGAGCAGGCGATGGTCGCGACGGACCGATTGTTGTCGAGACCGATCGAGGAGATGGACCACACGACCCGGGGCCGCGCGCTCATGCTCTCGGCAGCGGTCAAGCACATGCAGGGCGAGATGGAGGCGGCCCATGCGCGGTTGGTGGAGCTGCTCGAGTGGGCCGGGGACGACGACCTCCTCCTGTCCTCTGCCTACAATATCGAAGCGAGCCTGGCCGAGTCGACGGGCGACGACGCGGGCTCCAGCCGGTCCGCGAAGAAGGCCGCCGCCTACGCCGCGCGCGGGGGCATGTTCATCAGCTCGGCGATCTACGAATACAACGCGGGCGTCGGCCAGCTGAAGTGCGGCCAGGTCGAAGAGGCCGAGGCGACCGGGCGACATCTTCTCGACCTCGGGAACAAGTTCGGGCTCCCGCGAGTCCGCTGCTGCGGTCACTTCCTCATCTCCCTCGTGGCCGACCAACGGAAGGCCTGGGGGCCCGCGCTGGCTTCCGCGAAGCGCGCCCTGGAGGAAGCGGAGTCGCTGAAGCGGAACGACGACATCTGGGAGTGTCGCGGCCTCCTCGCGAGGATCTACGGGGATTCGGGGGACCTCGATGCCGCTATCGCCCAGTTCGGGGAGCTGGAAGCGGTGGGGTACATGCAGGAGACCATCGCGCAGTTCGACCTCGGTCCGCGCTTCGTGACCTTCCTCGAACAGAAGGGACTGAACGACCGGTCGCGCAAGCTCGCCGAGGAGGTATTGGCGACCGCGAGGAAGTTCAAGAACGTCAAAGTGGAACGCGAGATGACGGAAGCGCTCTCCCGCCTTGGCCCCAAGGGCTGAGCGCACCGTCCCGACCCCGCACCGCAGGACCCAGGAGGGGCCCCTTCTCGGGGGCCCGCCCCGCTCCAAGGAGATATACGCCGGGCCTTCCCCCGTTCCTCGTGGCCCCGCAGCCTCTCCTGGTCCTCTTCGCCTCCTCCCTCTGGGTCCTCATCCCGGCCTACGTCGCGAACGCCGCGGCCACCCTCTCGCGGGGCAAGGGCCCGGCGATGGACGGAGGACGAGTTTGGCACGATGGCCGACGGCTACTGGGGGCCTCCAAGACCTGGCTCGGGTTCTTCGTCGGTTCCCTGGTCGGGGTCGCCGCGGGCTCGGTCCAGGCCTGGTTGATCCTCATCGCGCCTCCCTCGCTCCAGCTCGTGCCGGCCTTCGCGGGCACCTGGAGCGGCGCCTTCCTCCCCCTCTTCCTCCTCGGCTTCGGGGCCCTTTCGGGCGACGCGCTGGGGTCGTTCCTCAAACGGAGGTTGGGGAGGCAGAGCAGCGCCCCCTTCCCGCTCCTCGACCAGTTGCCCTTCCTGCTGCTGCCGATGCTGCTCCTGGGGATCGCCACGCCTTCCCTGTTCGTGCGCGCGTTCTGGCCGGACCCCCTCCAGGGTCTGCTCGCCGTCTCCTGGGTGCTGTTGCTGACCCTCTTCCTTCACACGAGCTTCAACTGGGTGGGTTACTTTATCGGGGCCAAGCGGGTCCCCTGGTGAACCATGACCCCCGCGACTGCGACGGATCAGGTCGCGACGGAGGTCGCCGGCCATCTGCTGCACATCGGCGCGGTCACCCTTTCGCCCCGGGAGCTCTACACCTGGTCCTCCGGGGTACGGTCCCCCGTCTACTGCGACAACCGTCGCATCCTCTCGTACCCGGACGTGCGGGAGGAGATCGTCGGGACGTGGGCGCAGCTCCTGCTCACCAGGGTGCCGGACGTTCAGGTCCTTGCCGGAGTTGCGACCGCCGGCATCCCGCACGCCGCCCTGCTGGCCGAGAAGTTGCGGCTTCCGATGGTGTACGTACGGCCCGAGCCGAAGGGCCACGGGCTCGGACGCGCGGTGGAGGGCATGCTCCCCTCTGGCTCCCGCGTCGTCGTGATCGAGGACCTCATCTCGACCGCCTCTTCGCTGATCGGGGCGGCGCGTCAGCTCCGGAGCGCGGGGGCGAAGGTCCTCGCCGCGACCGCCATCGTCACCTACGGCCTTCCCCAGGCCGAGGAGAAGCTCCGTGCGGAAGGCCTTCCCTGGTTCACGCTCACGGACCTGGCCCACCTCACCCAGAAGGCGGGCGCTTCCGGGGCGCTGACCCCGGCCGAGATCTCCCTGGTCGAGCAGGGGATGCGTGACGTGGTGGAGCAGCTCCGGAGCCGCGCCGCCGCCGTCGAAACGACCACCTCCGCATCGCCCCCTTCCCCCCCTTCCGCGGCCGGGAAGGCCTGATGCCCGCCGTACCGAAGGCGGTGGGGAGCGACCGGGCGGAGCCCGGGTCCTCGGCGCCCACTTCCCGCCTCCGTCCTGACGGCTCCTCCGTCGTGGCGGACCCCACGGCGGCCTCCGCCCTTCACGGACGGGGCAGCTACGGGAACATCGTGGAGGGCGGCGCGCTCGAGCTCGATCCCCTGGAGACCACCTACCTCTGCGAGATGGAGCGGCTTCGAGTGCAGACCGGTCCCTCCCCCGGCCCCGGGGAGCCCTGCAGCTTCCGGACGCTACTCTCCGAGGCGCACGGCCGGGATACGGCCTTCGAGATCCGGTACCTGGTCTACCGGGACCTCCGGCAGCGGGGGTACGTCGTCCTCCGCGGTCCGCCTCCGGCGGAGTTCTCCCTGCTCCCCCGTGGCGGGACCCCTCCGAAGACCCCTTCCCGCTGGTGGGTGGAGTCCCGGTCCGAGCGCGTCCCCTTCTCCCTCGCGGAGCTCTCCGAGCACCTTCAGGGCGTCCGCGCCGCCCGGAGGACGCTGCTCGTCGGGATCATCGACGAGGAGAGCGACCTCACGTACTACCGCGTCCGGGACGTCGTCCCCCACGGCGAGTGCCCCCCTCCCGTCGCCGGCTCGAGGTCGGAGGGGCTGGTCCTGGGCGACCGGGTCAGCATCTTCGATCCCGCCGAGGCGTCCGCGCTCGACCAGGCCGAGCATTACGGGAGCCGGATCGGCACACGGCTCGAGCTCTCGCTCCTCGAGGCCCTGTACCTGGTGGGCGAGGACCGCCTTACTCTCCGGGCCGCGGAAGGCGGAGGCCCGCTCACGGCCTCGGAGTTCGAGCAGAAGGCCCGGCGTACCGAGCCGGACCTCCCCACCAGGCTGCCGGTCTACCGGCACCTGCGGGCCCAGGGACTTGTACCGAAGACGGGATTCAAGTACGGCGCCCATTTCCGCGCCTACGAGCGAGACCCGGGCAGCACCCACGCCCGCTACCTCGTGCACGTCGTGCCCCCGAACTGGGAGACCCCGTGGCCCGAGGTCGCACGGGCGATCCGGCTGGCGCAGGGCGTGAAGAAGCAGTTGCTCTTCGCGTCCGTTCCGACGGAGGGCGGGCCTCCGCACTACCTCCACCTGGAACGCACCCGCCCGTGATCTCGCCCCCCCCGGGCGCGGCCACCGTGCTCCGGCGGACGGGACATGAGCTCGGCAGCGTCCGGTGAGGGTTCGCTCAACCCAGGAGCGACGCGACGAACGCGCCGATCTCCTCTGGCGATCGACCGGCGGAAAGCCGTGTCTGGACCGCGCTCCCGACGATGACCCCGTCGGCCCCGGAGGTCCGGTGCCGCTCGACGTCCTCCCTCGACCTCACCCCGAAGCCCACCAGGACCGGAAGGTCCGGCCGCAGCTCGTGGGCCCGGGCAATGAGGGGCCCGAGGTCTCCCTCCTTCCCCTGGGTCGAGGGGGTGGTCCCCTCGCCGGCGCCCGTGGTGCCGTAGCGGGAGACGAGGTAGAGGAAACCCTCGGTCCGGCGCACGAGGAGCGACAGGCGGTCCGGAGTGGTGGCGGGGGAGGCGAGGAGGACCGTGTCGACCTTCTCCTTCCTTCGCAGGGCGCGGAAGGGACCTGCGGCCTCCACGGGGAGGTCCGGAAGGATCAGCGCGCTTCCGCCCGCTCCGTGCATCTCCTCGAAGGCGCGCGCCTCCCCCCGCTGAAGCACCGGGTTGAGGTAGGTCATCACCGCGCAGGGGAGGCGCTGGGAGCAGGCGCTGAGGAGGCGGAGCAGGTCCGGCCAGTGGAACCCCTGGCGCAGCGCGTCCGTGGCCGCCTGCTGGATGACCGGTCCCTCCGCCATGGGGTCGCTGAAGGGGAACCCGAGCTCGAGCCCCGTCACCCCGGCCGTCTTCAGCGCGTCGACGGTCGAGAGGAACCGCTCCTCGGGGACCGAGCCGGCCATCATGTACACGAGGAGGCTGGACTGCTTCGACCGCCGCCGTGCGGCGAGCGTCTCACCCAGGTGGGGCATGTTGCGCGACGACCTCCAGGTCCTTGTCTCCCCGACCGGAGAGCGTGACCACGATGCGAGCGGTCTTCGGGAGGTCGCGCGCACGGCGCATGGCCTCGGCGAGGGCGTGGGAGGGCTCGAGGGCCGGGAGGATCCCCTCGGCCCGACAGAGCCGGTGGAACGCGTCGAGCGCTTCCCGGTCCGTGACCGAAGTGTACTCGACCCGACCGGACTCCTTGAGGAACGCGTGCTCCGGTCCGACGCCCGCGTAGTCGAGACCCGCGGCGATGGACTCGGTCTCGAGCACCTGCCCCTCCGCGTCCTGGAGCAGGTAGGTCCGCATCCCCTGGAGCACTCCGGGTCTTCCCTTGGTGAGCGAGGCCGAGCCCACGGCGAGACTCGAGCCGGAGCCTCCAGCCTCGACCCCCAGGAGCTTCACCGGGGTCCGCAGCATCGGCTGGAAGGTCCCGATCGCGTTCGACCCGCCTCCAACGCACGCGACGACCAGGTCGGGGTGTCCTCCCCACGCCTGTTTCGACTGCCGGAGGATCTCCTTCCCGATCACGGATTGGAAGTCGCTGACGATGGACGGGAAGGGGTGGGGTCCCACCGCGCTCCCGATCAGGTAGTACGTGGTCTGGACGTTCGTGATCCAATCGCGGAAGGCCTCGTTGATGGCCTCCTTCAGGGTCTTCGCCCCGTGGTCCACGGGCCGGACCGTCGCTCCCAGCAGACGCATCCGGAGCACGTTGGGCTTCTGGCGCTCCATGTCCACCGACCCCATGTACACCTCGGTGCGGAGGGCGAGCTTCGCGCCGACCATCGCGGTCGCGACCCCATGCTGCCCGGCACCGGTCTCCGCGATGAGGCGGGTCTTGCCGAGGCGCTTGGCCAGGAGGGCCTGCCCGAGCGCGTTGTTGAACTTGTGCGCGCCACCGTGGACCAGGTCCTCGCGCTTCAGATAGATCTGGGCTCCGCCGATCTCCCGGGTCAGGTTCTCGGCGAAGTAGAGGGGGGTGGGTCGGCCGCCCCACTCGCGAGAGAGACGGGCGAGCTCGGCCTTGAACGCCGGGTCCCGCCGGGCCGTCCTCCAGGCCTCCTCGAGCGCCTTCAGGGCCGGGACCAGCGTCTCAGGGACGTAGGCCCCACCGAAGCTCCCGTACCACTCTGGCATGCCGATGCAGCTGCGCCCTCCAGGTTACCGCAGACCCCGCGGGGGTGTGCTGGCTCCCGCGAACATCGGGAGAGCGGAGACGCTTGCGTAGATAGTCCTGCGGGTGCCCTTCTCCGTGTCGGCGGCGTGGGCCGGAGGGGCGGAACCCAGGATAGCCACGGCCCCGGGACCTCGGAGCGCGCGGCGCTCCTCCCTTCACAACGCCAGGAGCGGTCCGTCCACCGTGTAGGTGTAGGTCAGGTCGTTCCCCGCAACGAATCCTGAGGTTTCGATGCCAACGATCGTGTACGTCCCCGAAGCTCCGATGGTGAACGTGCATGAACCGGAGGCCGACCCGTTGCCGATGACGGGGCTCACGCAGATGTAGCCCGCCTGGATCGATGACGCGCACGCCTGCAGGGTGGTGCATTGCCCGGCGACCACGACGATCCCTCCGAGCGGCCCGCTCGTCGACACCTGCCAACCGATATGGACCGAGCCCGGGGAGCTGATGTTCACGACCGCCCAGCCGACACCCTCGTTCACGTTGGACGGCGAGCCCTGCAGAGCCACCGTCCCCGAGCCCGAGGCCTTCTGGAAGGGTACGGTCACCAACACCACGAGGACGATCAGGATGACCACGACCGCACCCACGGCCGCCCCGATCTTCTTCCAGTTGTGCTTCTTCGGTGGAGGGTACCCCGCCTGGCCGTACGGCGGGTAGCCCTGCTGCGGGTAGCCCTGGTAGGGGTATCCGGGAGCCTGCGCCTGCCCGGGGTAGTCCTGGTAGTATCCCTGCTGAGGGTAACCCTGCGGAGGATGGCCCTGGGGCGGGTACCCTTGTGGGGGGTACCCCTGAGGCGGATAGTTCTCGGGAGGGTATCCCTGGGCGGCGTAGCCCTGGTCAGGATAGCCTGCGTCGGAAGGCGACGGTTGCGGGTAAGATCGTTGCTGGGGCGGATATCCGGCCGTAAAAGATCGCCAACCTCTACAGTCGTGGCGTGGTTATTCAACGTTGGGGTCAGGTTCGAGGGAATGCTCGACCTGGGGGACGCAGCCGGGTCGCGTTTAGCCGGAGAACTGCGGAGGAAGATTCCCAGGGCACTGCAACCTCAGAAGCCGGGACGAGCCGAGCCGAGCCGAGACGAGTGCGCGTCCCTCCGACTCCGGCGCGGGCCCCGCCCGAGCGTGCGGAACCGGTTGCGGTGCGACAGGTCTGCGCTACGCGCTCCCCTACAGCAGGCCCACCGGAGGACCCTGCGGGGGCCGGGGCGATCCGCCAACACTGGCGGTCGAGCCCTGCTGGGTCCCCGGACCGCTCAGGTCGGTGACCTGGTAGGAATGGTAGGGGTCGAGCACGGCGTCCGTGGGCGGGGTGGAGGGCCCGGTGTTGGCATACAGCGCGTGGCCCCGACGCTTCTGCTGTCCGGTGATGAGCAGCACCGTGAGGGCGACGGCTCCGACCAGGGCCACGGCGAGCGCCCAGAACTGCCAGGGGATGGAGGGATGTCCGCCGGTGGAGGAAGCCGTGACCGCGACGGTCAGCACCGCGCTGGACGGGCTGGTCGCCGCCCCTCCGTTGACCACGCAACTCACCTTGAACGACCCGGACCGCTGGTAGGCGTGCTGGACCTGTACGTGGGTCGGCTGTCCCGGGAGAGCATCGACCGGGAAGGAGGCTGTGGTGCCATCACCAAAGTTCCAGCTCACGCGGTACGTTCCGGAGCCGCCGGTGAGCGTCGCGGTGAACGTCACCACCTGCCCGACCTGGGTCGAGCTCGGAGCGCTCAGCTGCGGGACCGGCGAGCAGTTCCCGCAAGAACCTCCGCCGACTCCTCCTCCGGTGCTCGAGATCGAGATGGCGATCGTGACGTCCACCACGTGGCCGGCGCTGTCGACGACCTGAAGTTGTGCGAGGAAGGTCCCCGAGCCCTGGTACGTGTGGGCAGGGTTGGCCGCGGTGGACCCCTGACCGTCCCCGAAGAGCCACTGGTAGGTGTACGGGGCGGTTCCACCCGAGACCACGCTCGTGAAATCCACGGTCAGGGGCGACGTGCCGCTCGTCGGGGTCGCGAAGATGGAGGCGTTGAGCCCTCCCCCTCCACCGCTTCCGCCGGAAGAGCCGTTGACGCTGATCCAGAGGGAGGCGCTGCCGGAATTCCCGGAGGGGTCCGTGACCTGCACGACCGCCTGGTACACCCCTCCCAGGGTGTAGACGTGGGTGGGGTCGATCAGCGAGGAGCTCGACCCATCTCCAAACGTCCAGGAGAACAGGTAGGGCGCGGTCCCGCCGGTCACCGATGCGTAGAACTGGACCGAGAGCGGGGCCGTCCCCGAGCTCGGGGAGTCGCTGGCGCTCACCGAGAGGCTACCGGACGACCCGTTGCCGGCGCCGACCGTGATGGTGACGTTGGCGAAGGCGTAGATGCCGTGCGCGTCGATCACCTGAAGGACCGCGAGGAAGGTCCCGTTGTTGAGGTAGGTGTGGGTGGTGGTGTTGGACCCGCTCGCCGCAACGCCCCCGTCCCCGAAGGACCAGTTGAACAGGTAGGGCCCGGTGCCGCCGGTCGCCGAACCCATGAAGGTCACGGGCAGTGGCGCGGTCCCGAACGTTGTGCTCGCGGCGACGTGGGCGACCACGTTGGACACCTCCACCCGAACGGTGGTCGAGGCCGAGGCCCCTGCGGAGTCCTGCACGGTGACCGTCGCGTTATAGGAGCCCACGGAGGTGTACGTGTGGGACGGGTTCTGCACGCCGGCTGCCGCGCTACCGTCGCCGAAGTTCCAGGTCCAAGCGACGTAGGGGGGGGACCCGCCGTTGGGGCTCGCCTGGAAATTCACGGCGAGGGGAGGCTGCCCCGCCGCGGGGGAGGCCCACGCCTGGAGGCTCAGCGCTCCGGAGGTCACCGTAACGAGCGCGCTGGCGTTCGCCCAGGTCCCCATGGCGTCGACGACCGTGAGCACGACCAGGTAGTTCCCCGGCGAGGTGAACGTGAAGGTCGTGTTCTGAGTATACACCGGGGTCACGTTGAACTGCCAGGTCCAGGAGTAGGGAGGGGTCCCGCCGTGCGCCGCCCCCTGGAGCAGTGTCGTCAACGGAGCGGGGCCGCTGCTGGGCGTCGCGTTCGCAAAGGCCGTGAGGACGCCCCCGGAGGGAGCCACCTCGGAGAGACCCGTCGGGGCATGGAAGGTCGCGGCCGCGCTGCTAGATGGGCCGATCGAGGACAGCAGCGACATGATAACTAGCGTAGATGCAAGGATGGCTAGGGCAGACGCGCTCATACGTATCGCTCTGTGCGAAGAACGTATAGACTCCTTGCGTATCCGGCCGCCGTTGGTGGGACGTGAGAGGGAACCGGTCGGATGGTCCCGTGGTGAGGAGGAGCTCTCCGGTCGCGTCATGACGCAGTGCTGATACGAGCGCCGTACATCTTCCGTCGTCCGATGGCCGCACGGCCAGGTCGGGCGTCGTGCTAGGGTGACTCATGCCGAACCTCGTGGAAGGACCCGCCGCGCTGGGCGAGACCGATGTCCGGGTCATCGGGCAGATGCTTGGCGCCGGGCTCGAGCGGGACCAGGAGCGGGTGACCGCCTCGGGACTCGCCCGTTCCACGTTCCAGGAGGGCAAGCGACGCGCCTACGCCCTGGGCTGGCTCCACGACCGCTACCTTCCTGCACCCGAGGCCGTGGGAACCCCCTTCGTCACCTTCGCCTTGCTGCGGCCGTACGTCGACCGTCTCAACGAGGTCCTGGGCCGGCTCTCGGACGACCCCGGGACCGTGCTGCTCTGGGAGTCGGAGTCCTCGGTCCTGGCCGTGCTCTTCCACCGCGGGCCCTCCGGCCCACGCGCCCTGGGGCCCTCGGAGGGGGAGCGCTCCGAAGGGACCCGGGAGTTCTTCCTCACCGTGGACGCTCGCGAACCTTCCGTGCCGGTCTACTTCGATCTCGAGGGGGCGTGGTGCCGGTGGACCGGTACTCCCGGACCGCTACGGTATCCCCGGCCGCTCCCCGCGCTTCCTCCCCGATGGAGGTCGGGAGGCTCCGAGCGCGTGCTGCGTCACCCCGCGATCTCCAACCTCCTTTCTCGGCCCGCCCTCGCAACTTCCGGAGCGCGGCAGCCCCATCTGCTGGGGCCCCGCACCCTCCCAAGGTCGCAGCGGAAGCTGCTCTTCTCAGGGTTGGCCGAGTGGAGGGTCTTCACCGACCTGGCCCGGCTGCCTCCCTACCACGGCGCGCGCCTCTCGCACGTGGTCCTGCTTCACGGCACTCTGCGAGAGGGAGCGCGGCTGATCGAGGTATTCCAGGGCGTGGTCCAAGGAGCGGGAGCGAGGCCGTTCCTGCTCGCCTCGGACCGGTCCAAGGTCCTCCTGGGGGTCCTGGGTTCCCGACCGGTGGGACCTTCCGAAGGTCGCGCGGACCCCGAGGGGACCACGGCGACCGAGGCCCTGCTGCGCGCCCTTGGCTCCTCGGTCTCGGACATCGGCATCGTGCGCCTGCCCACCTCCGGCCTTCGAAGCCCCGTCTTCCACCGGTACGACCGGTTGCTGAGAGGCACGGAATAGACGAGGATGGCCCCTTCGGCCGGGGAGACGTGACGGGTCAGAGAGGGTCCAAATCGCCCTTCTCCCGCCGAGCGAGCCTCTGAGCGGGGTTCTCTCCCGTCCACACCGCACTCAGAGGGGATCCGCGGACCGGCGAACGGCGAGGAGCAGCCGCTCCACCTTATCGCGGGACTTGATCCCAGGTCGGGCCTCGACACCGCTCGAGACGTCGACCCCGGCGGGCCGTACCTCGGCGAGAGCTGCGGAGACGTTCTCGGGGGTGAGCCCGCCGCCCAGCAGGAAACGACGAGAGGGATGTGCGCGCACCAGGTCTCGCGCCACCGCCCAGTCCGAGCGTTGGCCCGTGCCTCCCGGCAGTTTCCCTCCCGCGGTGTCGAGGTGGAGGAACGGGAAGTCGTCCGCCCCGTCGGGAAGGGCGGGCGGGGCCGCCCCCACCTGTCCCGGTCGGGCCACCGGGAGGGAAGGCACGATCCGCCGCCGTTCCCCGGCCGAGAGCCCCGATGGCACCGGTCCGTGCAACTGCACAAGATCGGGGGCGGCCACCCTGAGGACCTGACGTACCTTCTCCGCGTCGGCCCCCACGAGGACGGCGACCCGCTGGAACCGCCCTTCGGCGCGCTCGAAGAGCGACCGGGCTTCGGACAGACTGCGCGTCCGGGGGGAGTCGGGCACTTCGATGACGACGCCGATGAGGTCCGCCCCCGCGGCGGATGCGAGGTCCTCCAGGGTCCGGATGCCGCAGACCTTGACCAGGGGACGCGCCGCGCTCATGGTTGGGGCCGCTCGGCCGCCGGTCGCGCCGCCGCGTCGGGCGAGGAGCGCGGGGCGCGAAGCGAGCGGAGGAACCCGAGCGGGTCGGAGGACCGGGCGAAAGCCGTGCCCACGAGCACCGCGTCCGCCCCCGTGGTGGCGTAGCGCGCGACCTCCCGCGGCCCTTCCACCCCGCTCATCGCCACGAGCGGTCGGGGGTCCTTGCGGAGCGTGCGGAGCACGGGTAGCGCGGTCCGAAGGTCCAGGTGGAGCGTCCCGAGGTCTCGCGCGTTGACCCCGAGCGCATCGGTGCCGCTCTCGAGGGCCATGCGCACCTCTGAAGCCGCGTGGACCTCGACGAGGGTCTCGAGCCCGCGCTGGTGAGCCTCCGAGACGAGCTCCACGAGGGGGCGGTGAAGGTCGCCGGACTTCGCGAGACGCGCGAGCAGGAGCACGGCCGAGGCCCCATGGGTGCGCGCGGCCTCGATCTGGGCGACATCGATCACGAAGTCCTTGAACAGGAGCGGGAGCCGAGTTGCCCTCGCCACCTTCGCGAACTCCTCCAGGCTTCCTCCGAAGGCGTATGGCTGGGGGATGACCGAGAGCGCGCTCGCCCCCGCCTCCTCGCAGAGCCGTGCGAACCGTTCCGGGGGGAGCGCGGCGAGACGGCTCTCCTGCCGACCAGGAGAGGCGTGCTTGAGCTCGACGATGAGCGCGGGCCTCGAGGGGCTCGCGCGCAGGGCCTCCTTCCACGGCGTCCGGTGGCCGATCGGCACGTCGACCGACGCGGGCCGCGTGGAGTACAGGCCGGCATGGAGCTCCTCTTCCACGGTGGCCACCATCTCCTTCAGAAAGGAGGAGGAGGAGGACGCGGGCGCTGGCGCCTTCTTCGACCTGGAGGCCGACGCGGGACCGGTCATGGTCCCCTCGCATCCCAGGGGCCGGACCGGGCGAGGGCTCGCAGCCGCTCGAGCTTGCCGCGGGCGGAGCCGTCCTCGAGATGCCGACGGGCACGCGAGACGCCCGCGCCAAGGTCCTCCACCTTCCCGGTCAACCAGAGGACGGCCCCTGCCGTGAGGAGGACGGATCCTCGCACCGCGCCGTCCCCTTTGCCCTGAAGCACCTCCTCCGCGAGGCGCGCAGCCTCCGCGGGCATGCGGGGGGAGAGGTCTCCCTCCCGCTCGGACGGCGGTAGGAGCCTCTTCGGGTCGAACGTCTCCTCGGCCAGGTCGTTGACCCCTTTCCCCGGGCTTCGCAGCGACCAGGTGGGGTCCTGCGAGCTGAACTCGTCCATACCTCCGGAGCTGTGGACCGCGAGAACACGCTCGACCTTGAGCTTCCGGAGCACCGCGACCGCGAGGCGGGCGTAGGCCTCCGAACCTGAGCCGACCAGTTGGACCCGCACCCCTGCCGGGTTCGTGAGCGGTCCCAGCTGGTTGAAGATGGTGCGGATCCCGAGGGAGCGTCGGATCGGGGCCACCCCCTTCGTCGCGGTGTGGTAGAGCGGCGCGTGCAGGAAGCAGAGCTGCTCGTCCCTCCAGCAGGCCTCGGCGAAGGGAACGGAGGTCGACACGGGGAGCCCCAGCGCGTCCAGCAGGTCCGTCGACCCGCACATGCCGCGAGAGGAGAAGTTGCCGTGCTTCGCCACCGGGACCCCGGCCGCAGACAGGACGAACGAGCTCACGGTGGACACGTTGAAGGAGGGGGTCCGGGCCCCGCCGGTCCCGCAGAGGTCCACGGCGCCCGCCCCGGAGGGCCCGGGAAAGTGCCGCGCTCGAGCGCGGAGCGCACGGGCGAAGCCGAAGAGCTCCTCCGGGCTTTCCCCCTTCGCTGCGAGCGCGGTCAGGAGGGCGCCCACGAGCTCGGGGGGGAGCGAGCCCTCGATGAGGGCTTGCGCGACCTCCTCGGCCCCTTCGGCCCCGAGGTCCTTGTGGGCGACGAGCCGCTCGAGCGCCCGCACGGCGAGCGCGGTCCCGTCGTTCATCTCCGCGCCCTCTGGAGGAAGTTCGAGAGCAGGCGAGCCCCGTGCCGGGTCAGGTAGGACTCGGGGTGGAACTGTACGCCTTCGATCGGCAGGGTCCGGTGGCGGAGTCCCATCAGCACGCCTCCCGCCTCCCAGCTCGTCTCCTCGAGCTCCGGGGGAAGACCGTGTCGGTCCACCACCAGGGAATGGTAGCGTGCGGCCGGGAACGGGCTCGGGACCCCCTCGTAGAGACCGTTCCCGTGGTGAAGGACCCACGAGGTCTCCCCGTGGCAGGGGAACGGTCCGCGGTGCACCTCGGCCCCGAAGGCCGCTCCGATGGCCTGGTGCCCCAGGCAAACGCCGAGCGTGGGGACCTCCCGGGCGAGACCGCCCTTCCTCAAGAGCGCCGGGGTCACGCCCATGGTGGACGCATCGCGGGGATGACCCGGGCCGGGCGAGAGGACGAGGACGTCGGGGTCCACCTTCCGCACTTCCCTCATAGGCATCGAGGAACGGAGCGTGGTCACCTCGGCCCCGAGCGCGGAGAAGGCCTGGGCCAGGTTGTAGACGAAGGAGTCCTGGTGGTCGATGAGGAGGAGCTTCACGGGCGCCGACCTCCGAATGGGGGACAGAGGGCGCGCTCGACGGTGGCGAGCTTCGCGAGCGTCTCCTCCCACTCCTGGGTGGGGTTTGAGAGGTGCACGATCCCAGCCCCGGCCTCCGTGTGGACGGCCCCGCGGGTGGCGAACGCGGAACGGATCGCGAGAGCGAAGTCGGCCTCTCCCCCGGGGGTCACGATCCCCACCGCCCCGCCGTACGGGCCCCTCCAGGTGCGCTCCTCCTTGCGGAGCAGCTCGGTGGCCCGGATCTTCGGGGCCCCGCTCACGGTCCCGGCGGGGAACGTGGCGGACAGCGCGTCCACCGCGTCGCTCCCTTCCTTGAGGTGCCCCGTGACGCGGCTCACCAGGTGCTCGACGCGGGCGAAGGGGACGCGCACCTCCCGGCGGGCGAGCCGGACGGTCCCGGTCCGCGCGACGCGCCCGATGTCGTTGCGGGCGAGGTCGACGAGCATCCGGTGCTCCGCAAGCTCCTTCGGGTCCTTGTCCAGGGGCAGGCGGGCGTCGGGGCCCCTCGTCGGCGAGAGGAAGGGGCGGGTGCCGGCGATCGGGTTCACCGCGAGCCGGCCGTCCCGGACCTCGACCACGGATTCCGGGGAGGCGCCCGCGATCTCGAGCAAGCCGGACCGGTCGCCCTCCACCCCATCTGCGAGCCGGAGGTAGTAGAGGAACGCGAAGCGCTCGGTGCGACGCAGCCGATCGACGAACGGCAGGAGGCTTCCGTCGAGCCGGCGGGTCCGGCGGTGCGCCAGGACCACCTGGAACGCGTCGCCGTCGTAGATGGCCTCCTTGAGCTTCCCCACCGAGCGCTCGTACGAGACCCGGGAGGCGCTGTCGGAGAGCGATCCCAGCTTCGGTTCCTCTGGAAGTTCCGGGGCGGGCCGTCGCGAGGGAGGACGCACCTGATGCTGGTGCGCGACGCGCGGGAACCGTTCGAACACGGCCGGAGGGAAGGGCGAACCGACCGGGGTCGAAGGACGGAGCAAGGGTTCGAACAGGCCGACGGCGTCGAACCCTACGAACCCCACCCAGCTCCCGTCCGCTCGGGAGCGGTCCCCCGCGAGCTTCCGCAGAGGAGAGGTGCGGACGTCGCGCGCTTCCCTCCAGACGTCCCGGGCGTCAGGGTCGAAGCCGAAGAACGAGTACCGCCCGCTACGTCCAGGGCTCTCCCCCCGCTCGAAGTAGAACGCGCTTCCCGAGCGGTCCGCGGCTCCCTCCACGAAGGCCCACCAGGGATCCGCGTGGTGGTCCAGCGCCGGAGCGTGGGGTGACACGGGAGCCCCACCTCAGGTCAGGCCGCGAAGGGCTCTCTCGCGTGCGGTCGGGGCGGGGGAGCGGCGGCCGACGAGCGTCCGATGAAGGCTGACCAGCGTGTCGTGGCCCGCCGAGACCGGGACGGCGAAGGAGAGGGTTCGGGAGGTGGCCGAGACCCCGAGCGCCCGGGAAGAGACCTCCGAGGGCAGGCCTCCGAGGTCCGCCAGCACCCCTTCCCCGATCGCGGTCACGAGCGAGGCGTCGAGGGGCCCCTCGAGCGAGGCCCCGTCCGCCCGGGCGAACGGGTCGAGGACCCGGCGGGCCTTCCGGCCTGCGCCGTGCTCGACCAGCACGATCAGGAGCGCGGAGGAGGTGAACATCGTGATCACGTTCACTTCCGAGTGCGCGAGGACGCGGCTGACCTCCGCGATCACCCCTTTCCGTTGCCGGCCGCCCGGGACCCGGAGTAGGAGCATGGCCGCCGGGCTCAGCAACGTCAGGGCGCGGCTTCCCTCCCCGGGAAGCGCCGGACCTATCGTGGTGGTCTTCGAAGGGTCCACGAGCGAGCGGATGACCACTTCGAAGCCCTTGTCGCGGGCGGGTTCGACGGTGAGCGGGTGGAGCACCTTGGCGCCGAACTGTGCGAGCTCTTCCGCCTCCTCGTAGGAAAGACGCGAGAGCGGGCGCGCCTCGGGGACGATGCGGGGATCGGCCGTCAGGATCGAGACGTCCTTCTTCACGAGCTCGACCCGGCCGGCGTCGAGGAGGTGGCCGAGGCAGGTGGCCGTGTAGTCGGACCCGCCCCGCCCGAGGGTCGCAACGCGTCCGGAGGGGGTGCGTCCCACGAACCCGGTGACCACGGGCACCACCCCCTTTCGCATGAGGGGGAGAAGCGCGCGCTTCACCGGTACCTCGGAACGGTCCAGCAGCACGATGGCGTCGCCGTGGTGCTCGTCGGTAGCGAGCCCGATGAGGTCGGCCTCCACGGCACGGGCCGAGATCCCCCCTCGCTCCAGGAGCCGCGCGAACCAGTGGGCAGCGAGGCGCTCGCCGTAGGCCAGGATGGCGTCGGAGAGGGGAGGCGGGGCCCGCGCGAGCCACGATCGGCTCGGGCCGGACGCACGGGCTCCGGCCGCCCGGTGCAGCTTGCCGAACTGCTTCCGCAGGTCCTCGAGGCAACGTTGGACCTCCGTTCCGCCACCGTCGTGGAGGGCGGTGAGCCGCTGGAGGACCTGCTCGTGCTTCCGCCGGTCCGAGGGGGTGGAGATGGCCGTCTTCAGCAGATCGGTCACTCCCTCGCGCGCGGAGACGACCACGATGAGGGGTCGGGGAGCGTTCCGGATCACGGCCATCACGGAGGCGAGGCTCGCTTCCGATCCCAGGGCCGCGCCCCCGAACTTCACGACGGTGGGCTCCCCCCCGTCGCTCCCCTTCCGCCCGGTCACGGCGACCTCCCGAGGTACCCCTCGCGGAGCGCGAGCTCGGCGTTCAAGACGCTGCCTCCCGCTCCACCACGCACGGCGTTGTGCGAGAGGGAGAAGAACCTGACCGAGCGCTCGTCCACGCGCAGACGACCCACCGAGACGGCCATGCCGCGGGCGCGGGGAGGCGTCCCGGCCCACCGGTCGCGCAGGGGCTGGGGGCGGTCCACCTCGGGACGGTGGACCACGGGTAGTACCGGAGCGGTCGGCAGGAGCGTTCCATCCTCCTTGGAGGCGGGCGCGAGCGGGCGGAACTCCGCCCAGGCGCGAAGGACCTCGCGGGCGGAAGCCGGACGGCCGACCTTGATGGTCACGGCCTCCAGATGACCCTCGCGGGAACCGACGCGGGCGCAGTGCGCGCTCACGGGAAGCGGAAGGGGGCGGAACCCCCGGGCGTCGACCCCTCCGAGGATCTTCGCCGTCTCCCGCTCCATCTTCTCCTCCTCCTCGGCGATGTACGGAAGGACGTTGTCTTCGATGGAGAGGGACGGGACCCCGGGATACCCCGCCCCCGAAAGCGCCTGATAGGTCGCGACGAAGACCTCTTTCGGCCGGAGCAGCGGGACGAGAGGGGCGAGAGGAAGCACCAGGCCTGCGGTCGAGCAGTTCGAGTTCGTGACGATGAACCCTTTTCCCCGGCGCTTGGAGAGGACGGAGAGGTGAGCGCCGTTGACCTCGGGGATCACGAGGGGAACCCCCCGGTCCATACGGTGCGACGCGGCATTGGAGAAGACCGCGACGCCCCGTCGGGCGAGCTCGCTCTCGAAGGGTCCCGCCTCGCCCGAAGGGATCGCGCTGAAGGCGACCTCGACACCCCGACGCAGGAGCTCCGCGGGCGTGAGCGCCTCCACCCGGGCCTCCGCCAGTCCCGCGGGGACCGGCTGGTCCGCGAGCTGCCAGAGCTCTTCGAGGGTCTTCCCCGCGCTCTTCGCTCCCACGAGGATGGGGGCCTCGAACTCCGGATGATCGTCGAGGAGCCGGGCGAAGTGCTGGCCGATCCACCCGCTCGCGCCGAGCAGGGCCGTTCTTCTCTTCGTCAGAGGTATCCCCCCTGGAGCAGGAGGTCGGCCAGGACGAAGGCCGTGAGGTTCTCGACGACCGGGACGGCGCGAGGGACGATGCAGGGGTCGTGGCGGCCCTTGACCACGAGCTGGCGTGGTGCGCGCTCGCTCAGAGAGATCGATTCCTGCGGTTTTGCAATGGAGGAGGTGGGCTTGACGACAACCCGCGCGACGATCGGCATGCCTGTCGTGAGCCCTCCCAAGACCCCACCCGCGTGGTTCGTCCGGGTCTTGACCTTGCCCCCCTCCACGTAGAACGCATCATTGTGCTCGCTCCCCCGCATCCGGGCGGCCTTGAACCCGGCACCGAACTCGATCCCCTTGACGGCCGGTATCGCGAGCAGCGCGTGGGCAAGCACGCTCTCGACGGGGTCGAAGAACGGTTCGCCCACCCCCGCGGGCACCCCGTCCGCGCGCACCTCCACGATCCCCCCCACGCTGTCGCCCTCCCGTCGGGCGCGCTCGATCTCCTCGATCATCCGGGGCGCCGCCTCGGGGTCCGGGCAGGACACCTCGGTCGCGGCGGCGGCCGGCCGGAGCTCGGTCAACGGCCGATCCAGCGCGGCTTCCGAGGCCTCCACGCCCCCGATGCTCCGAGTGAACGCGAGCAGGTCGATCCCGTGAGGAGCCAGAAGCCCTCGGGCCACGGCACCCGCGAACACGAGCCCGACGGTCATGCGCCCGGAGAAGATGCCGCCGCCGGAGAGGTCCATGGCGGTCCCGAAGCGCACCCGGGCGGGGTAGTCCGCGTGTCCCGGGCGCGGCACGTCCTCGAGCTCCCGATACGGCGCCCTCCGGACGTCCTGGTTCTCCACCACTCCCACGATGGGCCCACCCGTGCTTCGTCCGCCCTCGACCCCGCTCTCGATCCGGATCAGGTCCTCTTCCTGGCGTTTCGTCGCGAGCGACCGGCCCACCGGCCGTCGGCGGAAGAGCTCGCGTTGGATGGCCTCGTGATCCACGGGGGTCCCCGCGGGGATCCCCTCGAGGACCGCTCCCACGACCGGACCGTGGCTCGCGCCGAAGAGCGTGAGCTTCAGGCGCTCCCCCAGGTCCATCTTCACGGTCGGTCCTCCCGAACGCGTTCCTGTCTGTCCTGGGAACGGTCAACGGTGAAGGCGATCCCTAGTGCGCGCAGTTCGTCGAAGAATCCCGGGTTCGACTTGGAAGCGCACTTCCCGTCCCCCACGAGGGAGGGTTCGGGCAGGGCCGAGGCCGCGACGACGGCGGAGAAGAGCATCCGATGGTCGCGGAGGTCGCGGAGGTCCAGGCTCCTCGCCGAGGCGGGCCCCTCGATCGTGATCGTGCGTCCGTCATCCTTCGCCTTCGCGCCGAGCGCGCGGGCGAGCCGCAGGCTCCCCTGTCGTCGGTCGCTCTCCTTCGCGGCCAGATGCGCCCCTCCGTTGAGGACGGAACGCCCCGAGGAGAAGGAGGCGAGCACCGCGAGCAGCGGCGCGAGGTCGGGGGAGGGGTCTAGGTCCGCCTCGAACGGCGAGAGGGGGAGCGGGCCGCCCTTGACCTCCACGACATCCTCCGACCTCGAGACGTGCGCCCCGGCGGCCGTGAGCACTTCGAGCAGCGCCAGGTCGGCCTGGGGCCACTCCGCCGGGAGTCCCTCAACCCTGACGGGGCCCCCCGTCAGGGCTCCGAGGGCGAGGAGGTAGGCGGCCGAGGACGCGTCCCCGGGGACGTGGAGGTCGGAGACGGAGTACCTCTGGCCTCCCGGGACGTGGTACCCCTGCTCGGTCGGTTCGATCGAGACGCCCTGGGCGAGGAGCGTCGCCCGCGTGGCCGCGATGTACGGCTCGCTCACGGGGATCCCGTGGACCACCACGTCGCTCGCCTCCGCCAGCAGGGGGAGCACGAACAGGAGCGCGGAGATGAACTGGCTGCTCACGTCGCCCCGCAGCTCGACCTTTCCGGGATGGAGCGGGCCATGGATCGAGAAGGGGAGGGAAGCGCCGGCGGGAGGGCCGGAGGTGACCGCTCCGATCGACCGAAGGGCGTGCACGAGCTCCTCCATCGGTCGCCGCGCCAGCGATGGGTGGCCCACGAACCGCACGTCCCGACGGCCGAGGGCGGCGGCGGCGGTGAAGAGCCGGAGCGTCGTCCCGGACTCTCCGACGTCGGCCTGCGGAGGGCTTCTCCGGTCCGGGGGCCACGAAGACGGAGGAACGACCTGCCACTGGAGGCTCGAGCTTCCTGTGGCCGCACCCGCGTTCTCCAGCGTCCGGAACCCTCCCCCGATGGCCCCGATGGTCCGAAGGCTCGCGAGGGTGTCGTCGGCGACCAGAGGACCGTGCACGGTGACCGGCCCGTTGGCCAGGGCGCCGGCGAGGAGTGCCCGGTGCGTGTAGGACTTCGAGGGCGGGGCGCGCAGCGAGCCGCGGGCCCTTCCCGGATGGACCTGGACCAGGCGAGGGAGTTCCTGGGGGGGCACCCCTTGGGCCGCGCGGGCCGGTGGTCCGCCGTCGCTCGGGCTCACGCCGGCACCACCCCGGGGCGCACGAACTCCGCGGTGACGAGCTTCGCGCCCTGCCAGGGCAGGGCGGAAGCCACCTGCGGCGTCAGCTCCCGGGGCACCACGAAGGCCAGGGCCGGACCGTTCCCTGTCACTCCGGCGGCGACCGCCCCCTTCGCCAGCCCCGCCTCGCGGAGCTTCGCGTAGTCGTACCCGAGGGCACGCTCGACCACGAGGGAGTTGTACTTCATCGCTTTGAGGAACTCGCCGCGCAGCGACAGCCGGACGGCCTCCTTCGCGTTCATGTCCGGCACGCGAAGTTCGTTCGCCTTCTTCGCCAGGTCCGGGCGCGCGGTCTCGGGGATCCACAGGAGGGCCTGCAAGCCCGTCGGGACCTCCGTGGAGAGCATCTGCCAGTGGGCCCGGACGTCGGCCACGACCACACCGCCCATGGCGCAGGCGAGGGCGTCGTCGAACGCGCCGGTGATCGACACCCCGGCGGCGAGGCAGGCCTTCGCGGAGATGGCCGCGACCTCGGCCGGAGAGGGCGGCTGCCCCAGGACCCGACGGACCCCGCGGGCCATCGCCACGGAGACGGCGGAGGAGCTCTTGAGCCCCTTCGAGGGCGGGATGCCCGAGCGCACGTCGACCCGGAACTTGTAGGACGGGGGCACCTGCACGCTCTCGTAGACCTTGTCGAGCGTCCACCGGAGGAGGGGGGGGGCTTCGCCCTGGGCCAGGTCCACGGACGGACGGCTCTCCGGAGGGGCCGGAAGGTAGGCCACCTCCACGATGACCGGCAGCGAGACCGCCGCGGCGCACCCGATGCCCTGGGGGATGGCGTTGAGGAAGGAGATGGCGCCCCAGGCGCCGTCCCGCAGGGTGGGCCCGGAAGGGAAGGGCGGGGTCCCGGTCAAGCCGACACCTCGAGACCCTGGGGGAGCCAACGGCGCAGCACCTCGGGAGGGACCTCCTCCCGAGTGAAGAGCGCGAAGCTCTCGGCCGCCTGGTAGACGAGCATCGGCATGCCGTCCAGGTATCGGGCGCCGGAGGCCTCGGCCAGGAGCTTCAAGGTCGGTTCCACGGGTCGGTAAACGAGGTCGACCAAGAGGCTTCCGCTCTGGAGGGCTCCCTCGAGAGGCACCTCGAGCCGGGTCCCCGGGGCCTGTCCCACGGGGGTGGCATGGACGACGATCGGGAAGGAGGGAAGCGCCCCACCCCCCGGCTCGACCGCCCGGACGCTCTCCGGGGGGAACCCCGCGACGAGGTCCTTCACTTCCTGGGGGTTGCGTCCCAGGACAGAGACCCGGGCCCCGAGGAGGACGCTCGCGAGGACGGCGGCGCGGGCCGCCCCCCCCGTGCCCACGACCAGGACCCGGGAGAGCGGGCCGCGCTCCTCCTCGAGGTCCTTCCACCAGCGCAGGAGGGCGAGGACGTCCGTGTTGTGCCCGGAGAACCCCTGCTTCGGTGCGGCGAGGGGGACGAGCGTGTTCACGGCGCCGCTCGCGACCGCGTTCTCGGAACGCCGCTCGGCGAGACGGTAGGCCGCGAGCTTGTACGGTCGAGTGACGTTGATCCCCCGGAGCCCAAAGGCGACGAGAGAAGGCAGGACCGAGGCCAGCTCCTGCTCGGAGGCGATCTCCAGGGCGACGTAGAGCCCGGCGCTGCGGGTCGCTTCCAGGAAGTCCCCGTGGAGCTCCGGGGACAACGAGTGGGCGATGGGCCGGCCCACGACCGCGAACCAGGGAGCTTCGGGTCCGCCGTCAATGAACCGTCGCATCCGATCGACGGGGACCTGCGAGACCTCCACCAGGGTGGAGCGTCCGGGAGGAGGAGGGCGGGAGGCTGTCCGCGCGCCCTTCTTGCTCGACCGAGGACCGGCGGTGGTCCGGCCGAGCGGAGCCGGGAGGCCGCAGTACACCCACGCCATGCCCAATCGCGGCGCGAGGACGCGAAGGAGGGCGCCCGCTCCTCCCGTGGTGTGGAAGACGAACGGTCGGCCCCGCAGCCGCTGGAGGGGGGGGATGAGCTCCGAGAGGGCCCGCTCCGCGGTCGCAGGAAGGACCACCTTGCCCACGTCGCCCTTGGCGAGGGTCTGCTCGAGGGTCCGGAGGGCCTGCTCCGTCGAGGTCGAGGCGGGAAGGTGGGCCGAGCAGACGAAGGCGAGCCTCGGTCCTTCGGCCTCTTCGAGCTCCTTGCGCATCGGGAGGTCCCGCGCGAGCTCAAGGTCGACGAGCGCGAAGGGCATCGCCTCGAGGGCTTGGAGGAGGATGCGTCGGCGCGAGGGGGCGTCGTCGGGCCCCTCTCCCCCCTCGGCCTTCGAGCGGAGGGTCGCGATGACGGGCACCCACTCGTGGGTCAGGGGGATCTCGTGAACGCGCCCGAGCCGAGAGACCTCCTCGGGCGGAAGGCGGTCCAGCCGGACCTCTACGAGGTCCGCTCCCCCCCGGACGGCTTCCCCCATCTGGGTGCGGAGCTCCTCCGCGCTCCGGCCGGGCAGCGAGACCACGAGGCGAGGGTAGCCCGCGCGCGCCGGCAGGTACTCGGGAGCGACCCCGCGCTCGGGCGCGTCCATCGCCTTAGCGCTCCTCGATCGTCTCTTGGACGGCCATGCCGAAGTGGCGGGCCGCGGGAAGCTCGACCCCGACCACGTGGTCCCCTTTCGCGAGCTCCTGGACCGGTCTCGGTCCCCGCGGGGTCAGGATGCGGACCGTTTCGGCCTCCTGGGCGAAGAGGGTGTACTTTCGGCCGGCCCGTTCCACCTCCACCAGGGCGAAGGGCCGTCGTTCGATCTTGAGCCGCCCGACCCGGACGCTTCGGGGCTCCCCCCTCACGGAGGTCACGATCACCCGGTCGCCCGGTTCGAGCTCGCTGAGGTAGCGGGTCGTCCCGTCCGAGAGGAGCGTGTAGGAGTGGATGGCGCCCGCGTTGACCCGGAAGGGACGGGGCCGAGTGTAGCGGGAACCCTGCGCCTCGGAAGCGACGAGCAAGAGGAACCCTCCCTGGCTTCCGACGAGCATCCCTTCGTCCGGTCGGAGGACGCTGGTCGTGTCGACCACGACACGCTCCCCGATGCCTCCGGGCACGACGCGCAGGACGGTCGCCGTCCTCCAGGTGAGCTTCATCCGGGGATGTTCCAGATGCGTCTCGAGCTCGTCGATGTCCTCGGGGGAGGTCGCGGTGAGCACGACGCCGTCCGACCCGTGCTCGAGCGCGCCGAGAAGGCCGGGGACCTCGGCCCCGGTGCCGGCCCGAACCCAGAGCGCGCCCGCCGCGCTCTCCCCGGCGCCTTGACGCATCGCGAGCAGGTTCTCGAGCGGAATGACCCGTTCCCCCTTGAACTCGACAAGGACCAGCGGCGCGGCTTTCAGCGCCTGCACGATACCCTCGAGGTCGGACGGGCGCGCCACGGTCCGGGCCCTTCCGTCGGCGCCGCCCCCGGGGAACTTCAGGCTGCCCTCGGACCGGATGACCACCTCTCGGCCGGACGCGGGCTTGGGCACGCTCCCTGGAGCGACAAGGAACCGGTGGAACCCCCGCCTCTCCGCGTAGGCTCGCAGTCGGTCCCCCTTCTCTCCCGCGGGCAGCTCGAGCACCAGGCGTCCTTTCTCCATGTTGCGCCCCTCCTCCCCCGATGTCCCTTCTTCCCGCCGGTTCGTATCGACCGATGCTCCGAGTGCGTTCTCCCTTGCCGACCCTCAGCTCGACGGGCGGCTCTCGAGGATCTCTGCGACTCGCCTCGCCGTGGAGGTCACGTCGGGCGCTTGGAAGAGGTTCCGGCCAACGCAGAGCCCCCTCGCCCCGGCCTCGATCGCCTGGCGGACCACCCCGAGGAAATCCTCGGGCCTCTCCATGCGGGGCCCGCCGCCGACAAGCACCGGCACCGGGGTCCCCTCGACGACCTTCCGGAACCCCGCAGGGTCCGGGAAGTTGGTCTTGATCACGTCCGCCCCGAGGTCCGCGGCGGCGCGGCAGGCGTGCGCGAGCGCGGTGGTGTCGTTCTCCTTCCCTTTCTGCTTGACGTAGGTCATGCACATGAGCGGCATCCCGAGGGCCTCGCACTCCTCGGCGATGTGGCCCAGGTCCTCCAGCATCTCTCCCTCGGCCGGGTCGCCGAAGTTGACCTGGACGCTGATGAGGTCGGCCCCCAGTCGGACCGCTTCCTGCACCGTGCCCGCAATGTGCTTGCGCCCGGTGTCCGGGGCGAGGCTCGTCGAAGCGGAAAGATGGACCCCGAGAAGGGTCGTCGGGAGGAGCGCCTTCTGGACCGTGCGGACGGCTCCCTTGTGGACGACTACGCACCGGACCCCGCCCTCCTGGAGCGCGCGGACGGTCGGCTCCAGGTTCCCCAGTCCCGCGATGGGTCCCACGGACAGGCTGTGGTCCAGGGGTACCGCGAACAGCCGAGCTCCCGGGCCCGAGAAGAGGCGTTTCAGTCGAAGCTCCTTTCCGCTCATGCCTTGGTTCCTTCCTTCCTGCCGTTCCCTAGGAGGGGATGAAGGGACCGAGACGTCCCGCTCTTCAAAGCTTGGTGGACCCTGAGGAGGAGGCCGTCCCGGCTCCCCCGCTCACCACCACCAGGACCCGATAGGCTGACCGCAAGGGAGGGCAGCCGCAGCGACGACCCCCGGTGCTGTCATCGAGTCCTTGACGGGCGGGGGCGTATATCAGACTTGACGGGGAGGTGCCGGGTCCCCTCGGGTCGGTGCGGACGAGGTCGGACCGAGCGGGGGAGAAGCGGGCGCGCTAGATGATCGGGCCCAGGTAGCTTCCGGAGAACTGGAGGTTCCCGACGGTCCCGTTCCCCCAGTAGCAGCTCTGGAAGTGGTAGGTGCTCCCGTCCGCCACGAACGCGTAGCTGCCGTTCAGCCCATCCCGGTCCAGCACCAGGACGTTCGTCGCCGAGCTGGAGATCATGACCTCCAGAGGGCTCGACGGGTCGTAGTTGGTGGCCTGCGCGTTCCAGGAGAACGTCACCTGGTCCCCGCGCAGGAACTGGACCCCGTGGGAGGTCAGGCCGGTGCACAGATAGGCGGGCTGAAGGGCGAAGGCGAAGGGCTGGGTCACCGGGATCGTCAGAAGGCCCGCCATCAGGAGCATGAAGCTCAGCGGTGCAAAGATCAGCAGCAACTTGGTCCGCCGCGAGAAGTCGTGGCGCGACAGGCTCTGGCTGCTGGCCTTGCGCCACGCTCGCCGGACCGACTGCATCGCCTCCGGGCCCCGGTCGTGCATGGGGTGGCCGGCCGCATGGTAGGGCGAGGGGTACTGCGGGACCCGGATGCGATGGTGGGGGAGGTCCTCGTGGCGGGTCCCTTGGGGCCGAGGCCCCGAGCTCCCCTCCCCCCAGAGCTCCTGGGCGCGCTTGCGGTCGTACTCCCGCCTCCGCAGCGGGTCCCTGAGCGTCTCGTAGGCGTCGGTGAGCTCCCGGAAGTTGGTGTGGGCGACCTCCGGATCCCCCCCGTAGACGTCGGGGTGGTAGCGGCGCACCAACTTGCGGTACGCGGAGCGGATCCGCTCGGGTGATGCGCCTGGGGATACTCCGAGCAGGCGGTAGAGGTCCTTCTCCGCCATGGGACGGGACCGGTCGGGTCCTAGGTCACCATGGGCGGCGGGGCTCTAAAGAGGTTAGCCAGAGGGGGCCTCGGAGGCCCGAGGACCCCGTTCGTGGCGCTTCCTCAGGCCTCGGTCCGGTCCGGCGGGGAAGGGGCAGCCTGGAGCGCCGCATCGGCAGGGGCGCTCCCCGGGGGAAGCACCTCGCAGTCGACGGTCACCGGGATCCCTGCCTTCTCGTAGAGGACCCCCACCGGGCAGGTCCTGAGCGTGATGCGGAGCGCGTGCTCCACCTCCTCGGCAGGTTGCGTCGATACGATGACGCACCGGCCCTTCACCGCAGTGATGGTAGGAGCCCCCCGGGGCCGTTCGGCCTCGAGCTCGACCTTCATGCCCTCGAAACGGACGCGCCTCTTTTGGGCGACCAAGGCGAAGATCGTCGTGATGCAGCCCGTCAGCGACAGGATGTTCAGCTCCAGCGCCGACGTGCCGGCGTCCTCCCCACCCTCGTCACGCGGAAGGTCGACCGGAACCCGGTGTCCACGGTCATCCTCCAACCACGAAGCGAACCCGCTCTTCCATTTCCCGACCGCCTTGATCGTCATGGGGCAGGCTTCCCCGGCGGGGGTTATCCGTCCGGGGTGGAACCGGATTGACCTGCGGCCGCCCTCACCTGTTGGGGGAGATGGGGCGGGCCGTCGGGCTCACCCCGAGGGGGGGGAACGCTCGGGGGGGTGTGGGGATTCCACCTCAGCGAGCTCGCGGCTCGGTCTTCGCGGCGTGGGGATGCCCGCGGAGCGAGGCCACGACCGAGTCGACCAGCCCCTGGTGGACCCCGAAGCCCCGCAGCATCGACTCCCACATCTTCCTGCGCGTTCCGGGGCCCTCACCCGCGAAGTCCGCGACGATGGAGTTGACGAGCTCGCCGTGCTCCTTGTCGAGCTCTCCGTGCGCGACGTAGTACTCGAGGTTCGCCTCGGGAACTTTGTAGGTCTTCCGGAGGGCGGGGAGCAGCCGCTCGCACAGGTCGACGTTGGGGGGCTCGGAAGAGCCGGCCGCGGAGACGTAGAACGGTTCGTAGTGGTTCACGTAGAGGAAATCGTCGATGGCGAGGTACGTTCCCGGGAGCCACGGGGCGGAGAGGACCTGCTTCCGGGAGAGCCCGATGCCCTCGCAGAACTTGAGGAAGAGCTCCGGGTGCGGCTGCTGCTTCTCCGGCGGGTACCCCGCCTCCTCCGCGAGGTGTTCCAGGAGCATCCCGCGGTACTTCGCGAGCTCGTCGGTCCAGGGGAGCTGGGCGAACCGCAGGGCGTAAGCCCGGGGGATGACGCACAGCCACGCGTAGAACTGGGGCGCCCAGACGCGCAGGTGTTCGATCGGGAGCGTCCCCTTCTCCCATTCCAGGAAGAACGGGTGGACCTTGAACGGGTGGTTCTCGAGCTTGTAGCGTCGAAGCTCCTCGCAGAACTCGGGCGCGGGGAGGTTCCAGGGATCTTGGGGCATTCGGCAGACCTCGTGCAGGTCGGACCCTACGTATGCCTTAAGGGCGACGGGGCTCACCGATGAACCTCCCTCTTTATGCCGGTACGACCACCCGTGGGCGGCACGCCGCTGCGGCCACGCCCGGGACGATCGGGCTCCCGACATCCCGGCCCCACGACCCGCCGACCGAGGGGACGCCCGCATCCCCCGCGTCGCCACGAGGGGAGACCTCCCCGTTACGGACCTCTCCAGGGCGTGAGGGTCGTTGACACCGGACGCGTCGTGGCCGGGCCCTGGGCCGCGACGTTCCTCGGGGACTTCGGCGCCGAGGTGATCCACGTCGAGGGCCCCCCCTTCGGCCCCAGCTACGCGGACCCTTCCCGGTTGCTGCCCCCTCTCCTGCCGGTCGGGGCGCCGGCCGACGAGCAGGTGTCCGAGTCCTGGGTCCAGTACGGGAGGAACAAGCTCTCCGTGGGGATGGACCTAGCAAGACCTGAGGGGAGGACGCTCCTCCTCTCGCTGCTCCGCCGCTCCCACATCTGGGTCGATGCGTCGCGGCCCGGGACCTTCGACAAGCTCGGACTTCCCGACCACGTGGTCCTCCGCGCGAACCCCTCGCTGGTCATCGTCCATGTCTCGGGGTTCGGCCAGACCGGCAGCGAGCGGTACCGCCGCCGCCCGTCGTACGACCTGACCGCCCAGGCGATGAGCGGGTACCTCGCCTGCCAGGGGAACCCGGAACCCGAACCACCGATGCAGAGCGGCACGGCCATCAACGACCTGGTGACCGGCCTGGGCGCCGCCGCCGGGGCCCTGATGGCCCTCCATCATGCCCAGCGGACGGGCGAGGGCCAGGTGGTCGACGTGGCGGCCTTCGAGCTCTTCTTCCTGATGATGGAGAACATGGCCGTGGATTTCTTCTCGAGGGGCGTGGTCCGGACGCGCCACGGCAAGGCCCACCCCCGCCTCTACCCGTACGGGATCTATCCCGCCCGGGACGGATGGATAGCGCTCGCCGCCCCGACCCAGCTCAGCTGGAGGAAGCTGAGGGACCTGGTGGGGCTTCCTGCGGACCCGGCCTGGGACACCATGGAGGGCCGCAGCGCTTCTCGGGACAAGATCGACCCCGCGCTGCGGGCCTTCGCCGCACCCCGCTCCGTGCAGGAGCTCGAGGAGATCGGGGAGAAGCACGACGTCGCGTTCGCCCCGATCCTGACGATGCGGGAGATCGCAAAGAACCCCCAGTACGAAGCGCGGGAGATGCTCCTCTCCTGGGAGGACCCGGTGGTCGGCAAGGTCCGAGGCGCGGGGGTGACCCCGAAGCTCTCGCGGACCCCAGGGAAGGTCTGGAGAGGAGCGCCGTGGCTGGGGCAGGACAACCGGAGCGTGCTCGAGGGGTTGCTGGGGCTCTCCCCGGCTCGACGTGAGAGCCTGGAGCGCAGGGGGATCGTCGGGGCCTATCCACCGCGTCGTCCGAGGCCCGCGGGGACCCCATGACCGACCCCGACCCCCATTCCCTTCCTCCGTATCCCCTGTCTCCGGGCGCGGCGGCCGCGGAAACGGAGCTGCGGGAGGAGGTGCGGCGCTTCGTTCGCGAGCACGGACTCGCCCGCCGATACGTGGAGCTCGACGTCCAGCCCTCCTTCCCCAAAGCGGAGTGGAAGGCCCTCGCTCAGCTCGGCTGGCTCGGGCCAAGGGCCCCCAGGAGCGCCGGGGGCAAGGGGCTCTCGCTCGCCCAGGAGGCCGCCCTCATGGAGGAGCTCGCCTACGGGGGTGGGAGCGTCTTCGCGAAGCTCGTCCTTCAGCCGGAGTTCTGCTCGCCTCTCCTGCACGGTTCTCCTGACCTCGTCGGCCGGTGGTACACCCCGATGCTGCGGGGAGAGCTTCTCGTCGGGAACCAGATCACCGAGCCCAACGCGGGCTCCGACGCGGCGGCGCTCTCCACGCGCGCGGAGCTCCAGGGGGAAGAGTACGTCCTCACCGGGACGAAGTCCGAGATCGCCTTCGCGGCCGACGCGCAGGCCGCGATCGTCTACGCCACGGTGGACCCCAGCCGGGGCTCGCACGGGATCACCGCGTTCCTGGTGCCCCAGGACCTGCGAGGGATACGGACGGAGCTCGTCGACGACCTCGGAGAGCGCTGGATGCGCCGCGGCACGGTCCACTACGACCAGGTCCGGGTGCCGCGCTCCCTCCGTATCGGCGAGGAGGGGCGGGGGTTCCAGTACCTGATGGAGGAGCTCACCCCGGAGCGCTGCCTCCTGGGGTTGCTCTACCTGGCCGTGGCCCGCGCCTCCTGGGAGGAGAGCCGGACGTACGTCCGCGACCGCATCGCCTTCGGTCGGCCCATCGGAAGCTTCCAAGGCGTCTCCTTCCCGTTGGTGGAGGACCTGGCGCGCATCGAGGGGGCGCGGCTCTTCGGATGGAGCGTCCTGGCCCAGCTGGCCGGCGGGGAGAGGATGGACGCAGGGTCGGCTTTGGTGAAGTGGCTCGGGAACGAGACCGCGCTCACCGCGCTGGACCACGCGATGCAGGTCCACGGCGGCTCAGGTTACTCCCGTCGCTGGCCCCATGAGCAGAGGTGGAGGGACGTCCGTTCCGGCACCACGGCGCACGGCACGAGCGAGATCCTGCGTGTCGTAGCGGCGAGGGAGCTCCTGCAACTCCCCTCCGGAAAGAAAGACCGACCGCACGGGTCCTCGTAGACGAAGGAGACGCGCCCCCCGTCATGGGCAAAGGGCACACCGGCCGCCTCCACGCCTCCCAGGTGGAGTCTACCCGGAAGGAGCACCCGAGTGTCGCAGCTCAGCCCGTCCCGCTCACGTCAAAGATCTCGACCAGGGCCCGCTCATAGACCTCGGCATCGTGCTCTCGAAGGAGCACGAAACGCACGTCCTCGAGGGTCGACCGGCGGACCCGTCCTGGAGGGGGGATGTTCAGCCCTCCGACGAGGAAGACGCGCGTGGTCCCCAGCGCCACCCTAGCGGCCCGCTCGATGGGATACCCGTAGGCCCCGGTGCTGATGGCCGGGAACGCCACGGAGCGAAGTCCGCGCGCGACGGCCAGCGACAGGCAGTTCCGGTAGGCGTCCGCGAGGACCATCTCCTCGAGCGACTCTCCTCCCCTCCAGACCGGGCCCACGGTGTGGATGACGTGGCGGGCGGGGAGCCGCCCCCCGGGGGTGATCACGGCCCGGCCGGCGGGGAGCCCTCCGGGCCAATCGCTCTCGACGATACGGCGGCACGCCTCGGTGACCTGCGGGCCGCCCCGTGCGTGGATGGCTCCGTCGACCCCGCCTCCCCCCATCAGGGAGGAGTTGGCCGCGTTCACGATCGCGTCGACGTCCTGGTCGCAGATGTCGCCCCGCACGATGCGCAGGTGCGTCGATGCGAACTGGATCTCCAACGCGGGCCTCCCCTTCGTTCCCCCTCTCGAAACCACCGCCCGGTTATATCCTCTCTCGCTTCCGGGGATCGTGCCTCTCCGTCCAGGGATCGGCGTGGACATCGGGGGATCGCACGTGTCCGCCGTCCTCGCGACCACGCGTGGGCGCGTCCTTCGCGCCTCGTCGCTCCCCAGGGGCCCCTCGGACGGGTTCGACGCCACCCTCCGGCACATCCGGGAGGTCGTGGACAACGTCAGCTCATCTCCCCCGAGGGGGAACGACCTCGCGATGGGGGTCGCCTTTCCGGGAGTCCTCGAGGGTCGGGTGGGGGAGGTACTCTTCGCGCCCAATCTGCGGGGTTGGGTCGGGAGAAACGCGCACCCGGCGCTGGAGCGGACGCTCGGCGCGCGCGTGGTCGTCGAGAACGACGCGAACTGCGCGGCCTGGGCGGAGCACGTGCTCGGCCCCGGGAGAGCCGGGGGTGGCGAGCACGACCTCCTGTACGTCGTGATGGGCACGGGGATCGGTAGCGGGCTCGTCCTCCACGGTCAGGTGCACCGAGGGGCGTGGGGGACAGGCGGGGAGATCGGACACACACAGGTCCCAGGCTCGGGGCGGTTGTGTGGCTGCGGGAACCGAGGGTGCCTGGAGGCGGTCGCCGGGGGACGGGCGCTGGCCTCCGTCGCGCTCGAGATCGCGAAGGCGTCCCCATCCTCCGGGCTCGGTCGTCTGCGGGCCCGGCAGGGGGCGCTGTCCGCATGGGACCTCCTCCGTGAGGCCGAAGCGGGAGACGCTCCCTCGGTCGAGGCCCGGGACCGGGCGGGTCTCGCGGTGGGCGGGGTCCTGGGTTCCGCCGTGAACCTCCTAGGTGTGCCCGAGGTCGTCCTGGGCGGTCGACTGCTCTACCGCGCCCCGGGGCTCCTCTCGGCCATCCGCAAGGGCTTCCGGGAGGCCGTGCTCCCTCAGGTCCGGTCCAGGGCGCGCCTACGTCACGCTCGGGGCTGGGAGCATCGGAATGCCGTTGGGGCGATGTTGCTCGCCCAGCTGAATGCTCAGGGGCAATCGAAGTCCGCAAGAAGGGGTCGACCGGCCGGAGGCTTTTGACCAGCGGAGGGTTCCCCCCTCCCGGGTCGCACATGGACGCAGGAGACGCCGCCGCGCTCGCCGGGGAGATTCGGTACGCCTTCAAGCGCTACGGGGTGCAGCCCCAGAACAAGGTCACGGTCCGGTTCGTGAGCAAGGACGGAGCCGACCTCGAGATCACCTTCGACCCGCTCCAGGGTGCGATCAACTCCGCTTTCGACGCCCCACCCCGGCGAGAGGGGTAGCTCGCGGCCCGAGAGGCCGGCGGTCCCCCATCCCCCACGTGAAGTTCAGGGGTGGACCCACTCGGCAACGTGGTGCCACGTGCCGAGCTTTCTCCCCACGGTGACCCAGAGCGGAACGAAGGCTTCCATCCAGCGTGACATTTCGATCCCTCCGAGGTCGAGCGTGCCCGACCACCCGAAGGACCTCACGATCCCATCGACCTGCGTCTTTGCCTTCGCGTCGTTGCCGCAGATCATCATGGGAGGGGAGCTCGACGCCGGGAACTTGGGGTCGACCATCTGGATCGAGGCGATCGTGTTGAACGCCTTGACGACGTGGGAGCGGGGCAGCATCTTCTGGACGCGCTCGCCCAAGGAGTCGGTGACGCCCACGAAGAGTCCCGGGGGGAGCCCCTCGGACATCTCCAGGGGGTTCGTGGTGTCGATGACGAGCTTCCCCTCGAGGTTCTCCCGGCCCGCCGCTTCGATCGCGGCCTCCGCGGCCTTCCCGTGGACGGAGAGCACCACCACCTCGCCGTGTCGGGCGGCCTGAAGGACCGTGCCGGTGCCCACCTTCCCCAAGGTCTTCTTCTTCCAGCCCTCAAGCTTCTCGCTGTTGGGCTCCCGCGAGCCCAGCATCACGTCGTGTCCTCGGGAGGCGAACCCCCGACCGAGCGCCTGCGCGACGTTCCCGCTGCCGATGATCCCGACCTTCATGCCGCCGAAGATGCCGAGAGGGGGATAGCGCTTGGCACCTGTGCCCGAAGCGCGTCCCTAGGGCTTCGACGGGTTGCGGACGACCAGGACGGGGCAAGGGGCGTGGTGTACGACCCCGTCGGAGACGCTGCCCAGGAAGAGCCGCGCTCCCGCCGACAGCCCGCGAGCTCCGATCACGGCCATGGTCGGCTGCCTTTCGCGGAGGAACTGGACGATCGTGTCCACGACCGGCCCTTCCAGGATCACGGCCTCGCTTCCGACGATCCCAGCCCGCTTCGCCTCTTGCGAGGCCGCTTCCAGGGACTTGCGGTAGGCCTCCGTGACCTGGGGAGGGTCGACCAGGATAGGGACGGTGTCCACCGGGTAGACCGGGGGCGGGGGCACGACCGTGAGGATCACCAGATGCTGGCCAAGCGCCGTGGCCAGTCGGGAAGCGAGCTGCAGGGCACGCCGCGACTCCTCCGAGCCGTCAATGGTCACGACGATGCTGGCTGCGCTCTCGCCCATGGTGTGGGGGGGCACCCGCGGACGGCCCAAAAAGCTCGCGTGTCGGGGAACACCCCCCGGGCCCCTGGGCCGCGCGCCTCTCGGGGTGGGGTTCCCCTACTCTAACCCGTGTGGCGGTCTCGCACAGGCTGATATACCGCCGGAAATACGAATGCTGAGGTCGTCTGTGTCCCTTCGTCGAAACGCTGTTTGGCTGGCCCTTGCCGTATCGGTCCTCGCGCTGGTCGTCTCCCCCTGGGGGCAGATCGGGGTGCATTACGCGGAGCAGTCCGTCGTCAACGGCGTGCAGGCCATGGGCACCGCCTTCGAGGCGATGTTCCCCTCGGCGACCGAGGTCGGCCCTGTGCCGGCGACCCAGACGCTGGACGTCGGGGTCGGCATCCCGGTCCACGATCCCGGCGGGCTCCAGTCCTACATCCAAGCGACCCAGACCGTCAACTCTCCCATCTACCACCAGTTCCTCACCCCGGAGCAGTTCGATGCCCAGTACTCGCCCAGCGATGCGACCTACGCGAAGGTCGTCCAGTACTTCCAGAGCTACGGGTTGAACGTCCAGGGCTCCGGCAACCACCTGCTCGTGGGGTTCACCGGTCCAGCCGACAAGATGGGAGCGGCCTTCCACACCTCCTTCGCCCAGTACTCCGTGAACGGAGCGACCTACTACGGCACGACCGGGGTCCCTGAGCTCCCGACCGGACTGTACGTCTCGGGCGTCTTTGGTCTCACCAACTACTTCAACGCCCACACCGCGAACTACTTCGCCCCCTCGACCGTCCCAACCCCGCTACCGACCGGAGGGGCTCCGGGCACGCCCTCCGCCACCTGCAGCGGAGGTCTCACCCCCACGCAGGTCCGTGACGCCTACCGGCTCAACACGCTCATCAGCAGCGGGGACACCGGCTCCGGCGAGAAGATCGCCGTGGTGGACACCTACGACACCACCGAGCCCCCCTCCCAGCTCACCACCGACCTCAACAACTTCGACTCCTCCTGCGGGGTCAGCGCCATCACCCCGCAGTACCAGTTCCCGGTGCACAACTACCCGGCCAGCAACTCCTCGAGCGGCTGGGGCGGGGAGACCGACCTGGACATGCAATGGTCCCACCAGGCCGCCCAGTCGGCCGGGCTCTACCCCACGCTGACCCCCGACTCGGGCTTCTCGCTCTACGAGGGCGTGAACTACCTCGTGACGACCCACCTGGTCGATGTTATCTCGCTCTCCTGGGGCTTCAACGACCAGGGCCTCGGATGGAACCCGACGACCTCCTCCTGGTGCAACCCCACGCTGGGGGCGTGCAACGCCTCCTACGCCGGGGTGTACGCGATCTTCCACCCGATCCTCCAGGCCGCGGTGGCCGAGGGGATCAGCGTCACCGTCGCGAGCGGTGACTGCGGCGCAGACGATGGGGCGAACGGGGTCTCCACGGACTATCCCGCTTCCGACGAGGACGCTACGGGGATCGGCGGCTCGATCCTCACCATGGCCTCGAACGGCACGTACTACGGCAGCGAAACCGGCAGCGGAAGCGGCTGGACCGGCAACCGCTCGGGCTCGGCCTGCAACAACGGCGGGGCCGCCGGCGGCGGATGGGCCCCGGAACCCCAGCCGTGGTACCAGCACGGACCCGGCGTGAAGAACAAGGGGCTGCGCGGGGTCCCTGACGTGGGGATCACCGTCGGAGCTCCCCTGGCCACGTACACCTTCAACGGCATCACCTTCGGGTTCACCGGGGTCTACGGGACCTCCGACGGTGCGCCCCAGTGGGCGGGCCTCATCGCCACGGCGGACGGGATGGCCGGGCACGACCTGGGACTGATCAATCCCGCGCTCTACGGCGTCCTCCGCTCCTCCGCCTACGGCACCGGGAGCTATTTCCACCAGATCACCACCGGGTCGAACGGCTACTCGGCCACGGCCGACTGGAACCCCTTGAGCGGGGTAGGGACCCCCATCACCACCGAGTTCCTCCCGTACCTCGCCGGGGCGGCCTACCTTCCCCCCCAGGCCCCTCTGCAGGTCTCCGTGACCGCGACCCCCACCACCGGGGCGGCGCCCCTCGCCGTGACCTTCACGGTGACCGCGACCGGGGGGACCGGGTCGTACTCGGAGTACAACTACTACTGGGGTGACGGGAACTCGAACCCGTCCCTCTACTCCACGTACACGCGGACCTACTCTTCCGCGGGAACCTACGCTTCGCAGGTGGAGGTCTACGATTCCTCGGGCAACTCGACGACCAGCGTGCCGATCATGATCACGGTCGGCCCGACCACCAACGCGCTGTCGCTCGCGCTGGCGGCGTCCACCACTTCCCCGACCGTGGGCCAGGCGGTCACGTTCACGGCGACGGCCTCCGGAGGGACGTCCCCCTACGGCTTCGGCTACTACTTCGGCGACGGGACCTGGGAGTTCGCCAACGCCAAGTCGACCTCCCCGAGCACCATCAACCATTCCTTCACCGAGGTCGGGGTCTACTGCGCGGCGGCGACGGCCAACGACTCCTCGAGCCCGGAGCTCGGGGCCACCTCCCCCACCCTCACCATCCTGGTGGGAGGGGCGACCGGCTCGTGCACCTCCTCGGGCACTCCCCTCTCGATCACCGCGAGCTCCAACGTGACGAGCGGCAACGCTCCCCTCATGGTAGGCTTCACTTCCACGCCCGCGGGAGGCAGCGGGGGCAACACCTACGCGTGGACGTTCGGCGACGGAGGGACGTCGACCCTCCAGAACCCCAGCCACAGCTACACCGCCGCCGGGACCTACTCGGCCTCGGTCACCGTGACGGACAGCCTGTCCGCTACCGCGACCAGCAGCCCCATCTCCATCACGGTCGTCGCCGCGGGGTCCCCGCTGACCCCCACCTCCTCGGCCAACCGGACGAGCGGCGCCCCCGCCTTCGCGGTGACGTTCACCGGTGGCGCAACGGGAGGCACGAGCCCCTACACCTGGTTCTGGAGCTTCGGGGATGGCACGAGCGCGCGCACGCAGAGCCCTTCGCACACCTACGCCGCGGCGGGAACCTACTCGGCGACCCTGCTCGTGAACGACTCGGCCTCGCACTCTGTCTCGGCGACCCCGATCGGCATCACGGTGGCCTACCCGACGCTCTCGGTCACCGCGAGCGCGACACCGACCTCGGGCGCCTCGCCCCTGAACGTGGCCTTCACGAGCGCCCCGACCGGAGGCTCGTGGGTCTACACGTACGCGTGGGTCTTCGGCGACGGGACGACGAGCACATCCCCGAACCCGACCCACCTCTACACGACCACCACCACCAAGACCTTCTCCGCCTCCGTGACGGTGACGGACACCGCCTCGCACACGGCCACTTCGAACACCCTCTCGATCACCGTGACGCCCGCCGGCGCGGGACTCGCGGTCACGGCCACCTCGAACGTCACCTCGGGCTACGTCTCCCTGAGCGTCTCCTTCACCGCGGTCCCGAGCGGGGGCACGGCCCCCTACACGTCGTTCGCCTGGAACTTCGGGGACACCACGTCGTCGAACCTTCAGGACCCGTCCCACGTCTACACCCGGACCGGGGTCTTCAGCGCCAGCGTCACGGTGACCGACAGCACCTCGAGGACGGCCGTCTCCAACAGCATCACCATCACGGTGAATGCGCTGCCGGGCGGGCCCCTGACCGCCCTCGCTTCCGGGTCCCCGCTGTCCGGGCACGCCCCGCTCTCCGTAGCCTTCACCGGCGTCGGGAGCGGAGGCACAGCCCCCTACACCTACAGCTGGAACTTCGGGAACGGCGCGACGAGCACGGCCCAGAACCCCCTGTACACCTACACCCAGGCGGGGACCTTCGACGCGGTCCTGTCCGTGGCCGACAGCGCCTCCGGTCACGCCACCGCTTCGGCCGTGGTGATCACCGTCGGGCCCGCCGCCTCCACCCCGCTCGGGGGCATCCTCAACGTCAGCTCTCCGAGCGTCGTGGTGGGGAGCTCCGTGACCTTCGCCATGACCGTCACGGGAGGAGCGAGCCCCTACCAGTTCAGCTGGTCCGGGCTCCCGCCCGGGTGCACGGGCGTGAACCAGGCCGTCCTGACCTGCTCCCCGTCCACGACGGGCAGCGACTTCCTGGTCTCCGTCCGGGTCGTCGACAGCAGCCCGACTCCCCAGTCGATCGTCCGGTACACCAACCTCACGGTGACCGCCGCCACGTCGACAGGCAACTCCGGCATCTTCGGGGTGGACCCCCTGGTCCTCGCCATCCTGGTGGTCGCCGTGATCGCGGTCGTGGTCCTCGCGGCCTACGCCGTCCACCGCGCTCGGAAGGCGCCGCCCGCCCAGCCACCGATGCAAGGCTGGTCCCAGTCCCCTCCCCCGCCCCAAGGGCCGCCGGACCTCGGGGCGTACCTGAACCAGCCTCCCAACCCGTAGACCGCACCCTGGCCCTGCGGTCCGGAACGACGAGCCGGCGCAGACAGGTCGTCGTCGGTCGGACCGCGACCTCTCCTTTCCCCGACAGGGGCGGGAGCGGGCGGGGTCAGCGCGCCCCGAGACGAGGCTTCCGGGCGACGACGATGTCCATCGCCTTCCGATGGGGCACGCCGCTTGCGGTGGACATGAACTCCACCTGCCGCGAGTCCAGGATCTCCCAATCGCCGTAGTAGCCCAGCAGTTCTCCTGAGCGGAACGGGGTCGCGTAGGGATTCTTCGAGTAGGGTGGGATGTAGGGCTTCGGCACGTCCGCGTTCATGGCGTTGATCCCCCCCGGCGCCGTGTTCGCTTTGAAGTGTTCAAATCGGGCCGCACGGATCCGACGTGGGATGTTGTTCAGGGCGCCGGAACAGAACACCACGTCCGCTCGGTGCTTCAGTCGGTAGGTCCGAAGGTCCCCGACCTGGAACCGGACCTTGACCCCGAGCCGAGCCGCTCGTTCTTCGGACTTTCGGACTCCCACGCTCGAGATGTCCACGCCCAAGACCCGGTAGCCCTGCCGGGCGAAGTAGATCGAGTCTCGGCCCTCGCCGGAACCCAGGTCGACCAACGTACGGGGCGAGCGCGGAAGCGTGCGCGCTACGCGGATGACCTCACGTGCGAGCGACGTCGGCCGGCTCCCCCAGTAGAGTCCGGGCCGGGCGTACCGCTCATCGTAGACCGCCTTCCTCAACGACCGTGTCCCCCCAACCCGAGGCTTGGCAGCCTCGACGCGACATGAGGGCACCTGCGGGATAAGAACACGAACGAGCCCAGGCCCGACAGCGATACTCGAGCCTTTCCGCTCCCGGTGATCCCGGTGTCCTTTTCCGGGGCGGAGGGCTCGTCGCCGTCGGGGCAGCGTTCGGGCCCAGCAGCGCTCGCGCCCGCCGCCTCGGATCTCCCCGACCGAGGAAGCGCTACCCCGCCCCGACCGCCTACGCGACCCGGTCCCCCGGCTCCAGCCGGCTCCGCCTCCGGAGGAGGAGGACGAAGGCCACGACGACCAGGATCGCGAGCAGCAGGATCAGTCCCAGCGTGGTCAACCCCCCCGGGACGGAGGAGAGGAGCGTCGGGGCCGCCGGCGAGGCGACGCTCACCGTCACCGTCTCCTTGACCGAGTGACCAGAAGTGTCGTTCACGAACAGCACCGCCGTGAACGTCCCTCCGGAGGTGTAGGTGTGGGTGGGGTTGGGCAGCGAGCTCGCGTCCCCGGAGCTGTCGCCGAACCTCCACGAGTAGCTGTACGGCGCGCTTCCGCCCCAAGCCGAGCTCGCGAAGGTGACCGTGAGCGTCGCCGTGCCGCTCGCCGGCGTGGAGGAGGCCGTCGCCTGGAGGGTCGAGGAGACCACCACGAGGGCGGAGGCGGCGTGGGTCGAACCCCCGTTGGAGTCCGTCACCTGAAGCGTGACGGTGTAGCTTCCGCCCACCGCGGCGCTGCAGACCGCGGTCGGCGATCCTGCGGAAGACGTGCAGGTCATCTCCGACGGGTCCGAGGTCGTCCAGGTGTAGACGTCCATGCCGGAGCCGGGGTCCAGGGTCGTCGCGCTGAACGTGACGCCCTGCGTCGCCTCAGGGTTCGCGACGGAGGGGACCGGGGCGGTGGTCCGGGGAAGGTGGTAGACCGTGTAGGGCGAGGAGACCGTCGAACCGGTCCCGCCGTTGGAGTCGGTCACCGTCAGGAAGACCTGGAAGGCGCCGGCCCCCGACGGGGTGCACCGGTAGGTGGCCAGCGTGTTCGAGCCGCACCCGAAGGCGGCGGCCGAGGCTCCCCACACGTAGGTGAGGCCCCCAGAGCCGCTGCTCCCGCTGGTGCTGGAGAAGCTGACGTTCTGCCCCACGTCGATGCTGGAGACGCTCGCGGCGGGGGTTCCCGGTGCCGGCAGGGAGAACACACGGAACGGCAGGGCGGCAGAGCCGGTCCCTCCGTTCGAGTCCACTACCGTGAGGGTCACGTTGTACGCTCCCGCGGTCACTCCCAGGCAGCTGACGGTCGAGGAGAAGCTCGCGGCGCAGTTGAGGCCCGCGAGCGGGGCCACCGACCAGAGATAGGTGTCGCGCCCGGAGCCCACTCCGGTCACGTTCGACTTGAACGTGGCCGTCTGTCCGACGTCGATGCTCGGTCCCGAGGTCGGAATGGGAGTCCCTGCGACGGGCAACGGATAGACCACGATCGTGCGCGAGGTGTTCCATCCGGCCCCGAGCACGGAGTCGGTGACCTTGACGGTCACGTTGTACGTCCCCGGCGCGGTCGGCACGCAGGTGATGGTGAGTGCGGTCGAGGTCGGGCACCCCATCCCTACCCCCGACGCGGTCCAGGAATAGGCATCGGGGGCCGTTCCCGGGGCGAGGAGCGTGCTGTTGAAGATGACGGACTGTCCGACGTCCGCGCTCAGGACGTCGGGGACCGGAGTGCTCACTTCCGGGCCCGCGGTCACCGTGTAGAGGGCCGACATGGTCGAGCCCGTGTTGCCCACGGAGTCGGTGATGTGAGCGACGACGTAGTAGCTGCCGGCCCGCAGGGGCGTGCAGTTCAGGGAGAGGGAGGCCGAGGGGGTGCACTGCATCGACCGGTTCGGGCCCCAGGACCAGAAGAACGTGTCCGGAGCCTTGCCGGGGTCGAGCACCGTGCTGAGGAAGTTGACGAGGGTCCCAGCCTCGACCGGGGCGGAGGGTGTCGGCACGGGCACGGACACGTGGGGGCCGGAGATGTACTGCCAGGTGTCCCCGACGTCCACGCCCGCGCAAGCGTAACCGCCGTACAGCAGCGGTCCTGCAGGGGTCCCGACCAGCTCCGACCACCCCCGGGGGCCCGGGCTGGAGGTCGGGCTCTCCTGCGTCCAGCTGCCCGAGCTCCAGGCCCAGGTGTCGCTTTCGCAGGTGCCGGTCGAGAAGACATAGCCACCGTAGATCATCGGAGAGCCGGAGTCGCTGGCCATCATGTGGTCCTGGAGCACCCGGGCCGACGGAGAGGTGGTGGGGAAGAGCTGGGTCCAGGCTCCGCCGGCGAAGCTCCAGGTGTCGCCGAGGGCGCTCAGGCCGGGGCTGCCTCCCCCGAAGAGAAGGACCTGGTTGTCGTTGGCGTCGGTCTCCATCCCCGGGCCGAAGCGCGTCGACGGGCTCGTCGCGGGGAAGAGCTGGGTCCACTGGCCCCCCACGAACGACCAAGTGTCGCCGTAGTAGTTGCCCACGCAATCGGTGCCTCCAAAGAGGATCATCTCGTTGTCCGAGGGGTCCCAAGCCATGCCGGGGAAGAACCGGGCCGTCGGGGAGGTGGTCGGGGAGAGCTGGGTCCACTGCCCGCCGCTGAACGTCCACGTGTCGCCCAGGGTCGACGAGCACGAGGAGTCGGGGATCCCGCCGAAGAGGACCACGTACCCGTCGAGGGGGTCGTAGGCCATCTGGCCGTCGAACCGCGGAGGGGGGGACGTGGTGGGGAAGATCTGGGTCCAGACCCCTCCGGAGAAGGTCCAGGTGTCGGAGAGGGAGGCGCCCGACGACCCGTTGAAGCCTCCGAAGAGCACGGTGTACCCGTCGGCCGCGTCGTAGGCCATCATCGTGTCCTCACGCTGCCCGGGCCCGCAGTTCCCGGTGTAGCAGATCTGCTTCCAGTTCACGGCGGAGGGGATCTGCGAGCTCCCGGGAGAGCTGCTGGCGGCGCGACCCACCGTTTCCGGGCAGGCGAACATCTGGACGAGCCGGGGCGCGCAGAGTTGAGCGCCCGTCGAATGGGCCGGGCCGAGAGCGTCGTGGCCCATCGCCGACGTGGGCGGGAGAGCATGGGTGGCGGCTCCGGTCGAGACCGAGAGGACGCCCGCAGGGGACGCCATCAGGACGGTGACCAGCAACAGCACCGGGAGGGTGCCCCAAGTTAGCCAGCCCGAGGCGGTCATGCGAAGCCTCCCGAGGAGGAGCCCTCGTTGGGGGGCGGGGGTAGGGGAGGCGGAGCCGGGGGGGAGTCCGGGGGCGGGGGGGCCCAGGAGCCCTGCTCGGAGGCCGGAGCCGCGGGGGGAGCGGGCTCTTCGGGGAACCTGTGGCCTTCGGGCGAGGGGGCGAGGGTGTGCGGCTCGCCCGTCATCGGCTCGACCGGGATGGGGGGTGGGGGGACGGCGCCCTCGGGGCTCTTCCTCCTCCGTCCGACCGCAATGACGATGATCACCAGGACGATCACGATGAGGACGAGGAGCAGGATCCAGAGGAATCCCAGGCTCATCACCCCGCCCGCGAACATGCTGGGCGCGGCCTGGACGGTGAGCGTCGTGGTCGCCTTCGCGCTCGCTCCGTCCGCATCGGTCGCGGTCACCTGGACGGTGTAGCTACCGCTGGAGGAGGGAACGCAGCTTCCCCCGTTGCCCGCGATCGCGCACCCGGAGGGCAGTCCGGAGTAGGCGAACGTGTAGGGCGCGGTGCCTCCCGCGACCGAGACCTGGAAGGAGGCCGTGTCTCCCTGGGTGATGGTCGACGGGGAGGCGGTGAAGCTCGTGATCGAGGGGACCGGGTTCACGGTGAGGCTGATGTTGAAGAACGCGCTCACTCCCACCGCGTCGGTGGCCCGGACCTCGGCCGTGAACGTTCCGGCTTTGTCGGGGGTGCAGGGGAGGGTGCCGTTGTTCTGGCTCGAGCAGCCGGGCGGGAGCGCCGGGTAGGAGTAGCGGTACCCCGGGGTCCCGAGCGAGGCCGTAGCGGTCAGCGTGGTCGCGGTTCCGTTGGTGAGGGTCATCGGGCTCGCCGCAAAGCTGGAGATCGTGGGGTCCAGGTTCACCGCGAAGGTGAGGTTCCCGAAGGCCGAGGCTCCGTTCTGGTCGGTGACCATCACCTGCACGGTGGCCGTGCCGCTCGCGGTCGGGGCACAGAACAGCGTGGCGTAGTCCCAGCTCTTGCATCCGCTGGGGAGCCCCGTGTAGGAGAACGTGTAGGTGCCCGTGCCGCCGTGGACCACGACAGCGAGGCTCAGGGACTCTCCGAGGTCGATGGCGTTCACCGCGGGGTCCGGCCAGGCGCCGGTGAACGAGGTGACCGCGAGGACCGGATTGACCTGGACCGGGAGGCTCGCGAACCTTGAGCCGCCCCCGCTGTCGTTCAGCCAGAACGCCACGTTCGCCGTCCCCGGGGTCGTGAAGATGTGGACGGGGGAGGCGAGCGCGGAGGAGGACCCGTCCCCGAACCTCCAGGCGTACGTGTATCCCGGGGTCCCCCCGAAGTAGGACGCGCTGAAGGCGACGGGCCTTCCCGTGTCGGCGGCCATCGGGCTCGCGCTCACCAGCAGCAGCGCCAGCTTGGGGTTCACCGAGACCAGGAGGCTGTAGTTCCCCGTCCCTCCGAGCGAGTCGTTCGCCCAGACGCGGACGGTGTAGTTCCCCTGGGCAAGGTAGCGGTGGCTCACGGAGCTCCCGACCGCCGCAGCCCCGTCCCCGAAGACCCAGGCGACCGAGAGGGTCCCGGTGCCTCCGGAGGTCGACGCTGTGAACGTCACGCCGACCCCGGTGTCCAGGGCGGGTGGGGTCGCGGTGGCGCTGACGCTCGGTTGGGGATTGACCACGACCGGGGTGGTGAGCGTCGCGCTCCCTCCGCCCGAGTCGTTGACCCAGACCTGCGCCGTGTAGGTCGCGGGGGCCGAGTAGTTGTGGACGACCGTCGCTCCCGTCGCCCGGAACCCGTCTCCGAAGGACCAGGTCGTGGTGTAGGTCGGGGTCCCGCCGGTGATCGCGACGGCGAACTGGACCGGGATGGCGACGTCCGCCGGGTTCGCGGTCACGGTGATGGTCGGGACCGGTTGCGGGTTGATCGTGACCGTGAGGTTCGCTTCCCGCGAGCGCAGGAGCCCCGTGGTCTCGTTGACCCAGAGGTGCGGGGAGTACGTCCCCGTGAGGTTGTAGGCGTGGATCGGGTTCGCCGCGTGGCTGGCCGCCGAGCCGTCACCGAAGACCCAGCTGTAGGTGAAGGGTCCGGTCCCGCCGAACGACGTGCCGTTGAAGGAGACCGGGACGCCCACGTCCGCGGGGTTGGGGTTGATCGACCCAAGCGCGAAGAATCCTCCCATGGTGAACTCCTGGATCCACGTGTCCCAGTCCACGGACGAGGCGGCCTGCTGGATCCACTCGCCGCTCACCCAGTACCGCCCGGTCGCCTGGTCGTAGGCCGCTCCCGAGTAGTCGCCGAAGCGAGAGGAGGAGCTGCCGACCGCGTAGCCCGGCTTAACGAGGATCGGCGTCTCCAGCGTGTTCGCGGGGTCCACCGGGGTCCGGCCCGTGATCCCGACACCGGGGTAGTCGATCGTGCTCGAGTAGCTGAACACCACCCCGATGCTGCCGGAGGGGTCGATGGCGAGGTTGGGGTAGAAGGAGGTGTCGGAGGGGGGGTTCCACGTGAAGTCCGAGACCATGCTCCACGGGTTCGTACGGGTGTTGACCTGCCAGAAGTGCGAGCAGTCGCCGCCGCTGCACCCGTCGGTCGCGGCTCCCCAGAGGTTCCCGTTCATATACGCCAGGGCCAGGACACGACCGTCGATCTGGCACATGCCCCCACCGCCGGGGACCGTGAGGCAGCCTACGGCGCCTTCCGAGGTCGAGAGGTTCTCCCAGGTCACCTTCCCCGTGCTGGGGGGGGCCCCCTGGATCCCGAGCAGATTGAGCGAGAGCACGCCGCCGAAGACGTCACCCATGAAGTACTCGGTGTTGGACAGCGACTCCGTGTGGGCGGGATGCTCCGAGCCCCAGCCGAGGTTGCCCGGACCGGTCGTGTCCCACTCGGCGGGGGTGGGGTTCCCCGCCTCGGCCTGGGACTTGTTCAGTTCGAAGATGTGCGCGGTGCCCGAGCCAAAGTCGTTGACCGAGATGAATATCCCGGCGGCGTCCGTTCCGATCTGCGGCTGATCCGGCAGGATGCCGCTCGCGTCGGCCACCTGGTAGAAGTTCCAGGTGCCGGTGGGGTTCGAGGTCGTCGAGACCGCCATCATGATCCAGCAGTCCGGCGAGCAGGAGGGGTAGTTCTGGAGGTTGATGAGCGACTGGAACCAGTGTCCGTCGGTAGGGTCGTACCACGTCTGGGGGTCGGAGAGGAACACCGACGAGCCCACGCCGAAGAAGGTGTACAACGGCTGGGCTTGCAGCAGGGTCCCTGAGGTCGACCAGACCTCCTCGTAGGTGTTCACCGTCTCGACGACGTACCCGGCGCCTTCCCCGTTGTTCGTGTCAGGAGGGTAGCATCCGCAGGGGTTCGGGGGCCCCTGGTCGATCCCGCCCCACCCTTCGGTCCCGTTCCTCAGGATGTTGGGGGTCGAGCGCACCGCGGAGGCGCCGGGGGCGCCCTGCGGAGCGCCGGCAACGATCCCGGAGTCCGGAGCCCAGGTTCCGAGATAGGTGACCTTCGGGACGAGCTGGGGGTGAGGTCCGGGGGTCCCAGGCACGAGGACGCCCGGGGGCAGGGGGACCGAGAGGTGTGGGTAGGCATGGTAGCCTGCGAGAGAGTAGGTCGGGCTCCCGCTTCCAGCGAAGAACGTGGACGCCGTGGCCCCAGCTTGGGCGATGGAGGCGGGTTGCGAGGCAGCCGCCCCGAGGGGGGCGGCGAGCGCGGAGAGCACCATCAGGCCGGCCAAGAGGAGGGAGACGGTGAGCGCGGCCCGCACCGACGCTCTCCGGAGGCCGCGGGTGCCGTCGAGGGGCTCCCGCTCCTTCAAGGGTTCAGTTCCGCGGGTGGCGATCATGCGCTCGGTCCCGTTCGTTCCTTGCATGGAGTTTCCAAGTTGCGTCATGCGATCCTCCTCACTGCGGGACCTTCCACCCGCATCCCGTGCACGTGCCCGAGGGACCCAGCTCCCTGCCGCAGATCAGGCAAGTCGCACCCGTCCCCGGGGGAGGGGGAGGAGCGGGAGCGTCAGGAGCGGACGATGGCCCGCCGCCCGCTCCTGGAGAGCCCGGGCTGCTGGCGGTGGAGGGGGTGGGAGAGGACATTGTCGAGGTCTCCATGGGAGAACGCATCGAGGCCTCGTTCGTGCCCAAGCCGGGCGCGCCAACGCCCTCCGCGGGGGGGAGATGCTCCGTGGGCGCGGGCCCTTCGTTCGACCTGGAGCTCGGAGCCGCGCCGGCGGCCCGGCTCGAGCCGCCCCGTCGCCGCACGTAGGCGACGATGAGGAAGATCACGACCAGCACGATCGCCAGAAGCAGGAAGATCATCCCGTCCGCGCCGAAGATGCTCGAGCTCGCGACCGCGGAGGTCTGCTCCCCAACGGTGATCGACACGGTGGAGTTGTCGGAGACCCCTTGAGAATCGGTGACCAACACGTGCACGGTGTAGGACCCCGGGGCGGTGGGAGAGCAGGCGAGGCCGGGCGAGTTCTGCGAAGCGCACCCCGTCGGAAGTCCCGTGTAGGTGTAGTTCAGGGACCCCGTCCCGCCGCTCACCTGGACCGCGAGCATCGTGACGTCGCCCACGTGCAGGCTCGCGGGGGTGGCCGTGAACGTGGAGATGTGGACCGCCGGGTCGACCGTCAGGGTGGCCGTCGAAGAGGCGCTTCCTCCCGAGGAGTCCGCCACCGTGACGTGGACCGCGAACGTCCCGGACGCGCTGGGAGCGCAGACGAAGGAGGCGGTGGTGGCCCCCGAGCAACCCGCCGGCAGTCCGCTCCAAGTGTAAGTGTAGGGCCCGCTCCCACCAGAGACCACGACGCTGACCGAGGTCGCCCTCCCGAGAGTGACCACTCCCGGGGCGAAGAGGAGGGCTCCGACGGTCAGGGGAGCCTGGACCTCGAGCTGCACGACGGTGGAGCTGCTGACCGAGAGCCCGTCCGAGACCCGGACCGACACGCCGTAGATGCCCGTGGCGGTCGGCGTGCACGTGAGAGTGGCAGAGCTCGAGGTCGAGCACCCGCCGGGAAGGCCAAGGTACGTGTAGCCGTACGACGAGGAACCGTTGCCCCCGGCCGCCACGGCGGTGAGCGTCGCGGAGCTCCCGCGGTCCACGACCCCCGGGGTGACGGTCAGCAAGGTGGTCAGCGGAGGATTCACCGTGACCTGCACCTGGGTCACGGCGTGGCTGCCGATGCTGTCGTTCACGGAGAGCGTGGCCGTGTAGGTCCCGGCGCTCGCGTAGACGTGGGCCGCCGTACGGCCGGTCCCGACGGTGCCGTCCCCGAAGGTCCAGGTGAAGTTGTACGGTCCGACGCCGCCGGTCGCGCTCCCGGTGAAGCTTGCGGCAGCGCCGAGGTCGGTCCAGACCGCCCCCGGGCTCGCCTGCGCGAGAAGGGCCGGGTGGACGATCACGGGGACCGCCGCGAAGGACGACCAGCCTGCCGTGTCGTTCGCCCAGACCTGAACGAAGTAGGAGCCGGGAGAGGTGTATACGTGGACCGTGTTCGCCCCCGTCCCCGTCGTGCCGTCCCCGAAGTCCCAGTAGTAGGCGAAGGGCAGAGTGCCTCCGAGGGGGGTCGCGTTGAGCCAGACCTTGTCCCCAAGGTCGATATTGCTCCTGGAACTGGAGACGGAGAGCGTCGGGTCCGGGTTGACGGTCATCGTGAACCCACCCGTCAGCTGACCTCCGCCGGTGTCGTTCACCCAGGCCACCACGGAGTAGCTCCCGGTCGCCGTGTAGGTGTGGCTCACCGTGCTGGAGTAGGCCCAGGTGCCGTCACCCAGCGACCAGACGATGCTCACCGGAGGGGCCCCGCCGCGGGTCGCGGCGGAGAAGAGGGCCGCCATTCCGAGGTCGACCGCGTACTTGCTGGCGTTCACCCAGGTCACGAGCGGCGGGAACACGGTGATCGGCAGGGTGCTGTGGGCGGAATTTCCCACGCTGTCGTTGGCCCAGACGGCGACCTGGTAGGTGCCGAGGGCGGTGAACGCGTGCCCCGTCGTGACCCCCGTCCCTGCGGTGCCGTCGCCAAAGCGCCACGCATACGCGAACGGGGCGGTCCCTCCGGAGGTGGTGGCCGTGAACGTGTCGAGGACCCCCAGGTCGACATTGGGGTACACGGCCGAGGCTCCGACCGTGGGAAGGGGGTTCACCGTGACGTTCGTCCAGGTGGAGAGGGCAGCGCCTCCGCTGTCGTTCGCCCAGAGGACGATCACGTAGGTGCCCGGTGCCGCGTACTTGTGGCTCGTGTTGCCCAGGGTCGAGCTTCCGCCGTCGTTGAAGGTCCACTTCCACGTCCTTGGCGGGGTGCCGTACGTGACGTTCGAGAAGACGTAGATCGATTGACCGAGGTCCACCGCCAGGGGATGGACGTTCGTGCTACTGACCAGGGCAGGGTGGATCGTGACGACCACCGACCCACTGGCCCGGCCGATGGAGGAGTCGTTCGCCCACACCCGGACGGTGTAGGTCCCTGGAGCCGGGAAGGCGTACGCGGTGGGGTCCCCGACGGCCGACGCGCCGTTCCCGAACCTCCACGTGACCGTGTACGGTGGTGCGCCGCCGGCCACCCCGGAGGCGAAGGTGATCCCCACCTTCGCGTCAGCGGCGGTGGGAGTCGCCGTGGGGGCGACGGACGGCAGCGCGTTGACGACGACCGAGAGGTTCGCCTCCCGGGACCGGAGGAGCCCTGTCGTCTCGTTCGCCCAGAAGTGGGCGCCGAAGGTCCCGGTGGAGTTGTAGGTGTGCGTGGGGGCAATGTACGCGCTCTTGCCGCCGTCGCCGTAGACCCAGGCGTACGCGTAGGGGGTAGTACCCCCGGACGCGGAGCCGGAGAAGGCGACCGGGCCACCGACGTCGGTAGGGTCAGGTGTGGCGGTGGCCGAGGCGTGGAACCCTGAGACGTAGAGCCAGGTGTCGCCCACGTCAAGACCGTAGCTCGGGTTGTACCCTCCGTAGTCGATCGTGCCGACGCCGCCGTAGTAGTCCAGGGCTCCCCAACCCTTCGCGGGCGGTGAGGTCGTGGGGCTCTGCAATGTCCACAGTCCGGCAGCGTAGGTCCAGGTGGTGCTCACGTAGGTGTAGGTGGAGGGGTCCAACCCACCCCAGATGAGGGGATAACCGGTGTCGGTGTCCATCTGGTGGTTCTGGAGGTCGAGGGTCGGGGGAGAGGTCGCGGGGAACTGCTGCGTCCAGGTCCCTCCCGTGAACGTCCAGGTGTCGGCCAGTCCTCCGGTGGCGCCGGAACCTCCGAAGAGGACGACCTGGCTGTCGGTCGGGTCGTCGGCCATCCCAAGGTCGGTGCGTGCGGGGGGGCTGGTCGCCGGGAAGAGCTGAGTCCATTGGCCTCCCACGAACTTCCAGGTGTCACCCATGTACCCGGTCGAGGAATATCCCCCGAAGAGCAGCATGTAGTTGTCCGCCGTGTCCCAGGACATTCCGAAGAAGAACCGGCCGGCCGGGTTGGTGGACGGGGTGAGCTCGGTCCACTGACCGCCGATGAACTTCCAGGTGTCGGTCAGACCGGGGGGGCAGGCCGTGCTGCCGCAGCCGGAGAAGAGGACCAGGTAACCGTCCACGGGGTCCCACGCGAGCTCTCCGTCGAAGCGGGCGGGGGGCGGGGACGTCGGGAAGATCTGGGTCCAGGTCGCGGAGGGGTAGGTGTAGATCCAGGTGTCACCAAGGACGGTCGACGTGGAGGAATTGTACCCCCCGAAGAGGACGAGGTACCCGTCGACCGGGTCGTAGGCGACCATCGGGCTCTCTCGCGAGCCGGGGCCACAGTTCCCAGTGTAGCAGAGCTGCCGCCAGTACGTGGTGGCCGACGGGACCTGGGCTCCGGGTGCGTTAGGCAAAGAAGCAGAAGCGGAAGTGTGAACGGCACATTCGGGGGTGACGAGCGGTTGGATCCAACAGGGGGAGCCACCCGCGCCTGACCCCTCCACGCCCAACGCGCTCGTTCCATGGGTCCCCGCGCTGGGCAAGGCGGCGTGTGCGGAGGATGGCGAAGGCCTGGCGACCCCTGAGGGCGACAGCAAGAGCACGACCAGGAGGACCACCACCCCCACCCAGAGCAGCGAGGTCGAGTTCGCAGAGAATTTCCGATCGGAGACGCGCGAGGAGGGTCCCTGGGCCGCGTGCACAACAGGTATGGGCTTGCTTTAGGAGATAATCGTTTGGTCGTTTTACAAGCAGGGTCTGGGTCCTTTCCCTACTGGCCCAGAGGGGGTTGCCGGCGCGAATTCCCGTCCGGCCCGGCCCAACTGGCCGAGGGTCGCTCCGAAGCTCGAAGATGCCCGGGAACCACCGGATCTGCGGCGGGTGATCAGAGGACCCAGGTGGGTTCGCCGTACCCCGGAGGCGGGGGTACCGGGTCCTTTCCCCCGAAGGGGTGGGGCCGGGGGATGGGGGCGCGCCCGAGCTTCTTCGCGACGTAGGCGTCGATGGCCTGCGCCGTCTTGGTGCCCGCGGACATCGCGTAGACGATCGACTTGTTCCCGGAAGCGAAGACCCCCTCCACTCCGGTCGCCCAGCCGTCGCCCTTACCCTCGGGCCATCCGCGGGGGGTCTTGAGGTCCAGTTCCTTGGTGAAGCCGTTGAGGTCGGCCACCTGACCCGCGGCGATGATCACCGTGTCGCACGGGAGCAGCTCTTCGCTGCCCGGCACGACCGTTACGCTCCTCTTTCCCCTGGCGTCCGGGGCCCCGAGCTCGGTCCGGGCCGTGACCAACCCTTCAACATGGTCGCTCCCGAGGATCTTGACAGGGGCCCGCCAGGGCAGGAAGTCGATCCCTTCGAGAAGAATGCCCTCCCGCTCCTCCTCGGTGGCCGGCATCTCCTCCCAGCTGCGCCGGTAGGCGACGGTGACCTTTCCGGAGAAGAACCGGCGGGCCGAACGGGCCGCGTCCATGGCCACGTCGCCTCCGCCGATGACCACCGTCGTGCGGTCGGTGCGTCCGAGGAAGCCCTGGGGGTTGTGGTTGGCGTTCAGGAGGAACGGTAGCGCATGGAAGACCCCGGGAAGCTCCTCTCCGGGGATCTTGAGCAGTCCGGGGGTCGACGCTCCCACCGCGAGGTAGACGGCGAGATACCCCTCCTTCAGCAACTGCTCCGTGGTGAAGTCGATCCCGCAGCGCTTGCCGGTCACGATCTTGAGGTCGAAGTTCTTGAACCTCGCCACGTCCACCTCGAGCTCGTCGCCGTCCAGGTGGTACTTCGGGATGGTCTCGATCTGCCCTCCGAGGAAGGGCTGGGCCTCGAAGAGGGTCACCGAGTAGCCGCGCAGGCAGAGCTCCCACGTGGCCATGATCCCGGCCGGTCCTCCCCCGACGATCGCGATCTTCTCGCCCCGGGGGGCCATCGGGACGTAGAGGAGGTCGGAGTGGCCGAACTGGAGCGACGCGCGCTTCAGGTGCCGGATGGCGATGGCCGAGCCCTTTCCGCCCTTGACGCAGTCCTCCTCGCAGTAGTGGTAGCACGACTTGCAGAGGACGGTGGCGAGGGGGTTGCCGAGCAGGGTGACCTTGGCGGCGTCGTCGAAGCGGCCTTGCGCCACCATGTCGATGTAGCCCTTGCAGTCCTGGGAGATCGGGCAGGCCTGGACGCAGTAGGGCATCGCGCACTGGAGGCACCGCTGGGCCTCCATCACGGCCTCCTCCGGGTCGTAGGCATGGAGGATCTCCCCCATGTACGAGCAGCGCTGGTGGACGGTAACTTCGGGTATCGCGATCCGTGACTGACGGTAGGCCCCGCTCATGGTCCTGAGTTCGGACGATCCCGCTTCTCTCCTGACAATGAGCAGCATATGAGCTTATACCGAAATCTCGGCGAGGGGGGCTTGGCGAGCCTACATATGCGCATAGGAACGGGGCTTCCGAACGATAACCCCCCTCCGACCCACCCGACCGCGCCCCGCCAGTCAGGGGATGGAGCTTTCTCGAGGAGGAACCGATCACCCCTGCCCTCCTCACAGCTCGCCTTGGCATCCCGTACGACCGAGTCCCTGGCAGCCCTTCGCCCTCTCCCCCCCGCCCGATGGCAGGCTCACGTCGCGGAGTGACGGGCCCCGCCCTCTTCCAAGAGGAGCCTGGTGGCTTCTCGCGGGATCCCGTGCGAACGTTCGATGATCGCTCCTACCGTGGCCTCCGGAGGCTGGCCGGTAAAGGGCAACCTCTTCGTTCCTTGTTCGATGTGCTGGCGTCTCCATGCCAGGTGGGTTCGACGTTCTTGCGTCCCAGTTCGACGGGTGGCGGGGGCCCGCGGGATCGGACGAGGTGGCTGCGATCGCGCGGCTCCTTGGGCATGCCAAAGGCGTGCTCGACGTGGGCGGGGGTACCGGCCGCTACGCGGCGCCGCTCCAGGAACGTGGGTACCCCATCACGGTGGTCGACCCTTCCCGCGGGATGATGGCGGAGGCGCGCAAGAAGGGGGTCCGGACCTGTGTCGAGGGGCGGGCAGAACACCTGCCCTTTCGCGACGGAAGCGTGGATGCCGTCCTTTTCGTCGAGATGCTCCACCTCATGCCAGGGTGGGTGGACGTGGTCCACGAGATGGGACGGGTCGCCCGCGACCGGGTGGTCGCGCTGGTCAAGGAGCGTGTGCCCGACGGTCGGAGGATCTACATGGAGGCGCGTCAACGGGTGCTGGGCCCGTCCGGGCGCCTGGACGAGGGGGTCCGCGCGTTCCGACGAAGTCTGCCCCCCGCGGAGACGCTCCACGTGAGAACGAGCAGCCACAGCGTTCACCTCGCGAAGGTCTTGGAGGCCATCGAGCAGCAGGGATACCTGACCGCCGAGTCCGAAGGACGCGCTCCTAGGGAGCTCCCCCCGGGGATGGAGGAGGTCCTGCGGGTCGCCCGCCAGGAGATGCGGGATCGGTTCGGCCCCGGACCGGTCGAGCAAGTTGAACGAGTGGACGTCCTAATGTGGCCGAGCGAGAGCCTGCGGGGATTTGTCGATCCCAAGCGGGCAGATTGAGAGCGATACCCCCCATCGTGCTAACGGGTGGCTTGATCGCGGGCCGTAGGATTGAAACCCAGGGAGCTGGTGGGCACCCCCATGGTCCGATTGGTCCCCATGTCTGAGGAAGAGTACCAAGAGGCAATGGAACGGGCCATAGCCCGGCACGCGGCGAGCAGCGTGAAACGCGGGGACTGGAGGGAAGAGGCCGCGCTCGAAGAGAGTCGGAGGCAGCTAACCGGCTACCGCCCCCAGGGTCGTAGCACGCCTGGCTGGTTCTTCACGAAGGTGATCGACGAGGCCACAGGGGATCGGGTGGGCGAAGCGTGGTACTCCGTGAAGGACCAAGGCGGCAAGGTCCATTTCTGGGTCGACTGGCTCACCGTCGAACCTCCATTCCAGCGCAGGGGATTCGCCACTGAAGTGCTCGAGAGGCTCGCGGAAGAGGCCCGGGGTCGCGGCGCCGACCGCATGGCGCTCAACGTGATGTCCGACAACGTCGCGGCGGTGGCGCTCTACGGGAAGCTTGGCTTTGTCGCGATCAGCATGGGCATGGTGAGAGACCTCTCCGGCAGCGCTTGAGAGGTCACCTGGGTCGGAGAATTGATGTCCCAAGGGCCGTGGAGGCAGTCGTGAGACTCGAGATCCTGGTCGCGAACCTGAAGCCGGGTTACCGGGACGAGGACCTGGTGGCCGTGATGCGATGGAACACTGACTACCACGCGCAGTGCGGGGTGGGCGGCATCCACTACTACGTCTCCGAGGACCGCAACAGCTTCGTGATGACCGTGCCCCACGACGAAGAGGTCGGCGACAAGATCGCCAGGGAATGGAAGGAATCGGGGTCCGAGCAGCAACCCTGGTTCAACGAGATGATGAGCAAGGTCTTCGTGGGCGGGGCAAGCCGGATGTACCACGAGCTCTCGCCGTAGCCCCACCGGGCTCGTCTGCCGTGACTCGTCGCTCTCTGAGTATGGGAGGATCACTTTCCCCCGCTCGAAGGACATCCTCCCCAACTCCTGTACAACCGCGGTCGAGCCAGGCTCCCCCATCCTGACCTGTTCTGGAGTCCTGCTGCGATCGTCCTGACGGGGTGCGGAGGCCCCACAGAAACCTGCAACTCAGGTCGCCCTGCCAGTGAGATCTGGTCTCTGGGTCAACTGGGGGCGCGCGGAGTGTTCGAGGGAGACGATGGGGATTCACCCCACCTAACGACTGGGTATCGCGGGTCTACGCTCGCCGGTAGGACTGGGAGGGGCGAGAGGGAAGGGCGGGGACGGCCGCCGAGAGGGCCGTCCCGCCACTCTGTTCTAGGCGTACTGCGAGCAGTGGTAGCAGTAGTTGCGGCCGTACTGCTGAACGAAGGTGGTAGGGCCTCCGCACCGCGGGCAGTTCGGGGTTCCGCCGGTCGCCGCGGGGGCCGCGGCGGGGGGAGCGGCACCGTAGGCGGGAGCGGCCTGCTGCTGGGGTTGTGGGGCGGCCGCATACACCGGCTGCGCGGGCGCAGCGTAGGTTTGCAGCTCCTGTACGGGCACCTTCGGGCGGGTGAAGTAGTAGATGATCGCCGCCGGCCAGCAGAAGAGAATCAGGACGACCAGTAACCAAAGTTTGTACTGTCGCTTGTACTTGATAGCTCCACCGACCATCACGGCTGTCTGCGCTGCCATGCTATCACCACAGAAGTTCACGTCTTTAAGCGCATCGGAACCACCACCTCCCAATTCGAGCGTGAACGGCTCCCTGGAGGTCTGATCCACGGCCGATCCGCCCGCCTGGGAGATGGTCCTCTCCCATCACACGCCAGATCGCTTCTATCGGTGCCTTCGACTCCGGATCGGGCGGCGGGAGCTCCATCTCTGTGCGCGTTGCACGGGGCAAACGCTAGGGGCGCTTGTTCTCCTGTCCCTGTTTGCGGTCCGTGGTCTTGGCCACCTTCCCTTCTACAATCCCTGGTTCCAGTTGGGCTTCGTGTTCCTTCCGCTGCCTGCCGCCGTCGATTGGGCGCGGCAGTCCTCGCGCTCGAAGGAGTCCACCAACCGCCGGCGTCTCCTCACGGGATCCCTGCTCGGGGCTGCCGGAATGGACCTCTTGATCCTCCTTCTGAGCGCTCCGTGGATCGAGCGCGTGATCGGCTTCGCCGTGCTCGCGGTCTACCTTGTCGTGATAGTGGGAGTCCTGCAACGGCGTGGGGTGCTCGAACGGGTGGTCGAGGAACACTTCCCGCGCGCAACGACGTGAGCCTTGGACGCCTGGGGAAGAGACCCGAGGGTACGGCTCGGTGCTCGAGGTGACCAGATGTGCGTCTTGCGCTGATCGGTGGCGGAGGGTGGGGAGGAGGTATGGGCAAAGGCTGCGCTCGGCCCGCCCAAGGTCCGGACCGCAGCGGCAGAACCTGCCGGCAACCCGTCGCTGCCGAGAGTGACCCCCGGGCGAGGACTGCGAGGGCACGCCGCAACGTTCCTGGGGAACATTACGCTCTTCGCGGAGGCCACGGGAATGGATTTCTTCGCCCAGACTTCCGGGTGAGTCCACCGGGCAGGGTGGTCCGCTCTCCGGACCGACCCGTCCGTGGAGACCAGTCTGTTGCAGAGGTCGAAGGAACCGAGCGATGGTCAGTTGGAGACCTTCGCGAAGGCCATCTCGGCGGTCACGTTCGCCCCGGTCTTGTCGGTACCTGCCTTTGTCGTCCTTCTCGTGGACTTTGCCCCGAGGGCCCTTCTTCTCCTTGGACTCGTGCTCTCGCTCCTCTTCGGGGCCCTTCTGCCGATCGGAGTGGTGGTCGGATGGAGCCGGGTTCGAGGGAAGGAGCTGGACTTCCCCGACCGCGAGACGCGTGCCGCCCCCCTCGCCGCCGTCGCCGTGGTGTACGCCGTAGGCTGGGGGGTGCTCATGGCGAGCGGCGCCACGTTCTGGGTGGTCGTCCTCATGGCGGCTTACGCGGTGAACACGGGCCTGGTCACCCTCGCGACGCTCCGTTGGAAGGTCAGTGTCCACACGACCGGGGTCATGGGCCCGGCCTCCTTGCTCGCTCTGGTCCTGGGACTTCCGGGCGCCTTGCTGGGATTGTTGTTGCCGCTCGTTGCCTGGAGCCGGTGGCGCCTCCGGAGGCACACACCTGCCGAGCTCATCGCCGGTGCGGGGATCGGACTGGTGTCCACGGTAGCTCAGGTCGCGCTGTCCGTCAAGCTTGGCTTCCCCGTGTGAGCTCGTGGGGCGGTTCGCCGGGCGTCCATGGCTGCGGGGTTCCCGTGATGATTCCGCCCGACCCGCGGACCGGGGGCTGTCCCATACCGGCAACAGTCCGCGCCAGTTCATGCCTCGAGAACTGCCAGGCGCAGCTTGCGCCTGGTCGCTTCGTGCACCCACAGGCCATGGTCCCTTCGAGAGCTTCGGTCAGGACGGAATCCGAGCCGCCGGTAGAGGTTCAGCGCTCCCGTCGGGTTCTGGATAGTCACGGTGATCTCCGCTCTCCGCGCTCCCTGTTTGGCGACAGCTGCGAGGGCATGCCGAAGCAGTGCGGTACCTACCCCTCGCCTGCGATAGCCGGGATGGACGGAGAGGTCTTGGACGTGAGGGAGTCCCGCTCCTCGGAGCACCAGCACGTCTCCAACGAGGGCTCGTTCACCCTCGGCTACGAACGATGCGCGGTAGTCGATGGGATACTTCCCTGGCCTGAACAGTCCTCGAACGTACGCGCGTCCCCAGACCTTGACGTCCGCGCCGGACCCGAATGCCGAGTCAATGTGGCGGGCGTACGCGGCGAGACACAGCCTTTCTATCGCCGCTTCGTCGGACCGCCTGAGACGACGTATCCGGACCCGGAGGGGATCCGTGGCTGACGCTCGGGGTCGTCGAGGGTCAATCCAAAGTCGCTGGCGTTGGATGCATCGGAACCCCAGACCCGGCATGACGTTCTTGAGGAGGCTCGGGGCGACCCCAAGAACGGTCCCCCTGAAACTGAAGAGGGGTCCCCTCGTGCATAGGTCATCAAGCAGGGCTCGAACTTGGTTTTCGGAGCGGTTTCCCCGGGCGAGATACAGGGTCTCCGCCTGAACACCCGCGCGTGATGCTGTGTGCAGGAGGAATCCGAGGGGCGCGGAGACATCGTCTCCGAGAAGACGAACCCTCAGCTCCCCGGAGCGGATCTGCCCTTGCTCGTACGCAACCGTTCGGGGACCTTGGTCAGGGTACGCGGTAATCATCTCCTTGCGATAGGCTCGCCAGAGGTCTGGAGGAACCGCGGCCCGTCCCACCATGGTGGACCGGACGTCGTTGAACGCTTGGTTCTTGTGGAGGGGCGGCGGGGGAGGGAGAACCGGCATCCCATTGAGAAGTCCGGTCGACGTATCCGGTGCGCAGCATTGCCACACCCCGCCTCTCGATGCAAACGATTTCGCTAGGCCCGGTGCCCGAACCAAAGGTCCCTGGCTCAGCTGCCGCGTTGGACTCCATCTGCGGGGAGAGCCCACGGGAAGGAGGAGCTGGATGTGGCTAGGGACTTGGCTAAGGGTCTGAGGGCGCAGAACCTGATCTCGTTGAGAAGGTTCCCTATAGCGACAGACCAACACGACAACCCCCGATCTCCCGACAGGTCCAATAGCTAGGGAACTCGTCCGAAACCCATGGTCATCCGTCCGGTGCGGTGGTCCGATTTCCCGACCTTTGTGGAGTTCTACTACTCCCGGTACGACGAGGTCACCAGGAACCCCGATCTCTTTCTCTATACTCAGGCCAAGAAGCCCGCTCTGGGAGAAGAGGCCATCTGGTTCGGCTCGCTCATGAGGGAGATACTCGACGGCGACACCGTGTGCATGGTGGCCGAAGAGGACGGTCGCGTTGTTGGGGCGGCAGACGTTAGACGCAAGGGACACCACACCGAGGAACGGCACGCGGGAATCTACGCGAACGCGATCGTGCCCGAGTGGCGCGGGAAGGGCATCGGGGACGAGCTGATCTCCACCACCCTAAAGGCCTGCACAGGGAAGTTCGAGGTGCTCTACCTCATCGTGGTCGACCAGAACGAGAGAGCCAAGAAGCTCTACCGAAAGCACGGCTTTGTGGAGTGCGGTCGGTTCCCCCGGGGGTTCAAACGCGGAGAGCGCTACCTCGACGATATCCTGATGTGGCGCGCCTTGGGCTGAGGCGCCCTTCCCTCAGGACGTGGCGCGAGCCGATCCCTGCGGCGCGCGAAAACCATGCGCCGAGATCGGAGCAGGTTACCGCAAGCCGGGCCTGCCGCCACCCAGCGCGATCACCGTGCGCTTCAGCAGCTCCTGAAGGTGGGTCCTTGCTTCATGGAACCTCGGTTCCCACCCGGTCTCTTCGAGGAGATCGCTGATCGAGAAGACCGCTGCCGCCTCCACACCGTGCGCTCGCCCGATGGAAAAGAGAGCGCTCGCTTCCATGTCCACGGTTAGGACCCCTTCCTTGCGGTAGGTTCGTACCTCGGCCAGGGTCTCTCGATAGATGGCGTCGACTGTCCAGGTCGCACCTCGAGCGACCCGGACACCTTGGGATTCTAGCCTGCGACCGAGCCGTGCTGAGAGGGGACGAGAGGGGAGGGCATACTTCCCCGCAGGGACATAATGGTAGGATGTCCCCTCGTCGCGGACCGCCTTCGTGCAGAGGACGGTCGTGCCCACGCTGAGATGAGTCTGGAGGCCCGCCGCGAAACCCACGGAGATGAGCCGGCGCGCGCCTCGGGCCATGAGCTCCTCCGCGGTAACGGCCAGTGCGGGCGCGCCGATGCCTTGCGTCTCGACGAGCCCGAGGGGGCCACGGGGAGTCCGCAAGATGAACTCCCGAGGCACCCCTGAGGCGGGGGTGAAGTGGAGTTCCTCGACCGCGAACTTGGTCAGGCGGGGCGTGAAGCAGAGGATGACCGTGGAGGGTGCGCGCGGAACCACTTCCCCGAGGCCCCGGAGGTAGCGAAAGAAGTGTCGCGGCGTGAAGAGGGCCTCTTCTCGGTGTTTCTTCGAATGCTGCGGGAAGGGCATGGTGTGGACTGCCCGAGGGAGTTCGACTCTTAAGACTCCAGCCACCCGCTGTGCCCCACGGGGGCGGAACCATCGACGTGGCCGGGGCGGAAGGTCCCCGATCTACCAAGGACGGACGATGACGGTCGACGTCGAGACCCTTCGAGCCGTTCGACTCCTACTGCGGTCTCAGGGCGAGTCGGTAGACGGTAGGAATGCCTCTTTCCGAATCCACAACAGAACACCTCTAAAGTGTGACGAACCCCACTACGTCGCACTCTCCTGCCGCCTCAATGCTCAAGACGGCGTTCACGAGGCTGACGCCGTGAGCTGCGATGACCTCGATGGTCTGTCCACTTTGGATCGCAACTGGGACTGTCGCGTTCCAAGAGTGCCACCCGCTAGCGTCGTAGTAGGCTTGGTTCGTGCTGCCCCCCGGCGATAGGAGGAGAACGATCCACCCCGACAAGGGAGGGGCGATACCACAGCCGGTTGTGTTCGTTCTTCCGGCGGTCCCGGGCGGTGTGTTCCCGCTCGCTCCCGCCAAGATCAAGTGGAACCCGAGCATCGTTGTGTCCAGGGAAATCGCTGAGGCTCCCACATCGACCTCGGACGCGTTGACGCCGTCGCAAGTGAGCGTTATGGGCCCCCCCATTGAGATATCAACGACAGGACCCACCGAGTAGGATGGTGTGGCAAGGGCCACGCATAACGCGAGGGCAGTGGCGCCGGAGAAGGCCACTGCCACCACAAGGAGGGCCAGCACGAGCCGATGGAGTGCATGGTCATAGGAGGCGCGTCCGGACCTCGCTGGTCCAGCCTTCGGGCCCGATGATGCAGGACCTTCCTCCGCGCGCTTCCTTCGGGCTCTGAGGACCACGACGGCCAAGGCAGCGAGGCAGCTCCCGAAGACAAGAAGGGAGATGAGGAGGAGTGCCCACTCTCCTTGGAGGGTAAAGTACCAAGGGGACTGCGGCGCCCCGCATGACAGACCGGACAGTTCGAGGGGTGGTTGAATGACCTCCACAGACCCTCATCCACGTTCAGTGGGATGAATTCACCCACACGCTTCGTCGACCGTTCCGAGTCCTCAGCAGCGGACCCCTCTCTCAGGGGCTCGGCACACCCCAGGCGATCGTGTGACCAGCAGTTGTCCTGAGGGGGGTCTACCCAGGCCTGGCGTTCCACCATGTCCGGCGAACCCATAGTTCTATTCGGAGAGTCTCGTCTGGGGTCGAATCAGTGACCATCCCTCATCGTCGATTCTGGTCCGCCCGTCAGAAGGGCTTTCGATGTGGTTCAACGGCGGACCTCGGACGGGACGAAGCGTGACGGGCGGTCCTGCATCCCCGCCCATCCTCACGTGGAGGGCGGTTCCGCTCGTCCTGGTCCCCGCCGTGGGCCTTGTCGCGGCGCTCTCCTTCGGCGGGTTCCTCTACCTGGACTATGTCCACGTCATTTGTGGCGGAATGTGGACCGGTATCGACATCTTCATGGGCCTCGTGATCGGGCCCATCCTGGGGAGGATGACCGGGCCTGCCCGGGCGGACTTCGTTCAGCGCCTGGTCCCGACCATGCTCTTCCTGATGCCGACCTTGGCCTCCGTGACCATCACGGCGGGAATCTACCTCGCGAGGTACGAGGGCATCTTCAACTTCGGCTACCTCGCCATCCAGTTGGCCGGCCTCTTCGTGATCGTGCTCACGGTCCAGGGCTTCGGGATCTTCCTTCCCAACGAGCTCCGTATCGTGCTCGAGTTGCGGAAAGCACGGCCGGACATCGGCAAGATCGGACGGCTCGGGCTGCTCAACGCCAGGCTCTCCGGCGTCCAGGCGGCGTTCCAGGTGGCCCTCATCTTCGTCATGGCGAACCTGGCCAGCGGGAACTACGGCGCGGGGTTCCTGCACTGGTGAGGGCGACGACCCCAGCGTGGGCGCCTTCGACGCGTACTCTTCCCCGGATATTTCGTCTGGCTCACGTGCGAGGGCCGTTCCGACTGGGTGCGCAAGCGGCAAACGTTCGACCATGACCTTCAGATCACGCAGGCACACGGCAGAGATGTTCAGCGATCTCGCGTCTTCACTGGGGGTGGGCGACAAGGGGAGGCCAATGGCTGCGGCCATTGTCGTTCTGGCTCTCTTCCCGGAAACCATGGGTGTGCCATCCCATTCCGGTGCACCGGACGCGCTTGCGTGGTGTACCGCGGTCGTCCGTTTGGGTCAGCAGCGCAGCCACTTGCGCCGGGTCTCCGAGTCCCACTCTGGCTTGGACTTATACCCGAGTTCCTAGATCCGGTCACCGAGAACTCGGGTCGCCTTGCCACTCTGTGCGTTGAGATAGTCCCCTCGAACGAACTCCGGAAGGCATTCGATCATATACTCCGACCAAAACCTGTATTGCCCTGTTGAACGGAGTTCTTCGACCGTCTCGGCGAGAGGGCTCAGATCCTGGCGTGAGCGCGTCGATGAATGGGCCGACCCTGCTGGAAGCGGGGGTGGGACACCTTGGGAAAGAATCTCAAGGCGAGATCGGACCGAACCCACCGGGAGGATGAGAGGTTCGTTACGCTGGAGTCGGCCGGAACTCGTGACCGGTGCGTCACCGACCACTACGTGGCGCAGGGCACTACTCGAAACGAGCCACAGGTTGGGGGTGCGAGGGATGCCCGGTGAGCCATGCTGCGACGTGGGAAGAAATATGGCATCGCTGTGATTGCCAGCAACCGGATGGACTTCGTTTCTTCGTTCCAGTCCTTGACAGGCCAGCATCCGTACGCCTGGCAGGAGCGGCTCTACAGAGACTGGTTCTCCACCGGCAAGGCCCCCCCCTCCGTGCAACTGCCCACCGGAACCGGAAAAACCCGCATCATGGCACTTTGGATGCTGGGGTTGGCTGGGGGGGCCCCGCTCCCGCGTAGGCTCGTGTGGGTCGTGGATCGAAGGGCGGTCGTGGATCAGGCCACGTCTGAGGCGGAGCGACTCAGGCGGGCGCTCGAGTCCCCGGAGCTCCAAGAGGTTCGCGGTGCGCTCGGGAAGCTCTCGGCCTCGGTTGAGAGTGGCTCCCTGCCCCTCGCGATCAGCACCCTTCGAGGAGCCTTCGAGGACAACGGGGAGTGGAGCGAGGACCCCTCTCGTCCGGCCATCATCGTCGGCACGGTGGACATGGTGGGAAGTCGCATGCTCTTCTCCGGGTACGGGGACGGACGGTATCACCGGCCCCTACACGCAGGTCTCCTGGGTCGGGATTCCCTGGTAGTCTTGGACGAGGCCCACCTTTCCCGGCCGTTCGAAGCCCTGCTCCGGCGCATCGAGGAGTTGCAGACGGCTGCAGGTGGCCCCCTGCCGCCCTTCCACTTCCTTCCGCTTTCAGCAACGCTGGGCTCGGAAGAAGCATTCACCCTGCTCGACCCAGAACGGGAGGGGGGGACGCTCTCGCGCGTCCTTAGTGCGCCCAAGCGTCCGGCCTGGCACACGCCACCTGGGATGGGGCTCTCGACCGAGGTATTCCGGGACAAGCTGCTGGAGCGGGCGAGAGAGTTCGCGGGTCACACAGCAAGGGTAGTCGTCTACTTGGATCGACTGAAGGACGTCTCCGCAGTCCAAGCACGACTCTCGAAGCAGTTCCCGGGGCACGTCGTCGCCCTCACGGGCACGATGCGGGGTCATGAGCGTGATCTGCTCGTGGACCACCGGGTCTTCTCCAGGTTCCTGTCGGCCAACGACGCGGGGGAGGGCGTGGCATTCCTGGTCTCGACCTCGGCCGGCGAGGTGGGAGTTGATCTCTACGCCGACCAGATGATCTGCGACCTGGTGCCAGCGGACCGCATGATTCAGCGGTTCGGCCGGGTGAACCGCGCCGGCATTGGGGAGGCGACCGTCGACATCTTCCCACGATCCGAGGAGGCAACTCATGCCGGTCAATCGAAGAAACCCGGGGCACGGGCCGGGAAAGACCGGGCCGCGAGGGAGCGCAGGGCGGTGGAACGGACCGAAGAATACCTTCGAGCGCTCCAAGGGGTGTCCCCAGGAGAGCTGGCCGGGTCCCCGCCCCCTGCGGACGCCTTCGCACCGGTCCCCCCCCATCCACCGTTACGGACCTGGCACCTAGACGCATGGAGCCTGACCACTCACTCGGGCGACGCCCTTCCCGTGAATAGCTGGCTAAGGGGCCTGGAGGATGGAGGGCTCCCCGACGTGTACTTCGCCTGGCGTGAAGAGATCGAGGCGCTGACTAACCCCGCCCTTCTCGACGATGACACCGTCGAGCAGGTCTTCCAAGAATATCGCCTTCTGCCCCGGGAACTCTTGAGGGCGGATATCCGGACGGCCCGGGACCAGTTGGAGGCGCTGGGGAAGCGGGCTCCCGATAGCGGAATCGTGGTCTTGTCATCCCGCGGCGCGCTCGAGTTCCGAGGCCGCATCCGCGACCTTGCGGAGGGGGGGTCGGGCATCCCCCTCGCGTTCCGGACCGTGGTCCTGCCGGCGAAGGTTGGCGGGCTCGATGTTCAAGGGATCTTGGACGCCTCGGTGGAGGAGGCAGCTACCGACGTTTCTTCCTCTCGAATCCCCGACAAGGAACTAGGGGACGCCCGGGGAGCCAGGAGCGCTAAACCTGTCTCTCGAGCAGACCTCCGGGATCACGGCCTGATGAAAGAGAACGATGCAGGCTGGGAGCTCGTGCTCTTCGGGAGCGGGACTCGAGTCGAAGGGTCGAACCGGGAGGAGGTGCTCAGGAAGGCCCGCGAGGTCACCGGTCTGAGGTCCTGTTGGGCGATCGAGCTTCGTCCGTCCACGGAGGATTCTCCTCGACGCGCTCTGGTGTACCTGCGGGTTCGACCGGAGCCTGGCGGCGGGGCGGATGTCCACGAGTTGCCCCTCTCGGCCCACCTAGATGAGACAGCCAGGGAAATGGGGATGCTCACGGAGCGGCTGGCCCTCCCGGGATCGCTTGCGGCATCGCTCGTCGCGGCTGCACGGGCGCACGATCTCGGAAAGTCGAGGCGCGTTTGGCAGGAGTACGCCGGGAACACGGGGGGAGCGGAACCTCTAGCCAAGAGTACCCGTTACCGGGGGCCCGCAATCCTTGGGGGCTATCGCCACGAGCTGGGGTCGGTCATCGATCTTGGCCCTGTTTCGGAACCGCTCGTCCGCTACCTCATCGCCACGCATCACGGCTACGGCCGACCCGAGTTCCCGGACCGGGCGACGGACCGGGAGCATCGCGCCGAAAGCCGCGACGAGCGCAATTCCCAGCTGCGTCGGTTTACGGCGATGCAACGGGAACATGGATGGTGGGGGCTCGCCTATCTTGAAGCCTTGTTGAAAACGGCCGACGCGAGAGCTTCCGCATGACCGAAACCCTACAGGTCGACGTCTCCAACCCAGGGCAGGTCTTCGCTTGCCTCGGCCTTCTCGAGGTTCTCGACCTCTTCGCTCCCGGGTCAGAGGGCGCGTTCGCATCCGAGAGGGAGTTCCAAGTTCGGTCGGGGGCTACCCTCGCCCGGGCCTTGGAGTCGGTGGCTGCGGCCAAGGCCCGGGAAGAACATCCGCACCCGGATCCCCCACCGTGGGGAGGAGACAAGGCGTGGCCCGTGGTCTTGGACGGGGGGTTTGGGTCCCTCGTCCTTGACCCCTGGCTCGAGCCCGACCATGGCGGGACCTCGAAGGGCCTGAAGCTCTGGGCGGGCCGTGTGGATACTCTTGAACTGGTCCGGGGTCTCCTCAAGGCCATCCCTGCCGCGGGTCACAGACCGATGCGGGGTGTCTTCGAGTGGGAGGCCTCCGGGACTCCCACGGGCCTCGATATGCGCTCCGCGGTGTCGAAGGAGGACCTCGGGTACTCCTACAATAGCCAGAACCTGAAGCCGGTGCTCTATCCCGTTGTGGATACCTTCGCCATGATCGGCCTCGAAGCCGCCCGACCCCCGAGGACGGGCGCGCTGACGTACCGGTACTCGCTCTGGACCCAGCCGCTCCCGCCGGTCATCGCGCGAGCGACGCTCGCGGGGAAGATTCCATCGCTAACCGCCTCCCGATGGGTTTACAGAGTAGAGTCCCGTGGCCTGGGCGGGACCTATCGGTACCTTTCGCAATCGAACCCTGAGGAGATGCAACCATGACCCCGGACACCGCAAAACTGGCAGCGTACGATGACTGGATGAACGACGGCTTGAAGGCCAAGGTGGCGTTGGTCCGGAAGGAGCATCTGTTGCCGGTGTCCGGGCCAGGCGGGGTCTTCTTCCCCCCGACCTTCGCGAACTCCGAGCCCAAGGGAGAGAAGGGGTCCATCTACGTCACCGATGACCTGCCCGAGGGAAGGAGCGTCATCGTCGACACCGTGGGGTCCCAGGCAAACCGGATGGAGGCTCTGTTCCTCCCGCCTTCAGGTCCTCTCCGGGACCTCGTTCCTCAGATCGAGCTCACGGCTCAGAGGCCGGAAGGTCGGCCCCCGGTGGTGGTCAATCTCCTGGAGGCGGGTCACCGCGCCGCAGACGCCCTCGCGAGGTTCTCGGACCTCGAGCCGGACATCTGTAACGCCTTTCGGGCCATCGAGGAGGGGCGTGACTATTCCCCCATGGCCCACATCTCCCCTCTGTCGCTCGTTTTCGGTGTCTGGGATTCCCGGGGGTTCTCGGGTGCCCGGACCAAGGTGCCTCGGATGGTCACTTCGTCCGTCCGGGCGCACGACGTCACCGTCCTGCACCGAGCCGCTCAGTTCGTGCCCGCCCTCCGACGGAAGATGGAGAAGGGAGAGATCGAGCAGATGACGGAGTCCAATTCCGAGAACAAGCTCTCGGAGGACGGACTTGCCGAGGCCCCCTCCTACGGTCTTGGAGGGGTCGTGAGCCGGGGTCCCATCGTCCGGGAAGGGGTCCTGAGCCTGGTGGCCCTCCGGAACCTCAACGGCAAGGACGTCGGCTCCACGGCGAAGCTCCGGCGGTACATCCTCGGCCTTGCGATGCTCTCGCTCACCGCGCCTCTCTCTCCCGAGTATCGCAGCGGGTGCATCCTGGTCCCTGACCCGAAGACACCGGCCGAAGTGGAGTTGGTGTCGAGGGATGGGAGCCGTGCCCCGTTTGACCTGAAGGGTGTGGAGGACTTCGCCCGGATGGCGGCCGAAGACTTCGGCGTGTCCAAGGGGGCGAACAAGAGGACGTTCGAGTGGAAGATGGTCAAGAAGGCCATCCAGGAGAAGAAGGCCAAGGGGAGCAAAGAGGCCTAGGGCACGGCAAGGGAGCCTCGCTCATGCTCGACCTCTCGGTGGTCCTCCTTGCCGGGACCTACCACGGGACGGAGTGGCCCCCGTCCCCGGCCCGCTTCTTCCAGGCCCTCATTTCGGGGAGCCGGTGCCGCTTCCGGCGAGGGGATGGGTGGAGAAGCGAGTTCGACGACGCCCTGCTCTGGTTGGAGGCTCAGCCCCCTCCCGTCATCGTGGCCCCACCGCATAGAGTGGGAAGCTCCTACCTCCTCTTTGGACCGGACAACGACATGGACTTGTGGGTTCGGGACCGCCTCAGCGAGGCGCGCGGCCGCCCATCGAAGAAGCCCACGGACCCGGCCACACTACGTAGCCAACTCGAGCGCCGTCCAACCTATGCCTCGGGGGAGGTCCACTATCTGTACCCAGACGCCGGGGCTCACTTTCCGGCGCTCGAAACGATGGCAAACAGCTTGCTTGCCCTGGGTCATGGGATCGACCTGGCCTCGGGGCGGGCGCGGGTCCTCACCGAGAAGGAGTCGGTCGGGCTCAAGGGTGAACGCTGGGTCCCGGATCCGGGGGGGACAGAACGGCTTTACGCCCCGGTCCCGGGTTGGTACGGTCGCCTCGAAGCGAACTACAGGAAGTGGCGCCTTCCTCCGTCTGAGACCGCGCATACCGTGGACGCGCGCCGGGGGACGGTCCCTCCCTCAGTTCGGGGTGTCACCTATCGCGAACCGTGGGGACAGGACTTCCGGCCCATCCATGCCTTTGCACTGGAACAGCTCGAGGACGGGCGACCGTTCTCGGTCAGCTGGGAGGACGCGATGGAGGTCTCCGGTCAGCTCCGCCACGCTGTCTCCGAGGTGTTCAGGTCCGACGGTGCTGACGAGAGTTTCCTTCGGGTCTACGTCCTGGGTCATGGTGAAGGGGAGGAGAGGGACCGGAGGCTCTCGTACGCGCCCCTCCCTTCCATCGGTCATCAGCATGTCGATGGGCGCGTTCGAAGGGTCCTCGTGGTGGGCCCCCCGGGGCCTTGGGATTCCCGGGCGGGCAGCCTGAGTTCCCTCTTGGACGGCGCACGGTTGGCGGCTCCAGGGGCCGCTGCCAAGGCCTGCCTCGTGCCCGTCCCAAAGGCCGACCCGGTGCTTGCCCGGTACCTTGGACCGTCGCGGTCCTGGAGTTCGGTCACGCCGGTGATCCTGCACGGTCATGATGAGAGGCGGGGCCGTGTCGACATCGAAAGGACGCGCGCTCTGCTCGAGCAGGCGTTCAAGCAGGCGGGCCTGGGGGCCTCTGTGGCGACGTACGTGTACCGGAACGCTCCCTGGTGGCCTGGGACGGGTTCCGCGAGGTCGATGCGCGTTCCCGCTCATCTCGCGACGTGGCCGCGTTACCACATCAGGGTTGAGCTCCGCCGCGAGATGCGTGGGCCATTGCTAGTGGGGATCGGCCGGCACTACGGCATCGGTCTCTTCGCGGCCGGACCCTGACCGCTCAATCCGTGGGAGGGGCCGTGGAGACAACGCGGCCTCCTCCCAGTTTCCCGGGTTGGCGACCCTTCAACGAAGCCACGACCTCTCGGCCGTGGAGACGAGGGTTACGACAGAGCCGACCTCATAGCGACGTTCGCCTTCAACGAAGCCACGACCTCTCGGCCGTGGAGACCTCTCCGTCCGGGAAGAGGTGGAGCGCCCAGGGGAACCTTCAACGAAGCCACGACCTCTCGGCCGTGGAGACCATCCTTCGGGTCATCAACCTGATGATCGGCAAGGACCTTCAACGAAGCCACGACCTCTCGGCCGTGGAGACCCGCTCTTTTCAATGCACTCTTTCAAAGCCGAGAAGAACCTTCAACGAAGCCACGACCTCTCGGCCGTGGAGACTTCTATGCTTCATCTGTAATCGCTTCCGCGTGGCTAACCTTCAACGAAGCCACGACCTCTCGGCCGTGGAGACCCTACTCCACTACCACACGGAGCACCACCTTGGCGCGACTTCAACGAAGCCACGACCTCTCGGCCGTGGAGACCTCCGCCTCATCCCTCCACCTCCACACGTTCAGCGCACTTCAACGAAGCCACGACCTCTCGGCCGTGGAGACCTTCCCGAGGAGGCGGTAGATGCGGTCGGCCAGCTCACTTCAACGAAGCCACGACCTCTCGGCCGTGGAGACATGTTCAAGGTCTACGGGCTGGATGGCTCTACCTACACTTCAACGAAGCCACGACCTCTCGGCCGTGGAGACTCGTCCACTCTGGCGATCTTGGCCAGCCACGCGTTGGCACTTCAACGAAGCCACGACCTCTCGGCCGTGGAGACAAGGATTTCTCCCGTGCTATAACACAGGTTAGCCATGTCACTTCAACGAAGCCACGACCTCTCGGCCGTGGAGACGTCCGCCCCCATCCCTTGACGATGACCACGTCCCCGTACTTCAACGAAGCCACGACCTCTCGGCCGTGGAGACAGACATGGACCAGTATCCTCCGCGTCCTCCCGTCTTTCCTTCAACGAAGCCACGACCGAGAGGTCGTGGAGACGCAGGGGTTGGCGTGGCTGTCGTCTCGGGCATCGCCTCACTTCAACGAAGCCACGACCTCTCGGCCGTGGAGACGATCTGGTCGAAGTCCGTTCCGGCCACCGCGCCCATACTTCAACGAAGCCACGACCTCTCGGCCGTGGAGACCTCCCGCACCGTCCCCCCGTGCTCCGTCACCCACTCCTCACTTCAACGAAGCCACGACCTCTCGGCCGTGGAGACCTCCGCCTCATCCCTCCACCTCCACACGTTCAGCGCACTTCAACGAAGCCACGACCTCTCGGCCGTGGAGACCGCAGGGCCCGCCGCCCGAGAGGGCGGAAGGGGGGTTTTCGAACGCCCCCCTGGTCGCGACCCCGAAGGCCGAGAGCCGCGATCGCCCATGCCACCCTCGCGGGGACCTTCTCTAACGGGAAACCGGGGTTTCCCGTCGCTTGCGAGCGCCTGCGGGAGAGGGTGTCGCCACCCCACCTCTCGCAGGGGCTTCCTACTTAAGGCCCTTCCCTGGAAGTGGATGCGTCGTGGGCGGATCTGGTGCCTCGGGTCGGGTCCCGCCCTACACGATCCGGGCCTGGTGCGCCGGCAGGGCCACGCCCTCACCCAGCGCGACGATGCGCTCCATCGCCGTCCCGTCCACGGGGCCAAGGTTGACGATCAATGCCCGGTCCTGGCCCAGTTTCAGCTCATCCTCGACCGTCGCCCGGAGCAGCAGCATTCCCCGCTCGTCGAGGTTACAGAGGAAGACGGAGTATTGGAGGGGCTCGCCAAACCCCTTCATCCGCATGTGCACCCGCCGGAGCCTCTTGGCATCGCGGACATCGTAGCAGACCAGCACCAGGTGTCTCATCCTCACCTCGTGCAGAACGGCTCGTACTGAGGGATCTCCCCCGAGAGGTGCCTTGCGAGCAATCGGGCCTGAACCTCCAGGATCCTCCGGTAGCTCACCGTGTATCCGAAGATGGGATGGCGGACCTCCGAGTCGAGGCGGCGCTCGTACGCCTCGAGCACCTTCTTCCGCCCCTCGGCGGTGAGGGCGACCGAGCCGCCCCGGGAGACGAAGTGGGACGCTTTCGCCTCCTTGCCGTTCACGAGCGTTAGGACGACGGAGTCGGCGAGGATCGGCCGGAACTCCTCCATGAAGTCCAGGGCCAGGGATGGTCGGCCGTAGCGCGGAACATGCAGGAATCCCAGGTAGGGGTCGAAGCCTACGGAGAGGAGGGTGACCGTTGCGTCTTTGGCGAGGAGCGCATAGAGGAAGGAGAGGAGGGCATTGACGGGGTCCTTCGGTGGGCGACGGTTCCGCTGGGCGAAGTCGAAGGCCATCTCGCCGGCCTCCGGTTCGGGCTTCAGAAGCCGACCGAACTCCTCGAAGTAGGCCTTCCCTCCCGCGCCCTCCGTCCCTCGGAGGCCCTCGAGGTTGTCGGCCCCCTGGCAAGCCGCGACCAACCGTTCCAGCTCTTCGAGGGCAGCGAACGTCTCGTCCGGATGGTTCCGTCGGAGGATCGTGCGGCAGTTGCGGAGCTTCCCCTCGACCATCCTCCGGGCGATGGCCAGGGACCGCCCGGGGTCGGAAGCACACGAGAACTGGAGGCGGCGCAGCTCGACGTTCTTGTGGCTCATCCCGTGGGTGATCCCGTAGAACCAGCTCCCGTAGGAGAAGTGGGATATCGGGACTCCCCGCGTGCAGAGTTCGTGAAGGGCTCCGGGAGTCACCGTGATGTTCCCGAACAGGGCCACCTGGGAGATCTCCATCAGGCGGCATGTCGCCTGGGCCTTCCCGTCGGACCGTACCTCGAGGACATCCCCCTTCTTCCCAAGCATGGACCCTTGTTCCTGAACGTAGAGCGGCAGCGCCGTGTCGGTGGCAGGGACCAGGCGACGAACGCGACCACCCTCCTCAGGCTCGACCAGGGTGAGGGCGTTGACCTCATCGGGGAGACAGATGCTGACCAGAGAGCAGCGAGGGCACTTCGGGCTGTCGACGAGCGGGGGCGGGATGGCGCCACCGGCGGCGGTCGTGCGGGCTGCGACGATCGCCTCCAACACTTCGTTCTCGACATCGGGGGTGAGGGGGACCCTCACCCGCTGCTTGGTCTGCGCGTAGTAGACCACCGCGTGGGTGCACGTGTAGCCGTTCTCGCGAAGGAGGAGCGCCTGGGCCCCGACCTGCACTCGGTCCGCCGGCCATACCTCTCCTGCCTCCTTCGGCGGGTGACCCTTCTTGTAGTCGACGGGGACGGTCTCTCCTCCGTCCCCCTCCACGAGATCGAGCTTCGCGACGAGACCCAGCCGCTCGCTCGAAAGAGTGACCCCTCGGGCCTTGTAGACCAGAGGTTCGCCCTCAACAGAGGGTTCGGGCATGGCCCCGCCTTCCTTCTCCACCCGGCGGTGCACGATGTGGCCGGAGAGGACGTCCTCGTTGTCGCGGAACTCACCCTGGACCCACTCGAGGTAGAAGAGGCGGGGACAGTAGGTGAACTCGTTTAGCATCCGCGCAGGGATCGTCGACGGCGCCCCGCTGGCCCCCCCCTTCTCTGTCGTGCTGAACTCCACGGGCGCCAGGGGTTCATCTATCTCTCCTCGTCAGACCCATGTATGCCGGCGTGTCGGACACTTGTCGCATGCGTCGGCTGGGGCAGAAGTTGGGGCATCACTCACCTCCGCCGACCCCCCCCAAACCATGACCCCATGGAACCTTCTACGATGATTGATGGACCCTCGCCTCCGTCCGCGCCGCTACCTCACCCCCCACGAACTCGGGCAGTTCGTCTACGCCACTGAGGGGGCCCGCGGGCGAAGGGCCCCGCGATAGGAGAATCTCCTGCGCGGCCTCCGGGTCCACGCACGGCTTCAGGCGGCCCACATGGGCGGCCCCGCCGGGTCCGGGCCCAGCTCCCCCTGGGGCTGGGTCGTCGTCGGGTCGTTCCTCCTCCTGGTCCTGGGGGTGGTCCAGTGGACCCGCTGACCGAGGTGGAGGTCGCCTTCCTCCTCGTCCCCATCGCGGGGTTCGCCTACGGGGCCCTCGAGGAGTGGCAAAGGGGCCGCCGACACCCTGCGGAGGTCATCGCGGTGGACGACCCCGCGTTCGGGGGTATGCCCACGATGGTCTCGGACCGCTGGGGGCTCACGGGGCGACCGGACGAGCGGCGCCGGCTCCCCGACGGGACCATCGGCCCGGTCGAGATCAAGGCGTGTCGGTCACCCAGGAGCGGGGCTCCCTACTCGTCGCACCGCGCGCAACTCCTAGCATACTGCGCTCTCGTGGAGGAGACCTACGGTCGGGCGCCGCCGTACGGGATTCTGTCGTACGGAGACGGGAGGGAGATGTGGGTGACCTGGAACTCGGAGGCGAGGGAGGATCTCATTGGGCGTTTGGAATCGGGCCGGACGCATTGCGCGGGGGTCCCTACGCCTCGAGCCGGATGGTGAGAGCGAAAACCCCCAATCCGCGTTCCTTACCTTGGTCACTCGAACCCTGATTGGGAGGCGGGGGCTCCCGAGGAGGTTTCCCTATGAGCTCCTCAATGGCTTCCGGATCGACGGTGTAGGAACGGCGGTTGGGAGGACGACTAGGAGGAGGCTCTGGAGGAGTGGCTTCGGGAGGTTCGCCTGAATCGAGAGCGCCCTTGAGCTTCCCGAGGTCCGGCGTCGAGTCTGAAATCGCCCTCAGGAGACCGTCAAGAGGGCCGGGGGACATGGTGCGCCACACGACGCTGAGCTCGCCCAGGGCAAACAACCCCCAAGCACGGGACACGTCCTCGATTCCAAGGCAAGAAGTCACGCTTAGGGGAAAGGCCGCGTCCCATCGGCGGTTCCACATCGGGTGATTCCACGCGCCTAGGGACACTCCCCATGTCCAGAAGGGGTAGGACCAAGGTCCGTCGATTGGCATCGAAGCAATCGCTTCTCCTCGAATGGTTCCCCTGCCTCCGGTGGCAAGGTACGCTCTCTGCGCGGAGAGGAGGCTCATCTCGCCGGGGGACGAGAGGAATCCCATCGCTCCGAGCATTCCGGTGATGTTCGGCAGGATGTGCTTCCCGGCCGGAATAACGCTGACGGCGGATGGAACCCCTTCGAAGGCGGGAAAGGTCCTGAGGAGGAAGAGCTGCTTGTGGTCGACTTTGAACGACGGGGGGCCCGTAGGAGTCCTTCGTGAAAACCCTCCCTTGGTCTGGACGAAGCAGGTTCGGAATAGCGTCGGGCGTCCGGGGGTGACAAGGGCTGCGACGAAGGCCATGTCGGCCAACTCGTGTAAGTTCGCGAAACTCCGCCCCATCTTTTCGCGAAACTTTTCCCCACCCTGACGTCTGCAGGTGACGGGTCCGGTACGAGGGCCCTTTGAACGATAGGATCCG
>JAKAAX010000015.1 GCA_021802125.1 Thermoplasmata archaeon | reverse complement strand
GCGGATCCTATCGTTCAAAGGGCCCTCGTACCGGACCCGTCACCTGCAGACGTCAGGGTGGGGAAAAGTTTCGCGAAAAGATGGGGCGGAGTTTCGCGAACTTACACCTCCCAGTCCATCGGCTCTCCCTTGAACACGAAGTGCGTGCCGTCCCACTCCACGAAAGCAAGCCCCAAGACCTCGTATGATCGGACCTTCCCGACGCCTGGCTTCTCGCGGAGCACTCCCACGGGAACCCCGTCGGCCTCGCACCTCAGGAGGCCTTGGTTGGTGGGGAGGTTCATCTTGGTGACTCCCCCACGCCCCTCGGGAGCGTATCGGTAGGTCCAAGACCCGTCTGGACGAACGACGGGGTCCTCATCAGCGTACGGCCCTCGATGGGTCTGACGGACCCAGAGGGCATACGGGGATCCACTCGGCCTGTGGATGCCCCTTTGGTCCCCGAACCCCAGGTCCTCCTCCCGGAGGCGTGTGCTTTCTTGGACCGTCCCGGCCAGTTCCCGGAGCTTCCAGAGCCGTTCCTTCTGGGCCGGGTCCGTCAGCGACACGAGGGGATCGGTCATCCTTAGCTACCGAAGGTGGGGCCCCGTCCTTCAACATGTCGATCAACGAGGCGCTCAGTCGATCAACGAAGAAGAGGGCCCGTCACGGTTCCCTATCTCGAGTAGCCTAGCCAACTCCAAGGCAGCGAGGACCAGGAGGACCAAAGTTTGATCCAGCGCGCAGGTACCCGGTCCCCGGATGGAGGACTTCTTCTTTGTCGCCGTCTCCACTCGAAACAATCTCCGACTCTGCCGGGAGCATTCACTGGCGGGGTTTCCTCGAACGCAGAGCGGCCTCTGGTCGTTCACAGAAATCCGGAAAGGGGACTTCATCTCGTTCCTGTACGGAGCGAGGGCCTACGACTTGTACACGGTCGTCGAGAAGGAGGCGATACTCGATGACACGACGGGCTACCCGCCCGGTTGGGAGCCGCCTCGGACATCAACCAGGAAGTTGCGGGCGGACTTCCCGTATCGTCTCACGCTGAGGCCCGAGCGGATCTTCGAGGAGTCACTCGCCCGACTCGAGTTTCGGTACATCGCCGAGAACCTGCTCCAGAGAGGCGGCTACCGGAAGTCCCACTTCCAGGCTGATCGTACAACACTCCAGGCGGTCTCACAGATGGGAGGACGTGCGATGGGCGCGCCCCCGGGGCTTACGCTACCGAGCCACGCCAGCTTCGTTCCCCACTTTGTTCGAGGAGGAAAGCCAACTGTCCCAGGATCTTTCGCATTCCGAGAGGTCCTCCCCCAGACGCTGATACGATGGTATCTCTCCGACACAACCAGGTGCACATCGCTGCTCGCGGCCCTTGGCCTGAATTCAGGGAGTGGAGTGCTGGAAGCCTTGGGGGAGAAGGCCATCCCCGAAGGGCTGATTGATCTTCTGCTGAAGGACGCGTCGCCCGCGGGCAGGTCAAAGGAATTCGTGATTGAGGTGAAGAGGAAGAAGGCCACACGGGCGAATCTGGCCCAGCTCGAGGACTACCTCACCATCCTTGGCCCTAACTGTGACGGTGGGGTGCTGATCTCCGAACCGACTCAAAGGCCGATCCAGTCTCGAATCGTGAACCTGAAGCTAGCCAAGTTCTGGTTCGACACGCCGAACACTACCCAGCCGATGCCAGCCGATGAGCTGCTGGCCGCCCTACGGCTTGCTCCCGTATGAGTTTCCTCGAAGGGCTGCTTGACGCCAGCCTGCCCGCCCGAGGGATATCTCCCGCCCGATCTCCCTCCTCAGGGGGTCGGTTGGCTGGGAAGGCCGCTTCCGCAGTCCTGGGAGGGCAACCCGGAGGGGACGGGGATCTCGGACCGGCTCGGATCACCCCTGGAGGCCACAAGAGGGCCCCCACTCGTCGCCCGGGAGGGATAGGGAACCCGGGCAATGCGCCCGGGGAAGTGGTTGGCGTTCGGCGTAAGGCGTTCTCCTTCGCTGGTTGGAGGACGGGCGAGAGGAGGGTTCGTCGGCGAAGCGGTCGAGGAGGTCGCAGATGTCGTGGCTGAGCAGGTGGGTTCGGGCGCCGGAAACCGGCGAGGGGGCCGGATAGCGGCAAATCCCAGAGGTAAAACGTGCTGAGCTGTCAGCACCTATCACCCCAGCAGAAGTGCACGACCCGTTGGGGAGTAGCCTCAGTCGGGGCCCGGGACAGTAACGCCGGAGAAGACCTCCGCGGGCTCAGACCTGTCGGGGGATAGTGGCGTGGCACCCGCCTCGACCAAAGCTGCGTAGTTTCGATCCATGTTCGCTTTGGGTTCGGCGGGAACAAAAATGCAGAGGCCATCTCGCCCCCGGGTCAGAAGCACCCGGTAGGCGTTCATCCTTAGCCTCAGGCCGTCCCGCACACCCTTGCTCGGCTTCGCGTCGGATGTCCAGGTCTTCCCGTCCCAAACCAAATCGTCGCCCCAGCACACTACGGGCAGGTCGAGCTCAAGCCCCTGACACCCGAATTCGGTCACGACTGCTTCCATTTGACAGCACGACTTCGGGCTCGTGGGCTCATCGTTGTACCATGCACCGTGGTTCACGTTCTTCGTGGACATCCAATCGTTCTTCACGCCGAATTGAAGGAGATTCCGCGCCTTCGCGGACGCAAGTAGCCCCCAGCGGAATCCGGCCTCCTCTCCCTCGTATCGACCGCGGACGTACGCCTTCGCGGCCTCGAGGTCTCTCGTAACATAGATGGGGTAGCCCTCCAACTGTTCCCCGGATAGCCGCCGCGCCTTGTCGAAGTTCCCCGACATGACGAGTGAGGCCCATTCTGCCGAGCCTCGGGCTAAGTGACTCCGGAGGCTCGTGTTCAGGTCAAGCTGGGAACTCGCTTCATACGGAACGCCCGCGCTTTCGAAAGCGGTTTTCCAACGCTCGGGTCCGTGAACAATCCAGCTACCTGCGGGTGCCTGGGACAGCGCTTTCACCCAGAGTCCGACTCCCCCCTCTTCCCCCGAATGGATCTCCTGACCGTCTCCGAAGAGCCCAACCAAGACGCACCAGTCAGGAACTCTACCGCACGCCTCCAGCAAGAGCTGGGGCTCCGAACGATTGCCAAGGAGGCTGTCGTGACTTTCGAAAACTTTCTGGTTGTCCCAGGCCCGCTGGGCCTCGTCGAAAACGACAACATGTTCGCGTGGAGCCGGTGCTCCCTCGTCCAAATTCCTTCGGAGATAGGTCCAGATGTCGGTGATGAACACCTTGCTTCCAAGCCCGTATCGCAGTACGTTCACCAACGGGCCGTTGCCGGAGAGGAAGACCGAAGGTGCGATGGCACGTTTGGCCGAACCCGCCGTGACCAGGCCGTCGAGGCCTTCATGGTGGACGAGTTGCAGTCCCGCCAAGGTCTTTCCGGATCCGGGAACGCCGGCCAGCAGGACGAGGTGGCGAGACCTCGACTGAGACGCGTCCTTGCAGACCGCCAGCAACCGGTCCATGAGCGCAGGGATGCCCGCCTCCGCGACTCTTCGAATGAACGGCAACGGGGCTCGCTCAAAGATCGCGCGAGCGGTTTCCACCAGCTTAGGGAGGGGGACAAAAGCGGATCCGACCCAGGTATCGATGTTGGCTCGGCCTACTTTGGAGTTCTTGGCAATATCGAGGAGTAACGCTGAGATCTCGGACGGAGGGCAGACCCAGGTGGATCCTAGCCGGAACCTGCTCCCTCGAATCTTCATCGGGATCAGCACGGGGATGACCGTTCGATCGTGGCTGGCCTCGTGATACCCCGCGAGGTCCCTGGCGTACCCCATGACTTGGTCCAGGTCCGCTTGTCTCACATGGGAGGTGGACTTGAACTCCAGAACGATGACAGAACCGTTCTCCAAAACCACGACGTCCGGGCGTCGGAGCCGATCCACCGAGAGCTTGTACTCGAGGACCGCACCAAAACCTGCGGCGGCGGGAAGCGAGCGAATGCAATTCCCAGCCTCCTGTTGCATCGCAGCAAGGCTGTCTCTCCACGCGCCGAGTTGGAGCTCCTCCCGTTCCCGAACGAAGCGCGTCAGGTGTGAGAAGAGGGTACGGTCTGGAGTGGCAACGAACTCGTCGAAGTGTCCCGACCAGGCGCATCTCTCGATCAGTGACACGACCGTGCTCCGTAGCGGTGGGGTATGATGAGTGTATCGTGAGCAAGGTATCACGATTCCCGCTGAGAAACGCGGTTTCGCCGCCGAAATCCTCCGCCCCTAGGTGAACCAAGAGCTCCACTCGCGGTCCGGCGTTCAGACCCGAACCGCGCCCCCGCGAATCGCTCGCGGGGGCCTCCCTCCTGCTCCGCCTAGCCGGAACGTGGGAGGGCCAGCGGCTTGCCGTCGACCTCGATCTTCGCTCCAGCGTTGACAACGAAGCCGAAGTAGGTGGACTTGTTCTTTCCTCCGGGAAGGAACCGGTTCATGCCAATGCAGACCGTGATGGCCCCGGCCTCGATGTCCTCGAGCTGAGGCGTGTCGCGGAGCTTCGGGTTGAGGCCGATCCGCAGCTGGGCCGGTCGGTCGCGGTCTGCTCCTCCCTTGGCGTAGGGCTTTGCGAACATCTCCTCCCAGCCGGTCTCGTAGTGCTGGCTCACCAGGCGCCCTCCCTTGAACTCGAACATCCCGCCGGTGGCCTTCACCGTGTCCGAGTAGGATGAGCGGTTGGCGCGGACCGTGCCCTCGGCGACCTGCGGGTCAGGCACCACCGTGACCGATCCGGCAGGAAGGTTGGAGAGGATCGCGAACGGACGCTTCCGTTCCTCCTCGGTGGGGGTGCCCGTGGCGATGACCGCCGGGTTGTGGGAAAGCCCCAGGGTCAGGTCGGTCCCCTCGTCGTCGTGGATACGAATGCGACGCCCGCGCTCCAGGGCTTTCGCGATGGGACCAGCCTCCCTTCGCATCGCCTTCGGGTCGACCGTGCACGCCTCCAGAAGCTGGTCCGTCCAGGTCTCCTGGTCCACCCCATAGGCCTTGGCCAACGTGGGGAATGGCCGTCCGATCTCCAGGCGCGCTCCGCGCACCCCCGCCCGCGTGGCGGTCTTGTACCAGGCACCGTTCCAGGCGAACGTCTTCTCCGCCCTGGGCCCCATCTTCTCGAGCCGAACCTTGTCCCCGGGTCCCCACATGTGGAGGTAGACGTTCGTCTTCGAGAGCGCCGCCCATTCGTGCGAGGGCGCGGCCCCGTAGGTCCCCTCCTGCTTGCCGTCGAGTAGGTCCCAGTACGTTTCCTCGTCCTCGTGCAGGACCAGGGGGTGGGCCTTCAGGAGCCGGGCCTCGCGTGCGAGCGCCGTGGCCCAGGGCAGCGAGTGGCTCCAGCCCTCGATGGTGACGTTCTCCCCGGGGCGGACCTTCAGGTACTGCGTGAGGATCGATCGGGCGAACCTGGCCGCTGGCGAGGAGTTCTCGGACATGGCACGCCAGGCCGTCTCGGCTATTTATTCGCCGGGAGGGGCTGAAACGGAGCCTATCCCCGTGGTCGCAGACATATCGGGGACCGATCCGCCACCGGAACTCAACATCGGGGATGGGCTCTGTCGATGGGGTTCCCTCGAAGAGGCAGGATCGTTCGGCACCGGGGCCCCATCCTGTGCGCCCTGGCCGCCTCAACCGCCACCCCACCCGCCGCGCCCCCCCCCACCCCAGCACCTCCCGCCCGCCATCGTCATCCTCTTGACCGCTGGCCGTCACTGACCGGGCGTCGATTGGGGAAGGTTCTGGCTCCCTAGGTGGAATTTGGCGACCCGACCGCAGATGCCGGCGACCTCCCAGGTCCCGTTCGTGGGCCGGGAGACGGAGGTGGCGCTCCTCTCCAAGAGCCTCGACCGGGCGAAGCAGGGGCGCGGGTCCGCCTGGGCCCTGGTGGGGCCCGGAGGGATCGGCAAGACGCGGGTCCTCCGTGCCCTCGAGCAGGAGGCGGGCCGCGAGGGCTTGCGGGTCCGTTGGGGCTACTGCCTGAAGGAGTCCCTCTCCCCGTTCTTCCCCTTCGAGCAGATCTTCCGGGGTTCGAGCGAGGGCCCGTCGGACCCCCTCCCGGCTCCCGGGGCCTCCGAGGCCGGTGCGACGGTCATCTTCGAGGAGGACCGGCCGAAGAGGCTCATGGAGAGGGCGCTCGCCCTCGCCAGGGGAGGGCACCCGCTCCTCTGCATCTCCCGCGACCGCGGCTCGGTGCTCCGCACGAGGCTCCCCGGATTGCCCGAAAGCGCGCAGTTCGTCTGGCTCACCCGCGTGGAGGATCCGGAGGCGATCGCCCCAGGGGCGCTCGACGCGCTCGGGGAGCGGGTCGACAACTTCCTCCAGCACCACCCGGGCGGGGTCGTGGCGCTGAGCGGGCTCGAGTACCTCTCCAGCCAGAACGACTTCCGCTCCGTCCTCCGCCTCGTGCAGATGGTGCGCGACGTGGCGGGCTCGGGGCAGGGCCGCTTCCTCCTCTCCGTGAACACCGCGGCGCTGGACGACCGGCAGCGTTCCCTTCTCGAGGGGGAGGGGGAGGTCGTGCACGAGGCGGCGGAGACCGCCCCGGTCGTTCCCAAGGGCGAGGAGCCTCCGGCCCTTCGTCTGCTCCGGTTCCTGGAACGGCTGCAGGCGGACGCGCGCCGGTCGCCTCTGCTGATCGTCCTGGACGACCTTCAGTGGGCGGACGCCCAGTCCCGGGTCGCCTTCGAGTTCCTCGCACGGAATGCGAGGGACCTGCCGGTGATGTTCCTGGTCGGGCTCCGGGAGGAGTCGGACGGGCAGCGCGCGGTCCCGGGAGAGGACTCGCTCCAGGAGATGCTCGACCACCTGGAGCGCGAAGGGCTGCTCCAGCAGCTCCGGCTGAAGGGGATCACCGCGGGGAACGCCGAGGAGCTCGTGGCGGGCCTCGTGGGCGCGCCCATGACCGACGGAGCCGGCGACCGCGCGCTCCTGGACCTGGTCGCCCGCACCGAGGGGAACCCCTACTTCCTTCTCGAGACGCTGCGCCAGCTCCTCGACCAGGGGCTCCTCCGAAAGGAGGGGTCCCGGGCCGTCTTCTCCGTTCCCGGGCACGAGGCCCCCTCGGACCGCGGAACACGCGACGAGGCGAGGCGCATCCCCCTCCCGCCGACGATCCACCGCCTGGTGAGCCGGCGGCTGGAGGGACTTCCCAAGGAGCTCAGCGAGCTCCTGGAGGTGGCGGCCGTCGTCGGCAGCGAGTTCGACCTCGCTCCTGTGGCCGCCGCTCTTCATCGGACCCTCCCGGACGTCGAGTCCTCGGTGAACCTCCTGGTCGAACGGTACCGCATGCTCCAGGCCTCCCCGACGGCGGGACGGTGGGAGTTCGGCCACCCCTTGGTCTGGGAGGTGCTTCGCGAGAAGCTGCCGAAGGCCCAGGAGCGAGCGCTCGCCCGCATCCTCGCCCCCTGGTGGGAACAACACCGGCCGAACGAGGTCGAGACCCGCTCGAGGCTCCTCTACCTCGCCCGGGACCGCGAGGGCCTGCTGGCGCTCCTTCCGCGGGCCCTCGACCTTGCCCTTGCCGCACGCGCGGCCGACACGGTGCTGCGCTACGTTCGCTGGCGCCAGGAGCTGCTCACGGACTCGCCGGAGGACCTGCGTCTTCGCGCCGAGCTCGAGATCCCGCTCCTCTTGAGGCTCAACCGGGAGGGGAACGGGCCCACCGCGCGCATGCTGTCCACGGAGCTGCGGGCGCTCTCGCTGCCCCCTCCGGTCCGGTGGGAGGCCGCTCTGGCGCACACCACCGTCATCTCGGACATCGACACGGCCGCCGCTTTCTCGGTCCTGGACGAGCTCGAGGAGGACCTCCGGGCCGCGCCGGGGCCTGTGAGCCCCGAGATCCGGACGCGGCTCGCGCTCGGCCGCTCGATCCTCGCCCTGAACGGGGGAGCGTGGGCGGATGGGCTGCGTCACGCGATGTCCGTCGCCTCGATCGCGTCGCAGACCACCCCGTTCACCCAGGTCCAGCTCCTCCTGGCGAAGGCCTGGTGCCTCCAGTCGATGGGGAATGTGGCCGAAGGTCTCTCGGTCCTGGAGGAGGCGCGGGCCCTCCTGACCCCCGACATGCCGGCGGAGGCCCGGACGCGCTTCTGCAACGCCGAGGGCGCGCTCCGGTTCCGCCAGTCGGACCTCCGCGGGGCGTACGCGGCCTTCGAGGAGGCCGCGCGGGCCGCGCACGCGGGAGGGTACATGCACTTCGAGATCCTCTTCCGGGGGAACCTCGGGAACGTCCTGTGGACCCTGGGGGAGTACGAACGGGCCCTCGAGGAGCTCAACGCCGGGCTCTCGCTCTCCTCGAAGTTCAACTTCGAGCGAGGGACGGCCCTTCTGCAGCGTGTGAGCGGGGGCGTGCTCAAGGACCTCGGGCGGCTCGAGGAGGCGACAGGGCTCATCGAGCGCTCGCGCGACTACTACATCCGTGCGAAGAACGCGATGATCGTCGAGGAGTGCGACGAATCCCTGGCAGGGGTGCGTGGCCTGCGCGGCGATGCCGCGGGAGCGGTCCGCGATCTCGAGGCCCTCGAACCCGAGGCCCGAAAGGTCGTCGCGGAAACGTTCCCGGAGTTCTTGCTGGAGCGGGCGCGCTTCCGCCGCCTGAGCGGGGACCTGGAGGGCGCGACGCGCGACCTCGACGAGGCCGAAAGGTCCCCGGCCCGCTACCGCGAGAGCTCCCTCTTCCTCGCGAAGATGGAGATGGAGCGTGCTGAGGTCGACCTCGCCGCCGGCCGCACCGCCTTGGGGAAGGACGGCATGGCCCGTGCGCTGGCGAAGTTCCGCGCTCTGGGGGTCGTGAGGTACCGGGGAGCCTCGACGGACCCGCCATCCTCAGGCGCCGAGAACCCCTCAGGGGCCTGACCGGCCCGATGGGGCTCTCGCGTTGAGAGCTACTGGGAGGTCATGACCCCGCGGGGGGGCGAAGGGGTTGTTCCCCCACCTGGTCCCGTCGGGGACCCGTGCTCCGGGGAGCCCAGGTCTCCCGAGAGCGACCACGAAGGCCAAATAGGGAACCTGGTATACGTACGGACACGTAGGTCAAGCGCCGAAGGCCCCTCCTTCTTCTCTTCGGTGGCAACGACCTCCTTCACGGGCCCGCCCCACGCCAAAGTCCTCGCCTCGCGCCTCGGGCGGTCCGCGCGCGGGAGGCGGCGCTCGGCCCTCGTAGATGAGCGATGTCAGTATCCTCACGCACAGCGCAGCCACGGTCGAGCCAGCTGAACCGTTCCCCAGAGCGGCCGTCCCGGCCTCGGCGGGCGGCTCGCCGACCCAGAGGATACGCTCCGCCCTTCATCGTGCTCGTGGCCAACGCCATGGTGCTGGTCCTGGGGAGCGGGGGGCTCCTCGTCCAAGCGGCCCCTTCGACCGGGGGTCCTCTCGTGTGGACGATGCCTTCGGGCAGCGGGGGACCTGCCGTCGCGAGCAGCGTCGTGCCGTCGACCCCTCCCACCGGAACGAACCTCTCCGTCTCGCTCACGACCACGACCCCCGCCGTGGACGTCGGGGAGCCCGTGGTCCTCGTGGCCGTGGTCTCGGGGGGGACTCCTCCCTACTCCTGCCATTGGTGGCAGAACGAGACGGACCTGGGGCAGGGCCCCTGCAATTCCTGGACGGTCTCGACCGGGGCGACGGGGGTCCCGTCGTTCTCCGTCTCGGCCCAGGACGCGACAGGGAAGCGCGGACGTTCCGGCCCGCTCGCGGTGCCCGTTTCCCCCGCCCTCAACGCCCGATGGGCGAGCGATCCGCAGCAGCTCGAGGTGGGTCTCACGGCGAACTTCTCCCTCCTGGTCCAGAACGGCACGGGAAGCCCTGCCTGTTCCTGGTGGCTCGACGGGACCTCGATCGCGAGCACGGGGAACTGCACGGCCCTCTCCCTCGTCCCATCCTCCGCAGGGACCCATGTTCTGTCGGTGGTCGCCAAGGACCAGGCCTCGCCGGCCGAGAGCGTCCAAGCCCAGGTCACGCTGACCGTCCTTCCGCCTCTGGTCGTGGCCCTCAGCTCCTCTGTCCTCCGACCGATGGTCGGCCAGCAGGTGGTTCTCGCGGCCGAGGTCTCGGGAGGGGCCGCCCCTCTCCAGTTCGCGTGGACCTTGAACGGAACGGCGATCGGCGCGAACGGCTCCACGTTCGAGTTCCTCGCGGCGCACTCGGCCTCCTACACCTTCCAGGTCACGGTGATGGACACCCTGGGGGCCCGGGTCCAGGGTGCACCGCTGGAGGTCCAGGTCGCCTCCACCGCGTCTCCTTCCGGAGGGGGAAAGGCGCTCATCGCCCTCCCCCGGATCTCGGTCTCGTTCCTGGACATGGGGCTCGTCGTTCTCGTGGCGATGGGCCTGGCGTTGCTGCTCTTCGCCGCCCGCCGCAGGGCTCGGAGCACCGAAGGTAAGACGAGCGCCGGAACTCCCCCTCGTCCCGGAGGCAAGAGCTCGAAAACGGGAACCAAAGCGCCTCCCATGAGCACCGCCGGGCCGTCTCGTCCCCCCGACCTCCCTCGCTCCCCCAAGCTTCCCCCGCGCCCCCACGTCCCCGCTCAGCAGCCGAAGGGAACACGGGCGGTCGCGTCGGCCCCTGCAAGGGTCCTCCCTCCTCGACCCGCCGTGCCACGGTCCTCAGCAGCTACGGCGAGTGGCACCGCGCGTACCGAGGTTCTCAAGAGACGCCCGGAACCGGACCGGGCGCCTCGCCGCGCGCCGGCGGCCGCGCCACATGGGGTGGGAGACCAGGGTCGCATGCCCTCCCTCGGCAGCACCCCCCGACCGGCCCCACCCAAGGTCCCGGGAGTGGGGGCCGGCCCGTCCCGCTCCCCCGCACTAGGACCATCTGCCCTCGCTGGGCCCCGTGCTGCTCCAGATACCGCTCCCTCTCCTCCCCCTCCGATGCTGGTGCCGGGGCCGGTGCCGGTCCCGGTCGCGGGGGTCAGCTCTCTCGGTAACACCCCCGTGGGCCGGCAAACCCTTGGTGAGCCCTCTGGGGTGCTCTCCCCTTCCGAGCCGCGCGTGCTCCCGGAGCTTCCCTCCCAGAGCTCCCCTCCTCCGACGGTTCCGACGGAAGCAGACCCCGCCTCACGCGTAGACGGAGCCACGGAACGACCGCCGACGTTGCCCGCGGGTCCAACGGTCACGGAGGCTGCGACCATCGCCGTAGTCGAGCCGGACATTCCCGTCTCGACGGGCGGTCTCGGGAACTGGGAGAACGACGACGAGGAGATGCTCGTCGGTCAGGCGTGCCCGTGGGTCCCTCTCCCATCGGCGAGGCGCTCCACCAAGCCCCAGGTCCCTCCCGAGATGCCGTTCACGGGGCGCCCGCGGCTGCCGGAGCCTCCTCCTTCCAGCTCCCCCACGCCGGCCTTCGAGGTCGCGGACGAAGACGGGTCTCCTCCGAGCTCCGCCCCCATGGGTGCTCGGTGCGAACGTTGCGGCGGCTCCCTCTCGACGCCCGGTGAGGACCACCGCTGCACTCCCGAGTCGGAGATCGAGGACATCCTGAGCGAGCTGGCGCGCGAGATCGCCGCGAGAACGGAACGACCCGGCGACCGGGGAAGCTGAGCGCTCCGTCGGGTTGAGAGCGAGATCGCGCGGGCCCCAGCTGGCTCGACGCGCGCGGTGGGCATCCATCCCTTGTCCGTTCCCACGGCGGACACCCTGCGATGAGATCACCCGCGGTTGGGGGGGAAGGGGGCCCTCCACCCCGGTCCCGGGCTGGGTCTCAGTGCGGGTCCGATACGCCGGGCTCGTGGAGGCCGAGCTCGTCCAGCGCGGCCGCGCCGAGGACGGGGCGCTCCGTCCCGGAGATGAGCGTGGTCCAGGCGTGCTTGCGGCTCTTGCGGTTGTCCCGGTCGAACGTGCAGCCCACGCCGTGCTCGTTGAGGAGCGTGGAGAGCTGGACCTTCTCGACGGTGAGAGGGGTACGGTGGTGCCGGGCCTCGATCTCCCGCTCGAAACGGGCCTTCAGCGTCTCGGAGAGGTTGTGCTCGATCTGGCGACGCGCATCGCGGATGAGGACCCAGCCGTTGCCGGGCTCGAGGCCGAGGAGCTTCCGGGCGGTCCGGTTGCCCCGGCTGCGGCCCCCCTCGCCGGAGAAGAAGTCCACTTTGAGCACGTTCTGGTCGAGGGCGAGCTCGGGGAACTGCTTCAGAAGGAGCCGCATGTTGGGGACGTAGGCGCACCCGGTCCTCAGGAGCTTCCGCTTCACGGCGTCGGGCAGGTAGTGGAGGTAGCCGCTCACCAGGCTCTCCACGAGCCGCAGGAGCGGGTCCTTCCCGTCCTTGGCATCCGCACGAAGGTTGATCGGCAGCGGCTCGACCAGGGTGAGCTCCCTCTCCGTCGCCTCGCCCTTCCGCTTGGCGAACTCGCGGTGCGCCCGTTCGAGGTAGATGGTCCAGCGGTCGGTGTGCGGGAGGGCCAGGTGGTCGAGGGCCCGGTCCAGGGACCGGAGGAGCGCAGCATCGCCGGACTTGAGGTAGGTCCCGAAGACCGCGTTCTCCAGCTCGGCCACCACGAGCCGCTCGTTGTGCATCGTCGCCGGGTCCTTGCCCCAGACGAACCCGCTCGCCTCCTCCAGGTTGAGGGCGCGGAAGACCGCCGGGGGGAGCTCGATGCCCTCGCGCTGGAGCGAAGCTAGGTCGACGAGGCCGAGCTCGGGGGAGCGCGCCACCCCCGGGTGGTCCTTGAGGAGCGTGCCCAGGTACCCGACCCTGGAGTATCCGTAGGTCTCCACGTCGAAGACCAGCCAGGAAGGCAGCTCCGTCCCCTCGCTGACGTAGGCCCGGAGGGCCTGATGTCGTGCGAGCAGGACCATATCGACGAGCTTCCCCCCCAGGTCGTGGAGAATCAGCATCGGGCTCGAACATGATTCTTGCGGGTGTCGATACGTCGGTATGCAGGGGTCGCCGGAAACCGGCGCTGCCGCATGCCCCAGGGGATGGCCAGGGCACGCTTCCGGGGGCTCAACCCCAGCGCACCGCGCGATGGACGACCTGGCGGACCATGGCGTCCAGGTCCTCGGCGACGATGGGCTTGCGGAGGAACCCGCTCGCCTGCAGCTCGTAGGCGTGCTTGACGTCGTCGGTGCGTTCGGAGGCCGAGACGATTACGACGGGGACCTTCGCCAGGCGGGGGTCCGCCCGGATCTCGGTGAGGACCTTCCTCCCGTCGAGCTCCGGGAGCTCGAGATCGAGGAGGACGAGCTGCGCCTGGTTCCGCGAGCCCGCTTCGGCCGTTCCCCACAGGTACTGAAGCGCGTCGAGCCCGTTCTCGGCCACGTGCAGACGGATGGGGACCGAGCACTTGCGGGCCATCACGTGGAGCAGGGCCACCTGTTCCGGGTCGTCCTCGACGACCAGGACGTGGACGGGCTCCAGCTCTGGCAAGGTCGATCGGCCGCTCCCCTCCACCATCGTTGACCATCCAGATGAATGGAGGGGGTCCTGGGAATGGGTCCTGACCCTACTGGCCCGAGCGCCCCGCGGCTTGGGAAGAGCGGTCCCTTCGAGGCTTCCTCGCGAGGGCACCCGCGCGTCTTCCTGGCCTAGAGTTATGTCCCACGCCGATAGCTCCGCCCGGCGGGGACTCGATGGGCGATGGCAGGTCGACCACCGCCGCCGGAGCGCCGCTCCTTCGCGCGTCGGCCCTCCTGGCCCTTCTGCTCCTCGTTGCGGCGTCCTCGGTCCCGGCCTTGGGTCTCGCGATCGGGGGCCACGGGTTGGGGCCATCGGCAGAATCGCTCTCTAGGACCGCGTCCGACTCCCACGTAGGGTCTCTCTCCGCGGGGGTTGGGACCGGCACGTGTGGCGCGGACCCGACGGCCCGCGCGGCGTGCGCGTCGGCCCGGTCCTCTCTCGCCTCGCCCACGGCGCCTCGCGGGACCCCCGCCTGGAACACCACCTGTTCCCCGTGTTCGCCGATCGCCCGGGAGGGCGCGGCGATGGTCTACGACGCGGCCGACGGGTACGTCCTGATGTACGGGGGCCTGCAGGACGTCACGAACACCGAGCCCGGCGACACGTGGACGTACAAGGCCGGGACCTGGACCCAGCTCTCCCCCACCACCTCACCTTCCCCCCGGTTCGGTTCGGGGATCGCCTACGACGCGGCGGACGGGTACGTCGTCCTCTTCGGCGGCGCCGACGAGCACTCGAACACCTACTACTCGGACACCTGGACGTTCAAGGCGGGGGTGTGGACGCTCCTCTCTCCCTCCCAGTCACCATCGTCGCGCGACTTCCCGTCGATGACCTACGATGCCGCCGACGGGTACGTGGTCCTCTTCGGGGGCTCGGCCTCCGTGGGCATCGACCTGGGGGACACCTGGACCTTCTCGGCCGGACAGTGGAGCCTCGTGTCACTGTCCGGGGGCCCCTCGTCGCGCTATACGGCCGCGATGACCTTCGACGTGGCGGACAACTACGTCCTCCTCTACGGAGGGCTGAGCGGAACCAAGTACGAATCGGACACCTGGGAGTTCGTGGCGGGGGGATGGGTCCAGCTCAACCCCTCTAGCAACCCCGGAAGCCTGGCCAACATCGCGAACATGATGACATGGGACACGGCGGCCAGCACGGTCCTCCTGGTGGGAGGGGTCACTGGGGGTGGGAGCTGTACGTCCTCCACCTGGACCTACAAGGCCGGGGCCTGGACGCAGCAGTACCCCTCCCCCACGCTCACCGCGCGCGGCCAGGGGGCCCTGGCGGACGATCCTGCGGACAGCACGGCCCTGGAGTTCTCCGGCTGGAACTGCGCAACGCCCATCAGCGACCTCACGGACGCCTACACGTACTTCGGAGGCTCGGCCTCCCTGACGGCCACGCTGACGGCGACCCCCTCCGCGACGGACATCGGCTCCTCGATCTCCTTCACAGGGTCGGCAGCTGGCGGGTCGCCTCCCTACTCCGTCGCCATGCGCTTCGGCGACGGGGTCGCCGCGACGGGGCTCACGAACGTCCACACGTACGGGACCGTGGGGGCCTACACCGCCTGGATGTGGGTGAACGACACGGCGAGCGGGGCGGCGACCGCTTCGGCCGGAGCCACCATCAATCCCCTCCCCACGGCGGCGATCAAGGCGACGCCCGATCCGGTGGACGTGGGAGCTTCCACGACGTTCGCCGCGCTCGTCTCCGGAGGCACGGCTCCCTTCCACTACGATTGGAGGTTCGGCGATGGGACGAACGGGTCCGGCGCCTCCCCCGCTCACGCCTACTCCGCGGTGGGCATCTACCTCGCGACGGCATGGGTGAACGACACCCCGGGTCACACCGCCAAGGCGGTGGTGAACGTCACCGTCGACCCCGCGCCCTCGGCCACCGCGAGCGTCTCTCCCAACCCTGCGGACGCCGGGACGAGCGTGCAGTTCTCCGCCTCGCCCTCCGGGGGAACGCCGCCCTTCTCGGAGGCGTGGAACTTCGGCGACGGGTCCTCGGGGACCGGGATCACCACGACCCACGTCTACTCGGCCCCGGGGAACTACACCGCACGGCTGTGGGCGAACGACAGCGGGGGCGGTTCGGCCGGCCAGAGCCTCTCGGTCACGGTGAACAAGGGCCTCAGCGTCCCGGTGATCCTCCCCTCCACGAACCCCACCGACGTCGGGCTCACGGTGGACTTCGGCCTCTCCTACTGGGGCGGGACCCCGGCCTATGCTACGGCCTGGCGCTTCGGCGACGGAGGATACTCCTCGGCCGCGCTGCCGCCGCATGTCTTCACCGCGGCGGGAACCTACACGGTCCGGGCCTGGGTCAACGACAGCACCGGCGCGAGCTCCACCTCGACGCTGCTCCTGCAGGTGAGCCCCGCCCTTTCGATGGGCTCCTTCTCGGGGGTGTTCGCCGCCACCGCCCCGGGGGAGCTGGACCTCGGGCAGGCGCTGAACACCACGGTCGCGACGACCGGGGGGACCACGCCTCTCGCCTACGCGTACTTCGGGCTTCCCCCCGGGTGCACGGGCAAGGACACGGCGACCCTGGGCTGCATCCCGTCGACGACCGGGAGGTACACCGTCGAGGTCCAGGTCACGGACGGAGCCAGGGCGAGCGTGTTCTCCAATCTCACCGTGACGATCAACCCCGCTCTCGGCATCCAGGGGATCGTCCCGTCCCCCTCCAAGTTGTCCATTGGGAGCGCGCTGTCCATCGCGGTGCCGACCACGGGCGGGACGGCTCCCTACACGTACACCTATCTCGCGCTCCCGCCCGGATGTGCGTCGGCGAACGTCGCCCCGCTCACCTGCGTGCCGACCGTGGCGGGAAGGTTCTCCCTGGAGGTCCACCTCACCGACGCGACGGGAGCGAGCCTCTTCGCCAACGGTTCGGTCCTGGTGGAGCCGGACCCCGTGATCGGGGTGTTCACCGTCAACCCTGGGAACTCCACCGTCGGGCAACAGGTGACCTTCCTGGCGAAGGTTTCGGGAGGCGCGGGAGCGCTGAACTTCACCTACGGGGGAGCGCCCCCCGGGTGCTCGAGCCTCGGACTCGCGGGAGGGACGTGCTCGCCGACCGCGGCGGGGGTCTACCATGTGAAGCTCACGGTCATCGACGCGGACCACCGGGAGGCCAACGCCTCCGTGGTCCTGAACGTGGCCCCTCCGCCCAATCCCTTCGGTCACTTCATCGGAACGTACTGGTGGGCCCTCGTCCTCGCCATCGCGGTCGCGGTCGGGCTCCTGGTGTACTACCTGGACCGGAACCGCCGTCACAGGACCGGCCTCGCGCTGCTTCAGGACGGGGCGGCCCTGGACGCGATGCACGAGGCGGCTCCCTCCCCGGTCGGGCACCCGCTACCGGACGACAACGCGGTCGCGGGCTACTCCGGTTCCATGGACGAGGTGGCGCCGCACCCGGGACCTCTCGGCCCAGCGTCCGACGACGCCGCGGAGGCGCCCCCGACCGCTTCTCCACCGACGGGCGGGACGGCAGGCGGACCTGCCGGCAGATCGAGCTCGGGAGGGACCGCCCCCTCGGGGTCTTCTCCGACCACGACCTCGGCCACCCCGGCGGCCGAAGGTGCCACGAGCGCCGTCCCCGCCCCTTCGCCCGGGACTTCGAGGGCTGCGGCCTCAGCTCCGCGAGAGGCCGCTCCCTGGGACGAGTCCACCGTTCCCACCACGCCCCAACCTACCGGGGGGACCGACCCGTCGGCCCCTGCGGAGGGACCCCCCACCGCTTCCATCGCGGGCCCATCGACCCCCGCCACGGGCTGCTCCATCTGCGGGGGCCCCGTCGACACCGATCACTTCTGTCGCTCCTGCGGGGTCGCCTGGAAGTAGGGCTCGGGTCCCCAGAGACTTCCCCCCCCACCCCACCGGGCCCCAGTGAGGCTCAACGCGCACCGTCTTCCGCTGCCGAGGCTCGTGAGCCGGCGCATGAGGCGGGTCGTCGGTCTCGATCTCGCGGGAAGCCCCGCCCGGACGACGGGGGGGTGCCGGCTCGACGGCCCGCGGAAGACCACCACCCGGCCTCTGTACGACGACGAAGAGATCGTGTCCTGGACCCTGGAAGGAGAGCCCGAGGTCGTGTGCATCGACGCTCCGCTGGAGCTCCCGCGAGGCCGGAAGAGCCTGGACATCCCCTCTCCACCCCATTTTCGTCTCTGCGACCTGGAACTGCGCCGCCTGGGCATCCCGTTCTTCCCCATCACCCTCGGCCCCATGCGGATGCTGACGGCCCGGGGGATCCGCCTGAAGGCCCGGTTCGAGTCGGAGGGGATCCCGGCGATCGAATCCTACCCGGGAGGCGCGCAGGACATGCTGGGGATCCCGCGGAAGAACCAGGGGACCGAGCGTCTGCGGAGGGCGCTTCTCCGCCGAGGGTTCCGGGGGGATGTGGAGCGGGGCGGCCTGACCCACGACGAGCTGGACGCGGTCCTGTGCGCGTGGGTGGGGCGGTGGTTCGTGCAGGGCAACGCTCTGGCCATCGGGGACGCCTCCGAAGGCCGGATCTACCTCCCGCCCCTCTCCGAATCCCTGCCGGAGTTCCGGGCTCGTTGGGAGGGTGCCCACCAAGACGAGCCGGCGAAGGTGCCAGCTCCTCCGACCGCCCCTTCGAGGGTCTTGGGGCGGTCCCCGTCCCGCCGGAAGGTATAGGCGGGGCTTCACGTCGTCCGGCGCGAGACCTGCGCGCCTGTTCGACCGGACCTTGGACGAGCCCCATGCGAGACCTGGGAACGCTGGGCGCGAGAATGCCCCGGCCCCGCAAGGACCAATAGTCCGGCCTGGTGGGTCCCCCATGCCCTTCCCCGAGTCCATCCGACGGCTCCCGACGTCCAAGCTCGCCGAGGCCACCGTCTTCGTCCATGACGCCCCGACGAGCCAGGTGCTCTTCATCGAGGCGCCCGCCGACCGTGAGGTGGTCGTCCCGACCCACACGCACGACGTCGAGTGGGGCTTCGTGGTGGAGGGGGAGATCACCATGGACCTGAACGGCCGGATCGAGCGGCACCCTGCCGGGAGCCAGCATTGGATCCCGAAGGACCTCCCGCACAGCTTCCGGTTCGCTCCCGGGACCATGAGCGTCCATCATTTCGTGGAGAAGCGCGTCGCCCTTCCCGGCGCGAAGCGCTGAGCGCAGGGCCAGGCGCCCCTCCGGACGGGCGCGTTCGGCCCGAAGAGGTCGGTCCACGCGGAGGGGTGCTCTCCGAGCAAGTCTAAGAAGCCCGGCTTCTACGGGGGGTCCGGAACATGTTGCTCGGGGCTCACGTCAGCATCTCTGGTGGGATCGACCTGGCCCCGGTGGAGGCCCGGAAGATCGGCTGCGACGTGATGCAGATCTTCTCCAAGAACCAGCAACAGTGGAGCTCGACCCCCCTCAAGCCCGAGGCCGTGGAGGCCTTCCGCAAGAACGTGAAGGACCAGCGCATCCAGTCGGTGGGCGTCCACACCTCCTATCTCATCAACCTGGGGAGCCCCCAGCCCTCGCTCCAGGAGCGCTCCAGGGCCGCCTTCAAGGAGGAGATCCAGCGCGCGGAGATGCTCGGCGCCGACCATCTCATCTTCCACCCCGGGGCCCACACGGGTTCGGGGGAGGCCGCGGGGCTCGCCTCCATCGCCTCCGGCGTGCGCTGGGCGCTGGAAGAGACCTCGGACTGCAAGGTCCGCGTGCTCCTCGAGACCGCGGCGGGGCAGGGCTCGACCCTGGGAAGCACCTTCGAGCAGCTCGCCCACATGCTGAGCTCGATCGATGCGACCGACCGCACCGGTATCTGTTTCGACACCTGCCACGTCTTCGCGAGCGGGTACGACTTCCGGACCGAGAAGGGGTACCGGAGCACGATGGAGAAGCTCGAGGCCACGGTCGGGTCGAAGCACGTGATGGCCTTCCACGTGAACGACGCGCTCAGCGACTTCGGCAGCCGCGTGGACCGTCACGCGAACATCGGGGACGGGAACATCGGTCTCGCGGGCTTCAGGTCCCTGCTGAACGACAAGCGCTTCGCGACGGTCCCGGGGTACCTGGAGACTCCCCTGAAGGGGGACAAGGCGAGACCCTACGCGGCCTACGAGACGGACCTACGGACCCTTCGCTCATTGATCAAGAAGCGATAGTCGGAAGCAAGGCTTTCCAAGCGCCGCAGCGGTTCGCCGCACGTTTTAAGCCCCGACAAGCCATGCTTCTATTCCCTTTGGGTGACGCCTCTTGTCGGTAGATAGTGACGCGGGTGAGCCCCTTTCGGATGGGGCCAAGCGCGTGCTGAGGTTCAGCGTCGAGCGCTCGGGCTCCGACGGGCTCCGCTACGAGGACTACATGCAGGGGTTGACCGGACCCTTGCAGGGCATCGACGTGAACGGGCTCTCCACGGCCCTCCACCAGCTCGAGGTCTCGGGCCTCCTGCTCCCGGACCCGCTCGGGACCCCGGGGCGCCGGATCCGGTTGACCCCCAAGGGCCGGGAGATGACGCTGGGTGGAGCGGCGGCCCCCACTCCGAGGGAGGCCAGGGAGGAGGCGCAGGACGCGAACGCTCCCAAATTGAAGCCCGGCGGCCCCTCGGAAGGCCCCGGCGCAACCGCTATCCCTTCCCCTTCTTCGCCTGCGACCCCAGTCGCGAGAGGGACCATGGACGACCGCGAAAAGATGATCGAGCAGAGAGATGAGGAATCCCGGAAGCGACTGAAGCTGGTCATCGAGCGCGAGGACACGGTACGCGCGGCGGAGGAGAAGCTCCGCTCGGAGGAGAAGCGCCTGCTCGGGGAGGAGGAACGTCTCTCCGAGAGGGGCAAGACCCTCGAGAAGGAGAAGGCGGAGCAGCTCGCCCAGAGCGAGGAGACGCGGAAGGCCCTCGACGCCGAGAAGTCCCAGTTGGAGTCGGAGCGCAAGCGTCTGCAGGCCGCCGGTCAGGCGCTCCAGCGACACCAGTTCGAGCTCGAACAGAAGGACCAGCAGCTGAAGGCCACCTCGGCCTCGCTCGAAGAACGGGCCAAGGCCGCCGACCTGAAGTCGACGGAGCTAGGCGAGCGCGAGAAGGTGGTCGTCGACCAGGAGGACGCGCTCCACGAGCACCTCACCGCGGTGAAGAACCATCTCGGCAACGTCCGATCCACCGAGGACGGGATCACCAAGGTCCACGAGGCCGTGTCGGCGAGCCGCGCCCGTCGCGGCAAGCCGGCGGCCTAGTCCGCGGAGCGCCCCCCCGCCCCGGACCGCACCGAGCGGTCCGGAGGATCGTCACCGTCCCTGTCTCCGTCCCCGACTCCGGGGAGCCCCGCGAACCGTGGAAGCTTATGGCGAGGCACGGTCTCGGGGGGGAGCCCGACCTTGGGGCGACCATCGATCCGCTGAAGCTCCGAGGACGGTCAAGACAGTGAGGTAGAAATGAAGCTCTTCTTGGACACCGCGAACATCGACGAGATCCGGACGGCGGCGAGCTGGGGCGTCGTGGACGGGGTCACCACCAACCCTTCCCTGGTCGCGAAGGAGGGCAAGAAGTTCATCGACGTCTTGAACGAGATCACGAAGATCGTGAACGGGCCCGTCTCGGCCGAGGTGGTCTCGGTCAAGGCCGAGGACATGATCCCGGAAGGCCGCACGCTCGCGAAGCTCCACAAGAACATCTACGTCAAGGTCCCGATGACCACGGAGGGACTGAAGGCCTGCAAGCAGCTCTCCTCCGAGGGGATCCGCGTCAACATGACGCTCGTCTTCTCCTCGATGCAGGCGCTGCTGTGCGCCAAGGTCGGCGCCGCCTTCGTGAGCCCGTTCATCGGACGGCTGGACGACCACAGCCAGACCGGCATGGAGATCATCGCGGAGATCGTGAAGATCTACCGGAACTACTCCTACAAGACCGAGGTCCTGGTGGCCTCCGTCCGGCATCCGGTGCACGTCAAGGAGGCCGCCATGCTCGGAGCGGACATCGCGACCATCCCGTTCTCCGTGATGGAGAAGCTTCCCACGCACCCCCTGACGGACCTCGGGCTGGACAAGTTCCTGAAGGACTGGCAGAAGGTCCCCAAGGCCTAGACCGTCCTCGAACGGTCCGCGGTCCCCTCGGGCGAGAGGGAAACCCTCCCGGGGCCATCGTACGGGACCCACCTCCAAGGTCGAGCCTCCCGCGGTTATATACGGGGCGACCCCCCTGGCCGGCGCGTGAGCGGCGAGAGCGTGGAGAAGGCCCTCCGGGAGCGGCTCGAGCGCTACTTCGCTCTCACCGGCAAGGCCCTCGAGAAGGTGCGCCCCTCCCCTCCCGGGCGGTCCTTCCTGAAGAAGGGGGCCGACGATTTCCTCGCCATGGCCCGCTCCTACTTCGAGGACGCGAAGCACTTCCAGCAGGAGAACGACCTCCCCCGGGCGCTCGCGGCCGTCACCTACGCGCACGGCTGGATCGATGCGGGGGTGCGGCTCGGACTGCTGGACGGAGGGGACGATGACCAGACGTTCACGCAGTACTCCTGAGCGGGGGGCGCTCCCTCCCGCGCCTCCCCCCCGCCCTCGTCACCCCTCGACCCCGCGGGAGGGGGAGCTCCTGGAGGCCGAGCGAGCGCTCTCCCGCAAGGTGGCGGAGCGGGACCACCTCTTCGAGGAGGCCCGGCAGGTGCGTCGCGCTTCCCAGGATTCGATGCGCCGGTTCCACCTGGGAGAGGACCCCGGGGCCGCGCTGCGCGCGCTGGCTCCCCGCGTCCGTCGGCTCCAGCACCCGGCCGAGGGCGGCGAGGGGATCGCCTCGGACGCGCTGCAGGAGTACGCCGAGGCCCGGCTGCTGGAAGCGGTCGTCCGCAAGCGCCCGCTCCCCTCGCTCTCCACGCTCGGGGTGCCCGTCGAGGCCTACCTGGGCGCGCTGGGCGACCTCGTGGGAGAGGTGCGGCGCCTGACGGTGGCCGCGCTGGGCGACGAGCACCTGAGCGACGCCGAGGGGTACCTCGACCTCATGGACGCCCTGCTCCACGCCCTCCTCCGGTTCGAGGCTCCCCGCGGGATCATCGCGCTCAAACCGAAGCAGGACCTCGCCCGTTCGCTGGTCGAGCGGACCCGGGGGGACGTCGCCCTCGCGCGGGTCCTTCGCCGTGCGGCGCGGGCGGTGGGGGCCGACGGCGACCGCATGGTCGCCGAAGGGCTCAAGGCCGCGGGGCGGCTCGGCTGAGCGGCGGGGGACGAGGAGAGCAGCACCATGACGGGAAAGACCACGACGGTCGGGATCATCGGCGGGAGCGGGGTCTACGAGAGCGGACTGTTCGAGGGAAAGAAGGTCCACCATGTGTCGACCCCCTACGGGGCCCCCTCCTCCCCGATCGAGGAGGGAGAGATGGACGGCGTGCGCGTCCTCTTCCTGGCGAGGCACGGCAAGGGGCACGTCATCCCCGCCCACCGCGTGAACTACCGGGCGAACATCGACGCGCTCAAGTCCCTCGGCACGGACGTCATCGTGACCATCAATTCGGTGGGGTCGCTCAAGGAGGAGCTTCCCCCCGGGAAGTTCGTCCTCCCGAACCAGTTCATCGATTGGACGAAGAGGCGGGAGAGCACGTTCTATGACGGTGGCCGCACCTACCACGTCTCGACCGCCGACCCCGTCTGTCCGCGTCTGGAGAAGGCCGCGCTCGTGGTCGCGCAACGCCAGGGGACCGACGTCGCCTCGGGGAAGACGTACGTCTGCGTGGAGGGCCCTCGTTTCTCGACGCGCGCGGAGAGCCGGCTCTTCCGCACCTTCGCCGACGTCATCGGGATGACGCTCGTGCCGGAATGCCCCCTCGCTCGCGAGCGCGAGATCTGCTACCTCCCGATCTGCATGGTGACCGACTACGACGTCTGGGCCGACCATCCCGTCGAGGCCTCCGAGATCGTCCGGGTGCTCACCGACAACGTCCGTCGGGTCCGCGACTGGCTGAAGGTGCTGGTGCCCGAGCTCGCACGGGCCCCCGGGGACTGCCCGTGCCCCCACGCGCTCGAGCACGCGGGATTGTAGGACCCCTGGCCACCCTGGCCAGGAGCCTGGGACGGTGCGTCCGGGCAAGCTTCATGGGGGCTCTTCTCGTCTGCGGCGCGTGCAGCGTCACGAGATCTCTCCCCAGGACCGCGAGGCGCTCCTGATGTATCTGCGGCTGTGCTACTGGCGGACGCTGAACCGGCTCGACGACGTGCTCGGCGGGATGGACCTGACCGCGCGCCAGTTCCTCATTCTGAAAGCGCTGGAGGAGAACGGGCCCTGCAATGCCCGCTCGCTCTGCACCATGCTGTCCGTGACCCCCGCGGACGTGACCGGCCTCTCGACACGACTGGAGCACAAGCGGTTCGTCCGCCGGGTCCGCTCCATGGAGGACCGGCGGCGCGTCATCCTGGAGATCACCGACACCGGTCGGAAGGCCCTGGATCACGCGGGCCGGAAACGCGACAAGCTGGTGGACTCCCTCATCTCCTCGATGCCGGCGAGCGACTTCCGGACCCTCCTCCGGGGGCTCGAGCAGATGCTTGAGGCGCTCGGCTACCCGGTCCGAGCCGGGAAGCCTAGCGACCCCGCGATGCTTTCGGGGACCCCCGCACCCGCGGGAGAATCGCAGAGACCGTCGCGCGGGGCGCCTACGCCGAGCGCTGAACCCGCTCGCGCCGCACGGTGATCGGGATCATCCCGGCCTCGAACTCCCGTTCGGCGATGGCGACGGGGTCGACCTCACCGGCGGGGATCTCGACCAAGATCGGGGCTCCCAGAGAGACCTGGAGCGCCCGCGCCCCGAGGATGCGGGCCCGCTCGAAGCGGGTGTACTCCTCAGCGGTGACATGCACGGTGGACGCCGTCGGTGACAACAGTGTCTCCCTCAGCATCTCGGAATCGGCCAGCGAGAGCAAGGATGCGCCGACCGGCCATCCCTATATAGCTTTATCTAGGACAAGGTCCCGCCGCTCCCCACCCTCCCGTTGCTCCAACGAGAGGACCGGACCATGACCCCCGTCAAGAGGGCCCACCGACCCGTGGGAAGGAACCTCCGCCTGGTCCGCGAGATGGTCGCGAGGGTATGGAAGGTCTCCATCCTCGTCGTGATCGTCTATCTGGCCGTCTCCCTGGCCTTCTACTGGGCGGAGCTCACCCAGCCCTGCATCTACGCCGCAGGGGTCGGCCCCAACTGCCACCAGTTGCAGCTGGGGGATGCGCTCTGGTGGGGCATCGTGACCCTTTCCACCGTAGGCTACGGTGACGTGGTGCCGCACACGCTGGACGGCCGCGTGCTCGGAGCAGGGCTCATGATCTTCCAGATCGGGTTCCTGGGATATCTGCTCAGCGTGATCCTGGGTGCCGTCACGGAGACCCGGCTCAAGATTCTACTCGGAAATATGGGGACAGAAATGAAGAACCATGTCGTCGTAGCGGGGTACACTGCAGTGGGAAAGGCGGCCGTGAGGGAGCTCATCGCGAGCAAGCAGTCGGTCGCGGTGATCTGCGAGAACCAGGACGAGGTGCCGCTGGTCCGGGAGCTGGGACCGGAGGACCAGGTGTTCGGCTGCTACGGGTCGATCAACAGCGAGGAGTCCTTCAAGCGGGCGAACGCCGGCCAATGCGAGGCCGTGATCTTCACCTCCGAGGACGACACGGGGAACCTGATCGGGGCCCTGAACGTCCGGGCGCTCTATCCGAAAGTTCGCGTGGTGGTGAGCGTGCGGCGGGCCGAGCTCCGGCGCACCCTGAAGGCCGCCGGGGTCACCTACGTGGCGACCCCCGCGGACATGGGCGGCCGGCTGTGCGCCTCCGCCGCCTTCCGTCCGGACGTGGCCACGGCGGTCGAGGACCTGACCACGGCCACCTACGGGGCGGACATCCAGGAGTACAAGGTCCTCCCCACCTCCCCCATCGCCGGGCTCACGCTGTCGCAGGCGGAGGGAAAGATCCGCGGAGCGACCGACTGCCTCATCGTGGGGATCGTCGAGCCCAAGCCTCCGACCGAGCCGAACGGGGTCGTCGAGTACACCTCGAAGATCAATCCCCCGGCGAGCGTTCGGTTCGATCCCGGGACGCTGGTGCTGATCGTCGGGAGCCTCGGGAACCTGGGACGGTTCGAAAAGTGGTATGGCACTCCCCAGGGCCGCTGAGGCCCGGAGCGCGCCACCGTGACCCTGACGTGGGCGGCCTTCGCCGCCATCGGCGTCTTCGGGGTCGCCTACGCCCTTTTCGTGTGGCGGGAGGACCAGAAGACCTGGGTCGCCGCCGGCGCCGCGGTGGTCGGGCTGCTCGTGTCGCTCGCCGCCCTGGGCCTCCCGTCGATCGCGCCGGGCGCGGTCGCCTCGGGGGTCTGCACCTTGTTCGGCTACGTGCCGATCGGGAGTCCCTGGCACATCTGCCCCAACCAGGGGTTCGTCGAGTGGGACACGCTCGGTCTCCTCTTCGGGCTCTTCCTGCTCGCCTCCCTCCTCAACCGCCTCAAGGTCTTCCAGTACCTGGCCATCCGGCTGGCGGAGAAGACCGAAGGCAAGCCGGTACGCCTGTTCCTCGCCCTGAGCCTGCTCTCCTTCGGCCTTTCGGCCTTCATCAATTCCATCACCGTGATGGTGGTGCTGGCGACCATCACGCTCGAGGTGGCTCGGGCGCTGCGGATCTCTCCCGTGAACCTGCTCCTGGCCGAGATCTCCTGCTCGAACGTCGGAGGGGCTGCGACGTTCGTCGGCGACCCTCCCAACGTCATCCTGGGCACGTACTTCGGTCTCGGGTTCAACGCGTTCCTCCTCTACGCCGCCCCGTTGGCCCTGGGCGCGCTCGCCGTGACCCTCCTCGGCTTCTGGCTCCTCGCACGAAGGGATGAACGGAAGGAGGCCGCCGCACGAGTAGGGTCACCGGAGGTCCCGGAGCGGGCGCTTCCGGCGGTTCCCGAGCTCGACCGTCCGAAGGTGCTGATGGCCGTCGGCGCCTTCGTCGTGACGATCGGTCTCCTGATCTTCAACCTCTACCTTCCCCCCAGCGTCGGGGAGATCGGGCTCGTCGGGGCCGCGCTGGCCCTTCTCGTGGCCGGCCGTGAGGGGGCGCGCGAGCTCCTGAAGGGACTGGACTGGATGACGCTCGGGTTCTTTTTCTTCCTCTTCCTCATGGTCGGGTCGCTCCAGCTGACGGGCGTGGTCGACGCGGTCGCCCAGGGGCTGGGGAGCGCGGGCTCGGGGTCGGTCCTCCTCCTGGCCTCGCTCCTGCTCTGGTCCTTGGGCCTCCTCTCCTCGGTGGTGGACAACGTTCCCCTCGCGGCGGCGGCCGCCCCCATCATGCAGTCGCTCCACCTCCACCGAGGGGTGCCGGTGGGGTCGATGGTGTACGCGACAGCGGTGGGGACCGACGTCGGAGGGAACGGCACGCCGATCGGAGCCTCTGCCAACGTCGTCGGGCTCGCGGTCGCGAGGAAGGCCGGCGTCCGGATCTCCTGGGGAACCTACATCGCACGGGCCTTCCCGATCATGGTGGGGTCGCTGCTCGCGGCGAACTTCGTGCTGCTCATCTGGCACTGAGCCCCCCGCGCGACCTCGCGTCCGGCCGGCGCGGGCGGTGGGGAGTTTGGGGGCGACGGGGTCAGGGGGAGAGGGGGAGAAGGTCACCCCGTCGGAGGTGGGGAGGTCAGCTCGACGAGCGTCACGGTCCCCCTCGCGGTGGAGTCGACCTGGCCGACCAACCGGTAGATCGTGGCGTTCTGCACGTCCCCGAGCAGCCAGACGGGGACCGAGTAGGTCTCCACCTGGGAGTAGAGGACGTAGGTGGGCAGGTGCGTCGCGTTGAACGGGAGATGCCGGAGCGCCTGGGGATCGGGGAAGAGCGTGTAGGCGTGCACGTCGTTGGCGACGAGCGGGAAGAGGTCGTCCGTCGCCAACACCATCGCCCCTTTGGGGAGCTCCCCGACGAGCGCTTTCACCTGGTCGAACCCCGGGGGGATGACGTAGCTCACCTGGTACCCGCTCCCCTGGTCGTGGTTCTGCAGAAGGGGATCGAGGGGCGACAACGCCACGTTGACGACAAGGAGAAGCAGAAGCGCCGGGCCAAGGAGCCCCGGCCGCCGGGCCCACACGTCCCACCTCCGTCGTGGGGCACGTTGCGGGGATGGCTCCGGCTCACCCGCCGTCGAATCCGGCCTTTTCCGGGGAGACCGGAGCCCGGCGAGGCTGGGTATCGAGAGATCGGCGATGCCGAAGACGAACCCGATGAGGAGCGGGAAGGCGGGGAGGAACCCGTACTGGAGCCCCCAGTAGGTGTAGATCGTTCCGCTGACGAAGGTGTAGACGAACCAGGGCAGGACCAGGACCTGGGTACGGAGGGCCCGCAGCGGGAGGAATCCCACGAGGGCATAGGCGAGGAGCCAGTAGCCCGTTCGCTGGCCGAACCCCACCCCCACGTTCAGGGGGGTCAGGTGGAGGTCTCCGCTAGGGAACGCGATCGGGGGATTGCCGCTGACGGCGACAGGAGCCAGCAGGACGATCCCGGGATCGTTCTGGAACGCTCGTAGCAGCAAGTAGGCCACTCCGGAGAGGATCAGGAGCGCGAGGGTGACACGTCGGTCGAGGGGACGAAGGCCGTCGATCAGTTTCCTCCAACCTGAAGCGCCCGTCCCCGCCGGAGAGGTCGGCTCCCCGGTGGGAGACCTTCTCGCCCACAGGCGACGGATCCCGTTCTCGATGGTCGGAAGAAGGAAGTAGAGCGCGACGGCGCCGACCAGGAAGGGTCCGACCTCGATGGTCACGATCGCGAGGAAGGCTGGGACCGCGCCCCAAAGGTACCTACGTCTGCGCCAGAGCAGGAAGAGGGTGAAGAGCTCCAACGCGAGGAAGGACTCCAGATGGAAGTCGGCCAGGTTGGCCGAGATCACCAGCGGTGAGGCCAGGTACACGGCGCTGCCCAGGAGGGCCTTCTTCTCTGACCCGGTGACGTCCCGCCCGATGAAGTAGAGAGGGATGGCCGCTGCGGCCACGCAGATCGCCTGCAGGGTGAGCAGGAGGAAGGGCGACGGAACCAGGGCGTAGGGTACGACCAGGGCCACCATGAGGAACGAAGGGTGCACCTGGAACAACGACGGGATGCCCGACATCTCGTAGTCGTCGGCCTCGTAGAACGGGTGCCCGTGGGTCGTCGACCACAGCGCCTGCTGCATCGTCCCGAGGTCCCAGTCCCCCGTGGAGAGCTCGAAGTACCGGGCGGCCGAGAGGGCGCCCAGCACCACCGCGTAGAGGATGACGAGGAGGACCACCGCCCACAGCAACCTCCTGCTCCCCACGCGGCTTCGTGGGGCCCGGAGCGCGCTCATCGGACCCGGTCCCTAGTCGAAGGCGTCAGGAACTCCTCCATTCCCTGGGGGTGAGGGGCGGCGCAGTTCCACGCCCGGACCGAGCTCGGAGCGGTTGGGAGCGAAATTCGCGGGCAAGATGTCCTCTCCGTCGGGCAAAGCCCCATCCCGACGGCCCCTCCATAAGGCTCTCGGTGGACGGCGGCGAGCGCCGGGCCCGTCCCAGCCCCGAGCAGGTCGAGCCGAGCCTATTTGTACGTCCCTCGAGGGTCCGGCCTTGGTAAGAGACCTCGTATGGACACCTCCGACCGGCTGATCTTCGTGACCGAGCCGCTCCTCACACCGGACTTCGCCCAGTACCGGATGGTCGCCCCGCTGGCCGAGCGACTCCGGAACAACTTCTCCGTCACCCTTGCGAGCCCGTCGGTGGGACCTGAAGCGAGGCGCGAGCTCGAATCGATCGGAGCGGAGGTCGTGAGCGCGGGGGTCCACTTCCCCATCCTGCGGAGCCGGCACGACGAGGTCCCGTCCTACATCCTCTCCTGGGGACGCGACACGCTCATGGGCTGGAACGGGAGCAACCTCGAGCGCGCTCTCGCGGGCGTCCGGGGGCTGCGGGTCAACGTCTCGATGACCTCGGCCATCCACTCGGACATCTGGTACCTCAAGGGTCGCCCTCTCGGGACCGCCCTGCCCGAGATCATCCCCTCCCTGGGTGGGGGGCTCAAGGTCGTGGCGAAGCTGGTGCAGCACCCTCTGGCGATGATGGACGAGCACCACTTCGCCCGGGTCTCCCGGCGGTCGAAGCGAGTGTACACGAACAGCCGGTACAACGCGCTGTGGTTCCTGGACCACGGGCTCGAGGTGCACGGGGTCCTCCCGGAGTTCTACTACCCCAGCACGTTCTCGCCGACCACCGCCCGCCCATCTCGAGACTTCATCCTCGCCTACCTCGGCAAGGAGACGGACGTGGCCGCGCTGAGGCTCCTGGCCGGCCTGGGGTTCCCGATCCGGGCCTTCGGCGCCAAGAGCGCCGGCTGGGTGAGAGCGGCCTTCGCCGACCTTCCCAAGGAACGGTTCGAGATCCTCGACTGGGTGAGCCACGACGACCTCAACCGTCTCTACACGAACGCGCTGTTCACAGCGTTCCCGTTCACCGAGGAACCCTTCGGCCTCGTTCCGGTCGAGTCGATGGCCTGCGGGACCCCGGTGCTGACGTACCGCAAGCAGGGGCCCGGGGAGACGGTCCTCGACGGCCGGACCGGTTGGCTCGTCGATTCCCCCTCCCAGTTCGTCGTGAAGGCCCACGAGGTCTGCGAGCGCGGGGTCCCCGCCGCGATGCGGGAGAACTGCCTGCGTCGCGCCCAGGAGTATCACGTCGATTGCGCCGCGGAGCGGTGGAGGTCCATCGTCCGCGCACGGTTGGACGGCGCGCCGGATCCCGCGTTCCTTGGCGATATCCTACGCGGCGCTCCCACCTCGAGCGGGACCGGGCCGTCCCCGTCCCATGACCCCGCCCCTTCCCGCCGGTCCACGGGCTCGGCGTGATCCTCCAGGGGACAGCTCAGCGGCCCGATTCGCTCTCCCCGGTCTGGATCCCGAAGCGGAACATGAGCTGCAGCCCGCGGTCGGGCGAGAGCGTCGACACCATTCCGAGCGCGACCATCGCGAGGTCGATTCGGGGCTCGTAGGCCTCCCACCTCGCGAGAAGTTCCCAGGCGGACGTGGCCCTCCGAGCTCGAGGTGCTTGGCCATCGGCCAGGACGGAGACGAGGCGGGAGAGTCGAAGCCCTCGCTCCGCCCACCGCGTCACCTCCGTGCGGTCCGTCCCGAGGGCTCGGACCATCTCGGAGATCACCTCGTAGGTGGTGACGCGCCGCTCGAACTCGCGGTGAACCGCATCGACGGCGGCCGGGGAGATCCCGAGGCCGGAGGCGGAGCTGTTCGTGCGGTGGATGCGGTAGTGGACCAGGGTGCGAGGGTCGGCGACCATGGTTTCGGCCTGCGTGGCCGCGGCGAAGAAGAGGAAGGTGTCCTCGCTCGCGTCGATCCTCTCCAGGTAGGGCAGCGCCGGCACCAAGAGCCGACGGGCCACGGCGATCGAGCTGTCGTTGAACGCGAGCTCGAAGCGTCCGGGACGCGTGGGCCACCGCCCCTGCTCCCTCCTCAGGACGACCGGATCGGAGCTCCCTCGTTCCGTGAGACGGTGCCGGCCCGGGGCGTGGGCGATCCCCTCCCCGAAGAACCGCGCGCCGGTGTGGTGGTAGCCGAGCTCCGGCTCCTCCTCCATCGCCTTTGAAAGCACGGAGAGGCGTTCGCTTTCCCACACGTCGTCATCGTTGAGGATGGCGACCATGCGCCCCCGGCACGCTCGGATGCCCTCCGCGAAGAAACGCCCCTTGCGGGGTTCCGGGTGGACCACCGACCGCAACGCGGGCCCCTCGGCCGGCCTCTCCATAGTCGGCTCGAGCGAACGCGGCCGGTCCGTGAGCAGGACGATCTCGTAGGTGCCCGAGGCGACGGATTGAGCTCTCACCGAACGCAGGGCTTCGGCCAGGAAGGGACACGGTCCGTAGGCGGTGACGAGAACGGAGATGGAGGGGAGCGGGCCGTCGGGAGGGACCGGTGGGGTCATCCTGGGCCTCGGGTCTTCCGGTCTCCCTTCCGCCGCGGGTCGCCCCCGTCAAGCTCGATCGGGCCGGTTCGAAACGCCACCCTCCGAGCGACTATATAGGGGCGTGCGAGAGATGGAAGCCGAAGCGCACCGGACGCCGGGTCGCTCGATCGCAGATGGGATCGGAAGGTGGCCACGGCGAACGGGTCCACGGGACCGAAGCTGAAGCCGAAGGTGCCCGGTCCTCGGAGGACCGGACCCCGACCCCGGCCGAGCCCTCCACAGGTTCTACGGGTCATGGAGAGGCCCCCCGCACCTTCTACCTCCGGCTCGCCCTCGTGCTCGTCGCGGTCTACGTCGCCGTTTCCTTCGCGATGTCCTGCCTGAGGTTCACCGGGTTCTTTGACGAGAACTGGGACCTCGGGATCATGCAACAGGCCCTGTGGTCGACCTCGCATGGGCATCCCATGTTCGAGGCCGGCGACTACGAGGAGCTGGGGGTGTCCTCGCTCTTTCAGGTCCACCCCTCGCTGCTCGTCTTCGCCCTCTCCATCCCGTACGCCCTAGCTCCTTCGGCGTTCACGCTGTTCCTCCTCCAGAGCCTGGCGGTAGGGGCCGCGGGCATCCCACTGTACTTCCTGACGCGCTCGGTCACCTCTTCGTCTCGGAAGGCCCTCGTGACGGTGGCCCTGTTCCTGACCTGGCTGCCGCTCCTCAGCTCGCAGATGTACGACTTCCATCTCGAAGCCTTCCTTCCGATCGAGCTGTTCACGACCGCCTACTTCTGGCAGAGACGGTCCTATGGCCTCACGCTCGTCTCCTCGATCGTCGCGATGCTGACGCTGGAGATCGCACCGCTCTTCGTGGTCGCGATGGCCGCGTTCTTCGGTCTCCCACCCATCCTCCCGTTGTTCCGGGACCTCTTCGGGGGGCTGGGACAGCACGCGAAGACGACCTCCTCCGAGCGCCGGGCCGGCGCGCTCACCCGGCTGCTGACCTACCTGCGCCAGACGGAGGTGCTGTTCGCGTTGGCGATGGTCAACGTCGCCGTCGGGGTCTACTTCCTCCTACGGCTGCTTCAGGGTCCCTACATCGGATGGATCCTCGGCCCCTCGGTGTCCCCCTCCGGTTTCCTGTGGGGCTTCACGGCCTCCAGCTTCGGTCTCTCGCCGGCGTATCTCGGCGCGTTCCTAACGATGAAGGTGACCTACTGGGCGACGCTCTACGGCCTGGTGCTGTTCCTCCCCTTCCTCCGCCCGCGGAGCCTGATCCTCGTCCTGCCGTGGTTGGCCTTCACCTTCCTCAGCCCGAGCTGGGGCTACGTGACCATCGGCTACCAGTACGGGCTCGTGGCCGCCTTCCCGGTGTTCGCGGGGGTGGCCTACGCCATGGACCTCGTACCCGTGATGTCGTTCCGCGACCTTCTGAAGGAGCTCCGATCGCTCCTGGTGGGATCGGAGCGGAGCGCTGGGAGCGGCGCCTCCGTCGGGGAGCTTCGGACGCGTCGCCCCCGTCTTTCCACCCCGGCGGCGGGGTCGCTGGTCCTGGCGACGCTCATCGTGGTGGGGCTCATGCTCACCCCCATCGCTCCCTGGTCCCTGTCGAGCGTGATCCCTGAGGGCTCGGCCGCCCCGGGGTACTGGGGACGGTACTCGGTCCCCCCTGCCTACTCCCGCGTCGTGGCCATGGTGGGCATCATCCCGCAGGGCGCCACCCTCGTGGCCTCCTCCGACCTCTTCCCGTTCGTCGCGAACGATGTGAACGCCTACTCGACCCTGTGGTATCCTGCCGATCCGCCGAACCTTCCGTTCAACATGACCAATCTTCCAAGGTACGTGCTCGTATCCCAGGTCATGTCGATGGACGTGCCTTCCTGGCTGGGCGTGCTCTTGACCGGCCCGCAGTTCTACGGCGAGCGGGCCTACCTCCCGGGCTCCCCCGTGGGGGCGGTCGTGTTGTACGAGCAGGGGTTCACCGGGAACGCCAGCAGTTACGGGCCGGGGGCTCCCCCTTCGCTTTCCTTCATCTCCGCACCGACGCACGGTCCCCTGAGCTGCGCCCCGGAGGCGGCACAAGGGGACACGTGCTCGCTCGCGGCCCTGCGCTCCTGGGCCACCTAAGAGAAGACCACGCCGTTCCCGTCCGTGAGCACGCCACCGAAGCAGTAGCTTTGGCTCGCCCCGAGGTCGGTCAGCGAGAGCCGTGACTGCTGGGAGACCGAGGTCAGTCCTCCGGGACTGAGCAGCTCGATCCCGAAGGTTCCTCCGCGGTAGAGGCCGGGGAGGGTGGCGCCCGGGAACGGGGTCCACTGGCCCTGACCGGAAACGTTCGTGTAGTAGGCCACCGGACGGAAGGCCGAACCCCAGAGGATGGCCGTCCAGGGGAGGAGGCCCGACGCGAGAGGGGCGAGGTACGGGCACGTGGTGTTCCCCGAGAGCGAGACGTCCGAGAGGGCGTTGCCTCGGACGGAAAGATGGACCTCGAGCATCGGGATCGACAGGTTCTCGGAGACGCTGAGCGTCAGGTTGTCCGCGACGATGCCCGCCTGCCCGCCCGGCGTGCCCGGGCCGCACCGTGCCGAGAGGACGCCCTGGCCCAGCACGAACGTCTGGAGAGACGGCGCCGAGGGGGAGAAGAGGAGCGAGGCGGTCTCTCCCGAATCCCCAACGAGGAACTCGTACCCGCTGTGCTGAAGTTGGACCGTGGTGACCAGGACCATTTCATCGCCGGGGGCGACGATCCCCGCCGGAGCGTTGGCCGAGAACCAGGTCGGCGCGGGAAGGGCCGGGGAGTTCTCCAGCACGGCCCCGCACTGAATGTCCATCACCGCTCCGGAAGAGTTCACGAGGAGCGCGTACCAGTACCCCGGTTCTCCGTGGCACGAGGTAACGTTGGGCGCCCACGCCGTCATGGTCGGAAGGAGCCCACCCCCTCCGCACAGCAGGTCGTTGACCCACGGGGCCTGAGCCGGCAGTGGAGTGGGGAGTGGTGAGCCCCGTAGTTCCAGGGAGATGCCGACCTGGGAGATCGACGCGAGACGTGCGTTGATCAGGGGGAGCTCGGCGTACTGGGACCCGTTCGCCGAGAAATATCGTGGGTTGCCGAGCTCAAACTGCGGTGGCGGGGTGCCCGCGGGTGCCGACCGCAGCACGAGCACGCCGCCGATGGCCAGTCCGATGAGCCCGACCAGTTCGAGCGCCAGCACGATGGTGCGAAAGCTGCGGTGGGTCTCCATCCTCGGGAGCTTCGGCGCCATCGGCCCTCTCGAGGTGGAGCGGACGTTAAACCTTCGCGGAGGGTGCGTCGGTGCGACCGTGGCGAGGCCAGCGGGCCCGAGCGAAACGCCTTAGCCCGCCACGCCCCTCGAGCACCAATGGCCAGGGCCGACCTTCCGGCCTCGGGCCGGGAACTTCCTTCCTCCGATCCCGCGGTCGCTCGCATCTGGCGCGTCCTCGATCGAGTGCTCTCCTCTCGAGCCAGTCTCGCGGCCATGATCGTAGCCTACGTCGCATGCACGGCGACGCTCGCCCAGCTGCGCGCGTGGGAGCTGCACACGGGGACCTGGGACTTGGGGCTCTACCAACAAGCCCTCTGGTCCTGGGGCAAGGGCCGCCCGCTGTACGAGTCGGCAGACTTCGCCCAAGAGGGCTATGCCTCCTTCCTCCAGGTCCACGCCTCCTTTGTGCTTGTTCTCGTGGCGCCGCTCTACGATGCGTTCCCCGCGCCCATCACGCTCTTCCTCGTGCAATCCGGGGTGGTCGGACTGGCGGCCCTTCCGCTGCATCGGCTCGCCAAGGACGTTCTGAACAGCCCGCGCTGGGCGACGCTCTGCGCTGCCCTCTACCTGGCCTGGACCCCGGTCATCGCCTCGAGCCTCTTCGATTTCCACGTTGAGGCTTTCCTCCCGATCGAACTGTTCACGCTGTTCTGGCTCTGGAGAGGCGGGCGTTTCAAGCTCGGCCTGGTCGTGGCCCTCCTCTCCTTCGTGACCCTCGAGGTCGCTCCGGTGCTCGTGGCCTCGCTCGCGGTCTTCTTCCTCTGGCCCTCGCGTCGAGGTACCTGGGAGCTCTTGGCGGGACTCCGGTCTTCGAACGGCCAGGGGAGCGCGTTCCGAGCGAGGCTGCAGAAGTCGGTGTCGGCCCTACGGAGTTGGACCGCGGTCCCACGGGTACGCGCGTCCACGGTCCTGCTCCTCTGCTCGATCGTGGCTTACTACCTTCTGCGGCTCTTCCAGTCGTACTGGGCCGTTCCTCTCCTCGGTCTTCCTCCGGTCCCTACGAACTCGGTGGTGGCAGGTGGCCTCATCGGAGCGAACCCCGGACTGCTCGGGTTGTCGCTCGCAAACCTTTCCATCGACCTTCCGCAGAAGATCGAGTACTGGGTCCTGGTGTACGCCCTTCTGGGCTTGGTGCCGCTGCTCCGACCCCGAGCGTTGCTCCTCGTCGCGCCCTGGTGGGCGTTCACGTTCCTGGGTACCGACAGCGCCACGGTCCATCTCGGGTACCAGTACGGGTTCGTGGTCGCGTGCCCCGTCATGATCGGCCTGGTCCTGGGCATGAAGAGCGTGAGCGACCGGCTGGCGGCCCTCGCGTCCGCTCCCTCTCCCGCATCCACTACCACTCATGATCCTGCGTGGCGCCCATCGTCCTCAGCACCGCACGCGAGAGGAAGGTCCCTGCCCTTCCTTCTCGCCGTCTTCTCTCTGGTGGTCGTGAACCTCGCCTTGAGCCCCCTGGATCCCGGGATGCAGCAGGCGGGTTTCGGCGACGCGTACCACGTGAGCTACACGGTCCCGCCCGGGTATGGGGCGGTCCAGCAAGTGGCCTCGCTCGTCCCGGCCGGCGCATCGGTCGTCGCGACGGACGATCTCTTCCCGCTCGTCGCGAACGACCTCGCCGCGTATTCTTTCAACCCCTACCTTTCGATGTACGACGGATATCTTCCATTCAACTCCACGAACCTTCCCTCCTACGTGCTCGTCTCGGCGCAGCACGGATACGAGGTCCCGAGCTGGATCGGGGAGAAGCTCTACGACACGAGCATCTACGGGGTGCGTGCCGCCGTCGGCGACTCGCCGGCGGGAGGGGTGCTGCTGTTCCAGCTCGGCTACACGGGCCCGTCCACCCTCTACCGGCAGACCTTGGACGCGGGAGGGGCGTGGGGAGCAGGAGAGCTCACGACGTCGACCATCGGGTCTCTACGCGCCACCCCCGGCGCGCCGGGCGGCGAAGCCGTCTGGGGCGTCCCAGGAGATGTGGGTCAGCTCTGGACCAGTCCGATGCTCTCGCTCTCGGGCGGCTCGTATCGGTTCACCGCGATGGTGCGGGTCTCGGCCCTCGGGCCCGGCTCGGCTCCCGGGCCTACCGCTCCGGTGCTTCAGTTGGGGGTCGGAGGGTTCGCGGGGGAGCCTTCCAACTTCAGCACGGTCACCTTCCAAGCGACGCAGCCCTCCGGCTGGATCGTTGTGGAGCTGAACGTGACCGTGACCGAACCGGTGATCGCGGTCGCGGTCTACGCCGATCAGTTGGACCCTGGCGCAGTGGTCGAAACTGCGGGCCTGCAGCTCGTGAGCTACCCGGCTACTGGCTGAGGACTCCCCGTGCGCGCTCGTTGTTCCAGCGCGGATTGAAGCCGGGCTCTCGCCCCTTCGGGTCGGTCGCTCAGGCGCGCAGACACCCCAGAATCTCCGAACCGGTGTGGCCGCGAGTACGGCCTCCGACTGGCCAGTCGTCTGCGCCACGACTCCTCCGGGTCGTGAACACCGGATTCTCTGAGGACCGAACGATGCGACGGGGTGGGCACCGGGGTGTCAGGCCACGTCACGGGAGTGGCGGGAACGTTTCCGAGACAAGGGTCTTATAGGTGCGGTCTCGTAAAAACTTCGAACTGCCGTAAGGGAAACGCCATGATTTCCTTCATGATGATGGGCTCAAAGTTTGCCCGCTTCAGTGCTTCCCGGGGCCCTCTTTCCCGTTGATGGAGGATCGTGTCCGCACCCGGCGCTGTGCTTGTTACCGTCCCGGTGCGTAACGAGGAACGGTTCATCGAGCACTGCTTGCTCCGGCTGCAGGGGGTCCTCTCCCGATCCCCCAGCCCCTCCGTGCTCTCGGTCGCGGAGGACGGCTCCAACGATCGGACGAAGGAGATCCTCCTCGAGGTCCAGCGCAGGATGCCGGGCCTACTGGTCTCGACCAACGAGCGGGCCCTGGGCAGGGGGCTCGCGTTGCGCCGGCTTTGGGGCCACGTCGACGCCGAGATCTACGCCTTCATCGACGCGGACCTTGCGACGGGCCCGGACGCGCTGCTCCAGGTGATCGACGCGGTCCGGAAAGGGGCCGACGTCGCGGTCGGCTCGCGCTACTGTCCTGGGGCGAAGGTCCACCGCCCTCCGCTGCGCCAGGTCGTCTCCCGTTTCTACAACCTGCTCTGCCGCACGGTGTTCGGCGGCAAGGTGATGGACCACCAGTGCGGGCTCAAGGCGTTCAGTCGACGCGCCATCCGCCAGCTCCTTCCGGAGTCCCAGGAGGACTCGTGGTTCTGGGACACGGAGATGATCGCCCTCGCCCAGCGCCAGGGGCTGCAGGTCGTCGAGATCCCCGTGGACTGGTACGAGTACAAGACGCGCCGGACCAGCCTCCGCCGCCTGACCAAGGACTTCTGGCTGCACGGGACCGGCCTCACTCGCCTGGCCTACCGATTGACGACCCGCGGGGAACGCGTGGTCGCTGACCGCAGGACAAGGTCCGACGCTCCAGCGGTCGCGGACAGCCTCGCCGCGGAGTGACCGCGCCGGCCTCGGAGAGCGAGGCGGAGCGGAACGGAATGGAGCGACCCCGGATGTTCGGGGCCTACACGCGGCTGACGCCCTCGGGGATGAGAACGGTCACCAGACGGCGGCCGAGCGCGGTCCCCAGTCCGGGGGCCACCATCAGGACCAGGGCGAGCGCCACGTAGGCCAGGTTCTTCATCCGGTGGGTGGAGCCGTTCGCCCGAAGCAGCTCGGTGATCGCCTCGGGCACCTGCTTTCGCGAAGGCTCATCGCCGCGGGACGCGTCGAAGATGACATCGCGCGCGCGGCGGAGGGAGGTATAGGCCGCCGTGATCTTCGGGGGACCGGACGCCCGAACCATCTCCTGCACCACGTCACGGGTCTCCCGCTTCGAGAGAAGGTCTCGGGGCGACGAGGTCGTGTTCGATCCGTGCCGGCGGATCCACGTACCGACCGCCTCATCGAAGACCAGGGTGCCTCCCTCGACGAGGGAGGCGAAGAAGACGAACGTGTCCGTGAGCCCCGTGATCCGGGCGAGACGCGGTGCTTGGTGGAGGAGAATGTCGCGCCTCACGATGGTGGAGCTCAGGTTCTGCTCCCAGTTCCGCGCGGCGAGGAACTCCATGGCGGTCGCGTCCTCGTCCGGGGCGGAGGGAGGCCATCGCAGGATGCGCGGTTCCGGCGCGGGTGGGGCGGGCTCGTTCGGGGGCCGGTCTCGGAAAGGACGGAAACCGTTGTGGTAGTAGGTCAACGAGGGATGGGCGGAAAGGACGGAGAGGAATCGGAGGAAGCGTCCAGGGTCCACTAGGTCGTCGTCGTCGAGGAACGCCACGAACCGACCGCGGCTCTCCTTCAGCCCGGTGACCATCATCTCCCCGACCCCCGGTGCGGTGGAGCGAACGATCCGGACGGACTGTCGCCGAGCGAGCTCCTGGAGCTCGTCATCGACCTCGTCGGCGACCAGCACGACCTCGGCGGCCTGGGGAGGGACGTCGTGGAGGGCGAGGATCACCGAGCGCAGCGCCTCCAGGATGTACTGCCGCCTTCGGTACATGCACGGCACGACCGTGAGGACGGGTCCGCTCGCCTGGTCGGGCTCGGAGCTTCCCCGGTCGCTCATCATCCCTGCTGGGTGAGCTCGGCGTCGGCGATGGAGAGCGCGGCCGCTCCCGTGACCCACAGCCCGGGGAGCTCGATCTGTTGCGCGAAGAACGGGAGGGAAAAGTTCAGCGAGATCGAGGTCCAGATGCGTGGGCCCGGGAACTGGCCGAGCGTGATGTTCTGGGCCACAATGTGGGTCTGCTGCGTTCCGTTGTCGACCTCCACCACGAGCTGAACAATGTTGGCGGAAGCGGGCACCACGGTGGACACCGAGAGGTTGAACGACACGGTGTAGTTGCCCGGTAGGACGGGCACGTACGGTCCGTACCAGAACACCTGGTCGGCTCGTCCTTGGTGTGTCGCGATCCCCCCGCTGAGGTTCCCGGTACGGTACTCCAGTTCGGAGGCGGAGAAGTAGAACGGCGCGGTGAGGACCGGGAGACCGTGGTAGCCGCGTTCCAGCAGCGCGACCCCGTACCCGGAGGCGAGAACGCCGAACTGGTGGGTCTGGAACGCCTGCTGCACGTACGGACGGAGCTGGTAGTACCAGAGCTGGGCGAAGGGGCTCTCGATGTCGTAGTCGCTGAGAACGTACTGGTACCCGGTCACGTTGCCGGCGTACTTCCCCGCGAAGGCCCAGTTGAAGTCCGGACGTCCGGTCAGCTGCGGGATGTTGTTCTGGGTGAGCACGGAAGCGTCCGGAGGGATGAGGGGAAGGACCTGGTCCAGGAAACGGTCCGCGTTGGTCACGTGGCGGATCGCTGACGATTGTTCGTTGACCCCGACCAACAACTGGGGGTGGTCGTTCCAGGGGCTCAGCGGAGAGTACGAGAGCATCAGCGCGATCGTGACGACCAACGAGAGCGCCAACGGAAGCTCGGACCTTCTCACCGGGCGAAGGAGCCTCCGCAGACGCTGGTCCCGGACGCGGGCGCTGGGCCGTCGGGACCAGGCAGGAGCGTGGGCACGGACCCAACTGGGGACCTTCCAGGTCCGCAGCTTCGTCAGGAAGAGCAAGAAACCCCACAGGAAGACCGCGACGTACTCGATGGCATCCTGGTGGCCGAAGAACAGGAAGTACGAGGATGGGCCCACCACGAGGAAGGCCAGCATAGGTGCGGCAACGACCAGGAACTCGACGCTCAGCAGCGAGAGGCCCACGAACGGAAGCGCGGTCATGACCAGATAGGTCACCCGGTCGGAGAGCGTCGAGGCGTAGGGCGCCGCAGGGCCGGTCGAGCTGCCCAAGATGTGGTAGTCGCCTATCGGGCCGAGGGCCAGCTCGGCCACGATAAGCCCCACCAGGAGCAGGACCGCAGCCGCCCTGAGACGGTCCCCCACGAAGGTGTTCCACGCTCGGCTCCATCGAACGCGAAGCGGTCCGGCCCGGAGAAAGTCGAGTGCGATCCACCGACCGGCGAAGGTCAGCATCACGAAGAGGTCCAGGGGATTCGTGAGGGCGGCGACCGCACCGAAGAGAAGGAAGGCCAGTGGGCGACCCTTCTTCTCAGCCAGGGCCGCAGCGAAGAAGAAGAACGGGAACATCGCCTGGACGTGGAAGTCGTTGAGCACCGCTCCCTGGAGCTGATAGTCGGCCAGGAAGATGCACGCCAGACCCGCGGACGCGGTCCAGGAGAGGTTGTGGGACCTCGCGAGGAAGTAGAGCGGGACAGCCGCGAGCGGGAGAAGGGTCCCTTGGAGCCAGAGGAGGGTCGTCGGGTCCGGTTGGACCAGATAGAACGGGAGGAGGACGACGAACCCGAGGAATTGGTACGGGTAGGAGGCGTAGAAGTTCGCCCTTGAGGTCGCGTTCCATTCCGCGGGCCCGCCGTGGGCCGTGGCCCAGAAGACCTGGTTCCAGTACCCCAGATCGTTGATGCTGCTGTTGTAGGTCAGGTAACGGGAAAGCGCGGCCTCCGTGAACCCGTAGCTGAAAAGGGCCACGAGCGCGACCACCAGCCCAAGGTAGGCCAGCGAGGCGGGCTCACGCCGCACCGTCTCCCACCAGGACCTCAAGAAGGGCACGGGGCGACGAGGGACGGAACGTGTCGGCGAACTCGCAGGGGGGAGGTCCCGCTCCTTGCCTTCCTCGACGGAACTGCCGGAGGGGTCTCGGGCCCCAGAGGAGGCTGACCACGCCTCTCGTGGGGTCTTCCCCGCGGAGCCTTGAGCGGCGTCGGGGCTTCCGGGCTCGAAGGCGTCTGGGGAGGGACGCATCTCTGTAGGCCTTAGCCCTCAGAGACTTGAAGCCACGCTCGAAGGCTACCGACCTGCCGTCACCTGGTCAAGGGGTGGCCGGTCGAAGAGCCAGCATCGGAGACGGGATCGTGGGCCTCTGGGTGGGAGAAACGGCGAGCGGTCAGCCGGGCCGGTTGTCGCACGGGAGAGCTTGCGGTCGTTCCCTCAGGACCGTTGCGCCATGATGAGCTGGGAGACGAAGCCCTGCTCGGAGGTGGGGTCCGGCCTCACGGTGCCGGTGAATCCTCGCATGAGCCGGTCCACGAAATCTCCCACATGGTCCCCGTAGAGGCGGAAGGGGAGCGAGGGGTGCCGAAGGACTCGCAGGGCCGCTCGGGGGAGGAAGGCGTACTCCTTGGTGACCCACGTGCGGGCAAACCCCGCGCGGGCGAGGAGATCCCGCATGGACCGTTCCTCCGAGATCCCCTGGACCTCGACCCCGAAGCGCTCCGTGCGCCGAAGGACCGCTCCCGCATCCGGCGCCTGGAGGGCGGGCAGCTCGGAGCCCTCGATGTCCATCTTGAGGCCAGCGATGGTGCGGTCACCGAGCCCCTGCGCGACCTCCGCCAGCGACGTGGTCTCGACGTTCGACCCTTGTTCGCTCACGTGAGCGAACATCCCGGAGCCGGAGATCCTCACCGTCCGGCCGGCCTCACCCGAGAGCGCCTTGGGGACCACCGTCACATTGTCGAGGCCTAGCGCTCGGATGTTCGCGCGCAGGGTCTCCAGGTTCGCCGGCTCCGGCTCGACCGCGATCACGGTCCCCCGCGGGCCGACCCTGTAGGAGGCGGCGATCGTGAAACATCCGATGTTCGCCCCACAGTCGAGGACGGCGTCTCCGGGCGAAAGCCCGTCCAGGATCTCCCGGTAGACGTTCGCCACGAACACCTGGAGGACCGCGGCCCTGTCGTAGAAGAAGCAGGGGTCCGGCCATGGACGGAGCTCCAGGTGGTCGACTAGGCTCAGAAGGGGCGGACCTTCCCCGCCGCGGTTCCCGAGCTCGGCCATGGCCATGTTCCGCCCTCGAGATTCAGGTCCCCAGGATCCCTAGGAGGGTCCGCGCCTCGGACTCGATGCTGAACCGCTCGGCCGCCGCGACGCACGCCCGTCGCATGTCGGCGGAGGTCTCGCGCTTGAACTGCTGGCCCGCACGGTCCAGGAACTCGGGGGTGTCCCGCACCAACCAGCCGTTGACCTCGTTCTGGATCTGCTCGGAAGGGCCGCAGCAGTCGAAGGCAAGGGAGGGTGTGCCGCACGCCATCGCCTCCGCGATGGCGTAACCGAAGTACTCGGAGACGGGTTGGAACGCGAGGAACCTTGCGTTCTGATAGAGCCGGATGAGCTCGGCGTCCGACACCCTGCCTCGGCAATCTGCCCCGGCGACCTGCGCTCCCCCCACGACCTTCAGCGGGACCCGTTGGGCGAGGGAGTCGAGGAGCTCCATCCCGCTCTCGGAAAGGTTGCGGGCCAGGGCGAGGACGTACTCCCCGGAGGGCGCGGAAGAGGGGGGACAGAAGGCGCGGGTATCCACGGGGGGGTGGACGACGCCGGTGAAAGGCACCCCGTAGACGAAGCTCGCGATCGAGCAGCAGGTCTTGCCGTTTCCGATGAGGTGCCGGAACCTCCCGAGGTGACCGGCGTTCCTTCGGATGGTCCCGGAGGCGTCCGTCGAGAGCACCCGCTTGACGAACTTCGAGGTCCGCATGAAGTCCCGCGAGAAGAAGAGCAACGGGAACGCCCCGTTGCAGATGTACGCGAGACGCTCGCCTTCCAGTTCCTCGGCACAGGGGATCGAATCGTCCGAGACCAGCACCTTCCAGTCCGCGTCCTTGACGGTCTTGGCCAGGAGGCCGACCTTCCTCCCCGTCCGCGGACTTCGGGTGAGCGCGAGGGGCCCGAAGCCCACCTCGCCGTCCACGATCTGCCCGGCCACCAGCGTCGCCCCCATGCCCTCCACGACTCGCTTCGCCTCCGCGGTCGCGCGGAGGGCGACGAGGGTGACCTGGGTACCCAGCTTCGTCAGCCCCCGGGCCAGAGAGAGGTTGAACCGGGTCCCTCCGCTCCGCTGATCGCCCAGGTGGGAGGACATGAGGCAGATCTTCACGTTCGATCCTCCCCCCCTGCTCCGGGGGGAGCCTCCCCCGGTCCTGGTCCCGGTCCGAAGGGAGGTGCGGCGTACTTGACAGCGTCGGGCAACGCCGAGAGCCCCGATCTTCGGGTCACGGCTCGGAGGGAGGAGGGCCATGGACGGCTCATCGCTGCTTGTCCTCGGAAGACGGCCCCGGACCGGTCGCGTCGAACAGCTGCTGCGCGAACGCGCCCCAGCTGTATTTCTGGGCGAAGGCTCGTTGAAGCGAGGCCAGACGGGACAGTTCCTGAGGGTCCGCCAGGAGGCGGCGGACCGCCGCGAGGAATTCCTCGGGGCGAGGTGGGACGAGGACCACGCCGGCCCCTTTCTCGTGGACGAGCTCGAACTCGGGAAGGGCGCTGGCGATGACCGGTATCCCGGCCGCGGCGAGCGTGGAGAAGCTCGCGCTGGCCCCGCTGGTCGACGTGTACGGCAGGAGTGCAAGGGAGCACCCCTGCAGGGTCTCGTTCATCTGGGTCTCCTCGAGGTAGCCGGTCAGGCGCACCCCGGCCTTCTCGGCACGCGCACGGACCCCCTGGAACCAGGTGGCGACCTTGGGGTCCTGGGAAAGGACCCGGTGCGCGCCACCGATCAGCACAAACTCCGCCTTCTCCGCCATCGCCTCGGCCACCGAGAGGAAGATGTCCACCCCCTTGTACGGCGCAAGGTACCCCAGGGAGGCCACCCGCGGTCGGCCCCCGGGCGGGCTCGGCCGCACGGGGAGGACCTTGCATGGAGAGACCAGGCAGAGGGCGTCCATGCCGTACTTCTCCTTGAGAAGGGACTGCATCCGAGGACTGAGGACGACCAGGTTGGCGGCGCGCAGGAAGCGGACGGCCTGGTGCGCGCCGACGGTCTTGACCCACCCCACGCGGTAGCCGGCGTCCTTCGGATCGATGATCTCGATGAGGTTGTGGAGGACGACCACCGTCCGGCGGCGGCGCGCCGACCGTCCGAGCGAGAGGAAGCCCAAGAGGTTCCGGACGCCGGAGGTTCCCCAGGAGGTCAGTCCGAGGTTGGCGATGAAGGGCCCGTCCCACGACCGGGCCTTGCGAAGCTGGGGGAAGAAGCCCTTCCAGGAGAGTCCCGTCTCTTCGACCTGCACCGAGACGCCCTGACCTTTCAGCGTCTCGATCAGGTTCAGCCCGAAGTCCCCGATACCCGTGCGCGTGTAGTTGTTGAGGAACAGGAGCCCGGGAGGTGCCCGGCCCTTGTCCTTGGTCGCATCGGCCCCTCGTTCCATGGCTTTGTGCTCGTTCCGCGCGAGAGAGGATGCCGGCCCCTTCCAGAGCGCCGTCAACCCGATGGAAGGCTAAGGCTTATCAACCACCGGCAAGGGCTAGTTAAAAGGACGGGCCCGCCGTCTCCTCGGCGGAAGGCCGCGAGCTCAGAGACGTACGGTCCTTGGTCCAATAGACATTCGATGGGCATTTCTCCGGGACGGTTGATAGGGTGAGCGCGGACGTAGCGGTGGGCGCCGCCCCTGCCACCAAGGCCGGAGCCGCAGGTCGCCCGCTTGAGAACGTTTCGCTCGTGGTCCCCGTCCTCAACGAAGCCGAGTCGTTGCCCAAGTTCCTGAGGGCGCTCGACTCCGCGCTGAAGCCCTCCGCTTCGAGCGTGGTCACCGAGGTCCTGTTCGTGGACGACGGGAGCAAGGATGGGACCCGGGAGGCCCTTCGTTCCTACGCTTCGATGCCCCACGACTTCGACGTGCGGATCGTGGAGCGGGACCAGGCTCGCGGGCCCGCCAACGCGGAGATCGTCGGCTGCCAGCTTGCCTCCAACCCCTGGGTCAGCAAGATGGACGTGGACGGGCAGCACCCCCTGGAGGCGCTCCGACGCGTCACGGCGGCGGTCTCCCAGGACGTCGACGTGGTCGTCGCCTCAAGGTACACTCGCGAGGGCGTGAACGACTGGTCCCCTTTCCGAGGGGTCATCAGCCGCTCCGCGCTTCTGCTCTCGCAGCTCCTGATCCCCGCCGCGCGTCGCACGACGGACCCGGTCTCGGGCTTCTTCATGGTCCGCCGCCAGCTCGCCGAAGGGCTGGACCCGTCCATCGCGAAGTACAAGATGCTCCTCTACGTCCTCGCGAAGCACCCGAACGCCCGGCTCCGCGAGGTGCCTTTCCGGATGGGCGACCGGCGGGCCGGCAGGTCGAAGATCGTGATCCGGCCCGATGTCTACATCCCGAACTTCCTCGAGGAGCTCCTCCGCTACGGTCAGATCACAAGGAACGACGCCCAGCTCCTCCGTTTCGAGAAGTCCTCCGAGCTTCCACGCTCCCACGCGCGGACGACGCGGGTCCCTGCCCAGGGGTACCCGGCCGGCGGGGCGTTCAACGAAGGCATGGGCGCACGGGACTGAACGTCCGTTCGGTGCGCGGGCTTTCCCTACCACGGTACAGCGGGGCATCGCCGGAACGCTCGCCGTTGCGCTCGACGGATTTATCTGCGGGGCCGCGTCGCCCTCCTCCGTGACCTGGAGAGCTACGGGCATCGGCTTGCAGGACCTTCCTCCGGGGTCGAAGAAGGAGGTCTTGGTCGAGGGCCACCCGGTGCTCCTGCTCCACCACATGGAGCAGGTGTACGCGACGGCCGCCCGATGCACCCATTCCCAGGGACCGCTCGTCGATGGGAAGCTGCAGGGGAACCGCCTCACCTGCCCCCGGCACGGGGCCGTCTTCGACATCAAGAGCGGGATCGTCCTTCAGGGGCCCTACGGGGCCATGAAGACCCGCGAGCTGACGATCTATCCCGCCAGGGTGCAGGACGGGTCGATCGAGGTCGACATCCCCTAGGTCGAGGGGCCCCTCCCGAGCGGGGCCACCTTGGCGAGGATCCTCGTGGCCCACGGCAGGAGCTGCTGGTGGAACATGGCCGCGACCCAGACCACGTAGATCCCGTAGTTGATCCGGATGAACGCCCACCATGCGGTCTCCATCGCGGGACCGGCGCAGGAAGGCGGGTGGTAGAGCACGGTCGCGCAGACCACGGCCTTCCAGTCCCAGAGGAGGAACGGAAGGAGGATGACGAGGGTGACCACGACCGTCCGCAGCGCGGCGAGGTAGTCCTTCTTCGCCAGGTAGTAGCCGAACAGCAGCACGTTCGCGAACTGCTTCACACCAAGGGAGAGGAACTCCGCGACGCGACGGGGCCACCCCTGGGGGAGGACCAGGGCGAAGGTCAGCAGGATGAGCGGGACGAAGTCGTTGAACCCGTTGGCCGCCATGAGCGCCGGATACGGGCAGGCCATGGCGATCGCCCCGTAGTACCGGTTCCTGAGGAGGTAGACCACGGCTCCCCAGAGAGCCAAGGAGAACCATCGATAATCGAGGTAGGGGACCTGGACGAACGTCAGCAGCGGGAGGTAGACGTAGTACGACGCGGAGTAGACCTGGACCCCCATCCTGTCGTGCCAGAAGGTGAGCTGGGTCGTGTAGAGGTCCTGCCCCGAGAGCGCGAGCCCGACGAACCGGGGGGTGGTCCAAGGCTCGTCCGTGAGCAGGTTCCCGAAGCCGGTCAGGATCGAGAACACCGCGAACGCGCCGCACCCGATCCCCAGGACCGGGACGAGCCACGGCTTGGGGGAACGCACGCCCTTGGCCACGATGAGCGGGAAGGCGAGCGTCGCCGCGGTGAGCACCCAGGGGGACGCCGGCTGCGGCTGGAGCTCGAAGTAGAGCGGGAGGACCAGGACCGCCGCGAGCAGAGCCACCGTGCCGGAGTCCCGTAGCCGGCTCGCCTCCTCCATCGGAGATGAGCCAGGAGCTTTCCTGGGGGATGAACCTGGGCCCGCCCGAGAAGGCCGCGAGGGAGGGTGGGGAGGGGCGGGGGGAGCGGGGGGGGGCCGCCGGTGAGGATCAGCGCTCGGCGGAGAGCCGCCGGAGGTCAGCCTCGACCATGATCTTCACGAGCTCTGGGAACCGCACCTTCGCCACCCACCCGAGCTTCTCCTTCGCCTTGGTCGGGTCCCCCAGCAGATGGTCCACGTCCGCGGGCCGGGCGAACCGGGGGTCAAGCTCCACGTAGTCCTTCCAGTCGGGGATCCCGATCGTGCGGAACGCGAGATCGACGAACTCCCGGACGGAGTGCGACTCCCCCGTCGCGCCGATGTAGTCGTCCGGGGAGGGTTGCTGGATGGTGCGCCACATGAAATCGGTGTACTCCGGGGCGTACCCCCAGTCCCGTCGGGTATCGAGCGTCCCGAGCCGGATCTTCTTCGCCTTCCCGAGCTTGATCCGCGCGACGCCGTCCGAGATCTTTCGGGTCACGAACTCGAGCCCGCGCCGCTCCGACTCGTGGTTGTAGAGGATCCCGTTGCAGACGTAGAGCCCGTAGCTCTCCCGGTAGTTCACGCACGCCCAGTAGGCGTACACCTTCGCGACCCCGTAGGGACTTCGGGGATAGAACCCGGTCCGCTCGGTCTGGGGGGTCTCCAGGACCTTGCCGAACATCTCGCTCGAGGAGGCCTGGTAGAACCTCGCCTTGTCGGCGCGGTTGCGCATGGCTTCCAGCAGCCGCACGGCACCCAGGCCGGTCACCTCGCCGGTCACGACCGGCTGGTTGAACGAGACCCCTACGAAGCTCTGGGCGGCCAGGTTGTAGATCTCGTCCGGCTGAGCGGTCCGCAGCGCGCTCTCGAGGGAAGCCTGGTCGTGAAGGTCCCCGTCGACCAGATGGATCCGCTCGAGCAGGTGGTGGATGTTCTGCGTGTTCGGGGTCGAGAGGCGGCGGACCAGTCCGTAGACCTCGTACCCCTTTGCGAGCAGCTGTTCCGCGAGATAGCTCCCGTCCTGCCCGGTGATCCCGGTCACCAGCGCCCGCTTTCCCTCGGACCCGCCCATCGGAGCCGAGGGAGTGGTGCGGGTAGATGAATCCGTTGGGCGATCGCGCCCAAGTTCCGCCTCTGGCAAGAGGGCCTGGGGAGGGACCAAGCGGTCGGGAGGCTGCACGCCCGGGGGGTTCTGCGACCATGCGGCCTGCGGGTTGCATCCCTAATTGGGAGTGCAACCCATTTTCTCTCGAAAGACGCCCCAAATCGCCTCGGTCCCTCGAGGAGGGGCAGGGTCGAAGGGTTCCTCTCGGCTTCCCATTGCGTCCCGGGGGATGAAGTATACCCCCTCTTCGCGGCGCAAACGTTCACCGGAACCGCGAATGGGGGATTCAATCGACATCACCTCCCTTCGGTTCGAGCATAATCATCCAGATGTGTCCTGCCCAGAACTCTTCGTCTCCACCTTCACCCATCGATCCAGGGGCGGATTCCGCTTGGCGTCCTGCTCCGTGACTTCCTTCGTCGCGCGGTTCCACGCAATCTTGCGAGCTGCGGCCTGGTCGTAGCGGCGCTCGTACTGAGTGAGAATGGTGGATGGGAGTGTTCCCTTGACGGTGATGCTGAAGACATCCTTCGCATCCACTGACGGACGGAGCAGTCCAAACTCGACCCCTCGATCGATCACGATCTTCATCAGACTCTCACCAATCTTTCCCGCAGCGTAGTGTCCAACGTTTGTCGGGGAAGAGAAGAAGTCGCAGACGTCCCTCCGGCGAACTACCTGGAGCGACTCGCCAGTTGCTTCGTTCCGTCTCAGCATCTCGGAAATCACGTTCTTCGCGAGCAGCACGGGGTGCGACGATGGGTAGACCTTGACGAGTAGCTCGCTGTCATCAACCGGCACCGGCTGGCGCAACTCCTTCATCAAGTTCGAGTCCCTGTGGCGAAATTCGAGCTTCCCCCCATCGCGTCCAGGGACCAGCTTGAAAAACTGGATTGACTGCTGCTTGAAAACATCAAGCTGCCAGAGGAGCAGCGGTGTTTGTGTCCCCGGCAGGTCGGGTTCCTGATCCAATCGCCCTACGGCCTCCGCCACACGCTGCATCTCTGACGCGGGGGTACACAGCACAAACTCCATTGACGAGATTCCCTTCCCGAGAATCGATTCGAGGTAGACCTGGTTCTGCCTTACGGTGAAGGCTGCTTCGTAGATGCCCCTGATTTCCCTCGTGGTCTGGGCGAGCCCGGTCTTGCACTCCACGAAGAGTGAGGTACCCGTGTTGAAGTTGTGAATCCAAACATCGAAGCTCGGGACCCCGAGTTCCCAGAGGGGATCCGCGCTCCGGAACAAGTAGCCGGTGCTCTTGTTAAGCGGAGAACCGGGTAAGAAGAGCGAGGCGACTGCTGTGATGAGCGTGTCATGCAGAGTGGCGGTCTCCTTCTGCCGTCTGTACTCGTCCACAGACTGCTGTGCATACGTTCGAGCGAGGAGGGAAATCCTCTGCCTGACGGTCTTCGGTCGGCCCTTGGACCCCCCCGAGAAAGCTGCGATGTTCTCGTCCCTCCCGGCAGGGTCCCCCCCGCTACGCTACGAGCTCTGCGTTAGGATCGATGTGCCCCAGAACAACGTCGTAGAGGTCCAGAAACCCCCTGAAGTCCCGCTTGTCCGTGGGAAGGAGTTTCATCGTCGCTTCGTCAGCCTTAATCCTGAATCGAACTCCTTCGCGTGAGATCACATCCGTGGAGAGGTAGAGGGAACCCTCCTGAGCCACCGAACTCAGAATGGTATACCCTTTCCTCGTTAGCGCTTCTTCGAAGTCCTCAACTTGGGAGTACTCCATCTTCCGTTTGAACCGAATGACGCTGGGGACCGAGATGGGGAGCGAAAAGCCGGCCCCCTGCTTCACAGAGAACACCTCGAAGGCGCTCCGGTCGAACGCCAGCAGTGTCTGCTTGGCCTCGGTAACGGCGTGACCAAGGTAGACTAGGGGCAGAGAGAGATCGCCTCCCTGGTGGGTAATGATTCCGCGTTGGTCCATCCCGAACTTGGCCTTCCCTGGAATCTGGAAGACCATTCTTGTCGGAAGGACCCCATATGTGTACTGAAGTTCCTCGAGGACTTCGCGTCCGTCCGCTCCCCAGTAGCTCACAGTCCTCTCGACCCCCGGCCTGACCTTCCCTCGAGCTCCGGAACGCAGGTCCCTTCGCGCGGTGAAATCCACAATCTTGACCTGAGGGTCTGTCTCCAACAAGCTGTCGAGAGCCTGCTGCATGCTCGATGGTCGGATGTTGAGGGGGTGACTCTCTGTGTCTCGCTGAAGGAATCTCTTGATTAGCGGAATTTCCTCTGTTTTCCGGTACGTGGTATAGAAGACGAGGATTCCACTCTCCTCGTACGAGAGGTATGCTTGGAGGCCGTCGGATTGCTTCCCTGCTCGGAGGTACCAGACCTGGCCCCACTTCCGCTCAGTCGCAATTCCAAACATCTCTAGCGCCTTTGGCAAATCGCGCTCCGACCGCTTGGTGAGACCCAATATCATCGTCAGAGGCCGCTGTCCCCGACGTGGCTTGTAATGCTGAATCAGGTGCGTCCGAAAGGTGGGGCCCGTGTCAAACTTTCCAGGAGGTAGAGGAAAAAGCGAGCCGCTCTTCATCGCGTGGACCCCCTAGTCGACAGTGGAGAGGTGCATCTCGCATCTAAGGGTGCCGGGTCATCTCGTTCCTCGGGTTGCCTGAGCGAAATCTCCAACGCATCCACCCGGGTGTCTACCTTGGGTCCTCATTCAGCTCGACCCCTTCAAGAAACTGTCGCAGAAGGCCGCAAGGGACTCGCGAATGGCGCGAGACTAGCCCTGCGAGCACCACGCCGCGGGGAGGGCCCGCGAATAGCCACGATTCATCCAGTCCGCGAAGCACCGCTTTGACCGAAATCGGAGGGATGGAGAGCGCAACGAAGTCCATCGCCCATGGGGAGAGGCCCTAAGGGAAGGTTCACCGCGGGTCCTCCCCGTCCCCTCTTGTAGCTCAATAAGCTACGGGCGTGCAAGACGGACCAAGCGGCTTGGAAGTGACTTGCCGCCTCAGTGGGAGCAGGGACGCGCGACCTTGCCGAGCCTATCCCTTGCCGAGTCCATTCTAAAGGGGGGGTGTGTCTCGGCAAGGCCGCTAGGCAAGGTGTCTAGGCAAGGTACTCGACATGGATGTCCAAGCGGGGTTGTCCGGGCCAATCTGATAGATCAAGAACCAGTCGCGGCGAGAGCTACAAGAGGTCGATTCTCCCCCCTCCAGATTGTCCTGA
>JAKAAX010000007.1 GCA_021802125.1 Thermoplasmata archaeon | reverse complement strand
GCGATCATCAGGATGGACGTCGGGAACGCCGCGGTCGCGATCACGTTGAACGAGACCGACCACTTGTCCCCGAGGTACATCGTGTTGTCCGGCCAGGCCCACCCGACCCCGGTCCCGAGGGAACCCAGGGGACCGAACTGCGGAGTGCTGCTGCACGGTCCCGGCAGTGGCGGGCTCGTCGGCAAGCGCGAGCAGACCGCCTTGTACTGCGGATTGCCCGTATCGATCTGGAAGTAGGGGGCCGGAATGAAATTGAACGTGTCCCCCGTCGTCCCCTTGGCCGTGACGTTCGAGGAGATGGAGGGGAAGTTGATGTTCGTGAGAGCCCAACCGAGCCCGGGGTTCGTCCCCCACGCTCTGGCGGGATTGTACTCCGCTCCTCTCGATTCGCACGAGGCTCCGGAGACACAGGTCAGGTTCCCTTGGCCCGTCCCTGTCGCGGCCGCCGAGCAGGGGAATCCCTGGGGCCCCTCCCAGCTGCCTCCCGTCGCCACCGCCATGTCGCAGCCGGCCTGCAGGATGTTCTTGACATCCGCCTGAGCGGCGGTGCCGGTGCTCAGGTAGTCCCCGGCGTTGAGCTCGGTCATCCCGTCGGGCAGGTCGATGGTGTCGATCACGATGTTGTTGGCCTTCGCGTAGGCGGCGATGGAGTTGGTGGGCTCGGCCCATCCGTAGCAGTTGGGCTGGCCCCCGAAGTAGGGGGGCTCGCAGCTGGCGGAGTTCCCGGAGTTGAAGTTGGAGTCGGTGGGGGCGTAGCTGGAGACGTAGTTGGGGTCGCGGGGGACCGTGGAGCCCATCCAGACGATGACGTGGTCGGCGTTGGCGTTCCACGCCAGCCCGCTTCCGCGCTCCGCTCCGTAGACCCCCGTGATGGAGGAGGAGGAGAGGATGTTGTCCGAGAAGTCGGAGTCGCCGTAGACCCAACCGCCGCCCAGGACGAAGGACTGGAAGGAGCTCGCGACCGCGCCCTGGAACTGGTTCGCGGGGACGAAGGTGGTGACGTCCGGGTGGTACTCGCTGCCGTCGCCGTCGTCGTGGTCGGCCCCGGTGGTGGAGAAGTAATCGACCATGGCGAAGCAGACCGAGTTCTGTCCGCCAGGGGTGCACGAGGAGAGGGAAGCCCCGAAGTGGGTCGCGATGTCGGTGGCGATCTGACCCGCGTTCGCGACGAAGAAGGGCACCCCGTTGGACTCGGCGCAGGGACCGGAGCAGGAGGATAGCCCGGGCTCGCCCGCGAGGGGGTCGTAGACGCCGTCGAACAGGGTGGTCTCCACGACGAAGACGATCTGAACGTTAGGCGGGCTGGAGAGGGTGTTCCCGGTCGCGTTGACGCTGAGGGTGACCTTGGTGTCGTAGGGGGTCGCCCCGCATCCCGCGGACCCGCTACGGCAGATCTTGGAGGGGAACGCACTGGCGGAGGGGGTGAGGTGGGGGCAGGTGCCGTTGATCCCGGTGGTGCAGCCGGTGCTGGGCGTCATGAACGACCCGTAAGGAGTGGTGAGGCTGCCCAGGCCGGGGGAGGACGATCCCGAGGTCCCGGAGGCAGGGGCAGCCGTGGGCAGAGGGGCCATGAGGGTCCCGGTGGCCATACCGTGGGCTCCCCCCGCGGCGGTGGAGAGCATGACCCCCAGGCCCACGAACGTGAGCACCAGCGCAAGCCAGGGGGTCGGATGGCGGTTCAACCGAAGGCCTCCGTGCGCTGTCGCAACATACCATACGTATAATAACGCTCTGACAGGCGGTTCCGCCCCCCTCGCGGGTGCTACCAGGGGGCGTCCCGTCTCGGGCGATTGGGCCATCCTCGCACCTCGCATGTTTCGCCGCTCCCCGCAAACTTCTGTCGGACCTGCTGGCGACCTACTGGTGACCCACCGCCTGCGTCGAGACCGGTGGCAGCGTTGACTTTGCGCGCCATTTTTTTTATAATTGGCGCGCAAAGTGTTAAATCCTTAAATATATTTATTGCGATATGACATAATGTAGCCGATTCTGGCGGGATACTTTTCGATGCGAGGCGGCACGGTTGCGACGAGGAGGCTCGGACTGAACGAGTTGAGCGACCTTCAGTTCGCGGACGAGGGTCACTTTGCGGAGTTCAAGTCGAAAGAGGTCGCGCCCTCTAAGGCCTCGATTGCCCTGAGCGCATTCGCGAACGCAGCCGGCGGCGAACTGTACCTCGGGCTCGCTGACCAGAAGCCTCGAGAGTGGGTGGGGTTCGCAAACCCCGAGGAGGCCAACAACTTCCTCCAAGTCTTCAATGACGAGTTCCCACTGGGAGAGGATGTGGAGTACAACTTCCTCTCCGCCGAAGGCAAGCAGGGACTGGTTCTGCAGGTTCAGGTCCAGAAGACGAAGGGCATCACCTACGCATCAAACAGGATCGCATACATTCGGATCGGCGCGCAGTCCCTTCCGGTTGTTGACGATGACCTTGAGCGACTCAAGTACAGCAAGGGCGTCCTCTCCTTCGAGAACCATTTGGTGAGGGACGCGAGTTCCAACGAGATCGTGAACTCTACCATCACGCAGGAGTTCCTAGAGCGGGTCGTTCCGCGAGCCGAGCCGGCTCCGTGGTTGGAGAAGCAGCGGCTAGTTCGGGAGGGCCATCCCTCGGTGGCAGGGCTACTGCTGTTCTCAGAAGAGCCACAGATCTACTTGCCGAAGAGGTCCGCGGTCAAGATCTATCGATACAAGACCGATCAGGCTGAAGGCACGCGTGAGGCGCTTGCGTTCGATCCCATCGCCATCGAGGGATGTACCTATCGGCAGATCGCCAGTTCGGTGGACAAGACCGTAGCGATCGTCCAGGACATCAAGGTTCTCGGACCGTCCGGGCTCGAGAGGGCCAAGTACCCTCGCGACGCTCTGCACGAGATCATCACGAATGCGGTCTTGCACAGAGACTACAGTGTGGCTGATGACATCGACGTACGGATCTTTGACAACCGAGTCGAAGTGGAGAGTCCGGGGAGGCTTCCCGGTCACATCACCCCTGCGAACATTCTCAGCCAGCAGTACGCCAGGAATCCAACCCTAGTACGCCTCGTGAACAAGTTCCCGAACGCCCCCAACAAGGACGTTGGAGAAGGGCTCAACACGGCTTTCGAAGCCATGCGGAAACTTTCTCTCAAAGCACCGGAGATCACCGAAGGAGAGCACTCCGTGATGGTAGTAGTTCGTCATGAACCTCTCGCGTCGGCGGAGGAGATCATCATGGAGTTTCTTGAAACGCATGGGTCCATCAAGAACCACGAGGCGAGGAAGTTGTGCGGGCTGACCTCCGAGAGCGCTACTCAGAAACTGTTCAAGCGGATGATCGCCAGGAATATGATCGAACACGTGCCTGGCACGAGACGCCGCGGCTACTCCTATCGGAGATCGAACGCTCCATGATAGTCTTCCAACGATCCCGCCGCCCTGCTCCCGCGAAGGGACGCCAAGTGCAGGAATCGGGGTGAACACCCGCCATCGGGACAGAACCTGACCCGCGGTAGAGTCACCGTAGAGGATATCTGGATAGGGGAGGCCGTTTTCGCCGATCGGGTCGAGTTTTCGCGCGGCCCGACCGCTTCCACCTCCGCCCCCCCGATCTACCCCTCCGGAAGGCCCGATGGGACCCTCTGCCCGGATCCTTCTAGGGGGCCGTGGCCAACCCCGTGCTGGGGGACGGCCCTGCCCTCCGTTTCCCCCTATAGTACCCACACCTAGAAGGACACCTTTCTCAGCTCCCGAAGCCCAGCAAATCCGAGGAGGCCGATGATCAGGATGGCCGCTCCGCACAGGGAGTAGACCGGGCCGACCGTCAGGCTCGCGGCAAGGAGCCCGGCCAACAGGGCCCCCGCCGGCTGGCTTGCGGCCGTTCCCGACCCCAGGGCGGACCCGACGCGCCCCAGGAGCTGCTTCGGCACCTTGGCCTGGAACAGCACGGCAATGGGCAGGTTCGCCGCTGCGAGGCCCACGCCCACGATGGCCGTGGCGACAAGGGTCTCCCAGAGCTCGTGCGTGAATCCCCAGAGGATGCACCCGGCTCCGACGAGGAGAACTCCCGCGAAGAGCATGGGTCCCGCCGTCCGTCGCATCGAAAGCTTCCCCAGGACCGTGGACCCGACGAGGGTGCCAAGGGCCATCGAGGCCCCCATGAACCCGTACGCCGAGGCGTTGCCCTGGAGCGCGAACTTGGCGAAGGGGGCGACGAGCGTGACCATCATCGCCCCAAAGAAGTTCAGCGCGACGGCGATCACGACCAGCTGGCTCATGAACGGGTCCTTGCGAAGGTAGGCGAACCCCTCCACGAAGTCGTGTCCGAAGCTGGCCTTGGCGGCCGCCTCGGACCCTTCGTCCCGAGGCTCCGAAAGGCGTGAGGAGATGAGCGAGACCAGCGCCAGGGCGACGAAGAAGGTGATCGCGTCGTACAGGATCGGGGTCTCCACTCCGAACAGGGCGACCACGACCCCGCCGAGCCCCAGGCTCGCCAGTTGATTGACCGACCCGCTCATCGAGAACAGCCCGTTCGCGGCCCCCAGGTCGCTTCGCTCCACGAGCGAGGGGATGATCGCGGTGCTCGTCACCCGAGCGATCGCGCCGCCCGCGTTCAGCAGGAAGACCAGGAGCAGAAGGACGGGGAAGTACAGGTCGTGAAGGAGCAGAAGGCCTGCCATGCCCAGGACGACGGCCCCCTGGAACGCCTCGGCCGCCATGAGCACGGAGCGTCGGTTCAAACGATCGACATAGACCCCGGCGATGGGTCCCAGGAACACCACGGGAAGCAGCACGACGGCGACCACGAGGCCGACGTCCGCCACGGACCCCGTGGTCTGGATGACCAACCAGAGCAGGGCGATGTCGAAGATGAAATCCCCCGACTGCGAGATGATCTGGGAGAGCCAGAGCAGCAGGGTGGGCCGGTGCCGCAGGACCCTCCCATAGCTCGGTTTCTCGCTCGGCTCGAGGGTCATCGGTGCTTGGGACCTGCCTTCCCCCCATTAAGGCGCGGGCGTGGACCGCTCTTCAGCAACGGATCGGCGGCGGGAGGGCGGTGGAGGTAGGGGCCCACGAGGGGCGCGCGGCTCACCCAGGGTGGGGGGAGTCGTTCTCCGAGCGGAGGAGCGGCTCGACCTGCTCCAAGAGCCGACGGTTCTCTCCCATCAAGCTCCGCATCACGCCTTCCTTCTCCAAACGATGGTAGTAGCGACGCGCCGCCTCCAGGTCATGGTGACGGGCCGAGAGGACCACCAGGTGGACCAGGGCCTGCCCAAGGAACACCCGGGAGCCTCCCTTCTCCGACATCGCCACCATCCCCTCGAACCGGGCGCGCGCGGTGGCCACGTCGTTGGTCTCGGCGGCGATCCGTCCCTCCAGCAGGTAGAGCTGCTGCCGGTTGTTGTCGCGCTCCGGGAGCCCCAGCCGGTCCACGAGCCGACGCAGCTCGTCGGTCAGCGCCTTCGCCTTCGCGAACTCCCTCGTGTGGACGTAGTGCTCCGGGGTGTTGCCGAGCACGAGCAGCAGCGTGCTCCCGTAGCCGTACCTCCGGGCCGTGGTGATGGCCTCCTCGCCCCAGCGCACCGCCTCGCTCTCCCGTCCCAGAGAGCACTCCAAGAGCGAGAGCCCGTCCATGATGTTCACGAGGATCAGCTGGTCCGAGGTGCCCTCCAGGCGGGGCCGCTCTTCGAGCGCCTTCAGCAGGTGGGCCCGGGCGCGCTCCGGCTCGAGCCCGCTGAAGATGTAGGAGCTGGCGGCGGAGTTGTGGCACCGGACCTTGAGCACGGCGTCCGGACCCTTCTCGGCCAGCTCGCTCGCACGCTCGGCCGCGGCGATGGACTCGTCGAACCGTGCCCGCTCGAGGTAGTAGTAGCTCAGGCTCCGCAGGAGGAGCGCCTCGAGCTCGTTGGAGCGGCCCTGCACCTGCGCGAGCGTCGACCGTAGGAGCTCGTCCGGGTGTCCCCCGAGGCGCACTTCGGCGTCGGCGATGCCCGAGACGTACCGGGCCCACTGGAGCGCGCGCGCCCCCCTCTCCTTCGCGAGCGCCATGGCCCGCTGGAAGGCCTCCCGGGCCTCGACGGGACGGTTCGCGCGTAGCCGCAGCTTGGCGATCTCCGCGTAGACCTTCTCCTCCGTCTCCCTCCCGCGGGCCGTGGGGTCGGTCTGGGACAGCACGACGGCGCGCAGCAACCGCTGCTCGGCGAGCTCGGGGGCGCCCCAGCGCTCGGCCTCCTTGGAGGCGGCCAGGAGGGCCGGGACGCCCCGCCCGATCTCTCCCGCCTCGGCCCAGTGGTCGGAGAGGCGGAAGAGCGCCTTCCCCTGCTGCTGGTGCGCGGGCCGCTTGGTGAGCGCCTGGGCCAGGTTGCGGTGGAGGCCGACGAGCTGGGCCGACCGCACGGACCCCAGGAGGTCGGGGAAGAGCGCGGGCTCCGGACAGTCGTACCGGTCGCCGTCGAGCCGCAGGAGCCCCGCGTCGATGGCGGGGCTCAGAGCGAGGTTGAGCTCCTTGTCGGTCATGCCCAGGACCTCCTTGAGGGTCGTCCGGTCCGCGTCGGGTCCGGCGACGACCGCCAGGGAAAGGGCCTCGAGCGTCCGCGGCGGGAGCGCGCGGAGCCGGCTGCGCAGCCGCTCCTCGCCCGACGCCCCCAGAGGGTCCATCGGGAGCGGGCACCACGCCGCGGGGGCCTCGGCCAGGTTCTGCCGCCAGAACTCCGTCTCCTCGGCCTCCCCCTCGAGCGCGATGGCCACCGCGAGGGGCATGTCCGTCATGCGGAGGGCCAGGAAGGAGAACCAGTCGCGGCTCGCGGCGTCCAGGAAGTCCGCGTCCTCGATGAGCACGACGGCGGGGTTCTGCCGCGTGCGTCCCTGCACGAGGTCGACGAGCTCCGCCCGCAGCTCGGCCGGAGTGAAGGCCCGCACCTCGTCGCTCCGGTCCGCGAGGGTCGACCGGGACCCGCCCCCCCCGTGCTCGCGCTCGTGCGGCGCGCGGCTCGGCAGCCCCGCGATGAGACCCACCAACGGCATCGCGAAGGTCTCGGAATGCGGTCGGCGGCTCCCGTCGTGCGACGGGGCCCCCGCGTCCTCGGTGGGATGGTACCAGCGTGAGAGCCACGGCTGGAGGGCCCCGTAGGGCACCATCGCGTCGAGCGGGTGCGCGCGCAGCCGCAGGGTCTCCCACCCGGAGGAGGCCGCGTTCTGCTCCACCACTCCGAGAAGGCTCGCGCGGGCCTCGCGCGAACCGCCCAGGACGAGGACGAAGGTCCCCGCTCCCCGGCTCACCCTTCGGAGGGCCTCGGAGGCCGGGTTCGGGAGCCGGGGGGATCCCCCCGGTCCGTCCGGCTGGGGAGGCGCTTCGCCGCTCACGCGGCAGGTATGCCGAAGGGTGCGATAGATGTTCGCTCGCGGTAGGAGGGTGGCTCGCGAGGTGCCCAGGGTCGGGCGGGGGAGGCCGCGGGGGGCCGGAACCCCACCCGACCGAAAGGGTTTAGGCGGACGGGGATGCGGACGGACCGTGCGACGACCGAGGACCCTCCTGGTCGGTGGGGGCGGGCGCGAGCACGCCCTGGGCCTGGCGCTCCAACGGAGCGAGGCCCCCCTCTTCGTTGCCGCTCCCCAGGTGAACCCCGGTCTCAAGGCCATCGCCCGGGACTACCTCGTCTCGGCCGTCGAGGACGGTCCGAAGATCTCGCGGTGGGCGCGCGAGCGGGAGGTCGAGCTGGCCGTGCTCGGGCCCGAGGCGGCGATCGCCGCCGGGGTCGCGGACGAGCTGCGGGCCGCGAAGATCCCCACCGTCGGCCCCTCGGCGGCCGCCGGCCGCATCGAGAGCTCGAAAGCCTTCGCTCGCGAGCTGATGCAGCGCCATCACATCCCCGGTCTCCCCGAGTTCCGGACGGTGAGCTCTCCCGCGGAGGTCGACGCCGCCGTCGCGGCGTTCTCGGGCCAGTTCGTCGTGAAGGCGGCCGGGCTCGCGGGGGGCAAGGGCGTGTGGGTCCAGGGTGTGGACTTCCAGACCCCCCAGGAGGGCGCGGAGATCGCGAGGAAGCTCTTCCCGCCGACCGGGAAGGAGCGCTCCGTGGTGCTCGAGGAGCGGCTCGAGGGCGAGGAGTTCAGCCTGCTCGCCTTCGTGGACGGGACCTCCGTCCTCCCGATGCCCATCGCGCAGGACTACAAGCGGGCGCTCGAGGGGAACCAGGGCCCGAACACCGGGGGGATGGGCTCCTACTCCGAGCGCGACCACCTGCTCCCGTTCCTGACGAAGGAGGACCGGGAGGCCGCGACGGAGATCCTTCGAGGGGTCGTCGCCGCGCTCCGGAAGGAGAACCTGGAGTTCCGGGGGGTGCTCTACGGGGGGTTCATGCTCACCGCGCAAGGGCCCGAGGTCCTGGAGTTCAACGCCCGCTTCGGGGACCCGGAGACCCTGAACATCCTCACGCTCTTCGACGGCACGGATTTCGCGGACCTGCTCTACCAGGTGGCCGCCTCCCGCATCGACCCCTCCCACGTGAGCTTCCGTCTCCGTGCGACGGTGTGCAAGTACCTCGTGCCCGTGGGCTACCCCGACTCTCCGAAGAAGGGGTCCCTGCTCCGGATCGACGAGAACGCGATCCGCGACCTGGGGGTCACGGTCTACTACGGCTCGGTCAGTCCCGGCCCCGAGCCGGGAACGGCGCTCACCGGGACCTCCCGCTCCCTGGCGCTGGTGGGGGAGTCCAGCGCGCGGAAGGACGCGGAGGCGAGGGTCGAGCAGGCGCTCAAGCACGTCCAGGGGGAGTACTACGTCCGCCACGACGTCGGGAGCGTCGCCGACGTGAAGGCGCGCGTCGAGCACATGCACAAGCTGAGAGGCACGGCGCCCTTCGACCCGGTCAAGAACCCGACCCGGAGCGGCCCCGCCCCTCCCCAGGTCTTCCTCGCGTAGGTGGGACGGGCCCCTCCCCGCCGCTTCTGGAGCTGCGGCCCCCCTCGGTCGACCGGCCCCCCGGAGGTCGCCCCAAGCCACGCTTCCGCGGGGAGACGTGTCAAATAGCGGAGGAATGTCAGAACCCCGATGCTCTGTCCGAAGTGCAAGAGGTTGATGCGCCCTGAGGCGGCGTCGAAGCGCTGGGTGTGCTCCGCCTGCGGTACGTCGACGAAGATGGGCGGCGGGGGCGGTGTCGTCACCCACAGCGAGCCCAAAGCCAAGCAGATGACCGTCATCTCGGAGAAGGTCGCCACGAACCCCACGGCGAAGGAAGAATGCCCGAAGTGCGGGAACGACACCGCCTTCTGGGTCCTCCGCCAGACGCGAGGGGCCGACGAGCCGGAGACCCGCATCTTCGAGTGCACGAAGTGCGGCAACAAGTGGCGCGAGTACCAGTGAAGGGAGCCACGGAGGACCGAGCGCCGCCTTGACCGCGAGCGAGCCCTCAACGCCTGCCCCCTCGGAAGCCCCCGCCGCGGCGACTGCCGCGGTCCCGCTCTCCCAGGCCAACCGGGCCGCCTCCGTGGGCCAGAAGGTCCGCGTCCGCGGCTGGGTCCACCGCACGAGGAGCTCGGGCGGGATCTGCTTCCTGATCCTGCGCGACGCCTCCGGGCAGATGCAGGTCACCGCGAAGCGGGACACGCTCGGGCCGGAGACCTTCTCCAAGACGGAGAAGGCGCTCGTGGAGAGCGCGCTCATCGTGGAGGGGACCGTCGCCGCCGACAAGCGGGCCCCGGGCGGCCACGAGCTCCGGGCGGACCGGGTGGAGGTCGTCCACGCCGCCGAGAACTTCCCGATCTTCACCGGACAGACCGAGGACTTCCTGCTCGACCACCGGCACCTCGCCGTCCGGACCCGCGAGATGGTCGCGACGGCCCGGGTGAAGTCGGAGGTGCTCCGCGCCGCGCGCGCGCTCCTCGACGGGGACGGGTACTGGGAGGTCACGCCCCCCATCCTCTCGGGCAACGCGGCCGAAGGAGGCTCGGAGGCCTTCGAGCTCGACTACTTCGGGACGAAGGCCTACCTCGGCCAGACCGCCCAGCTCTACCTGGAGGCCCTCATCTACCCCCTGGAGAAGGTCTACGCGGTCACCCCTTCCTTCCGGGCGGAGAAGAGCCGGACCCCCCGCCACCTGACGGAGTTCACCCATCTCGAGGCGGAGCTCGCCTGGGCCGGGCTGAAGGAGAACCTCGACATCCAGGAGAAGCTCGTCACCGCGATCCTCCACCAGGTCGCGGAGAGAAGGGCCGAGGACCTCCAGCTCCTGGGCCGCGACCCGAAGGAGCTCCTCGCGATCGAACCCCCCTTCGAGCGGATCCGCTACGAGAAGGCCCTCGAGGTCCTCCAGGGGAAGGGATTCGACCTCAAGTGGGGCAGCGACCTCGCCACGGCGGAGGAGCGGGCCCTGACGCTCGAGCGCACCGCCCCCATCTTCGTGACGCACTTCCCGAAGGAGCTCAAGGCGTTCTACATGCTGCAGGACCCGGAGGACCCCCGGACGGTGCTCGGCGCCGACCTCCTGGGACCGGAAGGGTACGGCGAGATCATCGGAGGCTCCTGCCGCGAGACGGACATCACACGGACCGTCGAGCGACTGGAAGCGATGGGGATCCCCCGGGCCCCCTACGATTGGTACCTCGACCTCCGTCGCTACGGAAGTGTCCCTCACGCGGGCTTCGGGATGGGGATCGAGCGCGTGGTCCGCTGGATCACCCGTCGGGAGCACATCCGGGACACCACTCCCTTCCCCCGGACGCCGTCCCGGCTGCTGCCGTGAGCGCCGTTCCCCTGGGCGGTAAGCCTTTACGGGGAGCCTCTCCTCCTCTCGTCGATCGAGCATTGACCGGGACCGCGGCCGCCGCAGCGACGTCGGGGGAGCTCTCCTCCCGGTGGTGGACCGTCCTCCTCTGCGCGCTCGCTCTCTTCCTGCTCCTCCCCACCGCCCTCGCGACGCCCGCCTCCTCGGCGGCGTACCATGCTTCCGGAACGGGAGCCCTCGGGACGGGGTCGGCCTCGACCTCGGCCTCGGTCGCTCTCCCCACCGCATCCGTCGTCTCGCCGGCGGCGGCCAGGACGGCGGGAGCCGCCTCGCCCGCCCTCGCCACTCCCTCCATCCTCCCTCCCTCGGACGGATGGCTGCTCTTCCAAGGGAACCTCGCCCGACAGGGCACCTCCCCTGACGCTCCTCCTCCGACCACGAACGTGGCCTGGTCGACGACCCTCCCCGCCCCCGGCACCGGCTCCTCTTCCATCGCCGGAGGGATCGTGACCTCCGGGAACATGATCTACGTCCCGAGCGCGGACCACACGGTCTACGCCCTGGATGCGAGGACCGGTGCGATCGTCTGGCACTACACGACGAACGGCTCTCTGGACTCGGCCCCGGCGCTGGACCGCGGGCTGCTCCTGGTCGCCGGCTCGGACGGGACCCTCTACGAGCTCAACGCGACCACCGGGGCCCAGGCGGGGCTCATCGCGCTCGGGACACCCGACTTGGGCTCGAGCCCTCTCCCCCTCGGGGCGAACGTCATCGCGCCCTGCTCCGCGGGAGGCGTGCCCTCCCTCTGCGAGTTCGACCTGGCCTCCGGTGCCACCCTCTGGCATCTGCGCGTGGGCAACCTCCTGGCCTCGCCCGCCGCGGACCCGGCGGCCGACCTCGTGTTCGTGGCCAACACCACCGGCGGGGTGCTCGCCGTGCAGATCTCGACGGGAACGCTTTCCTGGAGCTACTCCCTCGGCGGGGCGACCGCGATCGCGTCGTCCCCGGTGATCGGGACGCTGGGGACCGGTGCGTCCGCCAAGACCTACGTCTACGTCTTCGCTTCGACCTCCACCTTGACGGGGGACCTGGTCGCCCTCTACGAGGCGACGGGCACCTCGGGCGGGGGCCGTCCGTTCTTCAGCGTCCCCCTCACCTTCGGGGTCTCCCAGTCCACCCCGGTGTTCACCCCGACCGCGCTCGTCGTGGGCACCGAGACGGGCCACGTGGCCGCCTTCGACCCCTCCACGGGAGCCGCGCTCTGGTCCGTCCAGCCCTGGACGGGCAACACCAACACGATCTCCTCGAGCGTCCTGGACGCTTCCGGCACGCTCCTGGTGGGCATGCCGGGGGCCGGGGCCGGAGGGAGCGGCGGGGGAGAGCTCCTGGAGCTCTCGGCGGCGAACCAGGGCCAAACGCTCGCGACGATCCCCTCGCCCACGGGGGCCATCGTGGCCGCCCTCGCGATCACGAGCTCGGCCATCTACTTCGGGGCCAACGACGGCACGGTCTACGCGGTGGGCACGACGGTCCCGACGGCGCCCAACAACCTCGTGGCCGTCCCGTCCAACGCCACGATCGCCCTCTCGTGGAAGGCCCCCTCCTCCACCGGCGGGGTCTCGCTCACGCAGTACGCGATCTTCTGGGCCCCCTCCTCGGGAGGGACCTTCCTCTCCACCACCGTCCCGCCGACGACGCTCCAGTACACCATCTCGCCCGTCACCAACGGCCTCGCCTACACCACCGTCGTGGAGGCCGTGAACGCCGAGGGGCCGGGGGCGAACGCCACCGCCGTCGCGACCCCCGGGGCGCTGCCTTCGGCCCCCACGGGGGTCCACGTGGCCCTGGGCGAGCACACCTTCACCCTCCTCTGGTCCCCGCCCTCGACGAACGGCGGGTTCCCCGTGATCGGGTACGTCGTGGAGGCCTGGAACTCCTCCACCTGGGTCCACCAGAACGTCACGTTGGGCGCGGTGAGCTCCTGGGTCGAGTCCTCCCCGGACGGGACCCAGGTCTACGCGGAGGTCGCGGCGACGACCGCGCTCGGGACGGGGCCCTTCTCGAACGTGGTGAGCGGCGCTCCGTACTACGCTCCTGGGGTCCTCGTGGTGAACGTGAGCCCCGCCGCCGCGCTCGGCTCCCTCGCGCTCACCGTGAACGGGGTCGCGACCACCGTTCCGACGGGCAACGGCTCGGTCAGGATCACGCTCGTCCCGGGGACCTACTGGGTGAACGCCACCGCCTCGGGCTACCAGCGGTACGACAACTCGGTCACCATCACCTCGGGGAAGGTCACCCTCCTCAACTTCACCCTCTATCCGCCCTCGAGGAACCCGCTGCAGCTCTCGACGCTCCAGATCGCGGCCATCACCGCGGTCGTCCTGGTCCTCCTCGTGGTCGGCATCTTCCTCATCGGGATGCGGGCCCGGCGGCTCCGCGCGCTCACCGAGGGCGAGGAAGGCGGGTCGGGAGAGGACGAGGAGGAGGACACCTCGGAGGGGATCTCGGAGGACCGCGCCCGCGCCCTGCTCCAGCCGGCGACCCCCGCCTCCGAGGAGGAAGGCGCCCCGGTCGAGGAGGCCGCGCTCACCACCGGCGAGGGCGGAGAGCCCCTCGGAGAGAGCTCCTCCCCGCCCGAGGACACGTTCGAGGCGGCCCCGGAGGCCGAGGACGAGGAGCCAGAGGGCCCCGGAGGGCGTCTGGGGGAACTGCTCGAGCGGAGACGGGCCGGAAAGGAAACGCTCAAGAACTCCGAGGAGAATACCCCGGATGTCGAGAAGGGTCCGAAGACGACGGAAGGTTCGCCGTAAGTCGTGGAAGATCCAAGTCTACTGAAATGGCCGGCCTCAACAAATCGGATCCACGGGGAACTTCTGCCACCACCGGGAAAGAAACAACCTTGGCCGGGGACAAGTCTAGCGTGAAGCCCTCGTCCGCCGCGTCGTCGTCGGCGACGCCTTCGGTGGTGATGGTCACTCAAGCGACGCACACCGACATCCCTGACGTCTGCGCCCTCTACAAGCGCGTCTGGGACGAGTTCAAGGGCAAGCTGCCCGACGAGCTCATCAAGACCTGGGAGCCGTCGCCCCTCGAGTTCACCAGCTGGATGGAGGGCGTGACCTACTTCGCCGCCCGACGCGACAAGAAGCTCGTCGGGATCGTCGCCTGCACCCCGAACGACGGGGCGGTGCAGATCGAGCACCTCGCCGTGGACCCGGAGTCCCGGCGGCTCGACGTGGGCACCTCCCTCGTGAACGCCGCGATCGAGTGGTCCCGGCGGTCGAACGCCAACTCGATCTGGGCGGAGACCCTCGAGATCTTCGAGGGCGCGATCCATCTCTTCCAGAAGCTCGGGTTCAAGCCGTGCGGGGAGCTCCACCGCCACTTCTGGAACCAGGACGTCCACGTCCTGGAACGGGTCCTCTGAGGACCCCTGGACGGCCCTAGGCTCTTCCTTCCCCCACCACGAGGGCGCGGGCGCTCGCTCGCTCGCCCGCCCGGTCGCCCGCTCTCGCGCGGGACTGCGGCCGCGCGCCTATCGGCGGGAGGCCTTGAGGTCCGCGTGGAGCGCGGGGGCGAGGCGGACCCTCCAGAGCTTCTGGTCCCCCCGCCGCTCCTCCTCCGCGGCCCGCGCGAGCTGCTGGCTCGTGAGGCGGCGGGGATAGCGCGCCAGGCGGAGCCCTCTGAACTCCAGATGGGAGCGTCGGGGCCCGTCCGGGAGGACCTGGTACCAGAACTGGGAGTGGACGAAGGGCCCGGTGATGTGCGTGTTGGTCCACGAGAGGGTGTCGGGGTCGATCCGCACGAGGCGGGAGATCTCGACCCGGCCACGCTTGGTCTTCCGCACGTCCTTGAGGATCAGCGCGTTCGGGGCGATCTTTCGCACCGTGCGGCGGACGTCCGGAGAAAGGAGCGCCTTGTCCTCGGGGACGAAGTCGGTGCACCAGGCGAACGCGTCCCGAGCCGGGACCTGGAAGTTCTGGCGGAAGCGGTAGCGGATGGATTCAACGCTCATGGGAGATCGCCCTCGGAGCGAGAGGAGGCCCTCCCTCAAGAGCTCGTCGTCCGCCGTCCCCCAGGCCTCGTCTTGTCGCCCGCGGTCCCTTCGGGGCCCAGAAGGGCCCGAGCGGGTCCTCAGCCCCCGCCCTTGAGGGATTCCTCGACCATCGCGAACGGGTCGAGGGTCTTGCGGTTGTGGAAGCGGACCATCTCGCGGAGGGCCTCCTCGGAACGTCCCTGGCGCAGCGCCCGGGCCGCCTTCGCCAGGAGCGCGGCCTCCGGACCGACGTCCTGGCCCTGACCCTTCTCCTGGGCGACACGCTCGGCCGCCTCGTTGACCCGGCTGGGGAGCGTCGAGCTCACCAGGTCGAGCGCCTTCTTGCGGAGCTCGCTCGCCTCCTGGTGCGCCTCGGCGACCTTGCCCGCCCGAAGCTCGCTCTCCAGACGTGGCGCGATGCCCGGGTCGTGCCAGGGGGCTTCGATCCCCAGGACCTCCATGTCGGAGGAGAGGACCTTCACGACCTCGACGGACTCGATCGCGTCATCCAAGTTGCGTTCCTTCATCACCACCACGTTCGCGACCTTCTGATAGAGGTCGAGCGCCCGGTCCAGGTCCCCGGCCTTCAGGGCGCGCTGGATCTCCTCCAGGCTCCGACGTTCGGTGGGGCTGGGCAGCCCGTAGGCCTCGAGCCGGTTGAGCCGGCTGCCGCTCTCGCGCTGCCAGAGGTCGAGCGCCGAGGAGATCTCCTTGTAGGCCGTCCGTTCCAGGCCGCGCACGCCCTCCTCCCAGCGCTCCTCCTCCGCGGGAGTGGCGGCGACCCCCTCGGCCCATCCGGGAAGGGTGGGCACGAGCACGCGCAGTCCCTTCGCGTTGGCCTGCCAGGTCTGCAGGCGCTGCATCCTCGCCATCAGGGCGGCGGAGGGCTGGTGGGAGCGGGAGCGCACCGTCGAGCCGCTCACCTTCGATCGGGAGAGATGCTCCGCGAGCAGCCGGTCGTCCTCCGACTGCGCCGAGCTCGCGTCGCCCGCCACCGTAGGAGGAGCCTCCTCCCTCGCGGGGGCGGACGTGAGCGTCCCCTCGGGCGAGAGGGGGGTCGCGCACATCGGACAGGAAGCAGCTCCCGCGGGCACCTGCGCGGCGCAGATGGGGCACTTGCGCGCGCCGTCGCTCATGCGATCCTCGAGAGGTGACGGAGGAGGAGCGGTCGACGGTCGAGCGGCCGGAGGGCGGTCAGCACGCGGCCAACTCGGACCGACGTGCCTTGCCTTGTCATGGACCGTCTATGGCCTCCCGACAGGAATTACGAGAGGCCGCTCAAAAGCCTGCCTACCCCTGTGCAGCACCCTGCTCCGAGAGGGGGGCCTCCACGGAGCCCTCGGACCGGCCCTTACGGTCGGGGCCGGTCGAGGCGGGCCGGAGCCTCTCGTGCAGTCGGCTCCACCAACCGCGTATAGACCCCGACGAGATGGTTGCATTGTCCTGCAAGTGCGCAAGGCGCGAGGAGGAACAATGGCGAGTGCAGCGTTGCCGACGGTGTTGCCCCACGAGATCACGACCGGAGCCGAGGCGGCCAGCGTGCCCGCCACTGGAGAGCCCAAGGTCGAAGGCCTCTCCATGGTGGTCTTCTCCGGCGAGCTCGACAAGGTGCTCGCCGCCTTCATCATCGCGAACGGAGCGGCCGCCATGGACCTTCCGGTCCACATGTTCTTCACGTTCTGGGGACTGAACGTCCTTCGTCGCAACGGCTCCGTCCGCGTCGCCCGGAAGAAGACGACGATGGAGAGCATGTTCGGCGCGATGATGCCCAAGGGCGTGGACCACCTCCACCTCTCCGAGCTCAACATGGCCGGGCTCGGCACGCGCCTCATGAAGCGCGAGATGGCCAAGAAGCACGTCGACACCCTCGCGCACCTGGTCAAGACCGCCCAGGAGCAGGGCGTCCAGCTGATCGCGTGCACGATGACCATGGACCTCATGGGCATCCGAAAGGAGGAGCTCATCGAGGGGATCACCCTGGGCAACGTCGCGTCCTTCATCGACGCCGCCGACCGCAGCCGGATCAGCCTGTTCATCTGAGCCGGAGGACGGGGGGGATGATGACGCGTGGGCCGCCGGAGGGTCGCGGAGCTTTTTCCGCGGAGGTCTTCGAACGGGAAGCCGACACGCTCCGGGCGATGGCGCACCCCAAGCGGCTCATGATCGTGGAGATGCTCGGACGCCGGCGGGAGAGCGTCAGCGAGATCGCGAGGAACCTGGAGATCCCCCTCCCGAACGTCTCGCAGCACCTGCGGGTGATGCGCGACCGGGGGATCGTGCAGGCGGAGCGGACGGGCCAGACCGTCCGCTACCGTCTGACCAACCCGGCCCTACGTGGCTGCTGCGCCCAGATCCGCCGGGCCCTGCGGCACGGCGGGACGACGCAGGCGCGGGGTCCTCACTAGGGTCCGTACGAGAAGAACGAGGGGAGGCAGAACATGCAAGCACAAGCGATGAGCCAGCAGAAAGCCGACAAGGTCGTCGACGCCCGGGGCATGGCCTGCCCCGGCCCGTTGCTCGAAGCGAAGCGGGCCATGGCCTCGGTCCCGATCCGGGGCGTGATGGAGGTGATCTCCTCCGACGAGGGGACCGCCACCGACGTCCCTCTGTGGGCCAAGAAGGTGGGCCACGAGTACCTCGGCACCGTCGCAGACGCCGGGTTCTGGCGGATCTTCGTCCGAAGGATGAAGTGAGTCCGAGGCTCCCATGTCCGCCGCAGCGGCCGCGCACCGCGGTCCTTCCCGGGGTCCGAAGATCCTGGTCTTTTCGACGAACAACGTCTCCGACCCCGGGGTCGACCTCGCGGGTAGCGCGCACGTCACCTACTCCTCCGCCGTGAGGGTGATCTCCGTCCCCTGCTCGAGCGGGATCGACCCCCGGTGGATCCTCCACGCCCTCGAGAAGGGGTTCGACGGGGTCTTCATCGCGGCGGACGGGAGCGACTGCAGCAAGATCGCCAACTGCTCGGAGCGGACGGGGATCATCGTCGCCCGCGCCCAGCAGATGATGCGGGAGGCCGGTCACGAGCCGGCCCGGCTGAAGATGGCCGCGGTCTGCACCGTCTGCGCGGAGCCGTTCGCCCAGCACATGGAGAAGTTCGGCAAGGAGCTGGAGAAGCTCCCGGTGCGCGCGGCGACCCCGGTCGTCGGGACCCCCGTCGGGCCGGCCGCACCGTCCGCCACCGCGGCGCGCTCCCCGGTCGAGGCGCCTCGCGTGGCGGTCCACGCGTGAGGAGGGGACCATGGATTACGACGTGCTGGTGGTGGGCGGCGGGATCGGCGGGATGGAGTCCGCCCTCTCGCTCGGCGACATGGGCTTCCGCGTCCTCCTGGTCGAGCGGGAGCCCAGCGTCGGCGGGAAGATGATCCTGCTGAGCAAGGTGTTCCCCTCGCTCGACTGCGCGAGCTGCATCTCCACACCGAAGATGGCGGGCACGCAGAACCACCCGAACGTCCGCACGCTCGTCTACACCGAAGTGGAGAGCGTCACTCCCCACGAGGGGGGCGGGTTCGACGTCGTCCTGCGCCGCAAGCCGACCTTCATCGACGCCGCCAAGTGCACCGGCTGCAGCCTGTGCGAGACCGCCTGCACCGTCGCGGTGCCGGACGAGTTCAACGCGGACCTGGCCGCCCGCAAGGCGGCGCACATCGCCTTCCCTCAGGCGGTGCCGAAGAAGGCGGTCATCACCCGGCAGGGGCTCTCCCCCTGCTCCTACGAGTGCCCCGCGGGAGTGAAGCCCCACGGCTACATCTCCCTCGTCCGGGCCGGGAAGTACGACGAGGCCTTCCAGCAGCACCTCGAGGACGCGCCCCTGCCCGGGGTCCTGAGCCGCGCGTGCTACGCGCCCTGCGAGGACGCCTGCACCCGGGCGGAGCTCGAAGGGGCGGTCTCGATCCGGGGCATCAAGCGGTTCATGGTGGACCGCTACTACGACTCTCACCCCGAGCCGGAGTACGGGCCGCCCGAGGTCCGGACCGGCAAGCGCGTCGCCGTGGTCGGGTCCGGGCCGGCGGGGCTCACCGCCGCCTTCTACCTCGCCCGCCAGGGGCACACCGTCACGATCTACGAGGCCTCCAGCGAGCTGGGCGGGATCATGCGGTGGGGGATCCCCTCCTACCGCCTCCCGAAGGAGGTCCTCGCGCGCGACCTGAAGAACATCACCGCGCTCGGCGTGGAGGTCCGCACGGGAACGCCCGTGCGCTCCCTCGGGGACCTGCACGCCCATGACGCGGTCCTGCTCGCCGTGGGAAGCACCGGGGGCCGGAAGCTCGCGGTCCCGGGAGAGGACGCGAAGGGCGTCTACGACGCGATCGAGTTCCTCCACGGGGTCCGGGCCGGGACCCCTCTCGACCTGAAGGGCCAGCGGGTGCTGGTCGTCGGCGGCGGCAACGTCGCCATGGACTCCGCCCGCTCCGCGCTCCGCCTCGGGGCCTCCAAGGTCCGCGTCTACTGCCTGGAGTCGCGCAAGGAGATGCCGGCGCACCGCTGGGAGGTCCAGGAGGCCGAGGAGGAGGGGGTCGACCTCCACCCCTCCTGGGGGGTCGACCGGGTCGAGGCCGCCTCCTCCGGGAAGGTCTCCGCCCTGCAGATGGTCCGCTGCGCCTCGGTCTTCGACGCGGCGGGGAAGTTCGCTCCCGTCCTCGACCGCTCGACCACCGAGCGCGTGGAGGCCGACGTGGTGCTCCTCGCCATCGGGCTCCGCCCCCAGACCTCCCCGTTCGCGGGGGAGCTGGAGTTGAACCGCAACGGGACGGTGCGCGCCGACCCCGAGACCCTCCAGACCTCCGACCTGCGCACCTTCGCCAGCGGGGACGCGGTCTCCGGACCGGCGAACATCGTCCGGGCGATCGGCCAAGGGAAGCGGGCGGCCTTCTACATCGACCGCTTCCTCCGGGGCGAACCGCTCTCGGGGACCCGCTACGACGACCGTCTCCCGCGCTCCGACCGGGACGCTGTCGCCGCCAAGGCGCGGGAACACGCGACCGCCCGTCCACCCCGCGCGGTGGAGAGGGCCCCCGTCGCCGTCCGGGTCAAGTCGTTCGAGCCCTTCGAACGGGCCCCCACCGAGGAAGAGGCCCGCTACGGGGCGAACCGCTGCCTGGACTGCGGCGTCTGCTCGGAGTGCCGCGCCTGCGTCCAGGCCTGCCCGGCCGACGCGATCGACCTCGGAATGCGCCCGAAGCTCGAGGGCTACCAGGTCGGCGCCATCGCGCTCGCGACCGGCATGGACGTCTTCGATGCGCGCCGGAAGCCGCTCCTGGGCTTCGGCAAGCTCCCGAACGTCATCACGGGGGTCCAGATGGACCGCATCCTCGCCCCGACCCGCCCGTACAACGCCGTGCTCCGCCCTTCCGACGGGAAGGTCCCGACGAACATCGCCTTCGTCCTCTGCACCGGCTCCCGCGACGAGCAGGTGGGGAACCGGGTCTGCTCCCGGGTCTGCTGCATGTACTCCCTGAAGCAGGCGCAGCTGCTGATGGGCGCGGTCCCCACCGCCGAGATCACGATCTACTACACGGACATCCGGGCCTTCGGCAAGGGGTACGAGGAGTTCTTCCAGCAGTCGCAGGGGATGGGGGTCCACTTCGTCCGCGGGAAGGTCGCCCGCATCGAGGAGGCGCCCGACCAGGACCTGACCGTCCACTACGAGGACTTCGAGGGGAAGGGGGGCGCCACCCAGGCGCGCCACGACCTGGTCGTCCTCGCGGTGGGGCTCCTCCCCACGCAGCTGCCGCCGAGCTTCTTCCACGGCGCGAGCCTGGAGCGCGACTCGCTCTCCTACGTCCGGGAGGTGGACGAGGAGCTCGACCCGGGTCGGACGAACCTCGAGGGGGTCTTCGCGATCGGGGCGACCACCGCGGTACGGGACATCCCCGACACGGTGCTCCACTCCGGGGCCGCCACCGCGCAGATCGCCGCCTACCTCAAGCGGAGGAAGAGACCATGACGGAGGAACAAGCTCCCAACCCCCCTGACCCGCCCACCCCGGAGCGCCGCCGCGTGGGCGTGTTCATCTGCCAGTGCGGGGGGAACATCTCGGACTACGTGGACACGGAGAAGGTCCGGGAGACCCTCGAGCGGGACCCAACGGTGGCCCACGCCGAGGTGCAGATGTTCGCCTGCTCCGACGCGGGCCAGGGGGCCATCGTCAAGGCGATCCGCGAGAAGAAGCTGGACGGCATCGTCGTCGCCTCCTGCTCCCCGAAGCTCCACACCCTGACCTTCCGCGGCGCCGCCCGCCGGGCGGGGCTCAACCCCTACGAGTACACGCAGGCCAACGTCCGCGAGCAGGACTCGTGGGCCCACACGCACGACCGGGAAGGGGCGACCACGAAGGCGGTCGCCATCGCGAGGGCGGCGCTCGCCCACACCGCGCGCTCCCGTCCGCTCGAGCCGATCCGGACCGAGACGGCCCCTGCCGCGCTCGTCGTCGGGGCCGGGGTGGCCGGGCTGCGGGCCGCGGTCGGGCTCTCGGACCTGGGCGTCTCGGTGCACGTGGTCGAGCGGGCCGAGCAGGCCGGGGGTCAGCTCGCCCGGTGGGACCGGATCTTCCCCAACGACCGGAGCGGGAAGGAGATCGTCCGGGGCCTCCTGGAGGAGGTCGCGAAGAGGGACAACATCGTGCTCTTCACCGGCGCCGAGCTGGTCTCGAAGGAAGGCCATCTCGGCGACTTCACGGTCAGCGTCCGGACCCGGACGGGGGAGGTCATCCCTCTCAAGGTCGGGGCGATCGTGGTGGCCACCGGCTACGAGCCCTACCGCCCGGCCAAGGGCGAGCTCGGCTACGGCCTGGAGGGCGTGATCACCCTCCCGGAGTACGAGGAGCTCCTCGGGAACGGGACCGGACCGCTGGAGTACCACGGCCGGCCGGTGCAGACCGTCACGTACGTCTACTGCGTCGGCTCGCGGGACGGGAGCGGCGGGGAGGGGAGCCACACCTACTGCTCCCGCTACTGCTGCAGCGCGACCTCCTTCGCGGCCATCCGCACGAGCGGACGGGGCACCCCGGTGCACCAGTACCACCTCTTCCGCGACGTGCGGACCTACGGGAAGTACGAGTCGCTCTACGAGCGCGCGCTCGCTTCCGGCTCCGTCTTCCTGCGCTACCGGGACGACGCTCCGCCGAAGGTGGCCCTGGAGGGTGGACGGCTCGTCGTCCGCCTCTCCGACACGCTCTCCGGAGGCGCGGAGGTCGAGATCCCGACGGACCTCGTGGTCCTCGTGGTCGGCATGGTCCCCCGCGAGAACGCGGCGCTCACGGGCGTGCTGAAGCTCCCGATCGGGCGCGAGGGGTTCTTCAACGAGATCCACCAGAAGCTCCGCCCGGTGGAGACCGTCGTGGACGGGGTCTTCCTCGCCGGGACCGCCCAGGGCCCGAAGAACGTGGCCGAGAGCGTCGCGAGCGCCCTCTCCTCCGTCTCGAAGACGGCGGGGATCCTGCTCAAGGGCTACGTCGACCTCGACCCGCTCGTCGCGAAGGTCGACGCCTCGGCCTGCACCTGGTGCGGGGCGTGCGCGGAGGCCTGCCCCTACGGGGCGATCGAGGAGGTCGTCGAGGGGGAGAAGCACATCGCGCGCGTGGTCCCGGTCTCGTGCAAGGGGGAGGGCGCCTGCGTCCCCGTCTGCACGGCCCAGGCCATCGAGGTCGAGGGGTACACCCACGACCAGGTGCTCGCGATGATCGATGCGCTGGCCGCCGAGGAATGAAGGAGGAGAGAAGGAGGGAACATGGCCGCGGTACGACCCTTGAGGGACCTTTCCGAGGTCCTGCGCGACGGCATGACGGAGGGACCTCGTGTCCTGAAGCTTCTGGCCGAACGCCCCAGGTCCATCCCCGAGCTCGCCTCCGCGCTGGGCCGGCCGGCAAGGGAGGTGACCCTGTGGGTCATGATGCTGCGCCGCTACGGGAAGGTGGGCGAGGTCCCGAAGAGCCCCACCGACGAGTACTACCGGTACCGGAGCCTGGAGGTCCTACCATGAAGGTGGACCCGACCCTCCCGGACCGCCTCGCCCGCACCGGGGGGTTCAACGCGAGCGCGTGCATCAACTGCGGCTCCTGCACGGCGCTCTGTCCCCTGGGGATGGGGCCCTTCCCGCGCCAGCTCTTCCGCTACGTCCTGTTGGGGGCCCGGGAGGAGGTCGTCCGCCACACGGAGGAGATCTACTCCTGCCTGCTCTGCAAGATGTGCGAGGACAACTGTCCCGCCGGCGTCCATATCGCGGAGAACGTCCGGACCCTTCGTACCTTCCTGGGGCGCGAGGAGCTCGGGCTCGCCACTTCGGAGGTGTGAGGTATGTCACCGATCCCGATCCGGGACACGCTGGGAATGCTCGAGGACAACCTGGAGCGCCGAAAGAGCGTCCTGCCCGTGCCGCGTCGCCGCGCGCTCGGCTGGACGAAGGGCCTGAACCTCCCCCGGGGCGGGGAGCGGGTGCTCTACACCGGCCAGATGTTCCAGATCGTGCCCGCGATCAACGCCATGACCGACCGCCTCGCCAAGATGGAGGGGAGCTGGATGGCGAACTACTTCGGCGTCGCCCGTCGGCTGAACCGGTGGGTGAACCTCGCCGGGGTGATGGCGCGGGGCGACCCCCAGGAGGCCCGGGAGTACTCCGGGTTCCTGCGCAACATCGTCTCGCTCCTTCGCCGTTCGGGGGTCGAGTTCGGCTACCTCTACGAGGACGACCTCTACGCGGGGGCGCTCGCCCACGACGAGGGCCTCGACGACGCCCTCCGGGCGCACGCCGAGGTCGTCTTCCGGACCCTCCGGTCCCACGGGGTCAAGGAGGTCATCACCGTGGACCCGCACACAACGGAGATGCTCCGGGAGATCTACCCGAAGGTCCTGAAGGGGTACGACCTGAAGGTCCGCACCTACCTCGAGGTCCTGGTCGAGCGGAGACCGACGCCCGTCAAGCAGCTGGGCACGTCGGTCACCGTCCACGACTCCTGCATCTACGCCCGGCGGGAGGGGGTCATCGAGCAGCCCCGGGAGCTCCTGCGTCGCGGCGGCGTGGAGATCCGGGAGGTCGAGCGGTCCGGCCGCGCGACCCAGTGCTGCGGGGGGCCGATCGAGATGCTCTTCCCGGAGCGCTCGAGCGAGCTCGCCACGCAGCGCGTGGGCCAGCTCTCTCAGGTCTCCAAGCAGGTCGTCACGCTCTGCCCGCTCTGCCTCGCGAACCTGCGGCGCGTCGCCCCGGAGGACGTGAAGATCACCGACGTCTCGACCTATCTTGCGAAGGCCTATTGTCCTTCGACCCCTGCCCCCGCTGCGGCGGACCTGAGCGGGGCGGGGACACGTGCCCCTGCGGACCACGGGACACCGGTGGAGGCTTGAGATGAACGAGGAGGACGCGGAGCTCCAGGAGCTCCGCCAGAGGAGGCTCGCGCAACTGATGACCAGGCCGAAAGAGCAGGCGCCGCCCGCGACGGCCGCGGTCGAGCCCGTCCAGGCGACGACCTCGACCTTCTCGCGGGTCCTCTCCGAGAACCCCCGCCTGGTGGTGGACGTCTGGGCCCCCTGGTGCGGCCCCTGCCGCTACCTCTCCCCGACGGTCGATGCGCTCGCGAAGGACCTCGCCGGGCAGGTGCGGTTCGCGAAGCTGAACGCCGACGAGGAGCCCGCGATCGCGGGCCAGTTCGGCGTCGAGGCGATCCCCACCCTCCTCTACTTCGACCACGGACGCCTGGTCGACCGCACCATGGGCGTCATGGCGAAGGAGATGCTCCTGCAGCGGGTCCTTCGCGCGTTCCACCTTCCGGGGGCGGGCGCCCCTCCCTCGGGGTACGCATGACCGGCATCTCCTACGCGGTCCGGCCCGGCGGGACGGTCGACGAGGCCGTCGCCCGGCTGGAGCAGGAGCTCAAGTCCAGGGGCTTCGGCATCCTGGCCAACCTCCGGGTGCACGACCTCCTGAAGGAGAAGATCGGGTCGGTCATCGAACCGGTCGTCCTGCTGGACGTCTGCTCCCCTCGCATGGCCGACAAGGCACTGAAGGCCTCCAGGGACGTGGCCCTGCTCCTGCCGTGCAAGATCGTGGTCTCGCGCGAGGAGGGGCACACCCGCGTCGCGCTCCTTCGGCCCACGAGCGCGATGGGGCTGATGTCGCCGCCTCCCGCGCTCCTCGCCCTCGCGGAAGAGGTCGAGACGCAGCTCATCCAGGCGGTCGACGCCACGGCCACTCCCCACGGCGCCGGGAGCCACGCGTGAGCCGAGAGGACCGTCCGTCCTCGAGCGCCCGACGCGCCACGGACCCCGAAGGTCACGGGCACGAGAAGGGCCAGGGGCACGGGGATGGTCACGGACATGATCATGGGCAGGCGCACGCGGGAGCGCATGGCCACGGTCATGGTCACGGGCACGGTCACGGTCCGGGCGGTCACCCGGGATGGTCCCGGGAGCAGGCTGTCGCGGTCCTGGAATCGCCCGAACGCCGGAGCATGCTGGACCCGGACGCCCTCTGGAAGGAGGTCGAGCTCCTACCGGGGAGCGTGGTGGTCGACGTGGGCGCGGGGACCGGGTTCTTTGCGTTCCCCGCCGCACGGCGCGTGGGGCCCGCAGGGAAGGTCTACGCCGTCGACGTCTCCAAGGACCTCGTCGGACTGCTCGAAGAGCGGCGCACGAAGGCGCACCTGCCTCAGGTGGAGGTGGTGGCGAGCACGCCCGAACGGATCCCTCTCCCCTCGGGCGTCGCGGACATGGTCCTGATGGCGACGGTCCTCCACGACGTGCCAAAGGAGACCGTGGCGGAGGCGGTGCGGCTGCTTCGACCCGGTGGATGCTTCGTGAACCTGGATTGGGAGAAGCGGGAGACCCCCGGAGGGCCCCCCCTCGAGATCCGGCACACTCCGGAGGAGGCGGCCGAAAGGCTCGCCGCAGCGGGTCTCAAGGTGGTCCGGGCGTGGAAGGCCGGTCCCCACCACTACGTGCAACTGCTGCGCCGGAAGGAAGAACCCCCGGGCTCCGAGTGCTGAGCCCCCGGACCAAGAGGGTCGCGGGGGGGCGCCCCGGCCCTTCGGCCAGGGCGTCCGAGGCGAAAGGTTGGCCGATCAGAGGCGGTGCGGGAGGAGTCCCCCGCCCTGCCGGATCGCTGCGGAGACCTTCGCCCCAAGCTCGGGGGGGATGTTCTCCAGCTGGTGTGCGTGCTTGGCGTGGGCCGCGGCCTCTTGCATGGCCTCGTCCTTCGTCGACGCTCCGCGTATCTCGAAGTCGCATTTCATTCCGACGTCCTTGCAGGCGAAGTTGAAACCCGCCATGTTTCCCACTGCGCCTTCCGACGGTGAGGGCCTCTTTATGCGTTAAGTGGGCCAGGCTCCACTTGACCCCGAACCCGTGGGTATTGCGAGCCTCTCCCCTCCACCCGTGTGGGACCTGGTCCGTGTCGTGAACCGAGCCCTCTAGGTGCTCGCTTCAGGGGGATGGAGGGCCTGGACCGGCCATGCCTACCGACCACCCCGACCCGGAGGGCCCTTCCCCCGCCCTTGGGCAAGCGCTGGAAGCGGACCATGCTCGGCTGGACGAGATCTGGGACGAGGGAATGCGGCTATGGGGGACCGACCCGGCTCGGGCGACCGCCCTCTTCCGGGAGTTCACGAGCGGTCTCTTACGCCACATCCAGGTGGAGGAGGGGATGGTCTTCCCGTTCTACGAGGAGCACGCTGGCAGCCGGGAGCACCACCTCCTCGAGCTCCTTCGAGAGGAGCACGTCCAGATCCGGGACGCTCTCGAGCGCTTCATGGGCCATGTCGAGGCCGGGGACAAGGAGCTGGAGGAGCCCTCCACGGTCCTTCGCAACGTCCTGTGGGCCCACAACACCCGGGAGGAAGGCCAGCTCTATCCTTGGTTCGGCCCGGAGGTCTCGGAGGGGGAGGCGGCCGAGCTCCGCCGTACCATCTCCACGATGCTCAGCTCCTCCGACGGCCCGGGTTGATCGAGGGGAACCGCAGCGGCCCACTACGCCGCGTTCCTCCCAGCGTGCCTCCTCCGTGAGAGGAGGCTCGGGAAGAGGACCGGAAGGGTCCCGAAGGCCCAGAGGATCCCCAACACCGCTTCGAGACCGCCGGCGAGCACGGTGGCGAGGGCGACGGCCGATCGGGGGATCGCGAGCTCCGACCACACAAGGAGTACGGCCGAGACCTGCAGGATCGCTCCGACCGCGAGCGCCCGGAGCGTCCACCGGTGGGAGAGGAACTGGAAGGGAGCGATCATGCTGAACCACATCCCCAGCACCATGAGCCCGGTGAACCCGAGGAGGGTGGTCCAGGCGTGGATGCCGACGATCGCGAGGTCCGAGGTCGTAACCATCCGGAACCCCAGCGAGCCCCCGGCGCAGAGCAACACCGCTCCCGCGAGGTAGATGACATGGGCGCGACGGGGAGTCGTCGCACGGGCCCCGATCCAGAGGAGCTGGAAGAGGAACAGAACGGCCGCCATGCCCTCGAAAAGCCCGGGGACCCCGACGACCCACATCTCCCCGACCGGAACGAGGAGCATCGTCGCGGGGATCCCCAGGGCCCCCACAACGGCGGAGGCGACGAGCGCTCCGGCGAGCCATCTGGGCCCGTCCGCGCCCACGAACCGGGGAAGCAGGCGGAGGCTGACGCCGAAGATGAGGAGGGCGACCTGTCCCAGGACGAACGCGTGGACGCCCGCGAGCCAGTAGCCCAGCCCCGGCCCGTCCTGGACGGCGCTCAGGACCCACAGCGCGGCGGCGGCCACCCCGAAGGACCAGGAGAGGAGGAAGAGCTTGGCCGCGAACGCGTCAGCAGGTCTGGGGGCGGGCGGGGTTCCGAGCGCCGGGCCTCGGGACGACCGCAAGAGCGCCGCCGTGAACACCGCGCTCACGAGGAGCCAGAGCACGGCGGCGGCGAAAGAGACCCCTTGGCCGACCGCAGGAGGTAGCTTGCCCGAGAGGCCGACCGTGCCTCCGAGCGCCGCGAGCTCGGCCGCGACCCAGTACGCGGGGCCCGAGGGGACGCCCACGAGCCTCCGTCGGGAGATGGAGGGAGCAAGGTGCCAGGCGAAGCCCACGAGCGTGTGCCCGAGGAACCCCACCAGGAAGAGCCAGAGGAGCGCGTCGAGGCCCACGACGCCGCTGGCCATGAGGACCCCCAGCGCCGCGAGGTGGAGCATCGCGGTCGCGAGGAAGCGGCGCGGTCCGGCTCCGATCACCATGTTCGCTCCTTCCGACGGGGGTATGTCGCCCCTGCTCCTCGGCCTCGTTCCGAAAGGTTTCGGTCCTCTCCTCTTCGCCGCCCCTCTTCTGCCTAGGTCAAGGCCCGAAGGGCCGGACGGAGATACCGATGGAGAGGGCCCCCGTGGATCGCCAGAACGCTGGACCGCTGACGCAGGTGCTGCCGAACGAGACGGTCGTCGATGTGAGGACCACCCCGCCCGCCCAGAGGCACCCGCGGATCTTCGGGACGTTCGAGGCCCTCTCCCCCGGCGAATCCTTCGTCCTGCTGAACGATCACGACCCGAAGCCGCTCTACTACCAGTTCCAGGCCGAGCACACCGGCCGGTTCACGTGGGACTACCTGGAGAAGGGCCCCGAGAGCTGGCGCGTCCGCATCCGAAAGCTCTCGGTAGCCTCCGACCGCAGCCCGATCCCGACCGTCCAATAGGTCGGGGCGGTCCTCCCAGCCCGGTCCCGCCGTTCACCCCGTCGACGCTCGGCTCTCCGCTCCACCGGTCCGACGATGGTCGAACGCTCCGCGCTCCGCTACCCGGCGATGGCCGTCGGGATCCTGGCGCTCGCGCTCGGGGTGTGGACGGGGCTCGACCGGGTGGGCTGGGCCCTGCCGGTCCCGTCCTCCGGGTTCCTGGACGCCCACGGGGCGCTCATGGTGAACGGAGTGCTGGCGACGCTCATCGGGCTGGAGCGCGCGGTCGCGCTCGAGCGCCGGGGGCTCTTCGCGGGGCCGCTCCTGACGGGAGCGGGCTCGGTCCTCTTTGCCCTCGGTCTCCCGTGGGATCCCGGGGTGCTGCTGCTGACCGCCGGGAGCGCGGTGATCGTGGGGATGTTCCTGATCATCCTCTCACGGCAGCCCGCGGTCCACACGACGGCCCAGCTCCTCGGCGCGGTCTCGCTCCTCGTCGGGAACCTGCTCTGGTGGTCCGGCCTGGACGTGCCCTACGTGATCCCCTGGTGGGGGTCCTTCCTCGTCCTGGTGATCGTTGCGGAGCGCCTCGAGCTCACCCGGGTCCTGCCCATCTCCCGGGCGCGCCGGCTTCTCCTCATCGCGATGGTCGCGCTCGACCTGATCGCGTGCGCCGTCGGCCTCCGGTCGTTCGCGCTCGGGACAGAACTCCTCGCGGTGTCCTGGGTGGGGATGGCGGCGTGGCTGCTCGTCCACGACGTGGCCCGGAGGAACCTCTCCCGGCCCGGGGTCCCCCGGTTCACGGCGGTGAGCCTGCTCTCCGGCCATCTCTGGTTGCTGGCGGGGGGCCTGCTCATCCTCGCCTACGGCGGGATCCTTCCCGACACGCTGGTGTACGATGCCCAGCTGCACGCCGTCTTCCTCGGCTTCGTGCTCTCGATGGTCTTCGCGCATGCGACCATCATCGTGCCTGCGGTGCTGGGACGGCCGGTGCCGTTCCACCGCTTCTTCTACGCGCCGCTCGTCGTCCTCGATCTCTCCGTGGGGGCGCGGGTGGGAGCCGACCTCCTCGGCCTGCAGTCGGTGCGCGCCTGGGCCTCGCTCTTCAACGTCGTCGCGATCGTCGGCTTCGGGATCTCTCTCCTGCTCGCCGTAGCCCTCGAGCGCTCGGTCGTGGGGCGGGCCTTCGGGGTGGACTCCTCGGCGTTCTATCCCTGAGGCGACCCACCGCCCGAGCCAAGCCGAAATGACGACGGCCGGTCACTCGTAGCCGAACTGACGCCGCGCGAACGCGCTCATCTTCTCCGGGCCCCAGGCGGGCTCCCACACGATCTCGACCTCCACCTCCCGGACCCCCGGGATCGCGCGCGCCGCTTCCTCGACCTGGTCGTGGAGCAGCCCCGCGACCGGGCAGCCGGGGCTGGTCATGGTCATCCGGACGTGGAGCTTGTCCTCGGCGGGCCAGTCGATCCCGTAGATGAGCCCCAGGTCCAGGATGTTCATGGGGATCTCCGGGTCGTAGATCTTGCGGAGCGCCTGGCGGAGCATCGCCTCCCTCTCGGTCGGTCCTCGGGGAGGGTTCACGGCTGACGGCGAAGCCGAGGCGGTCGGCGGTTCCGCCGAGGGGGGAGTGGGTCCGGACGGGGGCGCTCCCGTCGCCTCCTCCTCCCCCGCGCCGCTCGTCGGCACGTTGGGGCCCTCGATGTGAAAGCCGGAGCTTCCCGGGGAGTCCAGGTGGTCGATCACGGCCTCCGCGAGGAACTTCTCGCTCACCTCGTCCACGAGGAGAGGGATCCCCTCCACCTGGAGGACCTGCTCGTGGGGACGGGGTTTCTCGATGGACATGTTCGGGCGCGGGTGAGGCCCGGGGAGGACGAAGACCCGGACGGCGGAGCCCGGAGGCTGATGGGCCAGGACCTCCCGGAACGCCTTGGCCGCGCGAGGCGTGATGGAGATCTGGAACCCGCCACCGCCACCTGTCGACATCGACCCGCTCCTGGTACCGTCGAGGACGTTCGGGCTCCTCAACATTCGCCCGAATCGCTTCGGCCCTGTTCCGCCCCGTCCCGCCCAGTCCCGCCCTTACCCCCCCGCCCCGAGATTGCTCTCGGATCTTCCTCCGTCACCTCGGTACGCCGGCGCGGCCGGGCGCAACGGGGGTCTCCACGGTCCTCGGGCTGCGTCCCAGGGCAAAGGGCAGGACCGTCCGGACCACGAGCGTTCCGAAGATGAGGAAAGAGATGAGCGCCAACAGGAGGAAGGCCAGCGCAAGGTTCGACCCGGGGAGGAGGAGCGAGCTTCCGAAGAACCCCAGGATCCCAACGTTGGTCATCGCCAGGTGCAGGCGGGGGACGTAGCGCGGCCAGAGGCCGACGCCCACGTGGTTCGGTAGGACGATCGTGCTGACCCCGCTGATCGTCAGTCCCACCCATCCGAAGAGCGCGACCAGGTCACGGTCGTCCACGAAACTGTCGGGAAAGGAGCGGCCCCACACGAGCTGGAGCACGACCGCGACGACCATCGAGGCGCAGAGCAGGAGAAGGTAGGCGGAGCCGTTCAGCAGCATCCACAGGGCCTCCCTCGAGGGAGCCTTCCGGCCAGCCATCGGGAGCGACGGGAGCATCCGGGGCCCGGAGGCGACCTGGGGCGCGTTCACGCGGGCTCCGGGACCGGGACGAGCGGACGCAGCATGGTCGAAGGGCGCCGGCCTCCTTCGATCGAGCTCGGCCCCACCGGTCCTCCGTCGTCGGCCCACACCGCCATCGATGTGGCGTCGAGGTCGGCCCCCGGAGCGACGGACGCGTGGCGGGGGCACTGGAAGTCGACACGGATGCGGACGGTCCCGTTGCCGTAGGGTACGACCTTCTGGGAAGACACTCGCCAGCCGCCTATCGGAGCGACGAGCTCGAGCCGCCCTCCGGGCCCGGGGACCACATGGGCCCCGTCCCGGGCCTCGCACCCCTCGTGGGCGCAGTGCACGGCGAGGAGGGAGCTCCCCTTCCCCCCGGCGGAGGAGAGATGCCTCTCGATGTGGGCGTCGAGGTCCGCGAGCTCCCGGTGGGTGGGCGCGAACTGCTCCGCGACGCGCTTGGAGGCCTCCTCGGGAAGCGCGGTCACCAGGCAGGAGAGCGGGTAATCGCCCTCGTAGGTGCCCACCTCGTGGTCCCGCTGCGTGAGCCGCTCCAGGGCCTCGGCGAGGCGGCTCGAGGAGTCGGCCCGTCCCTTCTCGTGGTCGAGGAGGGCGGCCTTGGCCTCGTCCAGGAGGCGGCGCTCCTCCAGGTGGTCCTCGACGATCTTGTCGAGATGGGCGAAGCAGGTCTGCATCGCCACCTCGCGCGCCTCGGGCATGAGCCCCAGGTCCAGGCGTGCGACGTGGAGCCGCAGATACTGACCCAGGAGCCGGAGCCCGGCCGAGATCTCCCCCGTCGGCACCGGCTGGCCCCCCCTCAGCCGCTGGGCCTCCTCGAGGAGCCGCTCGAGCAGGCGCTCGGTCACCTCGTTCTCGCGTTGAAGTTCTTCCACCGGGTCCGACGCCTCGATAGCGATCATGTTCAAGTTCCCCGTACGGGGTCTCCTGGGGTGGGGAGTCCGCCCGGTCCGTTAGACCGGCCACCTAGAGCGTTCGGCGCTCCCCCCCGGGCGGGCCAGCGTGGGCTTAATCCCGAAGGACGTTGCGCGCACGATGCCCTCCCCCTCACGGCGGAAGCCCCGCGCCGCACGAACGAAGAGGGCCACCCGGGGTCGCCCGTCGAAGCGCGTGGCCGCTCGCCCCGGTGCTCACCGGCCCGTGCCCAAGCCTTCGGTCGACCCGGTCGAGGCGCCTCTGCTCGCGTGTCGGCTTCGGGTCCCCCTCCCGGAAGGGAGCTGGGTCCAGCGGTTCAGCTCCGTCCATCCTGAGGTGGTCGTCGAGGTCCTGAACCGTCTCGACCTGGGTGGCGGAAGGACCCTGACCGAGGTCCGGGTGAGGGGGGCGGAGGCCGGACCCTGGGCGGAGGAGATCCGAGGGCTTCCCGGGGTGAACCGCGTCGAACAGCTCGGGGCCCCCGCCTCCGTCACCGAGCTGAGGGTGTCGCACCGGACCTCCTCGTTCATCTCCCTCTTCCAGAGGCTCCAGCTGATGCGTCGGTTCCCCTTCGTCATCGAATCCGGGACGGCGACGTGGGTCGTCGTGGGTCCGGAGCCGAAGGTCCGTCGTCTCCTGGACGAGCTTCGGGCGATCGCCCCCGGGATGGCCATCGAGTCCGTGCGCCACGACCCGGCCAGGGGCGAAGAGCTGCTGACCCCCCGTCAGCAGGAGGTCCTGCGGCGGGCGATCGCCGCCGGGTACTTCGAGGTGCCCCGAAGGATCACCCTGACCACGCTCGCCCAGCAGCTCGGTATGGCGATCTCCAGCCTGTCCGAGGGGCTCGCGATCATCGAGAAGAAGCTGGTCGAGCAGAAGCTGCCCGACCGGTAGCACTCCCGGTCAACGGCGGGGGCCGGGCCCCCGGGACGGGGGCACGCGGACCTTGAGGGAGGGAGGAGAGGATGCAGGGGGAGAGATTTGAACTCTCGAACTCCTACGAGACTAGGACCTCAACCTAGCGCCTTTGACCAAGCTGGGCCACCCCTGCGCTTCTCTTCTCCCGTCCCGCGTTCCGAACGCCCACCCGCTTAAGCTCTTTCGGACGGACCCGCGGAGCCGCGCGGCCCCTCGCGGGAGGAAAGGGCTTTTGGAGGGCCCCTCCTCCCCCACCCGTGGCCGAGGGAAACCCGCCGTCCAGCTCCGTGGCCTCTTCTCCCCCTCCCAGCGGCGCTCCGGCGACCCCTCCCGCGACCCCCCCTCCCTCTTCGGAACGGCCTCCGGACCAGGGACAAAGAGGGCCTGGCCGCCGACGTGATCGCCGTCATGGTGGCGGTGGTGGCGGTGGCGGCGGTGGCGGCGGAGGCGGCGGCGGTGGTGGCGGAGGCGACGGCGGAAGACCTCGCGGTCAGTGGCAGGAGCGTCCTCCCCGCCCTCCCATGCACCACGTCCGGACCGATCCCGTTGTCTTCGTCGGCGACAAGCCGACCATGACCTACGTGTTCGAGGTGGTGGGACAGCTCCTGAGCGGAGCGCCCGAGGTGAAGGTCAAGGCGAGGGGGAAGGCGATCTCCCGCGCGGTCGACGTGGCCGAGGTGGTCCGCCGGCACAAGCTCACCGAGGGAGCGGTCCACGTGGTGAACGTTCGGATCGGGACCGAGCGGCTGACCAACCGCGACGGGAAGGACGCGAACGTCTCCTCGATCGAGATCGTGCTCACCAGGGCTGGAGGGGCGGCGGGCCCATCGGCCCCCCCAACGGGCTCGGGGGGGCCGCAGGCGCCTCCCGCGGCGGCCACGGCGCCGCCGGCGGGGACACCGTCGGGCTCCCCGCCGCCATGAGGATCCCCGGCACGTGCGGGGGCGTCCGCGTCCAGACCATGGACGCGCCGAGCACGTCGCCCAGCCTCTGACGGCGGGGACTGACGCGCATCGCCCACACGCTCACCAGGCCGATGAGCCCGCTGATGAACACTCCCGCCCCGATGATGACGAGAGCGACGCTCGCTCCCACCGAGATCGGAGTGGTCTGGAAGGCGAACGGCAGACCGATCCCCAGCGTCAGGGACAGGGCGGCCAGGGGGAGGAGCTTCGGGACGTTCCTCGCGAGCGCGGAGAGCATCGAGGGACGGCCCCCGTCCGGGCCGACGACGACCAGGTCCAGGAGGCGCTTCCCCGGGGTCACGCCATACCTCCACTCCAGGAGGGCGTAGATCAGGAACGGCCAGGCCCCGATCCAGCTGATCGCGGCCAGGTAGCCGATCGAGGTGTACGGGGAGGCCGTGACGGAGTTGACGTCCAGGTGCAGCAGCCTCAGGATGAGGTAGAGGGCGGGGATGGACGGCAGGAACGCCACGAGCAGGTCGACCAGGAAGGCCTTCACACGGTCTCCCACCAACGCGAGGCGCCGGCCCAGGAGGCCCAGGAAGCCCCGCTGCACCAGGAAGCCCGTCACCAGCGCTCGTCGGGCGTCCTCGCGCACCGTGGTTCCCGGGGGCTCCTGGGCGACCTGACGAAGGTTCGCCAGGTCGGCCGACAGGAACGGGTGGACGGGGAGCGGCTCCAGACCCGTCGCCGCCGGTGCTTCGGGGAGTCCCAGGGCGCGGCGTGTCTCGGCCAGGTCCCGGTCGAGCGTCCGGACCACGGCGGGCGCGACCTCGGCGTAGCGCCCCTCCGAGTAGGCGTGGAGCCCCTCGTAGAAGCGCGCTTCCGAGCCGCGCACGGGCCCGAACGGGCGCGCGGAGGGAGCCTTCTCCGCACCGTGGGCGGAGGGGCCCGTGGTCCGACGGAGGAGGACATCGACGACGAGCGCAACGCCCAGGGCGAACGGTCCGGAGAGGAAGACCAGGTCGAGCGGTCCGGCGCCCCCGATCGAGCCCAGGAAGGCGGGCGCCTGGAAGAGCTGCGGCTGGTGGAGGATGTCGGCGCCGATGAGGACGCCGAGCGTGGAGGCGGCGAAGGCGAGGGCCGGCGCGTCCCGGCGCGGCCAGCGGAGCCCCACCGCGGCGAGGGCGATGAGGAGGGGGGCCACCAGGTAGTCCGGGAACGTGGAGACGATCCCGACCTCGGGAACCACCGCCGTGGTCAGGTAGGTCCCCCAGATCCCGAGCGCGACGAGGACGAAGGGGGCGACCGCGTCCACCGTCGAGCCCAGACGGGGGGCGGGAACGGCCCTCCGTCGGAGGGCGACGAGCAGGGCGCCCGAGAGCGCGAAGCAGGCCAGGAAGCCCACGAGCCCGAGCCGGGTGGGGAGCTCGACCAGCGCGACGAGCGTCGCGGACACGGCGAGGGTGAGCATCCCGAGGAAGAGGGCGAGCTCGCGCGTTCGCCCCGGAAGGATCCTCTGGTCCAGCACGACCAGGGAGACCGCGACGGGGAGGAGCGCCCCTCCCACGTTCACCATCAGGACGGAGCCGTTCCACGTGAAGAACGGCAAGTTCGCGAGGTAACCGATCACCCCGCCCACGAGCAGCAGGAGGAAGGTCCGCTTGCCGAACCCGACAAGGTCACCCTCGAGCCCGCGCTCCCAGGCCAGGAGGAACAGCGCCGCGAAGATCGCGACGGGGAGCACCAGGTAGGCGACGATCGCGGTGGTGTCGTAGAGCAACTGGAAAAGGTCGACCATCCGCGCGGGAGCTCCCTCGCTCTTGTCGGTTCACGGGGGAGCGTCTTTTGGAGGTTTCCATGCCTCCTGAGGCGGGACCCTCCGCCTTTTTCTCGGGATGTTCCTGCCGGGCCCTGACCATGACCGCGACGGAGCCTCCCACGCGCACCGAGAAGGATTCGCTTGGCCCGAAGGAGGTGCCCCAGAGCGCCTACTACGGGGTCCAGGCCCTGCGGGCGAAGGAGAACTTCCCCGTGAGCGGGCTCTCCCTGCCCCCGGAGCTCGTCCGGGCCTACGCGCTCATCAAGCTCGCCTGCTGCGAGGCCAACGAGCGCCTGGGCGTGCTGGACGCCGAGCGGGCCCGGGCCATCGCCCAGGCCGCGCGCGAGGTGGCCGACGGGCGGTTCGCCGACCAGTTCATCGTGGACGTGTTCCAGGCGGGGGCCGGCACCTCGACGAACATGAACGTCAACGAGGTCCTGGCGAACCGTGCGCTCGAGATCCTGGGGAAGCCCAAGGGCGACTACGCCTACCTCTCGCCCAACGACCACGTGAACCGCGGCCAGTCCACGAACGACACGTTCCCCACCGCCCTCAACCTCTCCTCGCTCTTCGCCCTGGGAGAGGTCGAGTCCGCGCTCGTTCGACTCGTCCAGGCGCTCGAGACGAAGGCGAAGGAGTTCGAGGGGCTCCCGAAGGCCGGGCGGACGCATCTGCAGGACGCGATGCCGGTCACGCTGGGCTCCGAGTTCCAGGCCTACGCCTCGACGCTGCGTCGGGTGCTGGAGGCCCTGCCCCACGTGAAGGAGGACCTGGGCGAGGTGGCCCTCGGCGGCAGCGCCGTGGGGAGCGGGATCAACACGAAGGTGGGCTTCCGCAACCTGAGCGTCGAGCGCCTCTCCGCGCTCGCGAAGGTCCCCCTCCGCGCCGCCCGGGACCCCTTCGAGACGATGCAGAGCCGGCGCGCGGCCTCCGAGGCCTCGGCGTGGCTCCGGTCCGCGGCCGTGGAGCTCACCCGGATCGCGAACGACCTTCGGCTGCTCACCTCCGGCCCCGCGACCGGCCTCGACGAGATCCGTCTCCCCGAGGTCCAGCCGGGCTCCTCGATCATGCCGGGGAAGGTGAACCCCTCGATGGTGGAGTGCCTGAACCAGGTCTGCTTCCACGTCATCGGGAGCGACCTCGCGACCTCCCTCGCCTCCCAGGCCGGCCAGTTCGAGATCAACGTGATGATGCCGGTGATGGCCTTCGAGGTCCTCTTCTCCTGCCGGCTCCTCTCGAACTTCCTGCCGGTCTTCGCCGAGCGCTGCGTCGCCGGGATCCGCCCGAACCCGCAGCGCATGGAGCACTACCTGCTCTCCTCCCACGCCCTCGCGACGGTGCTCACGCCCCGCCTTGGCTACCTCAAGGTGGCCGAGGTGATCAAGAAGGCCGCGGCGAGCGGGATGAACCCTCGGGACTACCTGGTCAAGGAAGGGATCCTGAGCGCCCAGGAGGCCGAGGAGTTCCTGGGGCTCAAGGCCCTCATCGCGATGGCCCGACCCGTCGCCTGAACGCGCGAGCGCGGCCCTTCCGGGCCCTTCACGCCCGGAGCCAGTCCTTCTTCGCCACCCGGAGGGTGGGCGGGGCCTCGCCCTCGAGGTAGTTCCCTCCCAGCACCCAGATCTCCTCGCCCACCTCGACCAGCCCGAAGTGGTAGCGCGGGTCCGGGAGGGACTCGAGCTCGTTCCAGAACCCGTCGGGGCTGAGGAGGAAGACGCTGGAGAGCGCGGTGGTCTCGTCGTCCACCCCTCCCGCCACGAGGACGCCCTCCTTCAGCGCGAGCGCACGGTGGGCCCGCCGGGGGACCGGGAGCTCCGGGAGCCGCTGCCAGGTCTGGTGGAACGTGTCGAAAGCGAAGGTGACCCCGGTCACCGGCTGGGAGAAGAGGTGCTCCCTCCTCCACGCGCCCACCCCCAGCGCTCCTCCGGACCAGACGATCTTCTCCCCCCCGGGGAGAGGGGCGAACGTCCCGTCGGCCACGCCCAGCGGGAGCGGCGGGGCGTCCCTCCAGTGGACGAGCTTCCCTCCCTCCAGGGAGCCCTGGAGGTGGTCCGGGATGGCCGCGTCCGCGCTCCGAGGGTCGATCCGGAAGCCTCCCGCGAGGTGGAGGGCGCCTCCCACGAGCGCTCCCCTTCCCCAGGCCGTGGCGTGCGGGAGCGGTTGACGGGCCTCCCAGCGCTCCTCGTGCACGTGGAGCGCGTCGACCATGCCCGCGATGTCGGCGGTCGGCAGGTACCCTCCCGCCGCCAGGAGCCAGTCCTTGTCGCGGGCCCAGGCGATCCCCTCTCGGGGTTCCGGGATGGGCGGCCCCGTCCTCCACTTCTCCGTCGCAAGGTCGAGGACCCACGTGTCCCGGACGGGCTCTCGGGGGGAAAGGCAGCCTCCGACCACGAGGAGGGTACGGTCCGTGGCGGTCGCGACAAAGTCGCTGCGCCGGCCCGGGAGAGCTGGGCCCGGGCGGAAGATGCCCTCCGCCATCGGCATGCTCAGTACGTCAATGGATAAATCGCCCCCGAGGCAGGGAACGGCGACGGCACCTCAACGATTTAGGTCGAGGCTATTTTAGGGCGGCGGATGCCAGGCCCCGACGAGCTGGTCGCCTCCCTGGGCAACGACCAGACGTCCGAGTACCGAAGGGCCGTCGAGATCCTCGAGCGGGTCGGGCTCACGCATTACGAGTCCCGGGCCTACATGGCCCTCGTGACCCGTGGCTACGGCGACGCGGCGACGCTCGCGAGCGCGGCCCAGATCCCCCGGACCAGCGCGTACAAGGTCCTGGAAGCGCTCTGCCAGAAGGGCTACGCGTACTCCTCCGGCGGCAAGCCGACGCTCTTCAAGCCCTACCCCCCCGAGAAGGTGGCCGAGCGGCTGAAGGGGGACGTCCAGGAGGTCTTCGGTCGCCTGCAGGAGCTCCACCGGATGGTGGGGGAGCAGGGCGAGCCCCAGCTGGTCTACCTCCTCTACGGGCGGCAGAAGGTCCTCACCAAGGTGGGCGAGTTCCTGGACCGGTCCACGAGGACCGTCATCGTCACGACGCCGCAGGTGGCGGACCTCAGGGAGGAGCTCGGCAAGCGCATCCAGAGCGCGGTCAAGAGGGGCGTCGAGATCACGTTCATCACCGCTCCCGCCCAGAAGATCCCCGAAGGGTGCCGGCACGTGGCCCGCCAGCACATCCTCGCCACGGACCTCCTGGTCGACGGGGAGCACGCCCTCCTCGCCTCTCCCGGCCTGGAGGCGTGCGGGTTCACCGACAACCCGATCCTGGCCGAACACCTCAAGCAATTCCTGGACATCATGCTCGAACGTGCCGACACGACAGTCCCGACCCCCCGCGGAACGGGTGCGTGATCGCCTGCGCCCCCTGGCGGGGCGCGCGGCCACAGACCTCCCCCGGGGCTACCAGCGGTTGGGGAAGGTCCTCCTCCTCCGTCTCCCCCGTTCGCTGAGCCCGTTCGGGTCGAGGGTGGGAGAGCTCTACCGCGAGGAGATGGGCGTCGAGACCGTCCTCGGGTTCGAGGGCGGCGTGGAGGGGGAGCTCCGGCGGCCCCGGCTCCGCATCCTCGCCGGAGAGCGCACCGAGACCGTCCACCAGGAGGAGGGGATCCTCTGGCACCTCGACGCGGCGGCCATCATGTTCGCGGCGGGCAACCGCTCGGAGAGAAGGAGGGCGGGCGAGCTCGTCCGTCCGGGGGAGCGCGTGGCGGACCTCTTCGCCGGGATCGGGTACTTCACGCTCCCCGCGGCGAAGTTCGGGCACCCCCAGGTCGTCCACGCCGTGGAGAAGAACCCCCGGTCCCACGCCTACCTGCTGGAGAACGTCCGGGCCAACCGGGTCGAAGAGGTCGTCGTCCCCCATCTGGGCGACAACCGCACCGTCGCTCTTCCCCTCGGGGCGTTCGACCGGGTCTTCCTGGGCTACCTGCCCTCGAGCCTGCCGTTCGTTCCCCGGGCGCTCGAGCTGCTCGACGGGAGCGGCGGCTGGATGCACGTGCACCTGGTGGTCTCCTCGCCCAAGAGCTGGGCGCAGGACGCCCGGGAGGAGGTCGCGCGAGCGGTCCTGGCGGCCGGCGGGGAGGTCCTCGAGTCCCATCCGAGGCGCGTGAAGCCCTACGGGCCGGCCCGGACGCACGCCGTGGTGGACGCCCGCGTCCGTCCGCCGCCGGCGGCGGCAGCGGGGGCGGCCTCCTCCGCGAGGGGCTGAAGGGCCCCGACGGGCCCTCGCGAAGGAGCTCAGCCGGACCCGGAGGGGCCCGCCGGGGGCTCGGCGCCGCCGGCGTTCGCGCCCGCCCCTTCGCCCTCGGGCGACGGGCTCCAGCTCTCCATGCCGCCCTGCGGAGCGGAGGAGGCGGGAGGCGAGGACTTCTTCTTCCGCATCATGAGCAGCGCGAGCACGGCCACCACGGCGACCACGACCACGCCCACGAGGGCGTAGAGGATGAGCGGGCTCGACCCGGAGCTGTTCGTGTTGTTGTTGTTGTTCGTCGACCCCGGCGGCTGGACGGTGACCGGGAGCGCGGCGCCCGAGGCGGAGGCGTACCCCTTGGGCGTCGTCGTGGCCGTGACCGTGAAGGTCGTGGCCTGCGCGAGGTTCGCGGGTGCCGTCACGGTCCAGGAGGATGCCCCCTGGGCGTTCGTGGCCGAAGGCGCGGTCACGGTAGTGAACTGGCTCGTGCAGTTGGTCCCGCCGTTGCAGGTGACCCCGAAGTGGACGAAGGCCCCGACGATCGCCCCGGAGCCCGAGGTGACGTTCACGGAGAAGGTCACCGTCGCGCCGGCGGCGATCGACGACGGCCCGCTGCCGGAGATCCACACCGGGCTCACCGTCGCCTTAGGCAGGTTGATGTTGAGCAGGATCGGCGCGGCGGTGGCGACCCCGAACCCTGCCCCCGCCCCGCCCGTGGCGGCGATCGTGAGCGTCGCCGTCGCGCTGGCGGGGTTCGAGGCGATGGTGAGCGGGATGCTGTAGAACCCGATGCTCGTGGTGGTGTTGGGTCCGATCTGCCCCTCTCCCACCGGGGTCAGGGCCAGCAGCGGGAAGGCGTTCGCGACACCGGCGCCCGAGACGTTGGTCCACACTTCCACCGTGAGCGCCGCACCGGCCTGGACCGTGCTGCCGCTCGGGGTGCCCGCGATGAGCGCCGCGACGGTGAGCGGGGGGGTCAGGACAATCACGACGACGGTGGTGCCCACCGCCCCCGAGACCGGGGTCACGGTGACCTGGAGGTGGGCCGTGAGGATGATCGGGACCGAAGCGTTGAACCAGCAGGTGCCGGAGTAGTCGCCCGGGGTCCCCGTGGGCGCAAAGATCGGCGAGCAGTGGCCGTACTGCTGCGCGTCGGTGTCCGAGACGTTCACGACCGCGTTGGAGATCGCGGACCCGCCGGAGCTGACGGAGATGACGAGGTTGGTGGTCCCTCCGCCCGAGGCGACCGTGGTGGGGGTGGCGACGGCCGTCACCGACGTTCCGATCCACACGGGGTTGGGCGAGCCGCCCACGGTGGTGTTGGCGAGAGGGGTGGGGTAGGCCGCGGTGGCGTTCTCCACCAGCACGCTCCCCGGGGGGATGGCCCAGGGTTCCTGGGTGTTCCCGACGAGGACGTCCTTGGAGTTCTTGGTGTCCCAGCTCCAGGCGTTCCCGAGGAACGGTGTGCCCCAGACCCCGCTGCGGGAGTCCAGCTGGATGGAGGTCGTGACCGAGTAGGTCGACATGTTCCCGAAGTAGGCCAGGAGCGGCTGGTTCGAGTACGGGATGGGCACGAAGAAGCCGGCCGTGCCGATCCGGCCACCGGGTCCCGCGTTGAAGGTCATGTTCGTCTCGCCCCACGCCGTCGAAGCGTTGAGCAGGATCGTGCCGTTGCCCGTGCAGCTGGTGATGCCGGTGCACCAGCTCGAGGAGCCGCCGTCGAGGCGCACGGTCCACCACCAGCCGCTGGTGTGCTGGATGGACATCGTGTGCTGGGTCCCGGCCGCGAGCGGGGTGAGGTCGATGCCGAAGGTCCCGCTGTTGTAGGTGCTGAGCGCGTAGAACGGATAGACGCCCTGGTAGGCGAGCGTCCCGAAGGTGACGTTCGCGTCCACGAACCCGATGTACATCTCGTCGGTCCCGTTGATCGGGAGCGCGGCCTCGTGCGCGGCGAAGAGCCCGCCCGGCGGGATCGCCGAGGGGACGGGCGAGAGGGTGATCTGCTCGCCGGTGACGTTCATGAAGCTGGGGTCGACGGTCTCCGCGCCGAGCCAGGTGTGGAAGCTCACCGGCGGGGGCGGGGGAACGCCCCACAGGGTGGCCCCGTTCGCGGTGACGGAGGGCACCGGGCTCGGGAAGTTCACGAGCACCGTGTCGTTCCCCACCTTCCAGGGGCAGCCGGAGATGTAGCACTGGTCGTAGCCCGCCATCGGGACCGCGTAGCCGGCGGTGCGGGGCGCCTGGTAGAGCCCGTTCACCGGCTGGTAGCCGGCGGTCGTGGTGTTGAACTGCATCGCGGGGGAGAGGACGCCCTGGAACTGCGTGCTGGCGAAGGGGAGCGAGGGCCCGGACTCGTTCAGGAAGAGGGTGGGGGCGAAGGTGAAGCGGGAGCCGAAGGAGTAGTACCCGAGGGCCGAGGAGGAGTTCAGCATGTAGGTGCCGTTCTGCCAGGCCGGGACGCCCGAGCCGATGGCCTGGGCACCGTTGGTCGAGAACGTCCACCAGTACCCGTGGGCGTGGGACAACCGGAACACGAGGGTCCCGGGGGTCGTGAGCGAGATCGCGGTGTCGACCACGGTGTGGGTCACCGTGAGGTTGCCGAAGGTGGCCACGGGCCAGACCATCGTCGTGGAGCTTCCCACGTCGTAGTGGGCCCAGAAGCCGATGGACGCTTCCGAGATGTCGCGGGTCGCGATGTTGATCCCCACGAGCTCCTGGAGCGTCACGTTGATGTCCTGCCCGGCCGAGAGAGAGATGGCGGTGGGGAAGGCCATCGAGAAGTTCATCGCGAGGTTGTTCGCGACCTTCGCGTCCGAGGTGGTGACGCTCGTCGTCCCGTAGACGGCGGGGATCGCGTGGGAGGCGGGCAAGGCCGCAGAGGCCCGTACCGGGAGCGCCGTCGAGGTCGAGGACCCGAAGTGCCCGGAGCCTAGGGCCCCTCCGGGGAGCAGAAGAAGGGCCACCAGGAGCAGAAGGGCCGCGGACAGGGGGGTCTCTCTCAGGACGCGTGCGACACGGCGAAGCATGACGCGCTGGACCTTTGACGGGGTAATAAAGGTCCGTCTCGATGACGTGATTCTCTCTCGGAGAACCGGGCCCGGTCGTTCGCTCCTCCCCAACCTATAAAGGAGGAAGCCACGCATTCGCCCTCGTACGCGGCCCCTCCGCCCGCCGGAGCGGACCGTACGTTCCATGAGATCGAGCCCGTCCCGGTTCGGGGTTGCGGCGTCCGTGCTGCTGTTCGCAGCCCTCATCTCGGTCCTCCCGGGCCCGGGCGCGGCGGTCTCGGCCGGTGGCCCGACCGCCCTCCTCCCTCACGCTCCGCTCCCTCACGCCGCGACCCTCTCCACGCGCGGGGTCGGGGCCCACCTCTCCTCGGGCTCCGCCTTCGGGCTCGCGGTGAACGACCAGGTGGACGTCGCCTCCGGGACCCTCAACTGCCGGCAGGCCCCCTCCCAGTCCGCCACGATCTTCACCGTGGAGCAACAGTACGAGCAGGGACGCATCGTCGCCGGGAGCGTCCTCGCCAACGGGTACGTGTGGTGGGAGGTCTCCTGGGACAACAACTTCACCGGCTGGTCGGCCGAGGGGTCCAACGGCACCGCCTGGCTCACGAACCTCACCGGCAAGACCATCGCGTTCGACCGGGCCGCGGCGCTCTCCTACGCGGCGGAGTACTGGAACGTCGTCACCAGCGACGGGTACTTCTGGAACAGCGGCGGCACCTACGTCTCCTACCCTCAGGGCACCAGTGTCGTCGGGCTCTCCGGCGACGACTGCGCGCACTTCGTGAGCTCCGTCGACGGCAACGAGCCCCACCAGGCGGGCGGCGGGATCAACATCCCCTCGCGCGTCCCCCCCACCTACGGCGAACCCTCCGCTCCGGCCCTCGGGGACATGTTCCTGAACAACGGCTGGGGGATCCAGGTCTACGGGGTCCAGACGATGGAGGCCGGGGACATGATCAACTACGAGTGGAACCCCCCGGACGGCACCTGGGACCACATCGCGGTCTACGTCGGGAACGGGGACGTGGCCGCGCACACCAACTCGCACTTCGGGGCGAACTGGACGCTGGGCGGCGCCTACGCCTACCGGTTCATCCACATCCTCGCGACGACCCAGGGCGGCAGCGGCGTGGACCGCCCGCTGGTCGCCCTGACCCTCTCCCCCACCTCCGGGAGCGCCCCGCTCACGGTCACGGCGAGCGTCGTGGCCACCGGGGGCTCCACCGTCTATCCAACCTACCGCTACTTCTGGGGTGACGGCACCACCAGCTGGTCCCTCTCCTCCACAGCGACCCACACCTACGCCTCGGTGGGGACCTACACCGTGGACGCCGCGGTCAACGACTCGCTGGGCGTCGTGGGCCACTCGACGAACGGGACGGTGACCGTCTCCAGCGGAGCGCCGCCCGCCCTCTCCGTCTCCCTCTCGTTCTCGACCACGAACGGCACGGTGCCGTTCACGACCTCGCTCCACGCGACCGTGAGCGGAGGAACGCCCCCCTACACCCTCTACACGTGGACCTTCGGCGACGGGGGGTACGCCACGACCACCACGACGGCCACGGTCTCGCACACCTACACCTCCGCGGGCACCTTCGTCGCCAAGGTGTCGGTCACGGACAGCGCGGGGGCGACGGCGAGCTCCGCGCCGGTCGTCGTGACGGTCGCATTGGGCTCTCCTCCGCTCAGTGTCGCCCTCCTGGTGAGCGCCGCGGTGGGGACGGTGCCCGCGCCGATCACCTTCAGCGCCAACGCCTCCGGCGGCTCGGGCACCTACGGCCCGTATACCTGGACGTTCGGCGACGGGACGACGCGGTCCACCTCCGGGGCCACCGTCTCCTACACGTACAACACCGTCGGCACCTTCGGCGCCTCGGTCACCGTCACGGACGGGAGGTCGAACGCGACCAGCGCGACGGCATGGATCGTCATCAACGCGCCCCCCGGCCCGCTCGCCGCCACCTTGACCTCGAGCCCGAGCCAGGGTGTCGCGCCGCTCTTCACCTCCTTCACTCTCACCCTGGAGGGAGGCACCCCTGCCTACCGCGTGGCGTGGAACTACGGCGACGGCGCTTCCACGGGACTGCTCCCGGTCTCGGGGAACTCGGTGTCGCAGGGCCACACGTACACCAATTCAGGGACGTTCCAGGTGGTCGCCACCGTCGACGACTCGGCCGGGGCCACCATCCAGGCGAAGCTCAACATCGTGGTCGGACCCAGTCCGACCGTCCCTCCCAACTCGCCCGCTCCCGGGGGGAAGACCAGCCCTTCGCTCTACTCCTCTCTCACGAACGGGCCGGGCCTCTACGCGCTCCTCGCCGTTGTGGCGATCGCCGGCGCGGGAGTGGCCGCCGCCGTGCTGGTCTCGAGGAGGCACCGCAAGGGGGCCGAGGCCCTCGCAGGCTCCGAGCCGCAGAGCGCGGCGCCTGTTCCCTGGGACGGAAGCCCGCCCCTGTATCCCTGAGAGGTCGGCTCAGCGGGCGGCGGCGGCGGCCACGGGTGCCGAGGCCGAGGCCTTCGCCGTGTGCTCCGTCGCCGCGACTGCGACCGGGAAGGCCTTCAGGAACCGGTCGATGTCCGACGGCGGGTTCGAGAACGACGCCCGGATGAAGCGCTTCCCGAAGGACGGGGAGAGGTAGTTCCCGGCCCGGAGGAAGACCCCGTGCTTCACCAGGAGCTCCTTCTGCAGGGCCTCGGGCTCGACCCCGCGCTCCGCGATGTCGAGGACGAACATGTTCCCCTGGGAGGGGTACACCGGGAGCGTGACCCCGTTCCATCCCTTCACGGCCTCGTGGATCCGCTTCTGGTTCTCCCGCGTCTGCTTCAAGACCGCCGGGAACGCCTTGGGCTTCGCCTCGAGCGCGGCCACCGCCGCCACCTGGGCGAGCACGTTGACGCCGAGGTCGTTGGTGTTGTACTTCCAGATCCGGTCGTAGAGCTCCTTGCGCGCGAGGAGCCCGCCCAGCCGGACGCCGGCGAGCCCGCAGTTCTTCGAGACGGACCAGACGGTCACCGTTCCCTCGGGGTGGTAGGGGTGGGCGAGGGTGTGGTGCTCGGAGAAGTCGCGGTAGGTCGTGTCGTTCAGGAGAACGAGCTTGCGGTCCTTCGCGATCTCCGCGATCCCCTTGACGTCCGCCTCGGGGTACCCGCTCCCCAGGGGGTTCAGCGGGTCGATGAGCATGATCATCTTCGTCTTCGGAGTGATGGCCTCGTTCACGCGGTCCGGGGTGAGCCGGTAGGGCGGGGCGTAGAGGGGGAGGTTGACCGTCTTCGCTCCGGAGAGCTCGATGAACTTGTGGATGATGAGGTAGCTCGGGTCGCTCGAGATGACCTCGTCGCCGGGGCCGAGGAGCGCCCGGGTGAGCATGTAGAGCGCTTCCGTGCCTCCCGAAGCGATGCCGGTCTCGCAGTCGGGGAGACCGAAGTCGTCCCGGACCAGCTGCTTGAGCTTCGGGTCCCCGGGCGCGTACGGGTAGCCCTGGTACCGCCGCTCCTTGACCGCCTGGGCGATGGCCTTCTCGACCGGCTCCGTCGGGAAGAGGTGGTTGGTGTTCTGGCTCATCCAGACGATCTGGTCGGCGCGGTCGTGCGCGTAGCGGAACGCATCGAACGGGGGGGAGGTCGCGGGCATCGGTCGCACCGAGCGGAAGCGGGTCTAAAGCTTGCTGGGCGGAGCGGGATGGGCTCCCCTCGAGGGGCCCTCCCGGGGGGGCTACGGCGCTCGGGCCACGAACGCCGTGACGCTCCCGGCGGACTGTGGACAGGGCTCCGCCGTCCGGAACCCTGCGTGCTCGAACGCTTCGACGACCCCCTCCCGGGGTGGGAAGTGGCGGAGCGACTCCGAGAGGTACCGGTAGGGCCCCTCGGTCCCGAAGAGCGCTCCCAGCTTCGGCATCACCCGGTCGAAGTACGCGTGGAAGAACGGCCGGAACCACGCGGGGGCCGGTTCGGTGATCTCGAGGGCGAGGCAGACCCCTCCCGGGCGGAGCACCCGGCGCATCTCCGCGAGTCCCATGACCAGCTGCGGGAGGTTCCGGATGAGGAAGGCGCTCGTCACGACGTCGAAGGTCCCCGAGCGGAAGGGCAACCTCAGGACGTCCGCCACGCCGAAGGAGACCCGGCCGGGACCCGCCGCGTCCCCGTCCTGGCCCGCGCGACGCAGCCTCTCCGCTCTCGCCACCATCCCCCGCGTGAAGTCCGCGGCGACCACCCGGGCCCCGGGGTAATGGTGGGCGAGCAGGAAGGTCAGGTCGCCCGGGCCGCACCCGAGGTCGAGCACCTGCCGGGGCGGGCGGTCGAGCCTGCGGTCCAGCTCCCATAGCGCCCTCGGCCGCCAGACCAGGTCCTGCCCGAAGGTCGCCACGTGGTCGAAGAACGCGTACTGACCGGCGATGTGCGCGAACATCGCGCGCACGTCGCGCTCGAACCCCTCCGTGCCCCGGGTGGGGTGAGGAGAGCCGTCCGAGGCGACGGGGACCGGCTGGGCCATCGGAGCCGGCAGGGGACGGACCGCAAAAGGGCACCGCGGGCCCCCCCGGGGCCGGTCGTCTCAGCCCTTGCGCTCGGCGCCCGCTTCTTCGGGAGAGGCGGCGTGGGAGAGCTCCGTCCAGCGGACCCGCTGGTCGTGCCGGGGCACCCCCAGCTGATGGGCCTCGTCGAGCGACTTCCGCGCCTGTGCGAGGTCGCCCCGGGCGATCTCTGCCTCGGCGCGCGCCAGGAGGACCTCGACCAGGTAGCCCGTGTGACCTCCCGTCCGGGCGATCTCCTCGGCGCGGGCGAGGTGGGTCCGGGCCCGGGCGTGGTCGCCGCGCCGGTGGGCGTGGCGTCCGTCCAGGAGGGCGTAGTGCACCTCGAAGCTGGGGCCGTTCTCCGGAGGCACGAGCCCGCGCGCCTTCGCGAGCGACCTCTCCGACCGCTCGAGCTCTCCGGTGGTGAGGGCGTGATGGCTCTCTCGGAGGAGCGCCTGGGCGTGGAGCAGATGGGCCCCCCGCTCCTCGCCCCATTGGGTCACCGTGCCCAGCCGGCGGAACCCTTCCTCCGTGCGGCCGCGCAGGAACTCGAGCTCGGCCAGAGGGAGCTCCAGGCGGATCCGGCGCAGGTCGTCCCCTTCCTCCTCGAAGAGCCGGAGGGCCCTCTGGAACAGGGCCCGGGCCCGCTCCGCCTCGTCGAGCTCGTGGAGGTAGTACTCGCCGAGCCGGCGGCAGGAGTCTCCCAGCAGCCCGTGGTCCGGCAGCCCCTCGGCGTAGTGGAGCGCGCGGCGGGCCCAGGAGAGCCCCTCGTCCAGCTCCCCCATCGCGATCGCCGCCTCCGCGAGCAGGCCGGCCGCCTCCACCGCGCTCGACGAAGGGGACGTGTCGTGGGGAGCCGGGGCGAGCGCGCGAACGCGTCGCCGCGCTTCCAGGATCCTTCCCTGGTGCATGTGGGTGCGGGCGATCGCGAGCTGGATCACCTCGTGCGGCTCGTTCGGGAGGAACATGGTGAAGGCCTCCATGAGCCGCTCCTCCGACCGGCGGAGCTCTCCCGCCTCGGCCAGCACCTCTCCCAGCCGAAGCAGGACCTCGCGCTCCTGCTCCCGGGGAGCCTTCTGCTCCGGAGGGAGCCGGCGGATGGCCTCGAGCGCGCGTTCGAGCGCCTCGCGGGCCTCGCCGATCCTACCGGCGTGCCGGGTCAGCTCGAACAGGCGGCAGTTGTACTCGAAGGAGCGCAGGTCCTGCCCGCCCAGATGGAAGTGGAGGGAGAGCTCCTTCACCCAGAGCTCCTCGCCCTGGGCGTCCGGTCCGAGCACCTCCACGACCTCCGCCAGCCGGCGGTGGAGCCGCCGCTTGCGGGTCTCCGTGAGCGACGAGAGGACCTCCTCGCGCTGGGCGGCGGTGCGGAAGGCGTAGACCTCTCCCGGCCGCTCCTCCAGGACCTTCGCGCGGACCAGCCGCTCGAGCGACCGGGCCACGGTCTCCTCGTCTGCTTCGGAGACGCGCGCGATGGCCGCGAACGGGAACTCGGTCCCCAGGACGGCGCCGTAGGCGAGGAGCTTGCGGCCGACCTCGTCCGCCCGGTCCTGGGTCTCGGAGGGCGGTCCTCCGGCGGAGGAGGGCTCGTCCTGCCCCCCTTCCTGCCCCGCGCCCCCGCGCGTCCGCGACGCGCGTCCGGCCCTCCCTCGTTCCCCCATGGCGAGCCGCTCGAGGAAGAGCGGGTTCCCCTCGCTCTCCGCGTAGAGACGGGTGACCGTGTCCGCCTCCGGCACCGCGCCCGCGTTGAGCCAGCGGAGGTAGTCGCTCACCTCCTCCACGTTCAGGGGACGCAGGGTGTGGGACTCCACGTGGCCCTCCCGCTCCAGGGCCCCCAGCAGGTCCCGGACCTCCGGGGCGAGCGTGTCCAGCGGCGCCGAGGTGAGGATGAGGCCCATGGCGTGCTCCGGGGACTGGCGGGTGAGGTACTGCACGAACTCCAGTGTCGGTCGGTCGGCCAGGTGGATGTCCTCGAGCACCAGCAGCACCGGCTGGCGACGTGAGACGGTCGCGAGCGCCTGGTACAGGCGGTCGAAGAGCACGAGCCGGTCCTCCTCCACACCACCGGAGGCGCGGTCGATGGTGCCCCAGATCCGGTCCGGCCCGGACTCCTCCTCCGACCTCTCCGACGGGCTCGGGCCCGCCTCGCGCCAGGCCATGAAGCCCAGGGGCAGGAGCGACGGGGGCGAGGGGCGCTCGGGGACCCAGATCCCGCGCAGCCCGCTCTCCCCGCCATCGCTACCGTGGAGGAGGGCGGGCGTGAGCCCCCGCATGGCCTCCTTCAACGGCTCGAACGGCTGCGGGAGGTCGCGCGGGAGGGCCCTCCCCTCGAGGACGACGCATCCGTCCCGGCGGGCAGCTTCCGTGATGGAGCCGACGAGCGTGCTCTTGCCGACGCCCGCGTCACCGAGGACGAGGACGGCGGTCCCGTTCCCTCCCCGGAGGCTCGCCAGGGCCCGGCGGAGGGCCTCGAGGACCTCCCCCCGTCCGATGAACGGGTGGGCGACCGAGGGGTTCGTGCTGCGGCGAGCGACGGCCACGGAGGCGGGTACGGGATGGGCCGTATAATGGGGGAGGCGACCCGGGCCAGAGTAGGGGTCGCCTGGGGTGGGTGGACGGACGGACGAACGGACGAACGGGCCTCGGGTCCGCTAGTGCTCAGGACCCGCGCCGCCCCCGTCGCCGGTTGCCGGAAGGCGCTCGTCCGGCTCGGAGGGACCCGACTCTCCGTCGCCCCCGTCCAGGTGGAGCTTCTCCCGGAGCTCCCGATGGGCCTTGACCAGGGACACCGCGTAGGCGTCGACGTTCAGGCCCTCCGCTCTCTGGAGCTCCAGCGCGGCCCGCTCGGGGTCGCCCCAGGCGTCGTAGAGCAGCGCCAGGCGTAGGTGCATCTCTGAGATCTGGGGCGGATACCCCATGTCCTCGGCGAGCCGGAGGGAGCGCTGGAAGGCGGCCTCCGCCTCCCCGAAACGGCCGCGACGGATGGCCAGGAGCCCGTCGTTCATCGCGATCTGCTGGAGAGCGATCGGGTCCTGGAGCCGCTCGAGGACCCGGCGGGCCTCCCGGTTGTCGCGCTCCGCCTCGTCCAGTTGCCCCAGGGTGAGCCGGAACTCCACCGCGTTGAACAGCGTCCAGCCGACCATCCGGCGGTCGTGCGCCCGCTCGGCGAACGTGCGGCCCTTCTCCAGCCAGGCGACCCCTTCCTTCGGGTCGTTCGTGCCCACCGCGACGGCCAGGTTGTTGCACGCACGGGAGGCCTCGTGCCAGTCGCCCAGCTTCTCCACCATCTGCAGCGCGTTCCGGTAGTACTCGACGGCCTTGCTGATGCTCGAGGGTTCCGCGGAGGCCGAGAAGGCGTTCCCCAGGTCGACGTAGCACCGGGCGATCTCGCGGGCGTCGTCCTTCGGGTCCAGGAGCTCGAGCGACCGCTCCCCCTCCTCGATGGCCGAGCGCGTGTTCCCCTCGAGGGAGGCGATCCGTCCGAGCAGGCGGTGGACCCGGGCGAGGCCGCGACGGTGGCCCTCCTTCTCCAGCAGCCGGAGCGAGTCCGCGCAGAGCTCCCGGCCCCGGTCGCCCTGCGCCTGGTTCCGGGCGACGTCCGCGCGGGCGAGGAGGATCAGGGCGCGCAGCACGGTCTTCTGCGGTGGGACGAGCTCGAGCGCCTCGACGTAGAGGCGGTCGGCCTTCAGGTCCTCGTTCAGCAGGCTGTAGAGCTCGCCCAGCTCCAGCAGGAGCCCGGCCTCGTCCTCCCGGTGGTCGCCGGGGAGCTCCTTCAGGTCCGCTCTCGCCCGCTCCAGATGGTGCGCGGCGATCTCCGGGGCGAGAGCCTCTCGCGCGAGGCTCGCCGAGCGCCGGTTGTAGCGGTAGGACCGGTCGTGGACCCGGCCCAGGAAGTAGTGCCGCCCCAGTTCGGGGAGGACCTCGGCGGGCGGGTCGGGGTAGAGCTGTTCGTAGGCGTCCCCGATCTTCCGGTGGAGGACCCTCACCCGGCTCTCCGTCATCTCCCGGTAGAGCCGCATCCGGACGTCCTCCTGGACGAAGCTGAACCGCTCTCCCCCGGGATGCTCCCGGAGGAGCCCCTGGTGGACCAGGTGCTCCAGGAGCTCCGCGAGGGGCTCTTCGGAGAGGCCGGTCGCGCTCCTCAGCAGGGCGAAGTCGAACTCCTTTCCGATGGCGCTGGCGTAGGCGAGCACGCGCCTCTCCTCTTCCGAGAGGCGCTCCAGCGGCAGGCTCGTGCGATCCCAGGGGGTGCTCCGGGGTTCCGGGGTCGCCACGAGAGGATGCATCTCCTAGCCCCACAAGAAACTACGCTCACGGGCCAGCGCACTTGCCCGCGGGGAGCCCCCTCCCGACCCGGCCCCCGGGGGGGTGGCGAAGCGCGCCGCTCCGGTCCTCCCCGGCGCCCTCGCCTCCCCGTCAAGGCTTAAGATGGGGTGGGTACGTGGCCCACGACCCCCCATGGCCGACGAGGAGCCCAAGGACGCCGATAGCCCCGGGAAGAAGGGGTCCCGGTCCAAGGACCGCTCCGCCCGGCCGAAGCGCTCTTTCTCGCTCCCGTCCGCCCGCCAGGTGGGGTTCGGTCTGTTCGGCGCCCTGGTGGGGCTTGCGCTCGCTTTCTACCTCTGGTGGGGCATCTCCTTCGGCGTCTGGATCGACAACGGGATCTACGCGATGGTGATCACCCTCGCCGGCTTCGGTCTCGCCGGGATGTGGCTCACCCTCCCCCCCAAGCGCCGCGGTCTTCCGGCGCCCTGAAAGCCGGCGGCTTCAATCCCCCCGGATGGGGCCACGGGCCATTGAAGCCCGCCAAGATAGGGTCGGGCTAGGGCTCGGGCCTCAGAGCGGGCGGCCCGCGGCGGACCAACGGCTCGGGGTCCCCTCGCACACGATGCAGGGAGGAGCTTCACCGGGGAGGATCCCTTCCGGGGAGCTGGCCTCGACGGTCCCCAGGAGCCCGCCTTCCACGCCCGCCTCGATCTGGTGCCCGCACTCTTCCTTCCCGCACCAGCCGATGAGGTGGACCGAGCGGGCCCCCTTGAGCTCCGCGAGGGTGGAGGCGACGCCGATCTGCTCGCGGAAACGCGTCGTGGCCTTCTCGGAGAGCGCGGCGTGGAAGGCGTCGAGATCCTTCCGCACCTCCTCCACCAGGTCGGAGCGGGCCACCTTGCGCTTCCGTCCGAACCGGTCGGCCAGCGTGGCGGCTTTCTCCTCCACCTCGCGGGGTCCGAGCTCGACCCGCAGGGGCACCCCCCGGCTCTCCCAGGCGTAGTACTTGGCCCCGGGGCGGTCCTCCGACAGGTCGACCTTGGTCCGGAACCCGCTCGCCGAGAGCGAGGCGGCGATCTCCTTCGCCGCGCCTTCGACGGCCTCCTTGGAGCCCTTGCCGATGACCGGAATGACGACGACCTGCGTTGGGGCGAGCGCCGGGGGGAGCACGAGCCCCTTGTCGTCGCCGTGGACCCCGATCACGCCTCCGATCAGCCGCTCGGAGATCCCGTAGGTGGTCTGGTGCCCGAAGGCGGACCCTCCCTGCTCGGTCTCGTACTGGATCCCGTAGGGGCGGGCGAAGTTGTCGCGGTAGTGGTGGACCGTGCCCACCTGCAGCGTCCGCCCATCTCCGAAGGGGATGTCGAGCGCGAGCGAGTAGTGGGCGCCGGGGAACTTGTCCCAGTCCGGGCGCTTGTTGATGAGGTAGGGGAGCGCGAAGGCCCGGGCGATCTCGGCGAAGGAGCCCAGGTCCTCCTGGACCTGCCGGGTGGCGCTCTCCTCGGTCGGGTGGACCGTGTGCCCCTCGTAGAAGTGGATCTCCCGGATGCGGATGAGCGGGCGCGTGGACTTCGTCTCGTACCGGAAGACGTTGCAGATCTGGAAGATCCGGAGCGGCAGGTCCTTGTGCGAGCGGACCCAGAGCGCGAACATCGGGTACATCGCGGTCTCGCTCGTCGGGCGCAGGCAGAGGTTGATGTCGAGCGGAGTGGCCCCGCCTTTGGTGACCCAGTAGACCTCGGCCTCGAACCCCTTGATGTGCTCGCTCTCCTTCTTGAGCTCCGTCTCGGGGATCAGTGTCGGGAAGGAGACCTCCTGGTAGCCGATCGCCTCGACCGCCGAACGTAGCGTGCGGTCGAAGTTGGAGCGGATGCTGAGCCCGAACGGGGGCCAGACGTTGAGCCCCTTGACCGGGTACCGCTTGTCCGTGACCTGCGCGCGCTCGAGGACCTCGTTGTACCACTCGAAGAAGGCGGTGCTCTTCTTCGGCAGCTCGGACATGGTCGTGGGGATTCCCCGCAACGGTCCGGACGATAATGGTTATCGCCGCCCCGCGGGGCCGGCGGGAGGGCCCGCGGGAGCCCGGAGTGGCCCGTCCCCACGTGGCCTCCTGGCCACGCCCAAAACCTGCCTCCTGCGGGTTTCGTCGCACTTCGGTAGACCGAGGGTATATCTGGTCCGTCGACCGTGGATGCCTCTTGCCCATGCGCCTAGTCATCTGTGTTGACCGGGACGACGACCTCGGCCGCAAGGCCGGGATCCATGGACCCGTCCTCGGCCGCGAGGCCGTGCTGGACGCGGCGCTCAAGCTGGGCGTCGCCGACCCGGAGGACTCCGACACCAACGCCATGCTGGCCGCGGTGAACCTCCTGGACGAGCTCCGGGCCACCGGCGAGGAGGTCGAGGCGCTGGTCCTCACCGGGGACGGCCGCGTGGGGACGATCTCCGACCGGAAGGTCTCCTCCCAGTTCGACGAGGTCCTCTCGAAGATCAAGGTCGATGCGGTGCACCTGGTCTCGGACGGGGCCGAGGACGAGTTCCTCTACCCCATCATCCAGTCCCGGGCGAAGGTGGACTCGGTCCGCCGCGTCTACATCCGGCAGAGCGCGACGCTGCAGGGGACCTACATGACCCTGGTCCGGGCGCTCAAGGACCAGAAGCTGCGGACGAAGACGGTCCTGCCGCTCGCCTCCTTCCTGATCTTCCTCGGGATCGTCCTTTCGCTCCAGACCTTCTTCGGGGTCCAGCTCTGGGGCATCGGGCTCGTCGTCCTGATGTTCCTCCTGGGGTTCTACCTCTTCCTCTGGACCTTCGAGGTCGACGAGTGGATCGTCGCCCAGGTGCAGTCCTTCGGCTCGGACCTCCGCCGCGGGTCCGTCGCCGTGTTCTTCGGGATCCTCTCGCTCTCCCTCGTGCTGCTGGGCTTCCTCCTGGGCAGCGACGCGTGGTCGGCGGAGACGAACCCGAACCCGCTCGCCCACTTCCTGGACTTCCTCGCGACGGCGCTCGCGTGGTGGATCGGGGCCGCGGTGGCCTTCGAGGGCGGACGTGCGATCCGCTGGCTGCTCGCGCGGAGCCGGATCCCCGCGTCCGTGTGGGTCGCGCTGGTCTCCTTCACCGCCGCCAGCATCGAAGGCTACAGCCTGATCTTCCTCTTCCGGGCGATCTTCTTCCCGGCCTCCGCCTCGGTGCTGGTCGTCTCGCTCGTCGGCGTGGCCCTCGGGATCCTCACGGGGGGGCTCGCGGAGACCCTGCGCCAGTACCTCCGCACCTCCGCGGCCCTCGCGACCAAGGGCGTCCGGCCGAGCACCGGGTAGGTCGGCGCCACCGCTCCCGTCCCGCCCTCCCGTGCCTATTCAGCACGGGCCGGGGCGAAGACGAGCCCTTCGGCGACCTTCGGGAGGAACATCGTCGATTTCTGGGCCATCACCCGGTTGGCGAACGCCTCCGCCTCCACACCGCGGAAGGAGAGAGGCGGGAGCAGGAAGGCGACCCCTCCCTCCTCGCGCACCTGGGTCATCGCCTGCCTCGGGGAGCGCACGAAGCTGAACCGGGAGGGATCCAGGCGAAGCTCGCCCTCGAGGAAGCGGTGAAGCAGCTCGAAGTCCTGACCCTCCTCGCTCCCGTCCGGTCCCCGGACTAGGGTCGCCCGCTTGGGCCCCAGCGCCAGGAAGCCCCGGTGCCCTCCTGCGCGCAGCCCCTGGACCGCGCGGACCGCGTCCGCGATCCCGAGCTCCGGGGGGAGCTCCTCCAGGGAGACGAAGGACGCCCGCGCCTTCTCTAGGAATGTCTCGTAGGTGAGCTGGGAGGGCGAAAGCACCCGGTGCCACGGCAGCAGGAGGAGCGCCTTGTCGTGCGCCTCCACGAGCATCGTCAGAGGACGGACGGGGCTCCCCTTCTCCCGCATCCGGCGGGCCGCCGTGAACCGGTGGTGGCCGTCCAGGATGAGGATGCGCTGGGCCCGGAGGAGGTCCTGGACCTTCTTCGCGACCCCCTCGTCGTCCAGGCGCCACAGCCGGTGCTCCGCTCCGTCCAGCTTCGCCTCGACCAGCGGAGGGCGTGTGCCCTGGAAGGAGAGCTTGCGGCGGTCGATCCCGAGGTAGCGCTCCAGGAGGTCGTTGATCTCGTGGGACCCGGAAGCGTACCCGGCCATGATCGGGGCGAAGCTCATGTGGGTGGTCTCGGTGAGCCGCACGCGCTCCTCGACACGGTCGGAGAAGGTCCGCTCGTGGAGGGCGATCTCCGACGAGTTGAGGGAGTCCTCCGGAAGGCTTCCCACGAGCCCCAGGAGGAGGTACTCCGCTCTCCGACGGTCCTCCGGGAGCGTCTCGACGATCTCGGGCGGTGGGCGGTAGCGTATCGCGTAGACGTAGAGCGCGGGAGCGTCGTCCTGAACGTAGGCCCGGGCCGCGAGGGCCTCGTCGAGCCGCCGCTTCGCCTCCTCCAGGAAGGCTTCCACCGGTAGGTCGCTGCGGCGCGAGGTGAACGTGGCGGCGTTGTGGGGCAGCGCGTCGAAGCGCCGGTGGTCCTCCGGACCCAGAGTGTCGTAGACCGGGGCGACGAGGCCCGAGGCTCCCGCCGCGTGGGCCGCCGGATGCCACGCGCGCACCGGGAGGAGACGGACCACTGGGCTCCCTCGGTGTTCAACGGGGCTCGAGCGCCCTTCGGACGTGGTCGAGCGGGACGTTCAGGTCGCAGCGCTCCTTCAGCACTTCGAGGACCTTCTCGGCCCCCGCATCGTGGTCCCCCCGCGCGGTCCGGGCGAGGGTGCGGAGGTCCTCCCAGTAGTTCCACGGGAAGACGAACCACCGCCAGGACTCCCGAGGCACCTCCTCGGCGTAGTAGGTGGGGACGTAGGTCGAGTGGGAGATGTGGAGGTAGGTCGCGCTCTCCACCTGCACCGGGCCGCGCTCCGCGACGTGGCGGACCGCGAGCTGGAGGCTCTGCCCCGTGTCGGTGATGTCGTCGACGACCAGGACCTTCTTCCCGTCGAGCCGCCCGTTCAGCCCCTCCGTGATCTCGGCCTTGCCGGAGGGGGTCGCGGTGACCCCCCAGTGTTGGGCGCGGAGGGCCGCCAGGTGCTTGGTTCCCAGCCGGTCGGCCAGCATGCGGGAGGGGACCCAGCCGCCCCGGGTCAGGCCGACGATGACTTCCGGCTCGTGGTGGGCCGCGCGGATCTTCTCGGCGAGGAGGTCCGACCACCGATCGATCTCCGACCAGGGGACGACGCGGCAGGGAGGGTAGTCCACGGGGGCCGGGGGGTCCCGCTGGACTTGAAGATTGCTTCTCGGGGATGACACGAAGGGCCGACCGACCTGCCCCCGGGCTGGGAGCCGGCGGCGGCGGCCGGGCCTTCCCTTCCCCTCTTCCGCGGGAGGAGAATAGGAACCCGTCGCGCTACCAGTTTTCGCTGTGGAGAGCGCCGCTCCCCGGCACCCGGAGGAGGGAAGGGAACTCCCTCCGATCGTGAGTGAGGAGAACCCTGCTCAGCGAAATCTGGTTGTGCTACAGGCTCAGTATGTGGTCACCGGACGAGGTGAACTGGCCTTCGAGAGGGCTGGGCAGCCGTCAGCCCTGTCCCACAGGGGCATGTCGTCCGATCGAAACGGGACCCCTGTACGAGATGGACCCGCTCGACGGGACGGCGCCCTCGGTCACGAGTCCGCCTGCGCCTCGGCCTCCAGCTCTCAAGCATCCTGCCCACGCCGCCCGCTCGGGAGGCTCCGGTGGGGAACGTTTCCGAAGGAACGGGGGCGCGAACCCCCGATTACCTGCATGACCGATACGCATCACAATGGAATGCCGGCGGCCTTCCCTAAATTGAAGTAGGCGAAACTAGGTTTGGTTGGCTAATGTCGGCGCGAAGGTGCCTCGGAACTTTTGGGATCACGGCGTTTCTAACGACCCTTCTCCTCGTCTCGGGCCTCGCGGGGATCGGCTCCTCCCCGAGCCCGGCCCTCGCCCCTCACGAAGCGCGGGCGATCACCTCCGAGACGGGAGCGACCGCACGCGCGAGCCTGACCCCTCACCGACCCATGATGCCCATGGGTGGGGAAGCACGCCCCCGGGCCCCGCCCCCCTCCCCGCGGACACCGTCCGCGAGCCTCGGCACGGTCGGACCCACCCTCGTGCTCCTCAACAACACTGCGGTCCCGGGGAACTTCCTGCCCGTGAACGGCGCGGGGCCGTGGGGCATGGCCCTCGACCCGTCGACCAACGACCTGTACATCGCCGATGGCAACGTGGCCGAGGTGACGGTCCTCAACGCCGTCACGGGAGGCCCTGTCGCCAACCTCACGGTAGGGCTCTACCCCACCTACGTGCTCTACGACCCCGCGAACGGAGACGTTTACGTCTCGGACTACGGCTCCCAGAATGTCTCGGTCATCAACGGAGCGACCCGCACGGTGATCGGCTCCATCACGGTGGGGGTCAATCCCGCCGGTCTCGCACTGGACAGTGCGAACGGGGACCTTTACGTCGCGAACTACGGCTCCCAGAACCTCACCGTCGTGGACCCCACGACCAACCGGGTGGTCGCGAACTATGCGGTCCCCGGCATCGCGCCCTGGGAGCTGGCCTACGACGCGTCGAACCGATACTTCTACATTACCGAGCACTTCTTCGGGGCCTCCGTCGCGGTCTTCGACACCCGGACCAACACGGTGATCCGCTCGGTGACGGTGGGGCCAGACCCCATGGGGGTCGTGGTGGACCCCGCCAACGGCTACGTCTATGTCGGGAACCTGCTCTCGAGCAACATCACGGTCTTCAACGGGGCGACGAACGCGAGCGTCGCCTCGATCATGCTCCCCAGCTACCTCTACTACCCGGGCGACCTGGCCATCGACACTGCGACGAGCACCCTCTACGTAGCCGACGAGTTCCCCGGCAACGTCTCGGTGGTGGACGTCGCGACCAGCACCATCACCTCGAACTTTGCGGTCGGCAACGGGGCCATCGCTCCGCTCGTGGACACGGTGTCCGGGGACCTCTTCGTCTCCGGTGACTACTCGGACAACGTCAGCGTCGCCCTCCTCACGACGAACCGGGTGGTGGCCACGGACCGGATCGGCACGGCTCCGGAGACCGTGGTGTACGATCCCACCACCGCTAGCCTCTTCGCGGTCGACCAGGCCACCGACTCGGTCGTCGAGATCAGTCCATCGACCGACAGGGTGCTGGCCTCGATCGGGGTGGGGGAGCAACCCTTCGGGATGGCCCTCGACCCCACCAACGGATACCTCTACGTCGCGGACGAGAACTCCTACAACGTTTCGGTGGTGGATCCCTCCACCCTGCAGGACATCGGCTCGGTGTCCGACATGGGGTGCCCGGAACTGGACACCATGGACACGCAGAGCGGGGACCTCCTCCTCACGGACGACTGTATGGGGAGCCTGGACGTGATCGACCCGTCGACGAGCACCGTCCTGCAATATGCGTCGATGACGGGCACCCCCACGTTGGGCGCCGACGTCCCCCAGGGGGTCGCCTACGATCCCTCGAACGGCCTCGCGTACGTGGCGAACATGTTCTGGTCCTTCTATGGGTCGATCTACTACAACCTCACCACCATGAACCCCGCGTCGGGGGCCGTTGTCGGGAACGTGCCGGTGGGGGCGGGTCCCATGGGCGTGCTCTTCGATCCGCAGAACGGCTATGTCTACGTGGCGAACGAGTACTCCGACAACCTCTCGGTGCTGAACACGGCGACCGGCCAGATCGTCGGATCGATCGCCGGGTTCAACGGAGGGCCCTTCGCGCTCACGCTGAACTCCACGAGCGGGTACCTCTACGTCGACGTCACCACCGGGACGGTGGACGTGGTGGACACGTCCACCGGCACCGACCTGGGCTCCATCGCGGTGGGGGACTTCCCCACCTGGAACACCTGGGACCCCGCCAACGGGAGGGTCTACGTGTCGAACTGGAACTCGGGCTCGATCTCGGTCCTCACCCTCCCCTACTCCGCGATCGTCCTCGCCTCGGTGTCCGTGAGCCCCACCTCGCTGGGCCTGGGGACCGGGGGCAGCGGGACGTTCACCGCGACGCCGAGCTGCACCGGGGGCCCCTGCCCCGGGACCGTGACCTACGCCTGGTCGCTCACCAACCTCCTCGCGAGCTCTACGTCCCTGACCGGCCCCACCTTCACGGTCCAGGCGGGGAGCACCCCAGGGACCGACTACGCGTTCCTGAACGCGACCCTGAACGGGGTCACGGTGAAGACGGGCCCCTTCCAGGTGGTCATCTCCGCACCGGCGCCGGTGCTCGCCAGCGTCTCGGTCTCACCGGCCTCGGCGACGATCTTCGCGGGCGGGAGCGTCGCCTTCGTTCCGACGCCCACCTGCTCGGGCGGGACCTGCCCCAGCGGGACGGTCTACGTCTGGACGGCGACGAACACCCTCGGGACGCTCTCCAGCGGGACCGGTACCTCCGAGATCTTCACCGCGGGGACCGTCCCCGGCCTCGACACCCTGTTCGTGAACGCGACCCTGGGGACCGTCACGGTCCGGTCCGGGCCGGTGCCGGTCACCATCCAAGCCGCCCCCGTGACGCTGCTCTCCGTGAGCATCTCCCCGGCCACGGTCACCGTTCCCACGAACTCGTCCCACACCTTCAACGCGACGCCCAGCTGCTCGGGGAGCTGCCCCAGCACATTGGTCTACACCTGGGCCGTGACCTCGGGAGGGGGGAGCGTGGGCGCGAGCACGAGCGCGACGGCGAGCTACTCCGCTCCCGCGACCGCCGGGACGGCCGTCCTACGCGTGACGGCGTCGCTCAACGGGGTCCTCCGGAGCGCGAACGCGACCATCACCATCCAGGCCCCCAGCCCTCCGGCGCTGACCGCGGTCACCGTGAGCCCGGGGTCCACTTCGATCCCGGCCCAGGGAGGGGTCGCGGCCTTCACCGCCTCTCCGACCTGCAGCGGAGGGACGTGCCCCACCGGGACGACCTATGCCTGGACGACCACGAACTCCCTCGGAACGCTCTCCTCCTCCACGGGAGCGACGGTCTCCTTCACGGCGGGCCCGCTCGCGGGGATGGATGTGCTCTTCGTGAACGCGACCCTCGGGACGGTCCGCCTGCAGAGCGCTCCGGTGGTGGTGACGATCACCGCCCCGGCCGTTACGCTGCTCTCCATCGCGGTCACCCCGAACGCGGTGACCGTGACGTCCGGGAGCTCCCAGACCTTCCACGTCGCCTCCACGTGCAACACCCCCTGCCCCTCCGGGGTCGTCTATACCTGGGTGCTCAATTCCAACCGGGGCACCCTCAACGCCACCTCGGGCACCACGGTCCTCTTCACGGCAGGAAGTTCGACCGGCACGGTCTACCTCCAGGTCCGCGCGTTGCTGGGCAACCAGCTGGTGTCCACCGTCGCGGACATCTCCGTGAGCCCGGCGCCCGCCTCTACCAACCCGGCGACGCTCGGGGGCCTGGCACCGTTGGACTGGGGCCTCATCGCCCTCGTGGCGATCGTGCTCGTGGCCGCGGTCGCCTTCCTCCTCGTCCGGGGGAAGCGCCGGTCGGCGGGGGGAGCCTCCTCGGCGCCTGCGCCCCCTCCCTCACCGCCACCGGAGCCTGCCCCAGCCCCCGACTCTGCCCCCACCGGCGAGGGGTAGCTCTCCAGCGCACTGGGAGGGGCCCCCGGTCCCCTCGCTCCTCCTCCGCCCCCCATGCCCCTCACGCCACCACCCCCGCCGACTAGGAGCCTGAGGCAGGCACCACCATCCTTCCGTCCTGAGGCCGCCTCGAGGGGAAGGTACCCTCCCGGATGGCGCTCTTCGGGGCGCATGCCCACCCCGAAGAAGCCCGTCTTTCCCTAGCAAGGCCCTCACCAGACCTCCTCCTCCCGCCCGACCTCAACGACCGGCTCCCCGAGGAGCGCGTCGCTCGCGTGGTCGCTGAGGTGATTGATGAGCACCTAGCCCTCGAACCTCTCCTCACGACCTACCAGGACGAGGGACGCGAAGGTGGGAGGGGGGGGAAAAGGAACCCCCTCCGAAGGCGAGGGCGGAGAACCCTCCCGAGCGAAAGCTGTCCTAGAGGACCCTGCCCCCTCGGACGACGGCCTTGCCGTCGACGGTGAGCTCCGCGCCCTGGAGCGCGGCCCATCCTACGAACGAGGAGGGGTTCGACCCTCCCCAGGGGCGGTTGCCTCCCACCCCGACCATGATGGCCCCCGCTTCGGAGTCCTCCATGTTCGGGACCTCGCCCAGCTTGTCGTTCAGGCCGATCGCGAGCAGACCCGGGCGGTCCTTCCCCTTCGACCCCTTGGCGTACCGGCGCTCGAAGTTCTCCTTGCCGGAGCGGAAGGTCCAGGAGACGAGTCGTCCGTCCTTGAACGTCCAGGTGTCCACGGCTTCCGGCGACTCGTTGTCCACGTAGCTCGTGCGGTTGGCCACGATGCGGCCCTCCGCGACCTGGCCATCGAGGGTGGTGTAGAACGACCCGGCGGGGGCGGTGGTCATGAGACGGAACCGCGGGCCCGCCTTCGGCCCCTCCGGCAGTCCGGTGAAGATCTGGGGCGTGGTCCCCCCGAGCTTGAGCTCGAGGTCGGTGCCGTTACGGTGCGTCAAGTGGAGCTTGCGGGCGCCCTTCAACTGGCGCGCGAGCCGAGCTCCCGCCGCCGCCATGGACCGCGGGTCGGCGAGGGAGCCTTCCAGCAGCTGCTTCCGCCAGAGTTTGCCGTTGACCCCCAGGGAGCGGGCGACGGGGTCGGTGGCACGCGCCGCCTCGATCCGGACCCCGCGGAGCCCGGCCGCGCGGGCTTCCGCGTACCAGCGGGGGTTGTAGGCGAGCGCTTGTTCCCAGAGGGCGCCGCCGTACCGCTCCCCCCGGGGTCGGTCCTCCGGGCCCCAGAAGAAGACGTAGGCGTCGGCCTTCGAGAGGGCGGCCCACTCCGGGTCGCTCGACTCCCCCAGGAGCTTCCCCTGCTTGCGGTCCATCGCGGACCAGAACGCGCGCTCGTCCTCCAGCACCACCATGGTGTGGACGCCCAGCTTGCGCGCCTCGTCCACGAGGGTGGAGACCATCTCCAGAGTGTGGTTCCACGTCTCGACGAGGAGGTTCTCGCCCCGGCGGACCCGGAGGCAGTTCTTCAGCAGGTGCCGGGACACGCGGCGCTCGAGCGAGCTTTCGGACATGGATGGATGAGACGCCGGAGCTCATGAAGCCCAGGCGAAGGGCGATAGGAAAGGGTTCGAGGGGAGGGGAGCGTTCCGCTCCCCTCCCCCGGCTTGGGCGGACCTACGGGTAGATCCCGCGGACGCGCATCGCTTCGACGACGCGGCCGACCGCGACGATGTAGGCGGCGGTGCGGTTGTGCACGCCGTGCTTCTTCGCGACCTCCGCGACACCGCGGTACGACCCGGACATGACGCGCTCCAGACGGGAGTTCACGTCGTTGACGTCCCAGAAGTACCCCTGCAGGTCCTGGACCCACTCGAAGTAGCTGACCGTGACCCCGCCGGCGTTCGCGAGAACGTCGGGCAGGACGGTCACCTTGTTCTTGTGGAGGATCTCGTCGGCCTCAGGGGTGGTGGGCCCGTTCGCCGCCTCGGCGATGATCTTGGCCTTCACGCTGGAGGCGTTCGCCTTCGTGATCTGGTTCTCGAGCGCCGCGGGGATGAGCACGTCGCAGTCCAGGGCGAGCAGCTCTTCGTTGCTGATCTTCTGGGAGCCGGGGAACCCGACCACCGAGCCCTTCTCCTGCTTGTACTTCTCGACGGCGACCGGGTCGAGCCCGTTCTTGTTGAGGATTGCGCCCTTCGTGTCCGAGACCGCGATGATCTTCCCGCCGAGCTCCGAGCGCACGAGCTTCGCGGCGATGCTGCCCGCGTTCCCGAAGCCCTGGACGGCGACGGAGGCGCCCTTCATGTTGAGCCCCAGGTCCTTCGCCGCTTCCCGGATGACGTACATGCAGCCGCGGCCCGTGGCCTCGCCGCGTCCCTCGGACCCGCCGATGGAGAGCGGCTTGCCCGTGACGACGCCGGGCACCGAGTAGCCCTTCTGCATCGAGTACGTGTCCATGATCCAGGCCATGGTCTGGCTGTCGGTGTAGACGTCCGGAGCCGGGACATCGATCTCCGGTCCGATGATCGGGACGATCTCGCTGGCGAAGCGCCGGGTCATCCGCTCAAGCTCCCCCTTGCTCATCGCCTTGGGGTTGCAGATGACGCCGCCCTTCGCTCCCCCGTAGGGAAGGCTGACGACCGCGCACTTCCAGGTCATCCAGGCGGCCAGCGCCCGGACCTCGTCGAGCGAGACCTGGGGGTGGTAGCGGATACCTCCCTTGGTCGGGCCGCGGGCCATGTTGTACTGGACCCGGTACCCGGTGAAGACGCGGTAGGAGCCGTCGTCCATCCGGACGGGGAAGTTGACCGTGAGCTCCCGCTTCGGGTGCTTCAGGATCTCGGTCATTCCCGCGTCCAAGTTCAGGTACTTGGCGCAAATGTCCACTTGTCGCTGGGCCGTCTCGAACGGGTTCACTGCTCCTCCGTTATTCGTCATCGACACACCGTCCCCTTATCGGGGAGGGCGACCACAGCGGAGGGGTACATAAGTTCCTCCCCTGTTCTGTCGGGACAAGGTACAGATTCGTGCCCGTCGCCGACATTCCGTCGGCGTAGGTGAGGCCCCCGGCGGGGGGAGGAAGGGGGTGCCCTCCCGGCCGCCCTACCGGTCAGGGTTTTCGGAACCCGCCCAGGTCCATGCCCCGACGGTAGTACGTCCGGGTCCCCTTCGCCTCGGCGAACCGGTCGAGGGCCCCCTCCAGCCACTCGGTGTTGTCGGCGAGGAGCACCCCTCCCGACGGGACCTTCGGGTCGACACAGGTGAGCTCGAAGGTGGCGTGGGCGAAGGTGTGGAGGCTGTCGTGCAGGAAGATCCCCACCTCGTCGAGCTCCCCCACGAGCTTCGGCAGCAGCTCCTGGCTGGGCCCCAGACGGAGGTCCCACCCACCCCGGAGGTCCGACGGCACGGCCCAGCCCGAAGCCTGGCCGGGCGGCAGCGCGACGGGCGAGTCCTCCCCTTCGGAGAAGCGCGGGCCCTTCTGCTTCGTCGGGAGGTCGATCGAGTGGAGACGCCCCGCGCCGTTCTTCGAGAGCGCCTTCAGGAAGTACGCGGAGGAGACGCCGGAGGAGACCCCGACCTCGACGATGTGGGCGGGGCGGAGGAGCCGGGCGAGCGCGTAGAGCTCGAAGGGGGCCCGGATCTGGGCGTAGAAGTCCCGGCCCGCGGAGGCGTGGGCGGAGGCGATCGCCTCGGCGAGGACCCGGTCGTCCTGAGCCTCCTTCATGGCCTCGCGGACCTCCGAGAGCGGCCGCCCCGTGAGCTTCCGGACCCATCCGGGGTCCACCCGGTCCCGGTCGGTGGAGGCCGTCGCCGCCTCGGAGGTCCTGAGGGGAGGCATGGGGCGGAGACCTGCCGCGGGCTAATAGGGCGAGTGTGGCGACGGTGTGATATCCCGGCTACGCGCTCTCCGGTCCGTGTCCGGCGGGGAGGCCTTCGCCCTGGAGAAGGTCTCCAAGCGCTACGGCGATCTCTCCGCGCTCTCGGAGGTCTCCTTCACGGTCCGTGAGGGGGAGGCGGTGGGGTACCTCGGGCCCAACGGCTCGGGCAAGACCACCACGCTGAAGCTCCTCTCGGGGCTCACGCGCCCGACCGAGGGCTCGCTCCGGCTGGGGGGCATCGACCCTGCGAAGGACAGAGCGCGCGCCCTCGCTTCGGTCGGGGTCCTGGTCGAGACCCCGGGCGTGCTCCCGTACGTGCGGGGCCGGGACCTGCTCGAGCACATCGCGGAGGTGAAGGGGCTCCCGCTCCACGAGCGCGGGGCCGCGGTGGTCCGTGCCGCGAAGCGTCTCGACGTGGTGGAACCGCTCGACCGTCCGCTCGGGGCGCTCAGCACGGGTCTCCTGCGCCGCCTGCTGCTCGCCGGCTCGCTCATCGGCGACCCGCGGGTCCTGGTCCTGGACGAGCCCACGCTCGGCCTCGACCCGGCGGCTCGCTCTGACCTTCGCCGGGTGCTGCGGGAGCTCCGCCAGGAAGGGCGCACCATCTTCCTCTCCACCCACCTGCTCGAGGACGTCGAGGAGGTCTGCCACCGGGTCCTCTTCCTGCGGGCCGGGCGCCTGGTGGGGGAGGCCCCGGTCGAGGCCGAGGCGGAGGACGGTGCCACGGTTCGGCCGCGCACCCTGCGCGTGCGGACCTCCTCCGCCTCGCCCGTCGCCGGGCTGCGCGCGCTCCTCCCCCCCGAGGTGGAGCTCGAGGAGACGCGCGAGGGCCGCGAGTTCCTGCTCAAGTTCAAGGGAGATGAGGCGGGGCAGAGCCGGATCGTGCGGGCCCTGGTCACCGGAGGGGTCCCCGTCTCCCGCGCGGAGGCGGTCGGCTCGGACCTCGGGACGCTCTATCTTCAGAAGGTCGGACGGGAGGATGCCGCGTGAGCGCGCTCGTGGCGAACGCGCGGTGGGAGCTCATCCGCCTCGTCCGCTCCAAGCGCCTCTTCCTGCTCGTGATCCCGGTGATCGCCGGGCCCGTGGGAAGCCTCCTCGCCTTCCTCTACTTCGCCCACGTCCAGGCGAACGGCACGCTCCTGACCCACGGGACCGCCCTCACGATGGGGCTCTTCGTGACCGGGGGGCTCGCGGGGATGGTGATGCTCGACCTCGGGGCGCTCACCGTGGGCGAGGAGCTCGCCCGCCGCTCCCACATGATCTCCTTCGGGCTGCCGCAGTCGCGTGCGGGCATCCTGGCCGGCCGTCTCCTGGTCGTGTTCGGACTCACCCTCGGCGTCTTCGTCGTCGGAGGGCTCCTGGTCTGGCCCATCGCCTCGGCGGTGGTCCCCGCGCACGCGGGGGACGCGGCGCCCCTCTTCGATCCCGTGCACCTCTTCGAGGGGGTGCTCTGCCTGCTCCTCTTCCTGGGAGCGATCGCGGTGAACGCCTCCGTCCTGACGCGCAGCTCCTCCGAGGCCCTGGTGGCCGGAGTGCTCGCCGGGGTCCTGACCGTAGCCGTGGCCGGGTGGTTCACCTACGAGGGGCAGATCAGCATGCTCTTCCCAGCTGTGCTCCTGGCGGTCGCCGCGGTGGCGCTCCTCTGGTCGTTCCTCCGGTTCGAGTCGCTCGACACCTGAGGCGCGAGCGCGGGTCCGCGCGCCTCCGCGTTCGGGTCAGCCGCGAGAGAACGAGTCCCACCCGACGTTCGGGAGGGGACGGGTGTGGCCTTCCTTGTCCTCGAAGTAGGACTCGCCCTTCTCGCCGACGCTCCCGATGACGCAGAGGTGCCCTCCCGCCCGGACGACGTTCTTGAGCGTCGCGTCGAAGCTCGCGCGCGGGAAGGCGGTCAGGAGCTCGTAGTCCCCTCCGAGGTAGGCCACCTTCTCGAGGGGGAGGTCGAGGGCCTTCGCGACCTTGAGCGCGAGCGGGTCGTACGGGACCCAGTCCTCGCGGAGGTGGGCGGAGACCCCAGAGGCCCGGCAGAGGTGGTCCACCGCCGCGAGGAGTCCGTCGGAGGTGTCCGTGGTCGCGGTGGCGGTGGTGGAGAGCGCGTACCCCTCCCGGAGCCGGGGCCGGATGTTCAGCAGGACCCCGAGGGCCTCCTTCTCGCTGAGCGACTCCTCCTTCCAGGCCAGGAACGCGGAGCTTCCCCGTCCCGTCGTGCCGGTCGTCGCGAGGAGGTCCCCGGGCATCGCGCCGGAGATCGGCATGAGGTAGCGGGCGTCGGCTTCTCCCACCGCGATCGGTACGACCCCGCGGTTCTCGCTCCTCTTGCTGTCCCCGCCCAGGAGGTGCGTGCCGGCGAGGCGGGAGGCCTCCTCCAGTCCGATGATCACCTGCTGCGCCCAGCGCAGCGGGGTCTCGGCCGGGACGAGCATGGCCCCGAGCAGCGCGACGGGGCGCCCGCCCTTCGCGGCCAGGTCGGAGAAGTTGACGTTCGCCGCGAACCGCCCGACGGCCCGGGGGTCCGCGGTGGGAGGGAAGTGGGTCCCTTCCATCACCGCGTCGGTGGTGAGGAGGTGGACGAACTTCCCACCGGTGGGGATGGCCGCGCAGTCGTCGCCCACCGGGAGGAGGCCCGCCTTGCCGGCGGGGAGCGTGCGGGCGATCCACTCGTGGAGCGAAGCCTCGCTCACCTGCTCGAGCGTGGCCGAGGAGGTGACCTTGCGAGGACGCTTCAGCATGAGGGTCCCCTTGGGCGAGTTCAACCGCCGGCCGGGGGAGCGTAGGGCAGGAACTCCTTCCCGAGGAGCTCCCGGCCGAGGATCATCCGCATGACGTTCAGGCCCCCTTCCGCGCCCACCATGTAGCTCATGACGCCGCGCAGGCCGCGCTCGAGCCCGACCTCCTTGGTGTAGCCGCTGGCGCCGAACCACATCATGACCTTCTTCACCGCGTCGAAGGCGAGCTGCGGGGCGGTCAGCTTCACGGAGGCGACGACGCGGTCGATCTCGGACCGGTGGGTGGTGTCGCCCTTGAACGTGTACGTGTCCAGGAGCCAGGCGGCGCGCCGGACCTGCCACTTCACCGCTTCGCTCTGGGCCCAGAGGTCCGCGAGCTCGAACTGGATCCCCTCGAACTTCCCGAGCGGCTGGCCGAAGACCTGCCGTTCCTTGATGTAGGCCATCCCGGTCTCGATCGCCCTCTCGGCGGCCCCGACGCAGGCCGCCGCGACGAACGTGCGGGCCACCTGGAACCCCTGCATGGCGACCCCGAAGCCCTTCCCCTCCTTCCCCAGGAGGTAGCGCTCGGGGGCCCGGACCTCGTCGTAGTGGAGCATGCAGGTGGAGATCCCCATGCGTCCCATGTTGACGAGCTTGTGCGCCGTCGTGCCCTTCGCGTTCGCCGGGACGTAGAGGAAGTTGAACCCGTTCCCGTCCTTCTGGCGCGTGAGCGTGACGTGGCCGCCTCCGCGCTCGCGGGCCTCCATGACCCCGGAGAGGAAGGTCTTCTCCCCGTCCACGACGATCTCCTTGCCGTCGCGCCAGGAGCGGGTGCGCATGTTGGCGAGGTCGCTCCCCCCACCGGGCTCGGTGGTGGCGATCCCCAGGAAGTGCTTCCCCGCGCAGACCGGGGGCAGGACCTCCTTCTTCGTCTCCTCCGTCCCGTGCTTGGCGAGGATCCATCCCCATCCGGCCTCCAGGAGGAAGTAGACCGCGGTGGCCATGGAGAAGTCCCCGCGGCCGATCTCTTCCGCGGCGATCTCGGTCTGGATGGCGGTGGCGCCCATCCCCCCGTACTCCTCCGGGACCGGCATCGCGAACAGCCCGAGCCGGGCCATCTCGTCCAGGACCTTGGCGGGGATGGTCCCGGTGTCGTCGATCACCTGCTCGTTCTTGCGGAGGACCTCGTCGCCGAAGCGTCGGAGGGTCGATTGGAAGGCCTCTTCCTCGGGGGACAGACGGAAGTCCATGGAGCTCGCCGGCGGGACGAAAGGCTCCGGCTATTTGGCTTGTCCTCGGACGGCGTTCGGTCCTCCGGTCCCTTCCCGCGCCCGTCCCGGGCCCCGGGCGCGCGCTCTAGAAGCCCTTCAGCCGAAGGTACCAGCCGATCACGCTGTGGTGGTTGAGGATGTACGTCGCGTAGGCCGCCCCGAGCAGGAGGAGCCCCGAGAGCCAGGTGAGCCCCACGGAGGCCCAGCTCGGCTTCGACTTCATCCAGAAGAACATGTCGAGCGGGTCGACGCGCCACTTGAGGAACTTCCAGCCCATCCAGAGCACCAGGAGGCCCAGGAGCCCGGCCAGGATGGGGCTCAGGAAGTAGCCGAGCCCGAACCCGAAGATCAGGAGGAACAGCGCGAGGACGCCGCCGGCGTGGCTGTGCTTTTCGGGCTGCGTGGGGGGTACGGCCATGGGGTCCTGCCCTCCTCATCCTAGGTGCGAGTATTTCCTCGTTCCGCAACCCGTGCGTGGGCCCCTCCCCTCCACCTTTCCGGCGCCGCCCGGGCCACGGCCCCCCCGGAACGAGAAACGACTATGCCCCCCCGCGGCTGGGCCCCCTGTATGTCACTGAAGGTGGCCGTCAACGGCTACGGGACGATCGGCAAGCGGGTGGCGGACGCGGTCCGCCTGCAGAAGGACATGACCCTGGTCGGGGTCGCGAAGACCAAGCCGGGGTTCGAGGCCCGCCGGGCGATGGAGAAGGGCTATCCGGTCTTCCTCGCGGGCGATGGGAAGAAGGCCGACTTCGACGCGGCGGGGATCCCGACCGCGGGGACCCTTCAGGAGCTTCTGCGGAGCGTCGACGTCGTCGTCGACTGCACGCCCGAGAAGGTGGGCGCCGCGAACAAGGCCCTCTACGAGGAGGCGAAGGTCGCCGCGGTCTGGCAGGGCGGTGAGAAGGCCTCCGTGGCCGACCGCTCCTTCAGCGCGCTCGCCAACTACACTTCCTGTCTGGGGGCGCGGAAGGTCCGCGTCGTCTCCTGCAACACCACCGGGCTCTCCCGGGCGGCCGCCGTCCTCCGGGAGCGGTTCGGGGTCGAGCACTGGGAGGCGACGCTGGTCCGTCGCGCGGCGGACCCCGGGGAGTCGAAGCGGGGGCCCATCAACGGGATCCTCCCCACGATGACCCTGCCCTCCCACCACGGCCCGGACGTCCGGACGATCTTCCCCGACCTTCCGATCGCGACCTCGGCGGTGGTCGTGCCCACGACGCTCATGCACGTCCACGTGAACCACGTGCGCCTCTCGCACCCCCCCTCGAGCGGGAGCGACGTGATGGCGGCCTTCCGCACCACCCCCCGCTTCGTCATGTTCCGGGCCTCGGACCGCATGGAGGGCACCCCTCAGGTGATCGAGTGGGCGCGCGACCTCGGTCGGTCGCGGAACGACGTGATGGAGAACGTCCTCTGGGAGGAGGGGCTGAAGCTGGAGGGGAGCGACCTCTACTTCTTCCAGGCCATCCACCAGGAGTCCATCGTCGTACCGGAGAACATCGACGTCCTGCGGGCGATGTTCCAGCTGGAGACCGACCCGCGGAGAAGCATCGAGCGGACGGACCAGGCCCTGGGGATCCTCCGCGTCGGCGCCTAGGGCCCAGGGGGATGGGGGTCCTCCCCCCACCCTCGGGGGCCCCCCCGGGGCCTCCCTTCGAGGGTGACTTCTCTGGAAAACCCCCCGCGGCCCCGATTCCCTTTATATAGGGCGTTCTTGTCGCGCCTCGAGCCCGATGTATTATTTGGAGACCCGCCGGGACGTCGTTCGCATTCCGCCCGCGCGCCTTTCGCCGAACATCGGCGACGTCATCTCCGAGCTCGCGCAGCAGCAGTTCGAAGGGAAGCTCCTGGACGGTCAGAGCCTGACCGTCCTCATCATGAACGTCAAGCTCATCGGCGAGGGCCGGATCATCCACGGTGACGGCGGCGTCTACCAGGACGTCGAGTACACCGCGATCCTCTTCCGACCGGAGCTCCAGGAGGTCATCGAGGGCCAGGTCGTCGAGGTCCGGAAGTTCGGGGCCTTCGTGCGCTTCGGGCCGCTGGACGGTCTCCTCCACGTCAGCCAGATCATGGACGACCGGGTGAACATCGACGAGCACAACCAGCGCCTGGTCGGCGTCGAGACCAAGCGGGACCTGCGCGTCGGGTACAAGGTCCGGGCCCGTATCGTCTCCCTTTCGCTCTCCGAGATCTCCCCGAGGGACAGCCGGATCGGACTGACCATGCGTCAGCCCGGGCTCGGCCGCCTCGAGTGGATCGCCGAGTCCCACAAGAAGACCGAGAAGGCCGAGGGTGGCCGTGGGAGCGGTGGCGGCGGAGGCGGCGGCAAGAAGGCGGCCGCTCCTGCACCTCCCGCCGCGGCCAAGGCCAAGGCGGCCTGAGGAGTAGGTAGCGATGGCGATCACCCAGCGCGCTTGCCGCAACTGCCATTCGATCTCCGACCAGATGAAGTGCCCGAAATGCGGCGGGGAGACGAGCAAGGAGTGGCAGGGTTACCTCATCGTCGTCGACCCCGAGAAGTCCGAGATCGCCCGCAAGATGGGCATCAAGGCCGGTGGACGCTACGCACTGCGCGTGAAGTGACGAGGCGGCCACGAAGGACCTCTACCTTCGTCCGGAACTGCGCGAGGAGCTCTCGCGCCCGATGGGGCCCGTCCTCCCGACCGAGGAGGCCAAGCGTCGCCTTGCGACCACGGGCCTCTTCGTGGCCTGCGGTGACGTGGTCAGCGTGAACGCGGTGAAGTGGGGCCATCCCCCCTTCGCCGCCGTCGTCGACGGACACACGCTGCGGGAGCGGACGACGGAGATCACCGACCTGGGGCCCCTCGCGACCCGCCGGGAGCTCTGGGCCCGGAACCCTCCGGGGCAGGTGACCGCGGAGCTCCAGAAGGCCGTCCACGACCTGGTGGCCGGAGGCGGCGGGCTCCTCGTCGTCGATGGAGAGGAGGACCTCGCGGTCCTCCCGCTCGTCTTGGAGCTCCCGGCCGGTAGCACCGTTATATACGGACAGCCAGGTGCGGGCGTCTGCTTCCTCGCCGTGGACGACGCGGCGAAGGGGCGAGTACGGACGATCCTGGAAGGCATGGAGGCACGCCCCGCGAACCATGGACATCAAGGTCATTAGTGAGAAGCACAACCTGCTCCTCGGGCGGAAGGAGTACCTCTTCGAGGTCGCTCACCCCGAGGGACCGACCCCGAAGCGCGACGAGGTCCGCAAGGCCCTTGCCGAGGCGCTGAAGGTCCCCAAGGACCGGCTCATCCTGGAATGGATGCGCGCCCGGTTCGGCGTCCAGCGCTCCCGTGGCAGCGCGCACGCCTACGACTCGAAGGACCTCGTGAACAAGGTGGTCCGCGAGCACATCCTGATCCGTAACGGTCTCAAGGAGAAGCCGCAGAAGGGCACCGGTGGCGCTGCCGCCGCCGAACCCGCCCCCGCTGCCAAGCCCGAGGCCAAGGGCGAGACCAAGGCACCCGCGAAGGCGTGAGGAAGACCATGGGAAAGGCGCGAACCGGTTTCTACACCGTCCAGGGCGAGACACTGACCCGTACCCACACCTTCTGCCCGAAGTGCGGGCCGGGCGTCATCATGGCGCAGCACGGCTCCCCGCGCCCCCGCCGCTCCTGCGGCAAGTGCGGGTATTCGGAGGCCGACAAGGCCCCCGCGCCGAAGGCCGAGAAGCCGGCGCGCGCCCCGAAGGGCCCGAAGAGCAAGTAGTCGGCTCACCGAGCTGCCGGGCGCCTCCGCGCCTGCTCCACCCGGACTCGACGGGCTCACCGTTGGATGTCGATGCCCAGCCCTCGTGGCGAGGTCCGGTTCTCGAGGATCGGGAAGTCCCCGAGTCCCGTACGCAGGCAGCCCGCTCTCTTCAGCGGAAGCGTCGCATCCAGCTGCCCGCGCCGCGGAAGAGCCCCCCCACCTGGGGTCCCGGCTCGGCGGCCTTCCGCTCTGAGGCGCCCGATCCGGTCGTCGGGGTGGTCTCGCCCCAGACGTAGCGCTCTCCCCGGAACGCCGAGATCACCGCGCTGAGCGCCGTGACCAGGCCGGCGAACATGAACGCCTCCGACATGGCGGAGGTGAAGGCGCCGGCGATCGCCGTCGCGAAGAAGTGGGGCGCGGTGAGCGTCGATTGCGTGGAGAGAGGAAGGGCCTGCCATCCGGGGACCGTCGAGGCGTGCGCCAGGATGCCGTTCATCGGGTTCTCGCCGAGGAAGGCGCCGAAGAGCGCTCCGGTCGGGTCGGAGGAGACGATGGTCGTCAGGATCCCCTGGTCGGGCGCTCCCACGTGGGCCCCCGCGAGCGCCCCCGAGACCGACACCGAGAGCCCCGTCGAAAGTCCGAGCACCAGGATCGTGAAGAAGAGCGCCATGGAGGTCTGCTGCCCGATGTTCTGCAGCGTCGCGAGCATCCCCGAGGCCGCTCCACGGTTCTCCGCCGGGACGGAGTTCATCACCGAGGCCGCGTTCGGCGAGGCGAACATCCCCATCCCGCACCCCTGCAGGAAGATGATCACGGCCATCTGCCAGTAGGCGAAGTCGGACGGAAGGAAGGCGAGCGCGAAGAAGGTCGCCGAGCCCAGGGCCATGCCCACCGTCGAGATGACCCGGGCCCCCTTGCGATCGGAGATCCATCCGCTGATCGGGCCCGCGACGATGAAGCCCACCATCATGGGGGCCATCATCACCCCGGCCCAGAACGGGGTCTCGGCGAACGAGTAGCCGTGCAGCGGGAGCCAGATCCCCTGGAACCAGAGGACCAGGAGGAGCATCATCCCCCCGCGCGCGACCGACCCCAGGAAGGAGGAGGAGACCCCGGCCGAGAAGGCCCGGACCCGGAAGAACTCGAGCCGGAACATCGGGTCCGGGACCCGGGTCTCGATGCGCAGGAAGAGCAGGAGCAGCGCCGCCCCGGTGAGGAACCCGCCCCAGACCCAAGGGTTGCCCCAGCCCATCGCGGACCCGCCGTAAGGGAGGAGACCGTACGTGGTCGAGACCAGGAGCAGGGTGAGCCCCACCGCGAAGGTGACGTTCCCGAGGAGGTCGATCTTCTGGTGCTGGCTTCGGACGGAGGTCTCCCGCAGCCGGGCGTAGGCCCAGATCGTCCCGAAGACGCCCACCGGGACGCTGACCAGGAAGATGATCCTCCAGGTCGGGAGGACGAAGGGCCCGAAGTGGAGGTCGGGGATGGAGGCCAGCACCCCGCCGGTGATGAGCCCGACGATCGAGCCTCCCAGGAACGCCACCTGGTTGACGCCGATGGCCTTCCCGCGCTCGCTCGGAGGGAACGCGTCGGTGATGAGGGCCGCCGAGTTCGCGAACAGGAAGGAGGCGCCCACCGCCTGCACGAGCCGGAAGCCGATGAGCTCCCAGGCCCCCGCGTCCCCCGAGCTCGGGGTCAGGAACAGGGCGACGGACCCCGCCGAGAAGATGGCGAACCCGAAGTTGTACATCCGGGCACGTCCCCACATGTCGGAGAGCCGGCCCATGGAGACGAGCAGCGTGCCGGTGACGACGCCGTAGCCCAAGAGCATCCAGATGAGGAGCGGGAAGCTCGAAGGGAGGAACGGGTCCACCCCGAGCCCCTGGAAGATCACCGGGAGCGAGATCAGGACGATCGTCCCGTCGAGGGAGGCGAGGAGCGCTCCCAGTGTGGTGTTGGAGAGGACGGTCCACTTGTAGGCGACCATCAGGTCTCCTTCGGGTCCAGGTCCAACTCCCGCGACCGTTCCTCGAGCACCCGACGCAGCTCCAGGGAACCGGACCGGAGCGCCTCCAGTTCGTGGGGGCGCATGTCACGAGCGAGCGAGTCGAGGAAGGCGCGATGGGCCTGGGAGGCGCGGCGGTAGAGCTTCGCCCCGTTCTCGGTCAGGCTCACCGCGACGGCCCTCCGGTCGGTGGGGTCGCGCTCCCTCCGCACGAGCCCTCGTGCCTCGAGACGGTCGAGGACCTCCGTCGTCGCCGCCGGGGAGATCCCCAGATGCGCGCTCAGGAAGGACGGCCGGACCGGGTCCGCGCTCGCGAGGCGGAGCGCGGTGTAGTCCGACACCGCGAGCTCGAAGGGACCGAGGATGCGGCCGAGGACCCGACGGAACGTGTGGTGCGCGCACCGGTAGTCGTCGAAGGGCCCCCAGGTGGCGGGCTGGGGCTCCTCGCGCGGCTTCCCACGAGGCTTTGCCCGTAGCGCCGCGGCGGACATGTCGCATGGACGTTCGGCTCCGTATATTACGGCTCCTCACTATTTTCGCGGGCACGAGCCGCGAGGAGGGGCCGCGGAGGGGTCCGCCGAGCGGGCTCGCTCCGAGGAGGATGGGTCGAGGGAGGCGGACAACGCCCGGAGCCAGGTGCAGGGCTGGGCGGCGCGGCACAGAACGGTGCGCTACACCTTGAGAAGCTTCTGGGTCAGCTCGCTCACGCTGCCCAGGTGGACGCAGCGGGGGCGCGCGGCTCGGCGAGAGGAGGATGCGGAGGGCCCTCCCGCGCGGGGGACCGTGCGCCGTGTCGATCCGATGAACCCGACCGCTCCGTACCCTTCACGCGTGGCTCCCGTCACGTCCTCTTCCGAGTCTCCCACGTGCGCGGCATGGCACGCCGGGACCCCGAGCTCCTCCAGGCAGTCCTGGAAGATCCGGGGGGAGGGCTTGCACCAGGGGAGCTCCTCGCTCAACGAGACGTGATGGAAGAAGCGCAGGAGGTGGTGCTCGGCGAGAAGGGCCCGGACGCTCTCGGCCGGCTCGAAGAGGAGGTTCGAGACCACCCCCAGGCGAAGGCCGGACCGCTCCAGCTCCGCAAGGGTCCTCCGGTCCGCGGGCTCGATGCGCACCGGGAGACGTCGGACCAGCGGGTCCAGCTGTCGCGAGACGCAGCCCGGGTGGTACTCCCGCCCCAGGAGCTCGGCCAAGCGGTGACCCTGAGCCTCCACGGACCTCGTGCGGCCGAGCGTGGCCTCCTTGCGGGTCTCTTGGACGACCTGGGCCCGCGCCTCCTCTTCCGAGCCCTTCGCGGGCTCCACGCCCTCGACGCGCGGCCAGGACCTGGCCGAGTCGAGCCAGATCCTCTCCCGCTCCTCCTCGTACCGGGCGGCGTTGCGGGGAGAGAGGTGGAGCAGCGTTCCCCACAGGTCGAAGGTGATGGCGGTGAGCTGGTCGTGGACGTGGTCCCGGGCCTTCGGCGACCGCATCCGGTTCGTCATCATGGGGCCACTCCCCGCCGTTCGGTCGAGGGCGGGAGGAGCGCGATCGATCGCGGCGACCCATCTCGTGGGTAGCTCTCTCGTGGCCTGAGAGACAGAGCGGGATCGCGTGGCGCACGCAGGGGGCGCGCCGTCGTCCCCGTCGGGTGGTGAAGGTCTGAGCCTCCCTGCACGCCGCGTCGACTCCGAGCCCCGGAGGGGCGGTCGACCTGCCGTGGGTGCGTCAGAGGCGCGAAGGGAACGGGTCGGCTCCCTTTCGCGGACAACATCGGCGGCCGTAGGCGGGTGGAAGCAAAGGCATAAGGTCCAACATGTTGGATGGCGGTCGCTTGAAGCCTGGGGCCCTGGGCCGGTCCCGTACGGGAGCGGGTCGTTACGCGGGTTGCGGTCTGGGTCGCGGGACCATCTCCCGCCGCCCCCGTTCGACGAGCGGGGCGTCCCAGGCACCCGCGTCGGGCAATCGCCCAAAGCGAGGCGTGACCCGGCCGGGGCGTAGATGATCGGCGGAAGGGAGGATGGGGAGGCGGAGAAGCCCCTGGGCCACGGCCTGCCGCACTGGGTCGAAGCCTCGCTCGCCGATCTCCGCAAGCGGTGGGGAGGGGCGTGGAGCTCGGACCTCAAGGGATGGGGGAAGGTCTCGAGGGACCTCGCCCGGTGGGCGCTGATCGCCGTTCCGATCGGGGTCGTCGCCGGCGTCGGCGCGGTGATGTTCTACTCCCTCTGGCTGCTCTCGACCTATTTCTTCCTGGACCTCATCGTCGGGATCCAGTACCCCTTGGCCGGGGGACTGCAGGTCACCTGGCCGAGCTCCTTCCCGCGCATCCTGCTGCTGCCCTTGGTGATGGGTCTGGGCGGGGTCGCCTCGGGCGCCATCGCCCAGTGGTTCGCTCCCGAGATCGCCGGTCATGGGACGGACCAGACGATCCGGGCGTTCCACCAGAAGGAGGGACGCATCCGGTACCGGGTGCCGCTCCTGAAGGTGCTGGCGAGCTCCATCACCCTGGGGACGGGGGGCGCCGGCGGGAGGGAAGGACCGGTCAGCCAGGTCGGAGGAGGGTTCGGGTCGCTCTGGGCGGACGCGCTCGGCCTCTCGCCAAGCGAGAGGAGGATCGCCCTGGCCTCCGGTCTCGGCGCCGGGGTGGGCGCGATCTTCCGGGCCCCTCTGGGAGGAGCCATCTACGCGGCAGAGATCTTCTACACGGGGGACTTCGAGCCGGTCGTCTTCGTCCCCGCGATCATCTCCTCCGTGGTCAGCTACTCGATCTACGGTTCGCTCTTCGGGTTCCAGAGCATCTTCGCCTCGCCGGGGGGGACGCTCTGGACCGTCCCGCAGATCCCGCTCTACGCGTTGCTCGGCCTCGTCTGTGCGGGCGTGGGGGTGGGCTTCGTCCAGATGTACCGGCGTACGGAGTCGTGGTTCTCGAAGAGCGGGCTCCCTCTGAGCCTCCGCGCGGGGCTCGGGGCCGTCTCCGCGGGGGTGCTGGTGCTCGTGGTCTACTTCGCCCTTCCGGCCGAGGACCACTACGCCGCGCTCGCCGCCATCAACGTCGGGTACGGGTTCGTCCAGGCCGCGATGCTGGGCCAGGTGGGCTCGCTCGGGGTCTTCGGGCCCCTGGCCCTGCTCACCATCGGGGTGGCCGTGGTGTTACGGATGCTGACCACCTCGCTCACCGTCGGGAGCGGGGGGAGCGCGGGGCTCTTCGGGACCAGCGTCGTGGTGGGGGCCCTGCTCGGCACGGTCATCGGCGGGCTCTTCCACCTCCTCTCCCCGTCGCTGGTCCCGTCGCAGGACGTCGCGGCCTTCGTCATCGTGGGGATGATGGCCTTCTTCGGGGGGATCTCGAAGGCTCCTCTGGCGGTGCTCGTGATGGTCGTGGAGATGGCGGGCAGCTACAGCCTCCTCCTCCCCGCGATGCTCGCGATCTTCATCGCCTACCTGATGACCGGGAGCAACCACCTGTACTCCGAGCAGGTGTCGACGCGCCTGCGGAGCCCCGCGCACCGCGACGAGTACCGCCGGCTCCTGCTCTCGGAGGTGCCGGTCCTCGCCCTGACGCGGCCGGAGATGACCCACCTGCCGCCCGGTGCGAGCGTCCGCGAGGCCCTCGAGATCGCGGCCAACACGGAGCAGTACCTCTTCCCGGTGAAGCTCGGGCAGGTCTGGCAGGGGATCGTCAAGGTCAGCGACCTGCTGCACGTGCCGGAGGACGAGCGGGCCGAGCGGCGGGTGGGGGAACTGGTCCGTCCCTTCGAGGTGCTCGTCCCGGAGTACGCCTCGGCCGCGGAGGCCCTGTCGATGCTGGAACAGCGCGGCGTAGAGGTCGCGGCCGTCCTCGGGCACGAGCCTTTCGTCCACATCGTGGGGATGGTCACCCGTGTGGGCCTCTCCCAGCTCCGCTCCTCCGCGGCAGGGGTCCGGTCCGCCTCGGGTGACCTCGGAACCGGGGGAGGGTAGCGCTCCGGATGCCGATCGTTCGCATCGAGCTCCAGCTTCCGGCCGACTACTGGCTCTCCCGGATGAGCCGGCGCTTCCCCGACACCACGTTCTGGGTGATGGCGCTCCAGGGCCTGCGGTCCGGCCGCTCCATCGCGCACATCGCCGGACAGGGCGTGCCCAACGAGGAGCTCCGCACCTTCCTCCAGCACGACCCGAGCGTCCAGGAGGTGCGCATCATGGAGGCGGGACGGTCCGGGGCCCTCCTTCGTGTCGAGTACCGGCACCTCGTCCTGGTGCCTCTTCTCGAGGAGACCGGCATGGTCCCTCGGTACCCGTTCGCGCTCCAGGACGGACGCGCCTACTGGGAGGTGCTCGGCCTCCAGCGCATCTCCCGCCGGTCGCTCGCCTTGGTCGAGGCTCGCCTCCCAGGGAGCCGGGTGCTGGCCGTGCTGACCTCCCGGGCCTACCCTACCGGCTCGCAGTTCACCCCGCGGCAGGCCGAGGTCTTCCGCCGCGCGGTCCAACTCGGCTACTACGCGTTCCCCCGTCGCATCTCGCTGACCCAGCTCGCCCACGACCTCGGCGTGGACAAGGGCAGCCTCTCGGTCATGCTGGTGCGGATCGAGGCCCGTCTCGCGGAGCACTGGGGCGCAAGCTCCGCGCTCCCCGGCCCGTGGGTGCCCGCGCAGGGAGAGCCGGCTCACGCGCCCAGGGCCGGCCGGGGCCCCTCCCTCGAAGGGGACTCCCTCATCGGGGGATGAGCTGGGAGAGGTTCTCCCGGGCGATCTCGACGTACTTCGGGTCCACCTCGAAGCCCAGGTAGTCCACGCCCAGGCGATGGCAGGCGAGCGCGGTCGAGCCCGTTCCCATGAACGGGTCCAGCACCAGCATGCTCGGGCGGACCCCGTGCAGGCGCACGCACATCTCCGGCAGCTTCGGGGGAAAGACCGCGGGGTGGGGCCGCGACTCCTGGATCGTATCGTAGGGGATGAACCAGGTCGACCCGCGGTCCCTCAGGTCCTTCTTGGCCGCCTCCCACCGTCCGATGTTGCTCTTGTCCTGGTAGGGGACCCCCACGGCGAGCTTGTCCAGGGGGACGACCCCGGACTTCGTGAGGTGGAAGATGAACTCGTGGCAGCCGTTCAGGTACCGCACGCTGTTCGTCGGCTGGTAATGGCCGACGGCGAGGGTGTCGTGGACGGCCACCGACTTGACCCAGACGATGGTGTTCTGGAGCGTGAAGTGCCTCCGGAACCGGTCGACCACCTCGAGGGGGATCCCCTGGTCCGACGGCTTGCCTCCCATGTTGAGGAAGAACGACCCTTCGTCGGCGAGCACCCGCTTCGCGGCGACGGCCACCCTCTCGAGCCAGTCGAGGTACTCCTCCCGGGGGCGCGAGTCGTCGTACGTGTGGTAGGGCTTGCCGATGTTGTAGGGCGGAGAGGTGACGATCACGTCGACGGAGGAGGCCGTGAGCCTGGCCATGCCCTCCAGGCAGTCCAGGGTGTGGACCTGGTTCCTCTGGAGCTCGGACGGGCCTTCGGTCGTTAGCGTGGGGCCCTCACCGACGCGGGGCGGGAGGGACGTCGGTCGAAGCGTCGCCATGCTCGCCTGTGTAGCGGGAAGCGGATTCGCGCTAAAGGCTCTCTCAAGACGGTTCATGGGGGTTCCTCGCCCCCGGACGCCCGCCTGGGGTCCGCGGCCCACCGAACCAGTCCGCACCAGGCGAGAGCAGCCTGCGCGGGGGGCTAGAACGGCCTTGGCGCTGATTCAGGAGCGACCGTACCCGCTCGAGCGCGCAGATGCGGGTCGTGGCGCGCCCATCGGCGCGGACACCGAACCTCGGGTCCTTGTCGGCCCGTTCCCGTCCGGAGTTTGCGCAAACATCTACCCCTCGCCAGCCCGGGTCGGCGGCCGAAGCTTGCGGTGCGGTTCGCGGGACCCGTTCCAACGAGGGCCGCTTTTCCGAGACGGCCCGTCGGACTGAGGTTTTTCGTGCAGCTCCGTCACATCCTTCCCCGTGACCACGGGGATCGATTCCGGACACGCCACGAGCCTCACTCCTCATCACGAGCGAGCTGTGGTGGGGTTGGTCCGTCGAGGGTCCAGCGGCAATCCCCTCGCTGCCTACCTCCAGTCCAGGGAGGTCAGCCTGCGTGGCCCCTCTGGTCGGTCCCAGGCGTCCCAGAATCATCGCGCGCCCACCGCGGGACCTCTTCGGGTGGCACCCCCAGCGCGCGGAGGAAGCGCTCTGAGAACTTCCAGGGCGGGCGTCCCGGGAACCGGACCAGGGCGGCCATCTGATCACGGGTGAGGATCAGTTGGGACCATTTCGAACCCCCGCCGCCACTTGAGGGGACTAGGCCGATGGACGATGTACCATCGGGCATGATCATCCCTCCGAGCTTCGCCTGGGACCAGTCGAACTTCTCGACCCCGCCCGGCGTCCGGATGCGAAGTCCGTCCTTAGAGAGGCCCACCGCGGTGAGGTCGTAGTAGAACTTCCGAGCGCGTTGGGCCCTACGGTTCCAGACGAAGACGCCACCGGCCGTTCCGAGCGCGCCGGCGACCACTCCCGCGCTCGCCCAGATCCAGAACGACCCCAGCCCCAGATCGACCACGATCTGTCCGACCAGGACGAACCCGCCGAGCGCTCCAAGAAGCATCGATCCGAGGAGCAGCCTCCGTTGAGTTCGAACCGCCCACGTGGCGTAGGATGCTGCCACGCGGTCGACCGCCTCCCTCGAGACGCCCCCGGTCACCCAGACTGTCTCGTCCGCGCCTGAAGCCGGCGGCTGGGTGAGCGAGCTCGGAAGAGGGCCCGCTAACGGGGTCGTGGCCTCTCCGAAGAACCTGGGACCGGAGTCACCCCACCTCGCTCTCATGATGTCGAGGCGCCGTCGAGTGATCACCACGCCGGCGACGAGCGCTCCGAGGCCGACGATCGAGGCGACCCCGCATCCCAGAGGGAAGGCGAGCCACTCCCAGTTCAGGAAGCTGTAGGGGTACGGGGCGATGACGTTCCCGCTGAGTTGCGCAGTTCCGTTGAGGGGGCTGCCTACGGTCCCGAGCACCGTGATCTGATCGCCTGCCCAGTACTCCCGCTCGTTGTCCTGGTTCAGACTGTGGGGGGTCCCGTAGAAGTTGTCGTTCGCGATCGCGGAGGCCGGATCAACAAGGACGGAGGTAGATCCTACCAGGACCGCGAAATTGCCTCCAGACCAATCGAAGCCGCTGGTGGCTCCGTCCCAGGTCCCTGTCAGAACCGTTTCCCCCGGTGGACCCTCGATCGTCCCGCGGATCTTGATCGAGTTGCCGGGGACGAACGGCCCGGTGGAGAAGGGCATGTTCTGCCATGTAGAACGGGTGGGGTAGTCCAACGCTCCCGGAAGCCCACCTCCCAAGGGTGCTATGGCAAGGAGCAGGGCCATGGCGATGAAGAGCGAGCCGGAGAATCGGACGACCGAGCCGCAGTGCGAGCACTCCCGCCGCTTCGTCGACCTGATCCGAGGGCTACAGGAACGGCAGAGGAACGCCGCGTCCGGGACACACCAATAGGTGTACCTCCCGAGGTAGGGTGAGGCACGTGTCCCACACCCTGCGCAGGAAATCTTGGCCACGATCTGCGCAACGACCACCGACGCCTTGAACCTATGCGTTCGTTCCGCCGTTCGCAGACGAAGGAACCCGCGTGTGCGCCGCCGCGACCCGCTTCAGCGTGAGAGTTCGGTCGGGGGCAGTGTCGTGGGGGGCGACGCGAGAGCGGGGCTCGGGCGACGAGCTCAGAGCACTGCGGGAGTTTCTCCAGGCTGGCAGCGGGTCATTGAGGCATCCCTAGACCATGTCGGAGGGCGCCCGAGGGGGGTTCTTGGCCAGGCGGAGGGAATCGAGGGGGTCCCCGCTAACCCGGTGTTAGAAGAGTTCAAGACACTCGAGCAGTGTGCGCTGGGCCCCGACGGGGGAGGAATCTAGGAACCAGACACCAGCCTCAGACGGTCCCGGGAGGACCCTGACGTTGCTTCACGACCGGACGTGGAGACAGCACTTCGTCAGAGGGACCAAGTCCACATCTCCCTGGGACGCATCGATGGGCCCGTAGTATAGCTTGGATATCACAGGGGCCTCCGGAGCCTCAGACCCGGGTTCGAATCCCGGCGGGCCCGTCCCGAACCTCCTTCCCGACCAAGCCCGATTGTCAGGGTTCATCCTGTCAAGTCGAGAGCACCGCGAGGTGCGTCGGTCCTGCGCCGTTCTGCGTGGAATTGGGCTTTCGCCTTCGGCGCGGATCGATCATGTCCACTCCTGGGCGTCAAGCCTCGTGAGGAGTGCCACGGCCTTCTGACCACGCCGCCGCGTAGCCCTTCTCACAATATCGGTGCAGTTCCCGAAACGGACACCGAATCGGCGAGCCAGTCGTACATGCAGAAGTCGTAGCTGTGGCCGTTTGATGTGAAAGACCCGGATCCGCTCGCCGCGTTCTGGGAGTAGAACACGTTTCCAGAGGAGTCCTCAACGCTGAAGGTAACCGTGGCGCCGTCCCCGGTGGACCAGTGGAAGGCGACTCCTACCCCGGAATCGAAGGTCCGGGCGTGGCACTGGCTGGTCGATAGGCTGCCCGGGTTGATGATGGAGAATGAAAATGGGAGCGGGTAGAACAGGAAGACCAGGAAGAGGACCAGGATGGTGACCACCACGATGACCCCTACGTGCGATTCGTGATGAGTGGGTTGGAGAAAGACGGTCTGTGGGGCGGGCCCGTACAACGGTGTGGCGAGAATGTAGGGTTGTGGCGCCGGGGCTGGAGGAGGTGGCGACGGAGCGGGAGATGGGGGCGGGAGTGAAGCGCCTCCCGGCGATCCGTCGCTCGTTGCGGTCGGGGCCGTTGGGAACGCACGACCGCACTTCAGACAGTACGCATGGTCGTCATCGCCGGCCAAACCACACTTGGGGCAAAATTTCATTCTGAAAAATCCTCAACATCGAATGGGCGGCGTCAGTATAAACCATGCTTGCGAGCGCGCTCTCGAGGAGGATTCCGCAGGGGTCTTCCTCAACGCCGTAGGACCTTTCGCGGTGACAAGGTTCTGTAACCTGCAATTTGGCAGTTAGGCAACTCGCGACTCAGCGGAGAACCCCGGAATGAATGCAGCGTCGCGCCCCTGAACGCCAGGATCCGGGCCGTGAACCGAAAGTGGGTGGTGTCGTCGCCCTCCCTTGCGCCCTGAACCGCCCTCGAGCTCCTTCATGATCCGTCTCGGGAGAGGGGGCGCCCCCAACTGGCTGACGGCGGGAATCTGGGTTTAAACCGGAAGAACAACCCATTAAATAGGAGCGCCCGCCTCCCCGGAGACGGTGTAGCATGCCAAGCTCTGAAGAGCCGCTCCCAGACGAAGTGGAAGGTACGATTCTTGTCGACAGGATACTGGCGGAGCTCGAGCTGCTGGCACGGAACGTCGACATCCTCGAGAGGCTCTCGGACAACCACCCCATGGGCATCATCCGTCTCTCCGAGGCGCTGAAGCTGCCCATCCACAAGGTCCGCTACTCGCTCCACCTCCTCGAACGCCAGGGGGTCATCGAACCCTCGGCGGAAGGCGCGGTCGTCACGGAGAAGTCGAAGGAGTTCTGGAGGGACCTGGACCGATCGCTGGACCAGATGAACAGCATCATCCAGCACCTGAAGGAACGCGCCGCGGGGTTCCGGGCGAAGAACGCGCCCCCCCCAGTGGCGTCCCCGAGGGTCGTAGCCGCGGGGGTTTCCCGGCGGGAAAGGTAAATACCCTCCTTCGGGTCGGCTCGACCGGTGCCGCCGTAGCTCAGTGGCAGAGCGATCGGCTGTTAACCGAAAGGTCCGCGGTTCGAACGGTGTGCGCCTCCACGCGCTCACCCGAAACTCCGCGCGGCGGCGCTCTCCCCCCTCCCCCCCACGGGGAGCACGGAGCTGGCCTCGGGGCCTGAGGTCGACACGAGGGTCGCGCGGGCCGCCCCGGCCATCTACGGCGCCAGCACCGCGTACCGGACCATCAGGTCCTGGAAGACGTCCGTCACGTCCTCGCACCGGTCGGTGATGACCTCGAGCCGCTCGTAGAGGTCCTTCAACTTCAGGACCTCCAGGGCCGACTTCGAGTCGTTGAACAGCCGCTCGAGAAGACCCCGGAGGAGGTCGTCCGCCTCGTTCTCCAGACGGTTCACTTCCTCGATGGAATGCTGGAGCTCGGTGGTCTTCCCGTCCAGTAGCCCGTCGAGCGCGTGGATGCCCACCCCCACCTCATCGACGCACTGCACCACGATCTCGCCGAACCGTTTGAGGTCCGGGTCGCTGTCGACGAAGTGGTAGGTCTTCATCCGCGCCGCCACGGCCTCGATGCCGTCCATGATGTCGTCCAGGTGGCTCGCGAGCGCACCCACGTCCGAGCGCACCTGGGTCCGCATGACCTTGTTGTTGAGGTCGATGTAGATCTGATGGACCGCCTCGTCCGCCTGCTGTTCGATGGCCGAGATGCGGGGGACCCGTTCGGAAAGCTCGGTCGGAGGGTTCGCGAGGAGCACGTTGAGCTCCCCCGCCCCGAGCTTCACCGCGTCGACCAGTCCCTCCAGATGCCCGGAGAACCGCTCCACCATGAGGTGAAGCTCGTCCTCGCGGGAGACGTCCTCGAGGGCACGACCGGTGGTCTCCGGGGTGGTGACGAGGGAGATGAAGAACCCCAGGAAGCAGACCCCCGCGAGCACGAGCAGGGTGGGGGGCAGACCGTTCGCGACCAGGAAGAGCGGCAGGAAGAAGGTCGCGATCGCCGCGCCCAGCTTCCCTGAGGCGGCCGAGATGCCGTGCCCGGTCCCCCGGAACTGCGTGGGATAGACCTCGCTCGGGATCACGAAGGTCGTGGTGTTGGGCCCGAAGTTCGCGAAGAAGAAGGTCGTCGCGTAGACGGCGAGGAACAGGAGGAGGGAGGTCCCGAGCAGGGAGCTGTAGAAGAACGAGAGGATCGCAAAGGAGAAGGCCATGATGCCGAACCCGATGATCTGGAGGCTTCGGCGGCCCCAGCGGTCGATGAGGGCCACCGCGGCCCAGTATCCCGGCACGGTCGCGAAGAGCGCGATCAGGATGTTCCCCTCGGCCAGCGTGAGCACCGCCTGGTGCGCAAGGAGGAACGTCGTGGGCTTGGAGGAGGCGAACCCGATGTGGGTGAGGACGGTCGGATTGAAGATGTTCGAGAAGTAGAACGCGATGTCCAGCAGGAACCACGACGCGGCGGTCCCGAAGAGGACCGGGGCGTAGTTTCGGAGGAAGGTCCCGAGCGGGACCTTGATGTGGCGGGACGAGGGGGTCCCGATGGCCCGGCTCGTCGAGGCCTTCCCCGTGAGCGTGGTGATGGTCTTTGAGGCGGCCTCCACGTCGCCCTGGACCGCGAGCTGGAACCGCGGGGTCTCCGGCATCTTGGTCCGGAAGTAGATCGTCGCCAGGGCCGGGACCGCCCCGAACCCGAGGATGATCCTCCAGACCAGGTCGAGGTCGTGGACCGGGAGCACCAGGATGGCGGCCAGCGAAACGACCGCTCCCGTGAGCAGCCCGAAGCCCTGCATCGCGAACACGCTCGCGATGAGCCTTCCCCGGCTGCGGATGTTGCTGTACTCGCTCATGATGGTGGCCGAGAGCGGATAGTCTCCCCCCACCCCGAACCCGAGCAGGAACCTCCAGAGGACGAGGACCATCACCAGGTCCAGCCCCATGAACGGGGAGGCGAACGCGCTCCCCACCGCTCCGATGACCATGACCGAGAGCGTGAGCGAGTAGATCTTCTTCCGCCCGAACTTGTCGGCCAGCATCCCGAAGAAGACCTGTCCGACCACCGCACCGAACAGGGCGGACGCCGCGATGGCGGAGAGCTCGAGCTTCGGGAGGGACCCACTGGTACCGTAGAGGAAGCCCAAGATGGGCAACGCCATCGAGATGACGAAGAGGTCGTAGGCGTCCGAGAAGAAACCCATCCCGGCGACCACGATGGTCCGGAGATGGAAGGCCTGGGTCTGCGTGGAGTCGAGCGAGGCGAGGATCTTCTGCCGCTCCTTGGCGGCCGTCCGCATCGTGGGGACGGGCGCGACCTCCACCCCTGGGCGGTCGGTCATCGACCGCTGAGCGAGGGGGTTGGGGATAAGGGGAACCTGTAGACACTATAGTGAATTTCATTGTCATATGGTGTGATACATATCTCTCCCAGGTTTCGAGGACGCGGGGTTGGGGGGAAGGCGGGTCCGGGAACGGGCCTTCTCCACCTCGAGGATTGTCGGGGGGACCCCCGGGATCGGGAACCTCCGCCGACCGGCAGGGCTTTTCTGGGAGGAGGGGGATCTACGCTTTCCATCGGCGTGAAGGGGGTGGGGGGGCGCCCCGGGAGGACACCTTGGGTTCTATGTTGTAGACTATAGTCTATTTTCAACTTCTATATATGCGCGCCAGAAGGTTCGCCGCTCGTTGTCGGAACCTATGATGAGCGAGCAGGCGGAGGCCCCGCCGAGACCAAGCTCCGACCCGGACGCGGAGAGGAGGGGGGAGTCCATCCGTCTGCTTCGGCGGGCGGGCAAGGGCGAGGTCGTGGTCGCGGTCCCGAGATCCTGGGTCCGGAACAACGGGCTTCAGCTGGGGGGAAGCCTACGGCTTCGGGATGGCGGCCCTGGTCGCCTCATCCTAGAGGACGTCCGGGTACGCGATACCACCTGGGGAGCCCAGGTGACCGGTCGCTCCGAGGAGCCCCTCGAGCACCTCTTCCGCTGCCTCGTCGCGGCCTACCTCGCAGGGACCACGGATCTGGTGCTGGACTTCCCCAGGGGCATGTCCCAGGCCGTCCAGAGGACGGTCCGGGAGTTCGCTCGTCGCAGCGGGCGCATGGAAGTGGTGGCCGAGGGAAACTCGACCCTGGTCCTTCGCGACATCTCGAACGCGGCTCCGGCGGATCCCGTTCAGGTCGTCGTTCGGATGGCCCGGGCCGCTCTCGACCTGCAGAAGCGGGCAGGAGAGGGCCTGTCGCGCGCGCCCAGCGTGGAGGAGGACTCCTACTGGGAGGGGCAGGACGACGAGATCGACCGGCTGGAGTGGCGCGTCCACCGCACGCTCGCGGCGCAGTTCCTGCGCGCGCCCGCCGAGACCATGGTCCCCGGTGGCGCGTCCGCATCGCTGCCCCTTCTCGCGATATCACGGGCCCTGGAGCGGATCGCGGACCATGCGGTCCGTATCGGTCGGGCATCCGCGAGCCTCCCCCGGACCGGCATCCATCCCTCCCGCTTCCGTCCCGTGGCCGAGTTCCACGCCCAGGTCACGGAGCTGCTGGAGCGGGCCATCCCGCTGGTCGAGCGGCCCGACGCCAGCGCCGCGAACGAGATCGCGGACATCGCCGGATCGCTCCATGAGAGCCACATCGCGCTGCTCCAGAGCTTGCTTTCGAGAAGGACCTCCACGCAGGTCCCGCCGCTCACCGCCGCGTGGATCGCGCAGGTCCTCGACTCCATCGATCGCTCGGCCGCCTACGTGGCGGACATCGCGGAGCTTTCGCTCGACCGCGCGGCCATCGGCTGGGTGCACACCCGGTACGACGGCCTCCACGACGTGGTCCGTCCGTCGGTCCACCGGGCCAGCGTGAGCGCGGGTCCGCATCCGCAGGGCCAGGTCGGCCCAATCCCAGGGAACAACATGATCCCAAAGAAAGGAGGAAAGAACGTATGACCAACAGCCATTCGACAGGACCGAACGACAACCTCTCCGGAGGAGCCATCCGGAGGAAGAGCTCCACCATGTCCAAGGGCGCGGCCCTCGGACTTGGGGTCGTGCTCCTCCTCGTGGGGATTGGAACGGGCTACGCGGTCACCAAGTACGCCCTTTCCGGCTCCTCGGGGAACAGCTCGACGTCGACCACCACCATCTCGGAGACCGGGTCGTCCCTGATCTACCCGTACCTGCAGGTGCTCTCTCCGGCGTTCAGCGCGGTCTACCCGAACATCGCGCTCTCGCCCGCCAGTACCGGTAGCGGCACGGGGATCAGCTCGGCAGAAGCCGGGACGGTCGACATGGGCGGCACGGATGCCTACCTGACCCCCAGCACGGCCTCCGGGCACAACCTCATCAACTTCCCGATCGCGATCTCAGCGCAGCTCATCGTCTACAACATCCCGGGGATCAGCTCCCATCTGAACCTCAACGGGACGATCCTGTCGATGATCTACCAGGGCGCGATCACGAAGTGGAACGACCCCCTCATCCAGGCGGCCAACCCGGGCGTGTCGCTCCCCGGCAACACCATCGTGCCCATCCACCGGCAGGACGGCAGCGGGGACACGTTCATGTTCAGCTCGCTCTGCTACATGTCCTGGAGCGGCTGGGCGCAGAAGTACGGCACGACCATCACCTGGCCGGTCGGGCCCTCGGCTACGGGCAACTCCGGGATGGTCACGCTGCTCGGCAGCACCCAGTACGGGATCGCGTACATCGGCATCAGCTACCTCAAGCAGGTCAACTCGACGGCAGGGCTTGCTTATGCGGCGGTCGGTGACCAGAACGCGAACGTGAACGGTGTCGTGAGCTCGGGAGGCGCGGGCCAGCAGAACTACATCCTGCCCTCGGCCTACACCATCAGCCAGGACGCGAACCTCGGCCTGCAGAACCTGCAGCCGCCCAGCGTCGCAGTGAGCCTCATCCTCGGCGGGGTTCCCGGCGCGACGAACCTCGTCCTTGGAGCGGGGGGCACGCTCGCGAGCTCGGCCTTCCCGTCGCCGTATCCCGACACGAACCTGGAGTATCTGCTGATCTCCTCCTCCCCGGCGAGCCAGTCCCACATGAAGGCCGTGCTGACCTTCCTCGAGTGGTCGCTGGCCTACGGAGGGACCTACGCACCCCAGGTGTCGTTCCTGCCCCTGACGGCGGCCGTCATCGGATACGACATGCAGGCCCTCAACGCGGTGCCGATCAGCAACTAGGTGACGCAAAGGACCCGGGACCCAAGATTGAACGCGGCCGAAACCCAACCACTTCCCCCGGGGGCGGGGGAACCCCCGCCCCCCCCGGCCTCCCAAGCCCGCCTCTCCACCGACGAAGCGCGGTCCTCGACGTTGGGGGCGTGGCTCGGGAGCCCGGTCGCCCTGATCCCCCTGCTCATCCTAGGGGCGGTCGTAGCGGTGCTGCTCATCGCGAGCGGGCTCAAGGACTTCGGGCTCACCTTCTGGGGCTTCCAGTACAGGTTCGTTCCGGGCGAGCCGGACGCATCGAGCTGGGGGATCGGCGTCTTCTTGGTGGGGACGTTCCTCACCGCCTCCCTCTCGCTGGTCCTGGCGACCGCGCTGAGCCTCGCGTTGGCGATCTCCTCGGTGGTCTACCTTCCTCCTCTCCCCGGCCGGCTGCTCTCCATGGTCACGAACCTGCTCGCGGGCATCCCGAGCGTGGTCTACGGGATCTGGGGGTTCGTCGTCCTCGCTCCCTACTTCGGACTCACGCTGGAGCCCTCGCTTCGGGACGTCCTGGGCTGGCTTCCGGGCTTTGGGGGCCCGGCATCGGACATCGGGCCGTGGGGAACCCTGCTCGCGGTCTTCGTCCTGACCATCATGATCATCCCGCTCACGACGGCGCTCATGCGCGAGGCGCTGCGAAGCGTTCCGAGAGACCTTGTCGAGGCCGGGTTGGCCGTCGGGGCGACGCGATGGGAGGTGGTCCGTCGGGTCCGTCTTCCGGTCGCGCGCAACGGCCTGTGGAGCGCCGTCCTCCTCGGCTTCGGTCGAGCTCTCGGCGAGAGCGTCGCGGTGGCCATGGTGATCGGGGGGACCTCGATCGCGCTACCGCCGAACTTGTACGCCTCGACCACGACGGTCGCCTCCTTCATCTTCTCCCAGCTGGACAGCGCCCTCATCTATCCGAACCTCTTCGTCCTGCTCGTCGAGTTCTCCCTTGTCCTCCTAGTGGTCGCCGTGGTGGTGAACCTCGTCGCGCAGCGCTTCACGCGGGTCGAGCTCGCGACCGCGACAACGCTGGGGGGTGGAGAATGAAGGTGACGACGGGGCTGGGGGACGAGCTCACCCACACCTCCGGACGCATGCGGCGAAGGATCCTCTTCGACCGGGTCATCGGCTGGGTGCTCCTGCTCGCCTTCGCGGCCGTGTTCTTCCCTCTCTTCGACCTCATCGGGTGGGTCGCGAGCTACGCCCTCCCCACCATGTCATGGGCCACGCTCACCCAGAACCAGGTGGGCACGGGCGGAGGTCTCTACGCCATGATCTGGGGGACGCTCGTCCTCATCACCCTGGGCACGGGGATCGCCGGCGCCCTCGGGATCTCGGCGGGCTTCTACACCGCGGAGTTCGCCCCGCCGGCCGTCAAGCGGATCGCCCGGCTTGCCGGCAACGTGCTCGCGGGCATCCCGGCGATCGTCCTGGGATACTTCGGGTACTACGCCCTCGTCCTCTACACCCACTGGGGGTTCACGACCCTCGCCGGAGGGATCATCCTGGGCGTGTTCATGCTCCCGTACATCTTCCGAACCACCGACATCGCGCTGTCGAACGTTCCTCCGAGCCAACGGGAGGCCTCCCTGGCGCTGGGGTCCAGCCGCCTCCAGTACCTTCGCCGGGTCGCCTTCCCGATCGCGTTCCCGACCATCTTCACCGGGGTGTTCTTTGCGATGGCCCTGGGACTTGGAGAGGCCGCGCCTCTCGTCTACACCGCCGGGTGGAGCTCGACCCCGGTCCAGAGCCTGATGCAGCCGACCTCCTTCCTCACCGGAGGCATCTGGGCGTTCTACGACTTCCCGCGCTCCTTCGGGTCCTTCCTCGCGCTGGCCTTCCAGGCCGCGTTCCTGCTCATCGTGATCGTGCTCGCCATCAATATCGTGGTCCAGGTGCTCTCCGACCGATACCGACGACGCCTCGCGGGGCTCTACGAATGAACGAAAGGAACGACAACCTCGTGCCCCGTGGGTCCAGCGCCGGATCGTCCCCGCTCGTGTGCCCGAAGTGTGGGGCTCCCGTTGCGGCCGCCGGGACGGAGGCTCCGCTCAAGTGCGGACGCTGCGGGACCCCCCTCTCGGCCGGCTCCCCTCGGGCGGCCACTTCCCCCATCGCCGCAGCCTCCGAGGACCGCGGGGAGATCATCCTCGCCATCGATCGGCTATCGGTCCTGGCCCGGAACAAGCCGCTCATCAGCGACGTGAGCCTGCACATCCCCGTCGGCAAGGTCACCGCGATCATCGGGCCGTCGGGCTGCGGCAAGACGACGCTCCTTCGGTCCATGAACCGGATGGTGGAGCTTCACCACCTGCAGGTCAAGGGGACGGTCCGCTACCTGGGGCAGGACATCTACGGCGCCCAGGTCAATCCCGTGCTCGTCCGCCGAAGGATCGGGATGGTCTTCCAGCGCCCGACGGTCTTCCCCACCTCGGTCTTCGAGAACGTGGCGTTCGGGCTGAGGCTGGACGGCGAGTCGGAGGACACCGTCGAGAAGGCGGTGGTCTCCTCCCTCCGAAGAACGGGGCTCTGGGACGAGGTGAAGGAGGCGCTCGACCGACCAGCCCTCACGCTGTCTGGCGGACAGCAGCAGCGTCTGTGCATCGCCCGCGCCCTCGCCGTGAGCCCGCGCGTGCTGCTCATGGACGAACCCACGTCGAGCCTGGACCCGGTCGCGACCCAGCGGGTCGAGGACCTCATCTTCGAACTGAAGAGCGACTACACGGTCGTCATCGTCACGCACAACATGCAGCAAGCAGCGCGGGTCGCGGACCTTACGGCGTTCATGTACCAAGGTCGGCTGGTCGAGTTCGACACGACGAAGCGGGTCTTCGAGCAGCCGAAGGAGAAGCTCACGGAGAACTACATCACGGGGAGGTTCGGATGAGAGGCGTGGAAGGAGGCCGCAAGGCCCTGGGACAGGGGCTCGACCGGCTGAACGAGGATGTCCGCACGCTGGCGGACCTCTCCGAACTGGCCATCCGAAAGGCGATGGACGGGATGCAGCGGGCCGAGGTCGCGGAAGCCGAGGAGGTCGCCACCCTCGACAAGGAGATCTACGCGCTCCAGGTCATCGTGGAGAAGACCTGCGTGGACCTGATCGCGCTCCACGCCCCGGTCGCGCGCGACCTTCGGACGATCACCACCTGCCTGGAGATCACGACGGACCTCGACCGGATCGGGCGCTACGCCCGGGACATCACCGAGGCGGAGGTCGAGCTTCGAAAGCTCCACGGCGGAAACCCACCTCAGATGAGCCAGCTCGTACGGATGGGAGACCTGACGATCCACATGGTGGACACGGCGATCCGCGCGTTCATGACGCGCGACGCGGAGTCGGTCAAGGACATGTCCCGGTTCGACGACTCGGTGGACGACCTCCACGACGAGGTCTTCCAGGCGCTCGTCCTCGGCATGAAGGAGCGTTCGCTCGAGCCCGAGGTGGGGGCCCACCTTCTCCTGGTCAACCGCTACCTGGAAAGGATCGCCGACCACGCCGTCAACATCGGGAAGCGGGTGATCTACATGGTCACCGGGGAGAGCCCCCATCGAGGGCCCACCCCGGTCAAGGAGTCGGAGGGTCGAGCCCCCTAGCTCCTCGGGACCTCCCACCGTCTATAGTGGGCTATATAGACTACCTTCTAGGCCTTGATGCTGCTCGCTCCGGTCGGGGGAACGGGTGAGCTCATGACCAGCCCCTCCGACCGACCCAAGCCCGGTTCCCCGAGCGCCCGGCCCAAGACCTCGCTCCGACTCGCGATCGGTCCGTTCTCCTCCGACGGCTCGGCGTTCCATGAGCTCGAGTGCACGGGGGAGAAGCTCGCGGAGAGCCGCACGGAAGGGACCCGGGCCATCTGGAACATCCGTTCCCAGCCCTCGCTGTACGTGGTCAGGACGCTCTATCGGCTGGAAGGCACCCCTCACTTCGCCGTGCACGCCCTCCTCTTCTCCGTCCGGGATGGGAGACCGAAGCTCGCGCGACTGGAGGCCTACCCCGAGTGGGAGGGCCTGGGCAAGGACCACGCGGACCTGGTCCAACTGGCGGTCTCCCGGGGTTTCCGCCCAAGGCCACAGGTCGAAGAGCCTGTAGCCGTCGGGGAAGAGACGGCGCAGGGCCGGGAGCGCCTGGCCCTGCACCGCTGAGCGGGGGCTCACGTTCGCGAGCGTACCACGCATTGAAATGGATGGGCCCTCCTCCGGCGTCGCAGGGCCCGTAGCTTAGTGGCTAGAGCGTCCGGCTCATAACCGGTTGGTCGTCGGTTCGAGTCCGACCGGGCCCATCATGAATTAATGCGTATGCTTGACGTGGGTTCACAAGGGGAAAGGGGACAACGTCTCGGTCGCCAACTCCGCTCCGTCGAACGGTGGGGACGTTCGCTCGACTGGCTTCACTCCCGCGAGTGCCCTTCCGGCGCCTCCACCGAAGGCTCCTGAGCCTCCCGTTCCGGCCGCATCCCCTCGGGCTTCGCCCTCCGGGGACGAGGCCTCCCTCGTAGCGGTGCCTGCCCCCCGCTCCTCGCCTCGACCCTGCGGCCCCTCTGCGGCCCCGTTGGCTCTTCTGGGGCCGTGGGAGCGGCTGGGCCCTCCCCAAACGCGCAGGCCGGGAGGGGCACGGTCCGCGACAACCCTTCTGTCAATTGGCGACAATTGTCCTGTCGTGCCTGCCGTCCTCGAACGCCCGACAACGATCACGGTCACCGAGCGCACGCGCCGGCTGCTGGGGGCCGTGAAGGGGTCGGGCGAGAGCTTCGACGAGGTCATCCAGGACCTCCTGGAGGAGTCCTACCTCGATCACGCTTTCTACGCTGAGATCGAGCGGCGGTGGACCCACGAGAAGCGCGTCCCCGGCGCCAAGGTCCTCGCCAAGGCAGGACTCGTGTGACCCCGTACGACGTCGAGTTCCTCGAGAGCGCCGACCGGGAGTTCCAAGAGCTCCCGCACCGTCTCCAAGTCCTCTTCCAGGAGAAGCTCGTCTATCTCCTCCGGAATCCCTACAAGTCCTACCCCTGGCTGCGCGTCCAGCAAGGCCCGCGGCATCCCGGGAAGCTTCGGTTCCACCTGGGAGAGTACCGCGTCTTCTACAGGGTGGTCGGGACGGCGGTCGTGTTCACGCGAATCTGGAAGCGGCCGCGCGCCCATCCCCGGCGGCCGCGGAAGCTGCCGTGGTCGGCCTGACGCAGTCCTGTGTGAATGCGGGTTGATGTGAGGGGACCGCCTGGCCTGACGGGCCGCCAAACCCCACTGGAGGAGGAGATCCCTGAGACCGAAACCGGCGAGCGGACCGACCTTGACCAACTGATCGACCAGGCGCAGATCCCGGCTCGGGACGACGTCGTGGGGGTGATCCTGCGTCGAGAGGCCGACCTCGTCTACGACCTAGAGAAGGTTCTCCTCTAGGATGGTTCCCGAAGGTTCGTGAAGAACGGGGCAGCCCACCGCTGCAAGAGGTGCTGGTCCCACTGGGGAGCGGGCTCGCCAACATGGTCTCGAACCTCCTTTTGAGGAAGACCAGGCCGCGCGTCTACCAGATCGCTCTCGGGAGGTATATGACAGGGGTTCTGGTCACCTGACCCGGCTCGTCAGGCATCAACCGACGTTCACACTTTACCCGCGCCAGGAGACTCCGAATGCGGGTGAATAGCGCCGCGTCTTTTATGTAGAAGCTATCGCAATTTGTGTTCAGATACGACGGGGCACCAACCACCTGAAGAGTTCGCCGGAGGGCCGATTCTCGGGTCCGGTTCGGGGCCACCGTCGGGAGAACAACACCATGGATCCGAGGAACGCCGCCTCCCGAGTTTTCCCTCCGCCCGTCGCATCTCCTCGGACGTCTCTCGCTCTGCAACTGGGCCTAGCCCTCGTCCTCTTCACGCTAGTGGTGGCCGGATCGCGCACACTTCCGGGCGGCCTCTCCGTCTCCACCCCCAGCCATCCGACCACGCTCGCCCCCAGCCAGGTTTCGGGGATGCCTCTGTCACCCTCGGCTGCGCCTGCGCCGTACCACCTACGGTGGATCTCTCCGCCTCAGGCCGTGCTGGGGCTCAGCAACGGATACCGGGACTCCGTGGGGAACCTGATGACCCAGGGGACCGCGGCCTACACCTGCTACATGAACTACTCGAACGGGGCCGGCGGGAACCTCTACCTCCTGACGAACCAGAGCGGTCCCTGGACCGCGACGCAGATCGGAACGCCCCTGACCGCGGGCACGAGCAACGGAGGCCCGGGGTGCTGGGTGACAACGGGATCCTGGAACGGCAAGCTCGTCTCGTTCATCGCTTACCTCTCCACGGGCGACGACAGCCTGTGGAACGACCTTTCCAACGGGGTCTCGGTCATCTACGACCCCACCGGGAACCTGAACGGACCCTGGGTGAACGTGGTCGCCGAGCCGCCGGGGTTCCACAACCCGGGAGGCTGTTGCGTCTCCCCGGCTAGCCTCTCGGCCGCCGTGGCGAACAACGCCACCCTCCTCATCACGTTCTCGGGGGGCCCTCCCCTGTGGAGCCTGAATGCGGCCGCCTCGGTGCTCTGGGTCGTCGGCATCCCCCTCTCCGCCCTCCCGACCACCCCGGGGGGCACGGCGTCCGCCCCCTGGCAGGTCTCGATCCCCGACGCGAACGACATCTGCTGCGGCGAGCCCGCCAATGCGCCGGCGGTGAACGCCCATCTTCCTCAGATCCTCACGGGAGCCTCGGGCGTAGACCTCGCGTTCGTCCGGGCCGACACGACCCCTGGGGGGTTCCCCCAGGTGGACATCGCCCAGTACACGGGGACGGTGCTCTCTAACGGCAACACCACCTGGTCCTCCTCGGTGGGGGGCGGCGTCCCCGACCTGGAAGCCACCTTCGAATCCGTCGTGGCGACCCCGAACGTCGGGGGCGGGCTCCCGGCGCTCATGCTCGGGGACGGCACCACTTTCCTGGGCGTTCAGAACGCCTCCTCGCTCGGGATCACCGGCGGGGCGAACGGCTTTAGCGCCCTCACGACGGTCTGGGGAAAGGCCTCGAGCTGGCAGAACACCACGCTCAACGAGATCAACCCGGGAAGCGCGGTTTACGACACCACCGGCGCTACCTACGGCCCCTGCGGCGTCACCTTCGGCGACGAAGCGCTCTTCGACCCCTCCGCGAGCACGGCCCAGCCGGCCGTCTCCACCTACAACGTCACCACCCATGCCTGGAACTATCAGCCCATCGGTCCGGTGAACGCCTCGAACGAGCTCCCTAACTTCCTCGTGGTCTCCGCTCAGGGCCAGTACGTGGACGCGATGTTCGAGAACCAGCCCGGGGGCGGCGCCTCAGGGTGGACCACCTTCTACACCGCCCAGGCGGTTTGCACGAACTCCACGCTCAACAGCGTGAGCGTGTCCGCGGCCCCGTCGGCCACGATCGACTTCAATCAGAGCGCCCTCCTGACCGCCCACGCTCAGGACATGTCCGGGGCCGCCCTCTATCCCAGCAACGGGGTCGTCTACCAGTGGGCGATCCGGCCCTCCTCCCTGGCCACGCTCAACGTCACCAGCGGGCCCTTGGTGAACCTGACCGCCCTGGCGATGGCCGGAACGGTAACGGTCTACGCGAACGCGAGCCAGTACGGTTGGATCTCGCACACCACCTTCACGGTGACCATCGTGAAGCCCTCCCCGCCTTCGAGCTCCGGGTCGGGAGGCAGCTCCCCGCCGTACCTGTTGGCGGGGATCGTGGTCGTGGCGGTGGCCGGGGTTGGGGGCTACATGGGATACCGTATGATCAAGGGCCGCCGACCGCCGAGCTCGACCCCGGCGGCACCCACCCCCGCGTCGGCCCCTCCGCCGACCTCTGCCCCTCCCCCTCCCCCACCTCCACCGCCCGCCGCGTGAGCCCGGGGCTGAGCCCCAGGACCTAGCGACCCCCGGTCCGGATCGCGGCTCGGTGCGGTGGGCGGCCGGCAGCGCCCTCCGGGAGAAGGGCCTCGTCCCGTCCGCGGTCCCCTCGGCCAGGGCCGGCCCCGTGCGACCTTCGACCATGCCCTGCTGCGGGCTCGTGGAAGGCAGAAGGGCCGGAGCGTGCCAATCCACGTCGGCCAAGCGACGAGCCGTCACGCGTCCTCGGACATCTCCCCCCACGCGGGGGACACGTCCCCCGTTGTGACGCGGTGCGGGGGGTGCAGGGGTGACCACAACGGTTTCCGCCCCCCCTTCACGTTGAGGATGCGGCTGAGGTCCTGCGCTCCCCGCGCGACTACCTCGCGGGGAGGTGAGAGCGCGCGAGCGCGCGATCCTACCTGGCTCGGTGGAGGTTCGGGGGAGGCGCGGGCGTGGCCCCCCCTTCCCCGGCGTTGCGCCGGCCTCCTCCCCGGAGGGGGAAGAGGCTGGCGCATCGGTCCTCCCGGGGCACCGTCTCGTCGGACACCGGTGGGTTCCCCTGGTTGCGGGAGGGGTCGAGCTTGCCTCATCTTCGAGGGGTCCCCCATTCGAGAGCGTTATACCCTAGGACGCCTGGCGCGGCCCTCGCAAGGTCGGTGGAGCAACATGGCATCGGGAGTCATCCGGCGACGGTCTGCCGCCAACAAGAAGCGGGCCCACCTCGCACGCCAGAGGCGGATCGCCGCTCGGCGGCGCCGGAACCCGATGCAGCATCGTCCGTCTCGGTGACCCCCCCAAGGGGCTCGCGCGGACCATGGGCCGCTCTGGGGCCCACGTGGCCGCTCTTTGTCGTACCCTGCACCTCGGCGGAGGATGGCGAGGACCTCCGCTGCTAAGATTCAGAACCGGATGGTCGACTCGGCGATACAGGACCGTGAGGTCCCGGGGGCCCTGAGCCCCCGTGCCCCTCCTGCCGCCACCCTACCATAGGCCCCGACGGGTGCGGAACGCCTCCTATTGCGAGAGCTGCAACAAGATGTGCTCGCGGGTCTCGACCAGGGCCCCTGATCGCGTCCCAATCGGGACTTCAGCGTCATCCACGTCAAGCCCGTGTCCGAGATCCTCCGGTCATTCTGCGATCCCCTCTCCGAGGTCCGGGCCCGCGAGGCAGGCCGTTCTGCCGGGGTTCCGATTCGGCCTGGGAGTGAGGCGGGGGCCAGGGGCGTGGAGGCCGAGTCGTCCCGAGGGATGCATGCCCCGGTCTCTTGGTCGGTTTCACCGTGAGGTGCATCCTTCGGCTCGGACTCATCCCTCGCAAGCTCGCGAAGAGTCCTCCCGAGAAACCCGTGCCGCAGCTATCGGCTTGTTTCTGGTGAGGCGGGTTTCTCGGACCGATTGGGGTCCGTTCTCGCGCGCGGTTACTGGCTGGAACTATTGTCCGGATCGTACCGCGCGATGGTCTCCTTGTTCGCGTAGAGGATTCCGCTCCCGTAATCGACGATCAGGAGGCCGCAGGGGGCGCACATCCACCCTCGAAAATGCGGCGCGTGCACAGGCAATGGGATGAGCGTGGTCCCTCTGAACGGAGACACGTCCATCATCCCTCCAAGATGTTCCACCCAGTTCAATCGACCCTGGGAAGCGAGGAATCCGTACTGTAGTGGCCCCGAGCACCGGGGGCATTTCGTCACTACAGGCTCGATCCGTCCCTCTGGCGAGGCCATGCTCCTTCCTCGCGTGGGACGATCCGCGTGGTATTTCTTCGTATGCTGCGCGAAAATGTCCGCCCTACTCGGCGACCGGTGGTCCAACAGGGTGCGTTGTGGTCGAAGGTGGGTTTCGGGACCATGTTCTCGAGCGTCGCAATGCTTCCTGGGGCATAGGCCATCGGCCCGGTGTTCAACTGCCACGCCCGCCCGAACGCGCCTTCTGCGCCAGTTGGTCTCCAAGCCGTCGCCTTCCTGGGCTATCCCTGCGGTTCGCGGGTCTCGGTCCTATCATTTGGGCAAGCGGCAAGACCCACGCGAAGTGTCCACGCTGCGGGAGCTTCGTCGACCAACCTGGCGCGCCATGCCCTTGGTGCGGACATCATTCCAAGGCCGCAAGCGCATCGGGCGCGCGTCCGCCTCTGCGGCGCGTGGGTCAAGGAGTACAAGGGCAGACTCCAGCTCTCTCTGGGGCGGAACGCCTCGATGGCGGTGCTCGGTCCCTGAGACATGGGCACGGCGGGGGGCGGGGCGAAAGCCCCGTCCTCCGCTTCTTTACGGGAACTCCTAGAGTTTCGCGTTAGCGAGACCTGGGACAAGAAGGACGAGCAGGAAGGAGAGTGCCGCCCCGGTCAGAGTGACCACGATGGCGACGTTCTGGTCCACACCTGAAAAGTACCAGAGCGAACCAATGACTGCCACGAGAATCCCCATCCCGAGCACGGCCTTCCAGACTCGGAGGTGGGGGCTGGGCGGCTTGGGTGGCGGGAAGGCCCCCGGCAGCGGAGGAAGATTCACGCAGGGGGGGTCGGGGATCGTAGATAGATTCGCTCCCGTCAACCGTTGGCCGCTCGACCCCGCCTCCCTCTTTCCTTCGGTCGGTCGGGATCCATCGAGGCTCCTTCGCTGGCCTCCCACACCCCGATGAACCGGACCTGCCTCGCCGGGGAGGGCCCCCGGCTCGGACGGTCCTACCTCGAACGGCCCATCTGCCTCCCGTTCTCGGACGGGTCCTCCCGCCCGCGAATCCGTGAGCGGGCGGTCGTCGGTCTCGCCTAACTGAGGGCATTGAGGGAAGCCGAGTCCCGAGCGCGAACTAGGGGTACAGATCAGAGAGGCGCGCCCAGAGCGCCTCACAATCGGCAAAGAGCCGCTTCCGTTCGCTCCGTTCCTCCGGTGTCTCCCCTGGGTGGGGGTGGGCGCTCTCCCAAGCGTGCCGGGCCACCTCCCATTCTCGAGTGGCCGAAGCTGGCGCCTTCGGTGGAAGAGGGGGGTTGGGGTGTTCGTTCTTCCACGTCGCGTAGTTCTCGTGCCAGACATGGTCCTCTAGCGTGAAACGGGCGGAGGCCAACAGGGCATGGCTCAACCTTGCGGCTATTTCCTGGTCGAATTTTGTCCCGCGGAGTGTGGGCGGAGGGTTGGAAAGGGCCCACGCCTGCATCTCTCTGAGGGCGAGGCCTCGGGGTCGCATGTGGTCAGGCGATTCTCTAGGGTCGGGATGCGTGCGCTCCCACTCTTCACGAGCCGCCATCCGGGCGAGCCATGCGTCCTCGGACCCCGGGGTGTAAGGCGGCTTCGGGTGCTCCTGCTCCCACTGCTCGTTCGCCTCCCGCCACTTCGCCTCCGCGTCAAGGTAGCGCAGGACGTCGCGGATCACCCTCTGGCTATCCTCCCACCAGGAAAGGGCGGGATCCCGTACCGGGGGACCGCAGTTCTGGGCCCGGAGATGATAGGCTCGGAGCGCGCCCGTCAGTTCTTTCGCCAGCTTGGGACCCCCGTTCAGTTCGGGGAGATCGGGCTGCCCTTGGTGGGTCGGAACGCCTTCCACTTCGAGGAGAGACTCAGGGAAGGTTTCCTGCGAGATCGTGACCAGAGTGCTCGGCCCCACCCTCACCGCACCCGCCGGAGTGGAGTCCGTACAGAGGAAGAGCAGGGAGCCCCCCATGAGGAAGACCCCGCGTACGACGAAGGCGTCTCCCTGGACGAACGATCTGCGGGCCAGGGCCTTCGCTACGAAGGCTTCGAGCCCGGCACCAAGGTCCATCTTCGGATGGCCGTCATACACGGGCGCAATCGTGAGCTGCTCGGCCAAGGGGGGCTCGACCCTCCGAAGCTCGACCACCTCCCCGACCGTTGCCCCGGCGTTCCTCATGACCACCGGCTCGACTTCGAGGGAGCCCTCGCTTGGGGGAGGTGCCCCCGGCTGGTGCAAGACGGACACAACGGTACTTCGGCGACCCCTCACCTCCAGGTAGTCGGCGGTGGTGACCCCCAAGGCTCGACCCAGGTCTCGTCCGAGCAAGGCTGCCCCAAGCCCCACAAGGCTCGTCGGTCCCGTCGCAAGTTGCCCGCGAACCGGGGCATTCTGCCCCTGCGTTGACGCCCGTCGTGGGCGTGGGTCCTGGTTCCTCCTCCAGAAGGGCACGCAAAACCCACGGTGAACTTCCTTGATGAATCTGGCTCGTCCGCGCGAGGCGCCTGGGGTCCCGCCGCAGCCGCCACCTCCCCCCTTCGCTGCCCTTCGCTCGGGCTCCCGCCCTCCGCGAGTCGGGAGCGGCGCGCTCGACTGCGGTTCCTCCCCACCTCGCTCGCACGCTCTGCCCGCGCGCTCGGTTTGCCTTATCCGCCTCGGTGACTCCGCTCTCGTTGTCGCTCGTACTGACCATCCTGATGCTCGTTCTCGTGGCCATAGCCGCGGGATTCCTGGGCTCGCTCGCCGGCCTAGGTGGCGGGGTCGTGATCGTCCCGGTCCTGGTCGTGTTCTTCCAGGTCCCCTTCGTCGATGCGGTGGGCGCGAGCGCCATCAGCGTCCTTGCGACCTCGGCGGCCACTGGGTCCGCCTACGTGAAGGACCGCCTGACGGACCTTCGCATCGGCATGTTCCTGGAGATCGCGACGGTCCCCGGGGCGCTGATCGGCGCCACGGCGACGATCTTCCTCGCTCGCTCGAACCTGGTCTCGCTCCTGCTGGTGGGCCTGGGCCTCGTGCTCCTGGCTTCGGTCCCGGGTAATCTTCGAAAGGTGCGGGAGGGCACGACCGGACCCGCGGTGCCCGACGACCGGTCGAAGCGGCTCGGTCTCTCGGGCAGCTACTTCGACCTCCACCTTCATCGGGAGGTGCCCTACAACGCGGGCAGGACCACCCCGGCCCTCGGCGTGATGTTCGCGGCAGGGCTGGTCTCCGGGCTGTTCGGGATCGGCAGCGGGGTGCTGAAGGTCCAGGCGCTGGAGCGCTACCTGGGGCTGCCCATCAAAGTGGCCACCGCGACCAGCAACTTCATGATCGGCGTCACGGTCGCAGCGACCTCCGGGGTTCTGCTATCGGCCGGCTACATCGATCCGGTCATTGCGGCCCCCGTCGCACTCGGGACCGCCGCGGGCTCGTTCGTCGGTAGCTGGCTCTTCCCTGGGCTCAGCAGCCGTGTGGTCCAGGGGGTCTTCCTCACGATCCTCATCGTCCTGGCGGTGGAGATCATCCTTCGGGGGTTGGGACTGGCATGAGCTCGGAAACGCCCCCTGCCGTGCCCCTCTCGCATTACCGTGAGCTTCCTGCCGAGGCGTACGTCCTGATGTCCTGGGTGCTCCGGGCCGGTCTCCTCATCGCTTCCGCCTTCCTCCTCGGAGCCCTGGTGATGTTCTTCGCCCAGCATCCGACCGCTCAGCTCAGCGTGCTGCTCGGAACGAACCCGATCTCCGGATACCTGTCCCCGGCCGCCCTGGGCCGGGGCATCGTCTCGGGCCACCCGCAGGCCTACCTGACCCTCGGGGTTCTGGTCCTCGTGGTCACTCCTCTGGGGCGGGTCCTCACGGGATGCTGGTACTTCCTTCACAACGAGGAGCGGGAGATGGCGCTGGTCAGCGGCACGGTGCTGGCGCTGCTCCTCTTCGGACTGCTGGTCTTGGGCCCGTTCCTGCGGTGAGAGCGCGGACGCGGCCGCCAGGTGCAAGATGGTCGGCGGGTGGGCGCGCTAGGTCGCTCCCCAGCTGGTCGGTAGCGGCCGTCCCTCCCCCCCCGGCGGAAGGGGGGTACGGCGTGTCGCGAAGTAGGTCAGAATGACGAACGCCCCGAGGGCGAGCCCAAAGATCGAGCCGGAGGCGACCACCCCGAGACTGTCCGCGACGAGGCCCAGTCCGAGCGTGGGCACGGCGAGGGCCAGGTACCCGGCCACGTAGAAGCCGGAAAGGACCTCTCCTCCCATGCTCTCCGGGGTGACCCGGTCGACCAGGGTCACGCTGCCCATGTAGACGCAGCCCACCCCGATCCCCATGAGCGTGCCCGCCAGGAGCATGAGCGGGATCGAGGCGAACGGGAGCGCGAGGACGAAGAGGACGAGGGAGGCCGCAAGCAAGGGCAGCCCGAGGAGCAGCGCGTTCCGGTCGCGAAGCTTCCCCAAGAACATCTGGACGAGTGCCGCAGAGGCGAACATCACCGCCACGAAGACGGCCGCGAGCGAGCCGGAGACGCGCATCGCGTGCTCCACCGCGGTCGGGGCGAGGGACGCGAAGAACCCGTAGATCGCGTAGCAGGCCATGAGCCCCCCGACCGCCACCCAGAAGGGCCCCCGTATCCCGCGCGGGACGGAGACCCGTTCGATCCGTGCCCCACGGCCCCTCTCCGGATGCGGATGGGGCGGGGAGATCCGGATGGCGAGGATCCCCAGCAGGGAGGCGGCGATGAGGAACAGGAAGACCTCGTGTCTCGGGTCCGGGAGGAGGGCCACCGACACGCCTCCCAGGAAGATCCCACAGGCCACCCCCCCGAAGTTCGCGCCGACCGCCACGCGCGCCACGTGGTGCTGGTCCGCCCTCGGCTCGCGGTGGGTCATCGCCACCGTCGCGGTGCTCGTGGTGGCCCCCACCGCGAGGCCCGAGACCAAGCGCGCCGCCGCCAGCATCGGGGCGTTCGTCGAGAAGATGAAGACCACACCGGAGAGCGCCGTCAGCACCATGCCGACGTACAGCACCGGGCGCGTCCCGACGAGGTCGATCTGGGGGGCCAGCAGGAACATCGTGAGAAGGACGCCCAGCGTGTAGGTGGCGAAGACCTCGGCCAGGACGGTGGAGGAGAAGCCGAACTGCTGCTGGTAGGTCGCGTAGAGGGGCGTGGGAAGCCCCGCCCCGAAGGAGGTCACCGCCAGGACGTAGGCCATGCGGCGAAAGGGGCCCCGGGTCCTCTCCCGGAACTCGGGGCCCGGAGGCATCCCTCCCGCTAGGCTCTCTGGAGAGGACCCGTTCGTCATCTGCGAGTTCCTTCCGAAGGTCCGTGCGCGATCATGCTTGGCCCGGAGGTCCGGACGCGCCGACCGGCAAGGCTGAGCATCGTCGGTGCACCCCAGGGGCGAGAAGGTTACTGAGAGCGCATCAGATAGAAGAGGGCACGCACCGCGCCCTCGAAGGACCGGGCGGGGATGGCGGCGCTCAGGCGGCGTCTCGCTCGCGGTCACGGAATGGGCGGTCTCCGCTGTCGTCAGGGAGCGGCCCTGGGTGGAGGGGGCAACGCTCTCGTGCCGAAAGGCTCCATCGCCATCCCTGCGGGATGTGGGATCGGTGGGCAGCGCCCGTCGTCCGTGAGGGGTCAGGGGGGAGACGGGACGCGTCTCGGGTCCGCGGAGGCTTCCCTCCCGGGCACAGGTTCATCTAATCTGATCCTGTCGGCCGGAACCGATGAAGGTCCGCGCGGTCGTACCCTCGTTCGTCGACGTCGACATGGTCAAGAGCCGCCTTCTCGCGGTCGTTCCGGGGGTGCAGGTCGTGAGCGACCTTCTGGACACCTCCGCAGGGTCCCCCTCGGAGGTGGAGATCATCGCGCTCACGCCGTTCACGCCGGTCGAGGTCAAGGACCTCGACAGCTTCCCAAAGCTCCGGTTCCTGCAGGTGGCCGGGACCGGTTACAACAACGTGCCTCTGGAGGAATGCCAGAAGCGCGGGATCCGGGTCTCCAACGTGCAGGGCGCGAACGCGAAGAGCGTCGCGGAGCACGTGATCATGGTCGTCCTCGCGCTCCTACGGGACGTGACCACCATCGACAAGGGGATGCGGGAGGGTTTCTGGCCACCCCTCACGGCGGGCCACGACCTCGCGGGCAAGGTCTTCGGCATCGTCGGGTCGGGACGGATCGGGCGGGAGGTCGCCAAACGCCTCATCCCGTTCGAGGTCTCCACCATCTACTACGACAAGTTCCGCCTGAAGGAGGAAGAGGAGCGCACCCTCGGACTCACCTACGTCGAGCTCCCCGAGCTCTTCGCCGCCTCGGACATCGTCTCCCTCCATCTCCCGCTGTCCTCCGAGACGAAGGGGATCCTGGGCGCCAAGGAGATCGCCTCGATGAAGGACGATGCGATCCTCGTGAACACGTCCCGGTCGGAGCTGGTCGACCTGCCCGCCCTCAAGGCCGAGCTCGCGAAGGGAAGGATCCGCGCCGCGCTCGACGTCTACCCCCAGGAACCGCCGGACTTCTCGGACGAGCTGTTCAAGTTCCCCGCCACGGTCTTCACGCCCCACAGCGCCGGGGTTACGCTGGAGGCGCAGGACCGTCTCCTCACCGAGGCGCTCCGCAACGTGCTCCGCTTCGCTTCGGGAAAGGACCCTCTCTACGAGGTGAAGGCGTGAAGGTCGCCCGGGCCATCGCCGACGCGCTCTACGCGTGGGGCGCGAAGGAGATGTTCGGGAACCCGGGCACGACAGAACTTCCCTTCCTCGAGGACATCCCGCAGCGCTACCTCCTCACCCTCCAGGACGGCATCGCGATGGGGGCCGCGGACGGCCTCGCCCAGGTCGACCGCCGCCCGAGCGTCGTGAACCTGCACGCGGCCCCGGGCCTGGGCAACGCCATGGGGTACCTCGACAGCGCCTACCGGAACCGCTCCCCGGTCATCGTCACCGTCGGGCAGCAGGACCAGCGGCACTACGACCAGAAGCCTCTCCTCTACGGTCCGTTCCCCGACTGGGTGCAGGGCCGTGTCAAATGGGCCACCGAGATCTCGAAGGTCGGGGACGTCGAGGGGGCCCTCCGCCGGGCCTGGACGATCGCGTCGACCCCGCCGTGGGGACCGGTCCTGCTGAGCCTTCCGATGAACCTCATGGAGGAGCCGTGGGACGGCGCGCCCGTCCCCGCTCCGGACCCCGGCCGCGCGCCCCCGACGCCGGAGAGCGCGGTCAAGGCGGTCGCGGGTGCCCTCGACAAGGCCGCGCGTCCGGCCATCGTCGCCGGGTACGAGGTCGACGCGTTCGAGGCCTTCGATGAGCTCGCCGCGCTCTCGCGAAAGCTGGGCGCCCCCGTCTTCGTCGAGCCCCTCACGTCCCGGTCCCCGGTGCCCTCGGGTCTCGCGAGCTACGCCGGTGACCTGCTCCCGGCGAGCGTCATGATCAACCAGATGCTCACGCCCTACGACACCGTCCTCCTGGTCGGTGCGGACCTCATCGTCTACCCGTACTTCCCCGCGGCGATCCTCGCCGGTAAGAACGTGCTCTACGTCGGGTCCGACCCCGGGGTCGCCGAGAAGCTGTCGCCCCAGGCGGCGGTCGGGGACCCTCGAGAGCTCCTGAAGAGGCTCGCGGAGGGGGTGCGGGACCGGGGCCGCGAGTACCGACACCCGAGGGACTTCTCCCGGGCGAACCGGATCGCGCGGGCCCGGACGACGATGGGGGGCGAGTTCGTCCTCGACCTCGTCCGGAAGGTCTTCCAGGGTTACACCGTGGTCGACGAGGCCATCTCCAACACCCCGATCCTCAAGGCCACCGGGTTCTACCACGGGAAGGACAGCTACTTCGGCTACCGCAGCGGACAGCTCGGGTGGGGGCTCGCCGCCTCCCTGGGCATCGGACTACGCCGCGAGAAGACCCTCGTCGTCATCGGGGACGGAGCGCTCATGTACGCTCCCCAGGCGCTCTGGACGCTCAAGCGCTACAACATCCCCGTGAAGGTCCTCGTGCTGAACAACCACGGTTACGCGATCCTCCGCAGCTACTCGAAGGCCTACCACCCTCCCCTCGTCGACGCCGAGTCGATGCAGATCCCCGCGCTGGACGTGGTGGGGCTCGCGGCCGCTCTCGGGGTGAAGGGCCGCAGCGTGGGCGGGGCCGGGGAGCTCGAGGGCGCGCTCGAGGAGCTCCGCGACGCGAGCGGGCCCACGCTCCTCAACGTCGAGATCGACGCGCGGGTGCCGGACCTGTTCTCCTGAGCCCCGAGGGAGGGCCCGGGTCTAGTTCTCGGGGGTGGACCCGTACCCCTTCTTCGCGGCCGCCTTCAGGTGGGCCGCGCCCCCCTTCAGCACCGGGGCGCCGTGGTACATGATCACGCTCTCGACGTCGAGCGTGGCGAGCCTGCGCAGGGAGATGACGGCCATCGACTGCGAGAAGGTGTAGTCCTTCGCGCTCACCTCGAACGTTCCGCCCATGTTGAACACCGAGTCGCCCGCGAAGAGGATCTTCCGGGAGGGGCAGTAGTACGTGGTGTGGCCGGGCGTGTGGCCCGGGGTGTAGAGCGCGACGAGCCCATCGAACAGGTCGAGCTCGGTGTGGTCGCGGACCTTCTCGGTGATCTGCACCCGGTCCGGCGGAGGCATCCCGGGGCCCTTGTAGGGAGGGTCCCCCTCGATGTAGGCCGCCTCGATCCAGTGCGCGAACACCTTGGCCCCGGTCTTGGCCTGGAGGGCCTTCAGGTTCCCGGTGTGGTCCGCGTGGAGATGGGTGATGACGATGTTCTTGACGGAGGAGAGCGGGATGCCGTGCTGCTGCCCGTACCTCTCGATCTGCGCCGCCACGTCGGTGGGGGCCTTCCCCGGGGGCAGTCCCGTGTCGAGGAGGGTCCAGCTGCCCCCCTTCTTGTCCTTCAGGAGGAGGATGTTCGTCGTGAAATCCGGGCTCGGGCTGACGCCTTCCACCAAGTGGACCCCTGGGAGGATCTCGGCCATGAGGGGGCGAGGAGGACGCCCTGTAGAAGGCTTTCCAATCGCGAACATGACCTCCCCCCTAGCTCTATGCACGGCAAGGGACCTGGGGGGCGCCGATGACCCGGGGGCTGTACCTGCGTGACGCCTACGCCCGGGAAGCGGACTCGAAGGTCACCGTCTCACGCCCCGGGGAGGTGGAGCTCGACTCCACGGTCTTCTATCCCGCCGGAGGGGGCCAGCCCTCGGACGTGGGGACGCTGCGGGGCCCGGACGGGAGCACGCTCCGGGTCAACCGGGTCGAGAAGCGCGAGGGCGCGATCGTCCACGTGGTCGAGGGAACCCCTCTTTCCGAGGGCGCGCTCGTGCACGGGAGCATCGACTGGCCCCTCCGTTACGCCCACATGCGCTACCACACCTGCCTGCACATCCTGAGCGGCGTGGTCTTCCACCGGTTCGGCAGCGGGATCACCGGGGGCCAGATCTACCCCGACCGCGCGCGGATGGACCTCTCCCTGCCCGAGCTCAACCGGGAGGTCGCGGACGGTGTGGTCGCCGAGATGAACCGTGTGGTCGAGAGGGACCTTCCCATCGCGGTCCGCTTCCTTCCTCGAGAGGAGGCGATGAAGGACCCCTCGCTCGTCCGGGTGGCGCGCGAGCTCCTGCCGGACGTGCAGGAGGTTCGGCTCATCGACATCCAGGGCTTCGACGTCCAGGCCGACGGGGGCACCCATGTCCGCTCCTCGAAGGAGGTGGGGACGGTCTCGCTCCTGAGCCTGGAGAACAAGGGCGCGAAGAACAAGCGACTGTACCTCAAGCTCGGTCCCCCGATCTCGGAGGGCTGATGGACGGAGGATTCGTTCGGTTGGGACCCGACCCCGCTCTCCCCGCGACGCCGTAGGTCCGAGGGAGGAGGGAGGCATGACGAGGGACCTCATCGCGGGCCTCGACGTCGGCACCTCCTCGGTGCGCAGCGTCGTCTTCGACAAGCAAGGTCGCTCGGTCGCGGTCTCCTCGCGGACGCAGCGGACGCGGACCCCGAGGCCGGGATGGGTCGAACAGGACCCGGAGGAACTGTTCCGCCTCTCGGTCCAGACGCTGCGCGACACGCTCCGGCGCCGACCGGGGGTCCGGGCCCTCGGGGTCACGAACCAGCGGGAGAGCCTGGTCGCCGTCGATGCGAGGACGGGCCGAGCTCTCTCGCCCGTCGTCGTCTGGCAGGACACCCGCACGGAGGAGCTCGCACGCGCGCTGGGTGAAGGTGGCTGGGCCGAACGCGTCTGGGACCAGGGAGGGCTCCCGCTCACGACGTACCCCAGTGCGCCGAAGATGCTCTGGCTCCTGCGCCATCTTCCGGCGGTCCGACGGGCGGCCTCGCGCGAGCGGCTGCTCCTGGGGACCGTGGACACCTGGATCCTCTACCGCCTGATGGACGGATCCCGCCGGTCCGCGCCCTGGGTCACGGATGCCACGAACGCCTCACGGACGCTCCTCTACGACCTCGACCTACGGGCATGGTCGCCCTCCCTGCTCGATCACTTCCAGGTGGACGCGTCGGCGCTCCCGCAGGTGCGACCGTCCTTCGGGACCGTCTACGGTGCGGTCGCCCCAGGGCTGGGCCTCGCGGAGGACCTGCCCCTCGCCGCGGACCTCGGAGACCAGCAGGCGAGCCTCCTGGGCATCTCGGGCGCGGCTCCCCGGAGCGCGAAGCTCACCTTCGGCACGGGCGCGTTCTTCCTGGCGGAGGGGGCCCCCCCGGGCACCGGCCGCGCCCAGGGGCTCATCCGGACGGTCCTCTACGAGGACGGTCGCGGGGACCGGAAGCTCGGGCTCGAGGGCGGCGTCGGGGCCGCGGGCTCCTTCCTCGACTGGCTCGGGACGCCGGGACTGGGGCTCTTCCCCAGCGTGAAGGCGCTGGAGATGTCCGCGCGGACCGCCCGACCCGAGCACGGGCTCACCTTCCTTCCAGCCCTGGCGGGTCTCTTTGCCCCGCACTGGCGTCCCTCGGCACGCGGGGCGCTGACCGGGCTCACGCGAGCCACGACCCGAGCAGACCTCGCCCGGGCCGCGCTCGAGGGGGTCGCCCACCGGGTCGCGGACATCCTGGAGGCCTATCGCGGGGCCCGCGGTGGTGCTCCCCGGGTGCTCTGGGTCGACGGGGGCCTGGGTCGCTCCGACCTGCTGTTGCAGCTGGTCGCCGACCTCTCCAGCGTCCCGCTGGCCCGGTCCCCCGTGCTGGAGGCGACCTCTCGCGGGGCCGCGCTCGCGGCCGGTCTCTCCGTGGGGCTCTTCGGTTCCCTGGCGGAACTGCCGAAGGCCGACGCACGACGCGCCCGCCTCTTCCGGCCACGAATGGATGCGCGGGAACGGGCGCGGTCGCGGGAGGTCTGGACACGCCAGCTGGAACGGAGCGTCTGAAGAGGCCGCTCCCAGAGATCCCCGCCGCGCGGAACCATTGATATACGACCTGACGACCCTTAATGGGCGGGGGAACTCGACATGCCCTTCTGGAAGAAGAAGGAGCCCGCCGAGTCCCACGACTCGCAGGCCGAGAGGTTGCGGAAGTTCCGCAACATGTACGCGGCCCAGTACGGGTCGAAGCCGGTCGCCCCGGTGACGGAGGTCGGGGAGCCGATCCGCGTCCTCTCCCTCTGCGCGGTCTGCTCGGAACCGATGGAAGGCTCCGACCCCTCCAACGCGTACTGCCCCGCCGAGAGGGCGGAGCCGGCGATGCACAACCAGCTCCGTGCCGCGCTCCAGAACTGGCGTGGCGGCGGCGTCCAAGGGCGCGTGGTCCCGCACTACAACAACACGATCAGCCTGATGCGAAAGGCGCTCCGCCAGGCCATGGACCGCGACCGCGAGTCCGCCGAAGGGACCCCCTCGGCCCGGGTCCCGGTGACCGCGTCGGACGAGTCGTAGACGGGCGAAGGAGCGGCACGCCGCTCCCCGCCGGCCCAGGGCCCTCTTAGCCCCGAAGTTCGTGGCCGCTCGCCGCCCCGGCCCCTCCCGCGGCTTTCAGAAGCATGGTGGCTCGCAAGTGGATCGCCCTCAGCAACACCACGGTGGGCACGTTCATGGCCCTCCTGGACTCCTCGATCGTGCTGATCTCACTTCCCACGATCGGGCGCGAGCTCCCCGGCACGTCCCCCGAGGTCCTGCTCTGGGTGGTGCTGACCTACAGCCTGGTCACCACGACCCTGCTCCTCTCCCTGGGCCGGCTCTCGGACATGTACGGGCGCGTCCGTCTCTACACGTTGGGCTTCGCGATCTTCACCCTCGGAAGCGGCCTCGCGAGCCTGTCGCCGGACGGGGCGTTCCTGCTCTCCGCCCGCCTCGTCCAGGGGGTGGGCGCCGGGTTCCTCTCGTCGAACTCCGCGGCGATCCTGACCGACGCGTTCCCTCCGCAGGAGCGCGGGCGGGCCCTGGGGATCAACCAGGTGGCCGCGATCTCCGGGGGGATGCTCGGGCTGGTCCTGGGCGGCATCCTGACCACGGCGATGGGCTGGCGGGCGATCTTCTGGGTGAACCTGCCGATCGGGACGTTCGGCACGGTCTGGGCCTACTTCCAGCTCCCCCGCGACCGGCTCGAGGAGCGGCACCAGCCCATCGACTGGAAGGGGAACCTCACCTTCGCGATCGGGATCACCTCTCTCCTCGTCGGGGTGACGCTGGGGGGTCTCGCCGGGTGGACCTCCCCCACGATCGTGCTGCTGCTGGTGGTGGGGATCGCGGGGCTGCTCCTCTTCTCCAGGATCGAACGGGTCGTGCAGAGCCCGATGTTCCAGACCGCCCTCTTCCGGATCCGCACGTTCACCTTCGGGAACATGGCCTCGTTCTTCTCCGCACTGGCGAGGGGCGCCTTCTCGTTCATCATGGTGTTCTACTTCCAGGGGGTCCTGGGCGATTCTCCCCTCACGGCAGGCATCCTGCTCCTGCCGCTCTCTCTCGCCTTCGTCATCGTGGGTCCGATCAGCGGCACGATCTCGGACAAGACCGGGGCTCGCTTCCTGGGGACCGCGGGGCTCCTGGTGAGCTCCCTGGGCTTCCTCCTCCTGCTCGAGTTCCGAGCGGGCGACCCGTACCTGCAGGTGGCGAGCGCCATGGTCCTCCTGGGCATCGGCCAGGGGATGTTCGCCGCTCCGAACCGGGCGGAGGTGATGTCGAGCGTGCCGGCCTTACGACGGGGCGTCGCGAGCGGCATGGGGATGACGCTTCTCCAGGCCGGGAACCTGGGGAGCCTCGCGATGGGCTTCACGATCCTCGCCGGGGTCGTGCCGCACGACACGCTCGTCGCGATCTTCTCCGGAGGGAACGCTTCTGCCCCCCTCGACGTCCCGGCCTTCATGTCGGCCCTGCACCTCATCTTCGCGGTGGGGCTCGGCGCGACCCTGCTGGCCGCCGCGACGAACGCGGTCCGCGGCGGGCAGGGAGGACGAAGCTCCGAGGGGCCGGGGCTGGCCTCGACCCGAGAGGCCCTTGCCGGCCGTGGGCGGACGAGCGGCTGAGCTCCGCTACCCCGGGCTCGCGGTCCCTGTAAGGGCCCGGACCTCGGCGAGAGCCCTTCGGAGGCCTTCGAGGCCGCGCTCGAGGGGTTGGGATAGGGACGCGGGCTCCGGCTCGCGCGCCCGCCGCTCCTTCACGGCCGTGAGCATCTCCTCGGTCTGTTGGAGGAAGCCCTCGAGCTTCTCGCCGGACCAACGCGCGGCCCGGGCGTCCGTCAGGTTGTCCCAGCGGTCGCAGAGCTTGATCAGTACGCTCTCCCAGCTGATGTGTCGCAAGCCTTCCACCAGGTGGCGGGTCTTCGTCTCCGTGGACACCGAGGGCCCGTGAGCGTCGGGGGGGAGCGTGAGCTCGAGCACGTGCGTGAGGACTCGCTCGCCGAACTCCCGTCGGATCTTCTCAGGGGGCACGTCGGTGTCCTCCAGGACGTCGTGAAGGAGCGCCGCTTCCAGCAGCTCGTGGTCGGTAACGCCGAGGTGGGTGGAGAGCTTCCGCATCACGCCGAAAGGATGGACCACGTACGGGGTCCTTCCGTCCTTGCGCAGCTGCGCGCCGTGCGCCTCCACCGCCAGGTGGAGCGCTTCGAGCACGCGAGGGTCAAGCTTCGCCATCGGTGATGAGAGGCCCGGGAGGCTATCAACAGGGAGGGTCCGGGTCGGAGGATCCCGACGCTCGGCCCGGTCAGAGGTCGCGATGCATCGTTTCCCACTCCACCTTTTGGGTGGGGGGAAGGAGAGAAGGGTACCTCACGGGGTCGAGACCTCGGACCAGCTGGCGGGCCTCCGCCCTACGGCCCTGAGAGAGGCGGATGCGGGCACGGAGGAACTCCACCTGCTGCCGAAGGTCGACCCCGGCGTCGGAGGAGAGCAGCTTCATTCCCCGGTCGATCTCCTTCTCGGCTAGCGGCAGGTCCCCCGTTCTCCAGGCGAGCGTCGCCGCCGCCAGATGGATCTGGCCCTGGACCCGGGGTTCGTCCGCGCCCTGGAGCAGTTCTTCCGCGAACGCGAGGGAGCTTCGGGCCTGCTCGAACCGCTGGTGTTCCGCGTAGACCTCGGCCAGGTTCCCGTGCATGTTGGCCGCCTCGGTCACGTTCCCGAGACGGACCGCGGTGTCGGCGGCCTCCTGCCACAGTCGGAGCGCCCCCTCGGTGTCCCCCAGCTGCGAGGCGTGCAGCCCCTCGAGGTTGGTGAGGGGGACCTCCCGGCTGAGCTGGCCCAGCTCCTGGAGCGCCTTCCGGGTCGCTCGGATGTGCTCGCGCGCCGCGGCATCGTCCTCCTTTCCTCCCCAGATGTAGGTGTCTGCGGCGGCGTAGTGGACGAGCGCACGCTCCTCCGGCCCTCCTCCTCCCTCCGCCAAGAGCTTCAGCGAGCGTTCGACGCTCGCCCGTGACTCGGCCCAGTGCCCCTGGCGTCGCTGGACCATGGCGATGCGGGAGAGCACGGTGGCCTCGGTGGACGGGTCGTGCGCGCTCGCGGCCCTGGCCCGGGCCCGCTCCAGGATGTCGAAGGCCAGGTCGCCCCGCCCCCAGCGCCGCTGGAGGTCCCCCAGGAGGACCTCGATCCTCACCACCTCCTTCGCGGACAGGTGGAGCGCCTCGGCCCGCGAGAGGGCCTCGCGGAGACGTGCGGCCGCCTGCGTCCCCTCCCCCATGGCGTCCCGGACCTCCGCCAGGTCCACGAGCACGCGGACCTCCTCGTGCCCACGCTCCGCGGGCGGCAGGGACGCGAGGGTTCCCATGGCCCTCTGGAGCCGGTCCCGCGCGGTCTCGAAGGCCCCCGTCCCGTACGCGGCCTCGGCCGAGCGGACCAGGTAAGGGAAGGCGCGTTCGGCCTTGCCCGCCTCGAGCCAGTGGTGGGCCAGTTCGAAGAGCACCCGGCCACCCGGGTTCGGGTGGAGGGTCTCCAGCGCCCGCGCGATCCGTTCGTGGCGGGCCGGCAGCGGGTCGTAGGGGAGCCCGGCCGCCCACCTCCAGGTCCGCTCTCCCGAGAAGTGGTAGCTCTCCTCCCCGCTCTTCCAGAGCCACCCGCGCCGGGCCGCGTCGTCCAGGTGCTCCTGCACCTCGGCCACCGTCCGACCGGTCGTGGCGGCCAGGGTCCGGACGTCGAACTCGATGCCCATCACGGCTCCCAGGGAGAGCAGTGACTCGAGCGGGCTCGGCTCGACGGTCTCGGGCGCGGGAGGTGCCGGCGGCGGGAGGCCGCGCGGCTTGTGGGCGGAGGCGACCGCCACGCGGTAGACCGCATCGGAGAAGCCCCCCTCCTGCTGCACGGCGAACCGTCGGACGAGCGGCGGAGCGGCCTCGGGGTCGATCGAGAGGAGCAGCAGCACCCGGTGGTCCCGGAGGGTCAGGCAGAGCGTCGAGAGGAAACGCACGGAGAGCTCGTCCATCCACTGGGCGTCGTCCAGCAGCAGCAGGACGGGAGCCCGCTCCGCGGCTCCCCAGACCCTACGGAGGAGCAGGGAGTCCGCCTCGTTCGGGGAGAGCGAAGAAGGAAGCTCCCAGGGGGCGGCGTAGGTCCGGCCCGCGCCGGCCTCCTTCGGCTCCTCTTCGCTCTGGACGTTGGGGAGGAACGCCGCGAGCGCGAGGGGGAGCCCGAGCCCGGGGGGCGCAGGGGCGTGCGGGGTCGAGGGCCCCTTCGCGGAGGCGACCCCCGGCAGGATCGCGCCCAGCGCGTCCAGGACGAGGCCGCGCGGAAGCTCGCTCGAACGCGGGTTCGCGGTGGCCAGGAGCGTGGTCCATCCCCGTTCCTTCGCGTCGCGCGCGAGGTCCGCGACGAGACGGCTCTTCCCCGATTCGGCGGCGCCGAGCAGGGTGGCGATGAACCCTCTTCCCCCCTCCACGCGAGGGAGGACGAGCCGGACCTCCTCCCGGATGTCCGCCGGGAGGGCGGTGCTCATCCTTACCGGCACGGTCCCTGGCATCTGGCCAGGGGAAGCCAGGAGGGCTATTTCTGAGGTTGGTCGAGCGATGCGGCGGCCCTTCGCGGGCCCTCGCGCGAAGGTTTATTGAAGGGCGGCGAGCGCGCCCCTCGGCTCGACGGGTACAGAGTCCCGCTCCACGTCGTTCCCGAACGCGGGTTCCCTCGAGCTGAAAGGTGGGGCCATCTGCCCGGGACCGAGGACCCCCGGAAGGTGCGCGATGAAGCGTCCGGCTCCCGTTCGGGGGCGCCTGGGACAGCCCTGTGGGCGGGGCCCGGGTCCTGGGCAGGGCGTCTCTCGTTACCCACTGCGGTGCGAGGCGACGTGGGTCTTGAGGGCGTCCCTCGCCTTGGCCAGCTTCTCCCGATGGGTGCGGACCTGGGTCTCGGCCTCTTCCAGCGCCTGCTCGTGGGGCTCAAGGGCCTCCGCGTGGCCGAGCAGGGTGGACTCGTGCTCCGCCAGGGCCCGCTCGCGCTCGTCGAGGGCCATGCGCCCCTCTTCGACGGACTTGTGGGCGGCCTCGGCCTCCGCGTGGCGGTCGCGCGCCTCCTGCTCGATCCGAGCGATCTCGGACTCGCGCTGGGTGAACTCGGCGAGCCTACGCTCGGTCTCCTCCTGAAGGCTCGTGAGCGCGCGTTCGCGCTCCTCCAGCCGGGAGGCCCGGTCGTGCAGGTCACGCACGGCGTCGTCGTTGATCTTGCGTAGGCGCGCCTCTTCCTCGGCGAGAGCGGCCCTCCGCTGGTTGACGCCCTCCTCCTCCTCGAGGAGGTCCTTCTCCTTCGAGAGGTGGACCTTCTCCGACTGACCGAGCTTCTCCTCCCGCTCGGCGAGCGTCTCGCGCCACTCCTTGATCTCGTGCTTCTCCTTCTCGACGTCGGCGCGCATGCCCTTGAGCTTCTCCTCGAGGCCCTTCAGGCGGTCGCGGGCGCGTCCGATCTCCTCGGCCGTGGCTTCCACCACGCCGGCGTCGGCGAGCTTCTTCTGAAGCGTTGAGAAACTGGACTCCCGGGAAGCGATCTGGTGCTCCTTCGTCTCGAGCTGACGGAGACGGGACTCGAACTCCTGCTGGTGGTCGGCGAGCTCGCGGTAGGCGGTCACGAGCTCCTTGCCCTTCTCGAGGATGGCCTCCTCACGGGCCTTCATGTCGGCGGCAGGACTGGAGGGGCGCCGGGCCGGTCGTGAGGGCTTCGCCGGGGCCGGCTTGGGCGGCGCGGCCTTCTTCTTGGGGGGAGGGACCCGCTTCGGGGGCGATGCTCGCTTGGGGGGTGGGGCCTTCTTGGGGGTAGGTCTAGCCGCCTTCTTCGACTTGTGAGAGGCCTTCGCCATGAGTTCGTCCGCTCCGGAAGCTCCGTCCGAGAGAGTGGGGCATTTCCGAGGAGATGAAAAAGGGTTGCACTGAAGTCGCGTGAGCGACCCGGACCTCGGGCGCGCCTTCGGGCCCCCACCGACATTGGACCAAAGCTCATCCGCTGAACTCCCGGTCCGTGGGGGGAGGCCTCGATGCCACCCTCCTGGCCGCTGCTCCTCTTTCTCCTGTCCTCTCTTTCCGGGGTCCTGACCGCGATCTACCTTTGGACCAACGCCCGGTTCTCGCGCGCGAGACCTCACGCGCCCCGAGCCTCCCCCGCAGGGGCGGAGGGAGTGACGGTCGTCGTGCCGGTCCTCTTCCAGGACCCGGAGCGCTTCCGGGCCTGCCTGAGCTCGATCGACCGCTCCGGCGCGTCCCTGATCGTCGTGACCGACGGGCCGGATGCCGGTAGCGCCTCGATCGCCGCCGAGCACGGCGCTCGCCTGGTCGCCCTGCCCGTGCGGTCCGGGAAGAAGGCGGCCATCGCGGCGGGCCTCCAGGAGGTCCGGACCCCGTTCGTCCTGCTGCTCGACAGCGACACTGTGCTGCCGCCGGGGGCCGTCGGAAGCCTCCGCTCCCACTTCTCGGAGGGAGTGGGGGGCGTCTCCGCCAACCTCGAGGTCCCCCAGGAGGTCGGGCTCGTCTCCTCGTGCTCCGAGTTCGTCGAGCGGAGCCGGGAGGTGGTGCTCCGGGCCACGTCGTCGCGCGGGAGCGTCCTGCTGCTGGACGGCGCCTGCACCATGTACCGGACCGAGGCGATCCGGTCCTTCGTCCTCTCCCCGGCTTTCCTGGACCTCCAGGTGCTGGGGCGGAGCTCCCCCATCGGCGATGACTGGTTGCTCACCGGCCATCTGGTCGAGGAGGGCTGGCGCGCGGTGAAGGCCTACGACGTTCCCGCACGATCACCCGCTCCCTCGAGCTTTCGCGGCCTCGTCCGACGGAACGTGCGGTGGGCGCGCTCCGCGTGGATCCGCTTGGGAAAGGAGCTCACGGGGGAGAGGTCGGGGCGCCGGGAGGAGCGCTTCTACCGGATTGAGCTGTTCGGGACCTACCTGCTCCCGCTCCTCACGCTGGCCATGCTCTTGACCCGGCTCCCGTTGGCGCTGCGTCGAGGGCCCACGGGGTTGCTGCCCCCGCTCCTCGACTACCTCCTCTCGAACGGGACCCACGCGTTCTCCTCTGGCCACCTCCTCTTGCTGCTGGTCGGTGGCCTCCCGCTCGTCGCCGAGGCTACCGGTGGCGCGGCCTTCCTCTACGCTTCCTACCGCTGTGCGCGGCAGCGATCGCTCCGCCTGCTCCTCATGGCGCCGCTGGCGAGCTCGCTGCTCTTCGTGACGACGATCTACGGCCTCCTGACCTTCTGGCGGACACCCCACTGGGAGCCCGTGGCCCCCGCTCCCCAATCCTCCCGGGAGACCGGAGGCCGGCGGGGAGAGCTATCGCTCTCCCGTTGAGAACGCCGCGTTCGCGGCGCGAAGGGTACCGGGTGGGTTCAACCGCAGCCGCAGCCACCGCCGCCAGAGCCGCACCCACATCCGCCGCCGTTGTCGGCGCTGGCGCCGCAGGAGCCGCATCCGCCGCCGCTGCCCCCCTCGCTCATCGGGAGGGTGGGGTTGCTGATCTTGAAGCCGGACTCGCCGTTCTCCTGCACGAAGTCCACATGGGCCCCGTTCAGGAACTCGACGCTGTAGGGGTCCACGATGAAGTTGACCCCGTCGACCTTCACGACCTCGTCGCCGTTCTTCGGCTTGTCGAAGGCCATCCCGAAGGCGGGACCGGATCCGCCGCCGCAGCAGCCACCGCCGCCTCCGCCCATCTGGACGAAGACCCGGACGGCCATGCCCGGCTTCTGGACCTTCAGCAGGCCCTTGATCTGGTCGACGGCGGGCGACGAGACCTCCAGTCCGAAGGCGCTCGCTGCGGGCTGGGGTTCGACCTTTGCGGACTCGAGACGGGATACCATGGTCGCTCGGGGAAAATCACCACACCGCGGTATTTAAACACCAAGTTGTCCAGAGAGCTACACGTCAGCCGTTAGCACGGCCTCATCCCCGGCTTGGACGGGCCCCTCCTCAAGGACCCGAGCGTACCATCCTCGTAGGCCGAGGGCCCGCTTCCGCAGGTCCGTCCCGTACGCGTCGAGCTCGTTACAGGGCGTGCACGCTCGCGAGATCTGCAGGAGGGCGCCCCCCATCCTCCAGCGCTGTCCGGGGCGGAACTGCTCCTCGGACACGCCCTCGATGGTGAGGTTCTCTCCCATGGACCCGGGTCGGACCGGGAATCCCGCGGAAGCGTGGGCGGAGATGGTGGACAGGGGGAGCAGGAGGACGGCCGAGTCGGGGTCGCCCCCGAGCTTCTCCGTACGGTACCGGTTGCGATCGCCCTCCACACCCTGACGACGGACCCAGACCGGGCCGGGGACGGGAAGCTTGGGCAGGCCTCCCTGGGGGGAGACGTTGACCTGGACCACCCTCCCGTGCAGGGGTGCGGGGCGGGGGCCTCCGGCCATGCGTGCCCGGGAGGCTACCTAGGCGAAGCTCTTGCCGCAGGAGCAGGTGCTCTTGGCGTTCGGGTTCTTGATCTTGAACCCGGAGGCCTCGAGCGACAGCAGGAAGTCCACGGTGATCCCGTTCAGCACCGGGGCGCTCGCCTGGTCGACGAGGACCTTGAGCCCCTCGCCCACCTCGAGCACCTGGTCGCCTTCCGAGGCGTCGTCGAACTGCATCCCGTAGGTCAGGCCCGAGCAGCCCCCGCCCTGGACGAAGAGCCGAAGCCCCTTCCCCTCCGCGTGGGCTTGACTCCTGAGCTTCAGGAGCTGCTCCCGGGCGGTGGGGGTGACCGTGAGGTGGACCTCCGCGGGGGGAGGCATGTCAGAACCGAGCTGGATGAGCGACCCGGACATAGTAACCGGTAAGGGCGGTGCGGGCTATTTAGAGAGTAAGTCGTGAACTTCGCTACGGGGGTCCGGGGGGTCCCTGGCCCCAGGTTCCTTATCGTTCCGACCCCCGACGGGGCAACGAACGGCCGATATACTCATGCACACTATAGACTGTGCTGCTAAGTCATGGGTCGGCGTGGGGTTGCAGACTCTCGGTCGGGAGCTGGAGCGCGCGGGGGCCGCGCCGCCATCTCCCGGACAGGAGTCCCCCTACTGGTCGTCCTGGTCTCGCTGGTCCTGGGCTCGAGCCTGGGCCTCGTGGTCCCATTCTCGGGCTCGGCCGCCCCAACCAACCCCACGACGAGCCCCCTCCACCTTTCGCCGGCTACCCCCCCCAACGGAGCTGCGTTCCAGGCCCCCTCCGGGCTTGGAGCATCCGGGCCCACCGCCCCGTCGTCCACGACGGGCGCTCAGGGCCCGTCCACGGTCTCCCCGGCCGAGCGGGCTGCGGTCGAGCAGGCCCTCGCTCCATGGTTGCCAGGGACCTCCTCCAGCGTGAACCTGCCGGCGGGGTCGGGCCCCACCAGCTCGTCGCCCGCGGTCGCCTCGCTCACTCCCGCGATCCCCGCACCTGACCCTTCGACCGCCTCCAAGGGTCTCGCCCCTGTGGCCGCCACCCCCGGCTCCTCCGCACCTTCCCCCCTCAACTCCGTTCTCCCCAACCCGCTGGCCGCACCCCTCGCCTCTCCCCAAGGAAGCGGTGGCGTGGCGGGGCCGGGTGTCCCATCCACCGGTTATAGCGCGGGCACCGACATCGGGGTCTCGGGCCAAGCGAGCGGTGGGCCGGTCAACGCGCCCTATCAGGGCCCGAGCATCACCGAGGACACCTCGGGGAACATCTACGTCGCCTTCTCCTCCGACGTCTCAGCCACGGGCTGGGGGATCTACTCGGCGAAGAGCCTCAACGGCGGGACCAGCTTCACGGTCCAGTACATCGCCGCGGCCTACACCGGGACCTACTGCACGACGGGCGGGGGGAGCGGCACGTGCGAGCTGGTCAGTCCGACCATCGTCGCAACGCCGACAGCGAGCGACGTTTGCATCGTCTACCTGGCGATCAGTTCCGTCACGACGGTGAATTACGGGGACTACTACCACACGTGCGCGACCAACTACGGTGGGTCGGCCACGACCGGGAGCTGGAGCGCGGCGACCGGGGACACGGCGTACGGCACGATGTGCAGCGTGGGTACGCTGTGGGCCGGGTTCGGCGCCAATTTCGGTATTGTCGCCCCGGTTGCGGCCTTCGACAACGCCGGGAACCTCCTCGTGGGCGCCTGGGGGGACTATCCCTCGTCGACCTGCGCGAACTTCGGATTCATGTTCGACGTCTGGACGAGCGGCACGACGTTCAAGGCGACCTACGGGTACACCCTCACCCAGGTCGGAGGTTGTGCCACCGCCAACTGCTACTACGTGGGGGCGGAATCTCTGGAGTGCAGCCTCGCGGTCGCCTCCTGCGCGGTCTCCCTCGGGGTTTCGGATGCCACACCTGCCAACTGGTACCAGGACGTCATCGTCAGCACCACGGACTTCTCCGCCATCACATACGGCCCGATGGTGGTGGCGACGCATGCGTTCAGCACCACCTACAACTCCGTACCGATCGAGGCGGTCGAGGGGGACATCGCCTACGCCCCTTCCGGCACCAACGTCGCGCTCACCTACATCCTGGACACGACCACCACGCCCACCAGCTTCGACATCCAGTACGCCTATTCCACGAACGATTTCGCTAGTGCTCCCACCACCGGGCCCTCTCCGGACGGGAGCGTCACGGGCGCCGGGCTCTCCGCGATCACGGTGGAGGGCGCCGGTGCCGCGCCCTTCGTGGCATGGCAGAACCCCTCCGCCCTTCTCGTGGTGACCGCGGCGACGACACCGGGGGGTGCCTGGGGGACGATCCAGACGGCCGCCCTGGGCGGCTACGAGCCTGGGATGGCCACGTACCTCCCGGCGTCCGCCGTGCCCCCCTGGCGCGACGACATTGTCTACACCACGACCCAGACCACCGCGCAGAGCGAGTACATCGGCTTGGACGGACCCTACCTCACGGCGGCCGCGACAACTCCCACGCTGATCGACGTGGGCGAGCAGACGAGCCTGAGCGCCACGGCGAACGCGGGCATCGCCGCGTACTCCTACTCCTGGGCCGGACTTCCCGCGGGATGCGCCTCGAGCAACGCCGATCCCCTCACCTGCGCTCCGAGCTCGTCGGGCACGGGGACCTTCAGCGCGATCGTCCTGACGCTGACCGACGGTTGGGGCTTCACCGCGAAGGTCACCATGCCCACCCTGACGGTGGACTCCGCACTGGTGGCCGGGGCGATCACCCCCGCCTCCCCGACCATCGACAACGGTCAGACGATCACGCTCGTCTCCGCGGCCAGCGGCGGCACGGCCGTCTACACGTACCAGTGGTACACCGGATCCGCGTGCAACACGGCCATCGCCTCGGCGACCGCGTCGACCTACGCGGCCAACCCTACGGCGACGACCACGTACTCGTACAAGGTCACCGATACGAGCCTGGGGTCTCCGAACTACAAATGCTCCGCCGGTGACACGGTCACGGTGAACAGCGCCCTCGCCGCGGGCGCGGTGTCGCCCAGTTCGGCGACGATCGACAGCGGTCAGTCGATCCTGCTCACCTCGACCTCGCCCAGCGGCGGGACCCCGACGTACACCTACGCGTGGCGGTCGGGAACCTCCTCCACGTGCGCGAGTGACACGGCGGTCGCCGGGCAGACCACCTCGACCTACACTCCGGCCCCGACCGTGACCACGGACTATTGCGTCCAGTACGGGGACGCGAGCGCGGGAACCCCGACGGCGGTGGCGTACTCCAACGTCGTGACGGTGACCGTGAACTCCGCTCTGGTCGCAGGGACGGTCACGCCCTCCTCGGCAACGATCGACTACGGCCAGACCATCACGCTCTCCTCGACGGCGCCCAGCGGCGGAACCCCGACGTACACCTATGCGTGGCGGTCGGGGGCGTCCGCCACGTGCACGGGGGATACGGCTGTCTCCGGTCAGACCAGTTCGACCTACGCGGTATCCCCGACCGTTAGCACGTACTACTGCGTTCAGTACGGGGATTCAAGCTCGGGAACTCCCGCGGCGGTCGCCTACTCGAACGTGGTACTGGTGACGGTGAACCCGACCCTGGTGGCCGGTTCGGTCACCCCCGCCTCGCCGGCCATCGACACCGGGCAATCGATCACCCTCACCTCTGCGGCCCCCACGGGCGGCACACCCTCCTACACCTACGCGTGGCGCTCGGGGACCTCCTCCACGTGCGCGAGCGACGCTCTGGTCTCGGGGCAGACCACCACGACCTACACCATCTCCCCGACGGCGGCGACGGACTACTGCGTCCAGTACGGTGACTCCAGCGTGGGAACTCCCACGGCGGTGGTGTACTCCAACGTGGTGCTCGTGACCGTGAACTCCGCTCTGGTGGCGGGGACGGTCACGCCCTCCTCGGCGACGATCGACAGCGGACAGTCGATCCTCCTCACCTCTGCCGCTCCGACGGGCGGCACTCCCTCCTACAACTACCAGTGGCGGTCCGGGGCGTCGGCCACGTGCACGAGCGACACCGCGGTCTCCGGGTCGACCGCCTCGACCTACACCCCGTCCCCCACCACGACCACGTACTACTGCGTCCAGTACGGGGACGCGAGCTTGGGGACCCCGACCGCGGTCGCCTACTCGAACGTGGTACAGGTGACCGTCAACACGGTGCTGGTCGCCGGCGCGGTCACCCCCTCCTCCGCCGCGATCGACAACGGGCAGTCGATCTCCCTCTCCTCTTCGGCCCCGACGGGCGGCACTCCCTCCTACACCTACGCGTGGCGGGCCGGGACGTCCACCACCTGTGCGAGCGACGCGGTGGTCTCGGGACAGACCTCCACCAGCTACCTGCCCGCCCCCACGGCGAACACCTACTACTGTGTCCAGTACGGCGACGCGAGCCAGGGAACGCCCGCGGCGGTGGTCTACTCCAACGTGGTGTTGGTGACCGTGAACCCCGCGCTGGTGGCCGGTTCGGTCACCCCCGCCTCGCCGACGATCGATACCGGGCAGTTGATCGCCCTCACCTCTTCCGCGCCGACGGGCGGCACTCTCTCCTACACCTACCAGTGGCGGTCCGGGACGTCGGCCACGTGCACGGTGGACACGGCGGTGTCGGGCCAGACCACCTCGACCTACTCCCCGTCCCCCACCGTTGCGACGTACTACTGTGTCCAGTTCGGGGACTCGAGCGTGGGAACTCCCACCGCAGTCGCGTACTCGAACGTGGTGCTGGTGACCGTGAACTCCGCGCTCGCGGCGGGAACGGTGACCCCTTCCTCGGCGACGATCGACTCCGGCCAGACGATCACGCTCTCCTCGACGGCGCCCAGCGGCGGGACCTCGACCTACACCTACGCCTGGCGGTCGGGGACGTCCGCCACGTGCACGAGCGACACGGTGGTCTCCGGGCAGACCAGCGCGACCTACCTCGTGTCCCCGACCGCCAGCACGTACTACTGTGCGCAGTACGGGGACTCGAGCGTGGGAACTCCCCCGGCGGTGGCCTACTCGAACGTGGTGCTGGTGACCGTGAACCCCGCGCTGGTCGCGGGGACGGTGTCCCCTGCCTCGGCGAGCATCGATACGGGGCAGATGATCGCGCTCTCTTCGACCTCGCCCAGCGGCGGGACCCCGACGTACACCTACGCGTGGCGGGCGGGCGCGTCGGCCACGTGCTCGAGCGACACGGCGGTCTCCGGGCAGACGACCTCCGTCTACTCCCCGTCCCCGACCTCGACCACCTACTACTGCGTCCAGTACGGGGACGCGAGCCAGGGGACACCGGTCGCGGTCGCTTACTCGAACGTGGTACTGGTCACGGTCAACGCGGCGCTTGTCGCCGGTGCGGTCACCCCCTCCTCGGCCGCGATCGACACCGGGCAGACGGTCACCCTGACCTCCTCCGCTCCCACGGGAGGGACCCTCGCGTACTCCTACGAGTGGCGCTCGGGCGCGTCCACCACGTGCTCGAGCGACACGGTGGTCGCCGGGCAGACCACCTCGACCTACGCTCCGTCCCCGACCGTGGCGACGGACTACTGCGTCCAGTACGGTGACTCCAGCGTGGGAACTCCCGCGGCGATCGCCTACTCCAACGTCGTGTCGGTGACCGTGAACTCCGCTCTGGTGGCGGGGACGGTGACGCCCTCCTCGGCGACGATCGACACCGGGCAGTCGATCGCCCTCACCTCTTCTGCGCCCACGGGCGGCACTCCCTCCTACACCTATGCGTGGAGGGCCGGGACGTCGACCACCTGCACGAACGACGCGGTGGTCTCCGGGCAGACCACCTCCACGTACTCTCCCTCCCCGACCGTAGCGGCAGACTACTGCGTCCAGTACGGGGACTCGAGCGTGGGTACTCCGGCGGCGGTGGTGTACTCGAACGTCGTGTCGGTGACCGTGAACCCCGCGCTGGTGCCGGGCTCGGTGTCGCCCTCCACCGTGACGATCGACAGCGGCCAGTCCCTGGTGTTGACCGCGAACCCCTCGGGAGGAACGACACCGTACACTTACCAGTGGTACTCCTCGAGCTCGAGCAGCGGATCGTGCACCGCAGGGACGGCCGCTGGGACGAGCTCTTCCCTCACGGTCTCCCCCACGGCGACCATCTACTACTGCTACCACGTCGGGGACAGCAGCGTGGGGAGCCCTGCCGCGGGAGGGGCTTCCGCCTGGCAGCTGGTCACGGTGAACGGCGCCCTCGTGGCGGGCGTGGTGTCGCCGAGCTCCGCCACGATCGATACGGGGCAGACGATTACGCTCTCGTCCTCCGCCCCCACGAGCGGCACTCCCACCTACACCTACACGTGGCGGGCGGGAACGTCCACCACCTGCTCGAGCGACACGCTGGTGCCCTCGGCGACCACCACGACGTACTCCCCTTCGCCGACCGCGACCACGGACTACTGTGTCCAGTACGGGGACTCGAGCGTGGGCGCTCCGGCGGCAGTGGCGTACTCGAACGTGGTGTTGGTGACCGTGAACTCCGCGCTCGCGGCCGGGTCGGTCACCCCCGCCTCGCCGACGATCGACACCGGGCAGTCGGTCGTGCTCTCCTCCTCGGCTCCCACCGGCGGAACGCCGACCTACACCTACCAGTGGAGGTCCGGGACGTCGACCACCTGCACGAGCGACGCCGTCGTGACCGGTCAGACCTCGTCCACCTACTCCCCCGCTCCCACCGGCAACACGTACTACTGTGTCCAGTACGGGGACGCGAGCGCGGGAACCCCGGCGGCGGTCGCGTACTCGACCGCGGTCCTGGTGACCGTGAACCCTGCCCTCAACCCCGGCTCGGTCGGTCCGGCGGCGGCCACCATCGACAGCGGACAGTCCATCACCCTTAGCGCGAACCCCTCCGGGGGGACCGTTCCCTACGCCTACCAGTGGTACTCTTCCTCCTCGAACTCCGGAACGTGCACGCTGGGGACCGTCGGGGCAACGACCGCGACGATCACCGTGTCCCCCACGGCGAACACGTACTACTGCTACCACGTCGGGGACAGCAGCGTGGGAACCCCTGCCGCAAGCCAGGTCTCCGCCTGGAGCCTGGTCACGGTGAACCCGGCGCTCAACGTGGGCACGGTCTCTCCCTCAGCCCCCAGCATCGACTCCGGCCAGTCCATCACACTCACGGCCAACCCGTCGGGAGGCACCGCTCCCTACTCGTACCAGTGGTACTCTTCCTCCTCCAACACCGGGCTCTGCGCCGCCGGGACCGCCGGACCTACGACCGCGACCTTCGCGGTCACCCCGGCCGCCGCCACGTACTACTGCTACCATCTGACCGACAGCAGCAGCGGCACGCCCGCCGCAAGTCTCAGTTCCGCCTGGGACCTCGTGACGGTCAACGTCCCGCTCGTCGCGGGCACGGTGAGCCCGGGAGCGCCGACGCTCGACAACGGCCAGTCGATCACCCTCAGCTCGGCTCCCTCGGGAGGAACTCCGGCGTACCACTACCAGTGGTACTCCGCGAGCGCGGGCACGGGCATCTGCACGGCGGGCACCAGCGGGCCGGCGACGGCGACCTTCGTGGTCTCGCCCACCGCGAACACGTACTACTGCTACCATCTGACCGACAGCAGCAGTGGGACCCCCGCGGCGGGGACCTCGTCGACCTGGGCCCTGGTGACGGTGAACCCTGCGCTGGCGCCTGGGTCGGCCACCCCCGCCGCTCCCGCCATCGACAACGGTCAGTCCATCTCGCTCACCGCGAACCCGTCGGGAGGGAGCCCGACCTACACCTACCATTGGTACTCCTCCGCCTCCAACGGGGGATCCTGCTCCGCCGGGACCCCGGGAGGCACCACCGCCACCGTGAGCGTCTCTCCCACCTCCACGCTGTACTATTGCTACGTGGTGGGTGACTCGAGCCAGGGAACTCCCGCGGCGAGCGCGGTGTCCGGCTGGGACCTGGTCACCGTGAATCCCGCGCTCGTGCCCGGAGCGGTCAGCCCCACCACGCCGATCATCGACAACGGTCAGCAGATCACCCTCACCGCGAACCCGTCGAGCGGCACGGCGGCCTACACGTACCAATGGTACTCCTCCAGCGTGAACACGGGCCTCTGCACCTCGGGCTCTGTCGCAGGGACGAGCGCGACCTACCTGCCCGCGCCGTCCTCGAACACCTACTACTGCTACGTGGTCGGAGACTCGAGCGTGGGGACCCCGGCGGCGAGCGCGATGACGTCGTGGGACCTGGTCACGGTGAACCCCGCGCTGGTGCCGGGCTCGGCCACCCCGAACTCCCCCATCATCAACGCCGGTCAGGCGGTGACCCTCACGGCGAACCCCTCCGGAGGGACGACGGCGTACACGTACCAGTGGTACTCCTCCCCTCTGAACACCGGGACGTGCGCGTCGGGGACGGCGGGCCCGACGACCTCGACGTACACGAGCTACCCGTCGGCCAACACGTACTACTGCTACGCGGTGCGGGACGCGAGCCAGGGGAGCCCCGCGGCCCTGGGGTATTCCACGTGGGACCTGGTGACGGTGAACGGACCGCTCGTGGGAGGCTCGGTCTCGCCCGCCAACCCCTTCATCGATGCGGGGCAGTCGATCTCGCTGGGAGCCAACCCGTCCGGCGGAACGGCGCCCTACACGTACATCTGGTACAGCTCGACCAGCAGCAGCGGGGCCTGCACGGCGGGGACGCCGGGAGGGACGGGGTCGCCGACCACGGTGACGCCGACCGCGAACATGTACTACTGCTACCAGGTGACGGACAACACCGGGGCGATCCAGACGTCGGCGTGGGACCTGGTGACGGTGAACGCGGCGCTGGCGGCGGGAGCGGTGTCACCGGCGACGCCGAAGATCGACGCCGGCCAGTCGATCACGCTCACGGCGAACCCGTCGGCGGGGACGTCCCCCTACACCTACCAGTGGTACTCTTCCGCCTCCAGCAGCGGGGCGTGCTCGACGGGAACCCCTGGGGGAACGAGCTCGACCTTCGCGACAACTCCGGCGGCGAACGCGTACTACTGCTACGTGGTGGGTGACTCGAGCCAGGGAACTCCCGCGGCGAGCGCGTCGTCCGGATGGGACCTGGTGACGGTGAACGGCGCGCTGGTGGCGGGGCCGGTCTCGCCCTCGGCTCCGTCCATCGACGTGGGGCAGTCCCTGACGTTGACGGCGAACCCCTCCAGCGGGACTTCCCCCTACTCCTACCAGTGGTTCACGGGGACGGCGTGCGGCACGTCGGTCTCAGGGGCGACGTTCGCGACGCTCTCCGTCTCTCCGGGCTCCACCACCTCCTACTCCTACCGGGTGACCGACAGCGCCTACTCCCCCGTGAGCAAGTGCTCCGTCGTGGACACCGTGACGGTGAACGTGGCGCTGGCGGCGGGGGCGGTCTCGCCCTCGGCTCCGGTCATCGACAGTGGCCAGTCGATCACGCTCGCGTCGAACCCGTCCGGCGGGACGCCGGCCTACACCTACCTGTGGTACTCCTCGACCACCGGGAGCGGGGCGTGCAGCTCCGGAACGAGCGTCGGCGGCACGGCCACTGTCGCGCCCTCGCCCACCTCCAACATCTACTACTGCTATGTCGTGGGCGACAGCGCCCAAGGCAGCCCGGCGGCAAGCTCCTCCACCGCTTGGTCCCTCGTGACGGTGGACCCCGCTCTGGCCGCGGGGGCGGTGTCTCCCCCGGCACCGGCGATCGACAGCGGCCAGTCCATCACGCTCACCTCCGCTCCCTCCGGTGGAACGGCGCCGTACTCGGTCCAGTGGTACTTCTCCACCTCGAACAGCGGCGCCTGTTCGTCGGGGACGGCGGGGCCATCCTCGACCACCTACGCGATCTCCCCCACCGCCACGACCTACTACTGCTACGTGGCGAGCGATTCGAGCCAGGGAACTCCCGCGGCGATCTCCTCCTCCGCGTGGGACCTGGTGACGGTCCATCCCAAGCTCGTCGCGGGCTCGGCCACTCCCGCCACCCCGGTCATCGATGTCGGCCAGACGATCACCCTCACAGCGAACCCGTCGGCGGGGACTCCCGCCTACACCTACCAGTGGTACTCCTCCTCCTCGAACACCGGGACGTGCGCGTCCGGGACCCCGGGCCCTACGACCTCGACGGACGGGGCCTCACCCGCCTCGAACACCTACTACTGCTACGTGGTGGGAGACTCGAGCGTCGGGAGCCCGGCGGCGAGCGCCTCGTCGTCGTGGACCCTGGTGACCGTCGACCCCGCGCTCGTCGCGGGCTCGGCGACCCCGAACTCGCCCACGATCAACTCGGGGCAGTCGGTGACCCTCACCGCGAACCCCTCCGGGGGCACGCCCGCGTACACGTACCAGTGGTACTACTCCCTGCTCAACACGGGAACGTGCGCGTCGGGGACCGCGGGGGCGACCACCGCGTCCTACACGAGCTCGCCCACCGTGAACACGTACTACTGCTACGCCGTGGGCGACGCGAGCCAGGGGACCCCCGCGGCCCTGGGGTATTCGGCATGGGACCTGGTGACGGTGAACGAGCCGCTGGTGGGAGGCTTGGTCTCACCCGCCAGCCCCGCCATCGACCTCGGGCAGTCGATCTCTCTGGGGGCGAACCCGTCGGGCGGCACCGCGCCCTACACCTACTCCTGGTTCAGCTCGTCGAGCAACACCGGGATCTGTACCGCAGGGACGGCGGGAGCGACGGGGTCGCCGACCACGGTGAAGCCGAGCGCGAGCACGTACTACTGCTACCAGGTGAGGGACAACACCGGGGCGACCCAGTCGTCGGCGTGGGACCTCGTGACGGTGAACCCCGCGCTCGTCGCGGGCTCGGCCACCCCCGCCACCCCGGTCATCGACGTCGGCCAGACGATCACCCTCACGGCGAACCCGTCGGCGGGAACTCCCGCCTACACCTACCAGTGGTACTCCTCCTCCTCGAGCTCCGGCGCGTGCTCGACGGGGACCGCGGGAGGCACGGGCGCGACCTTCGCCCCAACTCCTGCGGCGAACACGTACTACTGCTACGTGGTGGGAGACTCGAGCCAGGGGACCCCCGTGGCGAGCGCGTCCTCCGGCTGGGTCCTGGTGACGGTGAACGCGGCGCTGGTGGCGGGAGCGGTGACGCCCACGGCGCCCGCGATCGATGTGGGCCAGTCCCTGACGCTGACGGCGAACCCCTCCAGCGGAACGGCTCCCTACACCGACCATTGGTACTCCTCGTCCACCGGCACGGGCGCCTGCTCCTCCGGGACCGCGGGTCCGTCGACCTCGACCTTCGCCGCGTCCCCGGCCTCCTCGACCTACTACTGCTACGTGGTGGGAGACTCGAGCGTGGGATCCCCGGCCGCCTCGGCCTCCTCGACATGGGACCTTCTGACCGTGGACCCGGCGCTGACGGCCGGGGGAGCGACCCCCTCGGCCCCGGTCATCGATGCGGGCCAGTCGATCTCGCTCACGGCTAGCCCGACGGGAGGAACATCTCCCTACGCCGAGCAGTGGTACTCCTCCACCTCGGGCACCGGGTCCTGCTGGTCGGGGACGGCGGCCGGGACGTCGGCGACCATCTCGTCCTCGCCGGCGGCGAGCACCTACTACTGCTACGTGGCGACCGACGCGAGCCTGGGGACGCCCGCCACGAACGCCTCCTCGCCGTGGAACCTCGTGACGGTGGATCCCGCGCTCGTCGCCGGGGCGGTCACGCCCACGCTCCCGACCATCGACAGCGGTCAGTCGGTCACCCTCACGGCAAGCGCGTCGGGCGGGACGCCGGCCTACACCTACCAGTGGTTCGCTTCCTCCTCCAGCTCCGGGGCGTGCAGCTCGGGGACGTTGTCGGGGAGCTCGCTCACGGTCACGGTGACCCCCTCCGCCAGCACGTACTACTGCTACGTGGCCGGGGACGCGAGCGTCGGGACCCCCGCCGCGGCAGCGCCCTCGGGGTGGGACCTGGTCACGGTGAACCCCTTGCCCACGCTCACGCTCACCCGCGGGACCCCCCAGGTGGACGTCGGGGAGACGGCCAACGTCACGGGGACGGTCGCGGGGGGAACGCCGGGATTCACGTGCACGTACTACGTGAACGGGGTCCAGCAGGCTGGCTCGAACTGCCTGGGGACCGCCTACGCGGCCACCAGCGCCCTCACCCTGACCATCAACGCGACGATCGTGGACAGCCTGGGCGGGAGGAGCTCCTCCGCTCCGGTCACGATCGTCGTCTCCATCGACCCGACGGCCTCGGTGAGCCCCACCACTTCCAACATCGACGCGGGGCAGTCTGCGACGCTCACGCCCACGATCACCGGTGGCTCGAGCCCGGACACCTGCCAGTGGTACCAGAACGGCTCCGCGATCGCCGGCGCCACCAGCTGCACCGGGTACCGGTTCGTGCCGGCCCGGGGAGGGACCTACCAGGTCGGGTTCTCCGCGACGGATGGTGCGACCGGTCCTCTCACGGCCTGGAGCAACGCCACGGTGGTCGCCCTCCCCGCCCTGGTCGCATCCGCCAGCCCCCTGGCGGTGATCCTGGACATGGGGATGTCGCAGCCTTTCACGGTCACCGCGGCCGGAGGGATCGCTCCGTACACCTACCAGTGGTACCTGAACCTCACCCCGATCGCCGGGGCCACCTCCGCCTCCTACACGTTCGTCCCGACGGGCCCGGGCTCCGACCGCCTGACCGTCCGCGTGGCCGACTCGCACTCCGGGATCCTCTGGGTGAACGTCTCCGCCACGGTCTACCCCTCGATCTCGGTGGCGATCTCCCCCTCCGCTCCCTCCTCGGTCGCCCCGGGGGCTTCGCTTCCCTTCACGGCCACCTCCTACGGAGGTGCCCCGCCCGCGACGTACCTCTGGTTCGTGAACGGCGCGGTGCAGTCGGGGGCCACAGGGTCCTCCTTCTCCTTCTCGAGCTCCACGCCGGGGACCTACACGGTGAACGTGACCGTGATGGATGCGCTGGGCCACGTGGCGCGCTCCGCCTCCGTCCCCGTCGTGGTCGCCGCTCCCCTCTCGGCCTCCCTCGCGCTGTCCCAGGCCACGGTGGACCTGGGGATGAGCGCCTGGTTCAACGTCTCCGTCTCCGGGGGCCTCTCGCCCTACACGCTCGCCTGGACGCTCAACGGTGCGACCTGGACCGCCCCAGGCGCGAGCGCGCTCTCCTACCCGTTCGACGCCACCTCCGCCGGCACCTACGCGGTCCAGGTGACGGTGACGGACTCCCTCTCGGGGAGGTCGACCACGGCGGTCGAGACCCTGACCGTGAACGCTCCTCCGAGCGTGGCGCTCGCCGCCAACACCACGAGCACCCACGTGGGATGGACCGTCGTGCTGACGGCAACCTCCTCCGGCGGGACGGGGCCCCTCCACTTCGTCTGGCTGCTGAACGGGAGCGCGATCGGTTCGGCCACGTCCTCCGGGTACGACTTCCTCCCGTCGGGAGCGGGCAACTACTCCTTCCAGGTCCGGATCACGGACGCCCTCGGCCGCACCGCGATCTCCTCCTTCGTCGTCGTCGAGGCGAGCCGGGTCGCTACCCAGGCCCACACGGGTGGCAACGGCGGGTCGACCGGCGCGGGCTTCCCCTGGTGGATCGTCGTGCTCATCGTCGTGGCCCTCCTCGGCCTCGCACTGCTCCTCCTCCTGGTCCGTCGACGCAAGAAGATGCCCGCCAAGGCGGAGGAACCCAGCCCCTCCGACAGCGCAGGGCTTGCCGAAGGCTCGGGGCCCGCGGCACTGGGGGAAGCCGCCGCCGTAGAGAGCATCCCCGTGGCCTCCTCGGACTTCGCCGGGGCGACGCCTTCGGCCGAGGGCACCGAGGCCTCCTTCGCTCCGACGGACGAAGGGATGGCCCCCGATCCCTCCTCGATGGACGCACCCACCGAGTCCGCCTCCCCGGTCGAGATGACCCCTCCGCCTCCTGCTCCGCCCGAATACCTGCCAGCCCCGTCGCCGCCCCCGCCGGCTCCGGCCGACTCCGAGGCCACCGTGCCGGCGGTCGAGCCGATGCCCCCGGAGGTGTCGCGAGCTCCCCCGTCGGAATCCGTCCCCGCTCCCGAACCGGCTTCCGTGGGTGACGTGCCCGTCGCTCCTCCCCCTCCGCCTCCACCCCCACCCCCACCCCCACCCCCGCTGACCGCTCGCGAGGAGTCCCAAGGTGGCGTCATCCCCGCGGGGACGCCTCCAGAGATGCTCGAGGCCGCGGTGGCGGGCGAGGCGGAGCCGCATCCGAGCACGGAGCATCTCACCAAGTGCCCCGAGTGCGGCTCTCCGCTCCCCACGGCGCGGTCCGACTGCTACGTCTGCGGCTGGCAGAACGCCTGGGCGTCGGGCTCCCGGGCCGGGCCGTCCGGCGCGACCGAGGCCCCCGCGGTGTCCGTCCCTCCGCCACCCGCTCCTCCTCCCGCGCCAGCCGAGCCACCGGCGCCACCCGAGCCCCCGACGCCACCCACGTCGGCGCCCTCAGCTGCGCCCGCTCCGCCCCAGGAGGCCCCCTCCCACGCGGCCGCCCACTCCTCGGGGGGAAAGCGCCCGACACACTGCTTCATCTGCCGCTCGGAGCTCAACGCGGAGGGCAGCTGCCCGATCTGCGGCGTGCAGTGGGCGGAAAAGTAGGGTCAGGCCCTGGCCGTTCGCCCGCGGTCAGGTTTTACTCCTACCTGCGACATTCGGGGTCGCATGTGCCGCCTCTTCGGTCTGCTGGCCGCGGCAGCTGAGCGCCCGTCCCCCTGGCTCGTGGACGCCGAGATCCCCCTGCTCCGCCAGGCCAACATCGATCCCGAGACGCTCCAGGCCGAGGGGTGGGGGATCGGCTGGTACGAAGGAAGGACGGGGAAGCGGGCGCGGGTCGAGCGTTCCGAGGAGGCCGTCTACCTGCCGGCCCAGCGGGAGAAGTTCACCCAGGTGGCGACCTCCGTCGTGAGCCCGCTCGTCATCGCGCACCTCCGGAAGGCGAGCAATCCGATGCACCTCCCACGCGAGCAGCTCATCGGCCTGGAGAACACGCAGCCTTTCCTCTCCGACGGGAGCCTCTTCGCGCACAACGGATGGATCGCGCTCCCGCTCGAGACCCGGCCGCGGCTGGGGACCCGGGCTCGCAAGCTCAAGGGGGTCAACGACTCCGAGGTCCTCCAGCAGCTCTTCCTGAAGCACCTCGACACCCTGGACGACCCGCGCCGCGCCTACGCCCAGAGCGTGCGGACGCTCCATGAGGTGTGGGAAGAGCAGGGCCGTCCAACCCCCGGTCCGCACGGAGGGCTCAACCTGCTGTTCTCCCGGTCCCCGGAGGAGCTCTGGGCCTTCTGCCACTTCACCGGGGAGCACGGGAGCTGTCTCAGCGGGCTCCCCCGCCCGTACTACGAGATGAGCTACGTCGCGGCCCCCGAGCGGCTGGTCGTCGTCAGCGAGCCGACGGACCGACACCTGGAGCGCTGGACCCCCCTCCGCACGGGCCACTACCTCCACGCACGGAACGTGGGCGGACGTGTGCTGACCGAGGTGGGGGAGGTCCCGGGGCTCCCCTCCTTCCCAGCCTCCGCGCGTACGCGAGCGATGGCGTCCGCTCCAGCCCTCCCTTCGGCCTGAAGGGCACGGCGAGGGGGTCCGGCGGCCCCCTTCTGCGTCGTGCAAAGCCCAATTAGCCCCCCTCGACCATCCCCTTCCCGCATGGGGGAGACCCGAAGGTCCGGCCTCGCACGCCCGTCGCTTCTCTTGTTCTGTTGTCTGGGACTTCTCCTCGCTGCCGGCACCGCCGCGGCATGGGCGGGCCCCTCCTCGAGCGCGGGCCACGCGACGGCCCCCGTCGCTCTCGGCGCAACCTCGGCCCCTCACGTCATTTCGGGCCCCCTCCCGATCTTTCCCGGTTGGTCGGCCTACCACGGGGATCCCCTCCTCGACGGGCGAGCGGCGAGCTCCTCGCCCCAGCACCCGGTCCTCCTTTGGTCCATGCCCCTGCCGCTGGACACTTCGACCCCCCCGGGGCCGGGCTCGACCGAGCGCCCGTACCAGTCCTCCCCGGTCCTCGTGGGCTCTCAGGTGCTGATCACCACCAACGACGTGCTCTACGCCTTCAACGCCACCACGGGGGCCCTGGAGCAGAGCGTCGATCTGCTGGGTCCTCTGGGGGACGGACCCTACGTCGCCACGCCCCTGGTCACCTCGACCGGGGAGGTGGCGGTCGCCCAGGACGGGGGCGGGAACAACGCGGGCGTGGTCGACCTGGCCACCGGGACGGTGCCCGTCGTCTGCGGGCTCAACGGGAACCCTATCGCCTCGAGCCCCGCGCCGATGCCCCAGAACCTGGTCCTCTACGCGGACGACAGCGGCAACGTGAACGCGATCAACCTGGCGACCAGTAGCTGCACCGGGCCGACGTTCAACAAGGCCGGCGGCGGGCCCTCGTACCGCGCCTCCCCGGCGATCGTGTACGTCAACAACGTCCGCGGATGGGAAGCGGTCCTCTCGGACACGGGCAGCAAGAAGATCGATATCTGGCCCACTCCCGCCGGAGGAGCCTCGACGACCGTGACCCTGGCTCCCGCGCCCGTGAACCTCTACGGGTCGGTGGCCGTCGCGAACATCACGAACGGCACGCAGTCCATCGCCATCGGGTTCGTTGGCGAGGAGGTCGGGGCGGGGAGCGCGAGCTACCTGTGGTCCGTGAACCTCTCCTCTTCCGCCCCCTACCCTTCCGCCCTCCAGATGCCCACAGGGCCCGGGAAGGACCCCGGCGTGGAGGGCACCGTCGCCGTCGTGGACCAGGGTGGGGCGCGCGCGGACGTGTTCCTCGGGAACGACAGCGGGGGCCTGGCAGGGTACCAGTTCAGCGACGCCGGCCGGGGCGCCTGGACCCCTCTCTGGGGATTCAATGCCGGACCCGGTTTCCAGTTCCTAGCCTCGCCGGTCTACGCCCGCGGCAACATCGTGGACGGGGCCACCAACGGTTGGCTCTACGACGTGAACGCGACCACGGGCGCGCTGACCTGGAAGATGTACCTCGGCGCTCCGATGTACGCCTCGCCCGCGGTCTCCGGCGGGATCGTGTACGCTTTCACGTCGGCCGGAGGGCTGGACGCCATCTCCCTCGCGGCCCCTCCCGTCTCGTTGGTCCCTCCCGCTCCCTCGCCCGCGGGCTCCACCAGCCCGGTGTTCGTCTGGGCGGGCGCGGTGAACACGACCGGGGCGGACCGGGGGAACCTCTCCGGCGCCTCCGTGAAGCTCACCACCACCGGCGGCACGGTCCTGGGACCGAACCCCACGCCCACGAACTTCACGGGCTGGGCCGAGTTCAACTGGACCACCCCGGCCGGGGTTACCTCCTCGATCAACTGCACGCTGACCGCCTCGGTGAGCGCCGTGGGCTACGCCGGGGCCTCGGCCTTCGCCCTGGCGGAGGTCGACCCCTCCTCCTCCCCGCCGCCTCCCCCGGTCGTGACGCCGCTGCATGCCCTCGTCTCCTCCGGGCTCTCGACGGTCCTCCTGGGGGGTACGACATGGATCGACGTGTCGGCCAGTTCCAGCGGAGGATCCCCCCTGGGCGGAGCCGCGGTTCAGCTCACGCTCGTGGGCGGAGGCTCTCTCGCCTCCACCTTCGGGCCCACGGGCGCGAACGGGACCTTCTGGACCACGTACCTCGCTCCGGCGACCCTGCCCGCGAACCCTGGGACGCTCATCGAGGTCAACGTCAGCGCGTCCGGGTACTACTCGGCCCAGAACGCCACCGCCCTCGAGCTCGTCGCCCCCTCGACCGCTCCGCTGCCCGTGCTCTCGGTCTCGGTCTCACCGGGGACCGCGCTCTCGGTGGCGCAGGGGGGTACGGTCGCCTTCCAGGTCTCCGTGACCAACGGAAGCTCGGCGATCTTCCCGCCGGTGGGCGGAGGCACGGTCTCCGTGGTCTGGAACCCGTCCTCCTCCGGCGCCTTCTCCGGGAGCGGTCCCACCACGGCCGCCGGGATCGCGTACTTCAACTTCACCTCGAGCGGGACCGCCACCGGCTCGGTCCTGGCCCTCCTGCAGGTCTCGGCCACGGGCTACGTCCCGGCGTCGAAGGCCCTGGCGATCGCGATCATCCCCCCCTCGGGCTCGAGCACGCCCCCGCCGCCCTCCCTCTCGGTCTCTCCCACCTTCAGCTCGAGCTCGTTCGTGCCGGGGACCGGCACGACCCTGGTCGTGACCGTGCTCTCGCACGCGCAGACGATCTCGGGGGCCTGGGTGAACGCGACCGTCGTCGAGTCGGGGACCGCCCCGACCTCGCTCTCGCCGACCAACGCGATCTCGAGCGCCTCGGGGGTCGTCTCCTTCGCGGTGTCCTGGAGCGGGTCCCCGCAGCAGACCGTGACGCTCCAGATCGAAGCCAGTGCCCCGGGCTACGCTCCCGGCTGGACCAACCTCACCGTCACGCTCCAGTCGCCTCCCAGCCATTCCACCCCCGTCACGAACGGCTTCCCGCTCTCCATGCTGGACCTGCTCCTGCTGGCGCTCACGCTCGTCTTCGCGGTCGCTTTCGTGGCGGCCCTGACGCGACGGCGGGACTCCGAGCCCGAGGGTGGAGCGGCGGGAGCGAGCGTAGACGAGGAGGCCCCGACCCCGCCCCCCGACATCCTTCCCCCGGCGCAGCCGGGACCGCCTCAGGACATCGGTCCCTCCGGAGGCGTCCCTCCTCACGAGTTCGACGAGGAGATCGATCAGCACGACACTCACGAGGCCGCGACCCCGACGGAGGAGGTCGACCGCCCCGGTCCCCCGGAGAGCGTGACCCCGATCGTCTCCGAGGGCTCGGAGCCCGTCTCCTCAGCCCCTTCCGAACCGGGCACGGAAGAGGAGGCGGGGTCCGGCCCTATCCTGCTGGAGGATGAGGAGTCCGGTGCTTCCGCCCAGAGCGAGACGGCGGCGGAGGGCGCGAAGGGCGCGGACGGCGCGGACGGCGCGGACGGCGCGGAGGGAGCGGCCGGCGGCGGCTCGGTCCACGTGGAGATGGAGCGGACCCTGGGCAAGGAGCGTCCGAGCGTGGAGGAATCGAACCCCTACGGGGAACAGATCTCCCCCGAGGACGTCAATCCCAACGTTCGGAGGATCCCGAAGAAGCTCCTGCAGCCCGCCGAGATGCGGATCTCGGGCGATGAGAAGGCCTCCGACGAAGACCCTCGCGCGGCGGACCGCGAGCGCGAGCGACAGGCGCAGGAGGACCAGCGGCAGAAGCTCGTGGAGAAGTCTCGCAGGCTCAAGCGGGCGAACCGACCCGGTGGCCCCTCCAATTCCGAATAGGGCTTGGGGCGCGCGGACCCGAATCCTTGACGTGGGGCCATCCGGTCCAGGACGAAGCACGCCCTGCCTTCACTGCGGCCAGATGCTCTCGCGCGCAGCTCGTGCCGAGCGCGCTTCCCCGACCCGCGGCGCATCTCGACCGCGGCGAGGTCAGCTCCCGTCTCCTCGAGCGCTCGTCCTCGGTGAGGCTCTCGAGGTGGGACGCGCCTGGTCGCTTCTTCCTCGAGAGCGCCGAGGGTCGCGGTCGCCACCGAGCGGCTCCTCGAGGGGCCCTCGTTGTCGGCGAGAACCGGCTCATAGAGAGCCGTTAAATACGAAGGGGGTAGTGGAACTCCAGAACGCTACGGGCACCGCCTGTACGTTTACCGTGCACCCATCGAGCGGGGGCGCTCGCTGGGGAAGTGGGGAGAGCGCGAGCCACGGGGTTCGCGTTCGCTGATCCTTTCATACGCAGATTCTGGACGCTAGGCGAGTGCGTCAAGTGTAGCTGTCTCCAAGTCACTTGAGGAATGGCTCGGCTCGGGCGCCGATGAAGGTCGTGCCAAGCTGCGATAAGCCAGGGGTAGGCGCAAGGAACCTGAGATCCCTGGATCACCTAATCGGAACTCCGGACCGCAAGGTCAGTCCCTTATGGGATAGGGAACCCCCCGAAGTAAAGCATTCTAGTAGGGGGAGGAGAAGAAATCAATCGAGATGCCCTAAGTAAAGGCGATCGAAAAGGGCAGAGGACAAACCGAATTCTCTGGGGACAACCTAGAGAAGATGTGGGGTTATGGACCTTCGCACTCCCTCGCCTCCCATGCCGAACGCGGCTGGAACGCCGGACCAAAGAGGGTGAAAGTCCCCTAGGCGGAAGGAGGAAGGGAGATTGGAGGTATCCAGAGTACCGTGCGTTGGAAATCGCGCGGGGAGTTGGGAGGCACAAACTTCCGATCCTAAATACGTCCCGAGACCGATAGTGCAATAGTAGTGTGAACGAAAGCTGAAAAGTACCTCGGAAGGGAGGTGAAAAGAGCCTGAAATCAAGTGATCACAAGCCGCATGGGCCCCCAAGGAGCGAAGCCGGGTAATACCGGTGGACACAGGGTCCATGCGTCCGTTTTGAATAACGGGCCAGGGAGTTTCGATCTATGGCGAGGTTAAGCCGTTCGAACGGCCAAGCCGAAGGGAAACCGACAGTCCGCAACCGGGCAACCGGCCAGGGACGGGGTGGGCTCGCCCGTAGTCATAGGTGGAAGACCCGAAGCCAATCGATCTAAGCGTGACTAGAGTGAAGCCTGCCGAAAGGTAGGTGGAGGCTCGAACCGGTGTTGACGTGCAAATCACTCGGATGAGTTGCGCATAGGGGTGAAAGGCCAATCTAGACTGGGAATGGCTGGTTCCTCTCGAAACTACTCGCAGGTAGGTCTCGGCCGAGACTACCCGGTATGTAGAGCACCGATTATGGAACACGGGCTCGAAAGGGCTCGCTCTGTTGTCGAACTCCGAAGTGCCGGGCGTTGAAGACGCCGGGAGTGAGCGCGGCAGGGGTAAGCCCGCCGTGCGAAAGGGAATGCAACCCAGCCTCGCATTAAGGGCCCAAAGTGCCGGCTAAGTGCTATGCCAAAGGGCGTCCGTGTCCCCAGACAACTGGGAGGTGGGCTCAGAAGCAGCCATCCTTCAAAGAGTGCGTAACAGCTCACCAGTCGAGGGCATGGGCACCGAAAACGGACGGGGCTAAAGCCGGCCCCCGACATGCGAGCGGTCCCCCGGAGGGGGACATCGTGTAGAGAGGCGTGCTGCGCGGGTAGAAGTGGGGCGGTGACGTCCCGTGGACCGCGCACGCAATGAAAATCCTGGGAGGAGTAACAGCAAAGACGGGTGAGAACCCCGTCCGCCGAAGGGGCCAGGGTTCCTCGACAACGACCATCCGTCGAGGGTTAGTCGATCCTAAGCGTGTCCTTAGTCGGACCACGCGAAAGGGAACACGGTTAATATTCCGTGACCCGCGGCTCAAAGCGCATCATGCTGACACATCGGGCTAGTTCGAGCGGGCATATGCCAGCCTGTTCGAGATCTGTCGTCCGGGGGAGTACCGTCATGGTGAGAACCCGGAGAAGGGTCAAAGAGGCCCCTTATGGGGGCTTCGGATAATGCCCGGTGTCCGTGAAAAAGCTGGTGCGGCAACCGCGGTTCGTACCGAGAACTGACACAGGTGCCCCTGGGTGAGAAGCCCAAGGCGTATCGGCGAGAATTCGTGTAAGGGAATTCGGCAAATCAGCCCCGTAACTTCGGGAGAAGGGGTGCCAGACACGAGGGTGTCTGGTCGCAGTGACCAGGGAGCTCCGACTGTTTAACAAAAACATAGGTGGCCGCAAGACCTAACGGTTGTGTATGGCCGCTGAATCCTGCCCAGTGTCGGTATCTGAAAGCCCGGTTCAACGGGACGAAGGACCGATAAACGGCGGGGGTAACTATGACCCTCTTAAGGTAGCGTAATACCTTGTCGCTTAATTGGCGACTTGCATGAAGGACCAACGAGAGCTCTACTGTCCTTACGCGGAAGCCGGTGAAACTGACTAACTGGCGAGCAGTCCAGTTGCTACTGTCTGAAAGCGAAGACCCCGTGGAGCTTTACTGCAGCCTGTGGTTGTGGTACGAGATTAGTTGTGTAGGGTAGGCGGGACCCGTTATCAGGGCCGGCCGCTAGGTCGGTTCCGAGGGAACGATGAAACACCGCCCTCCTGATCTTGTATCGCTCACTCCCGCGAGGGAGGACACCTATAGGTAGGCAGTTTGGGTGGGGCGCCACGCCCTCCAAAAGTTAACAAGGGCCCCCTAAGGTCGCCTCAGGCGCGTCAGAAATGCGCCGTAGAGTGCAAGGGCAAAAGGCGGCTTGACTGCGTTCTGCCTAACGAGGAACGCAGATGGGAAACCAGGGCCTAGCGAACCACTGTGTCCTGTTCTGTGCGGGCCAGTGATAAGAGAAAAGTTACCCCGGGGATAACTGAGTTGTCTCCAGCAAGAGTCCCTATCGACCTGGAGGCTTGCTACTTCGATGTCGGTTCTGCCTATCCTGGTGGTGCAGCAGCTACCAA
>JAKAAX010000014.1 GCA_021802125.1 Thermoplasmata archaeon | reverse complement strand
CCGAGTGGAACGCGGCCACCCAGTCCTGGTCCACCTACCTCTACGGGTTCGACTCCCCCGGTGGCCAGTACGACTTCACCCTCACCCAGGGCACCGCCGTCTACCTCTGGACCTGGAGCAGCGGGACGTTCACCGAATAAACGGGGGGATTGGATTTATACCAGTCCACACCCATACGCACGTTACGAACCCGTCCCGAGGCCGCGGTCAAGTCCATATGGGGGAGAAACCTTCCATCGACCGCCAGTGGCCCACGGGGACTGCGGGCACGATCAGGGAAGCATGAAGCGCGTTAACCACGGCGGGATGAGAGCGGGCCTGGCGATCTCGTTGGTGGCACTGGCGCTGCTGCTCCCCGGAGGGACCGGCGCCGCGTCGGCGGTGACGGGCCCTTCCGCGAGCACGGGGACGACACCCACCCCGGCGATGGTCGCGCTGCCGTGGCAGGCGAGCACCGGGATCCTCCCGACGACGGGCTACCTCGGTCCGACCTGGATGGGGAGGACCGTCAGCACCGTGATCACGCTCAACGTCCAGAACCCGGAGGTCCTCAACGCCTTCGTGGCCGGGGTCTCCGACCCCTACTCGGGATTCTACGGGCACTACCTCACGGAGGCCCAGTTCACCCAGGCGTTCTCGCCCCCGGCCTCGGTCGACACGCAGCTGACCGCGTGGCTTCAGGCGAATGGACTTGAGGTGACCTACGTCTCGCCGGACCACCGGAGCCTGTTCGTCTCGGGGACGCTGCAGCAGTACGCCAACACCTTCCACATCTCCTTCGGCGAGTACTCCTACGCCCCTGGCTCCTCCACCCAGGGCTCGTTCTTCGCGCCGATGGAGACGCCCTCGGTGCCCCAGACGTATGCTCCCTGGATCGAGAGCTTCGCGGGGCTCAGCAACCAGAAGGTCCCGGTGACGGACTTCGCGGTGCAGTACATGGGCGGGGCCTCCCCCCAGGCCGGCTCGGCGGGGCAGAAGAAGCTCACCCCGGACCCGACGTTCCACCAGATCTACCAGCTCGACCAACTGTACAATTCCACGGGCAACGCCACCTCGGGGATCCAGCCGTCCTACGCCGTGGGAACCAGCGTCGCACCGGACCTCTGGAACAGCACCCCGAACGGGGGCACGGGCCCCTGCATCTACGACACGAGCGACCTCAACACGTTCTTCAACACGAGCCAGGGGTATCCCACGGGCCTCCCCGCCGTGAAGATCCAGCCGCACTACGGCGTGCCCAGCTGGCCGGGGATCGCCCCCAACACGAACACGTGCCCGACCGCAGCCTCCGGCGGGGCCGACGGCGAGGTGGCGATGGACTTCGAAGCCGCGTCCAGCACGGCCCCGGGCACCAATCTGTCCTACACCTGGGTCGGTGCTTCGGGAAGCTGGGCCGCCTTCATCGCGATGCTGGACTGGCTGACCAGCAACGACGAGGCGGGGGTGGGCCTGCACCTGACGGCCATCTCCCAGTCGTGGGGCGCGCCCGAGCAGTACGACTGCTCCGGAGGGCCCTGCCTTTCCACCACCTACTCCAGTGACTACACCCAGCTCGCCGCCATGGGTGTGTCGGTCTTCGCCTCCTCGGCCGACCAGGACGGGACGATCGGGAACACCGGCCACAACTCTTGCCCGACGGGGACCGGAGACACCCCTACGCTGCAGGAGCCGGGATCGTTCGCGGGTACCATGAGCGTCGGAGGTATCGGGATCACCTCCACCCTTCCCGGCACCACCGCCGGCGACCTCTCCGGGGCGCAGGTCTGGAACTGGGGATGCATCGGAGGGACCGGCTCGCACCAGTGGGTTGGGAGCCAGGGCGGCGTCAGCAGGCTCTTCCCGGAGCAGGCGTGGCAGTACGGGTACAACGTGAACTCGAGCATGGCCTTCGGGATCGCGAGCTACGCCGCGAACGGAGGGACGACCTACTCGGCGACCTCCGCCCGCCCGGCGCCCGACTGGTCGGGGCCGGCGGACAACCTCCCGGTCTACGTCGAGGGCGGTTGGCAGACCGGCTGGGGCGGGACCAGCGACTCCTCACCCGCCACCGCCGGCGTCGTCTCCGAGATCTCCGCCTTCGATGGACACTCCTTCGGACTCATCGCACCGGTGCTCTACTCCCTGGCCAACGAGAACCTCTCCGGGAAGCTGCCCGGCGTCCCGACCCTCCCGGCCCTCGAGCCCACCTACCAGATCCAGAACTGGAGCAACGATGCGACGGGCCAGGCGGGGACCGGCATCGCGAACTTCCACGCCGCGACGAACTACAACCTCTCCACCGGCTGGGGGGTACCCCTCTCGTGGAACCTCGCGAACCTTCTCGGGAAGCCCTGGATCGCGACGAACCCCGAGAGCGAGCCGGTGACCGGTAGCAACTACGCGATCGCCGCGACCGTCCAGGACTACCGGCCCGTCTCCTACGTGAACGTGACCTACAAGGCCCCGGGGGCGACCTCCTGGTCGAACCTGACCCTCACGCTCTCCACCGGCAACACGAACAAGGGCAGCTGGACCGGCGCGATCCCCGGAAGCGCCTTGACCTCCACGGGCGAGCTGAAGTACTGCGTCTACGCGATCGACTCGATGGAAGGGAACTCCTGGAGCCCCTGGAACCAGTCCGGGTGGGTCGCCAACGGGCACGGCTCCGCCCTGCCCTGGACGCTCTTCGGCTGCAACCACCCCTTCCTGACCTACGTGGCGGCCGTCTCCGGTGGCATGACCGCCGGCACGGTCACGTTGAACCGCAGCTCCAACAACTGCGAGACCGCCTGCGGGGTCGCCCTCAACGCCACCTACTCGGGCGGCACCGCGACCTACTCCGCCGCCATCCGCTGGGATGACGGCTCCGCCACCCAGACGATCACCGGGATCAGCGGCCTCACCGTCTTCGCCACCCACCGCTACACGGCGGCCGGCAGCTACACCCCCAAGGTGTTCATCAACGACTCCGCGGGCCACACGCTGAGCGAGTCCACCGCCTCCCCGCTCACCGTCTACACGCACGTCGCGGTCGCTCCCATCTCCGTCAGCTCCTGGCACGGGCTCGCTCCCGCGAACCTCACCTTCTCCGGCGGCGCCGCCTCCAGCGGGCTCGGACCCTACACCTACGCCTGGTCCTACGTCTGCAACTCCAACTTCCCAGCCTCCTGCACCAACACCTCCACCACCGCCTCCGGGGCCCCCTTCCAGATCTTCCTCCACCCCGGCAACTTCTCCGTCTCGCTGAAGGTCACCGACAGCCTCGCCTACTCCTCGAGCTTCACGGCCTCCTTCAGCGCCTGGGGCAACAACTCCCATCCCCTCGCCCTCTCCTCCGGATGGAACCTGGTCGCCCTGCCCCTCGCCTCCAACGACTACACCCTCTTCGAGCTCGCCCTCGAGCTCGGAGGCAACACCCTGGGCGCCCCCCTCCTCTCCCTCGCGGACCTTCACGGTGGCACCACCACCGCCTATGCCCGAGGGGGCACCACCGGCAACACCGCCGTCCCCGCCGGGGACGCCCTCTGGGTCGACCTCTCCGCCCCAACCTCCCTCATGACCTACGGGCTCCGCGCCTCTTCGCTGGCGGGGGTCGCCTTCACCGGGAGCACCTGGTCGGGCGTGGGCTGGTCCATCACCGGCACCACCACCGCGAGCGGTCTCGCCGCCCTCCTGGGAGCCCCCGCGGGCCTCACCGCCGTCTCCGAGTGGAACGCGGCCACCCAGTCCTGGTCCACCTACCTCTACGGGTTCGACTCCCCCGGTGGCCAGTACGACTTCACCCTCACCCAGGGCACCGCCGTCTACCTCTGGACCTGGAGCAGCGGGACGTTCCTTGAGTGATCGGACACGGTCGGTCCCATTGCCAGCCTACGGGGCCAGCAGCATCGTGATCGAGGTCGGGAGCCGCGCCGTCCCGGAGGGCGTCATGGGTGCGCATCTCTCCGTATGTCCGACCCCGTACCCGAGGAGTTCTAATAGGGGAGGGCCCTCACTTCCGACACCCATAATGGGGGTCCAGCCCTGACGAGCGAACATCCTACCGGCCCGCTATCGACCTCGATCGACCGGAAGACGCGCCAGAGCCTGTGGGGCCTGGGGGCGCTGGTCGTGCTCCTGACCCTATCCGCATTTGCCGCCGCCCCGGCGCACGCCGCCGCCGCGGTCCCTCACGTCGCCCCGCCATCACCTTACACCATCGCAGGGACGATCTACCAGATCGGAGGCGTGACACCCGCCACCAACGCGAACGTCTGGGTCAACGACACCACCCAGGGCTTCTCGATGGCGACGACGTCGTCCGCGACCAACGGGCATTACCAGGTCGACCTCGCGAACGCCTGGCCCACGTACACCTACGCCCAGGGCGACGCGATCGCCGTGGCCGCGACGTGGGCGCCCACCGTCTACACCGGCTCCTGCAGCACCACCGTCGGGATCTACGCCACGAGCTACTGCAACGTCACGCTCACCGCGCCGCCCCTATCCGCGACCCTCAACGTCCTCCCCAGCACCCTCTTCGCGGGGGAGAGCACGACGCTCTGGGGCGCCGGCCACGCGGGGGTCCCTCCGTACACCTACAACTGGTCGTACGGCGACGGCACCCCGGTGGGCAAGACCGCCCAGAACTTCACCGTCCACACGTACGCCACGGCCGGGACCTACCTGGCGGGCCTCATCCTGAACGACTCGGTCCCCAGGACCGCCTGGGCGAACCAGACGGTCAACGTGCTCCCACTTCCGACCCTGGCCTTGGCGGTCGCACCTTCCTCGCCGCGGGTCTACGAGACCGCGACCTTCTGGGCGAACCTCTCCGTGACGGGTCAGGGATGGACGTACTGGTTCAACTTCGGTGACGGCACCAACTCGGGCTACACGGGCCGTGGGGTCAACACCGCGACCCACGCCTACCTCGCCGCCGGGACCTACAACGTGAACGCGACCGCCTACAACACCTCGACCGGGTTCCCGGTCCAGTCCTCCACGCTGCCGGTCACCGTGGGACCCAAGCTCTCCGCCACCCTCGCTTCCTCCCCCAGCCCGACCGAGGTGGGGTTCAACTGGACCACGCTCACGGCGACGGCGACGAACGCGGTGGGCACCCCCAGCTACCTCTTCGCCTTCGGCGACGGCGCCACGGCGGGGCCCCAGGCCTCGGCCTCCGCATCCCACACCTACGTGCTCGCGGCGAACGTCACGGGCAACGTGACGGTCAAGGACTCGATCGGAGGACCCAGCGGCACCGCCTTCGCCACGGTCCCCCTCCAGGTCGTGAAGTCGGTCGGCGTGAGCCTGGTGGCGAGCGCGACCACGGGATACGCGCCCTTCCACGTGACCTTCACCGCCGCCGGTTGGGCGGGCGTCGGACCCTACACCTACAACTTCACGCTCGGGAACGGGGCGATCATCACCGGGAACACCTCGGGGACCGCCGCCGGCACCTACTGGCTCACCGGGACCTACACCGCCACGGTGAGGGTCATGGACGCGCTCGGCCTCCACGCGTGGACGTCGGTCACGATCACCGTCAACACGGCTCCGCCGCTCAACGCCTTCGCGGGCGGGACCCCGAGCACCGGGACCGCGCCGCTCGTCGTCGCCTTCAGCGCCTACGGGACCGGGGGCGTTACGCCCTACACGTTCGCGTGGAGGTTCGGGGACGGGGGAGCGGCCATCGGCGCCTACCAGAACCACACCTACACGTCGGCGGGAACCTACGTCGCCACGGTCTGGGTCAACGACTCGGCCTCGGGCTCCGCTTTCGCGTCGGTGACCACCACGGTGAGCCCGGCGCCGCCGCTGAACGCCTTTGCCTCCGCGAGCCCGACGAGCGGCACGGTCCCGCTCGCGGTCCACTTCGGTTCGTACGGGACCGGCGGGGTCGCCCCCTACACCTACGCCTGGCGCTTCGGTGACGGGACGGCAGCGGGCGCGTTGCGCTACGAGAACCACACCTACAACCGGCCCGGCACGTTCGTTTCGACGGTCTGGGTCAACGACAGTGCGTCCCACTCCGCGCACGCGTCGGTCACCATCACGACGACCGCCCTGCCGATCTCCGCCTTCGCCACGGGAAAGCCCCTGACCGGCACCGCCCCCCTCCCCGTGAGCTTCTCCTCCTACGGCACGGGCGGCGTCCCGGCCTACACGTACACCTGGAAGTTCGGGGACGGCTCGGCTGCCGCCTCGGGCCAGTGGCAGAACCACACCTACGCGAGCGCGGGCACCTACGTCGCGACCGTGTGGGTCAACGACAGCCTGGCGAACTCGGCGAACGCGAAGGTCACCATCACGGTCACCACCGTATCCCCACCCTTGAAGGCGTTCGCGAGCGGGACCCCCGTGAGCGGCGCGGCGCCGCTGAAAGTGGCGCTCTCCGCCTACGGGACCGGCGGCTCCCCCGCCTACACGTTCACGTGGAGGTTCGGTGACGGGAGCGCGGCGGCCACCGGGGCCTACCAGAACCACACGTACGCGACCGCGGGCACCTACGTGGCCTCGGTCTGGGTGAACGACACGGCCGCGGGCTCCGCCCGCGCCACGGTCAGCACGCAGGTGACCTCGAGCCCCTCGCCGCTGGTCGCCCAGGTCTACGGCCCGTTGGTGGCCGTCTCGGGAAGCACCCTCTACTACACGATCGCGAACATCTCGGGAGGGACCTCACCCTACACCGTGGCCTGGTCCATCTCCGACACCGGCGGCTGGATCACCAACGCGCCCTCCTCGGTCACCTCGACCTCCATCCCGCACATCTTCGGTTCCGCGGGGACCGTGACCCTGGTCGCCTACGTCAACGACAGCAGCTCTCCGGCGAAGTCGGTCCGGCTCACGTGGACCACGACGGTGAACGCGGCGAAGCCGAGTTCGACGCCTTCCACGGTCTCCCAGCTGCTGCCCGGTGGCTCGCTCTTCCCCTTCCTTCTGCTGCTGATCGTGATCCTCGTCGCGCTGCTCGTCCTCCTCGCGGTCGCCCGCCGCAGGAAGAAGAAGCGGGAAGAGGAAGAGGCAGCCGCCGCAGCCGCTGTCGGGGGCACCGCCGCCGCCTCCGAGACCCCCGAGGCCGCCCCCGAGGAGACGCCCGCCGCCGACACGCCGTCGGAGGCTGCACCGGAAGAGGAGGCCCCGGCCTCGACGTACGACGAGAGCGGAGAGCCCTCGGTGCAGCTGGAGGAGTCGGGAGACGGCTCCGAAGCGGACGCGGCCCCCGCGACCGAGGGCGAGGGCGAAGGCTCCGCCCCTGAGTAGGCGACCGGGCCCACTTCGCCCGGTCCCCGCGGTCGGGGGGGGAGGGCCCGACCACGACGAGCCTTTAGGGCCGCCCCGACCTCAAGCCGGTGGATGTCCGAGCCCTACCGCGCGCTCTCTCTGGACCTCTGGTTCACCACGCTCTCCTTCGAGGAGGGGACCGCCGTGGCTTGGCGGAAGGCCCGCGAACAGCTGCTCCGGGACCTCCTGGTCCTGCCTGGGGGCCCTCCCACACGCGAGCAGCTGCGGCGGGCCAGTTCCGAGGTGCGCGCCTCGGACTCGGGGGAAGGGCCGTGGCGGGAGACCCTAGACCCCGCGATCTATCTGGAACGCCTTGCCGAGCGCCTGGGAGGCCGCCTGCGGGGAGACGCCGAGGAGGCGGGGGCGCTCTACTCGGACGTGGGACTCCTGGAGGCCCCTCCACGGGTCAACCCGGAGGCGGTGGAGGTCGTGAGGAGGCTTTCCGAGCGCGGGGTGCCGGTCCTCGCGATCACGAACACCGGGCGGCGGGAGAGAAGCTGGAAGCGCTTCTTCGAGGCGAGCGAGGACGGCCCGCGCTTCCGCGCCATCGTGACGTCGTGCGAGGTGGGAAGAGGCAAGCCCTCCCCCGAGATCTTCCGCGTCGGAGCGGAGCGCCTCGGGCTCCCTTGCTCCTCCATCCTGCACGTCGGTGACAGGTGGGACATCGACATCGTTGGCGCGAGGGCCGCCGGCATGGGTCGTGCGCTCTACCGGGGCCTGTGGGACCGCTACTCCGAGCCGGAGGACCTCGCGCTCAACCCGAAGCTGGACGACGGGGGGGAGGACGTGCTGCGGATCTCCCGGCTGACGGAGCTCTTGACCGAGGGCCGGTTCCTACCCGGCGGGGAAGAGGCGAAGACCCGCTAGCGCTGCCAGTCGTAGGTGACCTTGGTCGTGACCGACCTCTGGTCGTTGGGATTGTCGGTGCGCACGTCCAACTTCTTCGCGAGCACCGCGACGAGCTGTTCGAGTTTGGCGATCCTGCGTTCGAGCTCTTCGACCTTCTCGTCGTCGGGCGACATGTTCTGTAGGACCCTAGGACCTTCGACCGTGAAAGGGTATTGCTCGCCCCCTCGGGAGGAAGAGAGAGGGCGGCGTGACCCGATGCTCGGTCAGTCCCGCCAGTTCTCTTCCTGGTACTCCGGCAGGTCGTAGGCCAGCAGCCGGGGGATGTACTTCGGAGTGAACCGTGCGGGCGAGGGGGCCTTGCCTCCCGCGGAGGGGAGCGGGGTCGCAGGGCTCGTGATCAGGGGCGAGGCGAGCGATGGCTTGGGCGGCGCGTTCTTCCTGGGAGCGCGTTCGTCCGGCGCGGACTGCATGGGGTTCCCTCTAGGCGCGGCTGGGTCGCGGAGCATATCAACCTTGGCTCGCATGATTTTTCACGGGTTCACGGTCCGCGGTCCGTGCGGCGGGGCTCCGCCCCGCGGTGCGCACGGGGGGGCGATCGAGAGCCCTTCGCGGGAGCTCCGGAGCCCCTCCATCGAAGGGCTGCTCGAGCGGCCTCGCACGAGGGGAGAAGGGTGGACGCGAAGGACGTGCCGCCCTCGGATGGGCGTGAACTGTTTAGGCAGAACGCAACGCTAAATAGGGAGTGCTAATCCAAAACACGACACGTGGGACCATCACGGGGTCCGCGCGTCCTGAGGGCTACGGCGACGATGTCCGAGGCACAGGTCTTCCCCCACCTGCGCACCCCGACCACGGACGAACTTCGTCGAGCCACCTGCTTCCTTCTCGCCGGTGTCGTGCTCTTCTCCGGCTACGGCACGCTCACCCCCGCGAGCCTCCGTTGCCACCTCCCGGGCGCGGTCGCCTGTCCGGGAGGAGTGCTCGGTCCGAAAGCCCCCGCGGCCTCCCCCGGAAGCCAGTGGTTCAACGTGAAGGCGTACGACTACAGCTTCTGGATCGAGGACACGACCACGGGTCAGAACGACACGACGACCTGGGACATGTACGAGGGGTACACGGTGCACATCAACGCCACGAGCTACCCCCCGAACCCCGCCGTGGGCGGCGTCAACATGCACGGGGTGGGGATCTACTCCAACTCGCAGGGGTCCCTGCTGAGCATCTCCGCCCCGGTGGGCTCCTGGAGCAGCGGGAGCTTCGTGGTCCCCAGCACGGCCGAGACGGGCGACCAGATCTACTGCACCATCTACTGCGGCCCGGGCCACGGCAGCCAGTACCTGAACAACATCAACATCATCGCCGCGCCCCCCAAGCCGACCGCGACCGCCTCGGGGACCCCCACGAGCGGGACCGCGCCCCTCCCCGTCTCGTTCACCGGAGGAGGCTCCGGAGGCACCCCACCGTACACCTACGCGTGGAACTTCGGGGATGGCACGACCTCCACCAGCCAGAGCCCCTCCCACACCTACACCTCGGCGGGCAGCTATTCCGCGGTCCTCACGCTCAGCGACAGCGCGGGACAGGTCGCGAAGGCCTCCGTGGCCGTGACCGTGAGCGCCGGGGTGCCGCTCTCGGGGACCGCGAGCGCTTCTCCGAGCTCAGGGAGCGCACCTCTCACGGTGAGCTTCACGGCCTCGGCCTCCGGAGGCACCTCGCCCTACACCTACGCCTGGGACTTCGGGGATGGGACCAACGGGACGGGCGCGTCCCCGAGCCACACCTACGGTGTCGCGGGAAGCTACACCGCGACGGTCTCGATCACCGATGCGGCGGGAGCCACGGCGACGGCCTCCACCGCCATCTCGGTGTCGGCGCCGGCCCCCCTTTCGGTGACCGCGTCCGCGGACAAGTACTCCGGGACCGCCTGGTTGCACGTGAACTTCACCGCCTCCGCGTCCGGGGGGTCCGGGACGTACAACGCGACCTGGAACTTCGGTGACGGTTCGACCGGCTTTGGCCTGACGACCTCCCACGTCTACCAGACGGCCGGGAGCTACACCCCTCAGGTCAAGGTCGTGGACACCTCTGACGGCCGCAGCGGGACCGGTTCGACACCCTCGATCGCGGTGAGCGGGGGCCAGGTCACGCCGCTCAAGGTGAGCCTTTCCGTGAACCCCACCACCGGGGCCACGCCGCTCGACGTGTTCGCGAACGCGTCCGTCTCCGGAGGGAGCGGGACCTACACGGCCTACGCATGGACCTTCGGCGACACCACCACCGCGAGCGGGAAGGCCCACGTCCAGCACAACTACACCTCCGGCGGGACGTTCCTCATCACCGTCACCGTCCAGGACTCCCTGGGCAGCTCGGCCTCCGCCGAGACCAACGTCACGGCGGTGGGCCTCCAGCTCTCCGTTGCGCTCAACCGCACCCGGGGCGAGGTCCCGTTCGGGATCCAGGCGACCGCCTCGGTCTCCGGAGGCGCGGGAGGGTACTCCACGGTCCTGTGGAACTGGGGCGATGGGACGACCTCCACCGGATGCGCCTCCCCGTGCACCGTGGACACCCACGTCTACACCCAGGCGCCCTCGACGGGGTCCACCTACACGGTCACGGCCACGGTCTCGGACGCCGCGCATAACCAGGCCACGAGCACCGCCACGGTCACCGTTTACCCGGCCCTCGCCGGCAACCTCACGGACACGACCACCTCGACGACGCCCCCGTTCCAGGTGAACTTCACGCTGAAGCTCACGGGAGGCTCGAGCTCCTACCCCGGTCCGTTCCTCTGGACGTTCGGCGACGGGAACACCCTGCAGGCCGGGACCCACGCCATGGAGAACTACACCTCGGCCGGCAACTACACCGTCACGGTCCGGGCCAAGGACAGCCTGGGAGCGGTCATCACCGCCTCGACAACGATCACCCTCACCGTGCAGGTGAGCGCGGCCCCCGGAGGAGGGCCGGGCGGCACGACCTACACCTCCATGCCGTGGTATGGGATCGGGAACCCCTCCTCCACCGGCCTGGCCCTCCTTGGGCTGATGGCCCTGGGCGTCCTCTTCCTCATCGTCACGAGCCCGAAGCGCAAGGCGAAGGCCAAGATCATGGGCTCGACCGCGACCGTCGCCTCGGGACCGGGAGCCGCGGGAGCGTCCACGTCGCCCGAGGTGCAGGCCGCGGAGGTCGCGGCAGCCGCCTTCGCTCCTGGCGACACGAGCAAGGAGGCGAAGATCGCCCGAGCGAAGCTCGCCGCCGCGAGGTCGAAGGCGGCGCGGGCCGCCAACGCCTCCTCCGCCTCCACCTCATCCTCCACCTCATCCTCTGCCTCGTCCTTCTCCTCTCCCTCGGCTTCGGGCCCCAAGGGCCCCGAGGCGCCTACCTCCCCCGAGGTCGCCGAGGCCGCGGCGATCGCCGCGGGATACTCCCCTCAGGACACGAGCAAGGAGGCGAAGATCGCCCGTGCCAAGCTCGCCGCCGCCAAGGCGAAAGCAGCACGAGCTGCCAAGGAGGGCGGGGCGACCACGCGAGTTCCTCCCACCGGGACCGAGGTCCCGCAGCCCCCTCGCACGGTGCTCCCAGGACCCGCCTACTCGCCGATGCCGCCGACCTCGGCCTCGGCTCCCGCCGGCGGGCTTCCCCGGACCTCGGGGGCCGCCTCATGGGCCCCCGGGCCATCCGCTCCCGCTCAACTTCCACTTCCTCCGCCGCCTCCCCCACCCCCACCGCCCGCTCCCGCCGCCGCCGTGCCCGCTCCCTACCTGGGGGCGGCATCCACCTCGGGCCGGGCGCGCTTTGCCGGTCCGGTCCCGGGGCGGGGACCGCCCTCGGGAGGGGCCGGGTGGTCCCTCCGCGCACCGATCGCCCGCCTTCCTCCCCCGAGCGCGTGGGGCACGGGAGGGCCGCGTCGGCCCGCTCCCCCCGACACCGGAGCGACCTCCCCGGACCATTCTGATCCCGCCTCCCCCCCGCCCTCGTGAGCGCGAGCATGTCGGGCGGAGGCCAGAGCAACTACGGGCTGACGCAGTGCCCCCAGTGCGGCTCCGGGCTGCTGCCGGGAAGGATCTGCCCCTCCTGTCAAGTGGCCTGGGAGCCCGTCGGGGCTGCGCCACCGGCCGCGCCCCCTTCCCCCGCTCCGCTCCAGACGTGTCCGTGGTGCGGCGGAGCGCTCTCGGGCGGCGCCTGCTTCCGTTGCCGGGTCGAGTGGGTCCCTAAGAGCCGGTCCGGCGGGGAGGGCGCGGCCGCGGCCTCCAAGCCCGCCGCTGCGGCGGCACCGGCCAAGCCCAAGTCCACGCAGACCCGCGGGAAGACGCTCCTCAAGAAGGCCCTCCGGTGGATCCCCCCGGTCCGTCTCGTCTGGATCTTCCTGGGGATCATGATCCTCGTCGGAGGGTACCAGTCCTCTCCTGCGGGGGAAGGAGCGTGGGCCGCGGTCCTCGCGCTCTCGGTAGGACTGGACCTCATCATCCAGTTGGGGCGCTTCGGGAGGAAGCTCCGATTCCCGGACGCGGCCCTCGCCATCGCCAACTTCCTGGTCATCCTGATCGCTCCGGGGAACGCGACCATCGGGTCCTCTCCGAACGACTTTGGCATCATCCTGCTGTCCACGACCGCCGTCACGATCGTCATGCGCCACCTCCTGCGTCAGAACGGCCGCCCCTGGTTCAACCCGACCGCGCTCGGGCTCGCCCTGGGATGGGTCTTTTTCGCGCTCCCGGTCGCCTGGGCGGTCGGGGGATGGCCCGCGGTGGGCGTCGCCACCTCGAAGGTCAACGAGCTCGCGCTCGCGATCATCTTCGGGATCGCGCTCATCGTCCGGCAGAGGAACACCTGGCGCTTCCCGGCCTTCTTCTTCGCGACGGCCGTGCCGCTCCAGATCGCGATCACCCTCATCCAGGGCGGCACGGTGGACCAGAGCTCCCTCTCCCTGACGATCCTTCCGCCCCTCACGATCTTCTACGGGCTCTGGATGGTCCCGGAGCCCCGGACCGCCCCCTCGGCGCCGAAGCACATGTGGCGCTTCTCGATCCTCGTGGGGGTCCTCTACGTCCTGCTCGGCACGTTCTGGACGCTGCAGGACACGAGCATCGTCGCCTACTCCGCCTGGTCCGCGATCGACCCGTTCGTCGCCCTCTTCGCGGGCAACATCTATGCGATCGTCTCCCGCCGCGTGAGGGTGAAGAAGCCCGTGAAGGCGGACGCTCCGATGTCCCTCGCGTCCTCGGCCCCCTCGCGTTCCGGAGCCTTCGCCGCGCCCATGTTCTACGGCGGGTTCGAGATCGTCGGGGCCCCGGGCCCGAACCCGCCCCCGTTCCCAGGGGGGTACTGAGGCTTGACCGCGTCGCCCCCGGCCGCCCCGTCATCGATCCCGGGGACGAAGAGCGCGGAGCCCGGACGCTCGGTGGTCCTGATCGGGGAGAGAAGCTCGATGCTGCGGACCCCCGCTGTCGGCAACGCGCTGCGTCCGCTCATCGAGAAGGCGGGCGCGACCTCCACCTTCGTCGACCCGGGGGAGGCCTCGACCCCGGCCGGGCTCCGCGCGTTCCTCTCCACCCTTGAGGCGGCGCCCGTGGTCGCCGGCGAGGTCCCGCCGGGCAGGGGACGGGACCCGCTGCTCCTCCTGGTCCTCGGCACGGCGCTGGGCGCGGGAGGCCGTGCGGTGCTCCTGCTGGGTCCCCAGACCGGCCGTGAGGAGGAGGAGCTGACCTCGCTGCTCCACGCCCCCGTGCTGCAGTTCCGCGACACCGAGGGGCTCGCCCAGGGGCTCGCCTACCTGCTGAAGGAGGCCTGGGGAGCGGACGGAGGGAAGGCCCCTGCCGCCCAGGACGAGTGGACGGACCTGCGCGCGGCCCAGGGCCTGCTCGCGCGAGGGACGCTCCTCGGCCGGGTGGGACAGCTGGGCGACGAGGTCTCCGCCTACCAGGGGCTGCTGGACCGCTTCCGCTCCCGGAGGGAGCCGCCGTTCCAGGAGACGACGCTGCGGGCCCGGATCAATCTCGCCTCCTCGCTCCGCCTCCTCGGCCATCCGAACGAAGCGCTCCGCGCGTACGCGGAAGCCGCCGAGCAGGGAGGCCAGATGGGAGGGACCGTGGGCGAGGAGGGTTCCGTGCGCGCCAGGGTCCTGGCCGCGGAACTGCTCAACGAGCTGCGACGACCGGCCGACGCGCTCGCCGAGATCGACCGCGGGCTCGCGACGCTGGAGCGGGACGAGGGGACCGAGCTCGCCGAGTGGCGCGCGAGGGCCATGCTCGACCGGGGCCTGTCCCTCTCCCACCTCGGCCGCACCCCGGAGGCGCTCGCGGCCTTCGGAGCGACCGTGGACCGCTACGGGGAGAACGAGGACCCCCAGATCCAGCAGGTCGTGGCGAAGGCGATGATGGACCGGGCCATCGCGTTCCACGGCGTCTGGGAGCGCGGGAAGGCGCTCTCGGAGTACGACGCGATCATCCAGCGGTTCGGCTCGTCGGCCGACCCGGAGGTCTTCGAGCAGGTGCTGAAGGCCCGCATCAACCGCGGCCTGCTCCTGGGAGAGCTCGGTCGCGGCGACGAGGAGCTCCTGCAGTACGACGAGGTCGTGGAGATCCTGGAAGGCAGCGAGGACGAGACCACCCGTCCCTGGCTCGCGAGCGCGCTGCTCAACAAGGGGGTCGCGCTCGGCCAGCGCCGCCGTTACCGCGACGAGCTCGCCTCCTACGTGGAGGTGATCCGGCGCTTCGAGAACCTTGACGAGCCGGGGCTCCGGCAACCGGTCGGACGGGCCCTCCTCAACGAGGGGCTCGCCCTCATGCGGCTAGGACAGGACGAGGAGGCGGCTTTCGCCTTCGACCGTGTCCTGGAGCGCTACGCCCAATCCTCCGACCCCGCGCTCCAGTCGCTGGTCAAGAGCGCGAAGGAGAACCGCGAGCGGCTCCCCGGGCCATCCTGGTAACGACCGAGGGAAGGGGGACCACGCCATGGCCGAGGAGCAAGGACCCTCCCCCGACAGCTCGGTCGCGTGGAGGACCAACGCCCGGAGGCCGTTCCTGCTCTCCCGGGTGCGGTACCTCTTCCTTCTGACCGCGGGGCTCTTCTTCGCGGCGCTATCGTTCGACGCCCTCCCCTTCGACTTCGACATCTCGGGGGTCCCGGACGTCGAGCTCTCGCTCCCGTTCTACGCCACACTGTCCGTCGCCTGGGTCATCGCCCTCGTCGCGGCCTACGCGAGCTGGCTGCTCTACGCGAACTCTCCCGAGCGGATCGGGTTCCACCGCGAAGGGATCGTCATCGGCTACCCGCGCCATCGGACGTCGCTCGCCCGTCGTCTCTTCTCGTACTCGGCGCCCACCCAGGTGCGGTGGAAGGAGGTGCGGAGGATCTCCACGAGCGGGCCGCTGCACCTCTCTCGCCACGACCTGACGCTGCGCACCTACCGGGGCCGCTCGTGGGTGCTGGTGGGCCTCTCCCCGGAGCTCCTGCGCGCCGTCGCAGAGTCCTTCGAAGCCCACCTCGAGCTGGCGGCGACGGGCCTCTGGCGGGGACACGCCCCGGTGCCCTTGGAGCTACGAGGCCCCGGTCGTCCCTGAGGGCGCTCCACCGGCCCTACAGGGGTGCCCCTGGCCCTGGGCTCTGGCGGCCGTTGGAACCTATCGACCCTGCGCCACCGCCCGTGGCTCGTTTGGGACCCTGCGGTCGGGGACGCGCCCCGAGCCGTCCCTAGACTACGGCGAGCAACCGGAGACCGCGTAATCGTCCCCGTTGAACTCCGCGAACCCGTAGTCCTCGTAGAGGTCCGTCTCGGTCACCGTGACCTGGTTCACCGGGTCGTAGAAGACGACCACGCCGTTGTTGGCATCGTAGGAGAGGATGACGGACGGTCCTAGCACCTTGTGCAGGCTCGAGAGCGTCGAACTGGGGATGCTCGGGTTGTCCACCTGGCAGTTGGAGTACGTGGTCCCGCCACCGCCGCCCCCACCCCCGCCTCCGCTCCCTCCGACCACCCCGCCGCCGGTGGAGGGGGGCGTCGCGAGGAGGGTGGAGGGGGTCGCCGCGTGCTGGCCCGTGGGGACCAGAGCGACCACGCCGATCATGATGGCGATCATGACGAGGGAACCGGCCCGGTAGGAGACCGGCCATCGCATGACCGCGCGGGAACGGGCCCGTTCCCGGACCTTGTCGCGGGCCTTCCGGCGCTCGGCACGGGAGAGCTTCGCGTTCGATGCGGCTGCGGCGGCGGGGGACTCCACGGTGGTCGTCCGGCGGTGGACGAAGGCGAGGAGGTTCCCGAAGAAGAGCGCGAGGAGGATCCCGAGCGTCGGGAGGAAGATCGGAAGGAAGGCCGCCCCGATCGCGATGACCGTCGCGTACATCGGTTGGAAGAAAGGGTCGGAGGGAGCGGTCCGCGGCTCCGTCACCATGAAGAGACCGAAGAAGAGCACCGCCGGGTCGACCACGTCCAACGCCAGGACGCGGGGGTTGAGGACGCCCCCGAGCAGGAAGTGCTCGAAGGCGGCGAAGCCCGCGTAGGTGAGGAAGAAGACCACGGGGAGCCTCCAGCGACCCGCTTGCCGAAGGGCGAGCACGGCGCCGAGCACGACCACGACGACCTCGGCTCCCGGGCTCACGGCCGCCCACCAGGCGGGGGCCATCCCGAAGAGCAGGGCGCCCAGCAGGAGCCCGGCGGCGGCCGGGTTGAGCCAGGGGCGTCCCTTCAGCCGTAGCGCGTGCCGGATCCCGACGGCCGCGATGGCGACCGCACTGGCCTCCAGCAGGGCCACGGTGGGGGGGAGGAGCAGGGCGAGGAACAGCCCGGTGGCGATCGCGGACTCGGGCACGCGCAAGGAGTCGAAGCGGACCTTCTGGAAGAGGAGGTCGACGATCGCGGAGACGATCGGGAGGAGCAGGAGCGAGCCGACCCCGAGGCCCCCCAGCGTGTAGGAGCTGAGAGCGCCCAGGCCGGCAAGGAAGAAGATGAGCAGGCGGACCGGCGGGAATCGCGGGAGGACCTTCGCACGGAAGATGGTCCTCAGGTGGGGGAGCGCGGTCGTTGTGGTCTCCTAGAGGTGCAGCATTGACCGGGCGGGGGGTATATCTCCCCTTCAGTCCCTGAACGGACAGTTTCATATGTAACCATCCATGTCCGAACACCATGGCCCTGTTCATCGCCCAGCACCAGCACGCCGCCGATCGCTGCCCCGCGAAGGACCCCCGCATGGGGGTCCAGCTCCTCCAGCACCTCTCCGCCGAGAACGCGGCGAAGTCGGGGATCAAGATCCACGGGGAGGCGGTGGCCACCGGGAAGCACCGCCTGTACCTGATCCTCGAGGCTCCGAACGAGGAGACGCTGAAGCGCTTCCTCCAGCCCTTCGGCCAGGCCGGCACCGTGGAGGTCCTCCCCGCAGCCTCCTGCGAGCTCGTGGTCGATCAAGGCGGATGCGACGCGCCCGGATAGGACGAGGGCGACTCCTCCGGGACCCGGGAGCCGGGTCCCCCCAACCTCTCGCGGGACGGGAGGGAAGGGCACGCGCCCCCCTCGCCCTGTCTGAGGCTATTTCAGGGAGCGGGCCTATCGAGAGCGGGAATGTTCGGCCGCTCGTCGTTCCGGGATCCCCTCCTTGCCCGGCCCTGGGCGCCGGTCGTCCTGCTGCTCCTCGTGCTTCTCCTCCTCCCGAGCCTCCCAGGGGGCCCCCCTCGTGCTTCGGCCCCCCACGTTCCCTCCGCGACGCCCTCCTCCCTTGTCCCAGTTGGCCAACAACCTCCCACGCACGCTCCGACACCCCTCGCCCGGGCCAGCCCCCCCGCCGGAGTTCCGACCGGGACGCCGGGGACCGTGTCGATCTCGACCGACGACGTCCGGGCCGCCGGGAACACGCTGCTCGAGATGCAGGCGACGGCCCCCTCCGGCCCGACCGTCCCGGCGGACGATGCGCTCTGGCTCGAGGAGCCGGTCACGTCGAGCATCGTCGCGGCCGTCGGTCTCCAGGTGATCGGGGCCCCGGGAGCCCCGCTCGTCTACGCCGAGTACCAGGTCTACGTTTCGGGGGCCCTCACGACATGGGTCGTGAACCGGAGCCTCTCCTACGCCCCTGGCACCTCCGTGGTGCTGTCGATGGCCTCCTCGGGGACCGGCTCGTGGTGGAGCTTCACCGCCCAGGGCATTCGCATCCAGGCGGGCGGGGCGAACGGCACGGTCAACCTGGGGACCAGGAGCGCGGTGGGGTTCGCCCCGTCGGCCGCCCCCGCCACCTCTCCGACGTTCGTGGCCACCAACGACGGCAACACGACGTTCCCCACCATCGACCTGAGCTCCCTCATGGGAACGTGGGTCGCCGGGAACTTCCTGGCCCCCGGTGACGGCATCGCCGGTGGCTCGGGGAGCACCTGGGGGATCCTCGGGTTCGACCAGAACGCCTCCTTCTCCCCCGACACCGCCGAGCTCAACGCGAGCGCCCCAGCTCTCGCCCCGGGCACGTATCTCTGGGGGGTCGGCGGTCCCGGGTTCGCCCCACTCGGGACCTGGACGAGCACGGACCCGTCCGCGCTGGGTGGGATGGGCAGTGCCCTCAACGTCACGTTGCCGGCCCCGAGCACGGGCGGGGGGGCAAGCTCGAACGGGAGCTTCTGCGCGGTCCTCGGCGAGCCGCTCCCCAAGGGGGCTCTCCTCGAGGCCGGGGTCTGCTGGCGTGCCGACCCCGGGCTCACGGTGCCTTTCCTCTCCGTCACGACCCCCGTAGGGACGTTCCAGGCCGAGCCCGCCGTTCCCGCGCCGGGTCCGGGTACGCTGGCCTCTCTCGCGTGGTCCTCTCACGGCGGCGGGTACTGGGCGGCCACGTTGAACGGACAGACGATGTCCGTGCCGGGTTCGAACGGCACGGTGTTCGGAGGGACTCCCGTCGCGAACGCGAACTCCTCGGTCGCGCCCTGGGGATCCATCTGGGGAGGGGGGATCGGCGCCCTCGCACCCTCGGAGATCCCTCTGCCTCAAGCCCTCATGGTCGAGGCCAGCGCGGGATCCGGGTTCACGACCGCCCCCTACGGGGCCTCGGTGAACCCCTCCGGCGGAGCGGCGCTCGAGGGGAACGCGCAGAACTGGTCCATCGCGCCTGGCGCACTCCTCGTGAACGCGTCGGGACCGGCGACGCCCGCCGGTACTCCTCTCTGGAACCTGACGAACCTCGCTCCCCTCACCCTCAGCGCGACGGGGGTCCCCACCTCGGCCGGGTCCGATCAGCCCGTGGGAGTCTCGGTCTGGGGGAACCTCTCCACCGGGGGGACCGTGAGCCCCACGCGGCTGTCGGTCACGAGCGCACCGTGGGTCCCCTTCACCCTCCTTCCGGTCGGAACGGGGAGCTGGTCCGTCACGATGGCCGCCCCGGCCTACGCTCCCAACGCGACCCAGTGGGTGATCTCCTTCGAGGTCTCCGCACCGGACCGCGCGCCCGCCTCCCTCTCCAGCACGGTGTCCCTGGCCCCGGGCGACCTCTCGCTCGTCGCGGTCTTCCCTTCCGGTACGCCGGTGCTGGACGACGCCACGACGCAGGTCGAGTTCTGGCTGAACACGACCTACGCCACGCCGGCCCCCGTCGCCGGAGGCGCGCTCCTCCTCTCCTCCTCGAGGGGCGGCAACCTCTCCCAGCCGGTCGCGGTGGGCCCCGGCGTCTTCACGGCGACCTTCACCCCCACCCTCACCCCCGTCGCGGAGAACGACACGCTCGTGGGGACCGCATCCGCGCCCGGGTTCTGGCCGCTCTCGGTGAGCCTCCCCTTCGCGATCGTTCCCGCTCCCCTCGTGCTGTCGGTCAAGGGGTCCAACACTTCGGTGGCAGCGGGTTCGAACGAGACGGTGGTCGTCTGGGCCAACGCGTCGACCGGCCCGGTCACGAACGTGCAGTTCTCGGCCATCCTCCTCGGTGCCGGCGCGTCGTCGGGCAACCTCGTCGTCTCGACGGGGCCTGTCCGGGCGGACGGGGGCGTGAACGTCACCCTGATCTTCCCCGAGCCCGCGGCGACAGAGGTGGGCAACCTCACCTGGTCCGCGGTCCGCTGGGGTTTCCTCACCTCCACGCTCGCTTCGCCGCTCACTATCCGGGTCGCGCCCCTCTCCGTCGCCTTCCCCCCCTCCGTGAGCGTGGCGATGGGAACCGTGTCTGAAGCGCTCTCGTTCCTGGCCACCGGGGCGAACTCCACACCGGTGGCGGGAGCGAAGGTGACCCTGAGCCTCCCCGCGGGAGCGGGTACGCTCGCTTCGACGTCGGCCACGAGCGCCGCGGACGGGAGCGGCTCCTTCCTCTGGTACCCCCCGGCTTCCGCGGGCACGTGGACCGTATCCTACACGGCCTCCGCTCCGGGGCGCGCCCCGGTCCAAGGGAGCTTCTCCGTGACCGTCGAGCCCGCGAGTTCGAGCCCTAAGGGTTTCTTCACCGGCACGAACCTCGACGTGCTCGTGATCGGGGCCATCGTGGCCCTGGCGCTCGTGGCCTTCTTCGTCGTGGGTCAGCTGCGCTGGCGTCGCCGCGCGGGCCCGCCGCGCCGTCGCCGCCGCAAGCCGCGAGCCCGCTCCACCCGAACGGGAACCGCCGCGAGCGGAACAAGCCCCGGCTCGGGCCCGGCCTCCGTGCCCTCAACGGCGCCCGCTGCAGGCGATTCCCCCCTCGAAGCGACGCCCCCGGCGCTGCCTGTGGGCCCCGCCGTGAGCTCGGGACCTGACACCCCCCCACCACCCCCGCCGCCGACGGACAGCGCCTGAACGTAGGGCATCCGGGCCTGGTCAACCGGGCCGATCTCTCCCCCACGTGAGGGTGAAGGGACGAAGGACGGCTACGCGCCGAGCATCGAGGATTCCCGAGACAAGGGCGGCGGAAGACGTCGCACGTCTCACGACATGAAGTACGAGCCGCACTGGCGGCACGTGACGTCCCCTGGCCGGCGTTCGAACCCGCAGTGAGGACACGCGGGAGGTCCGAGGGGCTCGTTCCCCGGGTACGGCACGTTGGGCGTCGGGGGGGCGACGACGGAGGACGGAGAGGGACCGGGGTCGTAGGAGCGGGGTGCCGAGAAGCCGGGGTGGGGCGGGGGAGCTCCGGGGACCACGAAGGTCGAGGAGGGTTGGGAGGGGAGCGCGGGGCTCGGAGGCGGCGGGAGCGGAGCTGCGTCCGGTGGGGGCGGGGGCAGAGGAGGGAGCGGCGCAGGGGCGGCGGCCACGGGCGCCCGATTCGCAGCGCCAGGGGCCATGCTGCCCGCAGGGGGGGCACCAGGAGCCACCTCGGCCGGGGGGGACGGTTCGACGGCCTTGGCCTTCTCCTTGCGCGGCTTCGGCTCCGGCTCGGGGGGAGCCGGACCGAAGAAGCCTCGGTGGGCGCGGAAGAGCAGGAACCCGGGGAAGACACCCCCCAGGAGGAGCCCCAGGACCGAGGCCAGGAGCGAGCTCTGGTAGAAGTGAGAGCCATCGTTCTCCTCCTCGAGGGCGAGGAGCATCCCTCCCGTGACCGAGACCGCGATGCCGAGGTCGACGATCGCACCGGCGGTCCAGAGGACCAGCACGCCCCAGATGGTGACCGGCCAGTACGGGAAGGAGGACGCGCCGGACTGGAAGAGCAGGAAGACGAGGATCCCCAGGAACGCGGTCCCGGCGACGGCGCCCCAGCGGGCCAGGCGCACGCGCGCGAGGAGCTGCTCTCGGATCTCGGGACTGTCGAGCCAGGGTGCGTGGGCGGGCACCAGGGCGTTCAACGCGTGGGCGGCAGGCGCGAGCGTGCTTGCCGACGACGGGCTGGAGACGGTCGCGGAGGTCGTCGCAGACACTCTCCTTCACTCCCCCCAGTTCACGGACAGGCGGAGGGGGTGTACCCCACGGGGTAGAAGATGGTAAGGTACGTGGGGGAGGCATCGACCCAGACCAGGACCACGCTCACCTGGATGTCCACGCCGGAGGGGAACGCGATGCAGGGACTGGACTGGTCCCAGCTCTGGAGCTGCGCCTGGGTCGTCTGGTAGCCCGCCAGGGCGAGCGTCTGGACGGTGGCGGGAGAGTAGAGGTGCAGCGGGTTGTCGAAGGAAGAGGTGCGTGAGGTCGATCCTCCGGGCAGGTCCGCGGTCGCCATCAGGAAGTCCGGGGTCACGATCCATTGATAGAGGTAGCCGTCGGCGTTCACCGGGAGCACGGACCCATTGCCTCCGGGGACCGGGGCAGGGCCGTAGCTGAACCGCTCGGTGGTGGCCGCGCTCAGCCCCTCGTCACGGTTCACGTGCGTGGAAACGGAGGTGACGACGGCTTCGAGCATGTTCCCCACCCCCGCGTTACGGTCCATCGCCTGGACCGCGCCCATTCCCAGCACGACCAGGGTGAGCGCGATCATGCTCGCGACGAGGAGGGAGACGACCCAGTCGAAGATCATCCGCCGTAGGCCCTCCCGACGAGGACGTAGTCCAGCACGCCCCCGCCCGGCAACGGGTAGGCCCGCTTCTCGAAGAAGAGGGTCATCGACGTGGAGACGACGGAGGGCCCGATCGGCCCCAGCGCCGCCGAGAGGTTCGTCATGAGCACCGTCCCCGCGCCGGTCGTCGCGAGCTCACGGTAGGTCGAGGAGCCGGCCACCCCCACGGTCCACGCGGCCTGGTAGTTCGGCTGGCCCGAGGAGGTGAGGAGCGCCCCTCCGACGGTGACCAGGGCGCCGGCGGGGTTCACGGAGAGGAGCAGCGTCGTGTTGACGTCCCCCTCAAAGGCCTGGACGGCGGTCGACACGATGTCGTTGACGACCACCTCCATCTGGTCCGTCGCCTGGAAGGACCGGAACGCGAGGAAGCCTCCGATGACGATCGGGAGCACCATGGCGAGCACGAGCACGATGATCGTGAGCTCGAGCGGCATCTCGAGGACGCCGCGGCGCTGGGAGCGCAGGCGGCGGGCGCGGCGAGCGGAGGAGAAGGAGCGACGGGTTCTCATGCGAGGTACACCAGGAACGACGTGGAAGCGGTCTCGGTCGCGGAGCTCCCCACCGATACCGGCGGGGAGTACGCCCCCGCGACGGACATCTGGACGTAGGGGGAGTGGGCGGGTCCGACGGGCGTGAAGGTGAGGAGCACGCTGCCGTTGCCTCCCGTCGCCCCCTCCGCCCCGGTCCCTCCTCCGGTGAGCGTGATGGAGACCCCGGGCAGTCCGGTCCCGTGCTCGTCCAGCGCCTCCACCCACACCTTCACGGGCATCGTGGAAGCGGTGACGAAGGACCCGGTGGCGCCGTTCGCCTCGCGGACCGTGAGCCCGGAGAGGTGGTGGACCTCGTCGTAGGCGAGCCAGGCGAAGAGCAGTCCCACGCCCGCCGCGATGACCATGAAGGAGACGATGAGCTCGAGCCCCATCCCTTCCAGTGCACCGCCGCGCGAGCGCCGCAGACGGTGTCGGGAGGGATGCAGGCGCGCCGAACGCTCGGACGGGGACACGGAGGGGGCGTGCGAGCGGGGCTCGCCTCCATCCTCGAGGGCCAGGGCTCGCGCCACGGGCCTTCTAGTCCCCTGGTGGGATTTCACCCTTCGGAGACGTGGGGCCCCGGGGCGTGGGGATGGGGGAGCCTCCCTCCCCGGCCGTTCCATCATCCGGTCGCACCTCCACCCAGGAAAAGCACGCCGAGGAGCGCCCCGACGACGTAGACGAGCAGCGCGACCCAGAGGAACTGACCGACCAGCGTCCAGTAGCGCAGGCGGTCGCCGCCGGTCTCGATGCCGATGGAGAACTGGCCGATGATGAAGACCATCTCCAGGAGGTAGACGCCCATCACCGCGAAGAAGAGGGCCGGAGGGACCGCGAGGGCACCGGAGGCGAGCACCCCCGAGAGGAGCAGGTAGAGCGCTCCGGTCATGCCCATGACGATGGGAGCGAAGAAGAACGCCGAGCCCTTCATCATCTGGACCGTGCCGCGGAGCGAGGTGCGGATCGCCGCGTCGGTGTTGCGGAGCTCCTTCAGGTGCTGGGCCATCGGGATGACCGTGTCCGTCACCGCCTGGGGCCCCTTCGAGGCGGCCTCCAGGAGCGCCCGCAGCGACACCCGCATCTGGCGCGAGGGATAGCGGGCGAGGAGACCCGGTCCGCGCGCGGACCCGAAGAGCGCCTGCTCGGGGGTCCCGCCGCTCACGCGGGAGAAGTGGAGCACCCGGTCGAAGAACTGGGCCGACTCGGTCCCCCGCATCCCCGCGCTCGTGCGCTCCACCGCACGCTCGAAACGCATCCCTTCCCCCATGCGGCTGGCGAGCTGGAAGAGGGTGTCCGGGAACTCGTTCTCGAGCCGCTGGAGGGCGTTCCCCCGCTTCGCGAGCGCCCGCGTACGGAGCTGGATCCCGATCGAGATGCCGACCGAGATCCCGAGCAGGATGAAGACCGGCCAGGCGAGCGTTCCGGGGCTGCCCAGCCATCCCAGATAGGCGGGAAGGGCCGAGGCTCCGACCGCCCCTCCCGCCACCAGACCCAGCAGGATGGCCTCGGCGAGCGACGGGCGCTTGACCCCGGACTCCGGTGGCCGGGGAGGGGTGACCGTCCCCGGACGTTTCGAGAGGATCTGCATCGAATAGAGTAACGCGACCAGCGGGAATCCGACGTCCATCGCGAGCACGAACCCGATCACGGTCACGAGGCTGCTGGTGGCGTTCGCGGCGGAGGTCGCAGGGGGCGTGGTCGCTGTCCCGCCGGGGGTCGCCGAGGGGCCCGCGCCCAGGTTGCCCACGTTCGCCAGGTTCGAGAGGAAGACCATCGGCAGCATCGCGCCGATGACGAGGGGGAGGAGGACCCCCAGCGCGAAGAAGACCGTCGTGGGACCGGAGAGGCTCGCGGAGAACTCCTCGATCTTCCTCCGAGTCCCGGAGAGCACGATGTCCTGGGCCTTCTCGAGGTTCCGGGTGAGCCCCTCGTCCGTCTTCTCGTGGGTGGAGAGGCGCAGCGCGTACATCGAGCGCATGAAGTCCTCGTTCCAGTTCCCCCACTCGTCGGCGAAGTGGAGGAAGGACTCCTCCAGTGAGGGGTGCTTGCGCGACATCACGTCCCACTGGACCTTCTTCAGCGCCGCCCCGAGGTTCCCCTCCACGTTCTCGGAGGCGAACCGAACCGCCCTCGGGAGGGACCGGTTCAGCCGCAGGGACATGGCCATGTAGTGGACGGCCTCGGGCGCGCGCCCTAGCGTCTGGATCCTGAGCCTCTTCGCGAGAAGGCCGGGATAGTTGTAGACGAAGAGGTAGAAGGAGATCGGGAGGACGAAGGTGAGGAGCCCGATCACCAGCAGGAAGGGCGAGACCACGCCCTGGCTGAGGAAGGTGAGCGCGACGAGGGTCGCCGCGAGCGCCACGAAGGAGAGCACGAGCACGCCGATCGCGGCGTAGTGCACCTCGTCCGGGGTGACCTCGAGCCCCGCGAAGTAGATCTCGCGCTTGAAGGCGGTCCGGCGCACGGACTCGTCGAGCTGCTCGCAGCGCTTCTGGAGGGAGGTGAGCTTCCGCTCCATCCGCTCCCGCGAGGACCCGCCGTGGGGATCGACCGCCTCCTCCCGGGCCAGCACCGCGGTCAGGCGCTGCCGGTCGGCCCTGGCCCGGTCCAGCGCGCGGGTGAGTCGCGCCGTCCTCTTCGCCGGGTCGGCGTAGCCGAGCAGGGCCCGGCCCATGAGGTGCACGAAGCTCACATACCCCCGGCCGGGGGCCTCCTCCTGAACCGTAGGTGCCCCGGGCGGTGGCGCGCCGAGAGGGGTTTCCCCGTTATCCATGCGCGAGGGCCCCTCGGAGCCATTCGAGCCACTCGGAGTAGAGCGCGTCGTAGTCGGCCCGATGGTCGACGATCTCCTCGGCGTGGCGCTCCAGGAGCTCCCAGAACGCGGCGTTGGAGGAGGCGACCCAGGGGGCGGAGAGCACGTCCATCCGGTTCTGATCTCGGGCCACCTCGACCAGCTTCTCGCGGATGCGCCCGCGCAGGCGGACGTTCTCCATCGCCTCGTCGTAGGTCAGGCCCCAAGCCTGGGCGATCCGCTTGATCCGGTCCGACCCGTCCACGATCGCCGGGGTCTCGAGGAGCGCGTCCGAGGCCTCGTCGTAGAGGAGCAGCTCCCGGAACGTGCCGGGCTGCGTCCCCGCCTCCTTGGCCACCTCGCTCACCTCGAGCACGCGGCGGCGCTGGGAGCGCACGGAGCCTCCCGGGTTCGTGAGCCCGCTCACGACCACGATGTCCGTCGCATTGAACGACGTCGCGGAGATGCCGATGTCGTGGACCACGCGCTCGAAGATCGCCCGAGAGGAGTTCCCGTGGATCGTGCCCAGGACCGCGCTCCCCGCGGTCCCCGCGCGCATCGCCTCGTAGAGCGTGCGGGCCTCCTGGCCTCTCACCTCGCCCAGCACGATGGCGCTCTCCCCCAGCCGTAGGGAGACCTTCAGCGCGTCCTCCGCGCTCATCTCCGTCTGCCCGCCCACGGAAGAGCGCACGAAGATCGTCTGGACCTTGTAGCCGAACTGCCGCATCTCGACGCTGGGCAGCTCCAGCGTATCCTCGATGGTGAGGATCCTCTGGGTCTTGGGAAACTCGAGCATGAGCGCGCCGACGAGCGAGGTCTTCCCCGCCCCTCGGGCCCCAGCGACCAGGATGGTGGACCGACCGTCGATGAGGAACGAGAGCAGGCCCGCGGCCATGGGCGTGAGCGCCTGCAGGTAGACGAACTTCGTGAGCGTCCAGGGGTCCGTCGCGTGGCGCCGCAAGGCCATCGCGATGCCGTCCGGGGAGAGGGGGCGGCCAATGACGGTCGCGCGCACCGCGTACTCGCGAAGGTCCGTCTCCAGGACGGGCATCGACTCGGAGAACGGGCGGCCGCTCTCCACGAGCAGACGGGCGAGGAGCGCCTCGGCCTCCTCGTCGGTCACCGTCACGTTGGTGATGCACTTGTCCCCGATGTCGCGGCGACCGAAGCCTCCGACCCTCAGGTGGACCCGGTTCTCCGAGGCGGGTGCGTCGACGTAAAGGTCCTGGACGTGAGGGTCGGCGAGAAGGACCTCGAGCACGCCGAACCCGACAACGTGCCGCGTGAGGACCTCGGAGAGCTGCTCTAACTTCGCGAGACGCGCGGAGGAGTTGCCCGGCAGGACGATGCCGGTCTCCCGGGAGACCCGCTGCAAGAAGCGTAGCGAGAGCTCGTGCACGACGTGGCGGGTCTGGGAGAGGCTCGTGATCTGCAAGTGCTTCGGGTAGTACTCCACGAGCTCGTCGCGCGTCCGGTGCAGGAGCTCGACCTCGGCCTCGGTGAGGCGATAGTCGGCGAGGTCGAGGTGGTAGAGGATATCGATCTGCTCCGGGACCCGGTACAGCCGGACCTGGCTCCGCCCCAGCGGATACTCCGTCAGGAGCTCGGCGCCGTCCGGAGGGGCGAGGTTGACCCAGCATCCGGAGAACCCCGGGCGCGTGAGCGCGCCTCGGCGTAGCCGACGCGTGAGCATCCGTGAGAAGTTCGGGGGCACCCGGTCGATGCTCGCCTGGATGCCTCGCAGGACCCCCGGGCGCTCCTCGACCGGGAGGGCCCTCCGGGGGGCGAGGGCCCCGAACCCGATCCGTCCCCCACCGAGGCCGAGCCCGGGGGTACCGGAAGGGGAGAGGGGCGCGAGCAGAGGGATCGAGGAAGGAGAGGAGAGCGTGGAGGATGGGACCACGGGGGCAGGACGGGGCCCGGCCCAGGGGGAGGAGGAGGGGGGAGAGGGGACGGTCGAGGGCGAGTCCGCCGTTGGGGCGAGGGAGTGAGCGCGGAGCCAGGGCGGTGGGGGAGGACCCGGCCGCGGAGGTTCCTCGGAGCGCGGGACCGAGGGGCCCGGGGGAGGAGGAGGAGGGGCGGGCGACCGGGTCGGTGGAGGAACGTTGGAGGGGCCCGGGAGGACGGTGCTAGGCGGGGGAGGCGGGGTCGAGGTGACGGGCACCGGGGGCGTCGCCCAGGGGTCCAGGTCGTCCCGACGCGACCGAGGCAGCAGGACGGGGGTGATCGGAAGTCCGCAGGACGGGCAGCTCCGCTCCCCGTCGCGTAGCTGCGACCCGCACCTTGGGCATGTCCCCATGGATCCCCGGTCCCCTCCCCTCTCTCCTCACCCGCCGGTCCGCTCGGTCGAGCCCGACGGCGGGGGGGAGGTGCCGGCGGGCGGTTTCGAGGGAGCCCCCGCACCAACGATAGCGCGCGGCGTACCCGAGGATGACGGGACCGGTCCTCCCGGCCCCTCGGGCCGAACCTCGGAGGCCGCGCCCGTCCGGTCCTCGCCCCCCCGACGGGCAGGGGTGGACAGGCCTCGCACCCGGCCCACCAGTTCGGAAAGCTCCTGGCTCACCAGTTCGAGGTCGCTCACGGTCACGCCGAGACAGCGGACGCACTCCTCCTCGGGTCGGCCGGTGCCGAGCACCTGGACCTTTTCCTTCAGGTCCTGGAGGAACTCTCCCCAGTCCGTCCGAAGGCTCTCCTCCAGGTCGGGGAAGAACGCTCGGGGATTGAAGGCGCAGTCGGCGCAGTCCAGCCTCTTGAGCCTGCGCTGGAGACTGCTCTTGTTCTTCTCGACAAAGGCGATCCGGTCCTCGAGCGAGAGCTCCCCGTCGGAGGTCGCCACGCCGCCGGGTGGGGAGGGAGTACCGCCCGGGGCCCCCGAGCGTCCCGAGCCTGCACCTTGGACCGATGCCGGAGGCGAGGCCGACGGCCGCGACGCCCCGGAGGCCGGGAGTGTACCGGTATCGGAGGCACCGGGTCGGACGGGCGGCGGCGAGGGCGGCGTCCTCTTCGCACCGGGACCCAGCTGCCGGCGGAGCTCCTCTTCCCGCTCCTCCTCCGCCCGGTCCTCGTCGAGCGGAGCCCGGGCCGCCTCGATGTCCGATTGACGGTAGAGGTCCTCGATGAGGTCCTCCAGGTCGGCGCCCGGCACGACCACCCCGTCGAGGACCGGCTGGGGAGGGCGCGTGGAGAGCTGCTGGAGCAGCTTGTGCATCTCCAGGACCTGGCGCAGAAGCTGGACGGTCTCCCCAGAGTATTGCCGCATCGTGCGGCCGGAGAGCGTGATCAGGTCGACGTGGTACTCCTCCCCGAGCGCCTGGAGGACCGCGGCGAGGCAGCGCGGGTCGGCGAGCGCATCCGAGCCCTCGCACGCGTCGCACCTCAGGATGAGGTTGGAGGCGCCGCCGGAGGAACGGACCTCGTACTCGAACGGGGGGACCTCCACCTCCTCCGGCGGAAGCTCCTCTTCCTCGTCGGAGGGTGGCCTTCGGCCGGCAGGTGTCATGTCTGGCTCCGCTTCCGTAGCGGGGACACGCGCCCCGTTCGTCCCTCAGGTCTCAACCGAACCCCGGTGGGAGACGAGAGGAGCGACGGGAACGGCGGCCGCCGCGCGAGCTGGACCTCGGGCGTCCGCGCGCCCCCCACCCGCGGTCCTGGCGGCGGAGCCGCGGGCCGTCCTCCGCCTCCGGCGGGGGAGGGGTCTCTCCGGGGGAGCGCAGGAGGAGGAAGGCCGCGATCGCGGCGCCTGCGAGCAGGAGCGCCACGCTGGTGTACTCCACCCACACGAAGGGGTCCGGTGGGGCGGGCGCCGGGAACGTCGTCCCGCTCCCTACCGCCACTTCCTGGTAAAGGCCGAAGAAGGACCGTAACGTGACCGACACGTTGTAGGTGGTCCCGGGGTTGAGCCCGGTGAAGGTCTGCGTCGTCGCGGTGGGGCTGTTCACGGAGACGAGCCCGCCGCTCGAAGGGAGAGGGTAGAGCTCCAGCGTGTAGGACGCGAAGCCCTGCACGATCGTGCCCGGGAGTCCCCAGGCGACGGTGAAGGAGGTCGAGGTGACCCCATAGACGTACACCACGAACCCCGGGGGAGGAGGAGCGCCGGCGTCGAGCACGACCTCGAGCTCGGGGAGCGCTTGGCCGGCCACGTGCTGCATGCCCACCGCGACCGTGGACAGGTCGTGGGAGTAGGCGACGTCGAGCGCCGTCGCGGGGAAGGTCACCTTCCGATAGGGGGGCGCCGGGGCGGAGAGGTTCTCCATCGGGGTGTAGTAGTAGCTGAGCGTGCTGCCGATCGCCCCCTGGCCCACGAGGGCGAAGTAGGCCGGGTCGTCGCCGGCCAGCAGCATCTGCGGGACGGGGGAGGAGACCGGCATCGACCAGACGGGCGAGGCGTAGGCTCCTTTCGCGCTCCCCGCCATCGCCGCGGCGTTGAAGGCGTAGATGGCGGTCGAGGTCTCGACCATGAACTCGGTCCCTGAGGGGGCGGAGACGATCTGCCCGACCCCGGAGAAGATGGGCGCGTTGGAGCCCCCGTAGCTCTGGCCGTCGGCCGTGTTGCCGACGTAGAAGCCTCCGTTCCCTCCCAAGAAGACGTGGGTGCCGTCCGAGGAGAGGGCCGTGGCCGCGGCCGTCGCGGAGGCGCCGGGCCAGGTGAAGTTCAGCACGGGGGTGCCGAAGTACGGGAAGATCGTGGCCTCCGACGTGCGCCCTTGCAGGTTCACCGTGAGCGCGACGAGCGTCCCGTCCGGGGTCATCGCGACCCCCATGCCGGCGGGCGTGGCCCCGCCGAAGACGATGTAGTGCCACTTCATCACCCCGTGAACGAGGTAGGCCAGCGCCACCCCCGAGATCCCGTTCAACAGGAACGTCGTGAGGACCGCCACGTCGCTGCTCTGGGCGTCCACCGCGACCGCCTCGACCTGCTGGTTCGTGATCCCCTTTCCCCAGTAGCCAAGGTTGTCGGTGAAGTTCCACGCCTGCAGGAAGCTCCCGGGTTGGGTCAGGTTGAGGGCGTAGACCTCGGGGCCCACAGAGGCCAGGACGAGGCTGTTCGTCCCCGGGGCCGGTCCGCGGTCGGAGATCGAGAGGGTCGTGGGCGCCGCGGGGAGGGTGTAGGTCCCGAGCGGCTGGTCGGAGGAGATGTTGAACAGGTAGACGTGGCCGCTGGTGGAGGCGGCCGCCACGTACCCGGGGTCGCCGGAGACGGCGACGAGGGAGATCGACGCGGCGTCGGAGGTGTTGAAGCTCCAGGTCCCGGAGGAGATTGGGGTGAGGCGCGGACCCGGGACGGAGCGGTGGGAGGCCGCACCAAGGTCGAGGCTCCCGGGGACACCGGTCGCGAGCGGTTGGTCCGCGGGCACGGCCATGAGGAGGGCGACCGCCAGGGCGAGGAGGGCGAGAAGCGGCCCGCCGGAGGCGAGGGCGGTCCGGGGGCCCTCCTTCGTGCGCCTCATGGTCCCCACAGCACCACCCCCACGGTCATCTCGGAGTACCCTCCCCCGATCGGAGGAAGGCTCTCCCAGGCTGTAAAGGACTGGTCCGAGGTCGAAGGGGTCGCGGGACCCAGGTCCAGATGGGCTGGGGAGCCGCACCCGGTCGCGTTGGACGCGACGGCGGCGTACGTCCAGGCGCCTGAGGTCATGTTCACGAGGGCGCTCTCCACGTCCCCACCAACAAAGCCGGCGTGCATAAGATTCGAGGTCCCCACCGTCCCGCACCCCAGACCGTGCAGGACCGTCGCCAGGAGCTGCGCGACGGGTTGGTCGTTGAGCAGGACCCATCCCCCGGAGGCCAGAGGCATCCGGGTCTCGTAGAGGGTGGTCCGGAGGAGCGTCGCCAGGGACTGCTGCGCGTCCCTCTCCCCCACAACAGCTCCGCTCGCGACCTGGACCGGCGGGACCAGGATGATGTCCACGACGACGACGGCGAGCGCGAGGATCGGAAGGAAGAGCACCGCGTCGAAGAGCGCCAGCTGGCCCCCTTCACGGCGATGAAGATGTCTCCCGGCCCCCGACCTCATCTTGTCACTCCCACACCGTCACTTCGATGGTCGCGTCGTGGACCTCGGTGTCGCTGACGCGGAGGCTCACGGGCGCCTGGGCGGCGTAGAGGCCGAGCCGGAGGGCGCTCGGGCTGGTGGGGACAACCCCGCTCGCCACGACCCGGTCGTAGTGGACGGGGTAGTCGGACCGGTCGGTGATGTTCACTTCGAACCCGTAGGTGGGATGGTACTCCCAGCTGACGTTCGACTCGGTGAGGTTCACCACCCGCGAGACGTCGAAGACCGCGTACTGCCCCTGGTAGGTCAGGTTCCGGTAGCCCAGGAGGTCCTCCAGGAGGAGGGAGGCCTGCTCCGCGAACGAGGACCGGCCCTCCCTGCCCGCGAGGGTCGTGAGGCTGGCGTCCACCGCGGAGAAGAAGAGGATGAAGGAGATGACGACGATGAGCAGAACGGGGATCTCCTCCAGGAACCCCGCCACACCGCGGTGGGCCCGCCGGAAGTGGCGCATGTGCGGTCCTTCACGCCGTTGTCACCATTTATACCTCCCTTTCGCGGCTTCCCCTGGCTCGGAACGTATTTGTCCCCACGAGGGCGGTGACTATCCACCAGAAGGGCGGGGGCCCTTCATCCGTCCCCGGCCCCTCTCGTGGGTCTCAGGTCCCCCCAAGATGGCGACGAAGGTCGAGGAGGCTCCCGCGGCGGACCGGAGACCGCCGTCAGGGGAGATCGCCCGGGCCTACCGGGGGCCCCGTCGCCAGCGGGCCCTTCGTCGCAGCCGTTCCGCCCGCGTCCCCTACGCTTTCGCCGCCCTGGTCGTCGGCATCGCGATCCTGCTCCTCGTGAGCTCCATCCTCTCCTCCGAGGTGCTCTATTCCTCCGGGAGCACCGGCCACGATTCCGAGATCGTCGATCAGGCGATGACGAGCGCGGCCGCGATGCTCGAGGCCAACGCGAGCGGGTCATTGCTCGGGGAGCTCGCCCACCTCCTCGCCTCGGGAGCGAACCCGCCTCTGGGCACGCTCAACGCCTCGATCTCCCGCGACGTCCACCAGTACGTCGCGACACAGTTCTCCGGGAGCCACACGCACTCCTCCCTCTGCGCGAACGGCCGCGACCTGGGCGGGGTCACGGTCTGCGTGCTGGCCTTCTGGGTGGGCGCCACGTTCCCCTCCTGGCAGGGTAACGGGCTCGCGCCCACCGTCACGGCGACCTCCCCCAACGGGGTCAGCGCGTGGCCGGCGAGCCCGAACCAGGAGCTGTCGACGCCGACGCTGGCCGTCCCTGCCCAGGTGAACGAGACCCCCTTCGCCGCCGTGGTCGGGAACTTCGAGCTCTCCGCGGTGGACCTCAGCGGCACGACGACGGTCTCCTCCTTCCCCTTCCTTCGGACCGAGACGGCCCCCCTGGGGCTCCTGGAGTCCTCCGCCGACATCTTCACCGCCGACCTCACCGGCCCGGACGGAGGCTTCGCGCGCCTCGCCTCCTACATCCTCACCACCCTCGCCGAGCTGCGCGCGCTCTTGGGCTACGGCAGCGGAGGCTACCCCGGTCCCGACACGGGGGTGACGACCGGGGTCCACCAGATCCTGACCACCCAGGACGTGGCCAACGCCGGTGCCCTCGCCGTGATGCTGGAGACGTTCTACGCGTTCCACGCGACCGATCCCAACGCGCTCTCCCTCTTCCGGAACACCCTGCCCGCCCGCTACTCCACCCTGCTCTCGAGCGCGCTCCAGGGAAAGATCGACGGAGCGGCGCTCTACCTCTACCTGGAGAGCACGCCCGGCTCGGCCTGGTCGAACGAGAACGTCGCGGTGGGCGAGACGCTCGCCCAGTCGATCAGCTCGTTCGCGGACCGCTTCACCTTCGACCTCCTGGACACCTACTGGGGAGCGCAGACCGTCGACCCCACGCTCACCGAGCCCGTGACGGACTGGCAGTTCGTCTGGTCGCTCTCCTCGCAGTGGGCACAGGCGCGCCTCTCCCAGTACATGACCGACTACCGGACCTGGATGGGCTCGCAGCTCTCGAACCTGGCGAGCTACACCGGCACCTCCCCCCTGGGGATCCTCGGGGCCTGGGCAGACCAGTACGGCCCGGGGAACCTGCTGTGCTACTACCCCTCCCCCTACGGCCCGATCTGGGTGGGCATCCCCGACTACTACACGATCTTCCCCGGCGGGTCCTACTCCGCCACCACGTCGAAGGTCTCGAACACCCTCTCGCTCGTCATGGGCAACGCGAACGGGGGCTCCCCCTACAATCCCTCCCCGTTCGTGGTCAAGACCAAGCTGCAGATCTACGGCATGGGCGGCTCCTCGACGACACGCCACACCTTTGACTACACGCTCGTCGACCGCTCGCTCCTGGGAGAGTACGTGACCAGCTCGCCCCGCAACGGCGCGGCCAACGACACGCTGACCCAGATCATCACCGACCTCTCCCTCAGCATGAACACGCCCGCGGGCTCGTCGCTCTCCTCGCCCGGCTACGTCCCCTACGTGGCGGGCTGGATGGACGGGCAGGTCCCGTCGTCGGTCTCCACCTCCTCGGTGGGGGTGACGGACCCCACCTCGCCCTACCAACTGGGACCGTCCGGGCAGGGCTCCACGTACCTCCAGAGCGGCGTGGACGCGCTGTACTCCGGTCCGTTCAACTCGGCCCTGGGCACGCTCGCCTCCGACGAGCCGTCCCAGTCGTCCTCGTGGTTCGTCCAGGGCGCCGAGTACCCGCAGGGGCTGGGCTCCGGCCCCGCGCTCGGCCAGAAGAACTCGCTGCTCGACACCGCGCGCCTCGCGGTCCGCCTCTGGACGATGATGGACTACAACCTCTACTTCGGGGGCGTCGATCCCATCAGCCCCGTCTTCACCTTCGGTCCGGTCTCCTACCAGCAGCAGGCGCCCTACGACGAGAGCCTGTCGGGACCCCCGACCCCCTTCACCTTCCCCGACTTCCCCCAGGACCTCCAGGTCTCCGCGTTCGACGACATCTACCAGTGGATCACCTCGAACACCGCCTCTCCGTCCTGCAACTACGACTCCGCCTGCATGGCCGGCTACTACGGGGCCACCTGCGTCGCCCCGTGGGGGCCCGGGAGCGGCTACTTCAACGCCCTCGCGCTCTACTACTGGAACCCGCAGGGGCTCTGGGACGCGCTCCTGCCCTCCGTCCAGGTCGTGGCGGCCGGGTCCGTCGGGGCCGTGGCCTCGCAGGCCCTGGGCGCGTTGCAGAGCGCCTGGTCCGACACCGGGGTCGCAAGCTGGAGCAGCTACGCCTTCCGCAACTGGGTGGAGCAGAGCATCGGCTCGCCGAAGGTCCTGCCGGACATGTCGAACCTCGCGTCCTCGTGGGAGCCGCAGCTCTACCAGAACGCCGAGTCCTGGACCGCCCGGAACCTGGACGAGCACACGTTGGTCGATCAGCCAACGCTCCTGGGTGGCTCGCCGTTCGAAGTGTGGCAGGGGAATCGGACCCAGGCGGTGGACCGCGGGGGTCTGCTCAGCGAGGGCCCTCCTCAGGTCACGATCTCGCTATCCTCGAACTCCGTCGGATTATCTCCCCCTCAGGAGACGCTCCATCTCGTGGACCCGCAGGACCAGTCCTCGAACATGGCGATCGCTCCGTTCCAGACCACCTGGGACGTCCGTTACTCGACGACGGTCCACCTCACCCTCTCCCTCCCGCAGAACCCGGTGCTCCCGGGCCCCACCGGACCGGTCCCGACGCAGCTCCAGCTCACCATCCCGCTCCACGCCGAGTTCCCGGTGAACGTCCTGACCCCCTGGCCCCTCAAGACCGGCGCCCGAGGCGTGCCGAGCGATCCCGTCCTGACCTACACGCGTGGGCTCGCGGGGATCGTGGGGTCCGACATGCACACCGCGAAGAACCCGGATTTCCTCCCCGGCACGTACATCTCCCCCTCGCTCGACGACCTCCTCTCGCGGGTGGGCTCGGTCTCGCACGTGGCCCTGGGCGAGACGACGGTGGACGCGTCGCTGCTCGGGAACCTTCCGGACGTGGCCGCGACGGCGGGACCCGTCACCTCCCTCGCGCTCGGCGCCAGCATCGACGTCGCGACCAACGCCATGGTCTCGACGAGCCAACAGGGGAACTCCGCGGCCATCAAGGGAGACATGAACCAGATGGACGGCGCGCTGGGACGGATCGGGTTCCCCTCCCTGCTCTACCTCAACAACTACGCGTTCCTCGGGAACAACGTCTCGCTCACCATGGCGGGAACGTACGTGGCGACCCTGAGCCAGGGAACGAGCTCGGCGAGCGTGCTCGACGCGTCCATGACGTTCTCCGCGAGCGCCCTCGCCCTCGTCTCGGTCGACTACGACAACAACTACGGCCCGTTCAGCTTCTCCCTCGTCCACGCCCCGACGTCGCGGGGCGCGGCCGGCTCCACGCCCCTGGGGCTCCAGATGAACGCGGCGTGGGACAGGTGGGGCGTCTCCTCGAACCTCGCACTGGCCGCTCCGGGGGGCGGGCCCCAAGCGGCACCGGGAGGGGGCCCGACGCCGCTCGGATCCCTCTACGTGCCCGCGCTCGGGGCCACGACCAGCTCCGCCGACCTCTACGAGCAGGGCTTCCCCTCGCTCCCCACCGCCGCGGCCACGGCGTACGGGAGTTCGGTCGCAGCCTGGCTCTCCGGTTACGGACCCGGGTCTCCCCCCACGTTCGACGAGCTCGTGTCGGCCGAACAGTTCGCGATGGGCTACTACTTCGATTCCGTCCGCACCGCCGGTTTCTCGGCGACCCTGGATCGGATCGACGTGGGGGTCTCGGGAGTGGAGGGAGGCGCCTGGTTCAGCGGCGGCGTCGCCTACGACCCGACCGGCGCGATCACGAGGGGCGGCCTCGAGACCTTCCTGGAATGGGAGGTCACCGCGAACCGTCCCCTCGCCTACGCGCTGGGCAACCCCGTGCCGGACTCGCTCGTTATCGCCGAGGCGCCGCCGTCGCTCCTCGCCGACGCCTTCTGGAACGACAGCGCTGGCGCCTGCTCGGGTGGGGTGGGCGGCGGTTGTCCCTCGGTGGGGGACGCCTACCAGAACACGCCCGGAGGGTTCGTGGCGCCCAACCTCGCCGCGCTCGAATCCGACCTGGGCGGTCTCGGAGGAGGGATCTCGAACGGGCCCACCGTCGACCTTGGCGGGAGCGGGCCCTCCGGCACGGTCCCGTTCCTGGCCCAGCTCACCTACTGATCGAGCGAAGGCGGCGGGCGCTCGCCCTTCCGCCGAGAGCGCGGCGGGGGGTTGTTGCCTTCGCCATCCGGAGTCGTAACCCCGTCGGCTCCCCCGGTCAACGGCCCCGGGATCATGAGGGCCACTTCACCTCCGAAGGACGTCGCGCGTAGACCGGCGGGTCAACCGGAGTCTAGTGTGTTGACCTTCGCTTCGAAATGCCGGCCAGGGTGTCCCGGAGCCAGCCCACCATGGAGGCAAACACGGGAACCAGAGGAGTGGTCGTGCCTGCCACCTCCACCCTTTCGATAGGGTGCCGGTCGGAGCCCATCGGGCGGGCCGATCTCGTGATCCCTCCAAGCACGACCCCCTCGGGGCTCTCGAATCTCGCCGAGGTCGGGGAAGTGAGCACACGACGGGCTACGACGTCCCCGTTCGGGAGGAGCAGGTTGAGCACCGTGGGAGAACCAGGCGTCGGAGAGACCACGCCGAAGGCCGTATACAAGACCACACGCTGCGACGGGTCGTACAGCTGGACACTGTCCCAAGCCGTCTCGAGGTAGGAGTAGCTGCCTTCTGCACTCGGGTCAGCCGGGCGTCTGGAACTCTCATCGAAGTGGAGATAGGCCACACGACAGACGTCAGGGTCGTGGGGGGTAGCGATGCGCCACGCCAGCACATGGAGCCGGTACTCGAGCACCGTTCCCGGGGGAGAAGAAGGGTGACGGATCTTCTCTCGCCAAGATCTGCTCAGCGCTTCGCCAGCCTCGTGATCCCGAGCAACCTCGAAGAGCGGGCGCTCTGACGCGTCCAGAACCCTGAACCATGTTCCGGTTCGTGCGGGCTCATCTCCTGGCCACTCTACCAGGAAGGTCGTACCTGAGGACACTCCCATGCGCGACGCGAGGCTCTCGAGAGTTTCCGTGGGCCCCTGGCTCTTGAGAAAGTCCCGGAACATCCCACGATAGGTCTCCAAGGGATCCGGGGGCGAAGGGATCCCCGGAGGTAGGGTAGAGTGCCCCAGAACGCCTCCTGTGGAATTAGATCATGCGGCCATCTTTCATCAAGCCTGGCCGAACGACGGGGCTGGTGTCGCACTGCTCAGGAACAGTCGTCGTGGCGGGATTCTGCGGGGACGAGTCGGGCGTGAGGCAGCTAGGACGGCCACCGCGCAGCGTGCATCCTGCGCGCTCGCCCGCCGCGATCTCCCGTCTCACTGGGGAGGGGGTGGGCCCATGGGAGCTTCGGCCATCGGGGTCTCCCCCGCTCCGCCCGGCGCGGAGGGGCCCTCAGAGCCCTCGGCGACGGAGCTTCCTCCGGTGGGATGGGACCGCTTGCCCGACCCCATCCGGCGGCGGCGCATGCGGTCCTGGGAACGGATGAAGAGCGCGAGGCCCACGAGGACCAGGACGGCGATGACCACGATGCCGAAGACGAGGGCGCCCTGGGTCCCGGCATACCACGGGGATTGCGACGTGGGACCGGTGTGCGTACCCGTCGAGTTGTTGCCCCCGCCTCCCGGGGGCGGGCCCCCGCCCCCGCTTCCCGCGGCGACGGTGACCGTGACCGCCGGCACGCCCGCCTGGGCTCCGGTGGAGTCGGTCACCTGGAGGAGGACGGAATAGGTCCCGGCGGCGGTGAAGGTGTGCGTCGCCGAGGAGACCGGGATCGCGGAGGAGTAGGTCGTGCCGTCCCCGAAGGCGACGACGATGGTGTAGGGCGAGCTGCCGCCGGAGACCACCCAGGAGGCGGTCAGCGCGAGAGGCGTGCTTCCGCTGGTGGGCGTGACCGTCCCCGATATCGAGAGCGGGGAGGAGATGGTGACCTTCGCGTTGATGGTCAGCACCACGCCCACCGCGTCGGAGACGTTCACCGACACGGCGTAGGTTCCCGGGGCGGTGAGCTGGAACGTCGCGGTGTACCCACTCGCGGTCCCCACGCTCGTGGTGAACGTGGGCGTGCCATACGGTTGGACACCCCCCGAAAGACCGGTGAGCGAGAGGGTCAGGTTCGCCGGTGCGTCCAGCACCTGGGCGTTCGCGGTGAGGGTCCCCGCGAAGGGGGCGGGGAGCTCCACCACGTCCGCGGTGCCGTTCAGCGCGCCGTCTCCGGCCCAGAGCAGTCCGTCGGCCGCGAGCGTGCTGGGAGGCCACTGCCAGAGGAGCCCCACGCCGGTGGTCAGGTCCTGCTGGGAGATCCCTTCGACACCCTGGAGCACCTCCGGTCCGGGAACTGTGGGCGACGTCTCGTACCCCTGCCCACCCAGGAGGTAGGTGTTGGCCAACACCGAGATCGAGGTCACGCTGAGCATGTTCGTCGGGAGCGGAAGCGGCCCGGAGAGGTCGAAGGCGCCTTGCCCCCCGTCGGTCCAGTTGACGAGCGCTCCGGTCCCGCCGACCCAGAAGGTCGTGCCGTTCCAGGCCGCGGCGAACGGGACGAAGAGGTTCGAGACGAACTGGGTGGAGACGTTCGTGAACGGCGTGGCGCTCGCCGGGGCGTAGTAGTAGAAGTCCCCGATGCCGGAGGCCTCCGGCTGCTGCTCCCCGCCGAGGAACGCGTTGCCCGCGCCGTCCGTCGCGATCGTGGTGACCTCCGAGAGGGACGTGAGGGAGGCCGAGAGGTTGGTCCACAGCGCGCCCCCGGGGGCGTAGGAGAAGAGCCCGCCTCCAGCGCTCACCTCCTGCGTGGCGCCGTTGTGCTGCTGGAGGATCCCTCCCACCAGGAGCCGGCCGCTGTTCCAGCCCATCGCGTCCACCACCAGGTCGGGGTCGAGGCCCGAGGTGATGTCCGTGAGAACGAGCGTGGTGGTGTTGAGCGCGAGGACGCGGGTCCCGTCCGAGAAGTAGATCGCCTTCGGGGAGGCGACGGAGAGGGTGAGAGCGCGAACCCCCGCGGGCAACGCTCCTGTCAGGTCCCTCGTGGTGAGGTTCCCGAGATCGATCGAGACCAGGCTCCCCGCCGTGCCGTTGGTGCCGGCGACGAAGAGGTGGCCCGAGGCGAGCGCGAGCGCTGACGCGTCGACCAGCCCGCTGCCCAGGTCGCCGCGGAGCGTGCGGTACCCGGCGGTCGAGCCCCAGCTCGCGAGCTCGGCGGCCTGTCCGTTACGCCATCCCCCGACCATGAGCGTCGTGCCGTTCCAGTCGAGGGCCAGCGGGACCACGCCAGGGGGGAAGGGGGAGGTGGGGGAGGCGGTCACGGTCCCCGTCCGGGCATCGACCACCGCGAGACCGAGGGAAGAGGCGACGGAGATGCCGTTGGTCACGGCGGGGTCCGTCGCGGCGGCGGAGGGGCTCCCGGTGGAGGCGGCGAGGGAGGCGCTGAGGTTGACGAAGGGACCGCCGGTGAGGTTCACGATCCCCGTGTAGACGCCTCCGGGGGACCCCACCAGGACGTAGTTCCCGGCGGAGGCGAGAGGGGTCACCGGCTCGCCGAAGCTCGAAGGCAGCAGGGAGGTGTAGTTCGTGAACGCCCAGTTCCCTCCCGCGAAGGAGAGCATCCCCAGGGTCCCGTTCGGGCCGCTGCCCGAGACCACGATCCCCGAGGGGGTGGTGAGGGCGCCGACCAGCGCATGGAAGGCCAGGGGCACCCCGGTGAAGAGGCTGAACCCGAAGGAGTCGTTGTAGACGACCACGATCGGCTGCGCCGGCCCGGTACTGTAGTTCCCGCCGACGAGCGCAACCTGGGCCCCGACCACCCCGCCTCCGCCGAGCACCTGGAGGGCGAGGGGGGTGAACCCGTAGGCCGGGCGGAAGGTCCCGTTGCTGACGTTCTGCTCCATCAGCACGGGCCCGGCGCTGCCCTGGCCCCAGAGGAAGACGGTGGGGTACGCCCCGTTCGAGAGCGCCCCTCCCTGAACTGCGCCCGCGTCCGTCGCCGGCGCGGTGCTGAGGAAGCCCCCCGTGAGGTCCGCCACGGTGGGGGTCGTCCCCATCGAGAGCTCCCCGATCTTCGCGCCCGAGGCGTTGTCCGCGCCCAGGAGGTCGAACTGACCACCGGGGAGCGTCAGGAGCTGGTCCACCGAGCTCCAGGACCCGCCGGGGAGCTGGGGCAGCGAGGGTGCGAGCGAGTGCGGAGGCTCAACGGTGGAGTTCGAGGCGAGGATGGTCTGGCCGCCGGTGCGAGCTCCGGGAGAGCCTCCTGGCAGGGTCGTGGGTCCGGCATGCAGGGCGCCGAGCGCCGGTCCGGGAGCCCCCGGGGCTGCGTGCGACACACTTCCCGCCCAGACGGAGACCTGGGCGAGGAGAAGGAGTCCGAGCAGCATCGCGCCGAGTACGGTCCATCGTGCGTTCCCCCAGTTGTCCATCGAACGGCCCCCCAGGGTCACCTTTCGGTCCCCCGAGCAAGGGGCCAGAGCCGTCGCGGGTTCATGGCGTTTCGCCCGGAGAGGAGCGATATCCTACCGCCCCCCGACCTTCGAGCCCCTTCGGGAGCTGCGGAAGGAGGCGAGGGCACCCGCGCCGGCCACCGCGAGGCAGGCCACGAACAGGAGCAGCAGGGAAGAGGCCATCGGGGCCGAGGTGGCCGCGAGGGGGGAGAGCTGCAGCAGCGGCAGGGCCCCCGCGCCCACCGGGGCGGCGGTGGAGGTCGGGGCCAGCACGCCCGGAGAGCTCGCCGCGGCGAGGATCCCGCCCTCCTGCATCGCCTGCAGGTGCGTCGTCGAGCTCGCCGCCCAGTTGGAGGCGCTGGGGACCGACGCGGTCGCGACGTGCCAGGTGACCGACGTGATGTGCAGGAAGTCGTAGAGGTACGCCCCGTAGTCGCCCCAGGGCTGCGGCGTCGTGGTGACCCCGCCCGCCCCATTGCCGAACGAGTGTTCGGCCACCAGGCCGTTCCCGAGGTACACGGCGGTATGGTCCCAGCCTCCGCCGTTCCAATCGTACATGATCAGGTCCCCGGGCGCCATCCACGAGGGCAACGAGGTCCCGGTCGCCTCCTGGACCATGTGGCCAGAGAGGAGCCAGTTCCTCAGGCCCACCACCGACGGGTTCCCGTAGGTCGGGGGAACGGCCGAGGGGACGTTGATCCCTCCGGCGTGGAGGGCCAAGGAGGCGAAGTGGGTGCAGTCGTCCCCGATCCCGCCGTACGCGTTCACGATGTACGGCGTTCCGGTCCCCGCGGCGAAGTGGTGGTAGCAGCACCCGGAGGTCCAGTAGTACCCGTCGGAGGCCACGATGCCCATGTAGCTGCGGGCGTAGGAGGCCGCCGCCGCCCCGTTGTACCCGGAGCCGCCGCCGCCCCCACCACCGCCACCGCCGCCACCGCCTCCGCTGGAGCCGCCCAGGAAGTGGGTGATGGTGGGCCACAGCCCGCTCGGCATCGCGGCCGGGCCGTCATCCAGAGCCCAGTAGGCCAGGAAGTGGACGCCCAGGGACGTCGTCGCCTGGACCTCCTGCTGCATGTCCGAGAGCTCGCTCGGGGACCCCGCACAGTACTCCGGGTCAAGCCCCAGCCCCAGGTGAGAGGCCGGGATGGACCCGAGCGCGGACCTCGCGGCGGAGTTGAACGAGCTCACCGAGCAGGTGTAGTCCATCAGCACCCAGGTGTCGACCGAGGAGCGGGCCATGCTGGAGAGGGACCAGAAGCCGGGGCTCCAGAGGGCGAAGTCGCCGGAGAGCTTCATCCCCTTCGCGTGGAGCGCCGTCGCGAACTGACCCATGAACTGCGCGTAGGCCGCGCCGTCGCCGCCCGCCACGGACCCCCCATTGCAGCTGGAGTCCGGTTCGAAGTCCACGTTGTACCCCGCGTACCCGTCCGACTGGGCCGTGGTCACCGCCTGGTTGATGAACGGCTGCCACAGGCTGGAGGTGCCGAGGAAGTAGTTCAGGGCGTAGAGGTTGCAGGAGGTGACCATCGGGTACATCTTCGACCCGTGCTGGTGCGCCCAGGGCGTCAGGTCGTTCTGGGTCCCGGTGTACCCGCGGGAGGCGAAGCCCCCGGAGGAGGTGAGGTCGTACCCCTCCTGGGAGATCGAGGTGATGTCCTTGGCGACGGTCGAGTACTCGTTGGCGAAGGCGCTGCGAGAGCCCGCCCAGGAGCAGAACTGGCACACCCAGGGCATGAAGGTGGTGCTGGAGCTCCCGCCTCCGCCGCCCCCACCTCCGCCGCCGCCCCCGCCGCCTCCACCGCCACCGGAGCCCGCGCAGGCCGCTCCGGAGGTGGGCGGGATGCAGAGGTACCATCCCGCGGTGATCACGTTCGGGTTCGAGATGTGGTCAACGTGGGCGATGAGCGTGTACTGGTTGCCGTTCCCGTAGGCGCGGCTGGCGATCCCGGAGAGCGTGTCCCCGGAGCGGATCTGGTACCAGTCCCCCTGCGTGGGGGAGCTCGTGAGCGGCGTGCAGCGGACCGGCCCGTAGAGGTTGCAGTTCCCGCTGCCCCCGCCGCTGCCGCTGGAGACGCACTTGGCCCCGCCGCTCGTCGGGATGCAAAGGTAGTACCCGGCGCTGATCAGGTTCGGGTTGCCGATCCCGTCGACGGAGGCGATGAGCGTGTACTTCTGGGTGTTCCCGTACGCCCGTCCCGCGATGGCCGAGAGCGAGTCGCCGGACCGGATCTGATACCAGTCACCGGGAGTGGGAGAGCTCGTGAGCGGCGTGCAGCGGTTCGGTCCGTAGAGGTTGCAGTTACCTCCGCCACCGCCTCCCCCTCCGCCCCCGCCACCGCCGCTCGAGGTGCAGGCGGCCCCGCTGGTGTGCGGGATGCAGAGGTACCACCCGGAGGTGATGACGTTCGGGTTGGAGATGTGGTCGACGCGGGCGATGAGGGTGTACATGTTCCCGTTGCCGTAGGCCCGGCCGGCGATCCCGGAGAGGGTGTCCCCGGAGCGGATGCGGTACCAGTTCCCTTGGGAGGGAGAGGACGTGAGCGGTTGACAGGCCGACGGTCCGTAGAGGTTGCATCCTCCGCCCCCGCCGCCACCACCACCGCCTCCGCCGCCGCCCCCGCCGCCACCGGTGGAGCAGACGTTGTTCGGGCAGACGGTGCTCCAGGGAAGTCCCGCCTGGTTCTGTCCCGTGCCGGAGCAGCCGACGGAGCCCGTGCCGTAGAACCCGTTCGGGGCCCAGCGGCAGTACGCTCCCGAGAGGTAGCTGCCCCAGAACGCGTAGTCGCCTCCGGATCGGAGGTTGTAGTAGGCGTGGGCCCATTGGTAAGCGCAGCTCGGGTCGAAGTAGATCGGTCCCCAGTTGTTGCCGCCCCCGTAGGCGCTGCAGGACGACGGGCTGTACCCCGAGATCGGGAAGGGGTTCCCCTGGGGTGGGTACTGGCCCCCCGTCCCTTCCTGCAGGATCCCTTCCGCGTAGTACACCGGTTCGATCGCGGCCGGGTCGAAGCTGCTCTCCTGGTAGGCCATCGCGACGAACGTGACCGCGACCGAGCCGGAGAACCCGGCGTTGAGGGCGCAGTCGACCACCGCCTGGAGCGAGAGCGTCGTGTGCTGGCCGTAGTAGTTGGCGTTCGGGCAGCCGGAAGCGGTGATGGCGGGGCCCAGGACCGCGGAGGTGGGGGTCGTGTGGGAGATGCTGACCGGGCTTCCCGCCACCGGCACCGAGGGAAGGGCCATGATACCCGCGAGCGCGATCGCGGCGAGAAGCAGGGACCACGGCCGCGGGCGTTTGGCCACAGGCGCGAAGGGGGCCCCTACTGAAGCCGTCCAGCGGACCATGGATATACTTTCCCCCAGCCCGTATTTGAACGTGGCGAGAACCGCTGCGCCCGGACCCGCACCGCGACGGCCGGGTCCGCAGCAGTTATCGGGTGCCGTTCCGCCCTGGCCGCCCACGTCGGCCGCCCCGCGCGGCTGGGTCCTGTGAAGCTCGGTGCGGGGTCGCACGGCGGTCGGCCGGGGCCCCTCCGATGTCGAAGCGCGCCTCAGGGCGATCGGCGACCGCCCCGTGAGGTCGGTCTCCGCTTCAGCTCGGGGGTGGGGGTGGAGGGGCCTGCCCGTAGGCGGACGGAGCGGTGGGGGAAGACGTCGGGACCTTGGGCTTCCTCACCTTCAGGAAGTAGATCGCGAGACCCGCGACCACGGCGACCACCACCACCCCGATCACGATCGGGAGAAGGAGGCCGTTGCCGCCCCCGCTGCCGGAGCCGTTGTTGGTCGAACCGGAAGTGACCGTGAGCGTAGTGGTGGCGGAGGCGGGGTGTCCGCTCGCATCGGTCACGGTCACCTGGACCGTGTAGTTCCCCGAGCTCGAGGGCGTGCACGACAGGGAGGCCGTGTTCTGGGAGGTGCAGCCCGGTGGGAGCGAGAGGTAGGAGTAGGTGTAGGGCTGCGTTCCCCCCGAGGCCTGGACGGAGAAGGTCGTGGGGGACCCCACGCTGACCGAGGTCGGTGAAGCGGTGAACGAGTTGATGATCGGGTAGCCCGACGGGGAGTTCACCCGCAGCGCGGCGCCGGGGTTGCTGGTCGCGGTCTTGCCCGCGGCGTCCGTGACCGTGACCATCGACGTGTAGGCTCCGGGCACGGTCGGGGTGCACGTGAGGGTCGGGACGTTCTGGCTCACGCAGCCGCTCGGCAGCGCGCTGTAGGAGTAGGTGTAAGGCGTGGTCCCGCCCGACACGCTCACGGAGTAGGTCGTGGGCTGTCCGAGCGAGATCGTGGAGGGGCTCGCCGAGAACGAGGAGATCGTGGGCCCACCGCTGGAGCTTCCACCGTTGGGGTCGATGACGGAGACGGTCCCCGCGTTGACCGAGGCGTAGGTGCTCGCGACGTAGATGTCACCGTTGATGCTGTCGAACGCGATGGCCTGAGGGTCGTTCGCGACCGGGATGCTGCCCAGGACCGTGTTGGTCGCGCCGTCGATCACGTGGACGGTGCTCGACGAGGAGTCCGCGGTGTAGAGGTAGCCGTTGGTCGGGTCGAAGGCGATGCCCGCGGCGCCGGTGGAGCCGGTGTAGGTCATCGTCGTGGTGAGCGTGTTCGTCGCTCCGTTGATCACCATGACCAGGTTGCCGGTCCCCCCCACGGCGTAGATGTCGCCGTTGGTGGAGTCGTAGACGCAGGTCCCCTCGCTCGAGGCGGTGGTGAAGTTCGTGATGAAGGCGTGGCTCGCGGCGTTGTCGACGACCAGGTCCGCGGGGCTGCTGGTCCCCAGGGCGTTCTGCTGCCCCACGTACAGGTCGCCGTTGGCCGGGTCGAAGCACTCCTGTTGGGGCAACTGCAGGAGGTTCGCGTTCGCGGGCTCGGTGTAGAAGTTGCCGGTGAGGGTGTTGCTGGCGGTGTCGATGGTGTACACGCTCTGGTTGTCGTAGCTCACCATGAACAGCGTGCCCGAGTTCGAGTCCAGGGCGAGAGCTCCGCTCAGGCCTGCCGAGGCCGTGAGGGGAAGCCACGAGAGGTTGGCGTTGGTCGCGGCGTTGAACACCGAGAGGTGCATGTTGTTCCCATCGACGACGTAGAGCTCGCCGTTCGCGCTGTCGTAGGCGAGCGAGTTCGGGCCCGGGGCCCCGTAGGTGGACGAGTAGGGCAGGGAGATCCAACCGGAGATCGTGTTGGTGGTAGGGTTGATGATCGTGAGGTTTCCGGGGTCGCTCGCGGTTCCCCCTCCCGCCTGGTTCGCGACGAACATCTTGTTGTCGGTCGCGTCGAAAGCGAGGGCCTGGGGGTCAGAGCCCACGGTGATCGTCGCCACGACGGCTCCCACGCTGTGGGGACGGGGCGTAGCGGAGGGAGCGGCCGTCGTCGCGGACACGACGGGGGTCCCATGCGCGCCGCGGGCGGTCGAGATGCCCCCGAAGGCGAGCGCGGCCCCTCCCAGGAGGAACGCGAGCGCGAGGACGGCAGCCAGCGCCACGGCCCACGTACCGGCTCGGTGAGCTCGTGTCGGTCGGAAGTGCCCGCTCAGGGACAGGTTGGCGAAGTAGCACCGCGATTCGGGGCGTTGGGACATGAACGCAGCAACCGGTGTCTTAGCCATATAGGAATGGGTCGCATTCATCGCTATTCAAATAGGCCCGGGCGACCGGGCCGACCTCCCGCCACCCCTCACGTCACGAGCGCGGGGAACGACCATCCCTGGGACCTCCCCCAACCTTTTGAGCCGGTCGCGGCTCCGCCGAGCTGCTGAGTTGGCCATGCCGAAAGGGGTCTCGTCGTCGGGACCTGGCTCCGGTTGGATCGGCGCGCACGCCGGCCAGCTGAAGACGGTCTTCCGCGTCCTGTTCGGGATCATCTGGGGGATCGACGGGGCGCTCAAGTTCAGCCCCGGCGTCGTCTCCAGCTTCGCGGGCATGGTCTCGGACGCCTCCTCCGGCCAACCTGCCTGGCTCGCGCCCTGGTTCGCGTTCTGGTCGACCCAGGCCTCGGCGAACCCCGCGCTGCTGGTCTACATGACCGGAGCGCTGGAGCTGGCCGTCGCCTTCGCGCTCATCGCGGGGTTCCTGCGCAAGATCGCCTATCTTGGAGGGGCGGTGCTGAGCCTCTTCATCTGGGCCGTGCCGGAGGGCTTTGGCGGCCCGTACGGGCCCTCCTCCACCGACATCGGGACGGGGATCATCTACGCCATGACGTTCCTCATGCTCCTCGTCATCAACGCCGCCTACGGTCCGAGCCGCTGGAGCCTGGACGCGGTCCTGGAGCGCCGGTGGCCGTCGTGGGCCAAGTATGCGGAGACCGACCAGGGGCCCGCCGCCGTCTCCTCCGAGAAGGAGGGCGGGAGGCTCGGGGGGAAGTCTGCAAAGGGTGGAGCCTCCCAGAAGGTAGGCAGCGCCAATGACGCATCGGAGGGCGAAACTCCTGACGGCTCGGACGCATCCTCGAAGTGAGAGGCGCCGAGCGCAACGTCGGCGGACCTGACGTTACGAGATTGGGCGGTGGCCGGGGGACCGTCGCGCCCTCCCTCCCCTCGCAGCCGGGCCTACCATGCGATTGGTGATCTCTCGGCGGGGCGCCGGGTGTCCCGACCCGACGGGCGGATAGGCAGGCTTCCCTCCCGAGTGAAGGCTCGCGGGCGATCCGACGCGAGCCGTCACTCGCTGGGGTGGGGAGCGGCGCAGGCGGGGGGCTCCGCGGCACCGCGCGCGGCCGTCGAACCCTCCGGGGGTGCGGTCTAGGCGGCGGTGGAGGAGCTCTTCTGGAAGAGCAGCGCGAGCGCTCCCAGCAAGGCCAGGGACGCTCCCACCAGGGCGAGGCCCCACCCGGGACCGACCGCGTTGAGGAACGTCGTCCCCGTGAGCGCGCGGCTCTCCGCCGCGAAGCGGAAGGCCACCTCGACGGGCACGACGAAGCTCAGGAAGGAGACCAGGAGGGTCACCCCCTTCGCCGGCAGCGTGCGAGGGAGGTCCGTCGACCACACGCGCCCGCGCCCCAGCCCGATGCCGAGAAGCACCAGGGCGAGGCCTCCGACAGCGAGCGCCCCCAGTTCCGGGAGGTACTGGAGCAGCCCCACTCCGCTCACCGAGACCGCCGGGCCGTTCAGGCTGTAGGTCGTCCAGGGCAGCACCATGGCCGCCAGGACGAGGAGCCCGCCCGAGATCCAGAGGGCGGGAGGAAGGCGGGAGGGCCCCAAGGCGCCCTTGGGCGCGGTCACTGGCCCTCCTCCTGCCAGACCTCTGCCGGCGGTGCCCCGTCCGGGAAGAGCCCCTTGGGGGACGGCGTGGCGGAGGAGGGGGATTGCCCCTCGGCCTCGGGTCCTTCGGAGGTGTGCTGCGAAGCGCTCCCGTCATCTCCGTGGCTCGTCGTGGCCGCCGAAGGCTCTACGACGGAGCCGGAGGACCCGGTGCGCGGACCCTCGTTGGTCGCCTTCGCCTTCGCTCCGCGGTCCCCGCTCGCCGTCTTGGCGGGAGACCCCGTCCCTTCGGCCGGGCCCTCCTCGTCGACGCCCCCATCCTCCGCCGGGGAGGCGCGGGAGCGACGGCCGTTCCACCAAAGCGCCACGACCCCCGCCACGATCATGATGGCGAGGCCGGCCATCAGCGCGTAGCCCCCGTAGTTCGGGTTGTCGACGTTCACCCGCTGCGGCCCGAAGGACGTGGTCTGTCCCAGGGCGTTCGTCGCCACGACCGTCAGGGTGTGCTGTCCGTTCAGGACGTGCGTGGTGTCGATCGACACGGTGAAGACGACGCTGCTCGCTCCCGCGGGGGGCGAGAGCGGCTCCATGAGCATGGGCGCTCCCTGGTCGAGCTGGAGCTTCGCCCCCTCGAACCCTGCGGGGTCCGTGAGGGTGATGCTGTAGGTGACGGTCCCCGTCCAGACCGCCGGAGGAGCGACCAGGAGCGCGCCGAAGCCCGGCGCCTGGGTGTCGGCCATGTCCACCTGGAACGAGGTCGACCCGGCGACCTCGGAGTTCCCCGCCACATCGACGGAGCGGTACCACACCGTGTAGGACCCGGTCGTGAAGACCAGGGGAACGGTGTAGGTGGACCATGTCGTGGGCGCGACCGAGGCGCTGGAGGTCACCGCGTAGTACGTCGCCGCGACCCCGCTGGTCGCATCCGTGCTGCTGAGGGTGACGTCCACCGCGCTCCCGTACCATCCCGAGGGGGTGAGGTTCCCCGTCAGCACCGCCACGGTGCGCGGCGGCGTGGTGTCGATCCGTACCGTCTGCGTCTGGACCGGCTCCAAGAGGCCCGCTCCGCTCACCGAGTAGAACGAGAGGGCGTGCACTCCATCGCCGGAGACCGTGACGACGTTCCCCAGCTGCCAGTTGGAGCCGTCCACGCTCCAGTAGGTGCCGGAGCTGCCGCTCGGCCCGGCCACCGCGACGAGCCCGAGGATGACGGGGGAGTGCGTGGACCACGCCGAGGAGGCGTTCGAGGTCGTGGAGGGCACCACGCTGTCGATCGAGACGTTGATCGAGGCGACGCTCCCGTTCACTCCCGTGCCCGAGAGCGCGAACGCCCGGACCGTCGTCACCCCGTTCGCGGTGATCAAGAGGGGCGCCTGGTAGACCTGGAAAGCGCCGGTGCCGATCGCGTACCAGATGGCGCGGACCCCGCTCGAGCCTCCCGACGCGCTCACCGTGACGGTGGTCGCTCCGGTGTACCACACCCCGGCCCCGTGGGGCCCGCTCACCGAGAAGCCGATCGACGGGGCGCTCGGGTCGACCACCGTCGTCGCCTGGGACCCGGGGAAGGACCCGACGTTGCCCGCGAGGTCCTGTCCCACCGCCGCGAACTCGTACGTCCCGCCACCCGGGGCCGTGAACGTGTACGGGGACGTGCTGACGAGGGAGGAGGAGGCGAGCGACCAGGTGCGACCGGAGGTGTTCGACCAGTAGATCCAGACCCCCGCAACGCCGCTCCCGGCCGGGTCGCTCGCGGTCCAGGACACGGGGAAAGCGAGCGAGGTCTCGAAGGCGGGCAGAGGGAGGACCGAGGCGCTCGGCGCCTTCGTGTCCACGAGGAAGGTCTCGGTCGCGGACCAGCCCGCCGTGGCGCCGGAGGCGGAGAGGGCCTCGACGCGCCAGGACCACGTCCCGTCCGCGAGGAGGAGGGGCAGCGACGTCCCCGTGAGGGAGGCGTACGTCTGGGTCCCCGGACCGAAGGAGGCCGAGGAGGAGACCTCGACCGTGTAGGTCGCGTTGGCGTTCGGGAGCGGGGACCATCTCAGCGTGAGCGCGGTCGTGTTGACCAGGGCCCCCGTGAGCGGCGAGACGGGGGTGGGGACCCCCAGCGCCCAGACGGTGAAGGGCACGTTCGGGGCCACGTCCGGGGGCACGGCCTGGTCGTAGGCCCCCAGCTGCTGAACGCCCGGGGTGGAGGGCACGACGAGCGTCGCCAGGCCCGCGCCCTGGGCGTCCGTCCCGACCGTGCTCCCGAAGAGCGGGAGCCCGTTCCACGAGAGGGTGACCGCGTTGTTCGCGGCGAACCCGAAGAGGAGGACCGCGACGCTGTTCCCCTCATACGCGAAGGTCGTCGCCGGGAAGATCTCGGGCGTCTCCTGGAAGAGCACGGTGTTCGGGACGTTCCCGAGGGTGTCGTACCCGCCGATGACGTGCGGACCGGCGGGGGAGCTCGGGATCGTGAAGGCGACCACGACCGTCCCCAAGGAGTTCGTGACCTGCTGGATGCCGGTCGGGGAACCGTCCCAGGTGACCTGGACGTAGACCCCGGCCCCCATCCCCTGGTAGGTGAGCGTGTCCACCGACAGGAAGGGCCCGCGGGTGGCCGACTCGGAGAGCGAGGGGACCACGGTGAAGTTCGCGATCGCGCTGTTGGAGGAGGTGTCGTTCGCCCAGACCTTGTGGGGCCCGGCGGGCTGGGCGGGGACGGTGAAGGTCCCTGCGAAGGCCCCGGTCGCGTTGGTGAGGGCCGTGAGGAGGGGGGTCGCCACCCCGTTCCACGTGACGGTCACGGTGGAGGTGGGAGCGAAGTTGAACCCGAGCGCGGTGGCCGAGGAGTTGACGGTTCCCGCCGGCGGAAGGAGGACGAGGACGGGGCCGACGATGAAGATCGACTGGGCCACCACTCCTACCGCGTCCACCGCGGCGATCGGATGGATCCCCCGGAAGGCGTTGGTGGGGACCGTCCACGTCCCGAACCCGGCGGGCAGGACCGCTCCCGTCGCGTTCGAGGTGATCCCGGCCCCGAACCCGAAGATCGTCCTCTGGGTCGCGAGCCCGTAGTCCCAGTAGAGGGCGACGCCCTGGTTCGCGCTCATCCCTTCGGTGTACGTCACGAGCACCGTGCTACCGGCAAGCCCGGCGAAGGGACGCGTGGTCAGGCTCGGCTGGACCGTGAACGCGGCGCCGGCCGACGGGCCCGCCGCCGGAGAGAAGGTGACGGTGTGTGTCCCGAAGACCGCGGGAGGGACCCCGTTCGTGAACGAGAACCCGCCCGTGCCGCTCGTCGTCCCCGTCGCAAGGGTGTGCTGGTCCCCGAGCCCGAGGTCCCAGTAGACCGTGGTCGCGGAGTTCCCGGCGAAGCCGGTCCCCACGCCGGAGAAGACCGTCCCGACCGGCCCCGTCGCGGGAGAGAGGAGGACCTGCGGGACGATGTCGAAGGTGTCGGTCGCCCCGTTCCCGTAGACGTCGAGGCCTTCCACCTGGTGTCCGCCGGCGGTGTCCGCCGGGACGGTGAAGGTGCTGACGAAGCTGCCGGTGACGTCGGTGATCCCGCTCGCCACGAGGGCCCGGTTGGGCCCGGTCGGCGACCAGATGACGTTGTAGGAGGAGAGAGGGGCGAAGCCCGCCCCGTTCAGCGTGGCCAGGGTCCCGACGAAGCCGCTCCCCGGAGAGACGGCGACCGAGGGCCCCACCACGAACGGCGCCGTGGCCGTGTTGCCCATGTCGTCCGTCATCTGGACGACGTAGGTCCCGGCGGGCGCGAGAGGGACGTTGAAACTGCAGAAGATGGTGCCAGTCCCGGTCAGCCCGGAACCGGTGCACGAGTCGCCGGGAAGCCCGCCCGCCCCGTTCCAGGTGAGCGAGACGATGTTCCCTCCGTTGTCGTAGCCGGTCCCCAGCACGTTCACGGTCTGACCCGGCGAGCCGGTGGTGGGGTTCAGGGCGAGGTTCGTGACCGTGGTGAACTGGTCGGTCGACTGGTACCCGTTGTTGTCTCGCAACGTGACGAAGTGGGTGCCCGAGACGCTCTGGGGGACCGTGAAGGTGCACGTGGTGTTCCCCTGGGCATCGATCGCGGCGCCGTTGCAGTTGCTGCCGGTCAGCGGCCCGCCCGACCCGTCCCACGCGATCCGGTTCATCGTGCCCCCCGAGCTCCACCCGGTGCCCGCCACCAAGACCGTGGTACCGACGGGTCCGGCGGTGGGGGTCATGGAGAAGCTCTGGGCGACGGTGAAGGTGGTGGTGGCGGTGTTCGCGCCCTGGGTCATCACGAGGGTCGCGGTCCCCGCATTCCCCCACCAGAGATCGACCACGAGCGAGAGGGCGCCCGTCGCCGAGGTGGTGCAGCTGCCCGCGATGGGACCGAGGCCGCCCAGCTGGCAGACATTGAGGGTCTGACCGCCGTTGAAATTGATGACCCCCGCGACCGGCAGGCTCGCGGTCCAGCCCCCGCCGGAGATGAAGAGCGAGCTCCCGACCGTCGCGGTCCCCGGGGAGACCCCGACCGAGGCGGCGAGCGGAAGTGCGCTCGCCCCAGGCAGGACCGACAGGAGCATCCCCAGGACCAGGAGGCAGGCCGCAGGACGCGCGAGCCTCCGTATGGACCTGGAGCGGGTCTCCGGGGTCGACAGGGAGAGTTCGGTCGCGGGGCGCGCACCTTCTGCACTTGACGCGATCATGTTGTTCGGTTCTCCGGTGATGGAGAGGAAGACCGCGGCCCCCGGCCTCTCGTCAAGGGGCCCGAAGAGGCGGGCATACGCAGAGGAAGGAGCACGTCGCAAGAACGTACGAGGCGGGGCAGGAGGTCCGCTCCGCGCCCCTTCCGCATACGAGTATCCGCGCGGCGTGCGCGAGGCCGGGGTTGCCGTCCGATGACCTCAGGGGAAGGCCTTGGACCCGGCATTCCGGTGAAGGACACCGCGCCAGCGAGTCGAACGATCCGGTCCCCCATCCAGTGCGCCCGGCCCCCCTGAATCATCTGTCACGCATCGTGGGCAGCCATGTTCTTTTTGGCGCAAAACACGAACAGCGTGGTGCAAGTGTCTCCTCGATCCACCTCGTGGAAAGCGTGCCATGCGCCAGTGACGCAGGGGTCTTGGACACCCGCGGACCGGGGTTCAGGCATGCGATCCCACGCTCGGGAACTCGAATCTCGCCGCGCGGCTCCGGCGAGATACAGGAGACCCTGCATCACCGGGCACCCACTCTGAACAAGGACGCTTCCCGCCGAGGAAACGAGAGCGGGCAGCGGCGCACGCGTGCCGGTCGGCCCACGAATGAGAAGTGGACCGTAGAACGCCCCGGGGCGGCAGCCCCGGGGCGTTGGGTGTCATACGCAGATTCTGTTTGACGGAGAGTGCGGCAGTAAGTAGCTACGATCGTTAGTGGCCGCGGGCTGAACGAATCGCCGAAGCTTTTCGCTTACACCCCAGCTCTATCGAGCTCGTCTTTTACGAATGATCTCAGGTCTCTCTTTTCGCGGGGGGTTTCGGGCTTAGATGCTTTCAGCCCTTATCCCGTAGCGCGTGGCTGCCCTGCAATACCCTGCCGGATAACAGGTGCACTAGAGGCGCCGATTCCCCGTTCCTCTCGTACTGTGGGAACCTTCCCCTCAGAGACCCTTGCACTACTGCCAAAAAGCAACACACCTGTCTCGCGACGGTGTGAACCCAGCTCACGATCCCTTTTAATGGGCGAACAACCCCACCCTTGGTAGCTGCTGCACCACCAGGATAGGCAGAACCGACATCGAAGTAGCAAGCCTCCAGGTCGATAGGGACTC
>JAKAAX010000030.1:4937-13929 GCA_021802125.1 Thermoplasmata archaeon | reverse complement strand
GGGTCCACCGCGCGATCGCCTCGAGCCGGGTCGTGACGCTCCCGAACCAGAAGCACCTCGCGATGGACACCGCCCCCGAGTCGTTCATGCAGGAGCTCGTCAACTTCCTGACGACCTGAGCCACGGCCGAGAGCCCCGGGCCCCCTCCCCGACCCGGGATGCGGGGGCCCCCCCGCCGGGGGAGGAGCGGCCCTACTTCTTCTTCGAACCGCCGAAGAAGACGTTCACGTTCTTCGTGCGCGTGTAGAAGTCGAGCGCGTGGATCCCCTGCTCCCACCCGATCCCGCTCTGCTTGTAGCCGCCGAACGGGGTCTGCGGGAAGGTGATCGGGTACTCGTTCACCGAGACCATCCCCGCCTGGATCTGCCGGGCCGCCCGGTGGGCGAGGGTCAGGTCCTTCGTCCAGACCCCCGAGAAGAGTCCGTAGGTGGTGGCGTTCGCGAGGACGATGGCCTCCTCGAACGTGTCGAAGGCGAGCGTGGTGAGGACCGGTCCGAAGATCTCCTCCCGGGCGATGGTCATCTCCGGGTCCGCCCCGGCGAAGATCGTGGGCTCGACGAAGTTGCCCTTCTTGAGACCGTCCGCGGTCGAGCGCTCTCCCCCCGTGAGGAGCTTCGCGCCCTCCTGCTTGCCCTTCTCGACGTAGCCCAGCACCCGGTCCATCTGCTCCTTCGAGACGACCGGACCCATGTCCACGCCCGGCTCGTACCCGGGTCCCAGCTTGAGCTTCCGCGCGAGTTCGACGAGCTTCCCGAGGAACGTTTCCTCGACGGAGCGCTGGACGATGAGGCGGGAGCCCGCCCAGCACATCTGGCCGGCGTTGAGGAAGATGCCGTAGAGGACGCCCTTCGCGGCCCGGTCCAGGTCCGCGTCGGCGAAGACGATGTTCGGGCTCTTCCCCCCGAGCTCCAGGGTGACCGGGACCACGTGGCGGGAGGCGAGTTCCATGATCCGGCGCCCGACGTCGGAGGAGCCGGTGAAGGAGACGGAGGCGATCCGGGGGTCCTCGACGAGCGTCTCGCCCACCTCGCGGCCCGGGCCGACGACGACGTTCAGGACCCCGTCGGGGAGCCCCGCTTCCTTCGCCAGCCGGGCGAAGGCGAGGGAGGTGAGAGGGGTGAGCGTCGCGGGCTTCAGCACCGCCGTGTTCCCGGCGGCGAGCGCGGGGGCGAGAGAACGGACGGAGAGCTGGAGCGGATAGTTCCAGGGGGAGATGTGGACCGTGACGCCGATCGGCTCCTTCACGGTGAAGTCGAGCCGCTCGCCCGGGACCGGGATGGAGTCCCCCTGGACCTTGTCCGCGAGGCCCGCCATGTACTCCAGGGTCCGGGCCGCGAAGAGGACGTCCGCCTTCGACTCGCGCAGCGGCTTGCCCTGGTTCATCGTCTCGAGCCGCGAGAACTCGTCGACGCGTTCGGCCAGCAGCTGGCCGAGCTTGAACAGGACCCGGGCGCGGTGGGCGCCGTCCGCGTCCGCCCATCCGGAGCTCTGGAACGCCTTGAGCGCGACCTCGACGGCGTGTCGCGCGTCCTCCTTCCCACCCAGGCTCGTGGTGGCGAGCGGCTCGTTGGTGGCGGGGTTGAGGACGGTCGCCCGCTCCGCTCCGGAGTCGGGGACCTCCTGGCCCCCGACGAACATGCCGTAGTGCTTCGTGCTCTCGGTGACGGTCATGGACCGCGGTCGAGCCGCGGTCCCGATTAACGCTTCTCTGGGTCCGAGGAGCGCGCCGCCGTCGGCTTGGCCTCGACGGCGGGCGGCTCCGTAGGCTCGGTGTTGATGGCGCGCCAGACCACGGCCGCCAGGACCGCCCCGATGAAGGGCCCGGCCCAGAACGCCCAGAGCTGGATCATCGGCCAGCCGCCGACACCCGCCGCGACCGCCCAGAGCGCAGAGGCGGTGCTACGGGCGGGGTTGTAGCCCGCGCCGTCCACCGTCATGCCGACCAGCACCAGGACGCTCAGGACCCCGCCGATGGCGAGCCCATGGAAGCCCTTCCAGGCCTGCTTGTCGGTCACGAAGAGGATCACCAGGTAGAACAGGAACGAGGCCGCGATCTCCAGGAGGAGCACGGAACCCGCGCCGAAGGCGTAGGGCGAGCCGTTGCCCGCGTACCCGTTCGAGGCCATCGCGGTCACGACGGCGATGGAGGTGGAGTGGGTCGGGGCCGGGTAGCCGCTCGCGATGCCGTAGACCACGCCGAGTCCCGTGATGCCGCCCATGAGCTGGGCGATCCAGTACGGGATGACGTCCCACATGTTCATGCGTCCAGCGGCGGCGAAGGCCACGGTCACGCCGGGGTTGTAGTGCCCGCCGGAGATGTTCCCCCAGGCGTAGATGCCCCAGGCGATCGAGCCGCCGACGGCGAGCGCGATGAAGCCCGCGTTCACCGTGTTACCGGAGTCGGTGTAGCTCAGGAAGACCCCCGCGCCAAGTCCTGCGAAGAGCAGGGTGAAGGTCCCGAGGAATTCGGCGACGTACTTCTTCCAAGCGGGGATGGGTTCGGTCTTCGCCATAGAAGCTCCTTGGGCCCCGCCTGCAGACGGGCTATTTATGAGTTGGCGAGCGCTCGAGAACCGCTCAGGTGTCGATATCGTAGGCTCGGCCCTTCCAAAGGACCTTCCCGCCCCGCAGTCCTAGGGCCAGGGAGCGCGCGAAGAGGACGAGGTAGTACGCGCAGCCGACGGGGTAGAGGAGACCGTAGGCGCGGGGCGCGCGCACCGCGCGCTGGAACGCCACCTGCTTGAGGACGGTCAAGACCACGATCGCGAGGGCGACCACGGCCCACGGCCAGGAGAGGAGGCCGAGGAGCGCGAGGGCAAGGGCGAGGAAGGGGGAGAGGAAGAAGAGGAAGACCACGAGCGCGAGGCCGAGCTGTCGTCCGAAGGAGAAGCGGGTCCCGTGGAGGTTCTTCAGGAGCCCCTCCCCCATCTCCTTCCGGCTCGTGTACATCCGAGTGCTGACCAGTTCCGGGCACCAGAAGACCCGGAGCTTCCCTCCGCGCCGCTTGACCTCCTGCGCGAGGCGGACGTCCTCCAGGACCACGCCGCGGACCGAGAGATGGCCCCCGGACCGCTCGTAGCCGGCTCGGGTGAAGAACATGAACTGCCCGTTGGCCATCGCCCGCGAGGAGTCGTCGCGGTTCACGTGGGGTGCGAGGTAGAAGAGAAGGACGAACTGCACGTAGAGCGGCAGGACGACCTTCTCCCAGAACCCCTCCATGACGACCCGGGCGGCGAAGGTCAGCAGGTCCGCGCCCGTCTCGGCCTGGCGCACCACGGCGGCCCGGACGGCGGCGGGCGCGAGCCGTACGTCCGCGTCGAGGAAGAGGAGCCTGTCGCCCTTCGCCTGGAGCGCGCCCTGGTGGCAGGCCCAGTTCTTGCCCACCCACCCCTCCGGGAGCGGCGGCTCCTCGAGGACGGTGGGAGCGAGCGGATGGCGACGCGCCATCTCGGCGGTCCCGTCTATCGAGCCGCCGTCGATCACGAGGGTCTCCATCCATCCCCCGCGCTGGACCCAGTCCTGGGCCCGGAGGTCGTCGAGGCAGCGGGAGAGGTCCTCCCGCTCGTTCCGTGCGGGGATGATCACCGACACGCGGGCCGACGTGGGCCCCGCTCCCGCGGGGATCTCGGAGGGATCGAGCCCCGGCATCCGGAGGGCGAGCAGGACGATCGCGCCCTGTCCGAGGAAGAGGACGAGGAAGTAGAGCGCGGGGAGGACCCATCCCCACAGCCCGGGGGAAGGGGGGAGCAGAAGGAACCCTCCACCGAGGAGGGAGAGCGCCTCCGGCAGGTCCCGCATCGCCCTACGCGAACGCGCCGGGACAAAAGGAGGGGGCCCGAGGGCCCCCCCTAGCCAGGGGGAGGGAAGATGGGGAGCGGGCATGAGGAACAGGGGACGGGGAGTAGGGGCTCGGGAGAGCGAGTTCGTTTCGGGGACACCTTCTTGTAGGGACCAGACGGTCGCGCCGTCACGAGAGCCCGCTCCGGATCCCGCGCGCCGCCCACCGCCGCGACCGTCGCCACCGCGGTTGTCGTCCTGCTTCTGTCCGCGGCCCTCCCCTCGCTTCTCCCGACGGGGGCGGGCACCCCGACCGTGCTGCACCCCGCGACAGTGCCTGGGGCAGCCCCCTCACACGCGTCGGCCCTCGCGCACGCAACCGTCTCCGCCCCCGCTGCCGCCGTCTCCACGTCCACCTCCGCCGCCTCCTCCACCCCCACCTCCTCCCCCAACGTCCCTTCGACGCAGACCTTCGTGTGGACCAATCGGACCACCCCTACGCATCCCTCGCCCCGGGCGTCAGCGATGATGGCCTACGACCCGTCCCTCGGCTCCGTCGTGCTGTTCGGGGGATGGAACGGCTCGTCCGTCTACAACGACACGTGGACCTACCGGGCCGGCGTTTGGACCCAGCTCGCCCTCACCCACGCTCCCGCCCAGAGGATGGGCGGCAACCTGGTCTGGGACGCCACCGACGGGTACCTGGTGCTCTTCGGAGGATGGAACTGGACGGGCTACTTCAACGACACCTGGAAGTTCTCCGGCGGGGCCTGGACGCTGCTCCATCCCACCGTCTCCCCTCCCGCCCGCGACCTCGCGGGCATGACCTGGGACGCCGGGGACGGCTACATCCTGCTCTTCTCCGGGCTGGGCACGGGCAGCACGAACCTCAACGACACCTGGTCCTTCCTCGGTGGGAACTGGACGAAGCACGTCACTCCCCCGAGCCTGCCTCCTCGTAACGGCCCCGGCATGGCCTACGACGCGCTCGACGGGTACGTCGTGATGTTGCAGGGGGAGGGCACCCAGTACTACCAGGACCTCTGGAAGTACCAAGGCGGTTTCTGGACCCAGCTCTCCGGGGCGGTCCCGATCTCCTCGCGCGACGGCGGAGCGCTGGTGTACGACCCGGCCGCCAACTACACGCTGTACTTCACCGGCGAGCATCTCGGGACCTACCTCAACGAGACCTGGACCTACGTGGCTGGGACGCTCACGCAGCTCCACCCCCCGGTCGGCCCGGTCGGCACCCAGTACATGGCAGCCACCTTCGACGTGGCGGACAACTACGTGCTGACCTTCGGCGGGGCCGTGGGCCCCCGCGTCGTCGCGACAACGTGGGCCTGGAGCACGCCGCTGCCCCTGACGCTCTTCGCCTCGATCTCCCCCACGGTGCAGACGACGGTGGGGTCGACCGTGGCCTACACGGCCTACTCCTCCGGAGGCCTGCCGGTCGTTTCCGTCGCGTGGCAGTTCGGCGACGGCGTTTCGGTCACCGGAGGCCGGTCCACCCACGCCTACGCGTGGCCGGGCAACTACACGATCAACTGCACCGTCACGGACGGCATCGGCCGCACGGCCACGGCGAGCTTCCCGCTCAGGGTGACCTGGGGGGCGGGGACCCCCATCGTCGTCACGATCACCTCGCCCTCTTCCCCTCCGTCGGGACCCGCCCCGCTCGCGGTGAGCTTCTCCGGCTTCGCGACGGGAGGATACCCGGGGTACATCGCCAGCTGGAACTTCGGCGACGGGTCCGCGCCGGCCTCGGGCTGGAACGTGACGAGCTACACGTACCCCACCCCGGGGACCTACACCGCCACGCTCACGGCGACGGACCGGGCCGGTCGGACCGGTGCCTCCTCGATCGTGGTCACCGTCGGGCCCCACACGGTCTCCCCGCTGACCGCCTCCGCCTCGGCCACCCCCACCAGCGGGACCGCCCCGCTCACCGTGGCCTTCACTTCCACCGCGCAGGGAGGAGTGCCGGGCTACACGTTCCTCTGGAACTTCGGGGACGGGACCTCTGCGAGCTCGGAGAACACCACGCACACCTTCCAGACCGCCGGCTCCTGGCCGGTCACCCTCACCGTGACCGACTCCGCCAACCCCGCCCACTCCGCCTCGAAGGTGGTGGACGTGACGGTGCAGAGCGCCGGAGGGAACTCGACCGCGCCTCCCACCGGAATCTTGGGGCTGCCCGGCAACGAGGGGCTCTTCGTGATCGCGGGCGTCCTCGCCGTCGTCGTGGTGGTGGCCGTCCTCGCGGTCCTCTTGCTCCGGCGGAAGCCTCCGCACGCTGAATCGATGGAGAACGCAAGCCCGTACGCCGGGAACCCCTACCCCCAGCAGTCCCAGCGCTACCCTGGGGCACCCGGATACTCCCAGGGACCGTACTCCCAGGGGCCACCGCCCTCGGGCGGTCAGCGCTAGGACCTACCCCAACGGGAACCTCTCCAGGGGCCCACCGTCCCATCCCCCCTCCCCCCTTCATATCCCGCGCGAGCCCTCCGTCTCCGAGCGACCGTGGGCTTCGTCTCGCATCCCCGGCTCCGGCCGGAGCATCTGGAGGACCGGGAGTACCAGCGGACCATCGCCGAGCACGTCTCGCGCGAGAACTGCCTGGTCGTGCTCCCCACGGGGCTCGGGAAGACCGCCGTCGCGCTCCGGGGGATGGCGGAGGTCCTCGAGCGGAGGCCGGACCGTTCCATCCTCTTCCTGGCCCCGACCCGCCCGCTGGTGGAGCAGCACGCGCGCAGCGTGCGGGACACCCTCGTCGGTCCGGAGCCCCTGGTCTTCACCGGAGCGATCCCTCCGGAGAAGAGGAAGGACCTGCTCTCCCCTCCCCAGGTGGTCATCGCGACCCCCCAGGTGATCGCGAACGACGTGAGGTCGGGAGCCCTCGACCTCTCGGTCTTCTCGCTCGTGGTCTTCGACGAGGCCCACCGGGCCTCCGGGGACTACCCCTACGTCCTCCTGGGCACCGCGCTCCGCAGCGTGGAAGGGGTCCGCATCCTCGGGATGACCGCCTCCCCCGGGTACGACAAGAGGAAGATCCAGGAGGTCCTGGAGAACCTCGGCATCCCTCCCTCCGGCATCGAGGTCCGCACCCAGAGCGACCCGGACGTCGCCCAGTACTTCCACGGGACCGAGATCACCCCGGTGTACGTCGACAACCCCCGGGAGATCCAGGAGGTCGCCCGGCACCTGCGCGGAGCTTTCCAGCGGCAGATCGAGCGGCTCCACCAGGGCGGCCACCTCTCGGACCCGGAACGGGCGGGGAGAGGGGACCTCCTCGCGCTGGGGCTTAGGCTCCGGTCCGCGGTGGGTGCCGCGCGCGCCTCCGGCGGCCAGCCCGACCCTCACGTGTGGGAAGCGGTCAACGCCCAGGCGGTCGCGATGAAGGCCTCCCACGCGCTGGAGCTCGCGGAGAGCCAGAGCCTGGAGGCGCTGCGCAGCTTCTTCGACCGGCTGGAGGGCGGACGACGGCGACCCGGGGGGAAGCCCCCGCGCCTCTCCCCCTCCGACCGGACGTTCCTCAAGGACCCGGACATCGAGGAGGCCCGCTCCCTCCTCGAGCACATCGACCTCGAGCACCCGAAGGTCGCGAAGGTGGTGGAGGTGGTGCGCGACGAGCTGCTGAAGCACCCGGCCTCCCGCGTCCTGGTCTTCTCGCACTTCCGGGACACCGCGAAGGTGATCACGGAGGCCCTCGCGCAGGTCCCGGACAAGGTGGTCCGCCCCGCGCGGTTCGTGGGGCAGGCGACGAAGGGGGAGGCCGATCACGGCCTCTCGCAGAAGGAGCAGGTGGCCGTGCTCGACCGGTTCCGGGCGGGGGAGCTCAACTGCCTGGTCGCGACGAGCGTGGCGGAGGAGGGGCTGGACATCCCGAACACGGACCTCGTGGTCTTCTACGAGCCGGTCCCCTCGGAGATCCGGACGATCCAGCGGCGGGGACGCACGGGCCGCTTCCGCTCCGGGGAGGTGGTGGTCCTCCTCGCCCGGGGCAGCCGCGACGTCCCGAGCCAGTACTCCGCGAAGGGGAAGGAGCACCGGATGAAGCAGCTCCTCCAGGAACTTCAGCGGGAGATGCGGGTCGCGGAGGCCCGCAGGTCCGGCACCCGGGAGGCGCCGCCGCCTCGGCCCCGGGGGATGAAGCAGCTAGAGGACTTCGCCTGAAGCGCGACATCCCGTCATGGAAGGACGGATGGCGGAGGGGACGGACCTTCGGGTCGTCCGTTCTCAGCGCACCTGGGCTGGGGGGTTCAGTTCCCCCATGAGCTCCGGGTCCGCGCCGGCCATCTCCTGCGCGTCCGGTCCCAGGTCGATCCGGTAGACCCACGCGGAGGGCGGAAGGGGCTCTCTCAGCCGGAACGCGGGGCCGTCCGTCGCCTCCCACGTCGGGGAGATGCGGTCCTCCGGCGCCACGCGGATCGCGTAGACCGTCGGGCTTCCCCCCTTCCAGCGGGAGAGGAACTCCTCGCGGAGCGAGAGGATCTTGCGCAGGCTCTCGGCGACGTACGCCGGGTCGGAGATGGCGTTCAACGCGAGCTCGCGCTGCTGCATGGAGCTCACGAGCGCGGCCTCCTGCTCCCCCGGGGCGAGAGGTTTCCCCACCCGTTCGCGCTCGAGGTCGTCCCACTCCTTGAGCAGGGTCCGGTGCGCTTCGCGCCTCCCCGGGTCGGAGAGCAGGCGCGAGAGCTCCTCCGTCGCCTGCACGAGCGCGGCGGCCGTCTCCCCGAACGGGAAGGAGATGGCCCGGTTGCGCGCGGTGAAGTAGTAGGGGGTGAACCACTGGAAGGAGGCCTCGAGCTCGGGCCGGTCGATGGCCTCGATGAGCACCGCCCGGGGAGTGATCCCCTTGAGCTCCCCATCGTACTGCAGCTCCTCGTAGATCTCGAGAAGACGGGCCACGTCCTCCTTCGGCCGGAACGGGCGTTCGGCGGGGTCGATGCCCCTCCCCTCCAGCGTGGAGGTCCGACGCGAGGAGGAGGGGTGGAAGAGCAGGAGCCGGGATTCCTCCGTGGACGGCACGGGCGACCGAGTGTCGCGGGGCTCCGGGACCGGCAGGATGAGCATCTGTCGTCCCAGCACCGGCGATGGGGATAACGCTGGCGCCGGTTGGCTGGACTTCGATACGTCCTCGTCCCGGGAGATGGGCCCGAACAAGGAGAGCGGGGCCGCTCGTGGAGGATGAGCGGCGGATCCCTGCCTCCGA
>JAKAAX010000030.1:0-4927 GCA_021802125.1 Thermoplasmata archaeon | reverse complement strand
GGAACGGACCTCGGGCGCGGAGTTCCCCTCGGGGCACGCCTCCGGGGGCCCGGGAAAGTCTTACCCCTGCGGCGGCTCGGGCGCCCGTGCTCTTCCGAAGGCTGGACCTGGGACCGGCCGACGACGCTCAGGCGCAGGACCGCAAGGACCTGGTCGAGGTCCTGACCTCCGCCATCCGGGGCGCCGACGCGTACGCGGCGGTGCGGCGGGCGGTGAAGCTCGAGGAGGGGGTCCTCCACATCGGGAACCGGTTCGTGAAGAGGTCGAAGATCCGGGAGGTCGCCTTCCTCGCGGTGGGGAACTGCGCCGGGGCCATGGCCCGAGGGTTCCACGACGCGTTGGGGGAGGTGGTTACCCAGGGACTCGTCGGAGGGCCGGAAGCCCCGCCGGACCCGTGGCCTTTCCTCTTCCGGAAGGTCGTGGACCCCACGCTCCCCTCCGCCGAGGGCGTCGCCCTCGCGGCCGAGGCGATCGAGATGGCCGAAGGGCTCGGCGAGAACGACCTCTTTCTCCCGCTCCTCTCCCCCGGGGCCCTGGGGATGCTCGCCTCCCCTCCCGAGAGCTGGGACCTCACCTCCTACCAGGAACTGATGCGGAAGCTCCTCGCTTCTCCCAGCGCGGAGACGGACCTCCCCACCGTCGCCGCTGCGCTCTCCCCCGTCCAGGGAGGAGGGCTCGCCCGCGCCGCCGCGAAGGTGCCCACCGAGGCCCTCCTCGTCGACCGGGGGGACGGCGCACGCGTCCTGGGAGGGGCCCCGACGCTCCCGAGCGGACCGGATTCCCGCATCCGGGCCCGGACCGTGCTGGAACGCGCGCGGCTCTTCGACCGCCTCCCCTCGCGCATACGCGAAACCCTCGTCCCGGACACTTCGGTCCCCGCGGGCGCGAGACAGGACCTGCACAACGTCATCGTCGCCTCCCCCGAAGACGCGCTCGAGACCGCCGGGGCCGAGGCCGGCCTTCGCAAGCACCGCCCAAGACTGGTCGAGCTCCACGACGCCTCGCCCCCGGAGGCCGCCGCCGAGGCGTTCCTGCGCGCGCTGGAGAAGCACGCGGCCGGGAGGACCTTCGCTCCGGGAGAGGGGATCGCGCTCTTCACGGGGCTCTCCCTCGCCACCCCGGAGGGTGGGGAGAACCAGGCGGCGCTCGCGCGCTTCCTCGCCGCCGCGCAGTCGGGGCTCCGTCGGAGGGGAGCGAGCCTGGCGGTGCTCTCGACCGGCGGGTCGCTGCGTCCGGAGGTCACCCCGTCGGGAGGCCTCGTCGATGCCCGGGGAACGTACTCGGCCGTGGACCTCAAGCCCCGGGCGCAAGGCGCGCTCGACCTGGCCCCGGGGTTCACCGACGTCGGGACCGTGGCGGTGCTCTACGTGAGCGGACCGCGCCGTCCGGCGGCGGCCGAGCGAACGAAGTAGTCGCGCCTCGGATCACGCGCGGCGCTCGAAGCGGGCCTTGAGGCTCGCCCACTCCTCGTAGCTGATGGCCTCGCGTCCTCGAGCGCGGTTCACGTCGCGCATGTCCTTGAGGTCCAGGTCGTGGATCAGCGCCTCCACCGTGCGGGCGGAGGAACGCGCTCCGCCCGAAGGCGAGCCCCCGGCCGGGGCGGAAGCGGACGCGGGAGCCGACGCGGGGGCGGGCGCGGCCGCGTGGGCGGGGGAGGACGGAGGAGAAGGAGACTGGGAGGGAGCGGGCGATGGGGAGGGGGGCGGGGACGAGGGCGGAGCCCGAGCGGAGGGAGCGGGTGCGGCCGCGTGCGCGGGAGAGGTCGGAGGGGAGGGAGATGGGGCCGTCGTGGACCGCGTGGGCGTCGCGCGGTGCTGCCGCACCGCCGCCTGGAGCGCCTGGTGCTCGGTGGGAGTGAGCTCCCCTTCCCACAGCAGAGCGTCGACGAGCTCCGGGCTCTTCGCCCGGTAGGTCTGGACCAGATCGGCCAGCGGGCGGTCGGGCCGGGGCCCGGAAGGGGCCCCGCTCGCTTCCTCGAGCGTCCCGACGGCGCTCTTGATGTGTCCGCTCAGCGCCCGGACCGCTCCCGCAACGTCCTCCGGGGAGACCTCGTCCGAGTCCGCCGGGCGCAGGGTCGTCGAGACCTGGACCCTCCGGACCGGAGCTTCTCCCCGGGCGGGGACCTCCTCCTCGAGGGTGACCGTGACCTCGGAACGCTTGGCGGGCATGACGACCGTCCGTGCAGAGGGGCCAGGGTAGTAAACGGCGTCGGTGCACCGTGGAGAGCCGGGGGTGCCCGCCCTAGATCGGCCGGTACCCGTAGCGGCCGCGGGAATAGTTGAGGAAGGCGAAGACGAAGGCGAGGAACGCCATCACGAAGATCAGGAAGAGGACCGCCCCGTAGGCCGAGGAGTACTCCGCGCTCACCGTGACGATGCCCAGGCTGTTGGCGATGACCCCGTACACCTGGTCCCCGGACGCGACGAACGTGAGGCTCCCGGAGGACCCGGTCCCGTACTCGAGCACCGGACCCATCCCGATGCACACTCCGGAAGAGATCGACTGGCAGGTCACCACCGACACGTTCCCGGAGGCCGACATGCCGCTCCACGCGACCACGATCGACGTCCCGAGAGGGAAGACGTACCAGCTCGGGAGCGAGTAGGCGAAGGCCTGCCCCGGCTGCATGTTGAACGCCCGGTCGGAGCTGTAGGGCCCCATGACGAGGTAGACCCCGAGCAGGAGGAGCACGACTCCCACCGCGACGGCCGCACCGAACCCCGCCACGGACTATTCCCCCCCAACGAGAGGAGGGTCCGGGTTCATGGAGACGCCGCAGGGGTCTGGAGGACCCCGCGGGGGGAAGGGGGACGGCGCCGGGGCGCCTCCGCGGAGGATGGAGCGCACGGGAGCGGGCGTAGATCGGAAGAGTAGCGGTCGGACCAAGGCTCACCCTGCAGGGGCCGAGGTGACAACGCCGCCCGGCGGTATTTCATCCTGCCGAGAGGGGTGTTCCCGCGAGAAGCTGTGGATCTCCGACCAGGAGGAGGAGACAGGGGAGAGAGGAGAGAGGAGAGAGAACAGTGCGGGGGGGAGGGGCCCCCTACGAACGATGGGAAGAGAGGCAGAGGGTCGCTGGTCCGATCCGACTGCTCATGAGAGAAGAGAGAAAGGGAGTTGGAGAAGCCGCGCCGCACGCGGGACGGGCGGTGCTCCCGTCCCCTTACGCGATGTAGGTCGCGGCTTCTCCGTTGGGGTGGTTTCCCGAGATACTTTCGCCGCGGACCGTATTTGAGCGGGGAGGGAAGGTCGTGAAACGGTCCCCTCCTCGAGATCTCCTCGAGGAACGGGGCGTTCACGGAAGGGTTCCAGTGGAAGAGGGGGTCCGGCCCCCGAGGGGCCCTACGACTTGCCGTCAAGACGGACGAGCGAGCCGGTCCTTCCCAGAGAGATCTGAAGGCGGCCCTTGTAGTCCTTGACCCAGCCCTCGACGACGCGCACCTTCTCGCCGCCCGCCACGAGGTCCACCTCGTCCCCCCAGAGGACCAGGTCGATCTCCCCCGTCCCGTCGCGCAGCTTCGCGTGACGGACGCGCTTGGTGACCCCGGCCTTCACCTCGACCTCACGGACCGCGTCGACGTGCTCCACGGTGGCCTCGAGCGTGGCCACCCGGTTGGGGCGGAGGTCCGAAACGTACGTCGCCGGCGGCCGGCTCTCGGGCATGGGGACACCACCCTCGGGACGACTTCAGGTTGTCCAGCGTCGACCGGAGGTCCCGACCCGCTCAGATGCGCATAAGTACGGGAGTGAACATGTCACTCGTGCGGAGGCGGTTGCAGAAGGACCCGGCGCCGGCCCGGAGATTGAAGTTGTCCCGGGCCGCCGAGGGACCTTCCAGGGGACGGGTCTGACCCGTCCCCTGTCCGCATCGAAATCAACAGGCAGGTCCGGGTGGGCCGCGCCGCGTTGAGCCCGGCTGGCCCTCCCAGTTCTCTCACCTCGCCCCACTACTTCGCCCAGGTCTCGGGGAGGTACGGGTTCCGCTCCAAGGGGCGCTCCCGGTAGAGCGGGGCCCAGGGTCGCGTGGGCAGCTGTCGGGGGAAAGGAACGGGGCGTGGGGGACGAGGAACGGCCTGGGCGGTCCGCGCGGCGCGCTTCGCCCGCCGCGCCCGACGCATCGCGCCCATGCCGGAGATGTTCCAGTGGACCGCGCCCAGGGTGAGGAAGCCGATCAGGCAGGCCCGGGAGTCCATGGTGAAGCCCGAGCTCAGTTGGGTGAGGTTCTCGGCCATGACGAGCCCCACGTACGAGGTCAGCCATTGCAGCAGAAGCGCGACCAGGGCCAGCACCGCGAAGGCGCCAAAGGCGTAGATCACGGCGCATTGCAAGGCGTAGCTTCCCGTCCCCGGCTCGAGGTCCGAGGGGCTGTTCTGCGCGGACACGGGAGGACCAGCCTGGGGACGCCATATGACAGGGTGGTGGCGAAAAAGAACCAACAACCACAGGAAAATTCTGAAACAGACCTTGTGTAGACGTACTGGGTTCGACAACAGGCAGGAGAGGCCCCGGACAACACCGGTGCGGGACCGCGCGCACGCGAGCGCATTTTGATCATCCGCGGACGAGCAAACGCTATAGCGGACAGTGTTACAGGCTGACACTACGCCTGGTGATGACCTTATATACAAGTTCAGAGAGTAAATAGTTGGGAGACCTAAGTGATTGACGATGTCACCTCCGATTTCACCCTCTAAGGAACGCTCGGGAGACGCGCCGATGGGTGCGCGACGCGAGCGTGGCCCTGGCGACAGCTACGAAAGATGCAAGAGCTGCGGCAGCACGCGGCTTTTCCGGGACGAATCCACGGCCGACCTCGTTTGCCAGGAGTGCGGCCTGGTGAACCGTGAGGGCGAGGCCGTCGTTCAGGAGCCTCTCGGTCACAGCGACGACGCTAGCCGGTACGGCCCCGGAACCCACGGGCGCGCCA
>JAKAAX010000054.1 GCA_021802125.1 Thermoplasmata archaeon | reverse complement strand
CCCCGAGAACATATGCGGGGCCGCCTGCGCGAGCCGGACGGTCGTTGCGACGTAGAACTTCCGGTCCAGCGTCTCTCGCGTCGCCTCGTCGAAGAACCTGAGGTAGCTGCTCCCGACGTGGTGGAGCAGACCGGGAGGCAGCTTCTGCAGCCGGTCGCAAAGCGTGAGAATGTACGCGCGGTTGTCGAACCGGTCCGGCCGGGTGATGATCTGGACGTCGAAGTCGAGGGCGTTGAGGAAGCTCAGGAATCCCTGAACGTGCTCCTCCCGCTCCTCGGCGGAGAGGAGGGCCAGGTTGACCCCCTTGACCTCCACGACTCGGACGTAGGCGTCGTTGGGCAGGAGGAGCGTGTCGTGGGTGAGGCCGGTCAGCTGGACGTAGGACTGGGTCGCCTCTCCTTCGAGCGTGGCAGGCCTTGAGAGGAACCGCTGGCGGAGAACCAGGTACTGAAGCAGCGGTAGGTCGCCCCTGCGGACGAACCCGAGGAGAAGCCCCATCGAGACGGCTCCGACGAAAGCGAGGATCCCCGCCGCGGTCGCCCATGCGGCGTGCGGGGCGAGACCGTTGATGGAGTAGCCCAGGAGGGCTCCCAGCGAGGACGAGCCCAGGAGGTAGACCCCCTGCTGGACCGTGAGAGGGCCGATCCTCGACGCCAGCGAGCCGATGCGGGGCGGGAAGATCACCATCCCGTCCGCCGCGATCTCCGCCTCTTCGCTCATGCCCCCACCCTCTTGCGCATCTCGCGGACGTACGCGCTGTCGGCTCCGTACCAACCGCCATGGGGCATGGCGAACCCCGACTTCGTACGGTCGCTGAGGTCGATCTTGCCGGAGGCGACGGCCCGGGCGGAGACCTTGGGCACGCCCATCTGCTGCAGCTTGTGGGACCTCCAGCCCGCCTGTCCGCGGCGGACCATGGGGCGCGCGGCCCACTTCCCGGCGTGGAAGAGCGAGATGGCTCCGATGGCTCCCATGCCGGCGGCCCCGTGCCCGGCGGCGACCAGCCGCGCGGCCTGCCCGACCTTGCCGAGGACCCCTGAGGTGCCCGTCGCGGCTCCCGCCGCGCCGGAGAGTCCCCCGGACGGTCCCTCCACGCCGGGGAGGCCCGAGCCGCCTCCCATGCTTCCGGCCCCAAGGACCCCGCCCAGGACGGCCTGGCCGACGGAGGAGACCGCCGAGCCGCTCTCGGTCATCAGCTTCGGCATCGCCGCGGCGAGGGCGAAGCCGCCGAGGACGAGGGCGATGTTCAACGGGCCGTTCGAGGTCCCGTTCCCGGTGATGAAGAGGGAGGAGAGGACCAGGACGATCCCGATGAAGACGTTGACGAAGGTCCACTCGAAGAACATCTTGAGGATCTTCGTCCCGTAGGCCTGGGTCGTCGGGAAGGACCAGAGCAGGAAGGCCCAGGGAAGGATGGCCCCGGAGAAGAAGACCATCAGGATGCGGACACCCTGCTCGACGAGGAGGGTCACCAGGAGGATGACCGCCATCAGGTAGAGGACGACCGCGAGCGGCCCGGAGGTGCTGCCGAACCCGCTCGACCAGTACGAGGTCCCCAGGACCGAGAAGTTGCCCTGAGAGAGGATGGCGGAGGCGAGCTGGTTCGAGACGCTGATGCAGAAGTTGCCGATGAGGATGGTCGACGAACCCAGGACGAGCGCGTAGCCGAGCTTGATCCAGAGCTGCTTCAGCTGGAACTTCTTCTCGGCGAGCGGCGAGAGGATGTACATCAGTCCGATGCCGGCGATGGCGATGCCCAGGGCCCCGAGGAAGACCGCGTAGGTGATCGTCCAGACGGTGGCCACCGCGGGGTTCGAGAGGCTGGGGGTGGTCTCGACGGCCAAGACGCTCCACTGGAGCAACTGGTCGCAGAGCGCGGCGAAGGGGGAGGAGAGGGCTCCCCAGAGGCTGTTCCAGATGAGGTTCGCGAGGTCCTGCTCCCAGCTCATGGCGGATCCCCCTCACGGTCGGTGGAGACGATCTTCCAGAGGCCCGCGACCAGAAGCGATGCGAAGGCGAGGAACAGCCCGACGCCCACGAGCTGGAGGAACAGAGGGAACACCGGTGGGGGGGACGAGAAAGAACCGTTCGTGGATGGCGGGGGCGGGGAGGGGTACGGGGAGCTCGTCCAGACCAGATCGAGGACCACCGTGGACTGCGAAGAGAGGTTGTCGATCTCCGTCTGGGCCGGAGTCGCGCGGGGGAAACCCGTCAGAGGATGTCCGACGACCAGGACGCTGGTGACGTTCGTCAGGCTCATCCCGGTGAAATTGGAATAGGTGTAGTTCGCTCCGTTCGAGAGGGTGAAGTTCTCGACCGGCTCGAGCTCCGTGTCGTTGATGAACAGGAGGTCGGCGACGGCCTGGGAGACCGGCGAGGTCGAGTTCGAAGAGGAGTTGTGGAAGGAGAGGAGGACCTGGAAGATGGGGCCACCAGCGGAAGGCCCGGGATGAAGCGGAAGGGGGGAGGCGCAGGAGACGGGGAGGAGGGCAAGGACGAGGCCCAGGGCGAGGGCGACGGCGGGCCCCGGCCCGAGCGGCTTGCGCCGCCGGGGGATGCCCGCCGGAAGGGGTTGGGGACCAGGGGGGTTTGTGGGGCCCCCGGTGCGAGGGCCCCCG
>JAKAAX010000013.1 GCA_021802125.1 Thermoplasmata archaeon | reverse complement strand
CATGGCGATGTTGAAGGGGGAGGTCGCGACGAAGGTCCACGCGATCGTGGAGGAGCACGATGTTCCCGCCCTGACCCTCGCCGTTCGGAGGTTCCTCGAGTTCCCCGGAGATCTCACGGTCGAGGACGCGTTCACCCGGTTCCGCCAGGAGGCTCCGAAGTGCCTCGTAACGATGTACATCTACGTGATTGACGCAGACCGACACGTCCGGGGGGTCGTCGACATCAACGAACTGCTCCAGGCCAGTCCGTCCCAACGGCTCGAGGAGATCATTACCCAGGGCTTGGTGACGGTCTCCCCGGAGACGGAGCGGACCCGCGTGCTGGAGCTCTTCCGCAAGTACCGGTTCCGGGCTATCCCCGTCGTGGACGACTCCAGGAAGATCCGTGGCGTGGTCCGCGAGAAGGACGCGTTTATCCTCGAGGAAGACGAAGAGCGGTCGAAGCGTCGTCTCTAGCAAAGGGTTCCGTTGGGCCCTGATGTCAGGCTCGCAGATGTCGTGGGTCGCCGTTGAACTGGGTGGTCGTCCCCAAGGACATCTCCGAACTCTACGAGGGACCGTATCCCTCGCAGTTCCTCCATGAACGTCACGCCAGCTCGTTGGACGAACAGGACGCCCGACCTCCGGCGCGCCAGCGAGAGTTCCTCGCTCCGAGGCACAGCCTCCAAGAGCAACCTTGGGGGTGGTCCGATGAGGGAGGCACCTCCGGCCGTATGCCCGGGCTGGAGTCCCGGGTCGATGCGAGGGATGATCGAGCGTGGGTTCCTCACTCCCGCCCACCGGGGACGGATAACCTTCTGAAGCCGGGAGGCACCCCGTGACCATGTCCTCCGAGTCTGTGCCAATGATCTTGGTCGCTCGAGGTCCCGCGGAGGCCCGGTCGTTGGGGGAGCGGATCTACTACGTCATCGATCTGGCCTTCCGACGACCCCCCCATCCCCGTGTCGAACCGAGGGCGTCCTTCCTGGAAGGCTGGGAACGCCATCTGTCGCGGGCGGACTTCCTGCTCTTGACCATCGAGAGGCCCGGGAACGGCGCAATCGAGGGCTTCCTCTACGGGTACCGAGGCACCCCCGGGACTTGGTGGTACGATCGGGTGTGTACACACCTTTCCCCGGAAGTTCGTTCACGGTGGTTCTCGGAGGCCTTCGAGGTCGTAGCCATGGCCGTCGTCCCTGAGGCGGGAGGCCGTGGGTACGGGACCCAGATGCTCCGGGGGCTCGCGGCGAGGGTGCCGAACCTGACCTTGGTGCTGACCACCTACCGCGACGAGAATCCCGCGGTGCGGCTCTATGTCCGCGAGGGGTTCGAGATTCTCCACCCTGGGCTCGCCCTCTCGGCGGGAACCCCGCCGATGCTGGTCATGGGAAAGCCTCCGGTGGCGGGGCCGGTCCCAAGAGCTCCCGGATAGGCGGCTCCGGCACGTCTCTGGCCCATCCCTCGGAGTGCCCATCTCCAACCGGACCGGTCCACTGTCGCGATGCAACAGGACCGCGGGTCCCTGCTCGAGGAGGGACGCTGGAGCTATCGCAAGGAGTCGGCATGTCGGCGACTGTGGCAGAAGAAATCCACATCTTCGTCAGAACCCGCACAAGGGCGGGAGGAGGTCCGACCTTGGATTGTCGCCCCAGAGATAGGGGACTAAGGGAAGTCACCCCTCTCCGCCAAGGGAAACCCTCCCTACGCAACGCCGGAGAATTGACCGGTGGCCGAGGGGCAGACTGAGCTCCCGACGCTGGCTCACCCGCGACGAGTTCGAATCCCCCGTAGTCCAGGCGGCGCGGGCGATCCTGGTGTGGAAGGTATAGAGAAACCACGGTATCCACTGTCGCGATCACAGGTGGGTGGACCAAGTGGTCTCAATCACTCGGGGAAGGTCCCCTGGCAACGGATCGTGCCTGTTGAAGCGTCGCTACCGATGGGTCCGCGGCCGGAGGATTCGCCCCGCTCCGAGGCGATTCCCCCGCAGAAGCTCCGTGACGACCTCTGGAGGGCGCGGTGGAGCGCCCTGCCACTGGCACTGCTTGTCCCCCCTGGGGTGCGTCTACCCCACCTCGAAGACCCCTGAATGAGGGCATTCCCTCCCACCGTACCGGCAAGGGGTGGGCGTGCGAAGGCTTTACTCCCGCGGGACCTGGGGGGACCGCCCATGTCCCCTCCCGGATCCGAGCTGAAGCTTCGAGACCACGTGTGGACTGTCCGTCCGGAGGGTCACCAGCTGAACTTGGTAATGGAAGGACCGGCCTGCGAGGTGGAATCCGGCCTCGGGGACGCCCAGGTCCGCGAGGTCGTGATGCGGGCCCTCGAACGCGAAGGTCAAGTGGATCTCATCACCCTCAAGGGGACGACGATGCGCCAGTACGAGGGGCTCGCCGTTCGGGCGATGAACCACCTGCTCCTTCTCTCGAAGGAGCTCGAGCGGTTGAAGAACTCCCAGGTCTCGCAGCCCGACATCAAGGGCGTCGTCGTCCCCGAGGGGGACGTGGACGCGCTCGCCACCTCCCTCCGCCGGGCCGCGGCCTCGGGGGAGACCCCGGAAGACGAGCCGGAGCCGGAGGACGCGGGCGACAACGCCCCGGGCAGCGACCGTCCTAGGGCGAGGGCCGCCTGGGTAGAGAAGAACCGCGCCTTCCTGAAACAGAAGGTCCAGGAGCTCGACTGTCCGAAGTGTGCGTTCTTCCCGCCGTACGTTTTCGAGACCCTCCTCGACCAGCTCCAGAAGGATGCAGGGGGACTCCCGTCCCGCGTAGCGAAGTTCGCTTCTGAGCTCGCTGCCGGCAAGAAGAACGTGCAGAACTACGAGACGCGCTACTGCGAGCACTGTCTCGGGGTGAGCGGCGCGGAGCTCGAGAGCCTCGCCGCGAAGCTCGAGGACTTCGTCCAGGTCATGATCGAGGGCTCTGGAGGCACCACCACCTCTGCGAGGACGAAATGACCCCGGACGGACGGCGGTGGGCAGCAGCCCCCCGCCCGCCATCGAGAGGTTCACGATGACGGATTGCCCTCGCTGTGGCGCGAACGTCCCCCCGGACACGACCAAGTGTGCCACCTGCGGGGCCACCATGCCCCCGGTCCGTCCATTGGGAAGCGTGCGGATCCCCGGGGGTGATCGTGCCGGCTCCTCCTCCCCTCCCCCGCCGCCGCCACCCGTACCCCCGGTGCTCCCTCCTCCCCCGGTCCGCAACCCGCTCGGGCCCTCCCCGGTCCTCGCGTCACCTCCCCCTCCCCCTCCAGCGCCCGCTCCCACCCCACCCTTGTCCTCCTCGTCCTCCCCTGTGATCCTGCTCCAGCGGCCGTCGGACCCCAGCCCTCCGGCGTTACGCCCCATGCGGGCACCCATTGTGACCGACTCCGGGGTCGCGAAGGGCTCCCCCTCGAACATTCGCCTCCCAGGCTCCCGGGGCGCGCGGATCCCTGTGGCGGGGTCCATCGCTCCGGTCCGTGCACTCTCCACCGCAGAGCGGTCCGAGGTCATGGGTCGGCTCGCCGAGTCGGCCCGTGGCAGCTCTTTCAATCTCAAGCAAAGCCTGGACCGGGTCCTCTCCCAGCCTCCGCTCCGCCGCCCTTGGTTCTCGGGTGCGTGGGTTGACCCCGTGCCCCCGCGCGGCGCCCGCCTGCTCCGACGCTATCAGGTGCCGGTGGGCCGACTCTCCAACACCGTCGAGATCTACAAGCTCCCCGGTCGCGTGGACGTCCTCTACCACCTGAAGTTCGCCGACTACGACCTCACGCCCGCGGAGGTCCAAGCCCTCCAACTCGTGCAGGAGAGGCTCCGGGGCTTTGCCACCGGCAGCACTCGGTCTCGTGACCTCCGGCAGATGCGTCAGTACGTCCTCGACGAGGCCGGGGGAGTCCTCCGCAACCTCCCCCCCGAGACCCTTGGTGGACAGCCGAAGAAGAGGGACCTCCGCATCGTCCAGCTCTCCGAGATCCTAGCTCGCCACCGCGTGGGCTACGGGGTCCTCGAGGTGCTCCTGAACGACGGCGACCACGTGCAGGACATCTACGTCGACGCGCCGGCCCCCGAGAACCCGATCCACATGCGAATCGGAGGGTTCCCCTCCGTGGAGGGCGCGGAAGCGGTCGGGGACAAGTGCGTCACGAACATCCGCCTCACCACGCAGGAGGCAGAGAGCGTCCTCTCCCGCTTCGTGATGGTCAGCGGCCGCCCGTTCTCGGAGGCGATGCCGGTACTGGAGACCGACCTCCACGAGCACGACGTGCGCGTCACGGTGGTCGGTCGCCCCCTCTCGCCGGAAGGGCTCGCCATGGCGCTCCGGCGCCACTCGAGCGACCCGTGGACCCTCTCGAGGTTCGTCCGGGCGAAGGCCCTTCCCGGTCTCGGCGCCGGGCTCCTCTCCATGCTCGTGGAAGGCCGCTCCACCCTCCTCGTGGCGGGTGCGCGCGGCGCAGGCAAGACCACGATGGTCTCCGCGCTCATGGCGGAGCTCCCGCAGAACCAGCGCATCCTGACCATCGAGGACACGCTGGAACTGCCCGCCGCCCTCCTCTCGAAGGCCGGCTGGAAGGTCCAGAGCATCTACGTGCGCAGCGCCGTCGGCGGTGCCGCGCAGATGACCGCGGACGACGCGCTCAGGATCTCCCTCCGTCTCGGAGAGAGCGCGATCGTGATGGGCGAGGTACGAGGGCAGGAGGCCCGCACCCTCTACGAGGCCATGAGGGCCGGAACCGCCGGGAGCACGGTCCTCGGCACGATCCACGGGAACAACTCACGCGCCATCTGGGAGCGAGTCGTCCACGACCTTCAGATCAGCCCCTCGAGCTTCGCCGCGACGGACCTCGTTGTCGTCATGGGGCTGAGGAACCCCGGTGGCTCTGTCCGAAGCCAGCTGCGGGCCGTGACGGAGATCAGCGAGTTCATCAAGGACAACCCGGAGGAGGGCCGCTTCGAGCCCCTCATGATCTACGACGAGGTCGAGCACGTTCTGCGGCCCACGGACTACCTGCTGGGGAAGGACCCCGCCCACCGCTCCCAGAAGATCACCTCCATCGCCGAGACCTGGACGGTCACCTACGAGGAGGCCCTTGCCAACATCACGGCCCGGGGCTATGCGAAGGCCCGCCTCGCCGAGGAGGCCCAGAAGCGCGGACGTGGCGACCTTCTGGGGATTCAGTGGGCGGCGACGTCGAACGCGGTCTTCTGGGAGATCTGGGAGCGAGCCTGCTCGACCAACATCGGCCAGCGACGCGTGGAGGCCTCGGCGCTCGAGGCGGACTGGGACCGCTGGTTCCAGCGCGCGGTCGGGAACTAGGCCCCATGAGCGCGACCTCGTCCACGACCTCCCCGGCGCCCGGGGGGCTAACCCCTTCGGACCACTCGGCCATCCTCGAGGAGGAGCGACCGGGCGAATGGTACGAGAACTACTGCAGGCGCTTGGGCGGGCTCGGACGGCGCCTCGGCAGCCCCGAGCAGCGCAAGGTGCGCCTGAAGAGGGCGCTCGAGAAGCTCCAGGACCGGCAGACCGCCCTCCAGGACCAAGTGCGCGCCCTCGCCGCGCGACCGGGGAACGAGGAGAAGATCGAGCGCCTGCAAGCGCGTCAGGAGCACCTGGACCGGGTCATCCGGCTGCAGAAGGAAGGGTACGACCGCACGCGGTTCAAGCGCGAGCTCACCTTCGCGGGGCTGCGACTGTCCCCCGACGAGGTCCATTACAGCGCGCTCTGGACGCTGCTCCTCAGCTTCCTCGGCCTCACGGGACTCCTCATCTTCCTGCTCGTCTTGACCGGCTTCCTCCTCTCGATCTCCATCTTGATGATCGTGATGGTCGTCCTGTTCGTCCCCCTCACGCTCTACCTCTTCCTCTACAACTATCCCGGAATGCTCGGGAAGCGGCTCCGGGTCAAGACCCTCGGACGGGCGCCCGAGGCCATCCATTACATGGCCATGTCACTGCGCCTGAACCCTTCGCTTCCGCAGGCCGTCGAGATGGCCGCGAAGAACACCGAGGGGCCCCTGGGCGAGGCGTTCCAGAAGATGCTCTGGGACGTCTCCCAGCGCCATGCCGCGACGGTCGAGGACGCCTTCCAGAGCTTCGCCATGGAGTGGGGCCACTGGAACGAGGAGTTCATGCGCGCGCTCTACGCGCTGCGTCTCTCCGTGATGGAGGACACGAAGGCCGGACGCGTCCGCAGCCTGGAGAAGGCCCAAGAGATCATCCTCTCGGGGACCCGGCGCCGGGTGGAGGATTTCGCGAGTCGACTGGGAGGTCCGACGACGATCCTCTTCGGTCTCGGCATCCTCCTCCCGCTCGTCGTCGGGGCGATGCTCCCGATGGTCTTCCTGGCGAACCTAGGGACGGCCTTCGGTGGAGGCGCCGCCACAGGCGGAGGGGCGGCCGCAGTCCCTTCATCCACCACCTCGGCAGCTTCGTCGTCGGGACCGCAATGGGTCACCCTCGTCGGCTTCGCGCTCGCGATGGACGTCGCGCTTCCTCTGGTCGCCCTTGTCTATTCGTTACAGATCGTCTCGAAACGTCCCGGGACCACGACGCCGCCCATCCCGGCCCGAAAACATGGGCGCCTCACGCCGACGCGCGCCGCCCTCATCGGCGTGGTGGCGGGGGCCGGCACGGGTTTCCTCGCGATCCCGGCCTACCTAGGGGATTTCGGACCCACCCTCCAGCTCGTCTGGAGCGTGCTCCTGGTCCTGGGCGTGGGCGTCGGGGTCTCCGTCGCCTCCCAGCTCTGGTTCTCCCCGCTGGAGCGAAGGAGAAAGGCCTTCCAGAAGCTCGAGGGGGAGTTCCCCGACGTCCTCTTCCAGATCGCGAGCCGCATGTCCGAGGGCTCCCCGCTGGTCCAGGCCATCCAGATCACGGCCGAGAGCATGGAGGACACGGAGACGGCACGCTTCCTCTCACGCTTCCTCCATGTGGTCCGCGTCTCGGGGATGACCCCCGAGCAGGCGCTTTTCGGTGAGGGCGCCAGCCCAGGACTGCTGAGCGAGATCCCCTCGCGGCAGGTGCGCGTCGCTTTCCGCGCGCTCCTGGACGCCGATCAGAAGGGCCCCGAGTCCGTGGTCCAGACGATTCTCCCCATGGCCGAGCACTTGAAGGAGATGCGCGCGACCGATGACCGGATCCGCGCGCAGCTCCAGGGGACGGTCCAGATGATGAACGGGACCGCCTTCTTCTTCGCCCCGATGACCATGGGCATGACGGGGGCCCTCTACCTTCTGCTGGCGGGCGTCCTCTCCACCGGGGCCCTCCCCGTCGCGCCATTCGTATTTTTCCTGGTGATGGGGGTCTACCTGTTGGAGATCGGGTTCATCGCCCTCAACTTCGCGGTCGGCATCGAGCACGGGGGCGACCGCACGCTCTTCTGGTCCACCCTCGGGAACTTCCTCTGGCTGTCCTCGGTGCTCTTCGTCGCGGCCTCGGTCGGGGGGATCTTCTTCCTGAACGGAAGCGGGTGATCGCGCGGGCGACGAGCCCGTCGGGTCCCCGTTCAGGGGACCCGGGGTCTTCCCCGGGTTGGGATCAGCGGGGTCCCCCGGGTCCGGCCGCGGGGTTCACCGCCCGCGGTGCGGTGCATGGGCTCTCGTAGCACTGTGGAGGGCCGGGCAACGGTCGTGGTGGGGGTCCCCCTGCGAGGTACCGGTCTCCGTAACGGTGGACGGCGAGGCGCACCTCCGAGAGTGGAAGCTGCGCGAGCACCCTGTCCTGCGCCAGGCCTCAGGGGTCGCCCCGGGGTCCCTCAACGGCTCTGCGCGAAGGCCACCTGGAGGTAGGCCCCCGCACTCTCCCCCGGCACCGACTCCCAGAGCTTCTCGAAGGAGATGGTGGATGGTGTGCCAATGACCAGGGGGTGCGATGTGCACAGGCTCGCGCCGGTGGCGGTCATCGGGATGGAGCCCCAATCGCTGTGCGGTACCACCACAAGAGAGACGCCGTGCGCGATGGCGTTCCCCCCCACCAGGCCCGAAATCCGGTAGGCCGAAGCGGGGACCGGTCCGGCGCATCCCCGCTCGAAGAGCCCGTCCCCCACCGTAATGGTGACCCCCGCGGGAACGTTGATCGCGACCGTAACCGTGGTCTGGTTCTCCCCGATAAATGCCTCGGAGGCCCCGGTGGCGAGGGCGTTCATCGCCTGCGCGGTCTCCGCCTGGAGTACCTGGACCTCCCCTTCTCCCGTGGCGGCGAGGATGATGGGCACCGTGATGCCCAAGATGAGGACGGTGATGGTGAGCTGCAGGGGCATCTCGAGGACCGCCCGCCGTCCCCGGCGCAGCCGTCGGTATCGGGAGGGGGGGAAACCGCGCGGAGAGGAACCGCTCACAGGTGGGGGGAGGAGCGCGAGAGAATTTCAATGCGCGGAGGGCCGCCGAGATCGCCCGCAGGGGTAGCGGTCCGTGCTTCCTGGAGGACCCGCCGGTCATTGGCGTCGATAGTTTACACCGCGTGCTTTGGCGCCGCGAATCCTCATCATATACAAATACTACGTCAACTCCAGTTTACTATGTTCTTCTCGGAGCCGTAGTCATGCGAGCTTTCTGGCGTGAGCCCCAGCTGCGATTCACTGTAACCCTGATCGCCGCCATCGCCCTTCTCGTGGGGACGCTCCCCGCGGCGGAGGGGTTCGTCGCCCAACCGCACACGGCTCCGCTCCCTCACCTGTCAGGTAGGTCATCCGACATTGCTTCCAAGTTGGGGAAGCCCTCCGGTCAGGGGATCCCGAACGCCGGAACACCTCCCCCCTCCTGTACCGCTCCCTGCCAGCACTTCATCCCCCTCGTCTGTCAGTTTTGCAGTTGGGCGGGCAGCGAGGCCGCTTTTGCCCAGGAGTATTCCGGAGTTTCGAAGTACATCACCGATCTGGCCGAAGAGGAGTTCTACCTTTCCTCGAACCTCACGCTCGGATCCTACAACTACGACAACGGCACCCAGGGGCTCGCACAGTGGTCCTCCGCGAACCAGAAGGGTAGCTACGCCATCATCACCGCCTGCGATCCCAATCGTATCACTGAGTTCCTCGAGACCCCCTCCCTCTGGGGGCCGTTCGCCCAAGGACTTGTGAACGCCTCCAAGAACTACAGCTTCACCGGCTACGTGCTCGACTTCGAGCCCGACGCCGCCTGCTCACCGGCGGGACATCCCCCCATCGTCCGTCCGGACCTCGCGCTCCAGTACGCCGACTTCGCCGACACCCTCGGAGGCATTCTCGGAACCGCGACCTACTTCAACACTCCGATGGACATCCAGCTCCTCGTCACGGTCTCCCCGACGAACACCCACTTCTGGAACCCGACCCTCCTCGGGATGGACGCCAACGTCTCCGCATTCCTTCTGCAGGACTACACCTGCAACTTCACCGCTTTCCAGAGCCAGCTCTACTCCACGCTCTCCTCTGGCCTGCTGGGTGGGCGGCTCGGGGTCGTCCTCTCCCCGGCAGACTGCGTCGGCTCTCCCTACGAGACGGCGGACCTTCAGCACGAGGTCCTTTGGCTGACCAGCGCCGCGAGCTGGGGCGAGATCTCCCAACCCATCAACTTCCTCTCCTACTGGGCACTCGATGACGCCGGGCTCGCCATGCCCACGCAGCTCTGGCCGACGATCGGGACCTTCCTCGGGACCAACGTGTTCAACGAGACGGCTGCGCTCTATGCGAACGCGCCCAAGGCCTGCGAGGAGCACGGCTCGGTTTGCATCTTGGGCTATTCGGAGTACCAGAAGTGGTTCATGACCAACATCAGCTTCTCGAACATTTTCGGGGTCGACTCGACGGAACAGGTCGGGCCCGTGGTGCTGACCCCGATCGCGATGACGGCGACCTTCGCGGGTGCCCAGTCCTTCAGCTTCGCGGCCCCCTCGCCCACGACGGACCCCTGGAACGTCACCGTGGACATGAGTACGCTCCCGCACTCGGGGACGTTCACGATCCAGGCCACTTTCGCCAACGGCAAGGTCCTCTGGCAGAACCTCTCGATCTTCATGGCTCAGACCCCGCAATTCGTCGCGGAGCTGTTCAAGCTCCCCATCTTCCAGCTGAGCTATACCTACGTCACGACGGGCGAGTGGAACAACACCTACGTCCTCGACATCAGCACGGACTTCTCGCTGGGGACGATCTTTGGGCAGGCCGTGAACCTCAACTGGCTCTCTGGCCAGTTCAACCTCCTCCCTCAACTGAGCTTGAACGCGGTGTTCGGCTCCGGCGGCTGGTTCTCGGTGATGGGCTCCTTCACCTACTCCCACAGTCCGTCCAAGGACACGAAGAAGTGCGCCGAGGACCCAAAGAACAACTCGAAGGAGTGCCAGAAGGCGAGCGACCAGAAGAACTCCGACAAGACCGGGCTCGACCTCGCTTCCTACGAGATCGACATCACGGTCACTCTCGAGGCCGAGGGGACCTTCAACCTGACAAACTCCGGTCAGGTGAAGTGGCTCTCCGCTTACGTGAAGCTCGGGCTGGACGTTTCGGGATCCGTCACCATTCCGATCTACGGGATCGACCTGGGCGTCACCACCATCGGGATCGACCTGGTCATCACCATCGACCCGTCGATCACGATCAAGTTCATCCTGGACGCCACGAACAACAGCGCGCTCGACTTCATCCCCGGGTTCGACGTCGCCCTCCAAGAAGTGATCGGGGAGCTCGACCTCGCGCTCACCGTCGAGCTGCAGCTCAATGCCGGCATCGCCTCTATTGGCGGTGGCGCCACCTTGGAGTTCACCGAGTACCTTGGCTCCCTCGCTCCCTACAACATCGGGGGGTCGATCACCGGGACGATCTTCATCAGCTACTCGGCCGGGATCTGCCCTATCTGCATCTCGGGAGACCTGTGGTCGCTCTCAGGGACCTTGTACCAATGGGGCAACCCCCCTTCGAACTTCGCCTACGTGAAGCCGCACGCGGCCACAGGGCCCCCCGTCCGGTACTACAACACCACGGGGTACAACTCGCCTGCGTGGACCACCGGCCAGATGAACGGGACGCTCGTCCACAACATCTACCCTGAGACCCGTGTCGCATCCGCGAGCTCGGGGAACCAGGTCTACCTGCTCTACACCAACGACAACGTTTCCGCCGGTCCGCTCGAGGCCATGACCCTCGACGGGGCCACGCTGAACACGCAGACCCTCTCCGGCTCGACCCTCCACCTGCCTCCCGTCCCCGGGGGGATCAGCATGAACCCGCAGGTCACGACGCTCCCGAACGGTGACCTCCAGGCTATCTGGGACACCGCCAGCTACGCGAGCCTCGCGGCCAACGGGTTCGCCGGCACCCCCCTCACGCTCGAGACCGCGACCTACTCCCCCTCGACCGGCACCTGGAGCTCCCCGCGCGCGGTCACGAGCACGGGGATCGCGGACTCCTACCAGATCTCCACCTGCGGGTCAAACCCGGAGGCGGCGGTCTTCGAGTCCACCTCACCTCTGAGCACGACCGGGGCGCTCGAGATCTACGACCTTGCCAGCGGCACGGAGCTCCAGAGCCGCTACATGACCGGCGTTCAGGACGTGAGCGCCTTCTCCTGCTCACGCCAGGCGGTCCTCCTCCAGGAGAACTCCGGTTGGCCCACCTGGCTCAACCTCACCAACCCGAGTGGATGGGTCATCCCTCACCTCCCGGGCGGCTGGCGGGTCATGACGGAGAGCCTCGCGGGGAACAATTCCCCCGACATGGCGGTGGTCTACGGCTCGAACTACACGGCCCAGGACATCATCAACATCTACAACGTGGACACCGGGGCGCTCGTGGCCACCGTGGACGGGACCTCCTCTACGACCACGGTCGACCTGGTCGCGGTGGGCGGGATCTTCTACCTGGGCGTCGCGACGCCCCAGGGCGTGACGGTCTGGGAGATCAGCCCGGGGCACGTGCCCGTCATCTTCGCGACATCGTTCTTCCACGACCTGCGCAGCTTCGGGATGGAGACCACCGACTCATCCCTCGTCCTATGGGGCCTCGACAACTACGGCAACCAGACGGCGCCTCTCCTCGATCTCCATACCCAGCTCTTCAACGTGACGCAGATCTCGGACCCCGTCGCGCTCCCCGCGCACCTGGACGCCGGACAGTCGACCACGCTCAGCGTCGTGGGTCAGACCGAGGGCGGCCCCTCCACCTACGCTTGGAGCGGCCTCCCTTCGGGGTGCGTCTCCAGGAACGCCTCGCAGATCACCTGCACACCCTCGGCGGCGGGAACGTACGCGGTGTACGCGTCCCTGACGGACGCCGCCGGCTACACCGTTGAGAGCGGTCCGGTCACGCTCGTGGTCTCCCCTACGCTCACGGTCTCGGGGCCGACCACGACTTCGACCTCCTTCTGGGTCGGGAACCTGACCACGCTCAACGCCTCCATCTCCGGCGGGCTGGGCCCGTACGTGTACCAATGGGGCGGCCTCCCGTCCGGGTGCACGGGGGCCTCGGTGGAAGTCCTCCCGTGCTATCCCGAGGTGGCGGGCAGCTACGACGTGACCTTCAACGTGTCCGATGCGAACGGCGCGACGGCGTCCGGATCGGTCGCATTCACGGTCTCCTCCCGCCCGACCTCCAACCCCGGGGGCGGGCTGGCCGCGTCGAACCCCGGCGGTGTCACGACGCCCGACCTGGTCGTCTTCCTGATCGGTATCGGCGTTGGGGCGCTCGTCGGCGCGGCGGTCTTCTACGTGGTCAGTTGGCGGGGCATCGTCGGCAGGCGCCCGAAGAGCGCCCGACCCTCAAAGCCCAAGTCCGCCTCCAAGAGCGAGCCTTCCACCTCGGAGACCGACGTCTCATCGAAGGAAACGACCGAGAGCACCTCCGAGCCCGGGGAAGGGCGGCACGCTCCCGGTGGCGGGCCGTCCGGTAAGGAGGACTGAGGTCGGTCCTCGGAAGGGTCCATGTCGATGCTTGCTCTCTCCTCCGCTCGCTTGCGGCGGGCCCTCTCGCGGGGGGCCACGCTCGGGCTCCTGGTCCTGCTGCTGCTCTCCTCCGCTGCCCTGGGGATCGGGGAGGTGGGCGCGCACGCCCCTCCGCTCCCGGTAACCACCTCCGCGTCTTCGCCCGGGGCCACGTCAGGGTCGGCATACCCGGGCTCCGCCTCTGTCGCCCCGAGCGCCGCCGCACCGGGCTTCGCTCGAGCTACGGCCCCGCTCTCGGGCCTCAACTGGACCAACCTCACCGCGGTCGTTGCTGGTCCGCCCTCCGCCCGCTCGGGCGCGGCGGCCACCTACGACCCCCAGACCGGCTACGTCGTGCTGTTCGGCGGTTGCTGCGCAGGATGGAACGACGCGAGCGACACCTGGGCCTACGCCGCGGGGAAGTGGACGAACCTCTCTGCCCCCGGCCGCCTCGCCCCTCCCGGTTCCGCGTGGGCCAACATGGCCTGGGACGCGAGCGACGGCTACGCCGTCCTCGAGGGTGGAGGCACCAACCAGACCTGGACCTTCTCGGGGGGCGTCTGGTCCTGGGTCAACCCCCACGGCGGGACGGTTCCCTCCGCGCGCTCGGACGGCTCCATGGCCTACGACGTCGCGGACCACGAGATCGTCTACTTCGGCGGCAACTACGGGCCCTTCGGGATCGAGGGGGACACGTGGACGTTCTCCGGCGGGGTTTGGAAGAACGTCACCTCCACCGTCGGCATCGCCCCTTCCCCCCGCTACGGGGCCAGCATGGCGTACGACGCGGCCGACAATGAGGTCGTCCTCTACGGCGGCTGCCTCCACACGCTCTGCAACTACCCTTCGACGGACACCTGGACGTTCACCGCAGGTCACTGGACCAACATCACCGCGAGCCTGACCACGGCGCCCGGACCGCACGCGTTCAGCCTCATGACCTACGACAGCACCAACTCCTCGATCGTGCTGCTCGGGGGTCACGACGGCAACGAGACCTGGAGCTTCCACGCCGGCGCCTGGTCGAACGCGACCTCCAAGCTCAACTGGGCCCCCTCTCGTCCGGCGGGAGCCTCCTTCACCGATGACCCTACCGACCTCTCCGCGTTGCTCTTTGGTGGCGGCACCTCCCACGGCCGGGACAACTACACCTGGGAGCTCGGCCTCCCCGGCGCGGGCGGCCCTGTTCGAGGAGCGGTCTTCGCGACGCCTCCCCAGACAGACCTGGGCCAGTCCACCGTGATCTCCGCGACCGTGATCGGCGGCACTGGTCCGGGCACCTACACCTACCTCTGGTCGGGCCTCCCCTCCGGCTGCTCGGGGGGAAACTTCTCGACGTTCACCTGCAAACCGCTGGCTCTCGGCCCAAGCTCGATAATGGTGGCTGTCACCGACACCCGGGCGGCCACCGCGAACCTGGGACCCCTCGCCTTCATCGTCGAGAGCGCGATCACGATCAACTCCTTCGCGGCGAACCCCTCCGCGCTGCCCGTGGGTGCCGGTACGGTGCTCACCGTATCCGTGTCGCAGGGCATCGCCCCCTACCACGCATCCTACACTGGACTGCCTCCGGGGTGCAACAGCTACGACACCCTCTCGCTCCTGTGCTACCCGCTCGCGGACGGCACGTTCGACGTGGGCGTCACGGTGGCCGACCAGTCCGGGAACCAGGCGACGCAGTCGCTGACGCTCATCGTGGCCCAGGGGACCGGAGGACCCTCCATCGCCTCGGTGGCGCTCAGCCCGTCTGCGGTGAACCTCGGGTTCTCGGAATCCCAGCCCATCTCCGCGTTGGCCCAGTTCGCGGACGGCTCGATCACGAACAGCCCCTTCATCTTCTACAATTGGTCGGTTACCCCCGGCGCGGGGGTCACCCTGAGCTCCGATTACGGGTCGAGCACACTCCTGGTGAGCGGTCCCAGCGTCGGCAACGGTGCGGTCTTCGTCAACGTCACCTCGGCCGGAACGACGACCCAGGTGTTCGCCACGGTGAGAGTGAGCGCCTCGGGAGGCGTCATTCCCTCCATCGCCTACGCGGGTGCGGTCCCCTCCACCTTCGCCTTCGGGCTCTCCACGATCCTGGAGACGGTCCTCGCCCCGGGCGCGTCGTCGGTGGCGACCCTTTCCTACAGAGGACTCCCGCAGGGCTGTGCCAGCGCCAACGAGACCGAGATCCTCTGCCTACCGCTCCAGGTGGGAGTCCTCAACCTTAGCGTGGCCGCCTCGGATCGCTTCGGTTCGACCTCCGCCACCATCGTCCTGACCGTCGTCACGTCGGGCGGCACGATCACCGCAAAGTCTCTCGTAGCGCTCCCCTCCTCCGTGCCGGTGGGCGGGGTCCTCCGGTTCACCGCGTCCGGGATCTGGCCCGTGGGTCTCTCGAGCTTCTCCTACTCGAACGTTCCCACGGGATGCGCCTCGGTCAACCAGAGTTCCTGGAGCTGCACACCGACGCAGGCGGGGACCTTTGCCGTGAACATGTCGGTCTCGGCACCGGGCGGGCTGCAGGGATGGGCAAAGGCCACGGTTACGGTCTACGCCGTCTCCACGAGCCCTACGGGCAACAACAACAACGGCAGTGGCGGCAACGGCGGCGGGAGCGATAGCACGATCGGCTCGGCCCTCTCGAACCTGTTCTCCCCAGGATCGACCTCGGGACTATGGCTCGTGGGAGGGCTGGCCCTCGGGCTCGTCGCGGCTCTCCTCTTCCTGCTTCTCCTGCCCCGTTGGCGCGGCGGGCCCGGCCTGGGCACGATATCCTCGAGGAAGGGCGGGCGCGCGAGGTCCGTGAAGGCGAAGAAGGAGGAGCGGGAGAGCTCCCCCGCCTCGGAGACGAAGGACGATGAGGGCGCGGACGACCGGAAGGACGGGGCCGGGGAGGCCGCCGAGGAGCGCCACGCACCGGGCGGCCCTGGTTAGGTCGACCCCGGAACGTGGTACGTACGCACACGAAGCATCGACGACGGACGGACGCGGGAAACGGGTCTTCGGGTGAAGAGCCTTTTAATCCACCTGACAGATAAGGGCCTCATGCTTTGTACCCCTGGTCGCCGCCGTTTGGGCGGCACCGTTTGCCTGGTCACCGTCGTTGCGATGCTATCCCTCCTGGCTCAAGGAGTTCAGGCCCAAGCGGTCGGGGGTCGTGACCTTCCAAAGGCCGCCGAGCTCGGCCTCACCGGCCCACTTCCGTCTCCCTACGGCCCTCTCTTCTCGGACCCGGCCGGAGGGCTCTTGGCCGCTGGGACCGCGAGGACTGGGTCGGCCTCCCCCTACCACGCTTCGCCCGACCTAGCCGCCGCGTCCTCCGCCGGAGCATCCGGTCCCGTCTCGGAAGTCGGAAAGTACCTCGGAACCCTGGGCACCGGCGGCCCTGCCTGGGGCAACGGCTTCGATCCAGTGAACGGGGTAACCTACCAGAGTCTGATTTCGCCGCAAGGGGTGATGTTCATCGATCCCCACACGGACTCCTCGGTCGGATTCCAGTCCCTCCCAGGGACGATGTACTCTGCGGTGTACGACCCGGCGGACAACATGATGTACGGCTGCGGCAATTCCGTCTCCTCGGCGTTTCTCTTCAATGCCCAGACGAACGCCTACCTGGGAAGTGTGGGCCTTGCCGGCCGGTGCTTCGGGATCGGCTACGACCCCGCCGACCAGGAGGTCTACGCGTCTCTTCTGACGTCCCCTGCCCAGGTCGAAGTCCTCCGGGGGACCGACGTCGTGGGGGCGGTCCAGCTCGCAGCGGCGGGCAGCGACACCGCGCTTGGGGTCGCGTACGACCCGGTGAACCAAGAGATGTATGTGGGGGTCCAGGTGCCCAGCGAGGTCGCCGTGGTCTCGGGCACCTCTCTCATCACGACCATCGCCACGACCGGAGTCCCCTACATGGTGGGCTACGACCCCCAGAGCGGACTCGTCTTCGTCACCACCGCTAGGAGCACTGTCGAGATCATAGACCCCGTGTCGAACCGCATCGTCGCGACACCCCAAACTGGGTACACGTACGTGCTTGGCCTCACCATCGACACCCTGAGCGGGAACGTCTACCTGATCGATGGGTTCACCACCGATGTGATCGTCATGTCGAGCGGGGGTCAGGTCCTGTCGAACGTGACCGGCGGCTCGGGTTTCTCGCCCTACATCGGGTTCAATCCCGTGTCGGGACAGATCTTTGGCGGAATTTTCTCTAGTGGTTCTGGCGTGCTGGTCATCTCCACCGAGCTCGCGATGTCTGCTCCCGATCTCCGTGAGGATGGAGGGGCAGGTCCCCTTGGGGCCATCTCCGTCGGCAGTTCCCCGCAGGGGATGGCCGTCGACCCCAGCGACAACTACGTCTGGGTTGCCCAGGGGGGCTCCAACAACGTGGGCCTCGTGAGCGCGGTCACACAGGGGTACACCGCAGGGCCCGCGACCGGGACCGCACCCGAAGCGGTACTCGCGGTCCCTGCCTACGGCGTGATGTTCGTTGCCAACAGCGGATCCGGGTCCATCTCCTCGATCAACACCGTATCGGGAGCCTCGACCTCGATCACCGTAGGAACGACCCCTGACGCGCTCTGCTACGATCCCGTCGACCAGAGCGTCTACGTCTCCAACTTCGCCACCGACTCCGTTTCAGTCTACTCGCTGGTCACCTCGACCGTCGTCGCGAGCGTCCCTGTCGGGATCCATCCAGACGCCATCGCCTACGACCCCGCGCGCAACCTGGTCGTCGTGGCGAACGAGGTCTCGAACAACCTCACGGTCATCAACGCGACCTACAACTCGGTGAAGGCCAACCTCACGCTTCCCGGCGGCAGCGCCCCCGACGGCCTGATCTTCGACATGTTCAACGGCAGTCTGGTCGTCGCCTACAGCGGCACCAACGCGGTCGTCGACCTCAACATCTCATCGGGCTGGTTCAGCCCCTCGATTCCCGTGGTCCCCTCCCCCAAGGGCCTCGCCTTCGCCCCCAACGGGACCCTCTATGTGGCCGGCCTGGGAGGATGGAACGTCTCGCTGGTCGACCTCACCACCTACTCGACCCTCGCCCGCATCAACGTGAGCGGCGTCCCCCAGGCCCTCCTCTGGGACAACATCACCGGGGTCCTCTACGTGAGCGTGGCCCCGGCCTCCGGGTCCGGATGGCTCGACGTAGTGGGACCCCAAGAGGGTGTCTCTACGAGCGCCGCCGACCTCGGTCAGATCTTCGAGGTCCAGACCTCCCTCCCCGCCGTCGGCACGGGTCTGAACTCGCTCACCGTCGCGGTCTCCCCGAGCACGGGCACGAGCTGCACTCAACCGTTCTTCGTGGCCAGCACCCAACTGGGGGTCCCCAACCTCGCACAGACGAACTGCGTCGCCGGGGCCGCGGGCTCCTACTTCGTCTGGATCAACGACACCGACTCCTCGGGGGCCTCGGTCTTCAGCTGGGCCCCCCTCACCGTCTACGCGGACCCGACCGTTTCGGTCTCCCCCTCCACGAGGGCGCTCGACGTGGGCCAGACGGTGGTCTACTCGACCTCTCTCTCGGGAGGCAGCGGGAGCTTCCCCATCTTTAACTGGACCACTCCCGCCTCCTTGGGCTGCCCGAGCAGCTCAGGTGCGACCCTGGACTGTGCGCCAACCGCGCCCGCCACAGGCGCCGTCGTCTCCGTCCGTGCCCAGGACTCAACCGGCATGTGGACCTCTTCCGCAACCTCGGTCCCGCTCGACGTCTTCGCGGCGCCCGCGGTCGTGGTCGCCGCCTCAGCTCCCTCGGCCGACGTAGGGCAGACGCTCTGGTTGAACGCCACCTTCACCGGCGGCAACGGCACGGTGGGGTACGCCTGGACCGGTCTCCCTCCCGGTTGCACCGGCACCGCGACCGCCTCGGTCCAGTGCCTCCTCGTCGTTGCCTCTTCGCTGACCGTCACCGCGACCGCCACGGACGCCAACGGGTTCTCCGTCTCCTCCGCCCCGATCAGCGTGCCGGTCTCCACCGCCCCCAAGGTCGTCGCCATTGCTTCGACGGTTGGCGGGCTCCCCCACATCTCCGCGGATGTCGACCAGACCCTGGTCCTCACCGCCACCGTCCTCGGCGGCAGCGGGACCTACCTCGGCTACGCTTGGAGCGGACTCCCCTCCGGGTGCACGGGGACCAACACCGCGGTCGTCTCCTGCGTCCTGCCCTCTTCGGCCGTCGGGATCCTTTCCGTTAGCGTTCGCGCCCAGGACTCCAACAACGCCTGGTCCGTCCCGAGCGCTCCAGCGACCGTCACGGTCTCCGCCGATCCCGCCCTCGGGACTCCATCCTGGACCCCGAGCGGAACCGACGTCGGCCAATCCGTCCAACTCGTAGGGAACGTGAGCTCCGTCGGTGCCGGGATCGCCCAGGTCACCTGGGTCTCCTCACCCTCGGCCGGGCTCCTGTGTGTCGGCGGCTCGCTCGCCTCCACCACCGCCACCTGCACGGCCACCAAGGCCGGCTCCTACACGGTCAACATGACCGTCACGGACGCCAACGGCTTCTCCACGACGGTGGCCTCTCCCTCGCTCGCCGTCTCCGCCTTCCCGATCGTCTCGGTATCCGTGAGCCCGAGCACGGTCCAGGTCGGCTCCAAGATCGCCATCACCGCCGCCGTCTCCGGCAGCTCCGGTGGTCTCACCTTCGTCTGGTCGGGCCTTCCCGCCGGGTGCGCGGGCACGGGCGCGGTCATCTCCTGCGCCCCCTCCGCGACCGGGACCTTCTCCATCTCGGTCGCGGTGACGGACGCCCATGGTGCGCGAGCCACCTCGCCCGGGACGCTCCTTCAGGTGAACCCCGCCCCCGCTCCCACGCTCCTGGGGATGCCAGCCGGGACCGGCTACGGGTTCCTGGGCCTCCTGCTCGGGCTCATCGTCCTGGCGGTCCTGCTCATCCTCCTCCTGCTTCGCGGACGCGGCGCGGGAGCCGAGGACGCGCCCACCGGCAAGGGCAAGGGTGGCAGAAAGGGCGGAAGGGCGGCGGCCGCCGCCGGAGGGGCGACCACAAACGTCCCCCCGGGTGACGAGACGGCCCCCTCCCCCGGAGCAGGTACAACGGACGCCCAGACCGCGGGATCGGGGGCGAAGACGCCACCCCCGCCGCCCTCCGGACCGGTCGACCTCGGAGAGGAACAGGACCTGATGACCACCACCCCCGAGCCCCCGCCCGGAGGGAACGAGCCGTCGTCAAGCCAACCCGCCCTCCCCAAGTCGTAGATGAGCCGGAATGGCCTCGGCGCCTGAGGTCCGGCTGCCAAGCGTGGGAGCGCGGTGGGCACGCGCCTGATCCCGCACGACCGCTCTCGGGGAGAGGCGTGAGGGCCCTCAAAGGCGAAGGCCCGGCGTGCCCTCGCCGGACGTCCCGAGAACCTGGAGCAGCTCGACCGGTGCGACCCGGTGGACCCGTAATCACGTGGCGCAGGCGGTGGCCGAGGTCGGAGGGATGAGGACCGCGATGTAGGTCGCGGTCCCGTCCACGTGGGCGGAGAGGATCTCGAGGAGCAGCGAATCTCCGGAGGCGAACTGATAGCAGGAGAACTGCTGGTCCCACGAGTGCATCTGGGGCCCGGTCGTGTCGTTCCCCTCCAGCTGAAGCCAGCGGAGCACTTGCGTCGGCCAGACGTGCAGCGGAGCCGCGAAGCTGCTCTCCCTGGAAACTGCCGAGCCCTGGACGGTGGCCGTCATGAGGACGAACTCAGGGGTGATCGTGAGGGTGTAGTAGATCCCGTTCACCGTCGTAGGCAGGACCAGGCCGTAACCGCTTGGCGAGTTCGTGAAATTGATGGGGTCGTTCACCGCGATCCCTAGACCCACGTCCTCGTCCACCCGTTGGGTGAACGACCCCGCGGCTTCCGAGAGCTGCTGGCCGACAATGGTCTGGTCCCCGGCGGCGTGCACGTCCGCGACCACGACGGAGAGCATCAGCAGGCTCACCAGGCTCGCGGCGAAGAGCGACATCGCCCAGTCCATCATCATGGGGCCGCATCGCCTCCTTCCCTCGTCCGGGTGGCGCTCACTGCAACACCTCGAACGTCGTGGAGATCGTCTCCGGTGGAGGTGGGGCCCCGATCCCGCTCGGCGGCTGGTAGGTGGCGTCGACCGTGATCATGTCGTAACGCAGGTGGTTCACGAATACCGGCACCACGGTGAAGGTGGCGATGCCCAGGTGGCCGGTGACCTCTGCCGAAGCCCCCGAAGAGCCCGAGAGCGTCACCCCCACTCCGGAGAGCGGGGTTCCCTGCTGGTTGAACGCGATCACCCGGATCGGGCACGGGCAGCCGGAGAGCAGCGTCGCGCTCTGCCCCTTCGCGTCCAGGACCTCCATGCGCTGCAGGTGCGTCCCCTCGACCTCGTAGGCGAAGACGACCACGATCGCCATGCACGCGGCGATGATCATGATGGAGATCATGAGCGTCAGTCCGAGACCTTCCACCGCAGCGCGCCGCTGCCCGAGGGCCCGGGGCGGATGGCCCACCCGGCGAGCCCCCTGTCTGGCCCTCCCTCTCCTGTCAGCCCGGGGCCTGCAGATCGTCAGAAGCTCACCCCCATACGTACGTCGCGGACCATGCGTCCGAGGCACCCGAGCCGCCCATGGTCAGCGAGGGTTTGCTCGTGGCCCCGCCGCCCAGGTCTCCCGGCCCCGTGAGCAGAGCGGCAAAGTTCACCGATAGGTAGGAGCCGTCCAGTCCCCCCGGCGTCCCGGGTTCGGGAGCGCCGGAGACGGCACAGCCCGAGGTCGCGCAGGGCCCCGAGCTCACGTTCCAGTCCAACGAGGCCAGGTAGCCGGTAGGGATGTAAGGGAAGGTCCCGAAGGAGGGCGTACTATCCCCGAGCGAGGTCAGAAGCTCGTTGTTGATCTGGAGCTCCCAACCCATGAACCCCGGGAGCGAAGGGTAGGCCCCCGCAAGGATGGGGACCGGAGCGAACTCCATCGCTGTGCTGTGCCACAACCTTCCCGAGGAGGGGACGTAGTCCGCGCCGAACTCCCAGTCCTTCAGCCCGAGCGCAGGCGAGGTGAGCAGCAGGTCCGAGTAGTTCTCCACGAGCGTCTGGATCCCCTCCTCGAACCCTCCATAGCCGGGGCTCGAGGCGGCGAGGGGTCCGTTCGCGGCGAGCGAGAAGGAGGACAGCGCGTCCGGCGAAAGGGAGGGGTAGTTCGCGGTCGCGTTTCCCGCGATGAAGGGCGAGAGGGCGGTCGAGGGACCCACTCCCGGCATGTTCGCCATGATCGTGGGGACGACGGGACATCCGGAAGGGGAGGCTCCGGAGGGGGCCGGGCAGGTGAGCTGCGCGGCCGGAGGGGAATCCGCGGTGAGGTCGAACGAGGAGGCGCTCCCGTACCAACTCCAGGTCGCGTTGAGCGTGCCGGTCGCCGGCGTGGAGGGGCCCTGACCGCTCCAGGTGGAGGTGAAGTCGAGCGTCGAGTTCGAGGTCAGAGGTCCGTGGTAGTTCCAAACGGAATCGAAGTACGAGTTCGAGGTGAAGGCCATCTCTATCCCCTGGGAGTCTCCGATCGGCGGTGCGTGGGGGACCGCGGGGGGGCCCTGGACCATCGAGAGGGTGTTCGTCCGCGTATCGTACGTCGCGGCGTTGAACCCCCAGAGCCCTTCTCCCGTGAGGAACGATGTCTGCGTGTAGATGCCCAGGGGACCTGGCGTGCTCGCGTTGCACCCGGGGCTCCCACCGGCGCAGTCGGGGAAGTCCGGCCATGAGAGGACGCCGTTCCACAGGTTCTGTCCCTCGGTCCGCACCGTGGTCGGCACCGAGGGCGCCGCGGAGGAGACCGCGCTCGTGGAGGCCCCGACGACGTCGTTCCACGCTGCGGCCTCCGGAGCCCCCGAGGTGCTGGCGTGGCCGGGCAGGTCAGCGAGAAGACCGGCCGCGGAGGCGACGGGCGCCTGCAGCAGCGAGAGGGCCGCTCCAGAGGCGTTGGTGAGAGCGGCGAGCGAGGCTCCCGGCAAGTCCGCGCCTTGGAGGAAGTCCCAGCCAAGATTGGGGGTACCGAACCCTCCGGGAGCCTGGGCGTTGACGCAGGCGGTCGCCCGGACCGTCCCCATGACGAGTCCCATGTACGGGCAGTAGTCGTAGCTGTACTGGGGGATGGAGACCCCGGGCGGGATGAGCTCGTTGTACCCGAGGTAGGACCTGGCGAGCTCGAGGGGCGGGTCCGACGGGGCTCCGCCGGCTCCGCTCTGGAGGGGCCATGGCGTGAAGACGTTCACCGGGAAGAACGCGTCGATCGCCGCCTGCGCCGAGAGCGTCATCGGACGGGCCCCTCCCGAGCCCGGAAGCAGCACCGAAGGATCGGTGAGCGCCACCGAGGCCTTCGCCTGGATCCCCACGGTCCACGTGGTCTGGAAGGGCGCCGCCCCCATGTTGGTCGACGTGTTCTGGGCATCCACGAAGTGGACCGTCACCTGGGGCGCGCAAAGCGGCTCGCAGAAGGTGGGAGGGCCGTTCGGGTAGGCGTCGTACATCGAGAGGTCGACCTGGGGCATCGCGACCGGGACCACCTCTCCCTGCGACGAGGCGGTGTCCCAGAGCCCCGGCCACAGTAGGAAGGGCCGGTCGGAGAGGATCGTCGGTCGGTAGGTCACCGAGTGAACCTGGTCGTTGACCCCGATCCAGCTCGCCGAGGAGTCGTAGAGCTGCGTCATCCAAGAATTGGGTCCCACCAGCATCGCCGTGGTGTCGGGTACGAGGTAGGCCGCTCCCAGGGTATCCTGGAGCGAGAGCCCGAATCCTCCGGACCCCACCTGGTAGCTGCTCCACTGGTCGCGTCCGGTGAACATCACGACGTGGGCCCACGCCGACCCGACCGTGTTCTGCACCGTGCCGTAGGACGCAGCGACGGCGGGTTTGGAGAGCTGAGAGGCGAGGAAGTTCCAGAGACCCCCCGAGTAGAAGGCCACGGCGGCTGCGTGGTAGGGTCCGAGGTCGTACCACGTGTAGCCGCCGGAGGCGGGGCAGAGCGGGGGCGCGGAGCTCCATCCCGAGTAGCTTCCTCCGAGCCCGTTGAAGCTCACGTTCCAGCTCGGGCCGAGCGTGTTGTTGCTCACCCAGTCGTAGATGCGGCCGTAGGTGTCGGTCTGCACATCCTGGGCGAAATCGGGGCCACCCCCGCCGCCGCTTGGAGGGTTCGGCGTGTCACCGCCGCTCGTCCACGAGAAGGTCGCGGTGGGCGGGCGCCAGACCGGGGTGGTCGTGCTGATGTTCCCCTCGAACCCGTAGAAGAGCGCGTAGTCCAGCTGGTAGTAGAGACGGACCGCGAGCCGGGCCGCGTCTCCCAGGGAGTTCGTCGCGAGGGGGTTTGGAGGGGAGGACGAGAGCGCTCCCAGATGCTCTGCCCCGTTCGAGAACCAGCTGTCGACCTGCGAGGGCGTCATGCCGGCGAGGGCCCCCAGCGACTGGCCGAGGGCGCCCGAGCCCTGGGCGAAAAGGGCGGGGACGCCGTTGGCGAGGTAGCCCCAGCTCGAGTTCGTGACGTTCGCAGAGCCGGTGCCGGGGACCGGCAGGCTCCCTCCGAGCGTGGGCGGGGTCCCGAAGGTCGGGTTGGAGGCCACCGACGAGGCGATGGTCGCCAAGTATCCCGCCTGGGCGGGCACGATGGACATCTCCCCGGTCACGTTCGCGAGGTCCAAGAGCAGCTGACGGTACGTCCAGTTCACCACATCCGTCGCGCTGTTCGCCGTGCTCGAGTACTCGCCAAGGAACGATCGGTCCACCACTTGGTAGGTGAGCACGGGGTCGTAGCTCGCCCCCGAGCCCCCCATGTTCGTCCCGTTCGGGAGCGAGAGGTTCGCGTAAAGGCGGAGCGGTGCCGGTTGGAAGGGCCAGGAGGGGGAAGAGTTCCCGTACAGCAGGTCCAGGATCGGAGGCGCTCCGGACTGGACGGCACTGAGGGGGGAGTCCACGCTGACGGAGAGCGAGACCGCAGGGAGCAAGGTGTAGGAGAAGTTGCCCAGGTGATAGACCTGCCCGTTCGAGTCGGCCCGGCAGGAAACCTCGGCCGAGTACGTCTCCGCCGTCGTGCTCGTGGCGCCGGAGGGCACCGCCTCGATGGCGTTGACGAGCTGTCCTCCGATCCAGCTCCCGTAGTCCCCGAGGTACTGGAGAAGCCTGGCCTCCATCCAATCGCCAAGGTAGGCGTGCAGCAGGACCGACCAAGGCACCACTGGCTCCTGGAGCGTGGGGTCCACGGCGTTGTTCCCCCAGAAGCTCCGGTAGAGGTCGAAGGTAAATCGGTCGGAGAAGGAGCGTATCGATTGGGCGAGTTCCGCGCCTGTCGCGACCGGGAGAGAGCCCCAATCCACTCCGTTCGTCTTCCCCTCCAGGTAGAGGAAGAGGGTGGCCGCGTCCACGGTCCCGTTCCCGACCGCGCCTTCGAGCAGCGACCGGAGCGTCCCCCCGGGCAGTCCCGGCCAGAGAGCCGCAAGGTCCGCGGGGTTCACCGTGCGGAAGGTGGTGAGCGTGGTCAGGAGCAGGCTCAGGTTCGCGGCGAGGAAGACGTCCTGCGGCGTCAGGATCTGGCTCACCTCGGTCCCGGAGTCCGGCCCGTTCGGCCCCCCCGAGCCGGTCCCCGCCAAGGCCCGTATCTCCGCGATAGAGGTCAACATGTACTGAGCGAGTCGAGAGAACTCGCTGTCGGGACCCGAGAGCGAGGCCTCCCAGAGGTTGAAGGAGGAATCGAAGAGGCCGAGAGGCACCTGGGTGGTCTGCAGGAACGGGTAGGATCCCGACGCCAGGAACCCGTTTCCTCCGAACACCTCGAGGTCGAGAACGCCCTCCACCCCGAGGAAGGGAGACTCTGTCGTGATCCCCACCTGGAACGGGACCTCGACGGCCGAGGTGTTGAGCGCTCCGTTCTCTCCGCCGAAAGTCGGGACGAACCCTTGCCCCTGCAGAGGGGGCTGCGTCACGTTCATCGTGTAGGCAGTGAGGCAGACCACGTAGGGCCCGACAGGGTCGCCGTTGCGGCAGTAGGTGGAGTTCTCCAAGAAGATCGCTTGCAGGTAGTTCTGGAAGGCGGCCTGCACCGGGGCGTTCAGGCTGGAGAAGGCGAAAGTTCCCTGCGAGGAGATCTCCTGCGCCGCCTGGGTAACGGTGAGGTTGATCGCTTGGGCTTCGATCGACTCCGCCAGCGAAGAGAGGACGTACTGGAGGTCGGTGGGGAGCCCGGGTTGGTGGCCGGCGCTCCCCGTGAAGTCCCCCGTGAGGATGGAACTCACCAGGACGACCAGGACGAGAAGAAGGACCACCGCCGCATAGGAGTAGGGAACGCGCGCCCGTCGGTCCCGCGAGAGACGTCGAGGGGTCCGAGCCCTCGATAGGGCAACGGGTCCGCTGCCGAGTTCGGTCGCTCGCACGGGGGACCCGGACCGTCCTAGCCAACCTGTCAACTCTGGCCCCCGGTCGAAGGAGGGCCGTCTCCTCATAGGAGTTGCCCTGGGCGAGGTGACTGGACGGCCCGCCCTCGGCGGTGCATCAGGGTTCAGATCTCCCCCCAAGCGGCGAGCGAACGATGCCCCGGAGGGGTGGGGCGGGGAAGTTAACGTCTATCCGAACCGGGCCCTCTCTCGAAACGCTCAATAGACCTGTCGCGCCTGGGGTGGACCCCTCAGGAGCACTCGAATGTCCTGCGAACTCGAAGCTGGAAAGTACACCGAAAAGATGTCGAGCCCGAAGCCTGGTTGCGTCATCCTGCTCATCGACCGTTCGAACTCCATGAAGGAGCCCTGGGCGGGAGCCGGGGCGCAGGGGCAGAACAAGGCCGTAGAGGTCGCGAACATCGTGAACGAGTTCCTGGGACTCCTCGTCGCGGATTGCACGGACGGAGGGATCACCCGGGACCGCGTGCACTTCCTTGCCCTCGGCTACGGCGGGACCTCCGTCCACAACGCCTGGAAGGACCCTAAGCTTGCCGAGGTGAACGGGTTCGTCACCGCGGCCGAACTCGCCCAGACCCAGGAGGGCACGGCCGGCTCGCAGTTCATCGACGTTGTCGCCGGGGGCAGGACTCCCATGGGTCTCGCCGTCAAGACCGCAGCCGACTATGCGGCCAGTTGGGTCGACGCCTTCCCGAAGTCCTTCCCTCCTATCGTGATGAACATCACTGACGGGGCGATGACGGACGTGGGCGAGGCCGACTTCCGCCAGAGGGTCCACGACCTCTCCTCGGTCAAGACCTCGAACGGCCACGCCCTCCTCTTCAATTGCCACATCTCGGCCTCCGTGAAGGACCCGACCTACCGTTTCCCCCAGACGATGCCGGCCTTCCAGGACAGGTTCGCCGCGCTCCTCTACGATGTTTCTAACCGCCTCACTCGGGTCATGCTCGCGAAGGCGCGGGCGACCGACATCCCGGTGGAGGAAGGCGCGCGAGGGTACATCTTCAACGGGCGCCCCCAGGACGTGGTCAACTTCCTCAACATCGGCTCCGGCTGATCCCGATCTGCGTGGAAGGACGGAGGCGTTCGTTGACGGGGGTGCGTTCCGAGGGGCTCGCCGGTCGCGGGGTTCCCCGAGCCGGTGAACTCGCTCCGAACATCGTCTCCTCCCCGGGCCCCGAGAACTCCGTGGGCGGTGGTTCCACCGCGAGTTCGTTCCTACGGGTCAAGGCGCTCTTCTTCCCCAAAGAGGAAAACAAGTGGGAGAGCCAGGACGCCTACGCGATAGCCCCGTTCCGGTGCGCCGTCGCCGACGGCGCCACGCGCTATTGGGGCAGCGGGATGTGGGCACGATGGCTCGTCTCTCGTTACGTGTTCAACCCTCCGCGCTCCGACGGAAGGACGCTCGGGGAGCGGTGGAAGGAGTGGGGCGAGGACCTCTGCCGGGACTGGGCGGCGACGCGCTACGACCTCCAGGCACAGAAGCCCGGACCCTGGGAGCAGCAGAAGGCCGAGAAGGGCTCGGCCGCCACCTTCCTCGGATTCGAGGTGTGCGGCGGGCGGTGGAGGGCGGAGGGCGTCGGCGACGCCTTCCTCGTGCACCTACGCGCGGACGGTACCCTGGAGATGTTCCCCCCCGATTGGGAGCAGACCGACAAGCCCAACTTCATCTATTCCCTCCCGGCCTCCAACGAGAAGGGCAAGACCTGGGCCTCGGTCCAGGAGATCGGTGGCACCTACCGCAAGGACGACGTCTTCCTGCTCAGCACCGACGCGCTCGTCCCGATCCTGAAGAGCTGGAAGCGCTCCCAGTTCGTCCTCTCCGACCACAGCTCATTCTCCAACGAACGCTCCTTCGCGCAGTTCGTGCGCCAGCGACGGGAGCAGGGGCGGCTCGTGAATGACGACACCACGCTCCTCATCGTCTCCTTCCGCGACGACCTGGAGTACGTTGTCGGCGACCTCTCCGAGCTCGCGAAGCTCCAGGGCGACGACGGTCTGAAGAAGAGCCTCCAATGGTACCAGTACTACCTACGGCTGCGCCGGGAGGCGCAGAAGACCAAGGGCACCCCCCACGTGCCCGGTGGGGGAACGTCACCGTCGCCGCCGCCCCCGCCCCCGCCACCGCTCGGAGCACCGTGATGGCCCCTTCGAACGTGGAAGAAGGCTCCTCAAGCTCCACCCTTGCCACGTGGGTTAGGGAGGGCCCTCTCCCTCACCTCCGGAAGGGGTCCGTGCTCTCGCTGCCCGCTCGTGGCGAAGGAGGACCGTTTGCCGCTCCCTGACATCCCGCACTACCAGGAAGCCATGCGCACCTGGCAGACGAGCCTGAACGCAGGCGACCCGAAGACTGAGCCCCTCCGGAGCGGACGCCCCCTCCTGCGCCCGATGAAGCGGGCAGGAAAGGACATCCTCGAGCCCATCTACTGGAATGGTGACTGGGCCGTCGTCTACCGGTTCGACGGGCCCATCGGCCCGCGCGCGGTCCGCTGCCAGCGAAGACGGTCCCAGAAGTTCATGCACGACGTGGTCCGGCGCTACCGATGCCTTCGGACCCAGCTTGACACCTACCGGCCGCGCTCCTTCGTCGGAATCGACACGATCGAGGAGGGGCTGATGGCTGCGGGCGAGATGCGTCCGCTCATCACCATGGACTGGGTCGAGGGGGTGCGACTGAACCGTTTCCTCCTGGACCGTCTCGTTGACGGAGACCTCTGGAGGATCCGGGAGGCGACGCAGGAGTTCCTGGAGAACGTCCTCGACCTGGAGCGCCATGGCATCGCCCACGGCGACCTTCAGGAACGCAACATCCTGATCGGGGACGACAACCGAATGAAATTCATCGACTACGACTCCGTCTACTGCGAGACCTTGAGGAGCGAGTTCGAGTCGAACCTGCAGGGGGGGCACAGCAACTACCAGCACCCCTCCCGCAACGCCCCCGACTTCGACGGAACCCTAGACCGCTTCTCCGCGATCGTGATCCTCCTCTCCATGGTGGCCGCCTACCGCGACCCCCCTCTCTGGCGAGAGGTAGTGGCCCCGGGCGGCGATCCTCACGACCAGCAGATGCTCTTCGTCAAGGGAGACTTCCTCGAACCCGAGGTGAGCCCGGTCTTCCGCTACCTACTGGGCTCGCGCGACGCCTACATGCGTCGGATGGCGGAGCTCACGTTGGAGGCCCTGAAGGCGCGGCGCCTGACCGAGATCCGCACCTTCGAGTCCATGCTCCTCGAGGTGCCCGGATGCGCTGTGAAGGGGCAGTTCAAGGCCCCACCTCTCAACCCCAACCTCCGCCTCCATCGCGACGGCAGGGGCGCGCACGGGGGAGCCGCGAACCACCCCGGCGGAACGCTCTCTGTCCTATCCCCGTCAGCCCCGCTCCCCCCGGCCCCTCCCTCGATCATGGACCCTCCCGTGCCCCCGGTCACCATCGCGATCGCGCGGCCGCAGGGGGCCCTCGCCTCCGCTCCCCCGCCGCCTCCGCCCCCGCTGCAGGGACACGAGCGGGCCTCGCCGACCCCTCCGCCCCCCCCTCCTCCTCCTCCGCCACTCCCGGCGCGTATCCGCATCCCCCGGCCCGTGGGCGCTGGGTGAGACGGCACACGCCCTGTTCGTACACGGCCTCGAGGTCGGGCGGGAGCCTCTGGACCGTGCCCAGGGGACGATGACCTGGCCCAGACGGACCTCATGCGCCCCAGAGATAGAGGCCCACGGCGACGGGTGCCGCGTTCGCTCCGTATCCGGGGAGGGTGTTCCACGCGGTGTACACGCTCGCGCTTCCCACGGGAGGGGCCGGTCCGACGCTCATCGATACAGGGTGTCCGCAAGCGCTCGCGTTGAGGGAGAAGGAGGCCCCGCTGTACGTGAGCCCCGAGAGCTCCTGAAGTTCGGCCAGGGCCTCTCCAGCCACCTGAGATGGCGCGCTCAGTGTCGAGGTCGACGCCCCAGCGCACCCTACCCAGAACGGGATCTCCGTCAAGAGCTGGGAGACCGGTGTCGAGTAGACGGTAAAGGACGTACCGGTCCCCGTCGTGACGTTGGCCTGCTCGACGGTCCCCTGGAGCCAGAGCTCCATCGTCTGACGGGCCATCGTCTCGTACGTTGCCGGATCGACGCTGGACACTGGATAGGCTTGCGCGATGGTGTAGGCCAGTGAGACCGAGAGGAGCAAGAGCGGGACGAGCAGGACAAAGTCGAAGACCGCGAGTTGCCCTCGTCGTCCGCCCCGCGCCATCGGAAGGGTGCGCCGAGTCCGGAGAATGCTCACTCCCATACGGTCACCTCCAGCGCCCCGGCGCGGACGTCGTTGGCGTTGACCCAGATATCTATGGGAGCCACCTGGACGTCGATCCCCACCTGGAGGCTCCCCTTCTGAAGAGGCACGGGGGCGCTCTCGATGGTGTTGTTGTAATGGGTCCCGTAGGGGGACCGGTCGATGATCGAGACCTGGTAGGCGAAGCTCGGCTGGAAGTCCCAGCTCAGATTGTTCTCGGTGAGAGCGAGGACCTTCTGCGCATCAAAGACCCCGAACTGCCCCAGATGGGTCAAATTGGTGTAACCGAGCAGGTCTTGCACCATGCCGCGCGCATCGGTCACCAGTGCTTCCAGGGCTTGCCGGTGCGCGGAGAGCTGGACCCCGGTGAGGATCGCCGCGAGCGTCAGGAGGAAGGCCATGACGCTCATGATCATGACCGGGATCTCCTCGAGAAACCCCGCAATGCCTCGTCGCCCGCGCAGCCGCCGGGAGTGGCGTCGCCGCTCCGTCGTCAACCTTTCCCCCGACGGCGGACGGGTCCTGGGAGCGAACCTCGAGCGAGGACGGCGTCGGGCCCCGTCGGACCCGATCGCGGGATGACCCGCTAGGGGGGTCCCGGTGATCCCACGCATCCCGAATGTCCGGGAGGAGCTCTCGACCCCGACCTGCCTGCTAGGGACCTCGGGCGGGCTCGCGGCCATGACTTCGCCCCAGCGGGGCCAGACGATATGGGCCTTTGCTGCCAGAGATCGGTCTCGCCCGCCTGCCGCAGAGAGGGCTCCGCACACGTCCTGCCCAAGTTCCCCCGTAGAAACGCCAGGCAAGACCCGGTGCAGTGGGCCGCGGGAGGGCCTTGATCTCGACTCCGAAGCGAGCGTGGGGGGGGGCCGCGACGGGTATCGGGATGGGCGCGCCCAGATTTGAACTGGGGATCCCCTCCGTGTCAGGGAGGTATCCTAACCGCTAGACCACGCGCCCGACGCGGGCCGCACGTTCCGAGGTCCCCTTAAGGCTAGCGATGCTCTCCCCTACGTTCCGCCGAAGCGTTCGGACGCGCGCCCGCGACCCCTTCTTCGAACGGGTCGGGTCCCGGCGGGCGCTCCTCAGCCGTACGGACTGGGAGGTCCGCCGCCCCCCGAAGCGTCGGGGCTCTGGTTCCAGTAGTAGTACCCCATGTTCTCGCGTTGAGCGTCGGTCGCGTCCGAGCGAAGACCGCCCTGGAAGGAACCGTACCTCGCCTTGATCTGGTCCTCGATCGGGCGGACGCGTCGAATGGCCTCTCGAAGGTGTCCGACCTCGATCAGGGGGGCGTGCTCCACGGTCGCGAGGTCGCCGGCCGCTCGGAGCAGCCCTCCCATCTCCCGTAGACGGAGGGTGAGGGCGTTGTGGGCGCCGTCGAGGGCCTCCGCACGGTGCCGCGCCTCGTGCATGAACTCGGCCATGGTCTCGCGGGTCGCGTGCGGGATCCTCCCGTCGTTCGCGACCTCCTGGGCACAGAACTGGGCGAGCTTCATCCGGTTGGACGGCGAGTCCGGCATCGTCGTTTCGAGCAGGAGCTCGTACCCTCCGCCGGCGATGCGGGAGCGGAGCGGCGAGAGGATCCGGTGGACGTCCTGGATGTTGCAGGCCGCGACCAGGATGAAGTCGCACGGCACGCTGTCCACGCGCACCGAGGCGCCCCCGCTCTGAGGGTTCCGGCCCGTGATCGGGAACCGCTTCTCCTGCATCGCGGTCAGGATGAAGCGCTGCAGGTGGCCGAGGTGCGGCAGCTCGTCGATGAAGAGGACGCCCTCGTGGGCCTCGTGGACGGCGCCTGGGATGACCCGCTCGTAAGGCGGGGAGCCCAGTTGCGGGTGCCCGCCGTAGGGGTCGTGTCGCACGTCGCCCAGGAGCTCGGTCTCGCTCGCGCCGGTCGCCATGACGAACGGGTTCCGGTCGACCTTGCAGAGCACCTTCCTAGGGCTCTCCCGCTGGAGCTGCCGCCGATGCTCGAGCATCCGCTGGTCGAGCACGCGGACCTTCTCGTCGGCCCTCTCGTAGGCGACCACCTCCTCCACACCGTTCCGCAGACGTGTGGTGCGCACGGCGTCGGAGAGACCCGACCCTCCGCCGACGATGACCTCCTGGATGCCCCCGAGCAGGTCGCGGAACGGGTTGCCGCTGCTGCCGGGGGGGAGGAACTGCTTGAGGTTCCCGCAGGAAGGGCACGTCCGGTCGGAAGGCAACGAATAGAAGCTGCACCGGGGACACCGGAACCCCAGGCGCTCCGCGACGTTCGAAGGCGCGTCCTGCGGCCGGATCAGTTCCCCCTCGAGGTTGCGCACCCTTTCGCGCTCCTTGAGCACCAGCTCCCGGCCGACGACCTCGACGGAGGGGCGCTCAGGGTTCTCCGGGTTGTGGACGGTACGGATCTCCTGCTGGGGCCGAGGGAGATGCAGGGAGAGCGCCTGCGCGGTCATCGACTTGCCGATCCCGGGGGGACCGACGAGGAGCAGGTGGCGTCGTTGGAAGGCCGCGACCCGCGCGAGCTCGATGGCCCGGTCCTGTCCGATGATCCGCTCGAGCGGGTCGGTGGGGATCGGGATGGACTCGGTGCTCTCCACCTCGTCCAGCGAAACGGGGAGCTTTCGGGGGCCCCGAGGGGCCGCGTCCGGAGAGGACATGGGCGTGAGGCACCTCGCGGTCTCGAAGCTCGGGTATGGTATAACGGCGTGGGGGACGCCCCGACACGGTCCCGGAGGACGAAGGGTCCCGGCCGGAGCCGGGGCCTTCGCCGTCCTTCCAGGACCGGTCCGGTCCGGACCGTTCGGGTCGGGCCTACGCGGGCGGAGGGGCCACGGGTCCGACGTCCGTGCGGGTGTAGACCCGCACGCCCTCGGGCATCTTGCCGATCGCGCCCAGGCGGACCGCGACGAGCTCGCCCACGCCCTTCTCCTGGGCGACGTCCAGGAGCCGCTGGCTCACGACGCCGTCAAAGATGAGGGTGCGGACGGGAGCCCCAGGCTGGGCCAGAGCGTCGACGACGTCCTTCGCGGGGATCTCCGCCAGGACCGCGTCGCCATCGCCCAGGAGCCTTGCACGGGACGGGTTCTCCAGCTGCGAGAGGTCCTGGAAGAGCTTCGCCAGACGGGGAGAGAGCGCCGGGGGGGGCGGGGGCGGGGGAGGCGGGGCGCGCATGGCGCCGCCGGGGCCGCCCGGGCCACGGCCGGGAGGCGGGCCCGAAGGTCCGCGCCGGTCGCCACCCTCGTCGCGTCGGTGCTGGGGGGGAGGTCCGCGACCACCCTCGTCGCGGTCGCCGCCTCCGCCGCGGCCGCCCTCGCCGCCACGGGTCGCTCCCGTGGCCTCGAAGCCGGTCATCTCCAGGTACTGGGCGATGGGGATCTTGTTCCGCAGGCACTTCAGGATGGCCTTCGACGGGAGCATCTCGACTTCTTGGCCGCGCGGAGCGCGGGCCACGAAATCGACGTCCATCGTCTGGAGCATCTCGCGGAGGATCAGCTCCCCGGAGCGGTCACCGTCGGTGAAGGCGGTGACGGTCTTGCCCCGGGAGAGGTCCTTGACGGTCTCGGGAACGCTGGTCCCCTCCACCGCGATGACGTTCTTGATCCCGCAGCGGAGCAGCTGCAGGACATCCGAGCGCCCCTCGACGATGATGATGGCGTCGGAGGAGTCGATGTTGGGCCCGGCGGGGAGACGGTCCTTCCCGTAGGAGACGATGTCCGCCACCTGAACGGCGCTTCGGACCTCTTCCGCAAGGTCGGAACCGACCTCCTTGGCCTCCTCCTGCATGCTCGCGAGGATGGCCTTCGCGCGGTCGACGATCTTCGTCCGCTTGACCTTCCGGACGTCCTCGACGGCGACCACGTCGATCCGGGCCTTGCAGGGCCCGATTCGGTCGACGGTCTCCAGTCCGCTCGCCAGGATGGCGGTCTCCACTTGGTCCAGGGAGGACGGGATCAGGACCTCGCCCTCGCTCTTGCCCTTTCGGGAGTCGATCTCCACTTCGATACGGCCGACACGGCCGCTCTTCTGCAGGTCCCTCAGGTCGAGCTCGTCGCCCAGGAGCCCTTCGGTCTGGCCAAAGACGGCCCCGACAACGTCGGGTTTCTCGATGACGCCGTCGGCCGTGATGCGGGCTCGGATCATGTATTTCGTCGCGGTTGGGTCTACGTTCATGGTGCTTCCTTTCCTCTGTGTTGTCCTTCCCCGAAGTAGGGGGAGGATGACCGAGGCGGGGGTCTGAGGTTACGCCCGATCGGGACGCGCCCCGAATCGGCGGAAGAACCACGCTGTAAGCATGAGAGTCATCTCCGTAATGCGGGGCGCGAGGATCGAGGTCCTCCCGGCCCTGGCCTTGTCGGGCTTCGGATTCCCGGGTGGGTATTTAAGGCCCCGTGCCAGAGAATCGCACGCGAGAATACGGCCAGTCACTGGCCTCCGCCCGACTCTCGATCCTTCCCTGACCGAACCCCTCCCTCCATCCTTTACAGAACGGCACGGCGGCACGGACGAACTCCGCGCGAGCCGGCCCTCCTTCGCTTGCGGGGCCCCCCCCACCCCCGGCGGCCCCTGCGTGTCACCTATCTCCGTATAGCGCCCCCGCCGCGAGAACCCCCTCCCGGAGCCCCCTTCCTCGGAAGGCGTCTCCCCGGAGCCCAGAACGCGGGCGAAAAGCGCTTCTACCCCATGCCTGTAGCCGTCCACGTTCTAGGTTCTCGCATGCCCCGCGGAAGACCAAGGAAAGAGAGGATGAAGGCCCCGATGCCGCCCGATGAGGAATCCCCGAACGTCGCGACCGCCGTGGCCCTTCCGGAGGACGACTTCCTCTCCACGCTGCGCACCGAGATCGTGCAGGCGAAGCGGCAGCTCTCGACGAGCTCCGTGGAGGACCCGGCGCGCCGGGCCGCGCTCAACCGCCGGCTGCTCCAGGACTTCTGGGAGGTCCACAACGTGTTCGAGGACCTCTCCGTCCATCTCACGATGGAGCCCACCCAGACCCTCTTCGCCACCTTCACGGAGTTCCCCTACAAGTGGTCCTTCAAGGAGACCTTCGACTTCCCGGCGGTCAAGGCCGTCGAGCTCAAGGACCGCAGCCCGGGCTGGCTCGGCTCCGCACTGAAGGCGTGGTACTACTCCACCCCCGAGGGCCGGACCCACCTGCGGATGATCTTCGAGTGGTGCGAGGGCGAGACCTACCACAAGTACACCGGCTGGATGCGCGTCATCACCCAGGCGGTCCTGATGGACCACCCCCTGGAGGACGTGGGCGTCCAGCAGGTCCACCACGTGCTGAAGGACGTGGTCCTGGCCTGGTACAAGAGCCACCTCAAGAAGGACCCCCAGGAGCTCTACCGCCACCTCCGCGAGGCCTACCCCAAGGGCCCCACCGAGGCGAAGGAAAGCTACCGGACCTGAACCGGGGACGCGGCGCTTGGCAGCGCGCGTGTGGGCGCACCCGCCGCTTGGACCGCAGGGACGGTCGTCTGTCGTCCGTCCGTCGGTCCGTACGTGCCCCTGCTTTCGAGTTGCCAGGCGGCCAGCCCGCGCGTGTCGGGCCCTCCTCCGTCCCCGCCCTTTCGTGATCGGAGCGGGAGGCACGAGGGTCCCGGCCGTCGCGGGAGCGAGTGTTACGTTCTTGACAAGACGACATACCATCTAATACCCCGCGGGACCTCCCCCGTTACGATGGACGTGGCCGCTCCCTCGCCTCTTGCGGGCCTCGGGCTCTCTGCCCGGGAGAAGGTGAAGGTCCTCCTCCTCTACACCGGCCTGCTCGCGGCTACCGCGGTCGCCTTCCTCCTCACCGCGACCCTGGGCCGGACCTACCCCCTCCTGGGGGCCTTCGCCATCGCGGCCTTCGTCTTCGGCCTCCAGCACGGGGTCGACGCGGACCACATCGTCGCCATCGACAACACCACGCGCAAGCTCCTCTCGGAGGAGAAGCGCCCGCTCACGGTCGGGACCTGGTTCTCGCTCGGCCACTCGACGATCGTGCTGGGTTTCCTGGTCGGCATCGTGCTGACCGCAGAGGCCCTCTACGCCTGGCTCCCCGCCTTCCAGCACCTGGGAGGCCTCGTCGGCACCGCGGTCTCCGGAGGCTTCCTCTTCCTCCTGGGGGCGATCAACCTCCTCATCACCCTCGAGGTGTACCGGATCTTTGTTCGCCTCAGGAAAGGCGACCTCGACGAGGCTGGGCTGGAGGCGCAGCTGCAGAAGCGCGGATTCATGAACCGCTACTTCGGCTCGCTCTTCCGCGTCGTCGAGCAGCCATGGCAGATCTATCCGGTGGGGGTCCTCTTCGGCCTGGGGTTCGACACCACCTCCCAGGTCACGTTCCTCTCCCTCGGTCTCACGGCGAAGGGAGCGGGGATCCCGCTCCTCGACGTCCTCATCCTGCCGCTCATGTTCACCTGCGGGATGGTGCTCGTCGACACCACCGACGCCGTGGCGATGCGCGTCGCCTACGGCTGGGCCTTCCTCCGCCCTATCCGGAAAGTGTACTACAACCTCACGCTGACCGTCATCTCCGTCCTTGTGGCGTTCGCCATCGGAGGGCTGGAGGTCCTCTCGATCATCTCCAGCGAGCTCGGCCTCACCGGGGGGATCTGGAGCTCGCTCGACCTCCTCGGCTCCGACCGGGCGTTCCAGTACCTGGGGATCGGGATCATCTCGCTCTTTGTCGGCTCGTGGGCCGTCGCCATGGCCATCTACCGGTGGAAGGGGTACGAGCGGGTCGGGGTCGGACGAGAGCCTCCTCGTCCGGCGCTCGCTCCGGAGAAGGAGGCGGCCTGAGGATGCCGAGCGGCGTCGTGCGGCTCGGGGTCTCGCTCGAGCCCTCGCTCCTCGCCGCGCTCGACCGGTGGGTCGCGCAGCGGAACTCCCCCAGCCGGTCGGCCGCGCTGCGCTCCCTGATCCGCGAGGAGCTCTCCGGCGAGACCCTCGAGGACCCGGAAGCCGACGCGGTGGGGACCGTCACCCTGCTCTACCGGCACAACACCCCGATGCTCCAGCGACGCCTGACCGAGGCGCAGCACCGGTGGGGGGAGCATATCCGCTCCTCCCTCCACGTCCACCTGCAGGGGGACGCCTGCCTGGAGGTCCTCGTGCTGGTGGGCAAGGGCAAGGAGGTCCGCGCGGCGTCGGAGGACCTCCGAGGGGTCAAGGGGATCGTCCAGGGGAAGCTCGTCCTGGAGGCCCCCCGGCTCGCCGGCGGCAGGACGGGGCACACCCACCCCCACTGAGCGTCGTTCGCACGAGGGAAGGGAACGCTTGCCGAGACGGGGCTCGACGGCGGACCGTGCCCTCGCCTCCGAGGGGCCCCGGCTCGCGCTGGCGCTCCGCCACCTCCGCTCGGTGGACCCCGTCATGAAGGAGGTCATCCGGACCTTCGGGAACGAGGGGCCGAGAAGGGGCGCGACCGGGTTCGAGGGGTTGGCCTCGGCCATCGTCTACCAGCAGATCTCGGGGGCGGCCGGGGACGCCATCGTCCGGCGCCTACGGGTCCGCTCGGGGGCCTCCTCCTTTCCCTCCGCCCGATGGTTCTCCGAACGCTCGGACGCCGAGCTCAGAGCGTGCGGGCTCTCCCCCCAGAAGACCGCCTACCTGAGGGACCTCTCCTCCCGGGTCGTCTCGCGAAGGCTGGACCTCCGCCGGTTCGGAGCGCTCGACGACGAGGAGGTCATCGAGGCGCTGACCGAGGTCCACGGCATCGGGCGGTGGACGGCGGAGATGTACCTGATCTTCGCTCTCCGGCGACCGGACGTCCTTCCCGTGGACGACCTCGGCGTCCAGAAGGGCGCACGCCACCTCTACGGGTACCGTGCGCTGCCGGCGCGGAGCACGCTTCAGCGTCTCGGAGAGCGCTGGCGGCCCTACCGGTCCTACGCGACCCACTACCTGTGGCGCTCGCTCGAACGCCCGCCTTGGGAAAGCCTCGTCGCGGCGGCCGAGTCGCTCCGCGGGGTGCCGCGTCGGGACTGAGCGACGCTCATTCAAATACCGCGGCACCCGTGGGTGACACGTGGGGGTCGCTTCCACGGTGCAGCCCTCGCTCTTCTCCTCCGGTCCTCAGGGCGGGAGACGGTGAGCGAGAGGGACCCGGGTCGTTCGCGCAGGATTTGCGGGACCGCGTGCTGGCCATCTTCGAGGAGCACCACCTCCTCGTCGAGGAAGAAGCCCTCGACCTGATCCTCTCCTCGCCCGCCCCGCTCGACCTCTCGCGGGCGCTCCTCGCCTCCCCCGAGAAATCGCACTCCATCGTCACTCCGGACCTGGTCGTTCGTCTCCTCTCCCGGTCTTCGGAGAGGTCGGCGGCCCCCGCCTCCGCTTCCTCTTCCGCCTCCTCTTCCGCCTCCTCCTCTGCCTCCTCCTCCCTCGGAGCGAAGGGCGTCCTCCTCCCGGACCCTCTCGAAGCCGGTGGCCTGATGCTCGAGCCCCCTCTCGGGAGCGTTGCCCCTTCCAGCACGGCCCTCCCTCCCCGGGTCGACTCCCCGTCGTCGCTCGCTTCGCGTCCGGGCAGCGCCACCGCCCCTCTCGGGAACCTCTCGGTCGCCCGGATCGTGGTCGAGCGCCCTGCCGCTCTCGCTTCCCCTTCCCTCTCTCCGCTCGGACCCCGTCCGTTCCACCTCATCCGCGAGGGGTTCGTGGCGCCTCCGGAAGCCCGCGCTCCTCTCGAGGGCGTGACCGGCCTCCTGGTCTCCCGCTTCCGTCAGCTCTCGCGGGTCCTCCGTCATCGCTCGGACCTCTCCGCGCTGCGCAACGCCTCCGAGATCCCGAGCGCGCCGGGGGAGGCTGCGGTCATCGGGATGGTCCGGGACATCCAGGAGACCCCGCGGCAGAAGCTGCTCATCCTCACCCTCGAGGACGAGACCGGCCAGGTCCGCGTCCTCATCCCGAGGGAGCACCCCGCGGCCCGGGAGACCTACCTGCCGGACGAGGTGCTCGGCATCCGGCTGTACGTGCCGAAGGAGCCGGGGAAGCTGCCCATCGCCCGGGCGGTCTTGAGGCCGGACGTCCCGATGGCCCGGGTGACGGCAAGGGCCCCGCGCGCCTCGAAGGCGCTCTTCCTCTCGGACCTGCACATCGGATCGAAGGGGTTCCTGGACGACGCGTGGAACGAGCTCATGGGGTTCGTCCGCGGCGAGGGTTCCCACGGGGACGTCGCCCAGGGGCTCGAGCATGTCGTGATCGCGGGTGACCTGGTGGACGGCATCGGGATCTATCCGCACCAGGAGAACGACCTGGCGATCTCCGACGTCGTCGAGCAGTACGCCGAGCTCGCCCGGCGTCTCAAGGAGCTGCCGAGCTCCCTCAACATCGTCGCGATCCCGGGGAACCACGACGCGGTCTGTCCGGCCGAGCCGCAGCCCGCGCTCCCCCCCGAGCTCGCCCGGGACCTGCCCACGAACGTGCACGTGGTCGCGAACCCGAGCATCTTCGCCCTCGAGGGGGTGGTCGTGGAGGCCTACCACGGACGCGGGTTCGACGACCTCATCCCCCAGCTTCCCAAGATGAGCTACGAGCAGCCCATCCCGGTGATGAAGCGGATGCTCTCCATGCGCCACCTCGCTCCCACCTACGGGCAGAAGACCCCGCTCGCCTCCCTCCCGCGCGACGGGCTCGTGGTGGACCCGGTCCCGGACATCTTCGTGACGGGGCACACGCACACCTTCGGGGCGGAGTGGTGGCGAGGGGTGCTGCTGCTGAACGCCTCCACCTGGCAGGGAGAGACCGACTACCAGCGGATGAGGAACATCCGACCGGTCCCGGCCCGGGCGACGGTCGTCGACCTCGCGCAGGGGGCCGTGAGCGCGGTGGACTTCATGCGCAACCGTCCAGCCCCCGCCCTGACGCTCCCCCAGGGCCCCGGGGCGGTCTCGGGGGCCTCCCCGTGACCAGCTCGGCCAGCTTGGGGGAAGGGCCGAGATCGGGGCCGATGCGCCTGGTCCTCTCCACGTTCCCCGACGGTAAGAGCGCCGCCGAGGCCTCCCTCGAGGCGGTCGAGTCGGGGAACGCCGCCTGCGCGACCGCCCTCCCGGCGCGGTCGATCTACCGCTGGAAGGGCAAGGTGGAGGAGGCGCAGGAGGTCCTGGTCCTGTTCAAGACCTCGACGAAGAAGGTCGGGGCCCTCTTCCGCGCCCTCGCGAAGGGGCACCCGTACGAGGTCCCCGAGATCGTGGAGCTCGAGACGTTCCGGGTGCACGAGCCCTACCTCATCTGGCTCCTGGAGAACGTGGACCGGGGGTCGTCCCTGGAAGTGGCCCGGGCCGCCGGAGCGGCCGAGGTCCAAGGTCCCCCGGCACGGGCGAAGCGATCCTCGGCGAGGGTACGCGGGCCGAAGCGCGGCCGCTAGGTGTGGACCGACCGATGTGGTCGACCCTGTCGCGGAGCCGTGGTCGCCCCGGGCGTTTCCCGGGGGACGGTGTCGACCTCCGGGACGCCCCCGGCTCTCAGCCCTGACCTCTCATCCCGGGGACTGGGTGGAAGGAGGGCCCGCGATCCGCCATCGCCCTTCGTGGACCAGCGTGCCCAGGTGCTGCCGATCGCTGGGATGCTCTCGGGCCGCGAGCTGGGAGGGAAGCGCCTCGGCCTTGCCTCGGCGGCCGACGGCGATGGCGATCATCACGTCGTGGTCCTTCGGGTCGACCCCGGTCGCTTCGAAGGCCGCCGCCGGGTCGAAGCCTCCCATGGGATGGGTGTCCAATCCCCTCATGCGCGCCTGGAGGGCGAACGACATCCAGGCCGCGCCCGTGTCGAAGCTCGAAGCGGGGTACGCGGATCCGTTCCGGGTCCGCTTGCGGGCGAAGAGGTAGACCAGCGCAGGGGCCCGCGAGGCCCAGGCGCGGTTCCCCGGGGCGAGAGGAGCTAGGAAGCGTTCGCGGTCCTCCGGCGCGAGGGCGTAGACGAAGGTCCAGGGCTGCTCGTTGTTCGCGGAAGGGGCCCACCTCGCCGCCTCGAAGAGGGGCAGAAGTTCCTCCCGGGTGATCGGGTCCGGCTGGAAGGACCGGGGCGACCAGCGGTCGAGGAAGACCGGGTCGATGGAGACCGCCGCTGTCCGTCCGGAGGAGGTCCGGAGGGAGGGTTCGGTCGGTCCGAAGGGTTGCGTCGAGCGCGCGGTGGGGAACGGGATGGCCTCGCTCATGATGATGGTATCGAATGTGAAGTATTTACGCTACCAGTTTCGGAGCCAGGAGCCGCTCCCGAGGACGGGAGCGAGGGCGACGGGATGTCACGGGGACCGTGCGGGGGACGGCAGAGGGACGAGAGGAAAGGGCGCGCGGGTGGACGGACGACGAAGAGTGGGGTATGGGTGCTGGACGCTGGACGATCGAGGACCCCGACGACCTATCGCCGGTCCTCAGGCGGGCGGGGCCGCTCCCCCGGGGAGGGCGGCAGAAGGCCGGACCGCTGCGCCGCCTTGACCCCGTAGACCGCACCCACCTTTCGGCCCTCGCGCACCAGGTAGCGCAGGGCGACCACGCCCACCACAAACAGAAGGAGCCCCACCGCGAGGCCTTCGCTCTTCCAGAGCGCGGGAGGGAAGGGTCGGATCGCGACCAGGGCGGCGGCCAGGACCACGGCCCCGGCCGCGATCATGAGCGTCGCGACGGCCATGAGCAGCGTCCGCCGGGCCCGGGCGGGGGCCCACAGGTCCTCGGGGGCCACGGTCCTCCGCCGCTACTCCTTGGGAAGGACCGCGAGCCCCGGGAGCTCCCGGCCCTCGATGAACTCGAGCGCGGCCCCGCCCCCGGTGGAGATGTACGTGAAGCTCCCCTCCACACCAAGGTCCGTGAGCGCCCGGGCCGAGTCGCCGCCCGCGGAGATGTGGACCCCGCCGACCTCCTTCAGGCTCGCCAGGAGCTCGCGCGTGCCGGTCGCGAATCGCGGGTCCTCGATCTTGCCCATCGGTCCGTTGAAGAAGACGGTGCGGGAATGCCGGAGGTGCTGGCGGAAGAGGGCACGGGTCCTGGGGCCGATGTCCAGCGCACGACAGTGCTCGGGGATCGCCATGGCCTCCGCCTCGAGGACCCGTCCGTCGCGGGCGTCCTGGACGAGGAAATCGATCGGGAGCCGGACCGTGGCGCCGGCCCCCGCCTCCTGGTCGAGGAAGGCGCGGACCTCCTTCTCCAGTCCGGGTTCGGGGGGCTGGCCACCGAGCTTGCCCCCGAGCTCCTGGAGGAACGGAAAGGCCATGGCGCCGCCCAGGAGCAGGGTGTCGGCCTTCGCCCGGAACCGGCGGAGCAGCGGCAGTTTGTCCTTCACCTTGGCCCCGCCCAAGAGCGCGACGAAGGGGCGCTCGGGGTTCGCGGTGAGCCGGGTGAGCTCCTGCACCTCCTTCTCGACAAGGAACCCGGCGTAGGCGGGCAGGAGCTTCGCGACCCCGACCGTGCTCGCGTGGGCCCGGTGGACGGTCCCGAAGGCCTCCTCCACGAACAGGTCGCCCATGCGGGCGAGCCCCTGGGCGAAGGCGCTGTCGTTCGCCTCCTCCCCCGGATCGAAGCGCAGGTTCTCGAGCAGCACGAGGTCCGTCGGCCGGGCCTCGCGGACGGTGGCCTCCGCGCTCGGGCCGACCGGCGCGGGCGCGAGCGTCACGTGCGCCTGGAGCAGCTGGCCCAGCCGCAGCGCGACCGGCTTCAGGGAGAGCTTCGGGTTCGGAGCCCCGTCCGGGCGCCCGAGGTGGCTCATGAGGACGGGACGGGCGCCCGCCTCGCGCAGGTACCGGAGCGTGGGAAGGGCCTCGACGATCCGACGGTCGTCGGCGACCTTCAGGTCCTCCGTCAACGGGACGTTGAAGTCGACCCTCACCAGCGCCCGCTTACCTTCCAGAGAGGCCGCGCGAACCGACCGCATGGGCAATCGGCACCGTAGAACGAGGGTCCCTTGAACGTTGCGCGGTCCTCGCTCACGCACCCCTCCGCCCGGAGGGCCCCTTCTCACTTCGGGGGCTTGGGCTGCTTGGCCATCAGGCGCTTGAAGATCCGTTCGGTGTGCGGGAGCTTCAGTCCGTGGGCCGAGCCCAGCTGGAGCACGACCCCCGAGAGGGCCTCGATCTCGGTGGGCTTCCCCCGCAGGGCATCCTGGAGCATCGACGACCGGTTCTCCGCGGTGAGCCGGAGGACGCGGAAGAGCTCCTCCTCCACCTCGTGCTCGGGGAACGGGTACCCCTCCGCCGAGGCGACCTCGAGCGCCTCGCGCATGAGCGAGACCGACTGGCCCCGCAGGGGGTCGGTCAGGAGCTCGCCGTTCAGGACCTTGTGGTCCGCGGTGACGGGGTTGATCGCGCAGTTGATGATGACCTTCTTCCAGACCGCGCGCAGCACGTCGTCGTTGTACTGCGTCGGGATGCCCACGCCCTCGAAGAGCGAGGCGAAGCGCTTGGCCGCCCGACCCCCGGAGAGGTCCCCCAGGACGAGCGACCCGGACCCGGCGTGCCGGATGTGGCCCGCGTTGAGGTAGGTCACCCCCCAGTTCAGCACCCCGAGGGCGATGTTGAGCCTGGGCGTGCTCCACCCACCCCCTTGGAGCCCCTCCTCCATCGCCTCCAGGTTGCCGAGGCCGTTCTGGAGGGAGAGGATGGGGCGGGGCGACATGGAGCGGGCGATGGCCTTGCAGGCGTCGGAGGTGTCGTAGGACTTGACGGTGAGGATGACCATCGTCGCCCGCTCTCCGGGACGGAGCGACTCCGCCACCCGGGGGCGGACGGTCATGTTGGTGATCCCCTCGACCTTGAGCCCGTCCCGCTCGATGGCCTTCACGTGCTCCTTTCGGCCGACCAGGAGGACGTCGTGCCCCGCTCGGGCCAGGTGGGCCCCGAACAGGCTTCCGACGGCTCCGGCTCCGAAGACAACTAGACGCATAGATGTGGGCCTCTGCGGGCCCGGCGGTAGAGGCCTCGAGAGGATTTATCAGCACCGGCCGGCGGCGGGCTAGGACATCCGGGTCAGGACGTCCCGAACGCCCTCCCGGGGCACCGCCTTCTTGCGGAGATCGGACAGGAGTGACTCGTAGTACTCGAGCTGACCCTCCGCCTTCTCGACCTGCTCCCGGAGGTACCCCTCCTCCTTCCGGAGCCGCTCGAGCTCGTCACGGGCCTCGGCGGCCTGCTCCTGCAGGCGCGAGATCCTATCGGATAGGGAGGTAGGACGTAGGCGCGCCACCCGGTCCCCACCCTCCTCGCCCTGGGGTGGGCGTGCTCCGGACCAGCTCGTCAGCGAGCGCTTGCAACCGCTTGAGCTCGCGGTCCATCCGGCGCAGCCTTCCCTGGGCCCGGCGGCGCCGCGCGCGGACCAGTCGGAGCTCGGACTGGAGCGCGGAGAGCCGACCGCTCCACTTGTCCCGCTCGGTGATCCCTGCGAGTATCGCGTCCAGGTCCATGCTGCGAGCTCTCTCCGAAAACCCTCACCGGGAGTATAAAATGCTGGGTTCGACGTGCGGCACCCTCACCGGGGCGGGAGAGGGGGGGGAGAGGCCCTTCCGCCTACGCGAACGGGCTCCTCCGGCGTCCTTATGGTCGACGCCGCTCCTCCCGCCGACGACCAAAGACGTGGGGGGGTTCGAGGAACACCATGACGAACGTTGGGCTCTCAAAGATCGCGGTGATCGGCGCCGGGAACATCGGAGGAACGCTCGCTCAGCGGTTGGCTGAGGCCGACGTCGCCGCAGAGGTCGTCCTCTTCGATATCGTCGAGGGGCTGCCGCAGGGGAAGGCGCTCGACATCCAGGAGTCCGCTCCGGTGCTCGGGTTCTCGACCCGCGTGCGGGGCTCTACCCGCCTGGACGAGGCCGTCGAGGGCTCGGACCTGGTCATCCTGACCGCCGGGCTCGCCCGCAAGCCCGGGATGAGCCGGTCGGACCTGCTCGGACGCAACGCCCAGATCGTCAAGGGACACGCCGAGATGATCCGGGAGAAGGCCCCGAACGCCGTCGTGATGGTCGTGACGAACCCGGTCGATGTGATGGCCTACTTCGTCTGGAAGGCGACGGGATTCCCGCGGGAGCGAATCATCGCGGAGAGCGGGACGCTGGACTCCGCCCGGTTCCGCTGGTTCGTCGCCGAGGCCCTGGGGGTCACTCCCCGCGACGTCGTGGGATTCACGCTCGGGACGCACGGGGACACCATGGTCCCGGTGCTCTCGCACTGCTCGGTGAACGGCGTCCCCGTGACCAAGCTCCTGCCCCCGGAGAAGCTCCGGGCGATCGTCGAGCGGACGAAGAAGGGAGGCGGGGAGATCGTCGACCTGCTCAAGACGGGAAGCGCCTACTACGCCCCTTCGGCGGCCCAGCTCGAGATGGCGCTCTCCATCGCGCGCAACGAGCACCGTCTCCTTTCCTGCTCGGTGCTGCTGAACGGGGAGTTCGGGTTCAAGGACATCTTCCTCTCCGTCCCGATCGTCCTGGGCCGGCACGGGTTCACCAAGGTCCACGAGATCGAGCTCACGGCGGAGGAGCGGAGCGCGCTCGAGGCGAGCGCGAAGGCCGTCTCGGAGGACCTGAAGCTCCTCGCCATGATGCCGCTCTGAGCGGCCCCGTCGTCTTGTCGCTGGACCCACGGGCCGTTTTTCGGCGGACCACCCCGCCCCGGGCGCTCCCTATCGGGGAGGTGCACATTGGTGGGCGGTAGTCCTCCCTCGGGCCTCGAAGGTGTCGTGGTCGGGGAGACCGCGATCACCCGTGTCGGAGGCGAGGAGGGCACCCTGCACTTCCGCGGGTACGAGGCCCGCAGCCTCGCCCAGCAGGTCGCCTACGAGGAGGCGACGGCGCTTCTCCTTCGGGGAGAGCTTCCCAGCCCCTCGGAGCTCCAGGAGCTCCGGTCGTCCTGGTACGCGCTCCGGGCCCTGCCACCGGAGGTGGAGCTTCTCGCGGGGAAGCTCCCGCGCGCGACCCTGCCGATGGAGGCGTTGAGGACGGGACTCTCCGTGCTGGGCGCGGGGATGGGGCCCTCCCCTCCGCGCGAGGCCGACCTGCTCCCGTTCATCGCCCGGGCGCCCACCTGGATCGCGACGTGGTACCGCGCGTCCAAGGGTCTGCCCCCGGTCCCGCCCGACACGACCCTGGGCCACGTGAGCAGCTACCTGTACATGCTCGAGGGGCGGTTGCCGGACCCGGACCTCGCGCGCGCCCTGGAGGAGTACTTCGTGCTCCTCTCCGACCACGGGATGAACGCCAGCACGTTCGCCGCGCGGGTGGTCGTCTCGACCCTGTCGGACCCCGCGAGCGCGATGACGGCCGCGGTGGGGGCGCTGAAGGGCCCCTTGCACGGAGGCGCTCCCGGCCTGGTCCTGGACATGCTGGATGCCGTGGGCACCCCCGAGAACGCGGAGACGTGGATCGAGGGCGCCCTCGCCCGCAAGGACCGGCTCATGGGGTTCGGTCACCGGGTGTACAAAGTGGACGATCCCCGCGCCCTGCTGCTCAAGGAGATCGCCCGTCGCTACGCGAGACCGGAGCGGTTCGCCCTGGCGGAGGCCGTCGAGCAGGCTGGCCTCTCCGCCCTGCGGAAGGCCCGCCCCAACCACCCCCTCTTCCTCAACGTCGAGTTCTACGCGGGTGTGGTGCTCGAGTCGGTGGGCCTCCCCCGGGAGCTCTTCTCCGCGACCTTCGGGGTCGCGAGGACCGCCGGCTGGGCCGCCCACATCCTGGAGCAGTCCGCGAACAACCGGCTCATCCGGCCGGACGCGGCCTACACCGGGCCGAAGGACCGGCCGGTCCCACAGCTCTCCGTCGCGCCTCCCGCCGCCGCCGTCCCCCGACCGGCCTGACGCGGGGGAGGGCGGGCACTCCGCTCCTTCTCGTTCTCCTTCTCGCTGGGCGGGGGCGTCGGAGACCCCCCCTTCCTACTCGGGGGTCCTGGCCTCGGCTGGAGGGCGCACCGCGCCCGCCACCGCAACATATAGGGCGAAGTTCGAGCATGAACGTTCGATGGCCAGGAAGCTGGGCGCCCTGGACGCGACACGCGCTCCCCTCCTCCGCCCCTCGCTTCCCGGGCCTGGTTGCACGCAGAGGTGAACCCAGTGGCCGGCGGACCCCCTCCCGAGTTCTTTGCCAACGTCCAGCTACGACCCGGTGAACAGGTCCTGGGGTTCCTCCCGAACCTGCTCTCGCTCGTGATCCCTATCCAGACCACCCGCGGCGTCCGGATGGACGACGTGAAGCACGAGATGGTCGAGCGTGCGACGGACCTCGTGGTGTCCGATCAGCGCATGGTGGGGTACAAGTTCGAGGAGCGGGAGGCCGGGCTCTTCGGGAAGCAGGTCCACTTCTTCCCGCGCTTCGGGCTCAATCTGGAGGCGGTCCAGGAGGTGCGGGTCAAGGACCTCCGGCTGGAGGTCATGGGTGAGCTCACCGGTATGGGGCTCTGCACCCTCTACCTCGTGACCCACGGCACCAACATGGCCACGGGTCTCGCCCAGTGGCTCGAGGCGGCCCGGAAGCAGCGGCTGGAGAAGCTGCAGGCGGCGAACCCGAGGGCCGCCACGCCGATGCTCCAGCACGAGAGGCCCCCGGCCGGCGGATGGAAGGCCCCGCCCCCCGCCTACCCTCCGCCTCCTCCCCCCTCTCCCCCGCCGTAGCGGACCCCGCCCGGGCCGCTCCGCCCCCCTCCTTGCGGCGCTGGCCGGCGCGGAGCCGGTGCCCGCATCAGGCGTAGTGCTCTTATTCCGGTCCGTTTGGGACCGCGCAGGTCCCCATGCCCGTCGTGGTCGCTGTTCCTCGCGAGACCTCCCCTGGAGAGCGACGGGTCGCTCTCGTTCCGGATGTCGCTCAACGCCTGGTGAAGTCCGGGGTCGAGGTCCAGGTCGAATCCGGAGCCGGGACCCAGGCCTTCTACACCGACGACGCCTACACGAAGGCCGGCGCGAAGGTCCTCGCCGACCGCAAGGGCGTGGTCTCGGCGGCGGACATCCTGCTGAAGGTCCAACCCCCCACCCCCGAGGAGATCTCCTGGATGAAGCCGGGAGGGATCGTGGTGAGTTTCATGAACCCCACCCGGGCGCTCGACAGCATCCAGGCGCTCCGGGACCGCAAGCTCACCGGGTTCGCGATGGAGCTCGTCCCGCGCATCACCCGGGCCCAGGTGATGGACGCCCTCTCCTCTCAGGCGAACGTCGCCGGGTACGAGAGCGTGCTGATCGGGGCCGAGGCGTGCCCGAAGTACTTCCCGATGCTCACCACCGCCGCGGGGACCGTCCGGCCCGCGAAGGTCCTCGTCATGGGGGCCGGGGTCGCCGGGCTCCAGGCCATCGCCACCGCGAGGCGACTGGGGGCCATTGTCGAGGCCTACGACGTCCGACGCGAGGCGGGAGAGCAGGTCCGGTCGCTCGGCGCGAAGTTTCTGGAGCTCCAGATCGACGCGAAGGGCTCCGGCGGGTACGCGCGGGAGCTCACCGCCGAGGAGAAGGTCCTGCAGCAGAAGCTCGTCTCCGACGCCGTCGCGAACGCGGACGTGGCGATCACCACCGCCAACGTCCCAGGGCGCAAGGCTCCCCGTCTCATCGAGAAGGACATGGTCGCACGCATGCGGCCCGGTTCCGTCATCGTCGATCTGGCCGCCGAGTCCGGCGGGAACTGCGAGCTCACCCGCCCCGGGGAGACCGTGGTGGTCAACGGCGTGAGCGTGATCGGTCCGCTCAACCTGCCCAGCAAGCTCTCCTTCCACTCGAGCCAGCTCTACTCGAAGAACCTCCAGGCCTTCCTCGAGCTCCTCGTGGGCAAGGACGGCAAGCTCGTCCCCGGGTTCACGGACGAGATCCTGGCGGCGAGCGTCTTGGTCACGAACGGTGAGGTCAAGTACGCCCCGACACGCGACCTTCTCGCGGGAGGGGCGAAATGACGGCGATCGACCCCATCTCGGCGGGGTTCATCGCGGTCCTCGCCGCCTTCACCGGCTACGAGGTGATCGCCCGCGTCCCCTCGCTCCTCCACACGCCGCTCATGAGCGGCTCGAACTTCATCCACGGTGTCGTGCTCGTGGGCGCGATGGTCGCGCTCGCCTTCGCGACCAACCCCGCCGAGCAGGTGCTGGGGTTCGTTGCGGTGGTCCTGGGCGCGGCGAACGTGACGGGGGGCTACGCGGTGACCGACCGCATCCTGGAGATGTTCGACCGGTCGAAGAAGGGCCCCGGCGCGAAGAAGGAGGATTGAGATGCTCGATCCCACCTACTCCGGCTACGTCAAGGACGGCGTGTACATCCTCGCCACGATCCTCTTCATCTACGCTCTGCACGAGATGAGCAACCCCGCGACCGCCCGCAAGGGCGTGCTCTGGGCGGGGGCCGGCATGTTCCTGGCGGTCCTCGTGACGGCCATCTTCTCCGGAGCGAGCCCCGACGCCTTCGTCCCCGGGATCAACATCTCCCAAGGGCAGCTCGAGGAGAACCTGGGGCTCATGGCCATCGCGATCGCGATCGGAGGCGGGCTCGCCTACCTCTGGGCGATCCGGGTCAAGATGACCGACATGCCCCAGATGGTCGCCATCTACAACGGGATGGGCGGTGGGGCGGCCGCGGGCATCGCCGCGCTCGCGCTCATCGCGCGCACCGACACGGTGGGCTACCTCGGGCTCGCGGTCGTCGGGGGCCTCATCGGCTCGGTCTCCTTCGCGGGGAGCCTCATCGCGTTCCTGAAGCTCCAGGGCTGGATGCGCCAGAAGCCCATCACCTTCCCCGGCCAGCAGGCGATCAACATCATCGTCCTCCTGGCCGCGATCGTCTTCGGTGCGGTGACCCTGCTCAACGACAGCGGGCACGTGGGCGCGATCGGGACCAGTGTCGCGATACCCTTCGTCGGGATCAACACCGCCCTGCTGCTCTTCTTCGTCCTGGGGTTGGGCTACGGGTTCATGATGGCCATCCCGATCGGCGGCGCCGACATGCCGGTCGTCATCTCCCTCTTCAACGCGTTCACCGGGATGGCGGTGGCGCTGGACGGATTCGCCACCTCGAACTACGCGATGATCGTCGCGGGGATGCTCGTCGGCTCGGCCGGGTCGCTCCTGACCCTCCTCATGGCGAAGGCCATGAACCGGTCCATCTCGAACGTCCTGTTCAGCGCCTTCGGGGCGACGGAGGAGACCGGCGTCGAGATGAAGGGCTCGATGAAGCCCATCGAGGCCGCCGACGTGGCGGCGCTCCTCGCCTACGCCGGGAAGGTCATCATCGCCCCCGGCTACGGCATGGCCGTCGCCCAGGCCCAGCACAAGGTCAAGGAGATGATGGACGTCCTGGAGAAGAAGGACGTCGTGGTGAAGTTCGCGATCCACCCTGTGGCGGGCCGGATGCCCGGGCACATGAACGTCCTGCTGGCCGAGGCCGGTGTCCCCTACGACCACCTGTACGACCGCGACGAGATCAACCAGGAGTTCGCCAGCGCGGACGTGGCCATGGTCATCGGCGCGAACGACGTGGTGAACCCCGCCGCGCGGCGGCAGGGGAGCCCCCTCTTCGGGATGCCCATCCTGGACGTGGACGCGGCCAAGAACGTCATCGTGCTCAAGCGCGGGCAGGGGAAGGGGTTCGCGGGGGTCGAGAACGACCTGTTCTACAAGGACAACACCCGCATGCTCTACGGCGACGCTCAAGAGACGGTCGCCAAGCTCGTGCAGGAACTGAAGAAGCTCTGATCCGAGCGGTCCCGGACGCGTCCAGAACCGTTCTGGCAGAGGAGGCCACCCGGCCGCCCGGTGGGGATCCGCCAAGCGCGAAGGTTGGGTCGTCGGCCCGTACGGGGCCGAGGTCGGGCCTCCGCCTGCTCACGTGGGGATTTTCTACTCGGACCCTGTGGCACCCGTGAGAGGGGACCGTCGTGGCCGAACGCTTCGATGCCGTGGTCGTCGGGGCGGGAGCCGCAGGCGGCCTCGCCGCGTACGCGCTCTCCCGTGCGAAACGCTCGGTCCTGCTGGTCTGTCCCCCAACCTCCTCCGGCGCGTCCCAGGCCTTGGGCGGGGTCGCGTGGAGATCCCCGCTGGGCGCAAGGTTCCCCTCCGCGGTGAAGGACGGGCTGCCCCTCGACCGGAGGGTCATCGAGCGTCGGCTCGCCGTCCTGGCCCCGGAGAGCTCGCTCTCCATCGACTACCGTGACCTCTCGTGGGCGGCGCAAGGGTCCGGGGGTTGGGTGCTCGAGCGGTCCCGATGGGACGCCTGGGCCCGCGACTCGGCCCCGAAGCTCGGGATCACCGTCTGGAAGGACGCCAAGCTCGACTCCCTCACGCTCGACCGCGCGGGCCGGATGACGGGCCTCCAGGCGGGGGGGAGAAGCGTGGAGGCCAGCGTGACCCTCCTCGGGGACACCTCGGTCCTCCCGGTCGCGGCCGCTCGCGGAATGCGCCTGGGGCAGGACCCAGAGGGTCCGGCGCGTGGGAAGGGAGGGGAGACGCTCCTCGCTTCCGTCTACGACCTCCCCACTTCGCGGGTGGACGATCGCTTTGGAGCCGGACCCGGCCGGGGGTTCACCTGGGAGGTCGTCCTGGGCTTCCTGCCGAAGGGGGCGATGGGGTACGGGTTCATCTTCCCCGGTCACGCGTCCGTTCACGCGGGTGTCCTCGTCGAGGACCGGTCGGTCGCGCGGGCGGGGACCACCGTCCAGGAAGTGGCCCGGCTCTTCGAGGCGCATCCCTCGGTCGCCCCGTTCCTCCGAGGCTGCGCGCGGGGCGCGAGCGCGCTCCTCCCGTCGGCGTCGCGGACCACCCGCGGTCTGAAGCTTCACGGTGACGGTTACCTGATCTTCGGCGAGCTGGCCGCGGCGGGTGCGACCCCGGGGATCGTGCTCCGGGGGATGGACGCCCAGGCCGAGACCGCGTGGGCCGCCGCCGAGACCGCGAGGGAGGCGCTCGAGACGAAGGACGTGAGCGCGCGCGTCCTCTCGAGGTACGTGACCCGTCTGAACGGCTCGGGGGCCCTCTCGCAGCTCGCGCGTCCGGACGACCGGGCGGCCCGTCTCAAGTGGAACCCGCGTCTCCACCAGGCCTACCCTGATCTCTTCGCCGCCCTCTTCCGTCGGATGATGACGGAGAAGGGCCAGCCGAAGGAGCACATGACGAACCTGCTGAAGGACGTGCTCGGAGCCTCCCGGATACCCTATACGGCGCTCGCCCGTGACGCTCTAGCGGCCGTGGGGTCCCTATGAGCGAGAGCGCGGAAGCCTCCACCCCTGCATCCGCCGCCTCCGCCGCCTCCGCCGCGTCCGCCGCGCCGCCGCTGGAGGCCGTGGAGATCAAGCGCCGGCTGGGGACGCTCAGGTACAACACCGACAGCGAGGACCACGCGCACATCACGGTGAAGCCCGCGGTGTGCGAGAAGTGCCCTCACTCCTTCTGCACCTACGCGTGCCCCGCCCAGTGCTTCAACCGCATCAGCGGCAAGCTCGTCTTCCGCTACGAGGACTGCGTGGAGTGCGGGACCTGCGCCATCGCCTGCGACCAGGGCTCGGTCACCTGGAACGTGCCCCGGGGCCCGTACGGGGTCAAGTACAGCTACGGGTGAGGTCCTCTTCCTCCGCGCGCGTCCCCGGTTCTTGTCGAACGTAGGGCTTTTTCCGCTCATCCACCGAGAGGGGAGGCGCTGACCTTGGCCGAAGAACCCGCATCCCCCGATCCCTCCCGTCCCCGCCCCGGGCCCCTCGCTCCCAATCCTTCCACCGCGACCTCGGGGCCGCCCGCCGCGCCCCAGCCGTGGGAGGCCTACTTTCCCTACACCCCGCGCCCCGCCCAGGAGAAGGTGCTGAACGCGGTCCAGACGAGGACGAAGAACGGCGGGGTGCTCGTCCTGGATGCCACGACCGGATCGGGCAAGACCGTCGGTGTCCTCGCTCCGCTCCTCGCCCACACCCAGATGGCGGGACACAAGGTCCTCTACCTCGTCCGGACGCACTCGCAGGGGTCGCACGTCCTCGCCGAGACCCAGGCGATCGCGCGACGGGCGGGGCGGCCGATCCTCGCCGTGTCGCTCGAGGGGCGCCAGGGGCGCTGCCTCCTTCTGGAGGACCTCACCGAGATGGAAGGGGCGACGGCCGAGGAGTACGGGAAGCTCTGCTCCGACCGCAAGCGGGCGACGGAGAAGCGCATGGGGGCCCAGGCGGCCCCCGGCGGGGACGCTCCCTCCCCGGTCTCGGCGGCCCCCCTCCCCAGTGGGACGCTCGAGCTCACCGACCTGGAGGGGTGCCCGTACTACGGGCGTCTCCTCTCGGCCGACCTGCCCACGCTCCACGAGCACGTCGCCCGGGAGGCCCCCAACTCCCCCCGGTTCGTCGAGTGGGCCCGGCAGGAGAACCTCTGCCCCTACGAGCTCGCCAAGCGGCTCGCGCGGACGGCGGACCTCGTGGTCGCTCCCTACATCTTCTACTTCCACCCTCGGATCCGGCGCTCGCTCCTCGACTGGATGGGCGTGGCCACGGACCAGCTCGACCTCGTGGTCGACGAGGCCCACAACCTGCCCGAGTTCCTCCGGGAGGTCGCCTCGTACACGCTGGGGGAGGAGACGATCAGCCGGGCGCGCGCGGAGCTGCAGGACCTCGGGGACTTCCCGCTCCTGTCCGCCTCCTCCGTTCCCCGGACGGCACGCGGGCTCATCGAAGCGATCCACGCCGCCCACCGGGAGGTGGTCGACGAGTTCACCGGGGAAGAGGACGGGTTGCTCCCTCCCGGGGTCCTGGAGGAACGTCTCCTGGGGGAGCTCGGAGGCACCAGCCGGGACCTGGGCCCGATGCTGATGGAGCTCGCCGAGTGGGGAGAGCGTCTCCGAGAGGAGAGGCGCAAGGCGCGCCAGCTTCCGCGCTCCTACGTCGGGAACGTCGCCGAGACGATGCTCACCTGGGCCCAGGCCGAGCCTCCGGAGTACGTCAAGGTCGCCCGGAAGAGCCCACGTCGCCAGCTCGAGGCCTACGCGCTCGACGCTCGGGAGGCCGCGGCCCCGGTGCGGGCCTGCCACGTGTCGGTGCACATGTCGGGGACGCTCACGCCCATGGAGGAGTACCGCGACACGCTGGGACTCCCCGAGGAGGCGGAGCTTCTCTCCGTGCCCTCGCCCTTCCCCGCGGAGAACCGGAAGCTGCTCTACGTCCCCGAGGTCTCCAGCCGCCACGAGGAGGTCGCGGGAGACCCCGCTGCCCTCCGCCGGCTCTACGACTCGCTCGTCTCGACGCTCCAGGCCCTTCCCGTCAAGACCGCGGTCTTCTTCCCGAGCTTCGCCCTGCTCGACCGGTTCCTCGCCCTGGGGCTCTCCTCCGCGCTTCCCAGCGGCGCCGTGCTCGAGAGCCGGAGCCTCTCCTCCGCCGGCCTCTGGCGTCTGATCGAGGGATTCAAGCGCTCGCCCGGCGCGGGGGTCCTCCTGGGGGTCTGCGGGGGACGGATCGCGGAAGGCATCGACTTCCCGGACGAGGAGCTCCAAGCCGTGGTCCTCGTCGGAGTGCCGTTCCCGAAGCCCACGGTGCGCCGGCAGGCGCTCGTACGCTACCTCGACCACACCACCGGGCACGGCTGGGAGTACGCGATGCGCGCGCCCGCCCAACGGGCGATGCTGCAAGCCCTGGGGCGGATGATCCGGTCGGAGAGCGACCGCGGCCTGGGGATCATCCTGGACCGCCGGGCCAAGACGTTCGCCTCCTCCCTCCCGGGGCTCGACGTGCTCCACGACCTCCCACGCGTCTCGCGGGAGTTCTACCACCGCGGGTACGGCAACCCGGACCTACGCTCGGCGTACGAACGGAGGACCTCGAGGGACCCGCTCCTGCCGGGGTTCCCGGTGCCCGAGGACTGAACGGGCGCCCGGCGATCAGCCGCTCCCGCCGCCGCCCCCGCTCCCGCCCCCGTCCTTCGAGGGTCGAGAGGAGGCCCGGCGCGTGCGGATGTCGCGCGCGAGCTCCTCGCCGCGGGTGGTCAGCCGGTAGACCTTCATCCGTCGCGGCGCGCCCTTCACGTGGCGCACGTCCGAGGTCAGCACCTGGGCCACCTCGAGCCGCTTGAGCAAGGTCGCGATCGTGTTCTGCTTCGCACCGAGGGCCTTGGCCATCCCCGCCTGGGTCAGCTCCGGCGGGGCGACCTCGTGCGCCCCGACCGCTCCCTGCGCGGCGATGTGCAGGACGAGGCGGAAGGAGAGGCGGAGGGTCTCCGCCGGGACAGTCGCGGACTTGGGGGGTGGCGTGACGGGGCTGTCGGGGCGGGGCGACGCGGGCACGGTAGGTCCGGAGGGCTCGCGCGTCTCCGAACCGAGCAGGGGAGTGGGAGCGACAACGGACGTTCCCGCCTCAGGGGCTGTCGCGGCGGGCCCTGGGGGCGCGGGACCTGGGGCGGCTGGATCTCCGGAAGGCGTCGGGCCGCTCGTCAACGAGCTCTCGACGGACCGGCCCGCGAGACTCTCCCGCTCGGGGGTGGGAGTGCGGTGGTAGGTCTCGGCCGCTGTCGGCGCGGGCTCCGCAGGTCCGTTCTCCGAAGGCCACCCTCCCTTGCCCATCCCCCGGCGGGAGCGGAGCGCGACGAACATTGCGACCAGCACGGCGAGGATCGCGACGGTCCAGGGGAGCAGGTCGAGCAGCGGCGCGTACCACGCGGCGGAGGTGGGGGGAGGCGCGACCGGCGGTGCGGTCAGATGGAGCGTGAGGTTCTTGGACGCGCTCACGCCGTTGGAGTCGACGACCGTGAACGTCGCCACGTACTGGCCGGAGGCGTTGTAGGTCTCGAGCGCGCTGAGCCCGCTCGCGCTCTGCCCGTTCCCGAAGTTCCAGGTGAAGGACCGGTAGCTGCCGCTGCCCCCGGTGACGGTGGCCTGAAAGGCGACGGTGAGGGGCGCGCTGGAGAGCGGGGTCCCGGTCGCGGAGATCGCCAGGGGCGAGGACTCGACCACGATCGGGATCGAGACGTTCGCCCAGGCGCCGGTCCCGTCGGTCGCGTTCACCGAGGCCGTGAAGTCCCCGACGCGGTCGTACAGGTGCGCGAGCGAGGTCCCGTTCGCACCGACCTCGGTCGCCCGGCCCCCGTCGCCAAAGTCCCAGGAGAACGTGACGGAGGCGACCGGAGCTCCCGTCACGGTGGCGGTGAAGTACACCAGCAGCGGGACCACTCCCTGGGTCGGGTTCGCGGTGATGGCGATGGAGAGGCCCGGCGAGGACACGGGGCGAAGGTGGCCTGCGGCCGCCGTGCCGGTCAGAGGGAGGAGCAGCGCAAGGGCCAGGAGCGAGAGAACCGCGGGCCCAGGGCCGGAACGCGGACGGGACGTGGGGTGGCACCGGGGGGGGAGACCCACGTAAGACCCTACCTTACGGCTCCTCTTGGGAGTTCTCCATGGCCTCGACGAGCTGCCGGGCCTGGCGCGTGAGGTCCTGGCGGCGGCGGAGCTCGACGAGCAGGACGAAGACGACCATGACCGCGATCAGGCCGAGGGCCCCGATCTCCGAGGCGTGTGTGCCGAACCATCCGCCCGTCCAGGGGCTGGAAGAGTTGGCCACGGGCGAGGAGGCCGGGGCCTGGACCTGGATCGGGGCGAGCGTGTAGACCGCCGAGTGCCCAGCCTGGTCGGTCACGGTGAGCTTGGGGGTGAAGGTCCCTCCGGAAGCGTAGGTGTGCGACAACGGCACGCCCACCGCGCTGCTCGCCACGCTCCCGTCCCCGAAGTCCCAAGCGACGGCGTAGGGAGGGACCCCTCCGCTCGCCTGCGCTTCGAATCCCACGGAGACGGGCGCGGTCCCGGTCGACGGGGACTCCACCCCGTAGGCGGTGAGGGACGCGGGCGAGTTGACGGCGAGCGCCGCGGAGGAGGTGGCGATCGTCCCCTGGGCGTCGTCGGCGGAGGCGACGATGGTGAACGTTCCCGTCGCGGTGTAGGTGTGGTTGAGGGTGAGCGGGCCCCCGTCCCATCCGCTGGGAAGCTGGACGCAAGAGCCGTCGCCGAAGCAGACCGTCCCCGAGTAGGGCGCGGTCCCGCCGGACGCGCTCACCGTGAGCGAGACCGGAAGAGGAGAGGTGCCCTGCGAGGGGACCGGGGAGAGCAGGATCTGCAAGGGTCCGTTGCCGCCCGAGCCCGTCACCTGGACGGTCACCATCGCGCTCTGGGTCCAGGAGCTTCCCGAGAGCGTGGCCGTGGCGTTGGCGTGATACCACCCGGCGGAGGTGAACGTGTGCGCGATGGGCGACCCGCTCCCCACGGTCCCATCCCCGAAGGTCCAGTTGACGTGGGGCGTGAGCGTGGTGCCGGTCACGTTCCCCCAGTAGGTGACGGCAAGAGGCGCGACCCCGCTCGCGGGGGAGGCGGCGACCGAGAGCTTCGGGCTCTCCGCGACCCCGGCCCACCCCGTGAGCGGGGCGCTCGTCCGGTCGAGGGCTGTCCCCGGGACCGAGAGGGGGCGCGGAAGGCTGCCCACCGTTCCGAGGAGAACGAAGGCCACAAGCACCGCCGCGAGTGCGGGGAACCCCTGGACCGGCCACGAGCCTCCCGGCCCGCGGCCGAGAGTTCTGACCCTGGGGTCCTGCCGACGCACGGCCATGCTCACGGACGATCCTCTACCCCTCCGTGACCCCGATAGGAGTGCCCCCACCCATCGGTCCGGTGGTGGGGGTCTTGCGGGCGCCCTGAGAGACGTTCCGCATGGCGACCATCTTCCTCTGCTTGACCCGGGTCGCGACGCCCATCACGGAGAACGTCCCGATCCACC
>JAKAAX010000029.1 GCA_021802125.1 Thermoplasmata archaeon | reverse complement strand
TCCGTCCTCGGACGGGCCCGCGGCGGACTCCTCCCCGCCCTCCTCGGACGGGCCCGAGGCGAGTTCGTCCGCTCCGTCCACGTCGGGCGAGCCGGACTCGGACGGACAGCCCGCGCTGCCCACCCCTGCCAAGGCTCCCGAGTGAGGGTCGGGCCGCCCCGGGGAACGCCCGAGGTCAGTAGCACCAGCCGCGGGGAGTCCTCGTTCCTAGCCCGAGGGCGTGAGGGTCCTTCGCCTGGACACGAGTTCGCTGGTAGGCCCAGGCGAAGAGGAGCGCCGGCACCGCCTGGGCGAGCTTCGAGATGAGCAGGATCCCCTGCAAGCCGGAGAGCTGGGAGACGTCCACGGTCCCTCCCGTGGCCACGGCGGAGAACGCCTGGGCCACGATCGACCACAGATACACCAGCATGATGATCGAGAAGAGCGAGGAGAGCAGGAAGCCGCCCCACAGGAGTCCCCGGGAGAACCGGTCCGCCAGCCGGTAGATCAGGACCACGTTCGCGAGGACCCCCAGAACGCTGAGGATCGCCAACGCCAGGAAGTAGTCCTGGAGGCCGCTCTCGAGCCCCGCGACGGCAGAAGCGGGCGAACCCACCGTCGACTGCGAGACGGTCAGGAGATAGGCGACCTCCCCGGCGGTGACCACGACGAGGAGCGCCATGGTCAGGAGAAGGAGGGCGCCCCCGGCGAGCACGTTTCGGTGGTGCAACCGGTCGTACCCGTTCCGCCCAAGGAAGACGTAGATGAGCCCGACGAGTGTGAAAAGCGCGCCGAAGTACTGGAGGATGGGGATCCACCCGAGGGCGAAGCCGATCACCAGCGCGAGGAGGCCGCGGTCGGTCCGGTCGCGAGCCTGGAGCTCCCGCTCGTGCCGGTAGAGGTCCGCCTCCGGACCGAGGGGGTCGAGGTCCCAGGGGTCCGGCCTCCCCGGAGGTGCCCCTTCGCCGGCGGGGACGGCCCGTGCGACCGGGAGGTCCTCCGGGGGCGGGGGGATCCGGACCGCGTCCTCGGGCAACGGGCTGCCGCACCGATTGCAGAACTTCGACCCCGCAGGGTTCGCGCCGGAACAACCTCCGCAGACGAGCCACCCGGAGGGGTCTGGCACGGTCACCCCCATGGGCTGACCCAGAAGTTGGTCCTTTCGGACGCGGAGCGGGGCTCCCCCGCGCGGACGTGCGCGTTCGCGCGCGACCGTCGGAGGGCCGGGGCCAGGTAGCTTCGCGAGGTGAGGGCCCTAGAGCTCGGCGCTGTCGTGCGCCCGGAGGGGCTTGCCGTGCCGGTGCCGGTGGACCGGCGCCTCCTCCTCCTCCTCGTCCTCGTCGTCCTGCGCGGCCGCCCGTACCTGGTGCGGGCGGCGCAGCCGGTGTCGCAGCTCCAGGTGGCGGTGGTGTCGGCGGGGTCGGCTCACGACCTCCTCCTCGTCGTCCTCCTCGTCCTCTTCCTCGTCGTCGGAGACGCGGGCGGCCTTGCTCTGGTGGAGATGCACGTGGACCCGGGTCGAGGGGGAGGGGGGCGTCTGGTAGACGAACCCCTGGACCGGGTGCAGGCTCTGGTGCATGGTCATGAGGCTCCCGGTGAGGAGCGGCACGAGAGCGAAGTAGAACAGGAGCGGGGTCGCGTGGAGGATCGCGGTCGGAGCGGCGTACTGGACCGGGTAGAGCGTCTTCGAGAGGATGGGCGGGAAGTGCGGGCCCAGGATCACGAGGGTGAGCGCGAAGATGCCGACGAAGGCGAGGGCGGGGCGCAACTCCAGCTGGACGTACTTGAGCCCCTCGGGGCCCTCGGTCTCCAGCCCGAGGACCCAGGCCGCGAGGACCAGGGCCACGACGAGCGCGCTCCAGACGAGCAGCACCCCCAGCGTGAGGTACAGCAAAGCGAAGAGCGTGGCTCCGACGGTCCAGACCTTGGCATCCATGGGGTCCCTGATGGGAAGACCCCGGGGATGGGTCTAAAAACCCCACCCTCCACTCGCAGCGTCCGGTCGAGGGTGGGCTACCCCATCCAGAGCCCGGTGTTGTAGACCAGGACCCGGTCGGAGCGGTCCACCGCCCCTTCCTGCCGGAGCAGCTGGACCCCGGCGAGCGCGACCCCCGTCTCCCGGGCGACGGAGATCCCGTGGGTCGACATGAACCGGCGGGCGGCCGGCTCGATCGCGGTCTCGGGGACGGAGACGCCCCCGCCGTGGGTCGAGCGGACCGCGCCCAGGATGTCCTCGCTCGAGAAGGGGGAAGGGACGCGCAGTCCGGCGGCGGCGGTCGTCGGGGAGGCGACCGGCTCGACCTTCTCCCGGCCCCTCTTCAATGCCTCGACCACGGGGGCGCACCCCTTCGGTTGCGCGGCGTAGAGGCGGGGCACCTTCGCGAGCCAGCCCATCTCCTGGAGCTGGGAGAAGGCCCGTTGCATCCCGACGAGGCCGGTGCCGCCCCCGGTGGGGTAGACGATGACGTCCGGCATGCCTTCGGGGCCGAGCGTCCAGAAGATCTCGAACCCCATGGTCTTCTTCCCCTCGGCCCTCCACGGCTCGCGGAGGGTGGAGACGTCGAACGCCCCTCGGCGCTTGGCTTCCTCCCTCCCGATGCGTCCGGCGTCGCCGATGTGGCCCGGGACCGTCCGGAGCTCCCCGCCGTAGAGCGCGACCTGCGTCCTGGCCGACTCGGGGGCGTCCTGGGGCATGAACACCAGCGAGCGGAGCCCTCCCCGGGCCGCGTAGGCGGCGAGCGCCGCCCCGGCGTTCCCTGCCGTCGGGACAAAGAGGTCCTTGAACCCGAGCTCCTTCGCCTTCGACACCGCGACGGCCATGCCGCGGGCCTTGAAGGTCCCCGTCGGCAGGAAGCCGTCGCACTTGATCAGCAGCTCCCCGCCCGGGGCGAGCTCGGGGTCGGAGACCTTCAGCAGCGGGGTCTCGTTCTCGCCCAGGCTCACGCGGGAGGAGCTGTCCCGCAGCGGGAGGAGCTCCTCGAAGCGCCGCAGGTCGGGAGGCCGGGCGCGCAGTCGGTCGCGCGACATCCGCTCCTTCGCCGCCTCGAGGTCGTAGCGCGCGACCAGGGTCCGGGAGCACTCCAGGCAGTAGGTCCTCGCCGGGCGCTCGGAGAAGGCGCGCCGGCATCCGGGGCACATGAGGTCCTGGAGGAGCGAGGCCACGACCGCCCGAGGGGTGCCCGACCTTGAAGGCTCCGCTCGAGCGGTGCTCCCTCAGATGGGACCGGAGGCGTAACGGGCGAGCGGCGACAGCCGGGCCTCCGAGGTCGGGTCCGGGATCGTCTCGGGGGCGTTCAAGTGCAGGAGCCGACGCTCCATCTCGCGCGTGGCGTAGACCATGAGCGGCTCCAGGTTCTCCGTGTCGGCGCGGTTGTAGGCGACCAGCCGTTCCAGGGCCCCCCGCACCCCTCGTCGGTGCGCCTCCCAGAGCCGGACCGCTTCCAGGCCGTCCACGCCCTCGACGCCCTCGCGGTCGCCGAGCCCCAGACGCTTCTCGATCACCTTCAGCCCCCCGCGCTGCCCCAGCCGCAGGAGCAACCACCGGAGGTCCGCATGGGCCGGGGGGAACTGGAGCTCCGGCTGGTGGGCCGCCAGGAAGGGCACGTCGAACCCCCGTCCGTTGAAGGTGACGAGGAGCGCGAAGGGGCGGAGCACCGCTCCGAGCTCCTCGAGGTCCTCCCCGTGCACCAGCGACCGGGTCTTCCCCCCTCCATAGACAGTGACACAGGTCACGATGCCTTGCTGGGGGGAGAGCCCGGTCGTCTCGATGTCCAGGAAGGCCGTGCGCTGGGGGAAGGAGGAGTACAGCCGCCAGTGCTCGGAGGGGGGGAGCGTGCGGGCGAAGTACCCCGCGTTCCCCTCCTCGAGCGCCTGGGAGCTGCGGCGCAGCTCCTGCTGGACCCGGGCCAGGCGGTCGGAGGAGATCCCGGGAAGCCGGAGCTCCAGCTCGGAGAGGGTCCCCCAGTCCTTGACCCCCATGTTCCAGAGCACGACCTCCGTGGCCGCGCCCACCCCCGGCAGGTGCTGGAAGGTGGCCCGGAGCATCGAGGAGAAAGAGGGTGACACCACGTCCAGGTCAGCGTCCGGAGGGAGTAAAGTTTGGTGCCGGGGAGGGCCCGGAGCGCCCGCCGAAGGACCCCCTCCCGTCCAGGGGGGGCTCGGGTGTGGGACTAACCGATAAGAACCACCTCCTGGGATGGGGGGATACCATGAGCGCAAGCGCCCATCGCAAGGTTACCGAGGCTCCGACCACGTTCGCCCGCGGGGCGCTCCTCTCCGTCGGCGTCCTCGCCCTCCTGCTCACCTCCCTCGCCCCCATGGCCGGCGCCTCGGTCGCGCACCCGCAGGTGTCGCCGGGCGGTCTCTGGGAGCAGTTCCACGGGGATCCGACGCTGGACGGGGTCTCCGGGAGTGGTTCCACCCCCACCAACGCGTCCCTCTTCGCTCCCGTGGACCTGACGCGCTACGCGAGCTTCGGCACGGTCACGAACAACCCCTACCCCTACCAGGCTTCCCCCGTGACCGACGGATCGGTGGTCGTGGTGGCCATCGGCAACTACGTCCTGGAGTTCTCTGCGACCTCCGGCGCCCAGGTGTCCGGCTGGCCCACCGCCGCTCTCCCGGGCGGCCCGAACGGCGGCCCCCTGGTGGGGACGCCGCTCATGACCCCCACCGCGATCTACGTGGACCAGGCGGCCGGGAACGGCGCGGGCGCGAGCATGGTCTTCGCGATCAACCCGACGAACGGTTCCATCCTCTGGCAGTCCGCACCTCAGACGTGCGGGTTCAGCTGCAGTTCCTCCTCCAGCGTGGCGATCGGGGCGGGATCTCTCGCCGTCGCGACCTTGGGAGGGGAGCTCGCCTGGCATCCTCCCTCCGCCGGCAACCTCTGGACCTACCAGGCCGCGAACGGGGGCGCAATCTACGACGCCACGCCCGCCTACACGTTCATCGCGGGGCTCGACGTGTCGGCGTTCGTCCTTCCGAGCCTCTTCGGAGGGCTGGAAGCCTTCCAGGCCCCGCCCCTCGGCGGCAACGTCGCGGGATTCCCCGCCTCCCCGCCCGGCGGCTTCGGGGAGACCCTGTCCTCCTCCGCGGCCGTGGTGAACCTCACCTCGGGAGGGACCGTCAACACGTGGGCCTTCTTCGGAGGGGACGCGGGCAACGGGGCCTCGAGCCACCTCTGGGCGGTCGACCTCTCCCAGCCGAGCGTGATCGCGTCGGTCACCATCCCCCCCTTGGGGAACCCCTCCGACGGGGTCATGGGCACTCCGACCGTGGTGGTCTCCCCGACGAACCCGAACCACGCCTCGGTCTACTTCGCCACCCTGGATGGCCAGGTGATGAACGCCACGTTCAGTTGGAACGGAGGGACCCAGACCGGTTTCACCCGGGGCTGGTCGTTCCAGGCGCCGGTGTCCACGTCGTTCTACGCCTCCCCCGTGGTCGCGGGAAGCGACGTGCTGGTCCCGGGCAACGACGCCCAGGGAACGCTCTACGCGGTCACCACCTCCGGAGGAGTTCTCGACTGGACCGCGCGCACCGGTTCCCCGGTCTACGCGAGCCCGGCCGTCTCGGGGGGCGCGGTCTACATCGTGACCTCGGCGGGGAAGCTCTACGGGTTCGGATACTCTCCCGGTCCCGGCAGCAATTCGACCAACGGCGGGAACGCCTCGGGCAGCGACCTCGTCTACGCGCTCCTCGCCGCCCTGGTGGTCATCGTGATCGTCGCCCTGGTCGTGGTCTACGTCGTCTCGCGGCGACACCACCCCCATGTTCCGGCCCACTCCGGGCACGGGACCCACCCGGCTCCGGTGAGCACGTGGAGCCCTCCGCCACCCCCCGCCTCCTCCGGGGCTCCGCCGCCTCCCCCTCCCAGCTCCTCCTACCCGCCGCCTCCCGGCCACGGCGGCTCGGGCGTGCCCCCTCCGCCCACCACCGCCGAGGTGGCGTACGACGAGCCCAGCGGCGGCTGATCGGACGGGTCGGGACCTCGCCGACCTAGCCACGAACGCCCTGCGCGGGCACTCTCACGGGGCGACACCTCCCCTCGGGGACGCGTCGCCTTCGCGGGAGGGCCCCCGGCCCGTCCGGCGAGCCGGATGGGGTGGGAGCGCCGGCGACAGAATGATATACTCACCATTTAGTGTGCAAATCTGAACCCCGATGGGAACGATGGATTCCTTCCTCGAGCTTCTCGCCCTGGCCACCGCGATGGGGCTCGCGATCTTCCTCTCGATGCCCCTGGTCCTGCGCAAGAGCCGGTCCGACCGCCTGCTGAACCTCCTGTCGGGCGCGGCGGTGGGCATCCTGGTCTTCGTCCTGGCGGACGTGTGGGGGAACGTCGCCACGCTGCTCTACCTCCCGAACTCCTTCCTCACCAACGTCTCTCTCGATGCCCTGTTCCTGGTCGCGGCGCTCGGGGCCTTTCTCCTCCTGTACTTCCTGGAGCACAGGAGCGGGGCCGCCCGGGAGATCTCCCCGACGACCACCGCACTCGTCGTCGCGCTCGCGATCGGCTTCCAGAACCTGACCGAGGGGATGGTCTTCGGCTCCGCCTGGGCGGCCGGCACGCTCGGGCTGCTCGCCGTGATCTTCGCCGGGTTCTTCCTGCAGAACGTCACCGAGGGGTTCCCCATCGCGGTCCCGCTGCTGCGGGCCAAGGAACGGCGGGTGGCCCAGTTCTCCTCCTACTTCCTCCTCGGGGGCATCCCCGCGACCCTCGGGGCCGGAGTGGGGTTCTTCTGGACCTCGACCCCGCTCATCGTGGGGGCCGACGCGCTCGCCATCGGCACCTGCCTCTACGCGATCCTCCCGATGCTGAAGGCCGCGTTCCGTCCGGCGGAGACCCCGGAGGCGACCCGGCTCAAGCAGAGCCTCACCTACCTGGGGATCGGCCTGGGGTTCGCGGTGGGCTTCCTCGTGAACGCGTTCTAAGGAGCCTCACGGGGCAATCCTCAATTGCGGAGGGGCTTCGAGGACCCCTCCCATGAACCCCGAGGCGATCCCCGGCGTTGCGGACGAGCTCACCGTCCTTGGCGAGACCTCCCGGATCTACCTTCCCGAGCGGCTTGCCGGCCTGGACCGGAAGGAGCTCGCCCGACGTCCGCTCGTCGTCCGGGTGCTGCTGGAGAACCTGGTCCGCAACTTCGACCCGAAGGTGCTCGACGCGAAGGACCTCACCGCCCTCGGTCAGGGCAAGCTCGGCGACTCCGCCGAGCTCCCGTTCTACCCGGGAAGGGTGCTGCTCCAGGACTTCACCGGGGTCCCGGTCTTGGTCGACCTCACCGCGATGCGCTCGGCCGCCGGAGCGGCCCAGGCGAAGGTGAACCCCCGGGTCCCGGTGGACCTCATCATCGACCACTCGGTCCAGGTGGACTCCTTCGCGGAGCCACGGTCCCGGCTCATCAACCTCGACCGGGAGTACGACCGGAACACGGAGCGCTACGGGTTCCTCCGCTGGAGCCAGGGCGCCTTCCAGGGCCTGCGGGTCGTGCCGCCCGGCAACGGGATCTGCCACCAGGTCAACCTGGAGTACCTCGCGTCCGTCGTGGACCGTCGTGTCCCCCGGAGCGGAGGGACCCCCGCGGCCTTCCCCGACACGCTCGTCGGGACCGACTCGCACACCACCATGGTGAACGGGCTGGGCGTCCTGGGCTGGGGGGTCGGCGGCATCGAGGCCGAGGCCGTCATGCTCGGAGAACCCTACTTCATGTCGCGGCCCACGGTCGTGGGCGTCCGGCTCAAGGGCGCCCTTCCGGAAGGCGCGACCGCGACGGACATCGTTCTGACGGTCACCAAGGCGCTTCGGAGCCACGGGGTCGTCGAGAAGTTCGTCGAATTCTGGGGGGAGGGCGTTCGCTCTCTTGCCGTCCCGGACCGGGCCACCATCTCCAACATGTGCCCCGAGTACGGGGCGACCTCCGCCCTCTTCCCGATCGACGAGGCGACCCTCGCCTACCTCCGCGGCACCGCCCGGAACCCGGCACACGTGGCCCGGGTGGAGGCCTACGCGAAGGCGGTGGGGCTCTGGGTCGATGCTTCGACCCCCGAACCCATCTTCGACGAGACGCTCGAGATCGACCTCTCGAAGGTCGTGCCCACCCTCTCCGGGCCGAGGAACCCGGACGAGGCGGTCTCCCTCCCCCAGGTCCCTGGGGCCTTCCACGGAGCTGTCCAGAGCTTCCGCAAGGGCCGCGCTTCACCCCCGCCCCCCCAGCACCGGCCCCACCCCGCCCCCGGGAGTTCGAAGCACGATCCCGCCGAGGTGGCGGACGGGGCGATCGCCATCGCGGCCATCACCAGCTGCACGAACACCTCCAACCCGAACGTCATGGTCGGCGCGGGGCTCATCGCGAAGAGGGCCCACGAGCTCGGCCTCCATCCCCCCTGGTGGGTGAAGACCTCCCTCGCCCCGGGCTCGAAGGTCGTCACGGACTACCTGGAACGGGCGGAGCTCCTCCCGCACCTCACCGCGCTCGGCTTCGGGGTCGTCGGGTACGGATGCACCACCTGCATCGGGAATTCCGGACCGCTTGTTCCGGAAGTACAAGAGGCGTTCAAGGAACGCGACGTCTACCTCGCCTCCGTCCTCTCAGGGAACCGCAACTTCGAGGCCAGGATCCACAACGAGATCCGGGCGAACTTCCTCGCCTCCCCGATGCTCGTGGTCGCCTACGCTCTCGCCGGCCGCATCGACCTCGACCTGTCACACGACCCGCTGGGGAAGGACTCCCACGGCCACCCCGTGCTCCTGAAGGACCTCTGGCCCACGGCGGAGCAGGTGCGCGGGGTCGTCGAACGGTCGTTGCGCCCGGAGATGTACGCCTCCAAGTACCGGGCGATCTCGGAGGGCGGGGAACACTGGGACCGCCTGAAGGTCCCCTCCGGTGCGACCTTCGCCTGGGGCGAGGACTCCACCTACCTGCGGCTCCCGCCCTACTTCGAGCTCCCGCCGCCTCCCGCTCCGAAGGGCCGCGAGGTCCTCGCGGGAGGGAGGGCCCTGGCCCTCCTCGGGGACAACGTCTCCACCGACCATATCTCCCCGGCCGGAGAGATCATGGAGGAGAGCGCCGCCGGCCGCTACCTGAAGGACCACGGGGTCCCTGCGAGGGAGTTCAACACCTACGGCTCCCGCCGGGGCAACCACGAGGTGATGGTCCGCGGGACCTTCGCCAACGTCCGTCTGAAGAACGCTCTGGCTCCCTCCCGGGAGGGAGGTTGGACGCTCCACGTGCCCTCGGGCCAGGAGATGACGATCTACGACGCCTCGCTGAAGTACCAGAAGGAGCACGTGCCCCTCCTGGTGTTCGCGGGCGCGCGGTACGGGCAGGGGAGCTCCCGCGACTGGGCGGCCAAGGGCCCCCTCCTGCTGGGCGTCCGCGCGGTCATCGCGCAGAACTACGAGCGCATCCACCGCTCGAACCTGGTCGGCATGGGCGTCCTTCCGCTCGAGTTCAAGCCCGGGGAGAGCTGGAAGTCGCTCGGGCTCACCGGCAAGGAGTCCTTCTCCCTCCGCCTTCCGGAGGGGAAGTCGCTCGGGCCCCGGGGCGAGCTCGAGCTTGAGGTCAAGGACGGGACCGGCCGCGAGATCCGCTCGACCACCGTGCGCATCCGTATCGATTCGTCGGTCGAGATGGAGTACTACCGGGCGGGGGGCATCCTGCCCTACGTCCTCCACCGCGTCACGGCCTCGTGAGCCGCCGGGGGCCCCCCGACCGAGGGGGGCCGGGACCCCCGGGCCCACATATACACACCCGTACGGACGGGTGGGGGAGGGGCCCCAAGGATTGAAATAACGCCCGAGACGTGCCCGAACCCATCAGGGGGGGCGCGCACCTGTTCGTACGTGGGGGATTCCCGAGGGGCATCCTGGGGAAGAAGGGCTCGGCAGCGACGATCTCGGCGATCTTGGTCATGGTGATGGCGAGCACGGCCATGGGGGCCGGGCTGCTCGTCGAGCAGGCCACGTTCGTCTCCCACCCGTTCATCCCGTGCCAGCCTTACTTCGTCGTCGGCAACATCACGCTCGTCACCAACACCGGGGCGAGGACGCTCCAGGCGAACACCCCGGTCTGGATCAATTCCACCTACCTCAACGGCACCAACGGGGGACTGAACGCTTCGACCTCCCCCATGACGTATTCGACGCACACGGACGCCGGCGGCCAGTACCAGCTCGACCTGCCCTGCGGCTACGTGAGCGCGAGCCCGATCAAGCTGAGCTCCCACGACCTCGCCGGCTCGAACGCTTCCGCCTACAACGCGACCTCCGTCAACACGGCGAAGCCGGGAAGCTACCTCGATGGACTGCTCAAGGCCCCGGCGCTCGCGGCGGTGCTCACGGCCACCCCCACGTCCGCCGAGTCGCCGCTCATCACCACCCTCACCACGACGCACACCGGGGGGAACGGAAAGTACTCCTTCCGTTACATCCTCGACTTCGGAGGGCTGCAGGCCACCGAACCGAACGGGAGCTTCGTCCACACCTACACCTTCCCCACGACCCACTGGGCGAACGTCTCCTTCTGGCTCAACGACAGCTACGGGGACTCGCTCCAGTCCAACAACGTTCTCGTGAAGGTCGTCCCGCCGGTGAGCCTCACCTCCTTCCTCCCGTCCCTCGTGGCCCTCAACAACTCCGAGCCGGAGACGTTCACGGCGACGGTGGTCAACGGCGCCCCGAACTACAACTACGCCTACCAGTCGGGGACGAACATCAACCCCACGCACACCGGCATCGCCTCGACGACGGACAGTGCGACCATCTTCTACAAAGGCCAGGCCTCGTCGACCACCGGTAGCGTGGCCAACGTGACCGTGACCGACTCGGGCGGGAAGTCCACGAGCGGCACGACCACGGTGTGGGTCTACAACCTGAGCGCCCACGCGAACCTGGGCCTGTCCTACCGTCCTGCGGACGCCGGGCAGACGATCCAGTTCAACGGGACCGCGATGGGAGGCGGCAACTACTACGCCTTCCACTGGCAGTTCGGCGACGGGGCCGCTTCCTCCTCGACGCTCCGCAACCCGACGCACGCCTACGCGGCGAGCGGGACCTACACCGCGCGCTTCTGGGCGAACGACTCGGGCCACTCCTGCGGAGCGGCCTGTCCGTCCACGACGCTCGTCATCACGGTCAACCCTGCGATGATCGTCACCCTCACGGCGAACCGCACGACCATCGACGCCAACCAGGGCGTCTCCTTCACCGAGACGGTCACCTCGGGGACCGGCACCACCCCGTACACCTCCTACTACACCAACTTCGGGAACGCGCAGCACGCGACCTCCCCCAGCTCCGGAGCGTCCTCCACGGTCTACGCCGCGGGAGGGCCCTACACGGCCCAGGGCGCGGTCGTGGACTCCGCCAACGCCAACGTCTCCTCCAACGCGGTCACGATCACGGTGAGCCCGACGCTCAGCGTCACCGGCAGCATCACGAACACAACGACCCACGTCGCCACCACGCAGGGGTACGTCGGCGAGACCCTGGACTTCACGAGCGCCGGGGCGGGAGGGACCCCCGGGTACACCTACGGGTGGATCTTCGGCGACGGGTCGAGCACGACCTTCGGGGCGGGGACCACCACGACCCACGCCTACGCGGTGGGAGGGACCTACACCGTGACCTTCGAGGTCAAGGACTCGGTCAGCGGGTACGCGACGACCACGGCCGCGATCACGATCTACGCCGCCCTGAGCCTCAACCCCCTGGTTTCGAACCGGACCGCCGGCGAGATCAGCCTCTCGGTCCAGCTGACGGACTCCTGGGCGGGCGGGACCGTGTTCTACCACACGAACTGGACCTTCGGGGACGGGACGACCTTCGGACCGGTCTCCGGCACAGCCCTGACCGATGTCCGCACCCACGTCTACACCACCGCCGCCAACGTGACGGTGGGCGTGGTCACGCGCGACTCCCAGGGGGAGCAGCTCTACCGCTCCCTCCGGATCTTCGTCTACAACCCGATCCAGGTCACGCTGACGCCCACGTTCCCCTCCGGGAACAGCGACCCTCCGCTCAACGTGACCTACTCCGTCCTCATCACCGGTGGGAGCTTCGGGTACGTGAACGCGAACCTCACCCTCGGGGATGGGAACAGGTCCGTGCTGATCCCGTCGCTCATCGACACCGAGACCTACTGGCACGCGGGCCACTACAACGCGAGCATCTGGGTGCGCGACAACGCCTCGGACAAGGTCAGCGTCGGCTACTCGCTCGCGGTCTGGGGACAGAACTACACGGAATCCTACGGCGCGGGATGGAGCCTCGTCGCGCTGCCCGGCATCCACACGAACTACGACCTCTGGTTCCTCTACGAAGCGCTCGTCCAGAGCGGGGCCTCGCCCACCACGACGCAGGTCGCGATCCAGAACACCGCGGGAGGGCTCCCGCACAACTGGACCTTCCAGGCGGGCGTGGCGGGTTCCGGAGCGGCCGCGCCCCACGCCATCGCGGACGCCCGGGGCATCTGGATCTACCTCGCTCTGGCCGCGACGGTCAAGCTCTCGGCGGCGGCCCCGTTCGCGGGTCCTCTCGGGACCCCGACCACGCTGCTCGCGGGATGGAACAACCTCGGCTGGGTCCTCTCCGGCGCGACCACGGCGAGCGGGATCGCCGCGCTCATCCCGAGCGCGTCGACGATCTCGGTCTGGAACCCGGGCACGCAGTCCTACACCGACTACGTGGTCGGCTTCGACACCGTCGGGGGCCCCTACGACTCCGCGGTCGCGAACGGACAAGGGTTCCTGGTCTGGGTGCCGTCCGCCACCAGCTTCACCGAGTGAGCGGAAGGGCTCGGGAGAACGGGAGACCATGATGGGGATGGACGCTGTACCCCGGCGAGCCCTCGCCGCCGCCTCGGCGGCGGCCTTCATGCTCCTCCTCGGATTCGTGCCGTCGGTCGGGGCCTCGCCGGTCCACGCCCCCGCGCTATCCCCCGAAAAGGGGGCTCCTCTCCCCGCGTACGCCCCCTATCCGGGCACGCTTCTGCGGCACGGGACGGGAAGCGTGCACGCGTTCCCGAAGTTCCCGGCAGGCTGGGCGGGGGCGGGAACGATCCCGTCGGCGCCCTCCTACTGCGGCATGTTCGGCTGCGGGCAACTGAGCTACAACGGCGGGCCCATCATGCACAATCCGACCGTCTACCTCGTCTGGTGGGAACCTTCGGGGTTCTCCTTCGACGGCGGGACCGACACCTACTCGGTGGCTGCCGGGGACGCCTCGTACGAGCATGTCCTCACGGGCTTCTTCCTGAACTCGACCGGGAGCGGGTACGACCAGGTCGTCGAGCAGTACACGATGACCGGAGGGTCTCACGCCGGCGGGACCATCACGTTGGGACGGGAGTTCAAGGACACCAGCCCGTTCCCCTGCGGGGTCTGCGACGCTTCGAACCCGCTGTCCGACACGGACCTGCAGAACGAGGTCCACAAGATCGCGACCACGTACGGGACCCCTGAGAACACCAACACGGAGTACTTCCTCTTCACCCCCCTGGGGGTCCAAGAGTGTTCCGCGGCGGCCGGAGGGTGCAGCGCGGGCGACTACACGAACCCCGCCTTCTGCGCGTTCCACGGCGACTTCTCGGATGGAGGGAACGACGCGGTCTACGCCTACATGTGGGACACCGGATCGAACCCCAACGACTGCCAGGGGTGGAACGACACGGTCTACCCGTACACCCCCAGCGGCGACTCCTTCGCGGACGAGGAGGTCTCGATCGTCTCGCACGAGTTCGCCGAGAGCATGACCGACCCCGACATCGGCGTCAACAACATCGCCTGGTACAACAACCAGTACGGGGAGATCGGCGACATGTGCGCCTACGTCTATCCCGGCTCCGGGGTCTTCCAGGACCACCCGGACGACAATTTCACCTTCAAGCCCTTCATCAACCAGCCCGAGTACTCCAACTACGACCAGAGCTGCTCGACGCACCAGAACACCTACGCGACCGGGAACCGCCCGCTCCCCTCCATCGTGAACGTGAACTACCCCGCGACGGTCGCGGTCGGCCAGAGCGCGAACATCTTCGTCAACGTCTCGAACACCGGCGCGCAGGCCCAGTGGGGGAACCTGACGCTCGACTTCCCCACGAACCCTGCGGTGAGCACCCTGAGCGTCGTCTCGCCCTTCACGAACTTCCCCGCCACCCCCACCATCGTCCCCTCGGGGACCAAGCTCCAGGCCTGCTATTCGACCTGCACCATCACCTCCGGCTATCCGATCGTGGAGGCCTTCGCGGGCCAGTGGCCGGGGTCGACGACCTACCGGCTCCAGGTCAGGTACACCCCGACCGCGTCCGGGACGTTCACCTTCGACCTCAAGGCGGTGATGGCCGCGGTCGGGATCTCTTCGGCCACCGACTGGGTCCCCTTGAGCAACACCCTCACCGACCAGCAGGGGGAGAACGTGACCCAGTACTCGATCACGGTCAGCTCGACGATCAGCGCGGGGGCGGTGACGCTCAACCGTACCTCCTGCGAGGTGGGATGCGGTGTGGCGGTCAACGCCACGTTCACGGGGGGCATCTCCACCTACTCCGGCGCCTTCTGCTGGAACGATGGGACGGGGTGCACCAGCTTCACCGGGCTCGCGAGCTCGCCCGCGTTCGCCACCCACCGCTACACCGTCGCGGGCAAGACCTACTCCCCGAACGTCTTCATCAACGACTCCGCGGCCCACTCCATCGTCGAAGCCCCCACGACGGGGGTGACGGTCTACACCCACGTCGGGGTCTCGGCGCTGACCCCGTCGCTGTGGCACGGGCCGACCCCGGCCAACGAGACGCTGTCCGGCGGGGTCGCTTCCGGAGGTCTGGCCGCGTACACGTACAGCTGGGCCCTCGCGTTCGGAAACACCTCCACCTCCGCGTCCGCTCCCTTCCAGATCTATCTGCGACCCGGGAACTACACGAGCTCGGTCCTCGTGACCGACTCGCTCGGCTACAAGGCGTCGGCGTCCGTGCGCTTCTCCGTCTGGGGCAACAACTCCCTACCCCTCGCCCTCTCCTCCGGATGGAACCTGGTCGCCCTGCCCCTCGCCTCCAACGACTACACCCTCTTCGAGCTCGCCCTCGAGCTCGGAGGCAACACCCTGGGCGCCCCCCTCCTCTCCCTCGCGGACCTTCACGGTGGCACCACCACCGCCTATGCCCGAGGAGGCACCACCGGCAACACCGCCGTCCCCGCCGGGGACGCCCTCTGGGTCGACCTCTCCGCCCCCACCTCCCTCATGACCTACGGGCTCCGCGCCTCTTCGCTGGCGGGGGTCGCCTTCACCGGGAGCACCTGGTCGGGCGTGGGCTGGTCCATCACCGGCACCACCACCGCGAGCGGTCTCGCCGCCCTCC
>JAKAAX010000053.1 GCA_021802125.1 Thermoplasmata archaeon | reverse complement strand
GTCCGCGCGGAACTGCGCGAGGTGGTGCGCGCCCATGGGCTCTACCTCAGCGAGTACCGCGCGCTCGCTCGGCTGGGAGCGGGCCCCCTGACCTCCTCCCAACTCGCGGAGGGACTGGGCCTCACTCCGGCCTCGATGACCGACCTGGGCCGGCAGCTGCTCGCCCGTGGGTGGGTCGTGAAGGAGCCGCATCCGCACGACGGGCGCTCCCACCTGCTCCGGCTCACCCCGACCGGACGCGCGGCGCACGTCTCCGCCCGTCGGGAGTACCGAGAGCGCCTTGCCCAGGTCTACGCCGCGCTCTCCCCGGAAGCCCGGAGAGCCCTGGCCCAGGGCTTGCTCGGGCTGGAGCGGGTCCTGACCGCTCGTGAGTCCGCACGGACAGCCCAGAGCGCTTCGGGGAGCGCCCGAGCGTCCCCGCGGGCCGAGCGCTGAAGTACGAGCCGTCCCTCGCTAGGGAAGATGGCCTCGATCTCTCCCACCGACCGGACCCGGGCGGAGATGTCCGGGGCCCTCGACACCCTGGTCGAGATGCTGCGGACCGGAGGAGAGGACGAGTGGGTTCGCCTTGTTTCCGAGGCGGCAGCGGCCTGGAGGGAGCGCTCGGACATCTCTCCGTTCCTGGGACTGTTCGGGGGGATGGGGTCGCTCAACGACACGGTCCCGAGCCTGCCGGGAGCCGGCTGGGGTTCCGTGCCGACAGAGGAGCTTGCGAACCGCTCGGTCTGGTACGCGGCGGCGATGGGCCACCTGCTCACGGCGACCTACTTCATGGGTCTCGCGGCTCGGGATGGCAAGCGGTTCGCCGCCGGGGGGACCATCTCGCTCCCGTACGAGGCGTGGCATGTCCGGCTCGACGTGTGCCCCTCGTGCCAGAGGGTCAACCTCCGACCGAAGGAGATCGAGGTCTGGGTCGCCAACCGGCTCACGTGGCAGACCGCCCGGGCGCTCTACCCCCTGGGACGGTTGAGCGAGCTCAAGGAGTTCGACCGCGCAGCCGCCGGGCCGGTGGCGGAGGTCCTCCGGGGCTCGGTACGAAAGATCGCCGCGAAGCAGGGCTGGGGACTACTTTCGGTGGCGACCCCCGCCCGAGTGGACCGGCCTCTTCCCGGCGGGGGAGTGTCGTTCGAGCAGCCTCCCGAGAAATGTCCGTATTGCGACCACGCCGGGTTGCAGAAGGCGGAGGCAAGGATCAGCGGCCCTCCTGACGCGCTCGAGACCCTGGGGAGGTCGGAACAGCTGTGGGGGGACAACGGGCCCGGTGACCTGGGGATGCGGGTGGCGGCGACGTTCGGGCCCGCCCCGTAGGGCGCCGGTCGCGCTCCCCCTTACGCCCCTGGGGGAAGCGGAGGAACGGGGGGAGCTCCGGCCTGGACCTCCATCGGATCAGGGCCCGGGGCCCAAGCCCCCTCGGACATCGATGGGGGCGGGACAGGGTTCACGTACCCTTGCGAAGCCTGTCCGAAGGGCTGCGCTGCCAGGCCCCCCTGTCCCTTTCGTCGCCGAACGAGCAGGACCGCAAGTCCGACGAGGATCAACAGCACGATCAGCGCAAGCCAGCCCCACAGCGGGACGGAGAAGATGGTCTGGTCGATGAACGGGACGGGGGGGGCGACCACCAGCGTCGCGTTCGCCTTGAGCGTCTCCCCCGCCATGTCGATCACGACGAGCCCGACCGTGTAGGTGCCCGCCGCGGTCGGTGTGCACGGGAGCTGGCTCGCGTTCTGGGGGAGACATCCGGGAGGCAGCCCGATGAACGTGATCGTGAGGGGGGCGGTCCCTCCGAGCGTCAAGACCCCGAGGGTCGTGGACCCTCCCAGGGCGATGGTCGAGGGGTTCGCCGCGAAGCTCTCGAGCTGGAGCGCCGGGGCCACGGTGAAGTTCAGGAGCGACGACACGCTCCCCCCGGCCCGGTCGCTCACGGTCACCGTCACTCCATAGGTCCCCGCCAGCGAGGGGATGCAGGTCAGGGAGCTCGTGTTGCCGCTCGCACATCCCGCGGGAAGTCCGGCGTAGGAGATGGTGTAGGGCGGCGCACCACCTGCGGCCGTGACCCTGAGACCGAGCGCTTGCCCTTGATCGAGGGGCAGGTGGACGACCCCGAACGACGTGATCAGAAGCTCGGGGTGGACGACGAGGGTCGCGGTCGCCGTGGCCGTTTCTGCGCGGATGTCCGTCGCGCTCCCCTGGAGAAGATACGTCCCCGCCAAGGTCGGTGCGCAGGAGAACGTCGAGAGGTTCTGGGAGGTGCACCCCGGTGGAAGTCCCGAGACGGCATAGGCGAACGGCGAGACCCCTCCCGTGACCGTGAGGGAAAGCACGACGGTCCCCCCGACATCGACCGAGCTCGGAGCGACCACGAAGGAGACCATGGTGGGGTCCGGGGCGACGGTGAGGTTCAAGAAGCCGAAGGCGGAGCGGGCGACCGCGTCGGTCGCGTTGACCTCCACGGGGAACGTCCCCGTCACGACCGACGTGCAAGAGAGGGTCGCGGTGTTGGAGGACGAGCAGCCGGCGGGCAACCCTAGGTAGGAGTACTGGAACGTGCCCGTCCCTCCCAACACGCTCGTCGAGAGCGTGACCGTGAGTCCCTGGTCCTGGGGATTCGTCGACGCGAGGAAGGAGGTCACCCGGGGAAGGGGGGAGACGATCAGCGTCAGGGTCGCCGTGGCGTACTTCCCGAAGCTGTCGGTGGCGTTGACCTTCACTGGGTACGTCCCGGGGAGCGAGGGGGTGCAGACGATGGAGGGGGCGTTGGTGGAGGTGCAGCTGCGGGGAAGTCCTGTGTAGACGAAGGAGATCGGCACCGCTCCCCCAGCGACGGCCGCGTACAAGGTGGTGGGGACGGTGACGTCCACGGCGGCCGGGGTTGCGGTGAACGAGGTGACGGCGGGCCCCGTGGAGACGCCGAGGTCCAAGATCCCCTG
>JAKAAX010000052.1 GCA_021802125.1 Thermoplasmata archaeon | reverse complement strand
TTGACGTCCAGTTTGAGCTCCCCCTTGCACATCGGGCAGCACAGGACCTCCATTAGGTCGTCGCGCACGTTGCTCGAACCTCCGTCGTCCTCTCCGAACGGGGACCTTCCTACTGCACGATGCCGTAGCCGATGAGCCGCCAGGCGTTGAGCCTACGGGAGATGGCGACGCGGCTCCCGGGGAAGAACGTGACAGGCCTCGTGAGGGAGATCTCGACGTCGTCCCCTCGGGCGCTCGTGACCTTTCCCGGGGCGATCGTCGTCCCCATGGTGAGGGTGAGCACTTCGCTGGTCTTGATCTTCTCGACCTTGAGCTCCCGCTGGCTCCCGACCACCCGCTCGAGCAGGTTCGCGTGGAGCCGCACCTTCGTCGTGACCGGGGGAAGGCTTCCCGGCTTTCCCACCAGGCGCCCGGTGAGGGCATCGCCCTTGGTCACCGACGGGTCGAGCATCGTCCCGATCGCCGCGAGGCCTCCCGGGTGGAGCTCCTGGAGGTCGTGTCCTCCCGACATGAGGGAGGTGACCTTCGTGAGGATCTTCTCGGAGGCGACCCCTTCGTGGCTGGTGGGGCCCGGGCGCACCTCGATCTCGTCGCCCACCTTGAGCTTCCCCTGGAGGAGGGAGCCACCCAGCACCCCGCCCGTGAGGTCCTTGGGCCTCGTGCCGGGCCGGTTGATGTCGAAGGACCGGGCCACGTACATCAGGGGCGCCTTGCCCTCGTCCCGGTTCGCGGAAGGGATGTGCTCCTGAATCGCCTGGATGAGGACGTCGATGTTGACGTTGTGGTTCGCGCTCACCGGGATGATCGGGGCGTCGGCCATGGAGGTCCCCTGGAGCATCGCCCGGATCTCCTTCTGGTTCTCGATGGTCTTCTCGCGCTCCATCAGGTCGATCTTGTTCTGGACGACCACCACGTTCTTCACGCCGATGATCTCGAGCGCGGTCAGGTGCTCCCGGGTCTGGGGCTGAGGGCACTTCTCGTTCGCCGCGATGAGCAGGAGCGCCCCGTTCATGATGGCCGCTCCCGAGAGCATCGTGGCCATGAGCGTCTCATGGCCCGGAGCGTCCACGAAGCTCACGGCGCGCAGGAACTTCGCCTCGCCGCCGCACTTCGGGCACTTGGGCTGGTTCGTGAACGCTTCCGGCTCGGGGCAGGTCGGGCACTTGTAGAAGGCGGCGTCGGCGTAGCCCAGCTTGATGGAGATCCCGCGCTTGATCTCCTCGGAGTGGCGGTCGGTCCAGTCCCCCGTGAGGGCGTGGGTGAGGGTGGTCTTCCCGTGGTCCACGTGCCCGACGAGTCCGATGTTGACCTCGGGTTGGGCTGGGACCTTCATCTTCGAGCTCCTCGCAAACTTCCGACCTTATAGAACCCCGGAGGCGGGCGGCAGGCCCTCGATGGGGTCCTGGGCTCAGGCCGCAGCCTTCGGCTTGTCGGCCTTCTCGGCGAGGAGCTCCTCCAGCTTGGAGGGGCCGCGGGCCGTGATGACGAGGTTCACCTGCACGATGTCCTCGCTGATCGTGTTGCCTCGGAACGTCCGGCGGTCGCGGGTGCCGTGCCGCTCCGGGTGGAAACCGAGCCCTTCCCCGACCAGGAGGCGGACCTGGCGCGCACCGGGGAGGTCGCCGCGCATCGGGAAGCCGCTCTTGTCGGTCCCGCCGGTGATCTTGAACTGGTAGCCGGGGAGTCCGAGAGGCTCGCCCCCGACCTCTTCGCCCAGCTTGCGGCCGAGCAGCCCTGCGGCCTGCGGGTCGGTGAGGGTCTTGGCGTAGGCCTTCCCCCCGTCCGCGATCGAGAGCTTGAACTCTACCATGGGTCGATAGTCCCTTCCGCTGAGCGCGGCCGCCCAATCGGCGGGTCTAAAAAAGGCTACCATGGGGCCGAAGACGCCCCGGAAGGCCTCCCGGAGACCCCGGCGGACCCCTCCGGTGCCTTCAAACAGGGTGCCCCTTCCGCCCTCGCAGTATGCCCTTGGTCCATCTCTGGGCGAGAGCGGGAAGCGAACGGGGAAGCGGAGCGGCGCCGTGACCTACGCTCTCCCTGGGGCCTCCGTCGAGATCGCCCGTCTTCTGGTCCTCCTCCTGATCTTCGGAGCGGCCTCCTATTTCGACTGGAAGGTCCGGGAGGTCCGGGACGAGCTCTGGATCGCGGGGGGGCTGCTGGGAGGGGCGTTCCTCTTCCTCTCCTCGCTCGGCGCGAGCCTGCCGCTCCTGGGTCTCTATGCGCTGGTCACGGTCTTCGTGGTCCAGCACTTCCTCCCCTGGGACGCGCGCCTCGAGGGGCACGACCTCGTCGTGATCCTCCTGGAGCTCGCCCTCTATCTCGCGGTCATCGTGGCGACGGTGCTCGCCTACCTCTACCTCTCCCCCACGCCTCCCGCAGACCTGGCGGCGGTCGTGGTCTCGGTGGTGCTGGCGCGCGCGCTCTTCGAGACCGGTCTCCTCTACGGAGGGGCGGACGCGAAGGCGCTCATGACCGCGGGGGTCCTTCTGCCGCTCGCCCCGGCTCCGCTGCTCGTCGCCCTTCCACCGGCCCTGCAGTATCCCATCCTGCAGGAGATCCCCTTCGCCTTCACGATGCTCGTGGACGGCGCCGTGCTGACGCTGGGGATCCCGCTCGTGATCCTCGCCTACAACATCTCGCGCGGGGAGCATCGGATCCCCCGCGCCTTCCACATCTTCGAGATCCCGACGGAGGAGCTCCCCCATCGGTTCGTCTGGCTGAAGGACCCCGCGCCCTCCGAACGTCCGAGGGAGGAGACCACCGAGGAGGACGAGGAGCTCCGAAGGAACCAGGCCAAGGAGCTCCTCGCCAAGGGGATCGACCACGTCTGGGTCACCCCTCAGCTCCCGTTCCTCATCGCTCTCGCAGGAGGAGGGCTCATCGCCGTGCTCTTCGGGGACCTTCTCCTCTGGTTCATCACTTCCGTCGTGTGATAGTCAGGGTCGCGGGGGAGGAGACTGA
>JAKAAX010000051.1 GCA_021802125.1 Thermoplasmata archaeon | reverse complement strand
TCGACGCCATCCAGGACGCCCAGGTCGTTACCGGGAACCAGGGCGCAGGCCAGGTCGCCGGTCAGGCCGCCGGGAACACCCTCTCGGAGTACATCCCGATCGGCAACCCGCTCGGCGGGATGATGGGGCAGCAGACGGCCCACCTCATCATCAACGGGCAGAGCATCGCCTTCCACGACTCGAACACGGCCAACATGGCCCTCGCCCAGATCCAGAGCGCGAAGCAGACCCGGGCCGCGCAGGGCGGCCCTCACTGAGCCCCGGGGCCGGCGGCCGACTGGCCGCCCCCCCAACCCCGCACGCGAGGGGGGCCCTCGGGGACGCGAGGCTCGAGGGCCCGCCTCCCCCGGGGGCCGGCAACGGCAGCGCCGTCCTTAGCCAGTTTAAAGAAGGGGGGCCCTTGACGAGCGTGGGGGAAGAGGGCGGGATGCACGTCCTTGGGGGCAGCGCTTCGACCACGCTCGCGGAGCGCATCTCTCGAGAGCTGGGAAACGTGCCCTTCGGCATCCCCTTCCGCAAGAGGTTCCCGGACGGGGAGCTCTACGTGCGCGTCGGAGGGAGCTTCGACGACCAGGACGTGGTCATCGTCCAGTCCCTCCGCGCCGACTCGGACCTCATCGAGCTCTTCCTGCTGGAGGACGCGGTCCGGGAGGCCGGCGCCCGGCACATCTGGGTCGTCGTGCCCTACTTCGGGTACTCCCGCCAGGACCGCCGGTTCTTCCCTGGGGAGCCCGTCTCCGCCCGGGCGCTCGCCCGCCGGGTCGAGACCGATGCGGACGCGATCATCACCGTGGACCTCCACTCCGACCTCAACCGGGGGGTCTTCCGCAAGACCCTCTTCGAGGCGAGCGGCATCCCGGCCATCGGTCGCCTCCTCCGCGAGCGGCCGGTGGACCTCCTCGTCTCCCCGGACAAGGGCGGGGTCGACCGGGTCCGGAGGATGGCGGAGCTCCTCGGGAAGCCCTGGATCGCGCTGGAGAAGAAGCGCATCGACAGCGAGCGCGTGGAGCTCTACTATCCCCCCACCGGGCCCGACGTGCGCGGGAAGCAGGTGGTCCTCCTCGATGACGTGATCTCCACGGGAGGCACGATCGTCGAGAGCGCGAAGCTCCTGCGCTCCCGCGGCGCGGAGGCGATCGCCGCCACCTGCACCCACGGCCTGTTCCTGAAGGACGCCTTCGAGAGGATCAAGGCGGTGACCGACGACGTCTTCGCGACGGACACCGTCGAGAACCCGGTGGAGAGGGCCTCCGTGGCCCCCGACATCGCCGCCATCCTTCGCCGCGAGATCGCGCACGAGACGAAGGGCACCGCGGCATCCCCACCCGTGGAGGCCGCACGACCTTGAGCGGGATCCCCCCGTCCATCGACTAGCTCCACCGACCACAGGGAACGAGAAGGGAGGGGCGGGTGGGAGCTTCGGCAGGTCCCCCCGGGCCCACGATGGAGGGCGACCTCGAAGCGCTCGAGCAGGAGCTCCAGTCGTTGAGCCACGAGCACGCCCGGCTCCGGGTGGAACTCGAGGAGAGGTTCGCGCAGATGCGCGCGGTCGAGGAACGCTTCCTCTCGCTCCGTCCGAACGCCGAGCCCTCTGTCCAGCACGAGCTCAAGCGTCGGATGGTCCTCGCGCGCCCTTGGCGCGAGGAACTTGATCTGTCCTACCAGGCGCTCCTCGCGACCACCCAGCAGATCGGCATTGTGACCCGGCGGATCCACGAGGTCCAGCTTCGGGTGGCTCAGATGGCCTCCGCGACGGGGGGCCCCCACTTCGGCCCTCCGGGGCGGATGGGGTAGCGTCCTCGGAGGGCGCAAGGAGGAACGTTCCGCATGGGCACGACCGAGGCCCCCCCCTCTGTCCCCGCCCCGTCCATCGTTCCGGCCCGGGAGTACCGCGGGGACCTGCTGGAACTGCTCGTCGAGATGCGGAGGGCCCTGAAAGCGCGGGGGGAGAGCCTGCCCCCGTCCTGGCCCGAGGACTCCGAAGGCGAGCTGCGGGCGGGTCGGATGCTGGGTTGGGTGCTCCCTCCCCACGGAGAGCACCGGGGGCTCGCGATCCTTGCGGTGCGCAACCACCGCGGCTTCGGCCAGGTGCACTTCTCCGGTCCCGCCGAGGAGCTGGACGCGGCCATGGGGCTCCTCCAGGCCCTGGACCGCGAACGGCCGCAGGGTATGCGCCGGGTGGACCTCGCCATCTCCGCCGACCCCTCGGCGACCGAGGAGGCGTGGGGCGCGCGGCTTGACCGCGCTACCCAGGAGCTCCCCTTCGGGGTCGTGCGCCGCAGATTGATGGTCAAGAAGCTCGATCCCGCGCGGCCTCCCCCCGGCGAACCGCTGCCCGAGAGCTTCCGCTTCGTCCCGGCGCTCGCGCTGGGCGCGCCGCTCCTCGCGGCGGTGGACTTCCCCGCCTTCGTCGGAGGGCCCGATGAGGGAATGGTCGCGGAGTCCCCGGAGGACAACGAACGCCTTCTTCGAGGGCTCCTCGAAGGCGACCTGGGCGCTCCGCTCCGGGAGGCCTCGGTGGCCGTGGTGCTGGAGGAGGAGACGGAGGCCGGGACCCGGGGCCATCTCGTGGGTTTCTCGCTCTGCCTGGAAGAGAACCCCCACAGCTCCCTCCTCGCTGACATCGCGGTGCTCCCTGGCTATCGCGGCAAGGGCATCGGCAAGGCGATCCTCGCCCGCAGCATGAGGGGGTTGGTGGCGCTGGGGTTCACCGAGTCGCGGCTATGGGTCACCGAGGCCAACACGGCCGCCCTGAAGCTCTACGAACGAGAGGGGTTCCAGACCGAGCGGGTCGGACGGATCCTTCGCTGGATCGCCCCGTCGAAGACCTGACCTCGAACGCGGGGACCGCCCTCCTGAAGAGGCCTGGAACACCACCGTGGTGGGACCACCGACAGAGGCCTCGCCTTCGGAAAACACCCCTGCGCACCGCGCGAGGAGAGAGAGAGCGGTGGGAATCGCCACCGGAGCCGAAG
>JAKAAX010000028.1 GCA_021802125.1 Thermoplasmata archaeon | reverse complement strand
GTGGGGATGGAGGAGGGACTGGACCTGAAGGGCGAACTGGCTCACTGGCAGGTGATCATCAAGTGTCCCTGGGCCGACAAGAGCGACCGCCGCAACGTGGTCCGGAAGGGGATGGCCGGCGGGGAAATCTGGTACAAGATGCAGGCGCTCCGAAGGCTCCTCCAGAGCTTCGGACGGATCGTCCGGTCCAATACCGACATCGGCTGGACCTACATCCTCGACAGTTCGGCCGAAGAGTTGCTCAACTCCTCCACGCCGATGTTGCCGGCGTGGGCGCGGGACCGTATCGAGGCGGGCAAGCGGATCGCGGCGACCGGGTTCCAATCCTCCGAGTGGGGGAACGTCGCCGCGTGAGCCGGCCGACCTCCTCTATCCGAGGGTCAAGCTGTGGTATCGGGCGCAGGTGGGGAGGATGGACGCCGCGCTCAACCATGTGTTCCACACTCTCTCGCCGTTAGCCGATGTCAGCCCGCAGAACGAGCTTGCCACCTCGGTCAAGGCGGCGGACCCCGGGATTTCGTTTCCGCCGGCTCAAGTCGCTCGGGCGACGGAGGAGCTGGGTGAGTCACCTTCGGGAGACCGAACGGAACTTCCCGAGAACAAAGAGCAGGCCGCGACATGCTCTCCGCCCGCTCCACTGCTACCCACCCCCACTCCTCCTCCCATCGAAGCCCCCGGCGGCCCGCAAGACCGAAGAGGCGACTCCTCACGAAGCTTCGCCCTCGGAGCTGATCCCCGGGGCGATCTCGGAGGCGGGCTATTACGGGGCGAGGGTTAGAATGAAGGCCGCGCTCAAGGCAGGGCCGGGCGACCTCCACGAGGTCGGGGAGCAGACGGGCCCGACCCCCCAGGCAAGGTTGGCCCTCTTGGGGACGTTACCGGCCGAAGCTCGGCTAGCGAAAGAAGACTACCGGCCCACCTGCCAACCTCTGGTCATAGGGGTTCTTCTGAGGGACTCCAATCCAAAGCGGCGTGTGAATAGTGAACACTCCGGATTTTCGAGTTCGTCCGTCAACCCGAATGAATTTCACGGTCTTGGGGTCCGGGAAGAAGCTGGGAGCGGCATCCTGCTTGACTAACCTCGCTTGGGGGCAGACGTGCCGAATCGTAACATTTGAGAGGGAAAGAGCGTACCCTTTCTGGATGTGGAAAGCAGGGACGGTCTCTCCGAAGTCCAAGACCGCAGGTTGATCTCCCACGCCAATCATCAACCGCCTAAGCTTGCCTTTCCTCTGTTTGTAGGATAGATACCTCTTTTCAACCCTACGCTTCGTCCAGTCGTAAATGTCCCGTCCAATCCATGCCGCGACTAGGGTTCCGGCAGTCTTGAGCACGTCCCCGACCTCACTGTAGAATGCCGGGTCGGAAGGGATGGGCGAAGCGGAAAACCTGTAGTCGTTCTCCTGTAGATACCGGGCGATAAACGAGTCTACGGTTAGACCGTTAGTCGGCGCCAGGTCACTAGAGGGGCCCACAAAGCGGTAGAACGCGTAGGCGATAGTTCAACTTTCTGCCCTGGGTCGGGAAAGAGGAGGATATTCGGCACCCGCTTACCACGCGCGGTCACTAATCGGGGCAGAAAAGCGAGCCCTAGTTTGTGAGGGAGTTCACGGGGAGACAGGAGGGGTGGCCCTCTTTCTCCGGCTCCCTATCTGCGCCGGGAAGCATGTGCTCGCCAAGCGAACTGTGTGATTTCGTCCAGCATCGAGGTCATGGCCTGCCTCTCGACGCAAGACCACTCAACGAAGATCGACAGGCCCAGAGAGAAAACTGGGTCAATCCCTCGTAGCTTCACGAAAAGCTTTCGCTCGGGCCAACTCTCGGGAAGTTCGATCCCCTCTTCCTTCAGGAGGCAGATGGGGAGGTTCTTTTCCAAGGCGAACCTTACCTCTTCCCTGACCGGATTCGAATTCATCGCTCCCCGCGTCCAGAGACAGAGTGTTCCATCAGCGTCTCTCATCTTGCGAGCCGCCGCAACTGCCCAGTCCTCCCCCACACGTCGGTCGTCGTTCAAACGGTAGAGGAACACTCCCCGCTCGCGCAAACGCTTCTCCAAATACACCGTGAGGGGGGCATCGAACACTCCTCGGGTGAAGAAGGATAGGAACAGGTGAGGGTTGTCGTCGTACAACACCCGGGGTCAGTCTCCTCCAGATAAACCAGTTCGGACATAGTGGCCGAAATCCGAGGTAAGCCCTTGTCTCGGAGTTTGAACGCTTGGTCCTCCCACCTCCTCGGAGGCTTTTACGAAGGGGTTACCGGGGGAGCCGCCCCCCGGTAGAGGCCTTGAAGCACCGCATATGACCCAGAGAGCCTGGGCTAGATGCGATGCATGAAGGCTTCGGCCTCAGGCCTTCATGACCTTCATGTAACCGCCCGACTCGTAGACGGCCAGGCGGCGCTTCTTCATCGTGGCCTCGAACTCGTCCCAGGGGATGGGCTCGATGCGGTTGTTCTTTCCGCGGGTGAACTGGATCCCTTTCGTCCCCTTCACTCGGCCCGGCTTGAGGCCCTTCTTGTCCGCGATCTTTCGGGCGTCGGTCAGGCTGATCTTGTCCATCGCCATCGGCTGTTTCCCCTCTGGCCGTTGCGGCCAGGATTTCGCATTCTCGGCGGTTTATAAGCGCGTCGGGGGACGTGCGCCGTAATCCGCACGACGCGCACGCGTCCGCAGCGTTTACTTCGAGGAGGTGGGTGTCGAGACCGGGCTCGGGGTCGTGCTCCCCGTCTTCGCCCGCGTGGGGGGGAAGAGGATGACGTCCTTGATCGAGCTCGCGCCGAGTATCGCCATCAGCAGCCGGTCGACCCCCATCCCCAGGCCTCCCGCGGGGGGCATGCCGTACCGCAGCGCCTCCACGAAGTCCTCGTCGTAAGCGTAGGTCTCCTCCTCTTCGTGGGCCCCGGTCCGGGAGGGCGGCGGGAGCTGCTCGCGGAAGCGGGCCTCCTGGTCGTCGGGGTCGTTGAGCTCGCTGTAGGCGTTCCCGAGCTCGATCCCCTTGTAGAAGAGCTCGAACCGCTCGACGCGGCCGGGCTTGGAGCGGTGCCGCTTGGCGAGCGGGGTCGTCTCGACGGGATAGTCCAGGACGAACGTCGGCCGGTCCAGCTTCGCCTCCACGTAGTGTCCGAAGACCTTGTCGAGGGCGGCGCCGTGGCTCATCCCCTCGTGCACCTTCGCCCCGCACTCCCGGGCGAGGGCCACGAGCCGTTCGCGTGGAAGATCGACGATGTCCGGGATGCCGCTCTCCTTCTCGAGCGCCTCGACGTAGTCGATCGTGGGATAGGGCGGCGTGAAGTCCCGGACCCTGGCTTGGGCCTCCTCCTTGGAGAGGAAGGGGGCCGCGACCTTCGCGAGGTCCTCCGTCAGCCCCTCGACCAGATGGCGGACGTCCGTGTAGTCCGCGTAGGCCCAGTAGAGCTCCATCATCGTGAACTCGGGGCTGTGGTCCGCGTCCAGGTCCTCGTTGCGGAACACCTTCCCGATCTCGAAGACGCGCTCGAACCCCCCCACGAGAAGGCGCTTCAGCGGGAGCTCCAGGGCCACGCGCAGCCGGAAGTCCTCCTCGAGGAAGCGGTAGTGCGTCAGGAACGGGTGCGCGAGCCCTCCGGAGGCCACGCGGCCCAGAACGGGGGTCTCCACCTCCATGAACCCCTGGGAGCCCAGGTAACGCCGCATCTCCGCGACCAGGGCCGAACGGGCCTCGAAACGGCGGAGCGTCTCCGCAGAGGAGAGCAGGTCAACGTACCTCTGGCGGAGCCGAGCCTCCGTGTCCTGGAGCCCGTGCCACTTCTCCGGGGGAGGCCGGAGCGACTTCGCGAGCAGCACCACCGAGGTGGCCCGGACCGAGGGCTCACCTCTTCGGGTGACCATGGGGACCCCTTCGGCGCCGACCAGGTCGCCCGGGTCGATCGTCTCCAGCACCTGGCGGTAGGGGTCCTCCCCCAGGTCATCCACCCGCAGGAAGAGCTGGAGCTCCCCGGTCTGGTCCCTGAGGGGGAGGAAAGCGGTCTTGCCATGCTGGCGGACCGTCAGGAGCCGTCCCGCCACCCTCCGCACCACCCCTGAGAGCTCGCCCCCAGGGGCCTGCCCCTGGAGCTCCTGGCGGACGGAGGCCATGGTGGTGCGGCCGGGGAACCCGTAGGGGTAGGGCTCCGTCCCGCCCTGCTTCAGGCGGTCCCGCTTGAGCCGGCGCTCCTCCGTCAGCTCCTCGCCGGTGGGCATGGTCCTGGGGGTGGCCCACGCCGGGCCGAGCAAAAGGCTTCGCGCTAGGGCCTCGGCCGCCGCAGGTCCAGGGGCCGTTCACCGGCCCACGACGGTTCAGCCCGAACCGACGCCGACCTTGCCCCGGCCGCCGCCGTCGTCGCCGCCCCCGCCTCCGATCTGCATCCGGCCCTGGAGGTAGGGGATGAGGACGGCGAAGAGGATCAGGACGAGGAAGATAAAAATGATCGTGATCTGGATGATCACGGTCCACGGGGGAGCTGCGTAGGTCATCCCGCTGCCCCAGAACGGCACGCCGTCGTTGCTCCCGAAGCAGGTCGCAGGACTACAGTCCTTCGGCCCCAGGAACACGAACAGCACCCACGTGATCGAGACCAGGACGACCAGGGTCAGGGTATCCCCCAGGCCGTGCGGGTAGTTCTCGGCGACCGATCTCCAGCGGATCGCCAGGAACATCATGATGATCACGATGGTGATGATGAGCGTCCAGAACAGGAAGACGCTCAGCCCCAGGTAGAGCACGGCGAAGGTCAGCAGGGCGAGTCCGAAGAGCGGGATGTCCATGTTCCGTTATCCTCCCCGTTCCTCTCGCTCGTCCTGCTCCCTTCGCCGTCCGTCTACTGCCGCGTCCCGTACGTCTGGATGAAGGACTGGGCCCACTCCAGCGTCTCGGGCGTGACCGAGCTCTTCGTCTTCCCGATGGCCTCGAGCAGGTTCGACATCTTCACGCCGATGACCCGCCGGTTCGCGGAGCCCTGGCCGCCGCGCTCCAGGAACTGCTGGAGCTGCATCTGCGGCCCGCTCGCCATCGACCCTCCGCGGCCACCCACTTCGTTGCGGAGCTGCTCGCGCAGGGCGATGAGCTTGGCCTCGTCCACGATGGACGCGATGTCGGCGCCGGAGTACCCTTCCGTCCCGAGGGCCAGAAGGTCGTAGTCGATCTCTCCGTCGCAGGGCACGCCCTTCAGGTGGATCTTGAAGATGTCCGAGCGGGCCTTCAGGTCCGGCGGGGGCACGTAGAAGATCTTGTCGAACCGCCCGGGACGCAGCAGGGCAGGGTCCAGGATCTGCGGACGGTTCGTCGTCGCAACGATGATGACCCGGTCCTTGGGCTTGATCCCGTCCATCTCGGTCAGGAACTGGCTCACTGCGCGCGAGACCTCGGGGGTCTTCATCGACTCCTTGCTCGCGAGCGCGTCGATCTCATCGAAGAACACGATGGACGGCGAGTTCTCACGGGCACGGTAGAGGATGTCGCGCACGGCGGCCTCGCTCTGGCCGGCGAGGGCGCTCACCAGCTCGGGACCGTTCACGATCTGGATGGGGACGTTGAGCTCGTTGGACGCCGCACGCATGATGTGCGTCTTCCCGCAGCCGGGCGGGCCGAACAGCAGGATCCCACGTCCGGTCTTGAGCTTGTACTCCTCCATCAGCTCGGGCTTGGTGAGCGGGAGCTCGACGTACTCCTTGAGCGCCTTCTTGATGTCCTCGAGACCGCCGACGTCGTCCCACTTCACGACGACCTTGCGCTCGGCCCTCTGGACCTGGTGCATCTTGCGCTCGAAGTCCATCTTGAGCCGCTCGTACTCCTCGATCATCCGGAGGGAGATCGAGGGCTTGATGCGGGGCATCACCGTGCGGAAGTCCTCCATCGAGATGATGGAGGCGACCCCCGTCATCATCGACCGCTTCATCGCGATCGTGGCCGCCTCGCGCACGAGGTTCGCAAGGTCTGCGCCGGAGAACCTCTCGGTCTTCTTCGCGATCTCGGTGAGGTCGATGTCGGGCGAGACCGGCTTGCCGAAGAGGTGGACCTTGATCACGTCGGACCGCTCGTTGAAGTCGGGCGGGGGCACGTAGATGATCTTGTCCAGCCGCCCGGGACGCATCATCGCGGGATCGATGAGCTCGGGCTTGTTGGTCGTGGCCACGATGATGACCCCTCCCGTCTTGTCCATCCCGTCCATTTCGGAGAGCATGATGGACAGCAGACGCGGGGACACATCGTCTGCGCTGTACATGTCACGCCGCTTGGCGAGCGCATCGACCTCATCCATGAACAGGATGCAGGGCGCGCGCTCCTTCGCGGTCTTGAACAGCTCGGCGACCTTCCCTTCCGACTCTCCGTACCACTTGCTCATCAGGTCCGAGCACTTGACGGAGATCATCTCGACGCCCAGCTCGTTCGCGAGCGCCTTCATGAGCATGGTCTTCCCGCAGCCGGGCGGGCCGAACAGCAGGATGCCCTTCGGGGGCTCGAGCCCGAACTTGGAGGTGACATCCTTCCGCATGAGCGGGATGATCATCGACTCCTTGATGTCCGCCTTCACGTCGCCCAGGCCGCCCACCATCTCGAAGGAGACCTTGTGGAGCTGGGCCATCTCGGCGACACGTGTACCGACCGCCGTCCCTCCGAGCTTGCTCGTGAAGTAGGCCTGGAACGTCTCGCGGAGCACCGCTCCTGCGAACACGGCCGCGAGCATCGCCGGGATGATGCCGATGACGAGGATGCCGGCCACGCCCTGGAACTGGTTGAACGCGACCAGCTCACCGAAGGCCACACCCGTGATGAGCCCGCCCCCGAGGAGGGAGTTCTTGGCCATCCGCGAGTGGGTCATGTTCGTGCGGTCGAGCACCAGGAGGTGCGCGAGCCAGGTGGCGACGCACCACACCGCGATCATGACGAGAGGAGACCAGAACGCCTCGATGCCCTGCGTGCCCTGGGCGAGCACCTGGGCGTTCGGGCTCGCGATGTTCGCGTAGGCGTTCCAGAAGTCGTTGAAGGACCAGTTCCAGCGCACGGGGTTCAGGTCCTGCGGATGCCCGTTGGCGAAGGTCGGCAGGCCCGTGTGCGAGTTCCCCACCATCCAGCCGAGGACGGGGAAGTTGCCCAGAGTGACGAAGATCGAGAGGACGATGCCTCCCGCGAAGGCCACCGCGAAACCGAGCATGAGGGAGAAGATCATCCCCATCATGATCGGCACGATGAACGAAAGTCCGTAGGGGGCCAGAGCGATGACGAAGAAGCCGCCCAACCCCAACCTCCAATCGACGAGCGTCGCACCCATCAGGGGCAGCAGCGCGACGATGAAGATCAGACCGAGCTCCGGCGCCTGGTAGCCCACCTCGGCGAGCATGAGCGCTCCGAGGAGGATGACCGCTAACTGCGGCATCTTCCACGCCACGAAGGAGAGCAGCACCGAGAAGATCAGCACCATCCACCATGGGTAGAACGGCAGGAAGACGAGACACAACACCGAGAGGAAGAACATCACGATCGGGACCAGGTGCGTCGGGTCCTTCGTGGCCACCCGGAAGAACCGCTTCAGACGCTTCGGCCACATCAGGGCGATGATGAGCATCGCCGCGCCACCGACGACCATCGCGATGAACAGCCCGTCGTAGAGCGGCGTGGGGTAGGGCTGGATGACCGCCGGGTCGAGGGCGAGCGCGCGCAGGCCGGTGTAGCTGTTCTCGAACGCGCTCCAGGTCGCCGACCAGGAGGCGTCCAGGGTCAGGTAGGTGTCGTTGAGGTTGCCCGGGACGTAGCCCGTGACCACCTTGAACGTCAGAAGGACGTATTCGCCGACCTGGAAGTTGTACTGCGCCGGGAGGTTCCCCTGGAAGACCCCGAAGAGCTTCTGGGCGATGGCCTGGTGAACGGAGTCACCCGGCGAGATGCTCGTGTAGTTGATCAGGGTGATCCCCTGTTGCGCGTTGTAGTGGATGTAGGCGATCTGGTCCTGGATCATGATCGTCTGACCCGGCTGGACGGTGCCCTGCGTCAGGGCGATCGCTTGCGTGCCGCCGTTCGAATAGTAGTGGGCGTTGGTCGAGTCGATGAACGCCCCGGCGGACTGGGTGTTCATCAATAGGCCGAAAGTGGGGATGAGGAACCCCCCGACGATGATGAGCCCGATACCGATGGCCAGGAAGACCATCTCTTCCTTCGAGTAGGACTTCTTCTTCTTGGGGGCCGGCCGTGGCGCTCCCTGGATGGGCCCTCCGCGCGGAGGGATGGCGAGCCCTCCCGGCGGTGGGCGAGCCCCGGGGGGGTACGGCTGCATCGGAGGCCGGACGGGGACCGGGCGGTACTGAGGAGGGTACCCTCCCGGGCGGGCCGGGACCGGCGCGTACGGCGAGCCTTGCGGCGGGGGACGGGCCCCCGGTGCGGACACCGGGTAGAACCCTCCCATCACGTCGTAGGGGTTCCCCGGGGGTCCCTGGGGTCTCGGTCGGTTCGGGTTTTGCGGCGCTCCTTGTCCTCCGTAGGCCATCTTCGTCTCCTCTAGCTAGGGTTCAGTGTGAGCCACGCCCTCAGAGCGTGATCCGCTTCTCCTCGGCAGCGGCTTTGCGACGTTGTTCCATGAAGATGAGCCAGACCGGAATGAACAGCGCCCCGGCGGCGATCATGCCGAAAAGTAAGGGTAACGGCATGTACGGCGGGGAGTTCGAGAAGCCCTGCGTGGGCTCCGAATAGACCGGCTGTTGATGTTGCGCAGCCGAGTTGAAGATGAACGTGAGCGTCTTGTTCGAAGCCGGAGTCATGTCGTACGACACGCTCTGGATCGACCCCTGGTAGGTCACGGTCACGTTGTACCAGCCGTACGCAAGGAAGAGCGGGGTCGCGGAGTTCGTCGCGTTGGGGTAGCAGAACCCGAACGCGTTCGTGTAGCAGATGTCCCACCACGAGTTGTTCGAGATGTTGACGGGGACGTTCGGCTCGTACTGGTTCTTGGCCGAGTCGAAGACGACCACGTAGAAGTACGTCCGGCTGTTGACGGTGGGGATCCCCTCCCGCTGCGTGTGGAAGTGGTAGGTGTCCGAGCGTAGCGGACAACCGAGCTCGTCGTAGGCGAGGACGTAGAAGGAGACGTTCACCCCCGGCGGGAACGGTCCGATGTCGGAGGGGTCGGCGAGCTGGGTGCCGTCGCCCGTGTAGAACACGGTGCTGTTCTCCTCGTTCATGAGGACGACACCGTTGAGCGGCTGGCCCAGGTACGTCTCGTTGAAGAAGACGTAGGAGTACGCGATCGCCGTCGTGATGTTCCGGCTCGAGATCGACAGGTTCAGGATCCCGGTGAACGCGGGGATCTCGCTGTTGTTCGTGTCGGACTGAACGACGTACTGCATCGGGTTCGGGGTCGAGTGGCCCGCGGTCAGGATCAGGAAGAAGGGGAACCCGAGGTAACCCACCGCGTAGATCGTGACCTGGGAGTTGTTGTCGTACCATCCGGCGTTCTTCCCGTAGACCGACGGGGTGGTCGTGATGTTCCCCGCGTCCCACGGGTCCTGGATGATGTCCACGTAGACCTGGGTCGTGAAGTTGATCGTGGCGGACGCCGAGCCGGAGGACGCGTCCACCTCTCCGGCCGCGGGAGCGGCGACGTAACGGACGAAGTTCTGGCCGAACTCGGAGAGCGGGGTCGTGACCGTGTAAGCGAGCTTCTGGGCGGGCGCGTTGGTGAACACGATGGGCTTGGGGGTCACCGCCGAGAGGTTGGTCGTACCCAGCAGGACGGACCAGGTGGCCCCCGCAGGGAGGCCGGTCGCGGTGAAGGTGACCGTCGCCGCTCCCGTTACGGTCGGGGTGGCGGATTGCGCGGAGGAGGGCGCGGGGAGCTCAATGCCCGGGTCCTGGACAGGGACCTGGCTGGGGTCGACAAGCCCGGGGGCGGGCATGATGGCGGGTGCGGAGCCGACCGCGTGGTACACCGCGATCTCGGTCAACGGGCCCTGGAGCGTCAGGGTGAGCGGGTTCGGGTTGTCCCCTTGCACGCTGGAGAAGTTCCCGTTCTGGTGCGCCGGGTTGTAGTACGGGGGAAGGGCGCTTCCCGTCCACCCGTAGAAGTTGTACCCGCTGTCGGGCTCGCACCAGGTGGAGCCGCTCCCGACGACGTAGGTGTACCAGCTCGAGTAGATCATGTTGTAATAGCCGACGTCGGTCGAAACGAACGCTTTGATCTGGAAGTGGATGATGTCACCCACCTCGTAGAACGGTCCGATGCCGGCCGGCAGTCCCCCCTCGCAGGAGAACATGAACGTCGCGTTGTTCCCGCAGAAGGAGAGCCCGTACCCCGTGTGGAGCCCGGTCTTGTTCTCGAGAGAGTAGACGAGCCTCGCTCCGCCCAGGGGCCCCCCGATGGGGAACCCGAGCTTGCTCGAATTGAGGTAGAGGTAGACCGACTGGAAGGGGTCCGGCTGGATCCCGTTGAAGATGTTCGGGGTCGCCGTCATGACCATGTCGTTCTCCAGCTGGCCGCTCGGCCACCCGTTGGTCACGTGGAAGGCCCAGGTGGGCTCCGGCTGCGGGTTCGGCGGGGGAGAGTTCCAGGGCGCGTGGTAGGCCCCCACCGGGCACGGCGAGGTCCAGTTCGCGGGGTCGGTCACGTTCTGGACGAGGGTGATGTTGAAGTAGACGGTGGAGCCGGGCGGGAAGAACTTGAAGTCGTTGAGCTGGCCGCTCGCGTGCTCGTGGTTGGTGCTGTCGACCTGCATCGGGAAGTTCGCGGGGGCGTTCGGCAGCGTGGAGTTGAGCGACTGGTTGTTCCAGCCGACGGCCCAGGCCGTGATCACGGCCTGCTGGATGGGCACCCCCGCCGGGGTGTAGATGTCCACCTGGACGGCCTTCGCGTAGGCGCTGACGGTGTTGACGTAGGGGACCATCTGGAGCGAGTTGAACAGGCTGATCGTCACCGTGACGTTGTTCTGGAAGTCGCTGGACTCCGGGGTGCCGGGCGCGCAAGGTCCGACCGGGGCCTGGGTGACCTTCGGGGTGGGGGCGGCGGTGGGCGCCGCGGAGGGGGAGCGGGCGGGGTCGGTCGACGGGGCCGCCGCGGGGTGGGCGGAGAGGACCGAAGGGGCCGCGAAGGGGGTCGACGCGACGGAGAGCGGCGTGTCCACGTGAGGCGCAGGCGCCTGGTGGGGGAGGAAGAGCAGCGAGCCGGTGGGGAGCGAGGGCGCGAGCAGCGCGACGAGCAGGATGATGGCTGCGAGGACCAGGGGGCGCCGGGAGATCATAGTGTGATCCGCTTCTCCTCGGCTTCCGCCACCTGGCGGAGCCGTCTCCAGTGCAGATAGATCGGGATGAGGACCACCGTCGCGGCGACCATCCCGCCGGCGACCCCGATGTCGATCCCCGGGGTCACGGCCGCGGAGAAGACCGGAGGCGGTGGCGGGGCGTTCAGCGTGAAGTTGAGCACGCTGTACTTGAGGTTGACACGCCAGTTGGAGGCCTCCCCCAGGACGGCGGAGGAGTTCATGACGTGGCTACAGTACAGGTTCGCGGGGATCATGTCCGGCGGATTGAGGCCCGCCCCGTCGAAGCCCTTCACCTCGACGTCGATGGTGTAGCTCACGTTGGCGGGGAGGAAGCGCGGGGTCCACTGCTGCCCGGTCACGTTGGGGTAGGCGACCCCGTTGATGGTGGTCCTCGTCAGGATCCGGATGGTCCCGGCGAGCCCCGTGATGTTGACGAACGCGTTGTCGACCGGCTCGCCCGTGGCGGCATCGAACACGTAGACGTAGAAGAAGCAGTACTGGCTCGGGGGGAAGACCTGGTAGGGAATGAAGAACTTGTACGGGTGCGAGACCACAGACGTCTCGTTGAAGTCGTAGGCTTTGATCACGAAAGTGACGTTGCTACCTTCGGGTAACCCTGGGATATCGAAGTAGTACTCGTTGAGCGTGATCCGGTGCATCGTGTATAACGCGGCCCCGCCACCCCCGGTGGTCGAGTAGACCACGTGGATGATGATGTAGGCCGCCTGGATGCTGATGGTCCGGTTGAACGTCAGGATGGTGACGTTGACCTCCTGGTTGATCCCGACACCCGGGATGCTCGGCGGGGTGGTGTTGAGCCAGCCGTTCCAGCCCTCGGTCTGGATCGAGTTGGGGTCCGTCGTCACGTTCAGGCACTGCGTGAAGTTGGCGTTCGGACAATCCCCTATGGTGGAGACGATCTGGGTGAAATTGCGTGACTGGATCATGTGGCCGTAGGAGTCGTAGGCCTGGATGAACCACTCCACTCTCGTCCCGCTATGGGCGAAGAAATCGGCCGGGAGCTCCACCCGGGCGTGACTCGTATCGTTGTAGGGGTAGGCCATGGGGGTGAACCCGCTCGCCCAACTTCGCCAGTAGGTCCCGTTCGGGTACCAGGCGTTCAGCACGATGACCGTGGCCTGGGTGTTGATCGAGCCGAGCGAGTAGTTCTCGATCGGCTGCGTCCTCAGGTCCACGATGACGTGGTCGCCCACGGCAGGCACGACAGGGTAGTAGGTCAGGTTGAGGTTCGCCGCGAAGGCGTTGGGACCTCCTCCGCTCACCATGTTGGCGTTGTTCGGGCCGTAGGGGGGAGTCGTGCCGAGCGGCGCGCTGTCGTAGTACCAGAATCCCTTGGTGAAGTAGTAGAACATGTCCGGCGCGGCCGACACCCCGCCGTTACAGCTTGGAGCGCACTGGTGGACCGCGTTCAGGACGCCGCCGGAGCTCGAGCCGTTCCAGTAGGTGTTGGTCACGTTCCACATGACCCACGTGCCGTTCGGGAAGTTCTCGGAACTGCCGCTCGTCGAGGAGATGTTGAGGTCGTAGACCCAGTGGTGGAGCGTGTCGCCCGGGACCGAGTAGGGGTGCCCTTGGGTCGGCGACCACTGCTGGCCCGAGTTGGTGTGCCACTGCGTCCCGTCCGTGTCGCAGAACCAGCAGACGTCCTGCCACATCACGTCGACCACGGTGAGGTAGAGGTAGGCGTCCCAGCCCGAGTACATCGCCGGCGGTCCCTGGTGGGCCGAGGTGCAGGACCCCATCCAGGCCGGGGGGTTGTAGATGTAGCAGTTGGAGAGGTCGTAGCTGGAGAGGACCTGCATGTGGATGTCGTCGTTGGCGTGGGGGTAGAGCTGCCAGCTCGTGTTGAGCTGACCGGAGCGGGGGTCGGGGATGATGTCCGGGGCGGAGTAGTTGGCGACGTCGACCTGGATGCAGGCGCTTTGGTTGACGAGGATTGGCCAGCAGGGGTGGTCCTGAGGGGTCATCTGGACCATGCCGGCCGGGACCCCCGCAGGGGTCGGGGTGCTTTGCGCCAGGACCTGGGCGGTGGTCGAAGCGCTCTCGTGCGGAAGGGCGGGGGTGATCGGGGCGGCGTGGCTCGGAAGGCCCGGCAGCGCCAGGAAGAGGACCGCCAGGAGCAGGAGCGCGAGAGAGGCCGCGGGGCGGAGGGTCCTCGGAAGGGTCCGGAGCGCGCGGAAGGCCCGGGTCAGCACGACCTGCAGGTCAGCGGCGGACGACCTGGGGTTCGGACGATCCTTCACGGGATTGTGCGCTCCTGGGCGCTTCCGGACAGGGCTTCCCGCGTGATGTTCACCCCGAGAGTACCGCCGTCCACGTCAGGTGTGGCACGCCACCACACGGCATGATATAAACGTGATGCCGTTGAGCACGAGGAACAGCGTATCTGGGGCGATTTCTCGAGGAGAAATCCGCCTCAGGCGGCCTCGAGCTCAACGCGCTCCGGCCGTACGGCCGGGTGCACGAGCGTGAGCGATTCCCGGGAGCCGGATTCGCCCTTCGCGGGGTCGTGGAGGAGCAGGTAGGTGCCGAAGAAGAACTCGGCCGTCGCGTCGCCCCCTCCGATCCCGTAGCTCACGTAGTCTGCGAAGTAGACGTGGACGTAGGCCGAGCGGTGGGAGCGGAGCGACTTGAGGAACTCCGTGTAGGTCTGGACCCCCTTCCTCTGGAGCTCCTCCAGGACGTCGCGCAAGAGCGAGCGCTCGGAGAGCTTGCCGAGCCCGTCGTAGGAGATGTAGAGTGCCGGCTTCGGCTCCAGCCCGATCACGTCGAAGCGGGTGACCCGCTCGGCCTTCTTCGTCCGCATGGGAGGGGGTGGTCAATTCGAGAGGGAGAAAAGGTTGCTGGAGGGGGTCGGATGACCGGCCCCCTCCTGCCCGTGAGGTCCGCGCCGCTCAGTGAGCGTGGCCGCCGGGACCCCCGGGAGGGGCCCCGCCGGACTTCCGGGAAGCGATCACGTCGTCGATGCGCAGGACCATGTTCGCCACTTCGGTGGCGGAGCTGATGGCCTGGCTCTTCACACGGAGAGGCTCCACGACCTTCAGCTTGAGCATGTCGCCGGGGTGTCCGCCCTCGGAGAAGTTGATCCCCGCGTTCTTGTTGGACCCCTCGTGCGCCTTGCGCAGGTCGATGATCGTGTTGATCGCGTCGTAGCCGCCGTTCTCCGCGAGCGACCAGGGGAGGACCTCGAGCGCCTGCGCGAAGGCCTCCACGGCGAGCTGCTCACGGCCGCCCACGGTGGGGGCGTACTTGCGCAGCCGGACCGCGAGCTCCATCTCCGTCGCGCCGCCGCCTGGACAGATGACCCCGTCCTCGATCGTGGAGGAGACCACCTTCAAGGCGTCCTGGAGCGCGCGCTCGACCTCCTGGGTCACGTGCTCCGTCCCGCCCCGGATGAGGATCGAGACGCTGCGCGCGCCCTTGCAGTCGGTCACGAAGGTCATGTGGGAGTCTCCCACCTGGCGCTCCTCGACCTCGCCCGCCGAGCCCAGGTCCTTCGCGCTCAGCTCCTTCCAGCCGGTCACGACCTTGCCGCCGGTCGCGCGGGAGAGCTTCTGCATGTCGGACTCCTTCACCTGCTTCACGGCGAAGATGCCGGCCTTGGCCAGGTAGTGGAGCACCACATCGTCGATCCCCTTCTGGCAGATCACGACGTTGGCGCCGGTCGCCTTGACCGCGTCGACCATCTCGCGGAAGGTATGGTCTTCCTGGTCGAGGAAGTTCTGGATCTGGCCGGGCGACTTGATGTTGATCTTGCTCTCGAACTCGGTCTTCTTGATCTCGAGGGAGCTGTTGAGCAGGGCGATCTTCGCTCCCTTGGTGACCTTGTTCATCCGGGGGTGGCCGCGCTCCTTGTCCAGGAGGATCCCCTGGACGAGCTCGGTGTCCGCGATGGTGCCGCCGTGCTTCTTCTCGATCTGGATGAGCGAGGTGTCGGCGACCTCCTTCCCGTCGCGAGACTCGACGATGGCCCGCACGGCCTTCACGGAGAGCTTCGCGAGCTCCTCACGAGAGCCGTAGACGCCCTTGCTGCCCATGGCCGTCGCGGCCACGTCGACCAGGGTCTGCTCGTCGGCGATGTTGACCTTGTGCCCGACCTCGGCCTTGAGCAGGCGCTCGGCCTCCTCGCGGGCGAGGGAGAAGCCCCGGGTGATCACCGTGGGGTGGACGTTCTGCTCGATGAGGGTCTCGGCGCGCCGGAGGAGCTCCCCCGAGAGGACCACCGCGGTGGTGGTCCCGTCGCCGCACTGCTGGTCCTGGGTCTTCGCGACCTCCACCAGCATCTTGGCGGTGGGGTGCTCGACGTCGACCTCCTTCAGGATGGTCACTCCGTCGTTCGTGATGGTGATGTCGCCCATCGAGTCGACGAGCATCTTGTCCATCCCGCGGGGGCCGAGGGTGCTGCGGACGGCGTCCGCGAGCGCTCGCGCGGCCGCGATGTTGTTCGACACCGCGCCCTTGCCCTTCTCCCGTTCGACTCCTTCCCTCAGCACCAAGATCGGGGTTCCCGCCATCATATGTTCTCTCTCGAGGGGTTGCCCTCGATGTTCGGGCCAAGTGAGGGAGCGCTTGTATATAAATGCGGCTACTCGCGCCCTCGGACCCGGACCCCCCGGAGGGCGGCCGCGGCGGGGGTGGGGAGGTCCGTCGGGCGGGCCGAAGCTCCCGACACGGGGCGGACCGCGTTGGCCTTGACGTACAGGTAGACGCGAGAAGCCTTCCGCAGACCGAGGCTCCTTCGCGCCTGGGGCGTGATGCAGCTCGACAGGCGGATCCCCCGGACCTCCGCGGTCAGCAGCACCCGGGATTCCGAGAGGGGGGCGAGCGAGAGGACGCGCGAGAGAAGGACGTTCTGGGCGCTGGAAGGGAAGCGCCGCCGGGCCACCACCACCGCGTCAGGGTTCACCGAGATCCCCACGAGTTCGCCCTCGGGGCGGCGGAACCCCACGAAGAGCCGAAGCCCGTTGTCCAGCTCGACGCAGGGCGCGGGGGCCGCATGCCATCGACCGAC
>JAKAAX010000027.1 GCA_021802125.1 Thermoplasmata archaeon | reverse complement strand
GACGGGGACCACGGACGCCGCGACGGACAACAGCGGGGTGTCGAACTTCAGCTCGAGCTCGACGGGCACCTACCCGGTCACGGTCGTCGCGAGCGACTCCGGGGGAGGCTCGGTCACCGGGATCATCAACATCACCGTCACCCCCGCGCCCGCGTGGTACGACACCCCCTTCGTCCCGGGGACCAGCTCGGCCACCGTGAGCTGGGCGCTCCTCCTAGGGATCGTCGTGGCCGTCATCGTGGTGGCGGTGGTCGTCCGCCGAAACCGCAAGCGCGCCTCGGGCGGGACGGCGGCGGGAGCTCCTCCTCCGGGCCCGTACGGCGGCTACGGGGGACCACCTCCAGGGAACCTCAGCTACTGCGGGGCCTGCGGCTCGCCCAACGCCTGGGGCGCGCCCAGCTGCGCCTCGTGCGGGAACCCCATCGGAGGAGCGCCTCCGATGTACGCCCCGGCCCCCTACGGGGGCCCTCCACCGGGGTACGCCCAGCCCCCTCCCCCACCTCAGTGAGGTGGTGAGGGCCGAGCCCCCTCCCGGTCGGCGGGGTAGGCCCCGGGTGCCTCTCGCGCCCCCCTACGGGAACACGAAGAGCTCCGCGTTCATCCGGTCGCACAGCGCCCGGACCCCTTCGACCGCCAGTGCCGTGTCGGGGTCCCCCGAGGGACCGGTCCCGTCGAGGACGACCGTCGACCGCTGGGCCCTTCGCGGGAGGAGATGCGAGGTCACCTCGAAGGGGAGGCACATCACGCCGAGGATGGTGAGATCCCTTCCCGGTTCCGCGAGGAGGTCGGCGAGGCTTCTCCGTGCGGCACCGGCGATCCGTGCGATGGGACCCAAGCTCCATCGCTGGGGGGGCGGGACGCGCCCGGCCATCCAGGCGTCCGACCCGAGCTCGCGCAGCCGCGGTGGGGTGCCCACGTAGAGCACTTGCACCCCGGGGGCGAAGGCCGAGGCCACGTCGCCGATCGGGGCCCTCTCCTGCGGGCGCGGGGGCATCAACACGCGGTCCTCCCTCCGGACGGTCAACGGGTCCGTCCTCCCGACTCTGGGAACTTCACCGCGAGAGCGAAATGCTGTGACGGCGACAGGACGCCGTTCCGAGAAGAGGACGGTTCACGCGGCACTTCCGCTCCGTCGGGACGCGAGGAGAGGGGAAGAGAGACTGTTGGCCCCCTCCCGGGGAGTTGCCGGACCGGCGGGCGTGGTGGAGACGCTCTCGGTCGCGCTCCCGGTCGCGCTCCCGCTCGCGCTCCCGCTCGCGCTCCCGCTCGCGCTCTCGTTCGATCCCTCGTGCTCCGACGCCGGGTCCGACGAGGGGGTCGTCGACGTGGCGGCCGGCGGGCTCGTGGACGGCTTGGCGCCGCCGCGCTTGCGGCGAGAGGAGACGAAGGCGAACCCGAGGATCAGGAGGAACGCGAGCGCGACGAACGCCAGGATCACCTCGAACTCGACGGTCGAGGTGAACGAGGGCGGGGCCTTCGTGAACTTCAGCGTGACCGGCTCGTTCGAGCTCAGGGAGACCGTCTGGTTCACCGTCTGCTCGACGGGGGTCAGGTCGTAGGTCGTCCGCAGCGTCCCGACGACCCAGTAGGTCCCGATGGGGAGGCGGAGCACCGTCGGTTGAGAGCCCGTGATGGCGGAGGCCATCGCGACCCCGGTCGTGACGGAGAGCACCTGCACGAAGACCCCGGAGAGCGTCGCCCCGCCGTTGTCCACCGTGTTGATCGTGAGGTAGTAGACCTCGAGCGGGAGCACGAGGGTGCCGCTCTTCGAGACGTTGAACGTGCTCGTGCCGACCGCGACCCCCTCCCAGGACATCGAGAGGTCGTAGGAGGTGGCGGGGAGCCTCGCGATCCCCCATCCGGAGGAGTTGGTCAGGAGCGACCCGTTGGCGTATCCCGTGCTCGACACCCAGGCGACCGTGGCGCCCGAGACCGGCAACGACTTCGCGTCGACCGTTCCGATGGTCACCTCGTAGATGGCCAGGTGGAGCGTGATCGACTGGGCGGAGGAGACGACCGCGGTGCTGACGTTCACCGTGACCCCTTCCCAACGGGTCACGAACGTGTAGCTGCCTCCAGGGAGGACGGTGGTCGCGGACCCGGAGGGGCTCGTCACGAGGCTCGTGACCGGGCCCCCGGGCCCGACGATGGTGATGGCTGCGCCGCCCACGGGGTTCCCCTGAGCGTCCAGCGCCAGGAAGCTCACCTGGAAGATCGCGGCGTCGATCACGTAGGGTTCCGCGAGCGAGGGCAGGAGGGTCAGGTTGACCTCGGCGACGAGGCTGGTCTGCCAGTACACGAGGACGGAGAAGTTCCCGTAGGGGACGTGGGCGGGGCTCAAGCCCGAGGCGTCCGTGATCCCGAAGGAGATCACCACTCCCGTGGTGAGGTTCTCCACGACCACGCTGGCCAGCGAGATGGGGGCGCCCGTGGGTTCGAGCACCTGGAAGCTCTGCCAGTACACGTGGGTCAGGACGACGTAGGCGGCGTTCGCCGCCACGTCCACCGAGGCCTGCCCGGGCTGGGCGTAGACCACGGAGTCGTGCCAGATCACCGTGACGCCGTAGCTTCCCTGCGGCACCTGGTCCAGCGTGAGGTTCCCGGAGGGACCGGTCACGGCCAGCGGGTAGGTCGTGCCGTTCGGGTGCACCAGGTAGACCAGCGCGTTCGAGAGCGGCTGTCCCGACTGGTCCTCGATGGAGAAGACCGGGTAGAAGACGCTCGCCACGATGGTCAGGGTCGTCGGGCCCTTCACCACGATGCTCGGCGAAGCGACGACGATCCCCTCCCAGGTCACGGACCCGGTGTAGGTGCCGTTCGCCAGGCGGTAGTGCGTCGTCCCCGTGAGGTCGGTGAAGTTGTGCACCCCGGCCACGTCGACCTCCGCATGGACGAGCGGGGCGTGCCGGCTGTCCTGGACGAGCAGGGTCAAGAGGTTCGGCGCGGACCCGACGCTGAAGCTCGAGCAGCCGATGGCGTTCCGTCCGTAGAGACCGGCGAACAGTTTGTCGTTGTGCGCCGTGTTGTCGGTCGCGTTGACGCAGAGCGTGTAGCCCCCTGCCGGCACCCAGGAGTAGTTGTACGCGGCCGTGTAGGTCTCGTTGTACCCGTAGTAGGCCGGGGGCACGCTCGGGCCCTGCGGGGTCATCGTCCCGGCCCCGAAGACGCCGCCGGTGGCGGCGGAGGTGACGGTCCAGTTGACCGTCCAGTTGGTGTAGTCGTAGTTCCCCAGCGGGTCGGAGAGGTTGGCGCGCAGCTGCGCGACCGGGGTCCGCACGGTGGAGTTGAGGCTCCCCGTGATCCCTCCGCTCGGACCGACCACGTAGGTCTGGTTGATCGCGAGGTAGGTGCTCGCGGGAAGGTCGATGTCGGAGGGGTAGTACGCCCCAGCGACCTTTCCCCACCAGATCCCGTAGCCGCTGTTCGAGGCGCTACCGGTGAGCGTGAAGAACGCCTCCAGGGACCAGCCCGCGGGCAGGGTGGTCAGCAGCGGGCTGCCGTAGACCAGGCGGACGGGGAGGCCCAGACCGCCCTTCGTCCCCGTGCAGGATGTGGACGCCGGAGAGCCGAGGGTCGTCGTGGCGCCGGTCGGGCTCACCGCGCTCAGGGTCAATCCGAGCGTGCAGGCTGCGCTCGTCCCGGTCCAGTTGATGAAGACGTTCGCCGAGGGGGTCCCGTTCAGCGTGAGGGGCCCGGCCGTCCTCGGGAAGAGGAAGAACGGGACCTGGACGCACGTGACGCAGCTCCCGGCGATGTCGAGGAACCCGCCTCCCCGCCAGGGGGACGCGGTGTCGTTCGTGGTGGTCAGGAGCTGGCTCGAGAAGATCCCGCCCGTGACCGGCTGGGGGAGGGTCGAGTTGTGAAGGAAGACGGTGAGGTTCGTCGGGGTCGGCTCGGGCCCCGGGTAGGGCGTCGCGGCCGCGTTCGGCAGCGCCGTGGGGAGCAGAACGAGGGCGGAGCCCAGGAGGATCGCCACCAGGAGGAGGCTGGGGAAGGCGGAGCGCGGCGTTGTCCCGGTCCGGCGGCTCCCCGCGGAGGTGCGCGCCGGACCCCTCACTTCCCTCGGGTCCCTCTTGCCCCGAGGTCCTCCTCTACGCCCATGAGTCCCGATCTTCGACGGCTCTCCCCCGGGCATCCGACGGGACCGAGCACGGACCGTCCCTTCTGGAGAAGGGACCGGGCGCACCCCCAGACCAATAGCGCTCATCCACCTGAGACGGCGACAGAACCGATCACGGGGGTGAAGGTGGCCCCTGTTGGGGTCAAGTGGAGGCTGGAGGCGAGGTCGATGTCGATGTTGAGGGTCGTGGTGCCCCCGGTCGAGACGGTGAACTGGCCCGAGAACGCGGCGGACGGGCCGTCGACGGTCGCGACCAGCTGCACACCGGAGGTGAGGTCCACGACGACCTTGCTGACCTCGACCCGGATCTGCTGGTAGTGGCCGGCCCCGAGCGCGTCAAGGCCCAGGAGCTTCGCGGCGGCGGAGCCGTTCAACGCCTGGAGGTCGAAGGTCGACCCCGAGACGTTCAGGTCGGTCCAGCCGCTCCCCTTGATGTCCGACTCGTGCACGGACACCGCGGTGAACGTGACCCAGACGTGGGTGCATCCGTTGCAGGGAGCGTCGTGGACGTAGAGCTCAACGTGGCCGCCACCGAGGAAGCCCAGGAAGTAGAGCGCGGAGACGAGCACCACCGCCGCCACAACCACGGCGACAAGGGCCCGACCCCGGCTCCCGAGCTTTCTCCCTCGAGAGGGCGGGTCGGCAACACGGGACGGGGTTGCATCCATGGAGGGGGATAACCCGAGGAGGGTGGATGCTCGTTGTGGTACGCCCTTTGAAACCGACCGCGGGGGCTCTCGAGGTCTCCCGGCGGGCCTCCGAGCGAGTTCAGTCGGGCCGGGCCGAGCTGTTGAGGGGAAGCACGTCCAGGGAATGGCCCGGAGTCCGCCGCGCGCCCGCCGCAGGCGACTCCTCCGAAGGGCTCGTGCCAGAAGACCGGGCCAGCGCGCGCAGCGCCCCTACCGCAAGCCGCGGGGCGCTGGCAAAGGCGACGGCGTAGAAGAGGGTCCACGCCACGAGAAGCAGGAGGGTGACCGGAGGGAGCTGCCCCGCAGCGAGGCTGGTCCCGGCCTCGTAGAGACCGAACAGGACCCCGAGCATCCAGAAGCCCAGGGCGAGCGTCGTCTCCCACCGCGAGGAGCGGATGGCCCGGAGGAGCTGCTCTCCACTTCCCAGAGGGCCCGTCCCCGTCTTGGGGGTCCTTCGGAAGGCCATCGGCCCTCCCACGAGGCCCCGGACGGCCGCACGCAGGTCGTTGAGCTTGATCGCGTACCAGAATCCCAAGACGCCGAGGGCGTCGCGGAGCGAGGTCCGTTGCACCGAGCGCAGGGCGAGACGCACCTTGAGCGCGCTGTCCAAGAGCAGGAGCACGGGGGCGGAGGCGACGAGCGCGAGAGAACCGTACGAGAGGGTGGGGAGCCCGACTCCGAAGAGGCCCGCGACGACCAGGAGGGCGATCGAGAGGGACATGCCCAGCAGGAATGTCCCGTCCAGCCAGAACGCTCCGCCGAGGAGGAAATCGGCGCGCTGCCGGATCGTGAGGCGTCCGCGACCGAGCGCCGAGCGGTCGAGGCGCAGCATCTGCAGACCTCCGAAGGCCCATCGGGCGTGCTGGGAGCGGAGGTCCTCGAACGTGAGAGGGGCGAGCCCCCGTCCGAGGACCTTGGGCAGGTAGACCGACGTCCACCCTGCGGCGTAGAGACGGAGGGAGAGCTCGGCGTCCTCGGTGATGCTGGACTCGTTCCATCCCCCGGCGCTCTCGAGCGCCGAACGGCGGACGACGCCCATCGTCCCGCAGAAGATCGCGGAGCCGGCTCGGTCGCGCACCGGCTCGACGACGCGGTAGAAGTAGGCGTCCGCGAGCGCGTAGAGCCGGGCGAGCGGCCCCGCCCCCGCGTTCCGGTAGCTCTGAGGAGTCTGGACGAACGCCACGCGGGGCCGTTCGAAGAGCGGCAGCACCTCGCGCAGGAACCCGGCTTCCACCTCGTAGTCCGCATCGACGACCGCGAGGAACTCGACCTCCTGCGGCATCGACCGGAGTCCGTCGTTGAGCGCCCCCGCCTTGAACCCCCGGCGTGCGGCCCGGTGGATGTACTGAACCCCCTGGGCGCGGCAGTAGGCTGAGACGGCCGCCACTGCCGCAAGGTCGGTCGAGTCGTCGAGGACTTGGACGTGGAGCAGGGAGCGTGGATGATCCAGGGCCAGCACGGAGTCCAGGCATCCGATCACGAGCTCGGCCGGTTCGTTGTAGCAAGGGATCTGGACGCCCACGGCACGCGGTCGTGCAGCGAGGGAGCCGGAACCTGCGGGAAGGGGAGAATCCGCGCGGCGTTGCCCGGTGAGGAACTCGAGCGCGTAGAACTGGTAGCATAGCAGGAGCCCCAGCCCGCCGGTCTCCGAGACCAGGACGAGCGAAGCGAGACCGAACGCGATGGGCCCACCCGCCGCCTCGAGAACATCCACCCCGTAGAGGACGAACCCGGCCGAGAGAAGGGCGAGGCCGAGCCAGGCCATGATCCCGCTCGTTCTCCAGCGTCCCCCGGCGCTGATGGCCCCCGCGATCCCTCCGAGCAGAAGGGCGGTCCAGAGGTCGGAGCCCGCAGCGGAGAGGAAGCCGGAGAGCGAGGAAGACAGTACGGCTGCGACCGAGAGCGGTTGCGAGGACGAGAGCGCCTGCAGGACAGCGGCGAGCGTCGCTCCTCCTCCGGAGAGCGTGCCCGCGACCACGCCTCCCGAACCTTCCCACAGGAGCTCGAGCAGGCCGCCAACGAGGTAGGCGAGGGCGGCGAGCAGGACGCCCGCCATGGCGCGGACTGTGAGAGGGCCTCCCTTCAGGCGCCCCGGGCGCAGGAGCCCAGGGTCAGCTCGCCACGAGAGGAGCGGCCAGGCCGATAGGAGCAGCAGCACGCCCGCGAGGAGCATGTAGGAAGGGTCTGCGGACCCGAGCAGTGTGTTCATGTACACCCGTGAGCCGCCCGCCAACCGCGCGCCTCAAGGGCGAGGGTCGACCGGGCGAGCCCACGGGGTAGCAAGCCGTGGTGGGGGAATCGCCTTTCTGGTACGCTCCTTGAAGAGCACCCCAGGAGGGGGATCGGCCTAGAACTATAGGTCCGGGACCCTCGATGGTGCGCGATGACCGACCTCACGGTGATCGGGATCTCGGCGGCGTACGGCGCTCTGGCGCTCCTCTCCGGAGCGCTGATGGTCATCTCCCTTCGGGCCCGTCGCCCGGGCGTCCCAGGGCATCGTGCCTTGCTCCTGGCCGCCGGGATGGGCGCCTTCCTCCTGCAGGGTCTGCTGCTGCTGGTCGTGATCTACGAGGGAGGACTCCTCGAGATGACGTTCCTCCTCTTCTCGTCGGTCTTGGAGGTCGCGGGGGTTGCCTTCCTCCTCGCCGCCACCCTCCGATAAGCCCCGGAGCCCTCCCCCGGTCCCCTCGGGGGAGTCGGCCCCACCGAAGCCCGCGGGCCCGAGCGCCCCCTGGGCCGAGGTGCTCCTGAGCTTCGTCCAGCAGTACCCTGGCGTCCACATCCGCGAGCTCATCCGACGTCTCAAGATCCCGACCGGGACGCTGGACTACCACCTCTACCGGCTCTCGCAGCGCCAGTTGCTCGAGACCCGGGAGGTGGCCGGCCACCGGTGCGTCTTCCCCCTGCGCCCTGTCGGGGAAGGGCTCGCGATCTCGGAGGACCAGAAGCTGCTCCTCGCGCTCCTGCGGCAACGGGTCCCGCGCGCGCTGCTGCTGCACCTGCTGGACCGGGGCCCCACCACACCCCAGGACCTGGCGTCCAACGTCGGGATCTCGCCCTCCCTTCTGTCCTATTACGTCGAACGTCTGGAGAAGCTGGGGCTGGTCGAGCGGCGAGGGGAACGCCCCGGGCAGAGGGTCGCCGCTCTACGGTCACCCCAAAAGGTCCGCGACGTCCTTCTGACCTACCCCCCCCTTCAGGAGCGGGTCCAGGACCGCTGGATCGGGCTGTGGGAGGAGCTTCGTCTATGAGGGCGCAGATCGACGGGCCTGCGACCGGAACCCGTCCCCTGCGGCCTGGCCCAAGGGGCGGCCTCCCCCAAGGATTGTACCAGAACCGTCCTTTCTCCCAAGGGACATCTCCATCGCAGGTAGCCCACCGAATGAACGCCCGGTTCCAGGGAAGCACTACGCCCCGCGCATCATCTCGGGGCCGAGCCCAAAGTGCCCTCCCGTGGGCCCTCGTCGTCGGTCTTCTCCTCCTGTGTGCGCCATTCGGCGCTTCGCTCTCCGCGGGCGCCCACATGCTTGCGAGCCCCGACGCGGCCCCCGCCCTCTTCACCAACGCCCGGACGGCGGGCCCGTCGGAGGCGGCCGTCAGCACGAGCCCGTCCGGGGGATGGCAGTCCTTCGATTCGGGCAACGTCACGCTCCTCTTCGAGACCCAGGCTCCCGAGATCACCCTCTTCCAGGACGCGAACCCGTCGATCCGGGCCACGCTCGCCTTCGAGCACATCTTGGAGGTCACCTCGGTCAGCCGCGGGTCCGGAGGTAGCCACGGGCCGATGGGCCTCATGGGAAGGGCCTTCGCCTTCCCCAGCGGCTCGACCCCGTGGAACTCCAGCATCCATGGGAGCCTTTCGAACGCCGCGGGGGTCTGGGTGAACCTCTCGGCCAACCTCACCGTCCGGGCGCTGGCAGAAGGGACCCTCCAGGGAGACCCGGTTTGGCAGGGGCCGAACGGCGACCTCCCGACGAACACCTGGGGAGCGACCCTGGGAACCACGGCCCTTCAGGTCACCTTCCACCTCTCCGGTGTCGGTACCCCTGCGGAGCAGGGACTGGCGAAAGTGGGCATCAGCATCAACGGCTGGCCATGGGTCAACCCCGCGGACAGCCTGGCGCTGGAGTGGCAGTTCTTCGCCCCGGGCAACGGGACCGAGGACATCGGGTGCAGTTCCACCGCGCCCCCGACCAACGGCACCGCGGGCGCCTCTCCGTGCGCCCAGCAGACGGGGCTCGGGGTGGGAGCCCCCATCTGGGCGAACGGCACGACCGCCGTGGAAACGGTGGCCATGGGGACCCTCGTCTCCTACGTGGACTGGTCCAACAGCGGAACGATCACGATGACGGGGGGAGCGACCCGGTCGGTGTCGCTCGGTGCGGCGCTCTACCCGGTGGGAGGCTCCAACCTGGTCCGCCTGCTCCAGACGCTGCCCTCGGGGCTCGGGGCGATCACCGGGTTCACTGAGGACCCCACGCTGGGTCTGCTCCCGACGTTCCCCTCGGGACTGCTCCACGCGCTGCCCCCGGTCTTCCAGGGGGACCTCGGGGCGTTCGTCGTGGCCGTGACCGCGACTGCGGTGATCCTGCTTGGCGTTTGGGGCGACCAGCGGAGAAGGGACCGACGGGCCCTCGAGCGGTTCTAGAGCGCGCACGTTGCGCCCGTCCTCGACCCCGTTACGTCTCGGTCCTCGATCCCCTCGCTTCAGAGCGCTAGGAGAACGGCGAAGACCAGGACGGCCAGAAGGGTCACCACCGCCATGGCGATGAGGTAGGGGAGCCACCCGGGACGGTTCCCGAAGACCACCGGGACCGGGCCGATCAGAAGGAACCCTCCGTACGACACCCGGCTCGAGGGGGCTCGCGGGCCCGCGGTGGTGGACCCGGTTCCGGCCGAAGGGAGGGAGTGCCCCTCCTCCTCCTGCTCCTCAAGCGAACCCATCCGCGCGAGAGCGAAGAAGAGGACGAAGAACCCGACGACGAGGAGCAGGACCCCTACCGCGAGCGACGGGGAGGAGCCGGCGATGAACGGGAAGATGAGGAACACTCCAGCAGTTGCGCCTCCGTGAAGGAGGGCGAACGCGATGAGCCCGATCGCCGCCCCGAAGAGGACGAGGGCCACGACCAGCCACGCTGCTCCGGTCCGTGGCATGGTGCCTTCCCCCGCTCCTGTCTCAGTGGAAGGTGTCGAACCGATAGGGGGTGAGCGGGCGCTCCCCGATCGCCGAGAGGAACTCCGTCGCGGTCAGCATGGGGCGGTCGTAGGACCCTCCGTCGTCCAGCGGGATGCGGGGGCAGGCCGTGCAGACGTACGCGTCCAGGTCGCGACCCACCAAGTCCCGCGGGTCCAAGCGGTCGAAGAGGAGGAGCTCCGCCGAGCGGCCCCGCGCGCGCGCCTTCTCCACCAGGCTCGAGGCCATGCCGCGCCGGTCCTGTCCGGCGAAGCTGCTAGCGAGGATACCCCACCGCCGGGCGTCCATCGCCTTGGCGATCGTCATCAGCCGCCGACCGACCATCTTCTCCCGGTCGAGCGGAGGGGAGATCCCCACCTGCAGCGGGTCGAGGGCCCATACGGGGCGCTCGACGGCGAACGCGAGCCCGAGAGGATGGAAGAGACCGGTGCCGAGGAAGAGCACGCCCTCGGACTTCTCTGCGACGTCCTCGGCCGAGGTGTAGTTGCATCCCAGCGCCTGCCCCGGGTAAGCGAGTCGGCGGTCCCCCTCTCCCACGAACGTCTCGTACCCCCGGGTCCGGAGGACCTCCTGGAACCTGGGGAGAAGGTCCAGATGCTGGACCGAGGCGACCAGCCCGAGCTTCCTGGGCAGATTCGCGCCCTGGACCGCGTCGGCCATGCGCTCCAGGTCGCCCTCGGAGGTCCGCATCTCGACGAAGTAGGTTGGAAGGTGGATGGGCATGTTCGGGATCCTGGCGTGCCCGAGCGTCACAATCGCCTCCGCGCCCGGGGCTTCCATGGGGGACGGGGGATCGCAGGCACCGAAGCACGCGCGGGTGACGTGCACGACCTTGGCCCCCGTGGCCTCCCGGATCTCTTCGCCGACGCTCGCGAAGTTCCGGGTGAGTCCCGCAGGAAGCTGGAGGACGATGCGACGGTACCCCGCCTCCCGTAGGTCAGAGTAGAGGCGCTCCCCGAGCTCCCGGTAGGTGAACGCCTGCGGGGCGGAAGGACGAGCCGCAGCCGGGGGCCCCTCTACAGGGACCGAAGACTCGGTGGTCGGAGGGCTGTCGCTCGACATGGGAGGGCTCTCGAGAGGACGCCCTGGCGAGCGCATGAGCCTTCGCCACCCATGTCCCGGGGCCGGTCGAGGAGAGAGATCCCCTCCGTGCGGGGTGGGGGACGGTTTCGCTCCGAGCGCCTAGCATCCGAGCGCGGCGAAGAGACGACGGAGCGCCTGACGGTTGTCGGGCCAGAAGAGCGTCGACAGCGCCTCCCCGGGCCGGCACCATAGGTACGCCACGTGCTCGTCGCTGAGCCTGGGCATCGCGACGCGAGGGATCTCGACCCCGTAGCTGTGCAGCCGCCACGGCCGACCGTCCTTTCCCGGGAAGACGACCGCCCAGGAGAGGTCGAGGAGCTCTCCGACCCCGGAGAACCCGGTCTCCTCCGCCACTTCGCGCCGGACGGCGTGTTCGAAGGACCGGTCCGAAGGCTCGAACCTACCGCTCACCGGTTGCCAGAAACCCCCGCGCGCCTCGGTCCTCTTCAAGAGCAGGAACTGGGGCGGCGAACGGACGAAGACGAAGCCCTCGACGCAGTCCTGGACGGGGGGCGGAAGGGGGATCTCGCCCGCGCGGACCTCGCTCATGCGTGGCGCGTTCCAGGGGCCTACGTGCGACGCTGGGAGAGCAGGCGGAGGATGGCCTCTGCCGGTTCCCCACCCGCATCCTTGAGCGCGCGTACGGCGGTGGTGTGGTCCACCTGGGCTTGTTCCATGACGAGCTCCACGTCCTCTTCCGGAGGACCGGCGGGGGCGGGAGGCGGGGAGGAGGCGGCGGTCGAGGAGGACGAGCCTCCTCCGGCCGGGGCCGAGCCCTTCGGACGGCTCTTCACGTCGCCCACGATCTGGAAGGTCTTGACCCCCTGGACCGTGACCACGGTCACCTCTGCGCCCTCGATCACCATCTCTTCGTTGGCGCGGCGGATGACCACCTCTTCGACGTCCGAGAGGGTCTCCGTCGTCATGCCCATGCGCTTCATCATGATGCGCATGTTCCGCTCGTTCATCCGGCCCCCGGGCATCATGGTCGTAGCTCCTTGGGGCTGGAAGGGAGGGAGGCTCCCTTTAGGTTCGTCGCCCGCCGCTGCGTGAGGACGTGGAGGGATTCCGCATCGAATCCGGAAGCTTCTGCTCGAGGTCCGGCTCGGAGAGGAGCTCGGCGTTCTCGGAAGCGACCATCCGTCGCGGGTGGGCCCTCACCTGGTCGCGGGCACCCTCTTTGATGCCACGCACCTGCCGCTCCAGCTCCGACATCACGTCGGCGGCGGCCTTCAGCAGGTTGTAGTCGGTCCTGGAGGCGTTGTAGATGCGGCTCTGCCCGTGCAGCCGGACCTCGATGGTCATGGACCCCATGCCCCGCGTGGGGTGCGTGGTGACGTGGACCGAGAGCATCCGGGGCTCGTCGGCCTTTGCGATGCGCTTCAGACCCTTGCCCAGGACCCCGTCGAGGTCGGTCACCAGCATCGGGTCGGTCCCGGCGCTGAGCCCGCTGATCTGGATGTAGACCCCGTCCGTCGACGGCGCGTGACGGACCGCGAGGCCGAGCAGGTCGCCCTGGGAGACGAGCCCGAGCGGGACGCCCCCGTCGGTCACGAAGAGCCCGGAGGCCCGGTTCCGGGCCATGAGCTTCGCCGCGTCCCCCGCGGTCGCCCCACGCGCGATGGTGAGCGCCGGGCGGGTCATGATGCTGCGGACGAGCGCGTCCAACGGGTAGGTCTCCACGCCGGGGTCCCGCTTTCCGCCCTCCATGGGCCGGAAGAAGGCGTTCCCGACATCGGTCAGACTGACAGAGCCCACGAGCGTCCGACCGCCGTCCACGACGGGGAGCGGGTGCTCCTCGAGCTCCCGAAGGTGGGCGGTGAGCGTGCGGCAGGGCTCGTCGTCCCGGATGGAGATGTTCGCCGGGCTCATGATCTCGATCACCCCGTGCTCCGCGAGGCGGGGGAGGGTGGGGATCACCCGGACCAGGTCGGTCCGGGAGACTATCCCGAGGAGCTTCCCGTTGCGAGGGTCGACGACGCATCCCGCCCTCCGCCCGGAGGCGAGCAACTTCTCCGCGATCGCGGGGAAGGGCATGTCCGGGGGCAGGGTCGGCGGGAGGACCATCACGTGCTCGAGCTTCGTCGAGATGGTGAGGGTGTGGCGGCGCCCGAGGGCGTCGTAGGTCACCATCCCCGCGAGCTTCCCCTGGCGCAGGACCGGGATCTCGTGAATGCGCTTCGAGCGCATCGTCCCGAGCGCCTTGGATAGAGTGTCAGAGACGTCAGCGGTGATCGGGTCGGAGGTCATCAGCTCCGAGGCCAAGGGCCATTCCTTCGGCATGATCGGCCCGGAGGGCACCACCCCCCTCGTAAATAGTATGCGCGTGGAGGCGTTTCAATCGACGGGGCCTTAGCCCTGCTACGGCTCACGCTGTCCGGTCTCGGGACCCGAGCCGAGTTGCGTCTCCCCCCGGTTTCACGACCTCCCCCCGAGGTTTATCTCACGGGGCGCGGCCACTATCGCCGTGCCCCCCGTGGTCCTCACCCTCACCTTCCCCGTGCGGGACCTGCCATCCTCCGTCACCTCAGTGCTCAGCGAGTTCCGCCTGATGGTCAATCGCGCCATCCGCTTCGCGCTGGAAGAGGGGAAGACAGCCCGCGGGTCCATCCCCGCCCCATTCCGCCAGAGCCTCATGCGCGAGCATCGGGTCAACGCCACCCACGTCGGCGCCGCTCTGGAAGTGGCCCTGACAGCGGTCAAGGGGCACCGACGACTCCTCCGCAAGGGAAGGAAGGGCCACATCCCGTATTGCCGTCGTCCCTTCCTCAAGACCTCGAAGGCGAGTTTCCACATCGATCCTGGGACGGGGAAGGTGCGTCTATCCCTTCGGAACGGGGAGTGGGTGTCGTTCTTCGTGCCCGTCTACCCGCACGCGCAGAAGGTGATGCGTGACCCCTGCGTACGGCTCAAGTCCTTGACGCTGACCGAACGCAGGCTCTGCGTCTCCTACGAGCTGCAAGCTCCCGAGCCTTACGCCCCCAAGGCCGCCATCGCCCTCGATACTAACGAGCGCTCCCTGGATGGGGTGATGGCCGATGCCAGCACATGCCGCCTGGTAGAGGTCCCCTTTCCAGAGGTCAAGGACATCCAGAAGACCCACTTCGACCGCCGACGCCGACTGAGCCGGAAGAAGGCGCACGACCGAAGGGTCAAACGCAAGCTCCTCGCCCGTGAAGGTGGTCGCGAGCATGACCGCGTCAGTTCCCGGCTCCACCTTCTGACCAACTCGGTCATCTCCACGGCCACGGAGAACCGAGCAGCGCTGGTCTTGGAGGAACTGAAGTTCCCCCAGAGACGTGGGAGAGGCCGCAAGGGGGGCCGCACCCTCTCCTCCTGGCCCCAGGGGGAACTCCACCGCCAGCTGTACTACAAGGCCGCCCTTCACGGCGTGCCCCTCATCGCAGTGAACCCCGCGTATACGACCAAGACCTGCCCGAGATGTGGCGTCAGAGCCGAAAGGGTGGGCAAGATGTTCGACTGCAAAGGTTGCGGTTGGTCCCTGGACCGGCAGAGCAACGCGGGCATCAACATCTACGCAACCGCTCGGCGGGAGACTGCTGAGCTTGGAGGTCTAAGGTTCGACCTCGACGCCCTGGCCCATGATGCGATGAGCCCCCTCTACCTCGTCGGCAGCGCGACGCGGGCACGGGAGGATCGGACGGTCAGGGAGCCCAACTCCCCGGGTCCCGCGAGTGGACACCCACTCTGAGGTCCCGTAGATTGGACAGAACCCGCGTGGAATCCGCTTCTCCTTACCGTTGCCCCACCGTCCTCCGGAGGGGCGAACGGACGGGGGGATTCCCCGGACCTCCACCGATGGAGGAACGGGATGCGTGGCCGATGTGCAGGGATCGATGGAGGGTCCGGGGAAGAGGGCGGGGGAAGCTTAGATGTCCCGAGTCATCTGGTATCCGTTCTCCCCGTCCGAGTAGTAGCCCTTGAGCAGGTCCATGACGGAGAACCCGAACCGGGTGTAGAACCGGATCGCCGTGCGGTTCCCCACGCGGACCTCGAGCGTGACGCGGACCATGCCGCGAGCCTTGCAACGCTGGAGGAAAATGTCCATCAGGTGGGCGCCCACCCCGCGGTCCCGCCAGCGGGTTTCGACCGCGAACATGAGCACCCGGGCCTCCCCCGGCACCTGGTTCACGCCCAGCAGGAATCCCTGGGGGATCCCCGCCCTGTCCTGGGCGACCATGAACCCGGAGGGCCACTGCTGGCTGAGAGAGGAGTAGAGGGTGGGCTCGTAGTGCTCCCGGAGGGCCTCCGCGACGATCTCCGCGATCCGGGGGATGTCGCGGGGGTGGAAGTTCCGGAGGAAGATCTCGCCGCCGGCGATGGGCTCGAGAGGGTGCCCTTCGAAGGGGCGGGGGGCGGTGTCAGCGATACATCTCACCCGCCCGAGGCTCCTCCCTCAGGGTCTTCATCGACTCCGCCTGCTGGACCATGTTCTTCCGCAACTCGGTCTCGATCTCTGCGGCCTTCCGGCGCAGCGGCTTGGTGTCGAAGACCAGCATCGGGACCATGGGGTTGATGACTTCCAGGATCTTGGCCGCGGCCCGGGCGTCGGGGTGTCCCCGGTGGGCCTGGGAGACCAGGCAGAGCACGGGGGTGCTGCGGTCGACGCTCGAGAGCAGGAGCGCTCCGGCAAAGCCCGTCACCAGCCCATCCGCCCGCTCGAAGCGGTAGGTGTCGAGCAGGGGCGCGGCGGCCTTGTTGGCCATCGCGACCACGCGGACCTCCCCATCGCCGTCACCCTCTTCCACGGGCTGCCCTTCCAGGGCCACGACCAGGTCGATCCCCTTCTTCTCTGCGAAGTCCAGCAGGGACTTGCCGATGGCGTTCAGGAGCCCCGGGGCCGGCTGGATGTCGGAGAGGGCGGCGACGAGCTGGTTGCACTTCTTGTTGACCCCGCAGACGGTGCGGCTGGCGTAGAAGCGGACGGGAGGGCTCACGACGCCTCCCTCCATCACGACGGTGGGGGGGAACTCCTCGCTCACCATGTACGCGACGGGGGACATGTCGAGGGAGTGGCGCAGGTAGCTCACGGCGACGGACCCGACGAGCCCGTGGGTGGGGAACCCCACAACGAGCATGGAGCCCTTCAGGGAGTTGTTCTTGAGCTCGATGATCTTTGGGTCCATACCTTCGGTGCCCCCTCGCTCTCGAGCAAAGGAGGATTGGGGTTATTCGCCTTTCCTTGGTGCTGACGGACGGGAAGCC
>JAKAAX010000026.1 GCA_021802125.1 Thermoplasmata archaeon | reverse complement strand
CTCGCGAACCGGGCGGCCGCGGAGCTCCTGCTCGGCGACCCGAAGACGGCCCGAGCGACGATCGAGGAGCTCTGGGACCTTTCGAAGAAGTTCGACCTGACGCTGCACGCGGCGTGGGCCCGGTATCGGTGGGCCCAGTGGCTCTTCCACGACGACCGTGCCGAGGAGGCCGACCGGGCGTTCGAAGAGGCCAAGGAAGGGTTCCTGGAGATCGGTCTCGAGGGGCCGGCGCTGCTGCCCCAGGTCTATCAGGCCTGCCGCGACATCCTCCGGGGAGAGCGACGAGCCGGCGAGGCCGCGCTCGAGAAGCTCGCCCCTCACCTCGACCAGGTGGACCCGGACGAGCGCGCGCTCCTTCCGAGGGCGGCCCTCGCCTGGCTCCCACCGGTCGGGGACGCCCCTGCGAAGCCTACGCGGGCCCGTTAGTCGGCCCGTTGGGCCGCACGCAGCGCGGGCGCGAGGTCGACGACCCTCACGGTCGCTCAGTCCGGCATCGGTGAACCGCAGCCGTCGCAGAACTTCGAACCGGACTCGACACGGTTCCCGCATTGCGGACAGAAGCGGTGGGCCCCGGGTGGGGGAGGTGGTGTGGGCGGCGAACCGGGAGGGCTCGTACCCATCCCCTGGGAGCTGGGTTGACCGCCGCTGGATCCGCTGTCGGGCGACGGGATCGCCGCGGGCTCGGGGGGCGGCGGGGGCGGCATCGGAGCGCCTCCCGCGATCGTGGGGTCGAGCGGCCTGCCCTGGACGAAGGCCATGAAGAGGTCCTCCACCGAGACCATCTCGCGCTCGCAAGAGATCAGGAGCCCGCCTTGCTGGACGGCGAGCCGGGCGAGGTCCTCGCGAGGGTCCGTCCCCCCGGAGACCCGGACGCGAAGGACCGGGGCCGTGCCCAGGGCCGGGGTCACGGAGAGCACGCCGGGGATCGCGGAGACCTTCCGGGCGAGGGCGTCATCGAGCCCCTTGATCTCCGCCCGGTAAACGGTTCCCTGGCTGATCAGGTCGACGAGGTCGTTCACGCTGCCCTCGGCCCGGGCCGCTCCGTCGTCGATGATGGTCACGCTGGTGCAGAGCTTCTGCACCTCGGAGAGCTGGTGGGAGGAGAGCAGGATCGTTCGCGGCCCCTCCGCCCTCTCGACAATGTCGTGGAACAGGTCCCGCAGGGCGGCCATCGCCACGGGATCGAGCCCCGAGGTCGGCTCGTCCAGGACGATCAGGTCCGGGTCGCCCAGCATGGCCACCGCCACGCCGATGCGCGCCTGGTTTCCCTTGCTCAGGGTCTTGATCCGTTGCCCCATCACGGGGGAGAGCTCGAGGCGCTCGGTGAGGAACCGTACCTCCCGGTCGCGCTCGGCCTTCGAGAGCCCTCGCATCCTCCCGTACACTTCGAGGACCTCCTGCGCCGTCAGGTGCTCGGGATAGTCCGGCAGCTCCGGAGAGTAACCGATCCGGCGGCGGAGCGCGAAGTCGCTGTCCGGGTCGTAGGGATCGCCCATCAGGGTCAGCCGTCCCCCGTCACGCTTCAGCAGGCCCATGATCACCTTCATCGTGGTGGTCTTGCCGGCCCCGTTCCTTCCCAGGAACCCGTGGATGCCGCCCAAGGGCACCCTCATGTTGAGGTTCTTCGCCCCGCCGGAGGACCCGGGGTAGACCTTCGTCACCCCGTCCAGCGTGAGAGCAAAGCCCTGAGACTTGCCGGTCATCGACTCACCCCTTGATCTCGATGCGACCCAGCGCGACGATCGCGAGGGCGAGCACCACCACCGTGTTCACGACGAGTCCCACGGTGGACCAGAGCATCATCTGGTAGCTGCTGGCCGATCCCCAGACCAGGAACGCCTTCAGGAGGATGAAGTACGGATTGGTCACGACGGACTGGGGGACCGAGGTCAGGAAGACCGTTCCCGCGGGCTGAAGCAGGAAGAGCCGCAGCCCCGACAAGGAGAGGAAGGCGCTGTCCACAGGCAGGAAGCAGCAGTACGGGGCACCCAGCGCCATCCCCCCGAAGAGCCCGAGGACGAGGACCCCGGTCACGAGATGGGTCGCGTTCTTCGAGCGTTTCACCAGCGAGCTGAACAGGAGAGCGAGCGCGGAAAAGAAACCCAGCACGAGCGTGAGGTCGAGCGCGATCCAGGGCGCGCCGTTGACCGCAAGTTGCGGTCCGCCGAAGGCCGTCGAGAGGGCCACCATGACCCCGACCACGAGAAAGCTCAGTGCGCAGAGCAGGCCCAGCTTTGCGAACCATTTTCCGAGGAGCAACTCCGAGCGTCGCAGGGGTTGCTGGAAGAGGGCCCCGAGGGTCCCCTTGTCCCGCTCCCTTGCGATGGACTCGACGCCCGAGGGGCGTCCGACCCACATGACGATCGGAAGGATGCCGAGACCGTTGAGCACGACGACCGCGTCCAGCCAGGCGCTGGACCGAGAGATCACGCCGCCCCCGAAACCCCCTCCGCCGAACCCTCCCCCCAACCCCGAGAAAGCGGTGGGGGGTCCCGAGAGGGGGAACGTCTTCCCGAACGTCACCGGGACCGGACACGCGCCCGTGGAAGTGGAAGAGGAGATGACGGCCCCGGACCAGGCATTCACGCTGCCGGTGAAGTTGTAGCCGGTGCCGCCTCCGGAGGGGGTGCATGTGGTGAAACGGACGTCCCAGGCGCCCGCCGTGTATCCGCTCGAACGCAGTACGATGGAGGAGCTGGCCTGCGGGTGGGCCGAGAGGAACGATGCGTCGTCGGGGAGGAGAGCTGTGGTGGCCCCCGTGGTGTTCACGGGCGGCATCTGGAAATTGCCGGTGGGATAGACCTGCTGCCCGCAGGTCGCGTTCACCCCCCCGATCAGCGAGGCGGTCCCACCCTGAACGGTGGCAAAGAGCCAACCTGAGCCGGAGACCGCCGTCAGTTGCACGAGCCAGGAGCTCTCACGGCCGTTCGAGTAGTTCCCGATCGTCGCGGGCACCGTCGGCCATTTCCCCGACCCGCCGGTGAGCTCGCAGATCCCATCGCTGGGGATCGACGTGTTGGTCGAGGACGCGGTCTGGTCCTCCCCCAATACCCCCTCTGGCAGCCACCCGAGGCCCTCAACGGGGGTCCAGTTCCCACCCCACGAATCCGCGACCGTTTCCGCCGCGGCGACCGCCTGCGCATCGTCGATCCCGCCGCTCCTCCCCGGGATAGGGGTGAACTGCACCGACTGGGTGATCGGGGCACCCCTCACCACGAGGTCTCCCTGAACGGGGTCCGCCACGAACGCGGTCGAATGCGAGGCGGCCGTACCGACGGTGAAGTTATAGGAACCGTTCTGGAGGACGAGCTGGATGCTCCGGGCTGTGGAGTTCAACACCTGGGGAGCGGCGCTTGTCGAGGTCACCGTCAGGGTCCACGTCTGGCCAGACGGAAGCCCGGAGGCCACGACCGTCACGAGCTCCCCGGCCGACCTCGGGGGGGAGGCATTCGAGATCACGAAAAGTACCCCCAGCACGGCGAGCGCCAAGAGGAGGATGGCGCTGGTGTACACCCAGAACTTCCTCAGGTCCCACTTGAGCTCGTAGAGCATCACGCTCCAGAGCCGCGTGAACAAGTTCGGATCATGCCCCCGAGCACGGGAGATCTTGGGAGCTCCCGAGGAGGAAGGACCTCCGGATCCCTGGGCGGAAGCACCAGCTGAGGCCACGACCCATCTTGGCCAAACTCCTATTTCAGCAGTATGCTTCGGCGACACACGAGGGGAGTCCCGTCGGGTCTTCGCACGCGCTGGACCACAACCGAAGGATGCACGGGTAGGAGGAAGAGGCCGGGCCCGGGAAGCCCCGGAATGGTGGGGACTAGGCTGTCGGGCCTGTCCCTGCCTCCCACTCCCTGCGCGGGAGCTGGCCCGGGTGGGGGCCCGAGCGACTCATGGGCTCTGTGCGCCCCGACCACTCCCTACAGGGGTGGGGGCGGCGGAACGCCGGTGACCGGTCCGCGTGGGCCCCGTCGGTGGCGTGCGACCATCAACACCACGACCGCAGCCAGGGCCGCGACCGCGAGCACGATGACCGCGATGATCACCACGAGCACCGGGGAGTTGGGCGAGCAGGAGGATCCCAAAGCGGAGGGCGACGCTGCACATGCCCATGGCCCTTCCCATCCATTGTAGAGTACCGAGAGCACCCCGCTCCCCCGTACCGTGAGGTTGGTCTGATTCGAATTCGGGTTCTGCACCGTGAGGTTGGAACTGAAGGTCCATGCCTGGAACCCGTACGTCGCGAAGGACGGGTTGCACGCGGAGCTTCCCGAGATGTTGTCCGGAGCCGAGAGAGCGTAGCGACCGGGAGGCAACGTCACGTTGTTCCAGGCCAACATCGAGGTGCCGTTGACCTGGACGGGGACGCAGTCGTAGAGGGTTGCTGTTCCGACGAAGGCCCGGATCTCGACCGCGACTCCTGCCGTCGAGGGTTGGCCCATGTCCGTCCTGAGGCCTCCCTCTCTGAGGATGTTCCCCCCGTTGCCGAGCGTGACGGTGGGCATCGCCACGAGAGCGACCAAGGTGGTCGCTGCAAGCCCAACGAGGACACTCATGCGGAGATGCGTCTCCGAGTTCCGGGTCCGTGTAGAAGGCGGGGCCGTCAGGTTCGGAGAAGGGCCGCTCACGACCGCCTCCAGATTCCGAACGTGAGCCCAACCGACCTCGAACTTCGTGCGACATCCCAGTGAGACCGTCCTAACGACGGAGCCCTCGCCGCTTGCGGCAAGGCGAGTCCCAGGGTCCTCGCATCCCCTCGCCAATCCCCGTCCCCTGGTCCGGATCGGCTGGCGAGCAGAACGAAGGTACCCGATCCCGCCCAGCGGTTGTTGCCGACCGCCATGCGAGTGCACACCTTGTACCCTCTACATGAGCTTCGTGCTCGGGCCCCGTCGGTCTTCGGAAGAAACCCTCGCGAGCTCCCCCGAGGTTCCGATGTCAAACGGTTGACAGATATCTGGCAAGTTCCCCCTCAATATGGCGCCAGTCCTTTCGACCATCGCCAGAAATTGCTTGGAGTGGAGTAGCTCCCCCCCGTATTGGCGTCCGGCCGCCGCGTGCCAGAGGCACGCGTGCACTGGGTGGGCTTTGATGAATGGCCGTGCCTTGAGGACCATATGTCGCGCGTCGGGAGGCCCTCCCCCGTCCGCGCCGTCCTCTTCGACGTGGACGACACGCTCTACGATCACAGCTACGCCTCGCGGCAGGCCATGCTGGAGGTCCGACGCCGCGCTCCCGACCTCGCGACCGTGCCCCTGGAGGAGATGGTCCGCCGGGGAGAGGAGATCCTCCGCGAGGTGCACCTCGACCTCGTCCTCACCGGAAGGACCTCCGCTGAGGAGGCCCGGACGCTCCGAATGTCCCGTCTCGCGGAAGCGCTCGGACGGCCGATGGGCCCGGAGCGGGCACGGGAGCTCGCCAAGCATCGCCAGGAGGCGTACCTGCGGCATGAGCGGGCGGTGCCCGGGTCGGTCGAGCTTCTCCGCGAGCTCCGCTCCCGAGGCCTGCACCTCGGCATCGTCTCGAACAACCGTGTGGCGGAACAGGCCCGTAAGATCCGGGCGGTGGGCCTCGAGCCGTTCCTGCAGAGCCGCACCCTCGCCGAGGAGGCAGGGATCCTCAAGCCCGACCCCTCCATCTTCCACCTCGCGGTGAAGCGGACCGGCATCACCAGGGAGGCGTGCGTGATGGTGGGGGACTCATGGCAGGACGACGTGATCGGGGCCCGGGCCGCGGGCGTGGACGTGGTCTGGTTCAACCGGAGCGGCGCTCCTCCGGGACCGGAGCCCTCCGTCCGGGAGCTCGCGTCCTTCGTTCCGACAGAGCGCGCGTTGCAGATCATCCTCGAGGGGCCTGAACGTGCGGCCCGACCCGCCCCTGCCCGGGCGACCCACCGCCCCATGACAAGAGTGGCAGGAAATCGAAACCCGGAGCCGAAAAGCGGACGATAGCACCCTTTTTATACGAGAGGATACATACTTTTCCGCGTCGCGCGGTGTAGAGCGAGAGGAGAAATAGGGCGAGAAGCTCGAAGGTCCTCACTCGGGCTTTCCACCGCGGGGGCATAAACATGGCAAAGATCATCGGCATCGACCTGGGCACGAGCAATTCGGCGGCCGCCGTCCTTGAGGGAGGCCGCCCGGCGATCATCCCGAGCGCGGAGGGCACCACCGTCGGCGGTGGGAAGGCCTTCCCCTCTTACGTGGCGTTCACGAAGGACGGGCAGCTCCTGGTGGGCGAACCCGCCCGACGCCAGGCCGTCTCGAACCCCGAAGGCACCGTCTACGCCTTCAAGCGGAAGATGGGGACCGAGCACAAGTACAAGATCTGGGGGAAGGAGTACACGCCCCAGCAGCTCTCCGCCTTCCTCCTGCAGAAGATCAAGCGCGATGCGGAAGCGTTCCTGGGCGAGAAGGTGGAGAAGGCCGTCATCACCGTCCCCGCCTACTTCAACGACAACCAGCGCCAGGCCACCAAGGACGCCGGCACCATCGCCGGCCTCGAGGTCGTCCGGATCATCAACGAGCCCACCGCCGCCTCGCTCGCTTACGGGCTCGACAAGGCCGGGAAGAACCAGAAGATCCTGGTCTTCGACCTGGGCGGCGGGACGCTCGATGTGACCCTGATGGACTTCGGCGAGGGCGTCTTCGAGGTCCTCTCGACGAGCGGCGACACCCAGCTCGGCGGGACCGACATGGACAACACGCTCACCGAGTTCGTCGCCTCCGAGTTCCAGAAGGAGAGCGGGATCGACATCCGCAAGGACAAGATGGCCATGCAGCGCGTCCGCGACGCTGCCGAGAAGGCCAAGATCGAGCTCTCGAGCACGCTCGAGACCACGCTCAACCTCCCGTTCCTGACCGCGACCTCCGATGGCCCCAAGCACCTGACGCTGAACCTCAGCCGGGCGAAGCTCGAGGAGCTCATCCGGCCGATCATCCAGCGCTGCCGTCAACCGCTGGAGCAGGCCCTGCGGGACGCGAAGCTCACCAAGGACACCGTCGACAAGATCGTCCTCGTGGGCGGCCCCACGCGGATGCCCATCGTCCAGAAGTTCGTCGAGGACCTGGTGGGAAAGAAGATCGAGCGCGGCGTCGACCCGATGGAATGCGTCGCGGTCGGGGCCTCCATCCAGGGCGGGGTCCTGGGCGGCGAGGTCAAGGACATCCTCCTGCTGGACGTGACCCCCCTCTCCCTCGGGGTCGAGACCAAGGGAGGCATCTTCACCAAGCTCATCGAGCGGAACACGACCATCCCCACCCGGAAGAGCCAGATCTTCACCACCGCCTCGGACAACCAGTCCAGCGTCGAGATCAAGGTCCTCCAGGGGGAGCGGCCGATGGCCGACCAGAACGTCTCGCTCGGGACGTTCATGCTCACGGGCATCCCGCCCGCGCCCCAGGGGGTCCCTCAGGTCGAGGTCGCCTTCGACATCGACGCCAACGGCATCCTCAACGTCACGGCGAAGGACCTGGGCACCCAGAAGAAGCAGGGGATCACCATCAGCGCCTCCAACAAGCTCGCCAAGGACGACGTGGAGCGGATGGTCCGCGAGGCGCAGAGCTTCGCCGACCAGGACAAGAAGCGCGCCGAGTCCGTGGAAGCCCGCAACAAGGCCGAGAGCCTCGCCTTCGAGGCCGAGCGCCTGATGAAGGAGCTGGGCGAGAAGGTGACCGGCGAGGAGCGGAGCGAGATCGAGTCGAAGGTCAGCGCGCTCCGGGACGAGCTCAAGCAGAAGGAGCCCACCGCGCTACGCCAGAAGATGGACGAGCTCACGCAGGCGATGCACAAGCTCTCCGCGCGCCTCTATCAGGGCGCCCGGGGCGGCGAGGGCGGAGCGGGAGGAGCCTCCACGGGTTCCGAAGAGGGACCTGCCGGCGAGCCCGCGGACGGCGGCGCCACCGAGGAGCCGAAGGGCGGCGGCGGACCCGCGGGAAAGAAGGGCGCGGTCGACGCCGACTTCAAGGTGGTCGACGAGAAGGGTACGTCGTAGTCCCTGCGACTCCCCGGCCGCTTCTCCGTCGCGGCCCGGAGCGCGGGCCCACCGAGCGGCCTCTCGATGGGCCGAGCGAACCTTTTTCTGAGAGGGGGCCGGTAGGTGGCCCGCATCTTCGCCGATGGGGCCCGGGGCCCCGACGTGACGGGAGGGCGGGCGTTCCATCGCCAGCTTCTCCCCTCTCGCACCCGGGGTCCTCGTGACGATAGAGAAGAGGGAGGATAGAGGGTCATGATCCGGCTGTGCGTGGCCTCTCAGACCCCTCCCCTCCGGCCGCTGCCGGCTTCCTCACGCCGGGGGCTCGGCTCCGTCTGGAAGATGGGCCGGGACTACGAGCCTCAGGTCGGGGGAGTGGTGCCGATGATGCGGGCGCTGATCCGCGTCGGCACGGGCTCCTGGATCGCCCCGCGTACCCGATGGGTGGCGATGGGAGGCCAGGGGTTCCCCCCGCTCATCCATACCGACGAAGGGTACCTGGTGGACACCATCCCCCTCCCCTCCGAACGGAAGGAGCTTTACTCCCGGTTCAAGGAGTCGGTGTGGCGATCCTTCCACGGCCCGGGGTTCCCGGAGTTCGTCCCGGAGGAGTACCGCGCGTTCGTCCAGTACAACTGGGCCACGGCGGACCGGCTCCTGCAGCACTTGGGCAGCCACGACCTGTTCTACATCAACGACTTCCAGCTGGTCCTCTGCGGGGCCATGATCGGCTCGGCGGCCCCGGCGTTGCTGCGTTGGCACATCCCGCTGGAGTTCCGAGGCTACCCCGAGCCGGTGCGCCGCTTCTTCCTCCGTCTGATGGAGGACTACGACGGGATCGTGGTGAGCACCCGGGCCGCGCTCGAGGAGCTCTTCCGCTACGGGTTCCACGGCCGCGCGTTCCAGGTCTATCCGTACGTGGACCCGCGGGAGCACCTCGCGCCATCCGCGGCGACCGTGGCCCGGTTCCGGGAGAGGTTCGGCCTGGGCGGTTCGCGCATCGTCCTCTCGGTCTCTCGCCTGGACCCCGTGAAGCGCCAGGACCTGCTGGTCCGCGCTTTCGCTCCGGTCGCCCGGGCCTTTCCCGACGCGAGGCTCGTGCTGGCCGGCGGAGGCAGCTTCTCGACCCAGAACCTCGCCGCCGCGGCGGGCCCTTCGAAGGACTCGGAGTGGCTCTCGGAGCTCCGGCAGCTGGTCCGCAAAGAGGGCCTGGAGCGGTCGGTGGTCTTCACCGGGCTTCTCAGCGCCGAGGAGCTCGCGGCGGCCTACGCGGCCTCGGAGGTCTTCGTCCACCCCGCCCCCTGGGAGGGGTTCGGGCTCGTCGTCATCGAGGCGTGGCTCCACCGGAAACCGGTCATCGTGAGCCGGGGCGCCGGCGTCGCCGAGCTTGTGGACGACGGGGCGAACGGTATCTCGGTTCCTCCGGGCTCGGTCCCCCATCTGACCGCGGCGATGCGCAAGATGCTCGCCGACCCCTCCGAAGCCGAGCGCATGGGCGGCTTCGGCGCCATGACCGCGCAACGATGCGATGTGCGGCGGGCTTCCTCGCGCCTCAAGGAGATCTTCGAGAGGACCATCGACCATTACCAGCGCAGCGGGCTCTACCCGCTTCCCACCGGCCGGGACGTCTCGGGTTGAGAGCGGCCCAGGAGGCTTGGGCGCGAGAGGCGCACCCTGCTCCGGAGGACCCTCGGGGCGAGGAGCCCGTCGTGTCTTGGAAAATGCTTCGAACTCTGATAGTGCCCATCGCGAGCCTTGCCCGTGCGCGAACCCGATCCCACATGCGGACGATGCCCTTCTCCAAGATCTCCGAGTGGAGCAGGGACCCTGGCTCCCCGGGGGCCCGCTTCCGCGATCGAGAGGCACGGGAGGGCCACGCCCATCGTGATTTTGGCGACCGTACATTACTTAAATGTTGGACCCGCACCTATACGGGTACCCCTTCCGGGCGGCACGCTGATTTTATCTAGTCTACAAGCGGCGGGCGCGGCATGGATGCACGCCCTGCCCTCGCGCTAAGCTTCGCCATAGCCGCACTTCTCCTCGTGTCTTCGAACGGTCTTGCGGCTTTCGTTGGAGCACCCTCGACCCATGGGGCCACCCCGGGCACGTTCTTCCAGGGCACCGTCGTCATCTACCCGAACGGCGCGCTCAGCCAACCCACCGCCCCCATCTCCGTCGCGGGGAACACCTACACCCTGACCGACCGTTTCAATGGCAGCATCGTCGACGAGAGGAACAACTCCATCCTCGACGGCGCCGGCCACGTCCTGAACGACACCCCGGTGGGCGGCCGGGCGATCTACCTCTCGAGCGTGAACGATGTCACCATCGAGAACTTCCATGTGATCAACGCCACCGACAGTGTGTTCGCCACCAATGTTGACGCCCTGACCGTGAGCGGGAACCGGTTCAACGGCACCCAATATGGAGTGCTCGTCAGCTCGTCCCAAGCGGTCTCCTTGCTCGGCAACAACTTCTCCGCCTTTGGAGGAGCCTACGTGACCTCCACGACCGGTCTGCGTATCGCGGGGAACGACCTCTCCACCCCAGGACTGAACGCCGTTCTGGGGACCGGCGACTCGAACGTCAACGTCTCCTCCAACAAGGTGAACGCCGTCTCGTACGGGCTCTACTTCTCTTACGGCTCGAACATCAGCTACTTTGCCAACACGGGAGCGGCGGGGCTCTCCTCCGGTGTCGATGCGATGGCCATCTACTACGTCCAGGGACCGATCCGGGTCGTCGACAACAAGTTCATCGGTGCGGGCACCGGCGTGGACCTCGAGTACTCGACGAACATCCTCGTCCAGGGCAACAATCTCTCCGGCGCCGGCACCGAGGGGGCCTACCTCAGCTACGACGTCAACTCCCAGCTCATCGGGGACAACCTCAGCTTCGCCAGGAACGAGGGCCTGTACCTCGACTACGACCATAACGTCCGGGTGGACCACGTGCAAGCGGGACACTCAGCCTCAGGCTATGGGGTGTACTCCGAGTACAGCGATGGGCAGTGGTTCTCGAACGTCAGCGCGCCCTGGTGCCTCTACGGACTGTACGTCTCCGATTCTCGCAACACGTGGGTCACGACTGGCAACTTCTCCCACGCGGGGGACTCGGCGACCTACTTCGAATACAGCGTGAACTCCACCATCTTGAACTCGGACCTTTCCTACGGGAATTACTACAACCTCTACTCGAACTACGACCAGAACGTCCATCTCGCCGGGGACGTCCTCACCCATGAGGTCTCCTCCGGCGACTACGGTGCCTATCTGGAATACGACACCAACGACACCATCGTCGCGAGCAACCTCTCTTCCGATTCCAACAGCGTCTATGCGTACGCGGTCAACGATCTCGTGCTCAATCACGACAACCTCTCGTTTTCGCAGTACGGCGCCTATCTGGATCAGTGCACCAACGTCGTGATGTTGCACACGAACGCCTCCTGGGCGAGCTCGTACGGGATCTACGACTACTACGACAGCAACACGTGGATCGAGTTCGTCAACTCCTCATGGTCGGATTACGGCCTGTACACCGACTTCGACCAAGGAACGGTCACGGTGCTCCACGTGAACACGCTCCACGACACCTATGGCGCCTACGTGGAGGCGAACACGGCCCACGTGAGCTATGTCAACGCCTCCTACGACAGCGTCGGGTACTACTCCTACTACAACGTTGTCTCAACGCTCTCGCACAGCTCGTTCTTCTCCGACGGATACGGCTGGGAGGACTACCAGTCGACGGCGGTGCAGGCCTGGAACAACGTCTACTGGAACGATACGTACGGCGCTTACCTCGAGGATGAGATCAGCCTTACGAGCACCAACGAACTCTTCGTGAACAACACCTACGCCGTCTACGCCTACGACATCTACGGGCCCTCGATCTTCCAGAGGGACCACTTCGTCGCGAACACCTATCCCTTCGAGGGCTACTACAACACCCAACTGGAGGTTCTCTCGAACAACTTTTCCGGTCTCGCCTCCGGCCAGCAGGTCCCCGACGTGATCTACGTCTACCAGGACTACGGGTCGACGACCATCGTGGACAACCAGATGGTCGGCATCGCGGCGTGGGGCATCGAGTTGTACGACTCTGCCAACATCCTCGTCGCGGGGAACGACCTGCGCGGCTCCGGGACGGCCTTGGAGGTGGGGAATGTCAATCTCGGACGGTTCATCGGGAACGACCTGTCCTACTCTGGGCACGGGCTCTCGTTCAACAACACGACCGCCACGCTCGTGGAGGCCAACGCGTTCGTCGCGGACCGCTGGGCATTCCACCTGAACGACTCCAATCAGAACGTGTTCTACCACAACGACTTCGTCCGGGACGGCGGCTACGGGTTCGAGGGTGTCTACACCCCCAACACGTTCAACGCCTCGATGCCGGTGGGCGGGAACTTCTGGTCGAACTACACGGGTACGGACGGCAACGGGGACGGCATCGGCGACACCCCTCAGAGCGTCGGGGGCAAGTTGATCGTGGACTACCTCCCCCTCATGACCGCGTGGTCGCCCTACACGGTCACCTTCGTGGCGTCGGGGCTCCCGACCGGGACCTCATGGTCGGTTACGCTCGGTGGGGTCACCCAGACCACCACGGGCACCGCCGCGGTCTACGCCCAGACGAACGGCGCGATCACGCCCTTCACGTGGACCGTGACCCCGCTCGCCGGATACGTCGGGACCCCGATGTCGGGGAGCGGCACGTGGAACTCGACGGACCAGGTCATCACGATCGCCTTCGTGCCCTTCACCTACCAGGTGAAGTTCGTGGAGGCCGGTCTGCCGGCGGGGACCGCGTGGTCCATCACTTCCGGCACGCAGACGGTCTCTTCGACGAAGGGCGCGCTCAACCTCTCGCTGACGAACGGTACGAGCGCCTGGACCCTCGCGCCGGTCGCGGGCTACGTGGCGACCCCGTCCTCCGGGACGGTCACGGTGGCGGCCGCGCCGACGACCGTGTCCATCGCGTTCGTGGCGTTCCTCTACCCGGTGACGTTCTCCGAGACGGGGCTCCCCGCGGGCACCTCCTGGGGCATCTCCGTCAACGGAGGGCCCGCGGTCGCGACCACGCTGCTCAACCAGACGTTCTGGGAGCCGAACGGTACGGCGACCTACGTGGTCCCGCTCGTGCCGGGCTACGTGGCGACCCCCGCCTCCGGTTCGGTCGCGGTGAGCGGCGCCGCGATGAAGGTGGCGATCACCTTCGCGCTCAAGCCGACCCCGACCTACAGTGTGGCGTTCTCGGAGTCGGGTCTGGCCAAGGGAACCGCCTGGTCCGTTCTGGTGGGCGGCCTCACGCTCACCGGGAACACCTCCGGCCTCTCGACCCATCTCGCGAACGGCACCTACACGTTCGCGGTCGGGGCCCTCACCGGGTTCGCGGTCACCCCGGCCTCGGGAACGGTCACCGTCAACGGGGCGGCCACCAGCCAGGCCGTCCAGTTCATCTCGACCGCCGTGCCCACCTTCGGGGTGAGCTTCACCGAGACGGGACTCCCCAGCGGGAGCGACTGGACCCTGGACGTCGCGGGCAGCTCGAACGCGGTGGCGTCGGCCTCCTACTCGACGAGCCTCACGAACGGCTCGTACTCCTACGCGGTCACCGCACCCTCCGGGTACGTGGCCTCCCCCGCAGGTGGGCACTTCACAGTGAGCGGGTCCTCCGTGACGGTCTCGATCGTCTTCAGCAAGGCCCCGTCGACGGCGGCCGCCCAGGGGCTCTCGGGAACGACAGAGTATGGGCTCCTCGGGGCGCTCATCGCGCTGGCCATCGTGGCCGTCCTCGGATGGCTGCTCTTTGTCCGCTCGAAGAGGTCGGGGCCTGCCAACGCCGGCAAGGGGGCCGCCCCCGCCTCGACAGAGGCTGTGGCCGCGCCTCCACCGGCCGCATCAACCGAGGAGACCAAGGAGCCTGCGAGTTCGACCACCGAGCCGAACGCTGCGACGACCGAAGCTGGGTCCACCTCGGCCTCCGCGAACCCCCCGCCGCCTCCCCCTCCCCCCGCGGGAGAGGGAGCCGACAGCGAGGAGAACAGCTGGTCCGAGGGCGGCGAGCCCCCCGCGCCCCCAACCCCGGCGCCGGGGAACTGAGCCGAACGGAGGTCCCTCCCCGCCGCCCGGAAGGGTGCAGTCGGAGCGCCGGCGTGAGCGCAACGTCCTTCGACGAGCGCCGTTCAGCATCTCGCGCGAGCCTTTCGATGGAGCGGGACACGTCCATGTCCGGCCCCAGCCCCCCTCGCTAGGCCCCTCGCGAGCGTGTGTCGCCCCTCGGGGGGTCGCCCTCGCGACCTGGATGATCGCCGCGCAGCGCGTGAGGGCCCGGGAGCCCTATCCCTCGCCCGAGCCAGGCTCCGGAGATGGGGTCGCGGGATCCGCCGAGGTCTCGGATGAGGGAGAGGGTTCCGTGCTCTCGGTCGCGGAAGACCCTTGAGCCTCCGCCCCGCTCGAAGAGCTTGCCGCCTCCGAACTACTCTCCCCCTTCCCGGTCCCCTCGGTGGCCTTGCTCCGGCCCCCCTTTCTCGTAAGAAGGACCGCCAGCAGGACCACGATGACCGCGAGGATCGCCACCGCCGCGATCAACCCCCAGTCAAGCCCGCTCAGGGAGCCCGTGCCCGCGGAGGAAGCGCTCGCCGCGGTCACGGTCACCGGGGTGGACGTGGCCGACACGGTCGCGCCCGCTCCGTCCGTCACCGTCACCTTCACCGTGTAGGTCCCGGCGGCGTTGGGCGTACAGGCCAGGACCTGGGAATCGGCGGAGCTGCATCCCTTCGGCAGTCCGCTCCAGGCGAAGCTCAGTGGCGCGGTCCCTCCGCTCACCGTGACGGTGAAGACCTCGCTCCCGCCCGCCGCGAGGGTCGAGGCCGAGCTGGTGAGCGTGGGCGCGGAGAGGGCCGGGGCGACGCTCAGGATCACGGGGACCGAGGTGACCGTCTCCGCGTTCGAGTCCGCGACCGAAACCGTGACGCTGTACATGCCCGCGTCCGTCGGCGCGCAGGAGACGGTCAGCTTGTCGGAAGAGGCACATCCTACCGGGAGCCCGGACCAAGCGTAGGTGGAGGCGAGCCCGGTGCCGTTGGTGGCCGTGGCCGAGAGCGTGGTGCTCTGGCCCACGTCCAGCGCGGCCGGGGCCGCCGTGATGGAGGAGACCGTAGGGGGGATCGAGACGGTGAGGGTCACCGTAGCGCTCGCGCTCGCCCCGTTCGAGTCCGTGACGACCACCTTGGCCGCGACCTCACCGGAGGAGGTGGGCGCACAGAGGAGGACCGAGGCGTCAGAGGACACGCAGCCCGTGGGCAGGTTCGACCAGGAGTACGTGTAGGCCCCCGTCCCTCCGCGTACGGTCGAGGAGAGCGTCACGGTCTGTCCGACATCCAACGCGGCACGAGAGGCGGACAGGCTGGGGTTTCCCAACGCGGGAGCGACGACCAGCACGACCACGCTCGAACTTACGTTGTACCCGTTGGAGTCTTGGATGGTGGCGGTCACCTCAAAGGTCCCGCTGGCGGTGGGAGAGCAGACGACCGAGGCCGCGCTCTGGCTCAGGCATCCGTTCGGCAGCCCGAACCAGGCGTAGATGGACGGGAGACCCGTGCCGTTGGTCGAGAGAAGCGAGAGCACCGTGCTCTGCCCCACATCCAGGGCCGTCCGGGTTGCCGTCAACGTCGAGACCGCAGGGTCGGGCGACACGACGAAGGAGAGCAGGGGGCTGGTCGCGTTCTCCCCATTCGAGTCGTTGACGTGGAAGCCCACGGCGTAGGTGTTGGGAAGCGCGGGAGCGCAGGTCACCGAGAGGGCGTTCACGGAAGGACAGCCCGGAGGAAGGCCCGACCAGCTGTAGACGTCTCCACCGGAACCGGGGGAGGTCACGGTGGCCTGGAAGGTCACGGCTTGCCCGAGGTCCAGGGAACCCGGAGAGGCGGTGGGTGCACTCGCCACCGCCGGGTCGGGGAAGAGGGTGAAGGTGAGGGGTGCGGAGGTGCGGGACTGGGAAGAAGGCTGGAGAGAGTCGGTCACCGTCAAACGTACAGCGTACGTGCCCGGAGCCGCGGACGAGGGGTTGCAGGTGAAGGTGGACGCTGAGGAGGGGCAACCTGCTGGGAGCCCGCTCCAAGCATACGAGTACGGGAGGATGCCGCCGGAGATGCCGTTCCCGGAAAAGGTGACCGATTGCCCGGAGTCGATGGAGGAGGGGGTGACCGTCGGACGGGGCACCCACAGGGCGGTGCCAACGTTCACCACGCTGATGTCGTTGCCGTCAAAGTTCGCCGAGTAGAGCGTGTCGGTCGTCGGGTCCAACGCCAACGCACGGGGGTGATATCCCACGGTGGTGAAGGCGACCACGGTGTTGGTGCGGCCGTTGATCTCGATCGCTTGGCCGGGAACGCCGGTGCTATCCAGCGGGTCGGTCGCCACGTAGATGGTATCGGTCGCGTAGTTCATCGCGATGCCCATGAGCTCCAAGCTGACGATCTGGCTCACGGTGATGCTCTCGATGACCTTGTTCGTGAGGAGATCGATCACGCTCACGTTTTGCGAGATGCTGTTCGCGACGTAGATCCTGTCGGTCGCAGGGTCCACGACCAGCATGCCAGGCTGGGATCCTAGGGGAATGGTGGCGACGACCGTGTTGGTGGTGCCATCGATCACGCTCAGGTTGTCCGAGCCCGAGTTCGTCACGTAGATGGTGTCGGTCAGGCTGTCCACCGCGACCTGCACGGGGTTAGTTCCCACAGGGATGTTGGCGGTGACCGTGTTCGTGGCGCCATCGATCACGCTCACGTTGTTCGTGACGGTATTTGCGGTGTAGATGGTGTCGGTCCTG
>JAKAAX010000025.1 GCA_021802125.1 Thermoplasmata archaeon | reverse complement strand
TGGACCGGGCCCTCCTGCGAGGGGACCTGGGACCCGTCGCGGACTGGGGAGAGTGGAGGAGCGAGGTGGTCTGGGGACACCACCGGTTCGACCACGCGGTCCTCGGAGCGGAGGGGAAGGGAGCGCGCCCACGCGCGCTCCTGGAGGTCAAGAGCTCGAACCTGAAGGAGGGCTCGACCGCCCTCTTCCCCGATGCCCCCACCGTTCGGGGAACCTCCCACGTGGAGGCGTTGGCCCGCTTCGTCCGAGGCGGGGGTCGCGCGGCGCTCCTCTTCCTGGTCCAGCGCGACGACGCCCGGGAGGTCCGGCCGTACGGGGCCATGGACGCGCCCTTTGCCCGGGCCGTGGAACGCGCCAGGAGAGCCGGAGTGCTCTGCCTCGGACGTGCCCTTCACGTGAGCCCGGGAGGCGCGGAGTGGGGCAAGGAGCTGCCTGTGGGGCCTCCCGAGTGGGCGCCGGCTTCCGACCTCCGCCCGCCCGTGCGCGGAGGCGAGGGTCCCACCGTGCGGGCGGAGAGACACCCCTCGGCCGCGAGGGCACGCTCTTTTGCCCCCAGGACTACCCGGGAGCGATCGACTTGACCGTCATCCCTCGATCGCACCCGCGCTACCGCAGCCTGGTCGTCCGCGCCGGGCTCGCGGAGCAGATGCAGCGAGGTTTGGTCGTCCCCGAGGGGCTCATGGCCCACGGACGGGGAGAGGCCTTCGACTATCTCCTCGGGGAGCGGACCTCCCCCTCGGCGGCGCGCGCCGAGAGGGCTGCTGCGGCGAAGCTCCTGCTGGCCAAGCACCCGGTCCTGTCGGTGAACGGCAACGTCGCCGCCCTCGCCTCTCGAGAGGTGGCGGCGGTCGCTCGGGCCATCCCCCACCTCCAGGTGGAGGTGAACCTGTTCCATCGCACCCCTCGCCGGGCGGAGCTGGTCGCGGGGGAGCTCCGGGCTGCCGGGGTCAGAGCAGTCCTGGGAGTGCGCCCCACCGCCCGTCTTCGGGGGCTCGCCTCGGACCGGAGCTGGGTCGACCCCCGGGGCATCCTCCGCGCGGACGTGGTGCTCGTTCCCCTGGAGGACGGCGACCGGGCGGGGGCCCTCGTGCAGGCGGGGAAGTTCGTCATCGCCGTGGACCTCAACCCGCTTTCCCGCACGGCGAAGGTGGCCCAGCTCCCGCTCGTCGACGAGCTCACGCGTGCGCTCGCCCGGGTGCGCCGGGAGGCCCTCCGGCTGCGAAAGGAGGAGAGAAGGACCCTGGAGAAGGTCGCAGGCGCGGTGAGCGGCCCGGAGCTCCGCCGGGAGGCCCTTCAGGCGATCCAGGAGCGGCTGCTCAGGCTTTCGAAGGCCCGCGCTTGAGCAACACGCGGGCGTGCGGGACCAGTTCCTTCGCGAGCGCCTCGAGGAGACGCTCGTCGGAAGCGTCGTAGGCCCCCCTCCGCTTCCCATCGATGTCGATCTCCCCGAGACAGGTGGGACCGTCCATGATCGGCACGACGATCTCGCTCCGGGTGTCGAGGAAGCACGCGAGGTACTCCGTCCGCGCCTGGACGTCCTCCACGTTGATCGTCCTCCGCTCCCGGGCGGCCATGCCGCAGATGCCCTTGGCGAGGGGGATGGTGGTGTGCTCCGTCGCGTGCTCCCCGTCCCAAGCGGCGAGGAAGAGCTGGTCGCCCTGGAGAAGGTAGACCCCCACCCAGTTGTACTGCTCGAAGTCCTTGCGCAGCCAGCGGCAGAAGGGCGTGAGGGACCCGCCCTCCGGTCCGCTCCGGAGCAGCGTCCGCGCCTCGGAGAGAGCGGAGGACGCGCGCTCCTCGGTGACGTTCATGCGGGCACTCGTGTCGGCGGGCGGGCACGGTCTTGGGAAGGGAGGGGAGCGCCGAGGGGGAGACTCTCCATCGACGGGGGTGGTCCCCGTCGGTCTTTGAACTCCCGAGGTGGAGATCCACCACGAGCTTTCCAGGCTCGCGCCGTACCGGTCTGAGCCACCTCGGCAGCCCCGAAGAGCGGATGGGAGCCCCGAGATAACCCTAGCGCGAAGGGGCCGGGGGGCGGACGGAGCGTCCGGGCCTAGCCTGGCCTACCAGCCGGACACCGACGATCCGCATCTGGGGCACGGCGTGGGCCGCAGGTCCACTTCCAGCCAGAACCCGCAGCTGGGGCAGTCGCTCGAGAGGGGCCCTAGTGGGGTGGAGCAGTCGAAACAGAGTCCGTGTCGCCGGTCGTCGGGAAGCACGACGAGCTCCTTCCCGCACTGCAGGCAGTGCTGGAACTTCTCCTCGCCCGACAGGAACGTGCGAACGTCAGCTTCCACCAACATCCGAGCTTCCGACCAGCTTCCGCGAAGATAAGCCTGCCGACCACCGGGCCGACTTGAGGCACCGGACCCGGACTTTTTCGTACGAATTATCTCGCGAGAACGGCGTGGCCCTCCGTCAGAGCGCGGCGCCGGGTCCGCAACTCTTCGAGAGAGCGCGTCGCGCCGACGCACGCCCCGCGGAGCCGTTTGGAGTCGTGCCGCGGACACCGCGGTCGGCCGCGAAGGGCCAGTCGCTCAGTTCTCCCGCCACTGAGCCTTCTTCCAGGCGATGAGGAAGAGCAGCGTCGCCGAGGCGAGGAGGATGACGACCGCCTCGATCCCGCTCTCGAGGGAGAGCGGCGCGAGACCCATCGCGCCCTTGACGAGGTTCGCCGCCCACGTCGTCGGCGCGAACTGCGCGGCGTCCTGGAGCAGCGGCCATCGGGAGAGCGCCCCGATCGGGTAGTAGACCGGAGGGATGACGGTGAGCGCGATCGAGATGAGCGGAGAGACCGCGAACGTCTCCCGCACGTCGGCCAGGTAGGTGGCGAGCGTGAAGCCGAGCGAGCTTGCGAAGATCCAGAGGAGAACGAGCGTCCCGAAGACGATGAGGCCGCCCAGGAAGACGTAGTGGGCCCAGATGAGCGAGAGGACGACGAACACGATCATCCCCGGCAGCGAGTAGACGAACTCGCTCAGGGCGAGGCCCATCACGTAGGTCCCGGCGGAGATGGGCGAGGCGACCGCCATCTCGTGGAACTTGAGGTCCTGCTTGTAGTGGGTCAGGTCGGTCTGGAGCGAGGTGCCGATGGAGAGCACCGTCAGCACCATCCCCCCCGCCACGGCGAACTGGACGTAGGTCGGGTTCCCGCCGGAGACGACGAAGATGAGGAACAGGAAGGAGAACGGGCTCGTCAGCGTGTTCAGCAGGAACAGCGGCTGGCGCTTCAACGGGAGGAATCCGTTCATCGAGACCAGGGCCCAGATGGCCCGCAGGCGGCTATGCGGCACTGACGGCCTCCTCGTCGTCCTGGGAGATCTCCTTGCCGACGATCTGGACGAACAGGTCCTCGAGGCTCACGGGCCCCATGGAGATCCTCCGGCCCTTCTCGAGGGCCTGACGGGCGAGCTCGTTGGCCCGCGGCTCGTCGGTGAAGAGCAGGGTCTTGTTCCCGACCCGGGTCACCTGCCCCATCTCCTCGAGGTCGGGGGGGGCGAAGCCGTCCTCCAGGGTGACGCGGTAGGGGTACTTCACCCGCGCCGCGATGTCGGCGGGACTCCCATGGGCCAGGAGCCGCCCGCTCTCGAGGATGGCGAGCTGGTCCGACAGCGCCTCCGCCTCGTCCAGGTAGTGGGTCGTGAGGAGGATCGTACGGTCCTCGTGCGCCGCCTTCCGTATCGCGCTCCAGACGCTGCGCCGGGCCAGCGGGTCGAGGCCGGTCGTCGGCTCGTCCAGGAACAGGAACTCCGCGTCGGAGGCCATCACCATCGCGACCATCACCCGGCGGCGGAGCCCCCCGCTCAGCCGGTTGACCTGGGTGTTCTTCCAGTGGGAGAGCTCGAGCTCCTCCAGCGTGCGGAGCGCGGTCCTCTCGGCCTCCGCTCTCGCCGAGCCCCGCATGCGGAGGTAGTAGGAGACCAGTTCCGTCGGGGTGAGCCAGTAGAAGGGGCGGGACTCCTGCGGGATGACCGCGATCCGGGCCCGCACGGGATCCGGGTCCCGGACCACGTCGTGGCCGAAGACCTCGAGCGTGCCGGCGGTGGGCATGAGGGAGGTGGAGGAGATGCGGACGAAGGTGGTCTTCCCGGCCCCGTTCCTCCCGAGGAGACCCAGGACGACCCCCTTGGGGACCCTGAGGTCGACATCGACCAGCGCGCGGTTGGAGCCCCCGCGCCAGCGGTACTCGCGCCCGAGCTTGCGCGAGACCAGGATGTCCGTCATGCCGACAGGGGGACCCGGGGCTTCCCTTAAGACGAGGCCGTGCAGCAGAGGGCGGTCACGGCCTCAGCTCAGGATCTCGGCGAGCCGGTCCTCCGCCATCGCCCGCTTGAGCTCGAGGGCGATCCGTCGGCCGGTGGAGAGACCCGGGGCCACCATGTCGGAGTAGGGGGAGCCGTTGATGTACACGTTCGTCCCGGCGACGATCCTCGTGGAGATCTCGAACACGTAGAACTCGAGCTTCTCCGTCATGATGCCCTCGACGCAGAAGGGCCCGACCATGCCGCCGAAGAGGTCGATGGACCGCTCGACGATCTTCTCGCCGATCTCGAAGATCTCGGGCAGGAGGGATTCCCTCAGGACCACGGGCACGTTGCCGGTGACCACGAAGGTGGGCCGGATGCCGGAGCGCAGGAGCTCCTCCTGGCTGCCGAGCTTGTACAGCTCGTCGATGTTCGCCTCGTCCCGGCGGTCCATCCCGAGAAGCTCGAGCGAGCCGTCGCCGCAGCGGTAGCCCTTGTCGTTGAGAGGGGAATAGAAGAAGTGGATGTAGTACCGCGTCCCGATGACGTACTCCTGGATGACGTGAGGCTCGACGATCCGGAAGTTGTCGAGCTCGTGGCGGTTCTTCGCGAGGATGAACCCTCGACCGCCCTTCGCCCCGTAGTACTTCACGATGACCGGCCCATCGACCTCGCTCGAGTCGGTGTACTTCCTCGGCATCCGGACGCCCGCGCCCTCGAGCCAGACCCGTTCCTTCTCCCGGTCCGACTCCCATTCCATCACGCGGCGGTTGCCGAAGACGGGCACCGGGAGCTTCGAGAAGCGCTCGGGGCCGACGTATTCCACGAACGACCCGGTGGGCACCAGCACGGCCGCCTCCCTCCGCAGCCGCTCGGCGTGCTCGCCGATCTCCGTCACCTTCGGGAGGGTGAGGAACATGTCCGGCTTCGCGAGAGGGAAGGCGTCGTAGAACCGAGGAGCCTTTCCCCGGGCGATCCCCAGGGTCCGGAACCCCTCGAGGCGTGCACCGTGGAAGATCTGCAGGCTCGAGTGTGAACAGATGGTGGCGATGGTGGGGTCCTTCCCCTCGAGGGGCTCGAGGACACGGTCGGAGGCGAGTCTAGGGGCTACCATTGCGGTGCTAATCGTCCGGTCTTAATTGGCTTTCGCAACCGCCCCCCCGCAATTTCACCGCCAACCGCAGCTTCATCCCCGAGCGGGGGTGGCTCGGGGCGTGTCCGTCCTGGACCGGATCCCGTTCTTCGTTCCCTGGGGGGAGGCCGTCCTTCTGGTCGCCGTCTCCGGCGCGTTCTTCCTGGTCCTGGGAAGGCTGCTCCGAAGCGTGGCCGAGCGGGCGGGCGTCGGCGCCCGTGCGCGACGGGCCATCTGGGAGACGCTGAGCCTGCTCTGGCTCGTCACCTCCGCCTACCTGCTCCTCAACCTCACCGGGATCGCCTCCCAGCTCACCATCCTCACGGCGGGGGGCATCGCCGGGCTCGTCATCTCGATGGGACTGCAGACGACCCTCGCGAACACCTTCGCCGGCATCTTCCTGCTGCGGGACCAGGCCATCCGGGTCGGGGACCGCATCGAGTATGCGGGGACCAAGGGACGCGTCCTGCGGATCGCCATCCGGAACACCTGGATCGAAACGGACGACGGGGCGGTCGCCGTGATCGGGAACTCTGCGCTCTCCGCGGGGCCCCTGGTCAACCGCAGCGCAAGGAGCCGCCTCTCCCACCTCTTCGAGCGGTAGGGGCTCTCCTCCGCGGGCCGCCTCCCGTGTCCCACCCTCGGAAAGGAGCAAATACCGAGCCCCGGGTCGGACCTCCATGCCCCGCAGCGCCATCACTGGGACCCTGGGCGCCCTGGTCCTGCCGGGCATCCTCGTCCTGTCGGCGCTGCTGGGGTTGGTCGCGGTCCCGGGGATGGCCCAGGGTCCGACGGCCGGGTCCGCCGCCGCTCCCATGCCGCAGGGTCGGGCCTCCTCCGGGCCCACCTACGTGATCCTGGTCCACGGCTACGACCCGAGCACGGTCCCGGCCTACACGGTGTGGACCTACGGGGTGAACGTCTACCAGCAGCTGGTGAACGCCGGCTACGTTGTGGGCGTGGTCTCGTACTACGGGACCTTTACCCTCACCTTCAGCAACGGGACCACGTACACCGACCCCTCCTTCTACGGGACCACGTCCACTCCGATCGAGTCCATCGCCCTCGAGCTCGGAAGGACGCTCGACCGGGCCTTCGCGCACCAGAGCGTCAACCTGGACATCATGGGGCACAGCATGGGAGGACTGGTGACCGAGTACCTCCTCGAGCACGTACGGCTGCCTCGGGTGACCCTTCAGAACGTGATCTTCCTGGGGACGCCCTTGGACGGCGCGCCCGTGACCTACCTCACCCCCTGGATCAACCTCACCGGCTACGAAGCGTCCGAGATGTCCCAGGGCTCCGGGTTCCTCACGACGCTCCACGCCTGGATGCCGAACGCACGAGCGAACTACCCGTCCACCGAATGGCTCGTCTACGTCGGGTACGCGAACCCGATCTGGGCGATGGCCTACTTCTCGGGACATGCGAACGACGGGCTGGTCGATGCCCCCTCGGCCGAGGCGGTGCCCCACGACCACAGCTACCTCTTCCCGGACCTCCACATCCCGACGCTCGACCCCTACACCCCGGGAAAGGTGAGCTACTTCGAGGACCCGAACTACGCCTCCGAGGTGCTGGCCAACTTCGCTGGCCAGTACTAGGGACCGGCGCGGGAGTTCTCCGACGACCGGAACGCGTCCCGGCCACGGGTCACCCCCGACCACCAACCATTAAGGGTGGGGAGCGCCCCTCTACGGAACGGGTCCTTGCAGCAAGTCCTCCCCGCCGCCCCGGTCAAGTCGGTCTCCGCGGACGAGGCGGGGACCTGGATCCTCGTCGCGCTCATCTTCCACGTGCTGTTCAGCATCGGGACCGCCCTGGTCGTCTTCCTGCTCTTCGGCTTCCTCACATTCTTCGGGAACATCTTCTGGGTGATCGGAGCGGTGCTCATCGGCCTCATCGTCCTTTCCCTCTACATCGGCGTGGACTGGTGCTACCTGCGGACCCGCCGAGGGGACTACGACGGGGCCCGGGCGCCGACGCTGATCCTTGGGATCCTCGGTATCGTGTTCGGAGGCATCATCACCGGGGTGTTCTACCTCCTGGCGTACTCGAAGCTCGGGGACGCGATCCGCGAGCGCACCGCGCCGGTCGTGGCCGTCCCGGTCACCGCGGTCAACCCCTACTTCGTCGCCTACGCTCCCGCTCCGGGCTACGCGGCGCCGGGCGCGGTCCCGATGTACGTCGCGTCTCCCTACCCTACCGCCGCACCCTACCCGGGGGCCGCACCCTATCCGACTGCCGCGCCCCCGCTGGCCATCACCCCCCCACCGGCCCCCCCGCAGGCCCCCGCAACGCCGACGGTCTGCGCCCGCTGCCGCCAGGCCACCACCTACGTGCCCGAGTACCAGCGGTACTACTGTCACTCCTGTCACCTCTACGCCTGAGGGTCCGGGAGGCGCACGATCGCGCCTATACGCCCGACACGACCCGGGTCCTGGCTTTCGTAAACGTCATACTCCTTGCCTCCCCCGAGGGGGACCGTGGACGCGAGCCCTCCGCCTACCTCGCCCTCCGCAGGCGGCCCTCCTCCCAGCGGGCCGGGCACCGTTGAGCTGCCCCGCGCCCTCCAGGCGCCCTACCGGCTCTTCCAGTGGTTCCTGGCCACCCCTCGGCGGAGGAACTTCTACATCAAGACGATGCGCGCGGTGCTCATCATCGGCATGTTGGGCCTCGTCACGATGGTCGTCGTGCCCGAGCTGACCAACACCGCGATGCCCGCGCCGGACTCGTTGACCTTCAGCCAGGCCTTCACGATCGCCCCGTACAACTCGACCGCCGTCGCGGGCCTCGTCGACGGAGATGACGTCGTCGCAGGGAACTTCTCGGTCACCACTCCGCACGGAGGACCGGTGGTGTTCTACATCATCCTCCCCGGGAACGGCACCTGGAACGAGCGCTACCCCCAGGCGGTCTATGCCCTGCCCTCCCCGGCCTCCGCCTCGCCGGTCACCTTCACCGCCGCCTACACCGACTGGTACACCTTCGTCTGGACGAACCCCACGAACTCCACGGTCTCGATCTACGTCAGCTTCAGCTACCTCTCCTCGGCCCCTCCCGCGTAACGCGGACCGCCTGGGCACGGGCCACGGCGCGGGCTCGACGGGAGCTGGTCGGCGTCGCTTCCGCCTTTTCCGCCGAGAGAGGAGGCACTTTCCCTGGTTCGCGCCCGCCCTCCTCCTGGGAGCGCTCGTAGTCGCTGAAGGGGGGCTCGCTTCCGCGCCCGGCGCCACGAGGGGCGTCGCGGAGCTCCTGCCCATGCCGCCGGGGGGCCCGGGCCCGGACGTGGTCGCCTCTCATCTCCCCGGGCTCCACGTGAACGCGTCCTACCGTGTGGACGGTCCCATCTACTTCGGGGGATGCAACGGGTCGGTGCCCTCGGAGCCGGTCGTTCTGAACGCGACCGCCACGGGGGGAGCGCCGCCCTACAACTTCAGCTGGTACTTCGTCTACGGTTCTCCGCCCGTCACAGGGAACCCGGTCTACCACACGTTCCACAACGGGGGCTCGGACTGGGTCGACCAGGAGAACGTGACCCTGAACGTGACGGACAGCGCGGGCACCTGGCTCCTGGACCAGGTTCACATTGCCGGGGTGTACGGCCCCGCGCCCGAGTGCATCGCGCCCTCCCAGGGGTTCCCCGTCCTCGTGGTGGGAGCGGTCCTCGCCGTCGCGGCGCTGGTCATCGGGGTCCTGGAGGCGCGCGACAGGTCGGGCCGAAAGGGGCGGGCCTCGCCTCGTGAGGGGAAGGAAGATGGGCCAGGGGGCGAGCCGGGGAAGCGGTCCGAAGGGCCCCCTTCGCCCTGATCGTCCCTAGTCGTCCTTGGAAGTGCGGCGCCGCCCGTTTCCCTCGAAGCGGAGGGCCCACTCCGCCTGTCGGCTCCCGCGCGACTTGAGCGACCGCCGGACGTCCACCGGCACCTTGCTGTCCTGCAAGAGCCGGGCCACCTGGTCGCTGTCCAGCCTCGAGACCCGGGGAAGAAGCCCCGCGTCCTGCAGGACCGGGAGGACCTGCTCGGCCGGGAAGACCCAGTGGGTCTCCTTCCTGCGATAGACGATGGCTCCCCTTCCCGGCAGTCGATGGACCCCGAGACGGTCGGAGACGGCGTGGAGCTCGCTGGCGACGGCCTCCATCTCCTGCCGTAGCCCCTCCCCCTGGCGTTTCAGGTCGGCGTAGCGCTCCACGAGGTCCTCCACGTTCCTCCGCTCTGCCGTGGGGACCTCCTTCCACTCCGGGCAGATCGCCCGGAAGTCGCAGCGGGTGCAGTAGGGTCCGGGACGCGGCTCGTGGACGTCGGACCGGATCCCGTCCACGACCTCGCCCAGGCGGGTGGAGAGGTCGCCCACCTCCTCCACGCTGCGCGGCTCCGTCCGCAGAGGGGTGAGCGTCCGGAAGTGGTAGAGCGTCAGGGCCTCCACGGCCTTTGGGTAGTTCTTCTCGACGAGGAGCTGGTAGAGGGTGAGCTGGTCCGAGGTCCGGGCGTCCTGCCAGGAGAGCTCCTTGGAGGTCTTGTAGTCCAGGACCTCGAGCCCGCCCTTCGGGGTCTCGTCGATGCGGTCGACGATGCCGTGGATCCGGATCCCGTCGATCTCGGCGTCCAGATGCTGCTCCACCGCGACCGCGTTGGGCGGGGCCGCCTGGAAGAGCGCGTGGTAGCGCCGCAGGAGCTCGGCACCGAGGTCGAAGTTGCGCTTCTCGTCCTCGGGAGAGAGGTACCCCTCCGACACCCAGACCCGCCGGTAGACCTCGAGCAGCTGCTCGAGGTTCATGATGGCCGCTCCGGGACCCGCGGAGGCGGGCTCGGGCTCGGCAGGGGCCTCGTCGAAGTCGCGGAGCGTCCTCTGGACCTTCCCCCCCGGCACGACCGTGAGGGCCGCCGGGGAGCGCTCGGCGACGGGCTTCACGAGCTCCTCGAGCGCCGAGTGGATCGAGCGGCCGAAGGAGAAGTACCCCCGCGGGGTCTCCGGCAGCCGGTCGATGTACATCAATTTCCAGCGGAGCGGACACTCCGAATAGGCCCGGAAACCCGAGTAGGAGAGCGGAGGCACCGTGCCCATACGGGCCGCCAGGCGACGGCGGGTTATCCCCTTTGGGTGCCCGGTGTGGCTCCGGGCCCTCCTGGGCCTAGCGAGCGGTGCCCAGAAGGTTCGTGCCGCCCGGGCCGGAGGCGACGGGAGCCGCGCGGGCGAGCGGGAAGCTCCCGGTGGTCGGCTTCGGGATGCCCAGGAGCTCCAGGAACTCCTTGTAGTGGTTCCGGATGGTGACCGGGGTCACGTTCGCCACGGCCGCGATGCGGTCCTGGCTGCGGGGCTCGCCCATCGTCGTGCACGCGATGTAGATGATCGTGGCCAGCACGCCGTTGGGAAGCACGCCGCTCGTCGAGTAGACCTTCTCGACCTGGGCCAGGAGCTCCAGCACCCGCTGCCGGACGTCCCGGGAGAGGTTCAGCTCCTGGGTGAAGCGGACCAGGTAGTCCTTGGGCTCGATGGGACGGAGCGCCAGGTGGAGCTCCCGGGCGAGGAGGGTGTAGGCGCGCCCGACCTCGATCTTGCTCGCCTTCGAGTGGACGATGATCTCCTTCATCGTCCGGGGGACGCGGCACTGGCGGCAGGCTGCGTAGACCGCGGCCGCGACCATCGAGACGATCTTCTTGCCGCGCGTCGCCTTGTGCTCGAGCGCCTTGCGGTAGATGTAGGTGGCCGACTCCTTGACCTCCCGGGAGAGGCCCAGGACGCTCGCCAGGCGGTTCAGCTCCGCCAAGGCGACCACCAGGTTCCTTTGGTGGGTCCGGACGGTCCGGAGGCGGTGGTTGAGCTTCCGGAGGTGGTAGAACTTGAGGGAGGCGTGGCGCGGCAGGGCATTCCCCTGGAAGTCCCGCCCCGGGGAGCCGATCTCGCTGTAGAGCCCCTTGTCCGGCAACAGGTTGGAGATCGCAGGACCGTATCCGCGGGCCGTGCGCCCGTTGTCGTCGTCGCGGATCCGGGGTGCCCGGTCAGAAATGAGCGTGCTGCCGTCCAGGACCAGCCCGCAGTCCCCGCAAACGAGCTCCCCGTGCAGCTCGTCCCGGGTCAGGTGGGATGATCGACAAGTGGGACAGAGCTCCTCTCCGCTGTCCGAGCGGAGAGGCATCGGTGACGGTGCCCTGGCACTCATGCTGTTCGCAGGGAATTCGCAGACGAACTAACCTGGACGTAGCGGCTCGGCAACTTTCCCCTCCCCCTCTGGAGCGTAAGCGTAACCATTCCGGCTGGCCCTAAAAGACCTTATCGTCGCCCCCCCAAACCACGCGCAAATGTTTCACGCATTACGAACAGGGATGCGGATGTATACTCCGGACCCATACCGGTGCGAGAACGACCGCCCCTCGAGGGGTGGGACGGGCCTAGAGCGCAGCCTGGAAGTCGTCCACGGTGAGCGTGAACGGGCTCTCCGGGGTGAGCTTCCCCTGTTCGCGGAGGAGCTCGCGGCTGAGCAACCAGTAGAGCGTGGCGAGGGACGCCCTTCCCTTGTTGTTGGCCGGGATGACCAGGTCGACGTAGCGCGTGTCGTTGTTCACGTCGCAGAACCCGACCACGGGGATCCCCACGGAGAGGGCCTCGGAGAGGGCCTGCATGTCGGTCGCGGGGTCGGAGACCACCAGGACCTTCGGCTCGACGAAGCCCGGGAGGTTCGGGTTGGTAAGGGAACCGGGAACGAAGCGCTCGGCGAGGGTGATCGCACCCACCTGCTTCGCGAAGACGCGGACGGGCTTCTGGCCGTACTGGCGCTGGGAGACCGCGAGGATCTTGTCCGCGGGGAAGCGGGAGAGGAACTTTGCGGCAAGGCGGATCCGGCGGTCGGTCTCCTTGATGTCCAGGACGTAGAGGCCGTCGTAACGGATCTTGAAGATGAACTTCCGCATCGAGGCGGACTTCTGCTGCGTACCGATGTGGACCCCGGACGTGAGGTAGGTGTCCTCCGGGATGAGCAGGTCGCCCTCGCCGCGCCGGTCGGACGGCAGGGCCATGGGGGTCGGGGCGTTAGCTCCCTGGGCTTCTTCGAGGCTCATGGTGAGGGGAAGGTCGCCAGTCGTACCAATTCATTAAGCTTGGCCATCCGTTCTCCTCCTCGGACGCCGCATTTGATGCCCCGGCTGCCGAAGGCCAGGGCGAGGTGGGCCAGCCAGGCGTCCGGGACCTCGCCAGAGCGGTGGGAGGCGACGGTCGACCACCCCGCTTTGCGGGCCATCTCGACGCACCGCAGGGTGTCGGTGAGCGTCCCCACCTGGTTCACCTTGAGCAGGATCGCGTTGCCCGCCCCCTCCCGGATCCCCCGCTCCAGGCGGCTCGGGTGGGTGGTGTAGAGGTCGTCCCCCACGATCAGGGGCGCGCCCCCGCGCGCGCTCCGGGAGGTCAGGCGGGCAAAGCCCTGGAAATCGCTCTCCTCCAGGGGGTCCTCGACGTAGGCGAGGCCGTACTTCTCGATCAGCTTCGCGACGAACCCCACCTGGCCGTCCGGGTCCAGCGTCTGGTCCCGGTAGACGTAGCGGCCCTTGTGGAAGAACTCGCTCGCGGCGAGGTCGAGCCCGGGCCGGACGGAGACCCCGTTCGCCTTCCGGGCGTCGTGGACCTCGTGACAGGCTTCGGCGAGGAGCTCCAAGGCCTCGACGCTGGAGAGGGGAGCGACCCATCCCCCTTCGTCGCCCAGGCCCAGCGCGGCCTTCGGGAAGCGTTCCCTCAGCCGCTTGCCCACGGCCCGGTGGACGGCGACGGCCGCCTCCACGGCGGCACCGGGGTCCTTCGCCTCCGTGAACGCGATGTACTCCTGGATCTCGGGGCCGCCGACGGCGTGGGCCCCGCCGTTGATGACGTTCCCGACGAGCGCGGGATAGGTCGGCGTCCCCGGGGCACCCGGGACCGCGCGCCAGAGCGGAACGCCTCGGGCCCGGGCCCGCAGCTCTGCAAAGGCGATGGAGAGGGCCGTGGTGGTGTTCCCGCCCAGGAAGGAGAGCTCGGGGGTCCCATCCAGCTCCTTGAGGAGCGCGTCGAAGCCCGGCTGGTCGTCCAGGGGGAAGCCCACGAGGCGGGGCGCGGCCTTCTTCTGGAAGCGTTCGAGGGCAACGGGTACCCCTCCCTCGGGGAAGGCCCGGACCTCGGTGGCCCCGGTCGAGGCGCCGCTGGGAGCCGCGGCCCGTCCCACGATCCCTGAGGGTCCCTCGAGCGTGGCCTCCACCGTCGGGTTGCCGCGACTGTCGAAGACCCGCGCCACCCGGGCGTGCACGATCGTCAGGCCCGAGGAGGAGCTCCCCGACGTCCCTTCCCCGTGGGAAGGCCCGGACGACGACGGGCCCTTCATGCGCCCCCCGACGGCGCATCCTGGACGAACTCGGTCAGGACCCCTCCGAAGGCGGAGGGGTGCGCGAAGGCGACGAGCCGGCCGCGGGCCCCCTTTCGGGGCTCGAGGTCGATGAGGCGGGCGCCCTGGGCCGACAGCTCCGAGAGCTTCGCCCGCAGGTCCGGGACGTGGAACGCGACGTGGTGAAGCCCCTCGCCCCGCTTCTCGAGGAACTTGGCGATGGTCGCGTCGGGGGCGGTGGGCTCGAGGAACTCGAGGTGCGTGCCTCCCGCGCTCAGGAACCGGACCCGGACCTTCTGCGAAGCGACGACCTCGGGCTCGGAGGCCGTGGTTCCAAGCGCCCGCTCCCAGAGGGGGACGCTCACGGACAGGCTCGCGACGGCGATGCCCAGGTGGTCGACCGGGGGCCCGGCCCTTGCGAGGGGAGAAGCTGGGTGCGGGAGCTCGGACGTCATGGGATCCACCTTCCTCGTCCGGAGGGCCTCAATACTCGCGGGAGGGCCGGTGCTCGCCGAAGAGCTCCCGCCACAGCTGGGCGATCTCGCCCAGGGTCGCCCGCTGCTTCAGCGCCTCGATGACGTAGGGCATGACGTTCCGTCCCTCCTCCGTCGCCTTCCGCAACGAGGACATGGCCCTTTCGGTCGCCGGACCGGAGCGGGAGGACCTCCAGGAGGCCACGGCGCGCACGGCCTTCCGTTCGAGCTCGGGGGAGATGCGCTGGCCGTGGGACTTCCCGCGCTTGCGGCCCGCGCCGCGCCCCTTCTCCGCAAAGAGGTCGAAGTCGGGGTTCCCTTCAGAGTGGACGTTGACGCCGACCACGTGCTCCTGCCCCTCCTCCATGGCCCGGGCATGGCGGAACGCCTCCTGCGCGATCTCCTTCTGGAAGTAGCCTCGCGCGACGGCCACCGGGGCCCCGCCCATCTTCTCGATCTGCTCGAGGTACCTTCGGGCGTCCTCCTCGACCTGGTCGGTGAGCTCCTCGATCGCCCACGCCCCTCCGAGCGGGTCGATGGTCTGGGGGACCCCGCTCTCCTCCGCGATGAGCTGCTGCGTCCGAAGCGCGAGCCGGGCCGAGGCCGCGGTGGGGAGGCCCAGGGCCTCGTCGAGCGAGTTCGTGTGGAGGGACTGGGTCCCTCCGAGGACCGCCGAGAGCGCCTCCATCGCGGTCCGGACGACGTTGAGCTCCGGCTGCTGCGCGGTCAGCGAGGACCCTGCGGTCTGGGTGTGGAAGCGCAGCTCCCGTGCGCGGGAGGTCTTCGCGCCCAGCCGGTCGCGCGTGATCTCGGACCAGAGCCTCCGTGCGGCCCGGAACTTCGCGATCTCCTCGAGGAAGTTCCGGTCCGAGGAGAAGAAGAAGGAGACCCGAGGGAGGAACTCGTCCACGGGGAGGCCCCGCTTGGCCACCTCGCGAGCGTAGGCGATGCCGTCGGAGAGGGTGAAGGCGACCTCCTGGGCGGCGGTCGCGCCCGCTTCCCGCATGTGGTAGCCTGAGACGCTGATGCCGTTCCACTGGGGCATCTCCTTCGTCACGAACTCGATGAGGTCCGCGGTGAGCCGGAGCGACGCGTCCGGGGGGTAGATGTAGGTCCCCCGCGCGGCGTACTCCTTCAGGATGTCGTTCTGGACCGTGCCCCCGAGCTTCGCGCGCGGGACCCCGTGGGACTCGGCCACGTTGACCAGGAGCCCCAGGAGGATCGTCGCCGTGGCGTTGATCGTCATCGACACGGTGGCCTTGTCGAGCGGGATGCCCTGGAAGAGGGCCTCCATGTCGGAGAGCGTCGAGATGGACACGCCGCAGCGCCCCACCTCCCCCTTCGACCAGGGTGCGTCGGGGTCGTAACCGACCTGCGTGGGAAGGTCGAAGGCGACGGAGAGGCCCGTCTGACCGTGGGAGAGGAGGTCGCGGAACCGGGCGTTCGTCTCCTCGGCCGTACCGAACCCGGAGTACTGACGCATGGTCCACAGCCGGCCGCGGTACATCGTCGGCTGGACCCCCCGGGTGAACGGGGGCCGTCCCGGGAACCCCAGGCGCTCCTCGTAGTGCGAGACCTCGTCGTCCGCCGGAAGCCCCAGACGCGGGAGGTCTCCCCGCGCGCGCTCCTCCGGAGGGAGCTTCTCTTCGACATCCTTCCTCCATCGGGCCTCCTCCTTCGAGCGGGGCGGGCGGTCCGCGGAGCGGCGAGCCATGGGACCTGCGAGGCGGGGCCGGGCTCTTGAAATCATCGGGGAGGGCCCCGGAGGGCGGGGTCGCAGGGGGGCCCCAGGCGGGGGTTTCCTCGGCCCCGGAAGGACCAACTTTTTCCGCCGAAGGTCTGTGCCCCGGATCGTGGACGTTCAGACGCTCGGGAACGAGTGGGAGCTCCTCGGGGCCGACGACCCGATGTGGCGGGTCGCCTCGGTCCCTGGGAAGCGCGGCTCGTGGACGCCCGAGGAGTTCTTCGCGAACGGTCGAGAACAGCTCGACGCCATCCTCACCCACGTCTCTCCCCCGCCCGGGGAGGCCTTGGACTTCGGGTGCGGCGTGGGAAGGCTGACCCAGGCCTTGGGCGCCAAGTTCGACAAGGTCACAGGCATCGACGTCTCGGAGAGCATGCTCAAGGAGGCGAAGCGGCTGAACTCGAAGCCGAACGTCTCCTTCGTCCTGAACAAGTCCGACGGGCTGCCGTGCGAGAGCGGGCGGTTCTCCTTCGTGCTCACGCACATCACGCTTCAGCACATGCCCCCGAAGCTCGCCCTCGGGTATCTCCGGGAGTTCGTGCGGGTCCTCAAGCCCGGAGGGATCCTCGTCTTCCAGGTCCCGACGAAGTGGGTCTGGCGGAACGCCGGGTTCCGAGGGTCGATCGAGCACATCGTTCCGAAGCGGCTACTGCTCGCCTACCACCACCTGCGCTACCGCGGGGTGGGGTTCAGCTGGGTCTGGGGGATCCCCGAGCCGAAGGTGCGAGAGGCGCTCACCGGCCTTGAGATCCTCTCCGAGGAGCGCATCGGCCCGTTCAAGGGATGGCTGTCCGTCACCTTCTACACGCGGAAGCCGGCCAGCTAGGCCCACGCGCGGCGCGGCCGCTCTGCTCAGGGCGATCCGCGCCGGCCTAGGGGATCGGGAAGCCCGCCGATGCGAGGACGTCCTCGTGCGAGCGGGCGATCTCCTTGCGCGCCACACGCGTGGTGTCGACGAACCGCAGCTCCGTCCAGGCCTCGTTGCGGGGGACCGCGCCCTC
>JAKAAX010000012.1 GCA_021802125.1 Thermoplasmata archaeon | reverse complement strand
CTCCAGGGTCAGACGAACCCGTTCCAATTCGGGCCGGGTCCGCCGGCATCCGACTGACCCACGATCTCGTCGTTTCAGGCTGGTCAACCAGCGTGAGCTATCGAGAGGCCGGACCGTGAAGGGTTACCCCAGGACGGTACCTCGGTCTCGCAGCATGGATTGGTCGGCGGTGGCCGAGATCTGCCCCGTGGGTGTCCTGATGAGAGGACCGAGCGCGTAGAGCGAAGGAGAGCCACGCTCGGGTACCACGGTCTCCGAGCGGCCGGGCCCCCCCTCAGCCCGCGTCCCGGACCCCTTCCGGCAGCACGGAGAAGATGGCCTCTCCTTCCGGCAGGTTGGGGGAGTCCACCAGGCGCGCGATGCGCCGGGGAGGCTTGGACTTGCGGAGGTAGACCCGGTAGGTCGCCGTGTGGCCCACGATGTTCCCTCCGATCGGGCCCGTCGGGTCGCCGAAGAGGACGTCGGGGCGCGAGGAGACCTGGTTCGTGCAGATGATCGCGGCGTTGAACACGTCGCCGAACCTGAGCAGCTCGTGCATGTGCCGGTTCAGCCGCTGCTGCCGCTCGGCCAGGGCCCCCCTTCCGAGGAACTCGGCGCGGAAGTGCGCGGTCAGAGAGTCCACGACAAGCAGCCGCACCGGGCGCTCGCGCGCGAGCTCGAACGCCTTGGGCACGAGCAGCTCCTGGTGGCTCGCGTTGAACGCGTGGGCGACGTGGACCTTCTTGAGGGCCTCCGTGGGATCCAGGTCGATCGCCTTCGCCATCTCGGAGAGACGCTCCGGGCGGAACGTGTTCTCCGTGTCGATCCAGACCGCCTCACCGGCGAGCCCCCCCTGGTCGGTAGGGAGCTGGACCGTCACCGACGCCTGAAGGGCGATCTGCGTGTTGTGCATGACGGTGGGCATCGCTCCACCGACGAACGTGTGGCCGTCGGGGACGACCAGGTCGTACACGAACCCGTCGTGCGCCCGGCGCTCCACCGATTCGATCCGGTCCCAGGCCAGCGCGTGGATGTTCTTGACCTGGGAGAGGCCGGCATCCAGGCGCGCGAGGCGGCGGTCGAGGTCCTCGCGCAGGACCTCTCGGAGTCGGGTGAGGTCCTCCCGAGGTTCCTGACCGCGCGCACGACGCGCGCGGAGGACGGAAGGTCCCAGCCCGGCGGAGCGCGCGTAGTCCGAGAGCGACGTGGGAAGCAGCTCCGCAAGGAGACGAAGGTCCGAGCGGTCGAGCTCGGGAAGACGCTCCGCCAGCCGGCGCGCGTGGGCGAGCCGCTCGCGGCCCTCGAGAAGGACCTCGGCGATGGCGCGGAGCGTCGGTTCGTCGACCGTCCGGTCCCCGCCACGCCGTTGCGTGAGGAGCTGGAGGCCCTGCGCGCGGCCGCGCGGCGTAACTCGGCCGGAGGCCTTGCGCCCACGTCCGGTCCCGCCCCCAAGCGTCTCGCGATAGAGGTCCTGCAAGAACGAGGTCATGGACGGAGGATATCCGCGCGTGGAGACGCCCGCGGGGGCGGAGGACCACTCGTGGAACCTAAGCGGCAGGATGCGCGCGCGCTCCCGCTCCGATCCGGAGATGGTCAGCTGCCACCGGGTCGCTCCCCGGAGGACCTTGGGGCGCAGCGTGCACTGGACCCTCAGCCGGGCGAAGAGGTAGGCGAGGTCGCGAGCGAGCCCCTCGCTCGCCGTGACCATCTCGAGCTCTCGCGCGCCGAGAGCCTCGGAGCCCTCGAGATAACCGGAGAGGAACGCCGAGACGATCGGCTCGGGGGCTCCCAGGACCTCGGAGGGCACGCGCCGGTCCCCGACGGACGCCTGGGCCATGGGACCCAGGAGGTCCTTGGTCACCGGCCGCAAGGGGATGCGCCAGGACGTGGCCGACCGTTCCTCACGGGATTCGAGGGCGGGCAGCTGACCGAAGCGTCGCTCCACGTAGGAGGACACCCAGTCGGCCACGCGCCGGTCGGAGGTCGAGAAGGAGAGGGGATCTTCCGCGCCCTTCGCCGCGAAGAGCCCGAGGAAGAACGCGTCGTCCTCCGCCGAGAGGTCCATCGCGCCCGGCCGGGCGTGCCCGACGTCCAGGTCCCTCGGGGCGGCGATGGCCATCCCCGGAGCGAGCTTCGCGGCAGGGACCCAAGCGACGCCGTCGGCCGAAAGGGCGAGGAGCTTGTGCGGAGGGGTGACCGTGATCCCTCGTCCGCGCTCGGTCCGGACCTCGACGAGCTCGGGGGCCTTCTCGCGGTAGAGATGGGAGGCGGGGACGCGGACGAAGCCGGAGGGGGTCATCCCGGCGACGCGGATGCAGTTGACGGCGACCGCCCAACCGTCCGAGGCCGGGACCTCCCCGAACCTCGCCGCGTACTTCGCGTAGATCTCCTCCATCGTCTCAAGATGGCTCGTCTCGTCGTTGAAGTACAGCACCGGCGTGTCCGGAGAAGTGCACTTGCCGCTCCCGAACTGGCCGTAGACCTCGGTGATCGCCTGGGTCTCGATGCCGCCCCCCAGGAGCTCGTCCAAGTTCTTCGACATGGTGGACATCTTGCCCACCTTCTTGCGTCGCTCGAGGATGTCCGTGCCGCTCTCGAACCCCCCGACCTTGGCGCGCTTGCGCGCCTCCAGGATGATCTTCTGCGCGATGCCTTCTCCGATGTCGGCGGCCGTCGCGATGTCGTCGGGCGAGGCGACGGCGAGCTCCATCAGGTCGCCGTAGCCGGCTTCGCGGAGCTTCTCCGCGATCGTGGCTCCCACGCCCGGAAGGTCCTCGAAATCGACCTTCGTCGCTTCTTCTTCGTCCTTTTCGGCTTCGGCGGGCTTGTTGGCCTTGGCAGTCATTTCGGCACTTCCGGCGATCGCGCGGGGCAATCGTCCAGAATCGCCGTGCGGCGCTTAAAAGGTCGAAGGGGAGGTCGTGAAACCGTGAGCGATGGCCCCCCCAGGGCCCTCCGCCCGACCTACGCCTTCGCCGTGGACTGGAAGCGCTGCCCGGTGAGACGCTCGAACACCGTCGTGTAGAGCTTGCTCACCTCGGCCACGAGGTTGGGCGGCAGCGCCGGGATGTCCGGCTCCGCCTGTCCGGAGCCCCGCGCGGCCTGGAGGCGGTCGTAGTAGCCCTGGTGCTTGTAGTGCTGGCGGACGAACTCCTTGGAGAACTCGACGAAGGTCCCGCGCTCGTAGGCGGCGAGCTCCCAGAACCGGTCCTCGTCCGCGGTCCCGAACGTGTCGACCACCATGAGCTTCCCGTTCTCATCGAAGCCGAACTCCTTCTTCCCGTCGACGTGGAGCAGGTCGCGTGGGTCGATCGTCCGCTGCATCGCGCGGTCGATCCGCAGGATCATCTCCTTGATCTCCGCGATGTCCTTCTTCGTGACGCCGCCCACGTCGAGCGCGTCCTTCTCGGTCAGGACCCGGTCGACGGCCTCGAGCTTCGTGGTGAACTCGAACATCGGCTCGGGGAGCTTCTGCCCGTAGGTGGGGGCCGGCGAGGAGGGCAGGCCGCACTCGGCCGGCTTCACCTTCCCCTTCTGCAGGCGGTCCCACAGGCTGCCCGCCACGTAGTAGCGCGCGATGCACTCGAGCGGGATGAACAGGTTCCGCTTCGGCTTGCCCGCGGTCTTGGGGTTGGGGACGACCTCCACGCGCTTCACGCGCATCCGGTTCGGCCCGGAGAGGCGGAGGTAGTGGTGGTTCACGCCCTCCTTCGAGCAGAGGTCGAACCAGTAGGCGCTGGTGCGGGCGAGGGTCTCGCCCTTGTGGGGGATGGCGTTCGGGATGTGCTTGTCGAAGACGCTGATGTCGTCGGTGAAGAGGAACTCGAGCTCGGTGGGGGAGATCTCCCATACCTCCTTGACCTTCCCGCGACGGAGCTTCTTCGGTTCTCCGGAGGGCGCGACGGGCCCCGCGACTGACGTGGCGACCGAGGAGGTTTTCGCGTTGGGGGACATGGGCCGACCGACCCGGAAGCGGCTATAAGGGAAGTGGTCCCGCGGGGCGGCCAGGGCCCGAAATGCGGGCCCTTTCGTCGCTTAGTGCCGCCGTCGGGCCGGCGCGAACTCGTCGCACCAGGCCTCGGCCCGCTCGAGGGCCCGATCGGTCCGCTGGCGGTGCTTCGAGAGCCAGGACCGGAGCTCCTTCGCCGTCGGAAGGACGGTGGGCGTGGCCGCGGAAGCCGCGCTCGGCGCCGCGGGGGCGGGGGTGGGAACGGAAGGCGCGGGAGGTACCGCCTCGGCGGGCGCGGCGAGGGTCGCGCCCTCGGCAGCCGCCTCAGCGACCGGAGCGGGCTCCACTGCGGGGGCCGGCTCGGGTTCGGGAGCTTCCACAGGGACCTCGGGCGACGGCGTCGTCTCCTCGGCGGACTCCGTCGGGGCGTCTCCCGCGGAGGACCCTCCGGGGAGGGGGGGCGCGTTGACGGCCTCCGTCCCGCTCTCGGCGGCCGGCTCGGGGACCTCCGGCGAGGGGACCGCGGAGAGGCTCTCCGGGGGGGCCAGCCCATCCGCGAGGTCGCCCTGGTAGGCGCCGCTGGGAGGGGCCTCGGTGGACGGGTCCTCCGGCTCGGCTTGGGAGGCGACAGGGGCGTCAGGGTGCGCCCGGGTCATGTGGGTCGCCAGGAACTCTCGGGGGAGGCGGTGGTGGCAGATGGGGCAGGATTCTGTCGGCAAGTTGTCACGCCCGGGGGCTGAGCCTACAGCCCGGCCGCACTATTTCAGCCGCACGTTCGAGCGGGGCCTCCGGCGTGGCCTTCACCCGGGGCCGCGGACCACCTCGAACCCGAGCAGGTGCGGGTCCAGCGGGAGCTCCTCGGTCCTCCGCACCCCCCGAGGGTGGATCGGCCACGCGGGGACGAGGGCTTCGGCGAGGAACGCTTCGACCTCCTCCCGAGGGCCCTGGGCCTCCACGCGCACGGTCCCGTCCTCCAGGTTGGCGACGGTGCCCACGACGGGGAACCGGGACGCAAGACGGACGACGTGGGCACGGTAGCCCACCCCCTGCACCCGTCCGTCGATGATGCAGACCCGGTGCACGGTCTCGGACATCCATGGGAGGAAGAGCGCGCCCCCTTTTCCCCCTCGCTGCCGGAGGCAAAGGTCCGCTCCCCCTCCTCCGTGGGAGGAGGATGCGGGGGCCGAGAGAGGAGGGGGAGCCCGGGCGCGGGAGATGCCCGAAGGCCTTTACTGGGAGGACATTGACCGGCCTCGGGGTCCCGACACCGGGACCGCTCGAGGTCGGCGTGGCGGGGGAGGGTCCAGGAAGGAAGCGACCCCGCGTCTCCGGCCCGTTCGAGCGCCTGGGCAAGTTCATCCTGGGGCACGCGAAGCTCGTCGTCCTCCTCTGGGTCCTCCTCCTGCTCGTCTCCCTCCCGCTGCTGCCGCACCTGGGCGATGCGACGACCCCGAACGCGCTGAGCCTGCCCTCGAACGCTCCCAGCACGGCGGAGGCGAACCAGGCCGCGAAGGCCTTTCCGAACGCCTCCGTCGCGGCGGACACGCTCCTGCTGCTCTCAGGGCACAACATCACCTCCTCCCTCGGGAGGAACGCGACGATGAACCTCACGGCGGCGATCGAAGGGAACTACTCGGGGGTGGCCAGCGTGGAGACGCTCTACACCGCCTACCAGGGATACCTGGACGGCATCGAGGGCGCCTACCTCGAGGTGCTCCAGGAGGGGTACGTCGGGAACGCGTCGGTCCACAACGCGATCAACGGCACCGCCCAGCTCCTCTGGGGCACGGCGGGGCTGTACCTGGAGAACTGGGGGAACCTCCTCCTGACCAACCCCTTCGTCCCGGCGAACACCTACAACTATCCGGCCTACCAGGAGACGCTCGCCAACGCCACCATCGCCCGCGAGCCGGCGGCGGTGCAGAACCTGTCGCTCTTCTACAACGGCTACGCGACCTTCCCCGCGGGAGCCTCCCCCGACGGGTGGAACGCCTCCAACGGTTGCTGGAACAAGGTCCCGAGCGAGGCGAACATCGTCGCGTGCTCGGACGCGATGATCCGGGCGCTGCACGCGAACCTCACCGTGGGAGGGCTGCACGGCGAGGGGCCCTTCGATGCGGTCGTCCTCTCCGACCTGAACCTGATGAACTTCACCTACGCCGCGAAGGTGAACGCCACGACGATGAACTTCCTCGCCTCGAGCTCCGGGGTGACGCTCACGGTCCTCAACGCGACCCTGAACGCGACCCGGCGCGGCGACCCCGCGCTCACCTCGACCCCGTCTGAACTCGAGAGCTGGGCCTTCAACTGCACGCGCAGGGGGACCGTCGCGACCTACTCTCCCGCCGTCCCTTCCGCGATGTACCGGGAGTTCGTGGACGGACCGGCGGACAACCTGACGATCATCGTGCTCGCCCTCCACGTGGGGGACGACAGCCCGCAAGCCGAGAACGTCGTGAGCGGTCTCGACCGGATCACTCCCCAGACGCTCGCCCGCGTCGCTCCCTCCGGGCAGATCGGGTGGGTCCAGACCGGGGACGCCGCACTGGTCGTGACCGAGTCGAACGCGATCAACGCGGACACCGACGCCATCCTGCCCATCACGGTGGTGCTGCTGCTCGCCATCACCGGCCTCTACTTCCGGGCCCCGCTCACGCCCGTCCTGGTGATCATCACCGTCGGGCTCGCGCTCCTCTTGGGCTTGGCCGCGATGGTGATCACCTCGATGCTCACCGGGGTCGTGACGGAGAGCAGCCTCACGCTGCTCGTCACCTTCACGCTCGGAGTGGGGACCGACTATTCGGTGTTCCTCACCGCCCGCTACCGGGAGGAGCTGTGGGCCGGCCGCACCCACGAGCAGGCCCTCGTGTCGGCGGTGACCTGGGCGGGAGAGAGCATCGCGACGAGCGGCAGCACGGTGGTGCTGGCGACGCTCGCGATGACGTTCTCGGGGGCCTCGCTCATCAGCGACTGGGGGAAGGTCCTCTCCACGGGCGTCACGATCGCGCTCCTGGTCGCGCTCACGCTGGTGCCCGCGGTCCTCCACCTCATCGGACCCCGGATCTTCTGGCCGTACACCGGCAAGCGCTTCGCCCGCCAGGCGGAGCGGCGGCGCGAGGCCACGCGGAAACGGAACACCTACTTCCACCGGGCGAGCCGGTTCTCCACCCGCCACCCCGCGGTCGTGCTCACCCTGGCGGCGCTCGTCTCCCTGCCGCTCGTCTACCTCGCGCTCACCGCCCCCCTCTCCTACGCCTACTTCGGGCAGCTTCCGACCTCCATGGGTCCGGCGCAGGGGCTGGACAAGCTCTCGGGCAACTTCGGCCCGGGGTACGTCTTCCCGCTCGACATCCTGGTGACCTTCCACCAGCCGCTCCTCCCCTCGTGTCCCTCGTCCCCCGGACCGGCGGCCGGTCCCCCCTGTAGTCCCACCTCGCTCAACGTGGGCGAGTTCGTCCAGGCCTACGAGGTCGCCCAGCTGCTCAACCGCAGCTCGGGCGTGACGTCGGTCAGCTCCCTCTTCGGGGGCGCGGGAGCCCCGCTGTCGAGCTGGCTCAACCTGACCTCGACGAAGCCGGTGCCCCAGGCGGCGCTTTTGGCCACGTTCGCCAACTACGTGGGGGTCGACGGGGAGACCGTCTCCTACACCGTCGCGCTCGACACGAACGGCAACTCCAACCAGGCGGTGGACCAGCTCAACGGGATCGAGGGGAACCTCTCGTCCTACGCCTCCCACCACGGAGCGATCTCGGGGCTCTACTACGGAGGGGCGTCCTCGATCACGAAGGACCTGCAGGCGCAGCTCGCCCAGAGCTCGGAGAGGATGGTCCTCATCATCGTGGTCGGGCTGCTGATCGTGCTCTTCCTCGCCCTGGGCTCCGCCGCCCTTCCTCCGCTCGCGCTGATCACGATCGCGATCTCCGCCGCGTGGTCGTGGGCGCTCACCTACGCGGTCTTCGTCCTGGGGTTAGGGCTCTCGCTCTTCTTCTACATCCCGCCGGTGCTCTTCCTGCTGATCATGGGCCTGGGGATGGACTACAACGTGTTCATCCTGACCCGGATCCGGGAGGAGCGGCTGCGGGGGAACCCCCCGAAGAGGGCTGTCGTCGACGCCGTCGCCCACACGGCGGGGATCATCACGGCCGCGGCGGTGATCCTGGGAGGGGCCTTCTTCGCGCTCGTCGCGGCCCAGGTCACGCTCCTGCGGGTGCTCGGGTTCGCCGTGGGCGCGGCGGTCATCCTGGACGCGGCCGTCGTCCGCACCTACCTGGTCCCGGCGATCCTGGGCGCGGGCGGCGACAAGATCTGGTGGTCTCCGAAGTTCCTGCGCTTCCGGATCGACCCGGCCTCCGCCCCCGTGCGGAAGTTCACGAAGAAGCCCATTCCTCCGCCGACCGGGACATCTTCCTCCGCCCCAGCCGCGTCGCCCAGCCCCGCCAAGCCGCCGGAGCGGTCGGAGCAGCCGGAGCCGTGAACGGGCGCCCGAAGGGCCCCGACGCGGCGGCGGCGCGGTCTACGACGACCGCGAGACCAGGTCGTAGTACTTGTAGGCCGGTTCGCCGGCCCCGAAACAGTACTGGAGCGTACGGAACTCGCGCTTGAGCTCGCGCGCGGCCTCGCGCACCTCCGCAGCGCTCTTGCCCCGGTGCAGGAGGAGGTCGAAGAGCTCCGCGATGCGCTCCATCTCGCGCTCCTTCATCCCGAGGCGGGTGACCTCCGGCGTCCCGAGGCGGACCCCCTGGGGGTGCTTCGGGCTCTTGTCGCCGGGCAGCAGGTTCTTGTTCGTGACGATGCCGGCCTCGACGAGGAGCTTGGAGCAGGGCTCGCCGCCTCCCTCCCGCTCGACGCGGACGGCGAGGGTGTGGCTCCGGGTGAACCCCTGGTCGGAGCAGAGCACGTCGAACCCGCGGTCGGAGAGCGCCTGACCCAGGGCCCGGGCGTTCGCCACGGTCTGGCGGGCGTACTCCTCCCCGAAGGCCAGGTGCTCCGCGAGCGCGACGGAGAGCGCCGCCATGGCGTTCAGATGGTGGTTGCTGGTGACGCCGGGGAAGGCGGCCGACTGGAGCTTCTTCACGAGGTCCGCGTCCTCGGTCTGACCCAGCAGGATCCCGTGCTGGGGCCCCGGGAGTGTCTTGTGCGTCGAGGCGGAGAGGACCGAGCAGCCCTCGTGGAGCGGGTCCTGGAACTGGCCGCCGCCGATGAGGCCCAGGACGTGGGCGCCGTCGTACCACCCGAGCGCGCCGATCTCCTTGAGCGTCTCCTGGAGCTCGCCCAGGGGGAAGGGGAAGAGGAAGAGCGAGAGCCCGAAGAGGCAGACCTTTGGGCGCTCCTGCAGGAGGATCTTCTTCGTCGCGTCGACGTCCAGCTGCATCCGCGCGGTGTCGAAAGCGTAGTGCACGGGCTTGACGCCGCGAAGCCCGAAGGCGCCGAAGGAGGCGGAGGAGATGTGCGCCCCGTCGGCGAGCCGGCAGGAGCCGATCGTGGAACCGGGCTCGGTCATGGCCTTGAGGACGGCGAGGTTCGCCACGGTCCCCGAGATGGGGCGCACGTCCGCGAAGTTGCAGCGGAAGAGCCGGCGGGCGAGGGAGAGGCACTCGTTCTCGATCTCGTCCACCCACTGGTTTCCTTCGTAGTAGCGTTCCCCGGGCAGCCCCTCCGCGTACCGGGAGTGCAGGTCGGAGATCAGGAGCTCCTTCCCGTAGGGAGAGAGCAGGTTCTCCGAAGCGATGAGGGGGATTGCGTCCTCGAAGAACTTGGAGTGGTCCTTCGTCGCGCGGATGACGCGCTGGACGGAGGCCTCCATCTCCTTGGGCGGGGCCGTGGCCGCGCGGAAGGTGGTGGGGGACGGGGCGCGGGGATGGGCCGTCACGACCCCCCCACCCCCCCGCTGCGAGTGGAGAGAAGGGGGAGTGTGGGCCACAGGGCACAGCGCGAGCGCGAACGGTCGGTCCTCATCGATCCCATGGGGTGTCCACCGAGTTGAGAGAGGAGAGCATAAGCGAGAGCTATATCCTCTTGCGGCCGGCGACGGGGGCTCGAGGAGAGGGAGCATGGCGACGGGTACTCCGAAGGAGGGACCGGCCCGCTGGAGCCACTCCGAGCCGTTCGAGGTGGAGTTCCGCGACCTCGACCTTGCGGGCCACGTGAACAACTCGGTGGTGTTCACCTGGATGGAGACGATTCGGCTCCACCACTACATGAGCGTCTCCGGGCTCGACGACCCGGCTCAGATCGACTTCATCCTAGCAGAGGCCACGGCAAGGTACCTGGTGCCGGTACGGTACAAGCACCGGGTGGTGGGGGAGATCGCGCCTTCCAACGTCGGACGAACGAGCTGGGAGCTCGTGTACCGTTTCGTGGATGGTCCGACGGGAACTGTGCTGATGCGAGGCAGGTCCGTTCAGGTGGCGTACGATTACAAGACGCTCCAGAAGAAGCCCATCCCGGAGGGGCTCCGTGCACGGATGATGGAACAGTTGGTGTCTGCCGAGAGCGAGGGGTGGCCCGCTCCCGAGGGTCGACGAGGCGCGTGAGAACCCGCGCTCCCCACAGTCTCCTTCCTCTCCCTCTCTCCCTTCCCTATCCGTCCCTCTCCTCTCCGTCCCCCTCCTCCTCTCCTCCCCCTCCCCTCCTCCGGTCCGGACGGGTACGGTACGGGTCCCTCCCCGCTCCTTCCTCGTCCCTCTCCTCTACTCTCTTCCAGGAGTCAAGATGGGGGGCCAGGAGAACTCGTGCAACTCGGGTTCTTCCCTACCCTCTTCCCGTGATTCGAAACGGAAGTACACTCCCATCGGGCGGAGTACTTGGTTCATCTTCTCGAGGATCTCGTAGAGCTCCTCCGTGGTCTGCCAGTTGATCACGAAGTCGTGTTCCCCGAACACGAAGGAGAGCCCGACCTCTTTCTTGAGGACCTCCGCGACCTTCATCGGCGAGGCCCCCGCCGCGGTGAAGTAGATGTCGACGTAGGTCCGCATACCTTCACGCCCCCCCACCCACGCATCTCTCCACCACCTATAAGCGCCCTGGGTCGGGGTGGCGAAGTTCCACTCGCAAGGGTGGGGGGTGGGGGTGAGGGCTCTCCCCGGCGCGGGCCCTCCTCTCCTCCATCCTCACCTTCAACAAGCTGGGGTAGCCCCTCTCGTGAAACCGGGCCGTTCACGCCCCGGGTGAGCTCCGATAGGGGTGGCTCGGCCAAACTTTGTCATGTTGTCGAACGGGGCGCGGGCGCACCCCCCTCGTTCGAGTCGAGCCTGCCCCGCGCGAGGCGCGGGGTCTACGATCGGGACCCGGGCCGCCTTGCCCTCCTGCTCAAGGGCCCGCGGCTTCCTGGTCGGTGGCCGCCCGTCACCGCGACGGTCCCGCACCTCCCCTCCTTCACCATGACCATCGCTGGACTGGGCGGGAACGGGGCCCCAAACCCCGTTCAGATCATGCGCGGTCGGTGGTCGGCGAGATGCGCCGACCCACACGGACGAGCAGCGCCAGGGCCGGCAGCGCCGGAAGCATGAGGACGGTCCACAGCACGATGGGGTCGCTGAAAAGGCTCAGCCCCGCAGTGCCCCAAAGGGTCGCGAGGAGGTAGCCGAACCCCGTGAGCGCGACGAAGGCCCCGTTGTAGGCCCCCCGTTCCGACATGGGGGCCAGGTTCGAAGGGAGCGTGGAGTAGGGGATCGCCTCGGTGTTCTCCCCCATCGTGAGGAGGAAGACCACTCCGAAGAAGACCTCGAGAGGGAAGAGCACGAAGGCCCCCGCGACTGCGAGCAGGAGGAATCCCGCCACGTAGAGCAAGAGCCCCACGTTGGCGAGGAGGGTATGGCGATGACCTCGCGCGATCCGGGTGGTCCAGGGTTGGGCCACCACGACGAGGATCCCGTTCAGGGAAAGCCCCAGGCCGAGCCACCCGTAGGGGATGTGCAGGACCGAGTTCACGAAGAGGGGAAAGACGACGTTCCACTGTCCGGTGACCACCGCGATGAGCGTCATCCCGATGGTGAACTCGAGGAACTTGCGGTCCTTTGCGATCGCCCGAAGGCTCGTCCTCAGGGGAGGGCGACGTGGGGCGCCTCCCACGGTGGCATCTCCCCGGAGTCCCTGCTGGATGCTCTGGTCCTTGGGGGACGGGGCCAGCACGAGTGCGAGGTACGAGGTGGAGACGAGCAGGACCAGCATCCCCAGATAGACCACCCGGGCAAACCCCAGGGCCGCGATCAGGAGCCCTCCAACCGCGGTCCCGGCGGCGAAACCTGCGTTGTGCCCGACGCGCTGCCACATGAACCCCTGCGTCCGATCGTGCCCCTCGGCAAGGTCGGCGATGTAGGCAGAGTTCGCCGGGTTCCCCAGGCTCGTGACGATGGAGCCCGCGAGGGCCGCAGCGACGACGCCCAGGAGGGCACCGTTCGACATGGACCATCCCATGCCCCCCACGGCCGCGACCTCCCCGACGAGCGTCCAGAGGAAGACGGACCGACGACCTCGCCGGTCGGTGAGGAGCCCCCCGGCAACGGAGAAGGGGATGGAGACCGCCCCAAAGAGGAAGAGGAGCACCCCTACCAGTGCGAAGCTGAGAGAGAGGACATTGTGCAGATAGAGGGCGAGGAACGGCCCGAAGAGCGATGTGCCCAGGGCACGGACCGCCGCTCCGAGGGAGAGCGCCCGCAGGTTGCGGTCCACGTGCCCCCATTTCGCACGCCAGGATTAAGGAAGGCCCTCCCGAGCGGGTAGGACGGTTCCGTAACGAGACCATGCCAGAAGGCAGAGTTCCAATATGGCACCCCTCGTTGAAGAACGGGCGACGGGGAACCCTCCCCCGCCATGGTGCGAAGCGGGGGCGCCCACCTCCCCGAGCAGCAACGCGATGACGGTCCTTGGGGCGGGAGCCCGCGCTCCCGCTCGAGGGCCCCTCTCGTCCCATGGTCGGCGCGGAAGAGGCGGTTCGGGTCCCCTCTTCCCGCGCCGCGTCGTCGCCTCTCGCGCCGCTCGATGTTCCTCCTGCTCGTCGCGAGCTCTCTGCTCCTCCTGGCGGGGACCGTGGTCGGCCGCTCAGCGCTGGAACCGTCCCTGACCGGGGCCTTCGAGCTCCCGTCCGGCACGCTCGCCCCGGGGACCGCGGGAGGGAGCCAGCTCACCGTGGCCCCGGGAGGCGGCACGGCCGATCTCACGCTCTGGGTGGCGGGCGATGTGCCGACCTACTTCTTCCCCGCCCTCGTCTTCGTGGTCCACGCGTCCTCTCCGCCTCAGGGGGGAAGCGTGCGGGGGATGCTCGCCCTGACGCTCGACCCCGGCTCGTCCTCGCTGCCCAGGGGAGAAGAACTCTACGCGCTGGTCGAGCCCCACTCCGGTCCAAGGCCCGTCGCGCTCGGCGCGGGCCCTTTCGTGCCCGGAGGCGTTCTGCGAGCGCCGGCCGCCGGCAGCGGCTCTCCCTCTCCCTTCGGGGCGATCTCGTATGGAATGGACCTCGGCCCCGAGGGTGTCGTCTGGGTTGGGTCGACCTCCTCGACGGCCTTCTCCCTCCCCTCGGGGGGCGAGGCCTCCGTCGCCCTGGAAGTGGGGGTCGTGCTTGCCGGGGACGGGGCACGTCCCTCCCAGGTCGCTTTCACCCTCACGGTCACGCTGAGCTCCCCTGCGGCCTGACCCTACGACCGCCCCCTCTGAGCATGGGAGACTTGCCAATTTCCCGTGGAAACATTCCCCAGCTCGAATATCCCCCCACGCACGTGTTGCGGGTTGAGGTGGGCATCGCAGTTCGGGGCCGGATTCCCCTCGGCACGACTGGGCCCACTTTTTTTTTCATTTTCTTCTCCCCCCGGGACCGGGGTAGCCTCGAGCCTTGGGCCCCTCAGGGTGCACCCGTCGCATCGCGAGAGCTAGGGCGCCCCGCCTCGCTTTCGGGTCCGTGTCCGTTCGCGGCGAACTACGTGGGCTGACGTCCACCGTCTCTGGTGGACCGGCATGGAATTGCGTCTCCTCGAAAGGTGGTCCCCAGGGTTCGGCCTCGAGGTCGGATGAGGGACGGCTCGCAGGGCTTCGTAGATCAATTCCCACAGCTCGAAAAGTTCAAAGATGAGCCTCAGGGACGTAGGAGAATCCCAATCCAGAACCTTTCCTTGATACACTCCTCGCTCCCAGGGACCATCATGAGCGATGCCGAGAGCCTTGCGCCCCTAGAGCTGCTCGAGCCGACGGTCGTGGACGCCTCTGTGGCCAACTGTCCCCTGTGCTTCGCCCAGGTGGGCATCACGGATCCGACCTGTGGGTACTGCGGCGCCATCTTCGAGGAGGAGCTGGCGATGTGCGCCGAGTGCTTGGCCCGCGTGCCGATCGCGGCCCGGCGATGCGAGACCTGCGGGTCCGTGCTCTAGCCGCAGGCCCACGGTCGGCCGGCGTTCCGGCTCGCCCTCTCCCGGGGCCAGCTCGGGGCCCCTTCCCGTCGGGTCCCGGGGGCCCGATCGGACCCATCCGGATGCGCATAGGCGCGGATTCTCCACGGGAAATCCTGCGTGGGTCCTTCCCCCTCGAACCTGCAAGGTCGCTCGGAGGTGTCTCCGATGGACCCGAACCCCGGTGGAACCTGGCCGTAGGATCGCGTGGGCTCGGGCGGGGTACTTGGGTGTCCCCGCCCAGCTATCTTTTCTTTGAGCGACGCGACGAAGCCTTCCCGTTGGAGCGCGTTGCGTGGTGTCGCGAGCCCCGGGACGCCTCGCCGCGGGCGGCCGAGAGCGCTTGGACGGAGAACGCGATGTCTGCGTGGTGCCCTCCCTCCTGCGCCAGGGCGACAGCTCGCTTGGCGATCTGGACCGCTCGATCACGATCCCCTCCTGTTCGGAGGATCTCGGCAAGGTTGGCGAGAGCCCTGCCCACCAGCGAGCGATCGGCGGAGGCCTCCGCTTGGGTCAGCGCCTCTTCCGCGAATCGGAGCGCCTGGGGCTGATGGCCCTTCTTCCACTCGATGTACGCGAGTCCGAGGAGCGAGACCGTGATGAGCTGCCGCGCTCCGATACCTCGAGACTCCTGGAGCGCTCTCCGATACCTTGACTCGGCCTCCTCCAGCTCCCCCAGGGCCAGGAGCGCCTGACAAGCTTCCAGCTCGAAGTGATGGTCCAAGAAGCGGCTCCCGAGCTGGCGAGCGATCTCCGACCCCTCCCGATAGGCCCTCAGGACCTCCCGTGGATGACCCAGCGCTCCGTGGGCATGCGCGATACCGTGCAGGGCGAGACGAAGCATCTCTCGCTGCCGGAGCCTTCTCGCGAGGTCCGCGGCCCTTTCGAAATGAGGGAGGGCGAGGGCCACTCTGCCGTCGTAGGCCAGGAGCGTTCCTTCCATGAGCTCGATGGCGGGCCGCGCCTCGGGCCTCGCCTTGCCCGAGGTGACCCGTGCGGCCCACGCCAGGGCCTCCTCCCGATGACCCGCCCGAAGGGCACTCTGGACGAGCAGGCAAGCGGACAGGAGCGCCGAGTACCTCGCGGAGGGTAGGTCCTCAAGAGCGCGTTCCAAGAGCGAGGCCGCTGCCACGAGATCGCCCCCCCGCCGCACGAGCTCTGCCGCCGTGGCAAGGGCGAGCCCTCGCTCCTCCCCTCGTTCCAAGAAGTGGGCCAGTCTCAGGGTTGCCGGCAGGATCCGGGCAGCTCCCTCCTCCATGACGGCCATGCGCTCCTTCTCGAGCCGCCGCGTGGCGAGGTGCACTTCCTCCGCCTCGACGAGATGAACGAACCTCTCGCCGGGGCTCATCGGTCCCCCTTTCAGTCCGGCGAGGAGTCGATGGGTGTGCCGTAGCTCCTCACGTCCCGCGGTCTCCCGGAGCCTTTGCGCAAGGGGCTCCGGAACGCGCAGCCCCACCTCGGTGCTGTCGAGGACCGAGCGAGAGACCAAACCCTGGATCTCGTCATTGGAGAGCCCGATCGCCTCTGCCCACTCCGGCGATGCCCGCCCCCACAGGAGCGCGATCGACAGCAGGGAGCGACGTTGTTCCGTGGGAACGCTCGAGAGGATCGTATCGGCGAAGAGCTCCTCCCCGTTCTGGGGGGCCCCGACCCCCTGACGCAGGAACCGGGGGTTCCCCAGGGTTCCGCGGTAGAGCTCCTCGAACCGCTCCTCGGGAAGACCCAGGGCGTCGGTCAAGGAGAGGGCCTCCTTCCGTGTGAGCCCGCGGAGCACGAGGTGCGAGACGTCCGTCGGCAGCGTGAACGGGAGCTCCCGCTGCGTGACCAGGACGGCGGAATGGGGGCTGCCGGGAGAGAAGGCGACCAAGGCCTCCATCAGCGCGAGCAGGGTCTCGGGGGGAGCATCTTGGAGCTCGTCCAGGACCAGGACGATCCCCACCGGGCTGCCCCGGACCAGGTCCGAGATGGATCCGTGCTTCCGAGGGTCCGAGAGTGACGGGGCCGGCTCGTTCCTCCTGGACCGTTGTCGGGCTTGCACCTCCGCCGCGATCCGGGACTCCAACCCGGCCGGAGAGATTCCCCGCAGGGTCATCCAGATCGGCAGGCGGCTGCCCCAGATCGACCGCAGCGAGCAGCGGACTAGGGCGGTCTTTCCGACCCCCGGGACGCCGTCGACGACACACAGTCCTCCCCTCTTGTAGAGCCGTTGGAGCTGCTCGAGCTCCTTCGCACGGCCCACGAAAGGTTCGGCGAGCTCCGGAAGGTTCTTCGGGACCGGGGTCGCGTCCGGGGAGACGCGGCGCAGCGCTCCCTCGGTCAGTCGGAAGACCTGGCGTCGATAGGTCGCCCCGGGAACATGGGCGCGGGCCGAGACCACGTCCCCCGAGGCTTCGAGCTCCTTCAGGGCCCCCCAGACCGAGTTCGGCCGGTACCCCAGCCGCTTCGCGAGGTCGTCCCTAGAGATCCCGTCCGCAACATCCCCCGAGACCGGGCGGGTGGCGAGGAACGCCAGGATGTCCTCTCGCAAGGCTCTCAAACGGGCCATCGAAGGATCTCGACCGTGGCCAGGTTGGGTCGGGGATGAACGTTCCTGTGGTTGGCCTGGGTATTGTTGACACATGAACGGCCCGTCGCGGGGGGCCTTTGTGGCCATGTTCACGAGAGAACGCCGCGGGTCGCGCCGGAGATCGCCTCAAGGCCGCGAGAGGACCCCATACGCGCGAGGGCGATGGGCCCCTAACCGGTAAGGTCGAAGTGTCAATCATCGGTGCGTCCTTTTCAGCCGCCCGTACGCAGGGGGAGCACGGGAAAGGGGAAAGGAAATGGACAGGGATGGGAGCGAATGGAAACCCCCGAGACGTATGCCCTTGGCGCGATACTGAGCTCTGCCCACGTCTCCGGCCCGGTCGGGGTCGCTCAGAGGGCGGTCTGAGCGTCCGCATCGACGTCGGTGAAACCTACGCGCAGGTCTGTGCGTGCCGGGACGAGCTTCCCCCCAGCAATCCAACGGACCCCCACGAGGACCAGACCGAAGACCGGAGGATCGCCTACGTACGCCTCACCCCCGAAGATGTCCAGGGGATCCACCGATGGCGTCCTGCACAGTGGGAGGCCCTTCGCGCGCTCCTCAAGGACCCCATGCGGGGTCTCTCAGCGCTGGCCTTGGGGGCGCTTCCCGACGCGACGCAAGCGTTGTTGATGGACAGCGTGGGCCGTGACCTTCCGACCGTGATCCGAGTCAATCTCGATCCCCGGGGACCACCGGGTCCGCCCCTGATCATGGTCGGTCTGCGGGCTCTCGCGAACATGGCGAAGGCCCAGTTCGAGATTCGGGAAGTGGCCGTGGTCCAGAGGTCCCCTCAGCTCCGCAAGCGATCTCCGTCAGTCGGAGGCACGATCGAGCTCCTGCTGCCCGGTGCTCTGAACGAGCCGGAGAAGGGAAACCTCGGCTCGAGCGGCGACGTGGAGAGCCTCTGAACTTCCCGACCCTCCCGTTCCGCTGGGCCGGAACCCTCGTGCGACGGGATCTGTAAGGCGGCGGCTCATCATCTTCCCCTCGCCGGTCCGGAGGGCCCGAAGACGACGCGGTCACCCTTGCGCACCGAAGTGTGGTGGCGTTCCCTCCCCGGGGCGGCGCGGGCCGCCACGGAGTACTGGATCGACAGCTGCTCGGAGGTTCGACCGAAGAGGGGCAGTCGGTCGTTCTTGCGTGCGATGACGTGGCGCCGACTCCTCTCCCTTCGATGCGGTGGTGGGGGGGTTGGGGCGCTATCCGGTCCCGGCTCAGCTTGAGGATCAGGTAGTGGCTCCCGGCTACGCCCTCGGCATCCAGGGGGGCCGAAGGCCGAGATGGCACGAACCCTCGTTCTCTTCTCGCGCTTCGGGTGAGCGATCAGACACTTTTGGAACCTGTTACGCGGCGACGGTTCCAGTAAGACACCCCCTCCTCAAGAGGGTGAGGGGGGAAGCTCCCTCCGTGTCCGCGCAAGTCGGGACCCCTGCACCGGACGCGGGGGTGGGCATGCATGCGCTCGAGGTCGCGACCCTGAATTTGTTCGCCGCGTTCGCGGGGCTGGCGCTCGTGGCGCTCCTCTTACAGGAGCTGTCGATCCGGGGGGGTGCTCCCTCCCTCCGAGAGGCGCTGGTCGCCGACAGCTCCGGGCTCACCTGGGTCTCGCATGCCTGCCTGATCGGGTTCCTGACCGCGGGCACGGTCCTGTGGAACTTCGGCGGGCTCGCCCAACTTCGCCAGCGCCGTCACCACAGCCTCAACCACCACCCCTCGCCCTCTCGGCCGCGCTCGACCCCTCTACCGGTCCTCCCCGGGGGCCTTGATCCCTCCCCCCGGGGACCCCCGAGGCGTCCGGCGCGGGCCTACGAACCCCCTCTGTTCGCGCAGAGATCGCTCGGGACCGTGGCGCGAACGTCCTTCCTCGCGGCCATCCGTCGCTCCTACCCCGTGACCGGAGCGTGAGAACCCATGGAGCAACGTATCGGTCTCTCCCCAAGGACCCGTCCCGGCCTTCGGACGAGGGACCTCTCCTCGGGAGGGGGGCTCGTCGAGGGCCCACACCTGTGGGTGCCCAGCGCCCCAGCCAAGTTCGGAAGCTTCCTATCAGAGGGGGACCCGCCGGCTCCCATCGCCCCACGAGGGTCCGCGTACCCTGCGGTCGTGCCCAACCGCGTCCCGCAGGTCGCGGACCCTCCTCTACGTCTGCATTTCTACCAGGTGGTCCGGTTCGGGGAGCGCCCCCAGCCCCGCACGATCGAGCTCCCATCCTCGGTGATGGACGCGGCGACACGGCTCACGCTCTCCCACGCGCTCCTCAAGGTGGGGAACGGCCTGAACCTCTTCCTCACCCTCCCCGACCGATCGAACGGCCTCCTGACCCCCGCCGACCCTTCCCTAAGGACCTACACCACCGTGCCGTTGGAGCTGGGGTCCGACCGCCTGGTCCTCTACCGCGCGAAGGAGGTGCTGAGTCTGGTCGCCCAGGCCCACCGCGTCGCCCAACGGGAGCTCGAGCAGATCCGGGACCACGTGGGCCGGATGAGCGACGAATGGATCCGTGATGCGCTCTTCGCGCCGATCAGCCTGCCCGAGGCCGCGCTCTTCACCGCTCCGGTCGAGGGGGAGCTCTGGCACAACCTGCAAGGGGGCTTCCCCCCCGGGATGCGGCTCGCCTTCACCCCAGGGATCCCTGGTCTGGTACGCCGATGGTGGCAGGTGGGCGACACCCAGCTCCTGCGGACGCCCTCGCAGCGGCTCGGGCCCGAGCTGCTCGACGGGACCCTGCGCGGACTGCACGCTCGCTTCCAGTCCCGTCCGGGGTCGCTGGTCGCCTTCGAGGGGGTCGAGGAGCTGGTGCGCACGCTGCCGCTTCACGAGGTCGAGCGTCTGCTCCACACGGTCCGGGAGGAGGCCATCGCCGTCAACGGGAGCGCTTGGGTCTCCTGGGACCCGAACCAGGTGGACCCGGAGAGTCAGCGGCGGCTCGGTGCGGGATTCTCTCAGGTCCGTCCTATCTCCCAGACGGCCTGGACGTTGGCGGGGGTGGGCGAGGACGCCCGGCTCGTCCCCCTGGTGGTCCATCCCATGGGCGCAGACCGACCGCGGGGGTCGCCCTCCCTCGGGGAGTGGCTCTCCCCCACCAAGTCGTTCGAGGAGCGTCTCGCCGAGATCGCGGCGATGGTCTGAGCGGTAAGGGGAATCCTACCCTGGCGAGAACGACCCTTACGGGTCAAAGGTAGCGAAGCGAAGTGGGGATCGAACGGGATCTGACCTGGACCTCCCCTGCGGGCCCTGGGGGGACGCGTCCGTGAAGCTCCCGCGGCCTTGGGCTTCGCTCCGCCGCCGTTCGCGGGAGGTCGCGGATCTCCCTGCGGGGGGTGGTGCCGCTACGCACCCTGTCGCGGATCTGGGAGTCGAGGACGTTGCGGTTCAGCTCGTCGAGCGCCGCGCCGAACACGAAGGGGCGACATCCCTGCCAGAACCGGGTTCCGGGGGGGAATACCTGTCTCCCGCGGACGGCGACGAGGCTGTCGGTGATCTCCCGGAAGGCAGGCAAGCTCCTCGTTCTTCCCGAGGAGGTCCAAGATCTCGCGGGCATCCGCGAGAGGTGGTTCATCGGTTCGGCGTGCTCACGTTGCGGCATGCGGTCGATGGGCATGGCTCACCTCCCGGCATGCTGTCCGTGACGGCCAGATGTCAGGTCCGCTGAGGGGTGGGCCCGCGCCCGGAAGATGACGTGTGGGTCTGGGCCCGTCTCGACACAGGTCGGAGCACGCGTTAGGACGCGGGCCTCAGGCGAGGCCCCTCACGGGTCCGGGCCTACGGCAGGACGAGGATGAACTCCCCCGTCCGGCGCGCGAGCGCCTCGATCCCGGCCGCCGCGAGCCGCCCGTCGGGGGTGTTGAAATCGATCCCGTCCACGACGAGGGCGTGCTTTCCGCGGGTGGCGGGGTTCAACAGGACCTCGGTGGCCGTGGGGGGGAGGCACATCATCCCCAGGACGGCGAGGTCGGACTTCCCCTCGCGGAGGACCTGGGGGATGCCTCGCTGGGCGGCCCTCACCACCTGGGCGATCGGTGGGAGCTCCCATCGGCGTTGAGGGGGGAGGAGGGACCGGACGCGGGCGTCCGTGGCGATGGAGAGGAGGCGCGGGGCGGTCCCCGCGTAGAGGGGCGTACGACCCCGGAGCCCCAGCCCCTCAAGGATGAGAGCCAGGCAGCCGGGGTCCCGGTAGAGGACCCAGGGCCTCGCGGGGGTCGGGCTCGGCGAGATCGCCGCGGTCGGGATCGGGTATGGGGGCTCTGGAAAGGCGAGCGCCTGGGTCATTTTGGTTCTCCTTCGTTCTTGTGGCGACGTGATGGGTTGGGTTCGGAAGGGGATGGAGCTTAGGTTCCGTTACGCACCGATTGCCTATCGTTCGATTCCAAAACTGAATCTGCGGGGAGGTCCGGAGAGGGGGCAGGACCGTGCGTACTCCCCGCGGCCCTACCTTCACATCGGCCCCGCCGCGCGGGTGGCGCGAGTCGGGGGAGCGGCGTGGAGAGGTGTTCCAGCGGTTCCTCCTTGAGCTCGGCCGGGGCAGAGGATCCTTCGTATCACGGCAAGTGGCTGAGTTCGAACAGAGGTTCGGTCCCTCCATGCCCCGAACCCCAGCGGTCCGCTCGTCCCTCCGTGAGCAAGGCCGCAAACGTGAGTCCCTACGGCCTGCGGTCAACGATCTGGGAGGGATCCCCTGAGGGCTGGGAGGAGGAAGCGCGAGGGAGGACTACGACGGACCTTCAGCGGTCCCGTCGTGAGATGGGCCGGGCAGGCACACCGAGCGGAGGCCATCCGACCATGTCCTCGGCATCCGAGGTCTCCTCTTCGCTCGAGATGAACCGGTAGATGACGTCGGTCCCCGCGAGCGCCGCGTGGACCTTCTCGATCCACCCGGTGAACTCGTCGAAGGTCTGCCAGCGGAAGCAGACGTCGTGGGACCCCTTGATGAAGGAGAGCCCCGCCTCCTCCTTGAGACGTCGGGCGATCTCCCCGGCGGTCGGTCCCGCCGAGGGGAAGAAGAGGTCAACGTAGGTGATCATCGCCCGAAGTTACGAGGGCCGGCGGCATAAGCGTACCGCCCCACCTCGGTGCGGCGGGGTACGCGGTCGCGCGACCGGCAGGGTGCTAGGCCACCAGGGTAGACGCCGTGAGGGTCCGGCCGTGAGTCTTGTCCAACTCCTCCACCCCGTTGCCCCATCGGCGTCGACGGGTCATGGTAGGGCTGCTCCCGTCAGGACCTGACCCGGTACCCATGATGGGTAACCGCTAGAGCCCTCCTCCGAGGGCTCGTCGCAGTGCCCGCGACCTGATGGAACAGAGCTTCGACGAAGTTGAACAAGCGACCGGATCCGCCCGACGCCGTCCCTAGTTGTCACCCCCACTGAAGACGATTTTGGTGTACAAGGGGACGCCTAACCCCCCGGTCCAGCCTAGCGGTAGAGCGACCGGTCCTGTCGTATATATACAAAACCCGGGCCGCGAACGAGGCCTCAGGGCTCGCGCCCGGGCCTCGACTCGCGTCGCTCGCGCTGCTCCCGTTCCATTCGCGTCATCGCGGTGTCCGGCGGGGGTCTCGCGGACGCGGGCTCCGGGTGCGGGCCCTCCTCCCGGGGATGGTGACGCCACAGGCCGACGATCCCGAGCACGAGCAGGAGCAGCGCCACCGAGAGCACGACCACGCCATCGGGGGCGTAGGGGCAGTTCCCCGAGGGGAGGCAGGTGCCGTTCGTGCCGACGCACGGGTTGGTGGAACTGGTGGGGGTGCAGGCGGTGAGGAGGACGGCGCCGACGACCAGGCTGATGAGCGCCACGACCACCAACGGGACGGCGACCGCGTGGAGCCGGGGGAACGGGGGCCCGTCGGCCACCGGCTCCTTCCCCTCCTCCTCCCGGGGCGGGTCGGACACGGTTCGAGATCACGACCCCTGGCGGAGAAGGCGATGCGCCCGAACGAGGACGTGCTGCCACGGGTCCCCCGCGGCCGGCATCGGGTCGACCTGGGTACGGTCCCACGAGCGCCCTTCGGCCAGGACCTCCCACGTCTCGACCTGGAAGCCGGAACGCGCGAGCGCCTGCCTCAGCCGGGTCTCGGTGAGCAGCTCGTCCATTCCCCGGAGGGAAGCCTGCCGCAACGTGAGGGTTCCGGTCCGGGTCAGGAGCGTCGCGAAGATCAACGGGGCCCCCGGACGGAGGGCCCGGGCGGCCTCCCGAAGAAGCTTGCGGCCCGAGGGGAGGATCGACGGACCGTAGAACGAAATGGCCCCGGCGGCCCCGGCGTCCCGGACCGGCCACCGCCCCCCGTCCATCTCGATGAGCGAGACGTTGGTGTAGTGCCGTTCGCGGCGGAGCGCGGCCTGCGCGGCGTAGAGCCGGGAGACCTCCGGGTCCGTGCCGAGCAGGAGCTGGTGGGCCCCGCTCTTCGCGGCCAGAGGCCGGAGCACGTGCCCGCGACAGGTGGCGAGGTCGATCAGGAGGCCGCTGACCTCGAGCGCCCCGTCCACCATCGCGCGCTCGGCCGCGTCGTAGGCTCGGGGCACCTCCGGAGGGAGCCCCGCCAGGTACTCCGCCCAGCGGCGCTCGTCCGGCGGCTGCTCCAGGAGCCCGGGATCCGGCCGCCACTCGAGGCCCTCCTCCCGCGTCGAGGCGAAGAGCCCGACCCCCTCCTGGACGGTGAAGAGCCGCTTGCACTTCCGGCAGCGGAGCTCGGCCATCCGGGCACGGCCTCCCACCTTCTCCGTGGGGAAGTCCCGGTCGAGCGGGGCCTGGCAGCTGGGGCAGACGAGCAGGCGCAGCACCCGTTGCAGCACGGAAGGTCTAGCTGGGCGCTCGGTATCCCTCTTTGGGGGGAGCCCCCCCCGCCTAACGGATGTGGTCGAGCGAGAACGAACCGATGTTGAACACCTTCTTCGTGAAGGTGTAGGCGATCCAGGCGCGGCTCGCGACGTCGCCCAGCCCCTTGACCGAGAGGTAGGTCTTGAGCTGGTCCACCTTCAGGTTGACCGAGCCGTCCATCATGTGCTCGAGCACCTGGATGTCGTTGTCGCTGTGCATCCCGGTGTCGACGAGGTAGTAGGCGACGCACCTGTCGCGCTTGCGCTTCCCGACGAACGGCTGGAGGAAGCGGAAGGAGGACTGGACGTCGTCCAGGTAGGCGGTGACCGTGCTCACCGTCTCGAAGATGAGCCGGTAGTAGTCGGCCTTCCCCCGGAACTCGGTCGCGATCCCTTCCACAGCCTTCGCCAGGCTCTCCAGGAAGTTCTTGTCCTCCGTCGAGAGCATGGTCACGAGCGGGTCCGCGGTGGTGATCCCGAGGCTCATCGAGTAGAGGTCGACGTAGCGCACGAGCCCCTTCTTCTCGTACTCCTGGTAGGAGGGGAGCACCGCGGTCATCTCCTCCCGGAGCGTGGTCGTCGCCTTGTCGGAGAGGATCCAGAGGATCGGGACCCCCTTCTTCAGCCCCTCCGCCGCCATCAGGCGGGCGAGGACATCCTTCCCCGTGTGCGACGGGGCGTTCACCAGGACGCTCGTACCGAGCGGCACGCCTCCTAGGAGGAGGTCGTCCAGGCGGTTCACGCCGGTCTTCACCTTGTTCTGCTCGACCTCGGCCTTCATGTCCTCCCGGGCGCGCTCGATCTGCTCGTCGGTGACGTCGCGCTCCTTCCGCTCGAGCTCCTCGAGCTTCTGGTTGAGGTAGGTCTCCCGGGAGCGGAGCTCGTCCTCCTTCTTCTGGATCTCCGCCTGGATGTCCTCCAGGCGCTTGAGCTTCCCCATCGCCTCGGGGCTCTGCCCCTCCTTCTTCGCGGTCTCCATCTCGCGGAGCTGCTTGGTCAGGGTCTGCTCCTTCAGCCGGAGCTCCTCCTCCCAGCGGATCATCTCCTGCTCCTTGTAGGCGAGTGGAGCGCGCTTCTTCTCGAACTCGTCGGCCTTGACCATCAGCTCGTCGATCTTCGTCTTGAACTCGGTCTCGCGGGAGATGAGGGACCTCTCCCGGGCCTCGACGGTCTCGAGCTTCGCCTTCAGCTCCGAGTTCAGGTTCTTCGAATCGAGCTTCGTGAGCTGCGCGTGGCGCTCGGCGAGCTCCTGGGCGCTCCTGAGCTTCTGGACCTCCTCCTCCGACTTGATGACCTTGCGCTTGAGCTCCGCCTCCTTCTCGGCGTACTCCCGGTCCTTCTTCTCCATCTCCTCCTGGAAGCGCGACGTGAGCTCGTGCTGCGCTCCGGTGGAGGTCCCGGCGACGGTCTTCGCCCGCTCGATGTCCTCTTCCAGGCTCTTGATCTTCAGGTCGCGCTCGGCCAGGACGCGCTGCGTGTCGACGGAGGAGCCGGAGGCGCGCGCGCTCTCCACCTGCCGGCGGAGCTCGAGGATCTCGGCCTCCTTGGAGGCGACCGCCTCCTCCCGGGCCCGGGCCTCCCGGTTGCGAACGTACTTGATGACCGCGACGGAGCCCTTCTTCACGTGCTCGAGCTCCTCCTCGAGCTCCCGGCGCCGTCCGCGCTCCTCGTGCAGCTGACGGGTCAGGTCCTGGGCCTCCCGCAGGAGCTGGGCCGGGTCGAAGTTCTCCGCCTTCGCCTTGTCCAGCAGTTCGGTCAGCCAGCGCAGGACGGTCTCCTCCCGCGCCCGGATGTCGGCCTCCGAGGGCCCTACGGCCGCGGGAGCTCCGGCGGCCCCTCCCGGGGCGTTCCGCCCCCGAAGCGGCGGGGTGCGCCCGGGGCGTGGGGCCCCCGCCGGCTCCGCGGAGGGTGGCGGAGGGGGGGCCGTCCCGGAGGTGGAGGGGGAGGTGGTGGAGGGGGTCAGGGAGGAGGGGGTCAGGGAGGAGGGAGAGGGAGGGGCCGAAAGGTCCGGAGAGCTCGCGCCGACCGTTGCGCCGGCACCCGCAAGCTCCGCGCCCGCGGGCGGGGTGGATGCGGAAAGGGATGGAGTGGCGGGGTCCCCGCCGACCGCCCTCGCGGACGAAGGTTCAGGGGCCGCGGGAGCGGACGTGGCTCCGTCGGGGGCCCCGACCTCCGAGGGCGTCGCGGTGGCCTCGGCCCCCTTCTTGGCGGGCCCATCCTTGATCCAGGCCTCCATGACGCTGTCGTCGCCGGCGACCCAGCGCTTCAGCAGGTCCGCGGAGGGGGCGTTCTTCGCGACCAGCCCCTTCGGGCGCTGACGCGTTCGGGCCCGGTCGACCCCCTTCTGCTTGCGGTCCTGGAGCCACTTCTCCAATAGCGCGTCGGAGGGGGCCTCCGCCGTGTCCGAGGCGGCCGGCGTCCCCTCGCGGAGCCGGTGGATGTCGTCGTCGGAAAGGTCGAGCTCGTGAAGGCGGTCGTCCGGGGCCAGACGGACCTCGCTGGGGTCCGCGAAACCGGCCTCCGCCAGGCGGGAAGCCTGCTCGTGGGTGACCCTGAGAACGGTCTCGAACCGGTCGATCAGGGCTTCCCGGGCGAGGGCGTCCTTCCCTTGCGTGGGAAGCGTCGAACGTTGGGACGCTTCCGCCATGGCGTGCCCTTACCATAGCGGCCGACTGGATATTTATACTGGCCGAACGCCACGAGAGACGTTCAGGGCCCCCGGGCGATCGGTCGGTGCTCCGGGGCCCCGTCGGAACCCCCCTGACCTCCCTGAGCCCCCTGGTCCCTGCGACCGCGGAACTCCTCTCCCAGGCGGCGCTCCCACTCCACGATGTAGCGCCGCTCTCCCGCCTCCCTCCGACGCAGGGACTCCTGCGCCAGGAGCTCCGCCCGGGCGGCCCAGCCCGCCCACTCCCGGGCCAGCCCCCTTGGAAGTCGGAGGTAGGCGGGGGGATGCGGGAAGCGGCTGCCGACCCGGGCGAGCGCGTAGAGGTCGCACGACCGCTCCCCCCCGGGGATGGTCCCGTGGGGGGGCTGGAGGAGGTGGACGAACTCGTGGGCGAGCGTCGCGTGCAGCGCGAGGGGGGTGCGGGTGTGCGGCCGGACGGCCACCCGGGGGGGCCGCTCCATCGGGAAGGTGAGCCCCCGGTAGCGCGACGCGCTGGAGAGCAGGTCCAGCCGGACCTCCCTTCCCGCGAGCTCGGGGAAGGCCTCTCCGACGCGACGGGCGGCGGTCAGGAGCCGGTCCAGGTGGGGTGAGCGCTCCAGCCGGCGCGTGGGCCGGAAGCGGGGCAGTTCCGCATCCGAAGGGTCGGGCGGCAGGAGGGGGGCGGCGGGCGAGGCGCTCACACGACCTTGCGCATGCGCTCTTCGAGCTGGAGCCGCTGGTCGGGGGTGAAGACCCCCGGGTTGAAGCCCAAGATGAAGGTCCCCTTCTGGTCGCGGGCGTGGTCCTGGATCGCCAGGACCAGGCGGCGCAGCATGTCGAACCCGCCGTGGGTCACGAAGTAGTTGGGGTCGGTCAGGATGACCACCCCTCCGGCGTGGCCCCGGAAGTGCTGGTCGGCGAGGTCGGCGATCCGGTCGCTCTCCGACGGGGAGATGGTGCGCTCCCCCTCCGACCGGCTCACGATGAAGACCTGCGACGGCTCGAGATGGTAGTTCTCCTTCAGGATCTCCGGGTCCTCGCGCGTGAACACGAGCGCCTCCGCCGGTTCGAACCCGAGCCCCTTCATCACCCTCCAGGGGCGGAGCGGGTCGGGGTCGGCCACGGAGAGCGACTGGCCGGCGACCTTCGTCTTGTTCACCGCCACCCGCTTCTTGGCAGGGGCCCCCGCGGCCGCTGCAGCTGCCGCTGCAGCGCCGGCGGCCCCGGCGCCCGCTTCCGCGGCGGTGGAGGTGGGGGTGGACGTGGCACCGTTGCCGTTGCCGTTGCCCGCCGTCGCCCCGGGCCCCGTGTAGGCCATGTCCGGCCCTCGGGGGCGTGCCGGTCGCGGGGGAGGCGGGGCGTTGCTCGACGGGGGACCGGGGACGATGGTGGAGGCCCGCGGCAGCGGAGCGTGGCAACGGGGACAATAGTCCTCCTCGGTCGGGATGTCGGCGAGACCGCAACCGGGGCAGAGCAGGCCGGCCGACGGGAGGTGCGGGGGGAGCGCGAACGGGTGGTGACGCCAGTGGAAGTAGTGCAGGCGTCGCCCGTGGCCGCGCGGGGCCCCGCGCTCCGGGAGCACCATGCCCCCGATGGCCAGGAGGATCCCCACCACCGTGAGGATCTCCCAGAGCAGCCCGAACTCGGGCATCTCGTTCCAGGTGACCGTGACGCTGAGGGAGACGGAGGAGTTCGTCACGATGAGCAGGCTCTCCGTCGTGGAGACCCAGATCGTGAGCGCGCCCTGGCTCCCGTTCCCGAGCGCGGAGGGGCCGTAGACCGCGATCGGCTCCGTCACCGCCGTCCGGGGCTTCACGTCGGAGCAGTTCGACTGCGCGCACGGGAGCACCTGGACCCAGGTGTTGCCGGTCCCTCCGGTCCACTGGAGGCTGATCGGGGTCTGCTCGGAGTACGGGAAGGCGGGGGGGTGGACGATGAGCGGGTAGTTCTGGCTCACCGTGCCCGTGGGGGCGTTCGGGAGCGGCGCGAAGGCGAAGACGATCATCAGCACCAGCAGCACCACGCCGGGGAAGAGCAGACCCTCACGCATCGTTCCCTCCCTCCTTCACATCCGGGGCGCGCCGCAGTTGGTGCAGTACATCGTCGACTCGTCGGTGTAGCGGGACCCGCAGCTCTCGCAGAAGCGCCGCATCGGCGTCGGGCCGTACCCGGCGGACTCGCCGTAGTAGGCCGACGAACCGGAGGAACCCGAGGAGTGGGAGAGGCCGACCCCCACGAGCACGATGCCGACCACGAGCAGGATCACGACGGGCCACGTCTGCAGCGCCCAGAGCGGCGCCGTCGCCGAGTAGCTGGCCTGGGCCCCGCGGGGGATCGTCGTCGAGATCACGAAGGCGTGCCCGACGTTCACGTTGAAGTGCAGGTAGAAGGACTGGGGGCCGGAGGTGGCCGAGGTCAGGTTGTAGGTCAGCAGGAACTGGGGGTTGCCGGTCGCGCACGCGCTCGCGTTGGTCACCCCGACGGGACATGGGATGACGTAGACCGCGGCGAGCGCCCCTGCCGGAAGGTCCGCGACGCTGACCGAGACGTTCACCGGGATGTTGGGGAGGAAGGTGAACTCCGAGGGGATCGAGACCACGGCCGCCCCTCCGCCGCCGGCGTGCCCGGGGCCGTACCCCTGGTAGAGCACTCCTTGCTGCTGGAAACCGGTCGGGACGAAGTAGGAGAACAGGGCGAGAAGGACCAGGATGGCCGCGCCAGCGATGGCGACGATGGGTCGCACTTGGGGCTCCCCAAGGCGTGCCATGGTGCCCCTCGCTATAAACCCGCGCCCGGGGAGGCGCGAACCTCCCGGGCCCTCGGCGGTCGCTCCGGCCCTTCCCCGTCCTCCCGGCCCTCCCCCATTCCGGGGTTTGGGACGCGCGCCGGTCCGCGGCCCTCCCTCCCAACTTGGTGCCAAACCGTAAGTCCTGCCCTCCCGGTTCTCGGGCATGCTCGCGCGGTACCGGGTGGCCGCCTACCTGGTCCTCTGGGTGGTCTCCCTCCTGGTGGTCCCCCTGGCCGCGCCTCCCGCGCGGCAGCCCACCTACGGTCCGCCCCCCATCGCCCCGAGCTACGGTTGGGCCTACGGGCCGACCCTCACCTACGAGGGGACCCCCATCCCCGGCCAGGGGGCGCTCGCGGTGACCGTGAACTTCACCGGCCCTCTGAACGCGGCGATGGAGCGCTGGACGTTCGCCGCCACGGGCAGCGTCGCGGCACGGTGGGCGCTCTCCTCCTGGGAGCTCGTGCGCGCCAACGGGAGCCTGCTGAACCTCTCCTGGCGCTGCCCGGCCGGCCTCGGATGGGTGAACCTCACCCACGCGGTCCCCAACGGCCTGCTGTTCCCGCTCCAGGCCGGCTTCCAGGACGAGCGTTCCTCCGCCGCCCGGGCCGCGGGGGCGTGCATCCCCGGGGGCGCCGCCACGGTCCTCGTGACCTCGGACGGGGGCTACGCGCGGGAGGTCCCGTACGGGGGGTCCCTCTCCTGTACCCTCTACCTCTGCAACTCGGTCCGGGAGTACGCCGCGTCCTGGTCGCTGTCCCTCGCGGCGAGCGGCTCGGCCTCGCCGTTCGAGCGCTGGTCGCTCCAGGGCCTCTACGATCCCACCGTCTCCGGGTACCGGTTCCTCTCCACCTCCCCGGGCCCGCTGGGGACCTACGCGAACGGCTCGCTGAACCTCTCGGGCTCCGACCTGGGGGCGCAGCCCACTCCTCCGCAGCCCGCCCCCGAGGTCGAGTTCCTGGACAGCGTGGCCCTCGTCCTTCTGGTCCCCGCGGTCGCGATCCTCTTCGAGTACCTGCTCTTCCGGCGCGAGACCCGCAAGGGGGAGGAGGAGACCGAGCGGGCGGTCCTGGCCGCGCTGACCCCCGACGAGGCCGAGGGGGTCCCGCCGGGGGAGGTGTACGACACCACGATGGACGAGACCGTCCCCGCTGCCGCGAACGGAGCGCCCCCTCCTCCCGCAAGGTAGCTTCTTGTGAGGGGACCCGTGCCCCCCGCATGGACCTCGAGGAGCGGGTCGCGCTCGTCACACGGAACTCTTCGGAGGTCCTGGTTCCGGAGGAGCTCCGCGCGCTCCTTCAGCGGGAGTCCCGGCCGAAGGCCTACATCGGCTTCGAGCCGAGCGGCCTCCTGACGGTGGGCCAGCTCGTCACCGTGGCCAAGGTGAAGGACCTGGAGAAGGCCGGCTTCGACGTCACGGTCTTCCTCGCGGACTGGCACGCGCTCATCAACGACAAGCTCGGCGGATCGATGGAGAGGATCCGGGCCTCGGGCGAGCTCTTCGAGGTGGTCTTCCGCGCGCTGGGCGTGGGGCCGTCGGTCCACTTCCGCTGGGCGACCGAGCTCGTCTCCCGGCCCACCTACTGGGAACGCGTGCTTCGTTGCGCGAAGGCGATGACCCTCGCCCGCGCGAAGCGGGCGGTCACGATCATGGGCCGCAAGGAGGACGAGGCCGAGGTCGACGCGGCGAAGCTGTTCTACCCGGCGATGCAGGTCGCCGACATCTTCGAGCTCCCGGTGGACCTGGCCTACGCCGGCATGGACCAGAGACGGGCGCACGTGCTGGCCCGGGAGGTCGCGCACCACTACGGCTGGCCCGTGCCCATCGCGCTCCACACCCCTCTCACCTCCTCCCTCAAGGGAGGCGGCCGGATGAACATGGACGACTCCGGCATGATCGAGCGGAAGATGTCGAAGAGCGACCCCTCCTCCGCCATCGTCGTCCCTTCCGACGATGCGACCGTCGACGCCCGCATCAAGGGGGCGTTCTGCACGCAGAAGGAGGTGGAGGGCAACCCTGTCTACGAGCTCGCCTGCGACCTGCTCCTGCCGTGGGAGGGGTTCCTCAAGATCGAACGGCCGGCGAAGTTCGGCGGCGACCTCACCCTGACCTCGCGCGAGGAGCTCCTCGCCCTCTGGGGAGAAGGGAAGCTTCACCCCCAGGACCTGAAGGCCGCGGTGGCCTCCGGGATCAAGAGGGTCCTCTCCCCGGTGAACCGCTACTTCTCCGAGCACCCGGAGACGCTCGCGAAGGTCCTGGTCTCCAAGCCCGCTCCCTGAGCTCCCCTCCCCCCCCGGAGCTCCCGAGCTCTCGCGCCCTCTCGCGCCCTCTCCCGCGCCCCCTCGCGCCCTCCGCCGCTCCAAGCTCGACCCGGACCGCGGCTCCGTCGTTCCTCCTCGAGTTCCGTATAGAATACTTCAAAGCTACGCGAAGACTACATTGTAGCGTAGGTGCAGCGTATGACAGAGATCCGTCTCGCCGTCCCCGCCGAGATCGACCGATACCTGGACGCCCTGGTCCGCACCGGCCCCTTCGGGTCGAAGGCGGAGCTGGTGCGCGCGGCCATCGTCTCCTACGCGCAGGAGGCCGGCCCGCTCGCCCACGACTTCGACAAGGAGAACCTCTTCTCCCCCGACGGGCGCATCTACCAGGTGGAGTACGCCCGGGAGTCCGCACGACGGGGGTTGCCGATCGCCGGCGCCGTCTACGACAAGGGGGTCGTGCTCGGGGGCAACGTCTTCCCCGCATGGAACCCCACGATGAAGAAGGGCGGCAAGCTCGTGCGGATCTCTCCGCAGATCATGGTCGCCGCCACCGGCCTCGTCGCGGACGGCCGGGCGGTGATGCGCCACCTCCGGAGCCGGACGTGGAAGTCCACCGACGAGCTCATCGACGACGTCTCCCGGCTCTTCTTCGAGCACACGGTCCGCCGGGACGTCCGTCCTCTCGGCTGCGGTCTGCTCATCGCCTCCGTGCTGGGCGGCGAGCCCCGCCTCATTGAGGTGGACGCGAGCGGGGCCCTCCTCGAGGCTGAGGCGGACGTGGTGGGGGCCGGGGCGGAGGAGGACCGCGAGGAGAAGGTCCAGGGCTACCGCGTGGGCCGGCTGAAGGAGGCCGAGGCGCTGGTGGGGCGTCTGCTCCAGAAGGAGATGGAGCGCGAGGTCGCCCGCCTCGAGGTCTGATCCCTCCGCCTTCGAGGAGGTTGCTCCTCGGAGGGGTTAAATACGAATCAATCTAACGAGCCCGTCCGTGAGCCGAGGAACCCCCTGCTCGGGGGGTCCCGCTGACGCGAGGAACGCACATGGCCCGACCCGTATTCGTACGCTTCGAAACGCCGCAAGACGTCGCCGACAAGGCACTGCAGCTCGTGCAGGTCGCCCGCGAGACCGGAAAGGTCCGTGTGGGGACCAACGAGGTCACCAAGAGCTCGGAGCGCAGCGAAGCCAAGCTCGTCGTCATGGCCGAGGACGTCGACCCCGCCGAGATCCTGGTCCACATCCCCATGCTGTGCGAGGAGAAGCACATCCCCTACCTCTACGTCCAGAAGAAGCAGCGGCTGGGCCAGGTGGCCGGGCTCTCGAAGAGCGCCGCCAGCGTGGCCGTGGTCGAGGCTGGAGAGGGCAAGGCCCTCCTGGACGAGCTCGCCGCCTCCTTCGGCTCCCTGCGGAAGTGAAGGCCGGTCGACCGCGTACCGAGTGGCTGAGGACCCCCTGAGATGCCCGAAGAGAAAGGCTCGCCCGCGGAAGTGGTGGAGCTTGTCGGCCGGACCGGCATGGCCGGAGAGGCCACCCAGGTGAAGGTCCGTGTCCTCGCCGGACGAGACCGCGGGAAGATCATCACGCGCAACGTGATGGGGCCCGTCCGCATCGGCGATGTCCTGATCCTCCGCGAAACGGCCCGGGAAGCCCGCAAGCTCACCGTCCGGTGAGACGAGAGACGGGAAGCCGAAACGCGGGGACGAGAGAGGAGGGGTCGGTCCGATGGTCGCCAAACGCCAATGCGCCTTCTGTTCCGGGGAGATCGAACCGGGACGCGGCGTGATGTTCGTCAAGCGCGACGGCACGGTGTTCTACTTCTGCTCCGGCACGTGCCGCAAGCACCAGCTCTCCTACCACCGCGTGGGCCACCAGTGGAAGTGGACGCGCGCCCACACCCTCAAGCGCGAGCAGGCCCGCGGCACGCACGCTCAAGCCCTCGCTTCCAAGGCCACCACCGCCGCGGCGGCCGCGAAGCCGAAGACGAAGCCGGCGGCTCCGGCCGCGACCCCTGCGCCCGCCACCTCCGGCGACGCGGCGAAGACCCCGGCGGCCAAGCCCGCCGCGGCCCCCAAGGCCGCTTCTCCGGCCCCCGCCTCGGGCGGGAAGCCCGCGTCCGCTCCCACTCCCGCTCCAGCTCCGGCCGCCGCCAAGGCGGGGGCCTCGGCCCCGAAGCCTGCCGCCGGCACCCCCAAGCCCGCCGGCGCGCCCGCGGCGAAGGCCGCCGCCCCGGTGAAGAAGCCGGCCCCGGCCGCCGACGCGAAGAAGGACGAGAAGTCCCCTTCGTAGACCGGCCCCCAGGTCTGCCCCCCCGGGCTGGCGTCTCCCCCATCCCCTCTCCTCCACTCCAGCCGGCCGCGCTCCGCCGCGGTCGCCGCCCGACGACGAGGGCCCCCGACGTCCCCTCGGCCCTCCTTCCCTGACGCAGAAGGGGGCATCCTTTTCTTCCACACCTCTCCTCGCCGGGCCGTGCCCGAAGCTGCGACCCACGAACGCACCCTCGTCCTGGTGAAGCCCGACGGCGTGCGCCGAGCCCTCATCGGAGAGGTGATCGCCCGCTACGAGCACAAGGGTCTCAAGATCGTGGCCGCGAAGATGATCCACGTGTCGAAGGAGACCGCCGAGCGGCACTACGAGGAGCACAAGGCCAAGCCGTTCTTCCCCGAGCTCGTCCGCTCGATCACCGCCTCCCCCGTCATGGCCCTCGCCGTCGAGGGCCGGAACGCCGTCGCCGTCGTCCGCCTCCTGAACGGGGCGACCAAGCCCTGGGAAGCGGCCCCCGGCACGGTGCGGGGCGACCTCGCCCTCGCGATGACGCCGAACGTGGTCCACGCCTCCGACTCGGTTCCCACGGCGCAGCGGGAGCTCCCGCTCTACTTCTCCGAGAAGGACTACGTCTCCTACACCCGCGTGGACGAGGACTACCTCTAGTTCTCCCCCCCGGCGCTCCGCGCCCTCCCACCCTCCCTCCCCCGCTCCGACCGTCGGAGCCGCGGGCGGAGCCCTCACCGCGTACGCCTTACCCGAAGAGGGTCCTCCCCCCGCCGTCCGATCGGAGAGAGGGGGATGTCGATCATCGACCGGGCGGTGCGGGCCCTCGAGCGGGGCCAGGTGGTGCTCTACCCCACCGACACGCTCCTCGGCCTCGCGACGCTTCCCCGCAGCGACGCCGCGCTCGCCCGTCTCTTCGAGGTGAAGCGCCGGCCGCAGGGCGCGCCGGTCTCGCTCGCCTTCTCCTCGTTCGAGGAGATCGAGCCCTACGCCGAGCTCAACCCCGCCGGTCGGCGCGTCGTGCGCGAGCTCCTCCCGGGGGCGTTCACCGTCCTCGTCCGACCGAGCGCCCATGCGCGGAAGGTCCTGCCGAGGGCGCTCTTCGGGCCGGGCGGCACGCTCGGGGTCCGTCTGCCCGACCACCCCGTCGCGCGCGAGCTCTCACGGCGGGTGGGGGGGCCCGTCACCTCGACCTCGGCGAACCTCCACGACGAACCCCCCTGCCGGTCGGTCGCGGAGGCCCGGAGGAAGTTCGGGAAGGACGTCGCGGTCTACCTCCCGGCGGAGCCTCCGCCCTCCGGACGCCCCTCGCGCCTCCTCGACCTCACCGGGCCGCGGCCGAGATGGCGGAAGCGTCGCTAGCGCTATTGCCCCCTTTGCGCTCGTCCCGCCCGATGCCCAAGGACCTGGACCGATGGCGGCGCGCGGGCCGGATCGGCGGAGGGGCCCGAGACCTGGGCGTGGGGCTGATCCGCCCGGGCGTCCAACGGCGCGACGTCGCGGAGGAGATCGAGCGCTACATCCGCTCGCAGGGCGCCCAGCCCTCCTTCCCCGTCAACCTCTCGACGAACGACGAGGCCGCCCACTACACCCCGGACCCGGAGGACGAGCGGAGGTTCGCGACCGGCGACGTGGTCAAGGTCGACGTCGGGGCCCACATCGACGGGGCGATCTCGGACACGGCGGCCACGGTGGAGGTGGGCTCGACGCGCTACGCCTCCCTCGTGGCGGCGACGCGGAACGCGGTCGCGGCGGCCGAGAAGGAGCTTCACGGTGGGGTCGAGACGCAGGTGCTCTCCCGGGCGATCGAGCGGACGATCCACGAACTGGGCTTCAAGCCGGTCGCGGACCTCACCGGGCACACCATCGAGTCCTACCTGCTCCACGCCGGCAAGTCGGTCCCGAACGTCACGGGCATGTCCAACGCCCGCCTCGAGCCGGGCGAGGTGGTGGCCATCGAGCCCTTCGCGACGAACGGCGCGGGCCACATCCGCAACGGCGTCTTCGGGAACATCATGCGGTTCCGGGAGGCCCCGGCCCCCGACCGGTTCCCCGAGCTCGCGGAGCTCTTCCAGCGCTTCCGGACGCTGCCCTTCTGCGCCCGATGGGTCGCCGAGCCGGAGCTTCGGGAGGCCCTCCACCGGGGACGGAAGCGGCTGCAGTCCTACCCCGTCTTCATGGAGGTGGAGCACGGCTGGGTCTCCCAGGCCGAGCGGACCTTCCTCGTCCTCGAGGGCGGCTGCGAGATGCTCACGCCGTGAGGCGGTCCTCCCGGCCGGTCCCCGGGGCGCCCCTCGCCCCGGTCGAACCTCAGGGGGGCGTACGGGTCGCCGCCCGCGGCAGCCCGCACTGCCGGTAGAGCGCGTCGGCGTGCTCCCGCTGGAGCTTCGCGCGGGCGGGGTCCCCGTGCGCCTCCTCCCAGGTCCCTAGCGCCTCGAGGATCGAGGCCTGCGAGAGGAGGTTCTGCGAGGACCGGGCGGCCTCGAGCCCGCGCTCGAGCTCGCGCTTGGCCCCCTCCGGGTCGCCGAGGAACCCCTTGAGCTCGGCCCGGGCCTGGTGGTAGAGGGGCAGGTTCCTCAGGTCGACCGCGAGGCTCTTGCGGGACATCTCGTCGAGCTCGACGAGCGCGGCCTGCGGGTCGCCCATGATCCCCCGGAGCAGTGCGAGGTTGATCCTCGAAGAGTAGGCCAGGTCGGAGAGCCCCAGGCGGTCGTAGCGGTCCAGCGCGGCCTGGAAGGAGGCGCGCGCCTCCTCCCACCTCCGCTCCTTCTGGTGGACGACCCCCATGTGGAAGGCGGCGTTCGCCGCCACCCTCGGCACGTCGAAGCGCTCGGACAGCGTCAGGGCCTCCTCGGTCGCCTTCCGCGCGGAGGCGGCGTCGCCCAGGTTGAGCTCCACCTCCGCCAGGTTGAGCAGGATCGAGGCCACGCGGGCGACGTTCCCGGTCCTCCGGCACTGCTCCACCGCGTCCTCGAAACCCCGGCGCGCGGCGGGCAGGTCGCCGCGCAGGAGGGCGACCGCGCCCTCGCCGTTGATGTGCGAGACGAGCAGGCCCGGCCGCTCGGCGACGGTCGCATCGGCTCTTCCCTGCGCGAAGGCCGCCCTCGCCTCCTCCAGACGACCAAGCTGCTTCAGGCACCAGCCGGCCGCGTAGAGGGCCTGGGAGCGTTCGGCCGGATCTCCCCCGCCCTGGGCCGTGAAGAGGGCCAAGGCCTCTCGCGCGGAGACCAGTCCCTCCTCCCACGCTCCGGCCAACGTCTGGACGTGCGCCCGGGTGACCGCCATCAGGGCCCGGCGCTCCGGCGCCTCGCCTTCCGGCATCGCCCGCAGGTCCTTCTCGAGCTCCTCGAGCCGGGAGCGGGCCTCCCGGGGATCGATGTCCGCCTGGACGGTGACCAGCGCCCGCTGGACGCGCCAGCGCAGCGTCGGCGGCGGTCCCGCCTCCAGGAGGGTCTGGAGCAGCCGACGCGCGTCCCGGAGCGCGCCCTGCTCCCGGATCCCTTCGGCGAGGCGGACCCCCTCCGCGACGCGCCCCTCCCAGTCCTCTCCGCTCCCGCGCAGGAGATCCTCGGCCCACCGGACGTACCGCTCCACGGCGTCGCCGGCCTGGGTCTTCAGCGCCTTGTCCGCCGCCTTCCGTATCCAGGGGAGCCCCTTCGCGCGGTCCCCCGCCTCGTAGTAGAGGCGGGCGATGGTCTCCGTCTCCTCCGGTCGCCGGGTGGAGTACCAGTCGGCGAGGAGCCTCGAGCAGCGGCGTCGCTCCTCCGGATGGTCCTCCCTCGCCACCTCCCACACGATGGGGCTCTGGAAGGCGTACCGCTTGCCGTCCTCGCGCACCGAGAGGAGCGGGGGCCGGCTCGTGAGCTTCTCCGCCCGGCCGCGGAGCTCCTCGCGCGCGCGGCCCAGCACCTCCACGAGCGGGGGCAGCTCGAACTCCCGCCCCACGAGCGCGGCCGTGTCGAGGAACGCCCGGTCGTCCTTCGAGAGGGACTCGAGCTGACGGGAGACGAGGCGGCGCAGCGTGGGCAGCGAGGCCCGGCCCCGGGGAGCGGAGGCCGAGGACGAAGCGCTCTCGGAAGGGGCGGGCAGCGCGAGGACCGAGCGCCCCCCGTCGAGCTTCGCGAGCCCCTCGTCCTTGAGCTGGCCCAGGACCTGGACCAGGTGGTACGGGTTGCCGGCGGTCAGCTCCTCGAGGGTGCGGCAGGCCCCCTCCGACTCTCCGGAGGCGAGCGGGGCGCCCAGGAGATCCTCGACGAGGCCGTGCGCCTCCGAGGAGGAGAGGCCCCGCAGCCCGAGCCGCCGAAGGATCCCTTCCCGGTCGAGGTTGTCGAGCACGTCGACGACGGCCCCCTCCGCGACCGCGCCCCCGCCCGCGCCAGAGCCCCCGCCCGCCCCGGTCGACCGCGGGTCCGCGTCGCGGACGGCGGCCGCCAGCACCACGGGGGAGCGGCGCAGGTTGCGCGAGAGGAACTCGAAGGCGAGCGCGGAGCCCTCGTCGGCCCACTGGAAGTCGTCCAGGAGCAGCAGGAGGGGCCGCCGCCGCGCCTCGGCCTCGAACGTCTGCACGTAGCGCAGGAGCGTCGCCGAGGAGGGCTCGTTCGCCGGCCGTCCCGCGACCCCCGAGGGGGCCCCTCGCTCCCCCTCCCCAGAGGCGCCCTCGCGGGCGGGCGTGGGGAGCTTGACCACCTCCCCCTCCGCCTCCAGGAGCGAGAACTCCCGGGCGTCGAAGGCGGCCGGATGGACGGAGAGCAGCAGCTTCCCTCCCGTCCCTTCCGCGACGTCGCGCAGGAACTGGAGCAGACGGAGCACCGGGAGGAACGAGTTCTGGCTCACGAGGTACTCGATCCCCGCCAGGGCGACGACGTTCCCTTCCCCGCCCCTCAGGTGGTTCTCCGCCATCTCGCCCATCGCGTCGAGCTGGCTCGGAGAGACCACGTCCTCCCCTTCGGTGCGGGAGAGCCAGAGCACGCGGGTCGTGGGCGAGAGGCCGGGGAAGCGCTGCCGGACCATCTGGGGCCGGTCCCGCCCGAGCAGCAGGCAGGGATGCCGGCCCGAGAGCGCGACGAGGTGGTCGAAGAGCCGCTTCGGCTTCTCCTCCTCGAAGATGACCACGGCCGCCTGGTCATCGACCTGCGGAAGCCCCTCGGAGGAGGCGCTCTCGCCGGCCGCCCCGCCCCCGCCCGCGCCCGCGCCCCCGCGGCCGCCCGCGTGAGGGCCCAGGTGGTGGACGACCTGCTCGAAGGGGAAGAAGGGCGAGACGTCCTCCTTCAGGCAGTACCCCCAGAGGACGCGGAACCCCTGGGCCTGGCCCTCGGTCTCCAGCCACTGGAGCAGCCGGCTCTTGCCGATCCCGGCGGGCCCCGTGACGGCCCACGTGTTGCCCTGCCCCCCCAGGGCGCGTTCGAGCCCCTCCCGGAGCCGGCCGCGCTCCAGCTCGCGCCCAACGAACGCCGGTGAGGTCGCGGGAACCGCAGGGGTCGGGGCCATTCTCCGAGGCGTCAGCCCCCGCGCCCAAGTAAGGCTAGAGGGCCGAACCCCCTCGCGTCGGCCCGCCCTTCAGGCAGGGGGGTCGGGGGGTACATCCTTCGGACCCTCGGCCCCGTCGGCGGAGGGCGGCGCGGCCTCTTCGGTCGGCTCCGGCGCCGGGGAGCTCTCCGCGGGAGGAGTTCCCTCGGAGGGAGAACTTGCGTCGGAGGGGGAGGTCGCCTCCCCCTCGGGAGCTCCGCCCGCGGCGGGCCCCTCCTCAACGGAGACCTCGCTCTCCTCTTGGTGGTCTCCCGGGTCCTCCACCGTGATGGAGTCGCCGCTCGACTCCTCCTCCTCCCCCGAGCCGGCGGTCTCGGGCGCAGACGGGCCGCTCTCCGAGGGCGCCGCCTCGACCGGGGCGCTCTCGGCCTCCGACGGAGCGCTCGCCGCCGCCTCCGTTGCCCCCGCCGATCCGACGGCCCCTGCTCCGGCCTCCCCGGCGACAACGGCGGCGGGCTCCGCGTCGGGTTCCCGCGCCCCTTCGACCGGACCGGCGGAGAGGGGGGCGGAGGCTGCGGTGGCCGCGCCCGCCGCCGCGCGTCCCCGCCGGCGGGCGAGCACCGCCACGAGGACCAGGACGGCGAGCATCGCCACGACCCAGAGCAGGAAGTACGGCGAGTCGAGCACGGAGACCCAGAACGGCACCGAGGGCCCCTTCGAGGAGTTGCCGAGGAGCGAGGGCCCGCTCACGACCAGCACGTGGGGGAGCTCCCAGCTCTGGCCGGAGCTGTCGTTGACCCAGAGCTCCAGCGTCGCGTTCCCCGGGGAGAGGTAGGTGTGCGCGATCGTGAGGGTGGTCTGCGAGGTCGTGGTGACGGAGCGGGCCCCGTCGCCGAAGATCCAGGTGACCGTGAACGGCGCGACGCCGCCGTGGATCGCGGCGGTGAAGTTCACCGCCCTGCCGGTCGTCGCGGTCAACGGGGCGGTCGTGAAGTCCACCCACAGCACGGCGGTGTAGGCGATGGAGAGGGTCCCGTTCCCGCTCACGGTGAACGTCCCGCCTCCCGAGAGGGAGAACGCGACGCCGCCGGAGGACGTGTAGGTCGGGGTGCTGAGCATCGCCGGGCAGCCCGCCGGCACGAGCGCGTAGCTTCCCGGGGCGGCGTAGAGCAGGTCCCCGTCGCCGTAGAAGTTGCCGCCGAAGAGGAGGCCCGGGCAGTTCGTGGGGTTCACCTCGACCAGCACGTGGTCGTACCCCAGAGGAGCGAGGGCGAAGCTCGCGGTCAACGTGGCGTTGCCGTTCACCGTCACGGTCGTGACCCGGGGCGTGGGCGTGGGGAGCGTGGCGTTCGGGCTCGCCGTCCATCCCCAGTACTCGTAGCCCACGCACGAGCCGATGGAGAGCGTGTACGTCCCTGGGGCCACCGCCACCGCCGTGCCGCTCGGGTAGGCGACCCCGCCCAGGAGGATGGGGCCGCAGGTGGCGGGCTGCGCGAGGAGAAGGAGGTTCACGAGCCCGGGCGACCAGCTCACGAAGCTCGCGGAGATCGATCCGTTACCGTAGACGGTGGCGTAGGGGCCCGAGAGGTAGACGGCTCCCGCGGACCGGATCCCGGCCAGGGTCATCCCCGGGCACGGCGAGGTGGAGACGGTGTAGCCGGCCTGGTTCGCGGGGTAGCTCCCGACGGCACCGTTCGCGTACGTGGTCCGGTTGAACGTGATCGAGCCGCAGGTGGCCGGGTTCGTCGTGAAGATGATCTGGTAGGGGTAGCTCCCCGAGAAGACCGCGGTGAAGGTGCCGTTCCCCGTCACCTCCATGTTCGTCGAGTTGAAGTACGGCAGGGCCGCGACCACGCCGCCCGTCCCGGACCAGAGCTTGAACGGCTCGGAGCACGCCACGGAAACGGGGAACGGGGAGGAGGCGGGGGGCAAGGGCTCGGGGACCCCGGTCGGGAGCTGGAACCCGTTCACGGTGACGTGGTTGCCGCAGGCGGCGGGATAGATCTCGAAGGTGACCCAGGCGTAGAGGACGAAGTTCGCGGTCACGCTTCCGGTCCCGTTGACCCAGAGCGTGCTCGAGGAGACCCCCACGCTGCCGCCTCCGGAGAAGCCGGTGAAGGTGTACCCCTTCCAGGCCGTCTCCCCCAGCACGTGGGTTCCGGCCGACAGCAGAAGGCCCGAGCCTCCCGGGAAGAGCGTCCCGTCGATCGACACCGCGCCGGCGCCGGCCGGGCTCACGTAGATCTGGACGGAGTAGGAGGCCACCGGCGCGGGGTAGACCAGCAGCGAGAGCGAACCATCCCCCGTGACGGTCACGGACGGGGTCAGGCTCGTGGGGGACGCGACGCTCACCCCTCCCGCCGAGGTCCACTGGAGGAACGTGTCGCTGGGGCACACGTTCGCCTTCGCCGTCGTGGTGCCGCCGGCCCACGCGGCGCTCTGGTTCGTCGAGTAGGTGAGGCCCTGGAACGTGATGGTGCTGCACGCGGAGCTGTTCACGAACATCTCGATCGTGTAGGCGCCGGGAGGGATCGGGAACACGAGCAGCGTGAGGGTCCCGTTCCCCGTCTCGGCGATGCTGGTGGTCTGGGACGTGGGGGAGCCGACGCTGATCCCGCCGGTCGCGGTCCACCCCCCGAACGTGTAGCCGGCGCAGATCGAGGCGGTGGCGATGAAGTTCCCCGGACCGACGAACGTGACCGTGGTGTTGGTGGTGTAGCTGCGGCTCAGCATCGAGATGGAGCTGCAGGCGGAGTTGTTCAGATACACCATGACCTGGTACACCATCGCGTAGTTCGAGGTCAGCGTCCCGTTGCCGTTCACCGTGAGGGTCGTGGACGGGCTCGTGGTCGAGGCGACGGAGAGCCCTCCGGTGGTGCCCCAGTCCTCCCAGACGGACCACGGCTGGGTCCCGGCCTGGAGGGCGTACGTCCCGCCGGCGAGGGGAAGGGCCGTGCCGTTGTAGTAGGTCGAGCTGCCGATCGTGACCGGTCCGCCGGAGGGCGGCGCGATCGTGATGTTGACGATGTAGCCGGAGGTCTTCCAGGTCGCGGTCAGCGTCGCGTTGCCGCTCAGTGTCGCCGTGGTCGAGGCCGAGCCGGGAGCGGCCACGGTGAGCGATCCGGCCGTGGTCCAGCCGAGGAACGCCGACCCCGCGCAGGCGGGCGCGGAGATCGCGTAGGTCGCTCCCCACCCGTCGAAGTGGGGCGTGCTCCCGCTCACGTAGAGCGAGCCGTTGAAGGTGATGGCCGGACAGCTCGAGGGCACCTCGAGGATCGTGACCGACGGATGGGAGAGGAAGGACGCGTTGAGGTAGCCGGCCCCGGTCACGGTGATGGTGCCGCCGCTCCCCACCGAGACCCCCTGCCCGGTCTGCCAGCCCGAGAAGCGGGCCCAGGCGTTCGGCGTCTCCCCGAGCGCGTGCGACCCGGCGCGGAGCGACAGCGTCTGGTTGTTGTAGTACGTCCCCGCCCCGACCTGGACCGACCCGAAGGAGAGCGGCAGGTCGCCCACCGTCACCACGTAGAGGGTCGGCGTCCAGTTGGCGTAGAGCGTGCCGTTGTTCGTGAGGACCACGGGGGTCGAGAGCGTCGTGGGCGAGGAGGGGGAGACCCCTCCGGTCCCCGACCAGCCGAGGAAGACGTACCCCGAGCACGTCAGCGCCACCGCCGACGCCGCCCCCGAGTACGTCCCGACATCGAACCCCGCGAGGGAGTTGTTCGCCCACCCCGTGGTGCCGTTGAACTGGAGCGGTCCGCAGGTGGCGGGGCTCGACACCAGCGACATCGCTGGGTGCTGGACGTACGTCGCAAGGACGGTCGCCCCGGTCGCGTTCACCCAGATCGACGAGCCCCAGATGCTGACGGTCCCCGTGAGCGTCCACGCGCTGAACCTCCAGCCGGCGGTGGGGGTCTGGGAGAAGGTGTTCTGCCGGCCGCAGGTGACGGTCAGGGCCGACCCGCTGTGATAGACGGTCCCACCGAGCGTGAACGTCCCGCCGTAGGTCGGGCTCGCCGTCAGGGTCAGCGAGCAGGGTTTGCCCGGGAGCGCCTGCGCCGAGGACGGGGTCGGGGCCCCGGCGCTCGCCAGCACGGACCCCAGGAGTAGCGCGAGGAGCAGGAGGGGGAGAGCGAGAGGGAGGCCCTTTCTCATGCTCCCGGAGGATGCGTTCGGCCGGTTCTTATGTCTATCTGACCCCATACGGATGAAAGCGAACGGGGAACGAGGGGGAAAGCCGAAGATCGACCCCAAAATCGTTCGCGCACGCGCGGCAGAGGTGCCCCAAGCGACCGGGCCTCAGGTGAGGTCCTGTTCGCCCTGGCATCCGGGGCACGGGCCGTGGTCGGGGGTGAGGCGCGCCGCGATCCGTACCAGCGCACGCGTGAGCTCGGCCCGCTCCTCGTCCGGCACGAGCTGGGAGAGGTCGCGGCCGATGTCCGCGTGGTGCAGGTGGAGCGCGCGGAGCGTGCGCATCCCCTTCGGCGTCAGCCGGACGAGGACCCGGCGCCGGTCCTCGGGCGCGGGGGACCGCTGGACGTAGCCCAGCGACTCCAGGTGGTCGGTGATCCCGGTCACGGTGGGCAGCGTCACCTCGAGCCACTGGGAGAGCTTCCCCGCGGTGAGGGGGCCGTGGACGTCGAGGCAGAGGAGCACCCAGTACTGCTGGACGCTCACGCCCGCGCGTCGCAGGTCGTGCTGGAGGTGTCGGAACAGGCTGCGGGTCACGGAGACCAGCGAACCCCACAACGCGACCTCCTCGGTCGGGGCCTTGCGGGGGAGAGGCGGGAGGAGACGTGCACTCGCGCCCATGATGGTTAGGGGACCTAATTGTCCATCGAACCCAGGCCGGGGGACACAAAAAGGTTCGGCGAGTGGGCGATGCCAGTCGCACGCGGAACCCTCATTAGGCGTTCGAGAGGCCGCGCTGGCCAGAAGCCCCCGCCGGTCGCTCTTTCGCCCGTCCGAAGCGTGGGGGACGGGGGGACCTACCGCGGCGGGTCCGCGCCCCTCACTTCGAGGGGGCCGGGCGCGGGGAGGCGCCCGGGCGCTTTCCCCAGACCTCGAAGCGCCAGGTGACCGACATCACGGTCCCCAGCACGAAGAGCGAACCGACCGCCGCCAGGATGTCGCCGAAGGGGGGTGCGCCGCTCATCGCCTGGATGAGCGACTGCACGCCGACGATCGCTCCGAAGAGGAGGGCGGCCTGCTCCAGGGCGAGAGGCAGCAGCAGGAGGACCAGCAGCGTGACCAGGAGCTTCCCCCCGGTGAAGAACGTGTGCCCGTCCGCGTGGCGCGAGACCGGGATGCGCCGGCCGATGTAGCGGCCGAGGAACGCGCCCAGGACCGCCGCGACCCCGAACGCGGCCATGACCGCCGCGAGCGAGCTCCAGGGCTCGGAGGAGGGGGCCTCTTCGTACACGGCGAGCGCGGCGGCGAAGAGCGTGTACATGTGGAAGACCGGAGAGACCCAGATGGCCCCCGTGAGCTTTCGGGGGGAGAGCAGGCGGAACGCGAGGGCGATCAGGAGGAAGATCAGCACGTCGCCGAGGATGATCAGAAGGGCAGAGAGGGAGGACAGGTTCGTGGGCAACGCGACCATGGTCCTTCGGTCCTCGGGAGGGACCAGGGTACTAATGGCGTGTGCTTCATACTGCACCTGTCAAGGTTGCCCTGTGCTTCGGCCCACCGCCTCTGACCGAGACGGACTCCTCCACACCAGACGTAGTTGCTGATCGAAGCCTCGGTTCGGGTCAACGGGCACCCCTCCCAGAGGCGGTGATGGCCCGTCTGGCGGGGAGCGCGCCACCCTCCGTCGACGGCGGAGGAATACCACCGCCAGGGTAGCAACGAGGAGGGCGGCGGCCGTCGCCACGAACGCCCAGAGGTACGAGGGCTGGGACGAACTGCTCATGCAGGGTTGGGTGGAGGGTGAGATCGAGATGCTGATGTTCGTACTCCCATTCCTTCCTTGCGTGTCGAGGACGGAGAGCTCGGCCCGGTAGAACCCCGGACCGTACGCGTGAGAGACGTTCCGTCCCTCAGCGTGTCGGCTACCATCCCCGAAATTCCACCAGAACGTGTACGATGGGCTCCCACCTCGGGCGCTTCCGGTCAGCGTCTCGTTGAGGAAGTTCTCCGGACCGCTGCAGGGTTCGTAGATCCCTGTGTTTGGAGCTGAAGCGTTCGCGAACGCGACGAGCTTGGGGGGGGAGGAGGATGGTAGCGAGGAGACGGCGATTGTGACCACGTTGCTCTCTGCGGTCTGGGCGGCCGAGTCGGTGGCCCAGGTGCGGTAGGAGTAGGTGCCGGGGTGGGGCCAGGAGAGGGTGAGGGCGCCGCACCCGGTCTGGGTCGTGTTCGTCCCATTCAGAGACCAGACGCAGGTGTAAGGCGCCGGTCCCCCCGACACTGAGGGAGTCAGGACGACGGGGGAGCCGACGACCGTGCTCGTCGCATTTGTGGCGAGCGTAACCGAGAGCGGGGCGGGGCTGTAGTAGGCCGAGACGGTCCCGTTCGCCCAGATCGAGATGTTCGCCCATGCGGTGGTGTAGAGGTGCATCCCTCCTCCCGTCGGGAGGTACTCCCAGTTCTGGAACCGGTAGCCCGCGCACGCAGGCGCGTGCGCAGGGTAGGTCGCGGCCAGGAAGGGGGCGGACGTAGCGTCCGCCTGGGCGGTCCCATTGAAGAGGACGGGGCCGCAGGCGCCAGGAGAGACGCCGAACTGGAGCGTGTAGTGCGGTGGCGGAGGCACCCAGGTGTAGGAGGCGGTGAGCGTGCCGTTCCCCCAGACGCCGACCGTGGTCGGATTGCCCCCCAGGCCGGGGAGGGTCAGGGACCCCGTCGCGGTCCACTTGTTGAACGCGTACCCCGAACACGCGAGGGCGTCCGCTGAGTAGTTGCCCTTCGTGAACGCCACGATGGCCCCGTTGTTCTCGTTGATGCCGCCGAAGACGACGGGGCCGCACGAGGAGGGGGAGATGACGAAAGTCACGTTCCCCGTACCGAGGTGCCTGCCACTCCAGACGTAGTATGCGGTGAGAGCCCCGTTCCCCGTGACGTTGGCGAATCCGCCGGCGGAGGTGGGTCGCTGGACGACGACCCCGCCTGATGTGTTCCACTGCTGGAAGACGAAGTTCGCGCAAGGATTCGCCTGGATCGCGTAGGTGCCCACGAGGTAGGAGCCCGTGCTCCCGCTCGACTGGGATGTGCCGTTGAAGGCGATCGGGCAGGAGGTCGGGTGGACCGCGAAGGTGACAGTGTAGTGGGTCGAGCCACCAGAGGTGATCGAAATCGGCACGGCGGCGTTCCGGACCGTCACCGCGTTCAGCGTCGCGTTGACGAAGAGGTTCGTGAGGCCGGGGGTGCCCCCTGCGGTGAACTGGACGACGGAGCCCGTCGTAGCGTTGAGGGAGCCGAGCGCACGGTTCATCGACCAGGAGTAGGTCGTACCCGCGGGGCACGCGCCGCCGGTGCACGTGGGGGTGGCGGTGAAGGTCTGCGAGCCACCTACCGAGAGAGAGGCGAAGGCAGGAGTGACGGCGACGGAGGCGAGAGTGGAAGATCCCGATGGGAATATCGCGCTGACATTGTTCGAGTTGAAATTGGTAACATAGACCGCACCGCTAGAGGAATCGTATGCCATCCACCTTGGATCGTTGCCGACCGCAAGCGACGCGACTACGGCAGCACCCGAAAGAATGCTCACACTGGCGGAAGCAGTGTTCGCGACGAATGCGTCGCCGTTCCCCGGGTCGATGAGGAGGTCCACCGGGACTGAACCAACCGCAACGTTCGCGACCACGGAGGTGCCAGAGATAACGGTCACGTTGGCAGACTGGGTGTTCGAAACATAGACATCCCCAGTTGTGCTGTCGTAGACGCAGACTGCCGGCCACGCACCGACGGGTATCGAGGCGATTACTGTTGTGCCTGAGATGACCGAGACGTTGTTGGAGCCCTGATTGGGCACGTAGACGTATCCGTTCCCGGGGTCGTACGCCGCGACATCAGGTGCGACGCCAACGGGGATGGTCGCCACCACGGTTGTCCCAGAGATGACGCTCACTGAGTCGGTCGTCGGTGGACTGCAGATCGCGCAGTTGCTCACGTACACGAAACCGTTGCCGCTGTCGTAGGTCAAGGTGCCCGGGTAGGTCCCAACGGAAACGGACCCAACGAAGTTGGTGCCGTGGAGAACACTCACGTTGCCTGAGGCTATGTTGGGGATGTAGACGTCTCCGTTCCCGCTGTCGAAGGCCATCTCTTCTTGGGGGTTCGCGCCAATTCGCAACGTCGTCACGACGGAAGAACCCGCGATGATGCTCACGTTGTCCGTGAAGTAGTTGTCTACCTCCACGTCACCGCTGGTGGGGTCGTAGATGGCCCCGATAGGGCAGACGCCCACGCGCACCTTCCCGAGCACTGTAGTTCCTGAGACCATCGTGACGTTGCCGGCCTTCGCGCCACACGTCCTGTTCTCGTCCGCCACATACACATAGCCGTTCGCAGAATCATAGGCGAGACCGTTGGGAGCGGTTCCAATCCAGACCGTGGAGACGGTCCAGCCACTTGCCGGCAAGGAGCGGAGGGATGACGTAACCGAACCTGCAATGGGGGCCGTCGAATAGGGACGAACCTCGTGCCCAGGCCCACTGCCCACGAACCACGGGTTCGCCAGAAGGGCTACCGCAACGAATGCGAATAGAGCAGCGAAGCTGACCGTGGGGCGCCACCACATCGTTGGTTCCGATACCGGCCCGCCGCTATTTGGTCCCTCTCCCGAAGACTGACCCCTCCCCATCATGACCGGGACCCCCACTCACCCAGCTTCAGGCGCCACGCCCGTTGGAACCGTCCGCGAGGGCGCTGGAAGAGGGTCTCGGAGCTGGTGATTCCGGCAGATGTAGCCGACTCGCGCTGCGTCGAAGTGCTTCGAGCCGCCGGTCTTGTGACCTTTCTCGTTTAGGATGTGCGCGGTCTCCGCGTTCGGCCAGCCACTGCCAAGGGAGCGGATGGCAGTCACTACCACGTAGGGCGTCCGATGCATCGCGCTCCAAGCGTGGGGAAGGGTCACCGCCGCCATAGTTCGGGCGGCGCCGCCCTTGAGACGGACGTGGACCGCGACCTGTGGGCCCTTGACGAGGGTGACATACTCGACGACCAGGCGGAGCATTCGGTTCTTCTCGCGTCATGGGGTCTTCGGGCGCCCAGTCTGTCCACCGGTAGGGAACGGCTCGACGGTTCCCCTCCGTGTCCAGGATCACCAAGTGGCGCTCGGTGCCTGCACCGAACCGGTCCACGCAGACGAAGGTCTTCCCCCGCAGGGGGTGAAACGGGTGGGTCACCCGGACGCGGCCATCCACTTGCGCGTCGGTCGTGGTTTGGCTATCACGGCATGCCCTGGGCGGAGCCCTCTGCCCGAAGAACCCGCAGGGCCCGGGGGAGGCCGCCCTTGCCCTACCCTTCGTGCGCGTCCTCACGAAGGTTCAAGACGGCCCCCCCGCTGCTTGCCCCCATGTCCACCCGCCAACTCTCCGGCCGAGCTGTTCCTTCGCGGCTCCCGCGCGTCGCTCCTCTTCGAGGGCCGGGCGCCGCCATGATGGCGGTGGGCCTGGTCGCGCTGATGCTTCTCCCCGCCCTGCCGAGCTCTCCCTTGGCGGAGGTCGTGCGCTCCGCGCCGAGCTCCGCGCCCGCCGGGGCAGCCGCTCCCGGGTCGAGCGCTCTCACGGCCCAGGCCGCCGCCCTCCTCCATGAGGGGGCTCTCCGGTCCCTCCAGGCCCGTCAGGGCCCATCCCCGGCCTCGCTCACCACCCACTCCTCCCTCGCTCCTTCCCACCCGTCCCTGAGCTCGAGCGGCTGGGCCAACGTGACGGCGTCCTCGGGCGCCACCCCAACCCGTTCCACGGGGATGAACTGGTCCCAGCAGATGACCTACGACGCGGCGGACGGCTACGTGGTGCTCTTCGCCGAGGGGAGCACCTGGACCTACTCGAGCACCGGCTGGAAGCTGGACACGATCGGCACCACCGCGCCCCCGGTGTCGAAGGGATACTCGCTCGCCTACGATCCTCTGGACGGCTACGTGCTCCTCTACGGAGGGTGCTGCGGCGGGTCCGCCGCGAGCTGGCCCCAGTCCTCCTCCTGGCGGTTCTCCGGGGGGATCTGGTACAACATGACGAGCGCCTTCTCCTCGCCGCCTCCTCCCCGCCAGCACGCCCTGCTGACCTGGGACGGCGCGGACCAGGAGATGGTCCTGGTCGGAGGCGTCGCGAACTTCAGCTGCGGGGCCCCGAACCCTTGCAGCTCTCCCCTGGCGGAGACCTGGTCGTTCAAGGGCGGCGTGTGGACCAATCTCACCGCGACGGCCGGGGCCCCGCCGGCCCGTCTCGCGCTCGGCTCGAACGCGGTCTACGACGGCCGCGACGGGTACGTCCTTTGGACCGGCTCGGAGATGCAGGGCGACTTCGAGACCTGGTCGTTCAAGGGCGGCGTGTGGACCAACCTCACCTCCACCTCCGGCGCCCCTCCCGCCCGGATCTTCCCCGCCCTCGTGCCCGGGCCCAGCCTCGGTGAGGTCCTCCTCTTCGGCGGGCTCACCTGCTACGGGGCCGGCTGCACCCCCGTGTACCTGGGGGACACCTGGCGCTTCGCCTCCGGCTCCTGGCTCAACCTGACGAGCGGCCTCGTCGGGCCTCCCTCCGCCCGGGCGGGAGGGCTCGCCACCTTCGACGGAGCCCTCGGGTACGACCTCTTGGTCGACGGCACCGGGTGCACCAGCGGCTGCGGGGCCTTGAACGACACGTGGGAGTATTCCTTCCCGATCCAGGCCACGCAGCCGACGGCGACGATCCCCTCCGGACGTCTCGACCTGGGGGAGGCCACGACGTTCTCCGTCGCCGGGTTCGGCGGCACCGGCTCCTACTCCTACGCGTGGGGCGGTCTGCCGTTCGGCTGCACGTACGCGAACGCCCCGGTCCTGCCGGTCTGCCGGCCGACGAACGCGGGCACCTTCGCGGTCAACGTCTCGCTCACGGACACCAACGGCGCGCACACCAACAGCCCCACGCTCAACTACACGGTGAACCCGGCGCCGAGCATCGTCTCGTTCACGGCGAGCCCGCGGTCGGTGGACCTCCACAACACCTCGAACCTCACCGTGGCCGTCGCCGGCGGCACGACCCCCTACGCGTTCCTCTACAGCGGGCTGCCCAAGGGGTGCACGACCCAGAACGTCACGACCCTCGCCTGCTCCTCGAACGCGACGGGCGAGTACCAGGTCTACGTCACCGTGACGGACGTCTGGGGGAAGTACGCCCAGTCCTCGCTCTTCCTCTGGGTCAACCCGCCGCCGCTCATCGTCCTCCCTCCCACCGCCACGCCTTCCGGCAACGTCTTCGACGTGGGCCAGAACGTGCGGCTGCAGACCGTGGTCGAAGGGGGCGCCGGGGGGAACATCTACACCTGGTCGGGCCTGCCCGCCGGCTGCACCGCCGCGAACGCTCCCGGGGTCAACTGCACCCTCCGGTCCCCGGGGAACTACACCGTCGCGGTCGGGGTCACGGACGCGAACGGGTCCGTCGCCACGAGCGGCCCGCTGTCGCTCGAGGTGGACCGCGCCCTCGTCCTCTCCTCCTTCGGGGCCCTCCCCTCGTTCCTGTCGACGGGAGAGTCCACGCTCATCTCGACCGAGGCGTGGGGAGGGACCTCCCCCCTCTCCTTCGCCTACTCGGGGCTTCCCTCGAGCTGCGCGAGCGTCAACAAGGCGACGCTCAACTGCACCGTCACCACCCCGGGCTCGTTCATGGTCCGCGTGAACGTCACCGACGCGATCGGGGTGTCCGCGAACCTCACCACGACCCTGTACGTGAACGGCCTGGCCTACCTGAACGTCGCGACGCCGACCCTCTCCCCACCGGTGGCCGCGCTCGACTCGGGGACCCCCACGCAGCTCTCGACGCGGGCGGGCGGCGGGTACGGCGGGTACTCCTACTCCTGGAACGGGCTTCCCACGGGCTGCGCCTCGGCGAGCACGGCCACGCTGAACTGCACCCCGGGGGTCCCCGGGTCCTTCTCCATCTCCGTCACGGTCTACGACCGGACCGGGGCGAGCGCCATCAGCGGGACCCTCGCGCTCACCGTGAACCCGCCCCCGAGCGTCACGTCGCTCACCGCCTTCCCGGTGTCGCCCCGGGTGGGGACGACCACGATGTTCAACGCGACCGTCACCGGCGGGACACGGCCCTACACGCTCAGCTGGGCGGGTCTCCCGGTGGGGTGCGCCTCGGCCAACGCGACGTCGATCGTCTGCTCCCCCTCGGTCGCCGGGACCTACACCGTGCGCATCCTCATGGTGGACGCGGACGGAAGGACCGCGGAGGCGAACCTCACCTGGGTCGCGACCCCGGCCCCGGCGCCCGCGAAGAGCGGCATCGCGGGCATCCCCCTCCCCGAGTTCGTGCTGATCGTGGCGCTCGCGGCCGCCGTCGTGGTCCTCCTCCTCATCCTCTTCCTGCGGAGGAAGAGCGCGGCGGCCCAGGGCCCCGCCCTCGAGGGGTGGCGGGAGACCGAGGCGGACGAGGAGGCGAAGCCCGCGAAGAAGGCCGCGAAGAAGCGGTCGAAGGGGAAGGCGGAGGAGGGGAAGGACGGCTCCGAGGAGTACCTGGAAGGGCCCCCGGAGGACCCTACCCCCTCCCCCACCCCCGCCCCGGCGAAGGGGAAGTAGGCCTCGGGGACCCCCTCCTGAGGACGGTGGTCTTCAAGAGGGGTGACGGTCCTGGCAGTTCCCGTGAGCAGCCCTCGCTCGAGCGTCACCACCCCCGGTCGGCCCAATCCGACGCAGAAGCTCGACCAGAGCCTGGTGGAGCGCTACAAGGCGAACCCGAAGGCCTTCGCGCGCGCCACGGGGATGAACCTGCTGGTCGCCCTGGCCCTCTTCGCCCTGAGCGCGATCCTGGTCTACGCCGGGATCTTCGTCGTGACCGTCCGGGGCGGTGGTCTCGCGCTGGCCACGATGGGGCTCTTCCCCACCCTCCTGGGCCTCGCGGCCGTCGATGACGTTCGCTGGCGCCGGGCCCTCGCGGCACGCCAGGGGGTCCCCCTGCCTCCCCGGCCCCCGCTCCTCCAGCTCCTCAAGGGCCTCCGCGGCCGGAGCTCCTCGGGCAAGTCGGCGTCCTCCTCGCCGTCCAAGAAGACGGAGTCGTAGACCCGACCGACCCTTCGGCGAAGGGCCCGGAAGGGGGAACCCCCCTCCCGCGGGTCCCTCCCTCTCCTCTCAGCCCGCGATCGCCGTGCGCGCGAGGTCGGCGCCGCGGACCATGCGCGTGAGCTTCTCCCACGCGACGTCCAGCGAGCGCGTGCGCAGCCCGCAGTCCGGGTTCACGTAGACCCGGGCGGGGTCGCCCAGGACCTTCGCCGCCTTCAGGATGCGGTCGCGCACCAGCTCGGGGGACTCGAGCACGTCCCGGTGGATGTCGGTCACTCCGAGGCCGATCTCCCGCCGGTCGTTGAACTCCGCGAAGAGCTCCAGGTCGCGGTAGCCGTCCTTCTCCGGGGTGTCGCGGTTCGCGAACTCCCAGAGGAACTGGCTGCACCGCTTGGCCTCGAGCAGCGCCGGGAAGAGGCAGCGGTAGTCGGAGAAGCAGATGTGCATCGCGAACTTCGCGTCCAGCCCCTCGGTGCTCTCGTTGAACGCCTCGACGACGAGGTCGGACTCGTCCGGATGCGTCCCGGCGGCGGGCTCGTCGATCTGGATGACCTTCGCGCCCTTGTCGATGAGGGCCTTCAGCGTGGGGCGGATCGCGTGGCGGGCGATGTCGACCAGGAGCTCCCGCTGCGCGGCCCGGCGCGCCGAGCGTCCCTTCCATCCCTTCTGCTTGCCCAGGTAGTGCTCGTTCCAGGACCAGTCCGCGAGCGTGTAGGCCCCGGTCACGGGGACCTTCAGCGGGCGCCTCGCCTCCTGCCGGAGGAACTCGAACTCGTCCAGGTGGTAGGGCGCGGTGAGCCCGACCGGGCCGACGCTCGCCCCCTTGAGGTAGTACTTGTTGTCGAAGGACCGCACGTGCCCCAGGAGCTTGAACCCGGTCATCTGCCGGATCGGGAACTCGTACATCTCCATCCGACGGGCCTCCCCGTCGTAGACGATGTCGAGGCCTGAGGTCTCGAGGTAGCGCAGCCCGAAGAGCGCGCCAAGGTCGCGGATCCCGTGAGGACCGACCTCGTCCACCTCCCCCTTCAGGAGCTTCTTGAGCCGCGGGTCGTGCTCGGGGACGAAGGGCACCCGGGAGCGCCAGCGTTCGAGGTCGGCGAGCGCGTCGGGGGTCGGGCGCTGCCCCTTCAGCGCCTGGACGAGCCAGCGCGGCTTGGCGATGGACCCGACCTCCTGGGTCTGGAAGAGCTTCTCTCCGCTCATCGGCTCCTCCCCTTGCCCGCGCCACGACCCTTGGCGGGGGCGCTCTTGCCCTTCGGGCGGGCCTTCGGCGTGGAAGAACGGCGACGGGCGGGCGAGGTCGCCCCGGCCGAGGGGACCTCGGAGGCCTTCGCCCCGCCCTCGATGAGCTCGCGGGCGCGCGCGAGCACGGTGAGCTTCTTCTCGGCCACGTCCCAGGGAACGAGCTCCAGAGGAGCTCCGGGACCCAGGAGCACGGAGGAGGGTTCGAGCCTCTGGGTCAGGTCCTTGGCGATCCGCGCGAGCTCGGCGGGGTCCTCGACCAGCGTGGTCCGGGAGTCGAGGCATCCCAGCCCGAGGCCCTTCCCCGTGGCGAGCTCCGTCAGGCGCGAGGGGTCGGTGTCCGCGAGATCGATGCCGATGGTCTCGAACGGCAGGGAGGAGAGGAGCGGGAGCACGGGGGCCCCGTCACCGAAGAAGGTCCAGAGCACGCTGTCGACGTTGGCCAGCGCGGGAGCGAGCGGTTCGAACGCCTCGCGGACCCAGCTCTCCTCCTCCACGGAGGGAGGGTCGACCACCAGGGAGGGCTCCTGCACCTGGAAGACCTTCACGCCGTGGGCGCTCAGGTCCTGGATCTCGAGGGCGAGGAGCTCGGACCAGCGCCGGGCCAGCTCCTGCCGGGAGAGGTCGGTGCGGTTGTCGCAGAGGGCGGTGAAGGTGTACGGGCCGGGGAGGATCACGCGGGGAGCGATCCGGGAGGCCGTGAGCTTCTCCAGGGGGAGCCGACGGGCGAAGGCCCCGGGGGCCCACTGCGGAGGAGCGTTGACGATCGGCTGCCGGAAGAAGGTGTTCGTCTCGAACCACCGGGTGAGGGACCCCACCTCGAGCCCGGGGAGCGACTCGCTGAACGCCCGGAACAGGTCCTGGCGGGGGAGCTCTCCCCCGGTCACCGTGTCGAACCCGAGCCGGGTCTCGATCTCGATCACCCGGTCGGTCCACGTGGAGTAGAGGGCCCCCATCTGGTCCTCGGAGAGCCGGCCGCGGTCGAACTCGCGGGAGGCGGCGACGATCTCCTCTGGACGGGGATAGTTCGAGGTGAGGCCGAGGTGGACGGGCGACACGGGAGGCACGAGCGACACCCCGTACAAAATGCCTGCGAGGTTACCGCGGAGGCGGCATTCTTGCACCAGGCGCAAGGGCGCTCGCCCCCTCTCCCCGAGAGGAGGGCCCGGCGGCGGCCGGCCGGCGGGCCCCCCCGAGCCCGGGAGAACCGAAAGCGGGGAATAGGGGGACCGTCTGCATCCCCCCGTGCCCAAAGGCGTCGTCTACCTCGTGCGGACCCAGGTCGCCCCGGAGCGGGAGGCCGAGTGGGACCAGTGGCACCGCGAGACCCACGTCCCGGAGGTCCTCTCCGAGCGGGGGTTCCGCCGCGCCCGACGCCTGCGCGTGGTGGAAGGGGAGGAGGACCACCGGTACTGGACCTGCTACGACCTGGAGAGCGCGGAAGCGCTCCAAGCCTACCGGCAGAGCCCGGCGGCCATGCGGCTGTCCTCCCAGCACGAGCTCAAGTTCGGAAAGGCGGCGGACCTGCGCCGCTCGACCTTCGAGGTCGTCGACGACCTGCGCGCCCCGGTCGCGCCGAGCGAGGCGGCCGTGGTGGGCGGAGGCGTCCACCTGATGCTCCGGCCGGCGACCGCGGCCGACGAGAACGCGGTCCTCGGGATGCTGAAGCACCTCTTCGACGGGGGCGCCCCCCCTCCCGGTTTCTCCGAGGAGCAGGCGCGCGCCTCGTTCCGCCAGTACCTGGGGGACCCGGAGAGCGGGCTGTTCGTCGCCGAGACGGAGGGACGGATCGTCTCCTTCGCCGCCGCCACCTCCTACCCGACGATGCGGTTCGGCCGCCGGGGCCACGTCGAGGACCTGGTCGTCGACCCCGACTTCCGCGTCAAGGGGGTCGGACACCGCCTGCTGGAGTACGTCGAGCGCTGGGCCCGCCGAGAGGGGGTCACCCACCTCTCCACCGTCGTGGGCCTCCAGCGCGAGGAGAGCCGGAAGTTCCTGAACCGGAAAGGGTTCACCGACGCGTCCCTCGTCCTGCGCAAGCGATGGACCGCCGGAGCCCCCCCTCCCTTCTAGGCCCCCCACCTTTCCGTCCGGGGCCAGGGTGGGCCGCGAACCTCAAGAGGTGAGGTCCCTGCCATCCCCCGTGAAGGTCCATCGCTATGACGTCGACCTCTCGGTCGACCACGGGAAGCTCGCGTATTCCGGGTCCGTGACCGTGCACCTGGACCACGACGGGGGCCCTCTCGCGCTCAACTCCCTGGGCCTCCAGATCGGATCCGTTTCCTCCGGAGGGAAGAAGCTCGCGCACGAGCTCCTGCCCGCGAAGGAGGAGCTGCGGGTCGACGGGCTCCCCAAGGGACCGGCCGAGGTGCGGGTCGACTTCTCCGGCAAGGTCCCGGAGCAGGCGCTGGCGGGCATCTACCGCACGGACTACGGGCCCTCCCACGCCATCGTGACCCAGCTCGAACCGCTGGGCGCCCGGCGCGTCCTCCCGTGCATCGACCACCCGGCGCACAAGGCGGAGTTCCGGGTCTCGGTCACGGTGGACGACGGGCTGATGGTGATCTTCAACACCCCCGTGAAGGCCCGCACCGTCGAGGGCTCCCGGGTCCGCTACACCTTCGAGCCCACGCCGCGACTGTCGACCTACCTGCTCTTCTTCGGGATCGGGAAGTTCGAGGAGCGCAGCCGCAAGCACGGGGGGACGGAGATCATCGTCGCGGCCCCTCCGGGCCGGGGCGACCAGGCGACCTTCGCCCTCGACCACGCCGGCAGGATCCTGGACTTCTTCGGCGAGTACTTCGGGCTGCCCTACCCGCTGCCGAAGCTCCACCTCGTCGCCGTCCCGAACACCGCCGTGGGGGGGATGGAGAACTGGGGGGCGATCACGTTCCGAGAGCGCCTGCTGCTCGTCGGGCCCGACGCGAGCCGGTCCACCCAGCGCCAGGTCGTGAGCGTGCTCGCCCACGAGATCGCGCACCAGTGGTTCGGCGACCTGGTCACGATGGCGTGGTGGAACGACCTGTGGCTCAACGAGAGCTTCGCGACCTTCATGGACTACAAGGCGACGGACCACCTCTACCCCGACTGGGAGGTCTGGAGCGACTTTGCCGTGGGGACCTCGAACTCCCAGCTCTGGGACGCGCTCCCCCACTCCCACCCGGTGAACGTCCCGGTGGAGGACCCCAACCAGATCACCTCGATCTTCGACGAGATCAGCTACGCGAAGGGAGGCAGCATCCTCCGGATGATCGAGGCCTACCTCGGGGAGGAGGTCTTCCGGCGAGGGGTCGCGCGCTACCTCAAGCGCTTCTCCTACGGGAACGCCCGGGGAGAGGACCTGTGGGCCGCGCTCAACGAGGAGGCGCACGAGCCCGTCTCCGAGATGCTCGGGGACTGGCTCGACCGTCCCGGGTACCCGGAGCTCCGCGCCGAGAAGAACGGGGGGGAGGTCGAGCTCCGCCAGCAGCGCTTCTTCCTGACCCTCGGGCAGGACGGGTCGAAGGTCCCCGACGAGGAGAAGCCCTGGTCGATCCCGATCAACGTCCTCGCGGACGGCAAGGCGGCCTCGCACCTCATGAAAGGACGAACGCTGCAACTCCCGCTCTCCGACCCGGGAAGCCTGGTCGTCGGGCACGGGCGGCGCACGTACGCCCGGGTGAGGTACCAGGGGGAGCTCGGCCGGTCGATCCGGTCGCGCTTCGCGTCTCTCGCCCCGTGGGACCGCTACGGCCTCCTGCAGGACACCTACGCGTTCTTCCTCGCCGGAGAGGTCGGGCACGACGAGTACCTGGAGCTCGTCCGCGCCGCCGCGAAGGAGCAGGACTACCTGGTCCTGGCCGAGCTCTCCATGGAGTCCGCCACCCTCCTCTCGGTGCTCTTCCAAAAGCCCCTCTACCTCGAGACGCTCCGGGCCACCGTCCGCGCGCAGGTGGACCGGTTGGGACTCGCCCCCGCCCACGGCGAGGCGACCCGCAACGGGGTCCTGCGGCAGAGCTGGACGAACCTGAGGGTCCTGATCGACCCCGAGTTCGCCTCCTCCCTCGCCTCCCGCTTCGCCACGTGGGAGAAGCAGGAGCCCTCCATCCGGGAGGCCGTCGCCCTGGCCTACACGCGCTCGAAGGGCGCGGAGACCTTCGACGAGGTCTTCTCCCGACTGAAGCGCGCGACGACCGACGAGGAGAAGGGACGCCTCGCCCACGCGCTCGGGGCCTTCCGGGACCGCGCGGCCTTGGAGCGCGCGCTAGAAGTGGCCTTCGGCGGGGAGGTGAGCCCGACCACCGGGATCGAGATCATCGTCACCATGATCAGGAACCCGGAGGCCCAGGACGTGATGTGGGAGGGGCTGCAGCAGTTCCTCCCCATCCTCGTCGAGAACTTCGCCGGGACCGGCGTCGTCCCCATCCTCCTGCAGTGGACGGTCCCCTACCTCGGGCTCGGGCGAGAGGCGGAGCTCAAGTCCTACTTCCACGGCCGGGACGTGGGCGACGGGGCCCGGGGGCTGATGAAGGGGCTCGACCTCCTCGCGATCAACTCCCGCCTCCAGCGCAGTTTCCCGACGGCGGGGTCCTAGGGTCCCATGGCCGGCGGCCCCACGGACCACTTCGCCAACGAGCGCACGTTCCTCGCCTGGGTCCGGACCTCGATCACGATCATCGGTCTCGGGTTCGTGGTGGCCCGGTTCGGCCTCTTCCTGCGGATCGCGACCGGGACGGGAGGGAACACCTCCCCGATCAGCGAGGTGGTGGGGGTCTTCCTGGTCCTGGCCGGCGCCGCCCTCGTCGCGGTCGCCATGATCCGGTTCCGGCGGGTGCAGGAGGAGCTCAAGGAGGGACGCTACGAGGTCCGCAGCGACGCCGAGCTCGTCCTCTCGGGCGCCCTCATCGCCGTCGGGGTCTGCCTCGGGGCCTACCTGCTCCTGACGGGCTGAAGCGCCGCGGGTCGGCGGACGCACCTACGATCTCGACACCGACCCCGATCGGACACCACGGACGCGCGCGCCCGTTCGCTCAGGCCCCGGCCACCGAGCGCAGCGCCGTCCGAAGGCGGGGGGCGTCCCACGAGGCGATCCGGAGCGCCCGGGAGCGCGGCCCTTTGGGCGCCGGCTCCTCCGCCAGCTCTGCCCGGAGCCGGGCCACGATCTTCTCGTGCACCTCCGGAGGGACGGTGATGAGCCCGCCGAACGTCCGCAGGTCCTTCCACTGCTTCTCCGGGTCCGGGTCCGGTGAGATGTCCTCCCGGACCTCCTGGACGCGGTCCGGCGGGGCCAACTGAAGGACGCGGTCGGAGTTCTCCCAGTACCGGCGGTGGTCGGTGAGGGGATAGCCCATCTCCCGGGCGAGCTCGGCGTAGCGCTCGCGGACCTTCCCACGGAGCGAGGGGCCCCCGGCCCGGTGGTCCGGGAGCTGGGCCACGACCCGGTGACGGGCCACGCGGGCGAGCTCCCCCAGCACGCGCACGGGATCGGGGACGAGCTGGAGCACGTGGATGATGAGCCCCGCGTCGAAGCTCCCGTCCGGGAAGGGGAGATGGTGCAGGTCCGCGAGCAACACCCGGTCGATCCCCTTCTCCCGGGCCCGCGCCAGCATCCCGCGCGAGATGTCCGCTCCCGTCATCCGGAAGCCCCGGGCCTCGAGGGGCAGGGCGTACCGCCCGGTGCCCAGGCCCCCTTCGAGGACGTCGTGCGCGCCCTCGAGCGCCTCGGCCACGGCGCTCATGGCCTCTTCCGAGGGCGCCTTCCGGGTCGAGTCGTAGTAGGGCGCCACCAGGTCGAACTCGGCGGGGGTCATGTCAGAGAAGGGCCGTCGGCTCCTTTGAGGACTTCGCCGGCGGGAGCGCGGCGGGAGGCCGCGCCACGCGCACGATCTTGCGGAGCTGGTCCGACACCGCGCGCGGGGCCTCCTCGTGCGGAAGGTAGCCCACGTCGGGGAAGAGCAGGACCTTCGCCCGGGGGACCTCCTTCTTGAACCGGTTCGCCGGGTCGCGGCCGGAGAACGGGTCCTCCTCCCCCCACAGCAGGTGGACCGGTCCGGTCCACCGCTCCAGCGCGGCGCGGAGCTTGGGCAGCTGCCCCCTCATCTCCCCGAGCTTGGGGGCGATGCGTCGGAGCGTCTGGGGGCCGGAGGCGCGCCAGCTCTGGTAGAGCTCGTCCACGTGCCGCTCGTCGAAGTAGGTGGGGTCGAAGAACCGGCGCAGGAGCCGGCGCCGGTAGGAAGGAAGGTCCGTCGGAGGAAAGCTCGTGAGGGCCTCGAAGGGCCCGGGCCTAAGGAACCCGAGGAGCCCCGAGGCGCCGTCGTTGTAGAGCGGTCCGTTCAGCAGCACGAGGCGGGAGACGCGGCGGGCGGCCTCGCCCACGTCCTCGCTTAAGGCCCGCAGGCCCACGAGGGCGCCGAAGCCGTGGAGGATGAGCGTCGCATCGCGCGAGGCCGTCTCCCGGAGCGCCGCCTGGAGGACCTCCGCGTAGGAGGAGAGCGAGTAGTCCCACCCCTCGGCGACCCGGGTGCCGCCGAAGCCCGGAAGGTCGATGCGGATCTTCCTGTAGCGTGGCCCCAGCTCCCGGACCAGCGGGGCGAACCCCACCGAGGTCTCGAGGAGGTCGTGGACGAAGAAGATGGTCGGCCCGGCCCCGTCCTCCAGGAAGTGCGCGGCCTGGCCGGCGACCTCCCTCGTGACCTCTTCCGTCTCCGGTTCCACGAGGCCCCGAGAGCGCGTCGCGGGCAAAAAGCGGACGGAGGGCGCTCCGGCGGGGGCTGAGGTCCCCCCCGTGCGCGCGCCCCTCAGCGGCTGACGGGAAGCGGGAGCTCGCCCTTGCGGCCGCGCCGGACCCTGCGGGCCTCGGCGTCGGTCCTTCCCGCGAGCCCGAAGAAGGCCTCGAAGGCGTCCTGGTCCTCCCGGACCAGACGCGAGAGGTGGTCCTGGCCGGAGGCGTGCACCCGCGCGAGACGCGGGTCGCGACGCAGGAGCTGACGGACGAGCCCCCGCCCCCAGCCGGAGAGGGCGTAGCGGTCGAGCGAGGAGAAGTGGCGCCCCCGCCGCTCCTCGCGGGGGAGCCGCACGACGAGCCCGAAGGCCTCCAGCCGGTCCAGGTCGGACTCGAGCTGCGGGTCGGGCCGCCCCGTCCGGGCGGCGGCGCGGTCGGGAGAACGGGGGAAGGCGTAGGGGAAGGGGGAGGCGAGCTCCTGCCTCCAGAGCTCCGGCAGGTGCGACGCCCGGGCCACGGCGGCGAAGCCCTTCTCCCCCTCGAGGTACACCCGGACCTCCCGGAGCGGGGGCGCGGCGAACGCCTCGAACAGCACGCTCAGGAGCATGAGCGCGGCATCGGGCGAGAACGTGCGCTCCGCGTGGGCGTCCCCGAGCGTCGTGAGCAGCGCGGACTCGAGCTCCAGAGAGACGACGAAGCCGTCCGCCTCGTCCTCGGGCAGGCGTCGATGGAGGCTCTTCGCGCGGTGCAGGTCGAACAGCGGGTCGACGCGCACCGAGTACCGTTCGTGCGCGGGCGCGAGCACGATGCGGGGCGGAGGCCCGTCGGCGCGGACGTAGATCCGGACCCCCATCGCCCGGTGCGTCGCCGCCACCGTCCCCCGGATCAGCGGCAGCGAGGTCAGCGGGACCGGCGGCCGGGGGTCCTCCGGCGCGGCGGTCCTGAGCGTGGCCCCAGGAGGGGTCGCCCCCCACACGTCCGCCACCACGTCGGTCGCGAGCCAGGAGCCGAGCGTCGAGGCGAGCCGGACGGCGAGGTCGCGGTGGTCCTCGGACAGGAGGAGCGCGACGGCGTACCGCGCGGGAGGCGAGATCCCGTCGAAGCCGATCTCCGCCAGCTCGCTCCAGGGCACGCGCCCGGCGAGGTGGGAATCGAGCTCGCCGATCTCCTTCGGCACCCGGCCCCGGAGGAAGGCCATGAGCTCGGAGTCGCCGGCCTGCTCGACGAGCCGGGTGAACTCCCTCCTTGCGCTGCGGTCCGTCGACCGGAAGAACTCCCGCAGCGCCCGCGCGAGCAGGAGGTCCGCGAGCCGGTCGCGCGGCTCGTCGTGGATCTTCACCTGAAGGTGGTGGCGGGCCAGGAGGAGCTGCTCGGCGAAGTAGGCCCGCTCGGAGTTGAGGACGATCTCGCCGTCGCTCCGGCGCAGGAAGAGCGACGGGATGAGGTGGACGTCGAGGCCGGAGGGGAACCCGCAGTGGAGGTTGTCCCGCGTGATGTAGTCGATCCGGTCGGCGTCGATCTCGCCGTGGACGATGAGGCTCATCGACGTGTCGGGGTGGTGGCCCACCGCGAGCGCGGCGAGCTCCTTGGGCTCGATCCCCCGGAACTCCGCGTGCCGCTCGAGGACCTCGCGCAGGTCCGGGTCCGTCGCGACCCGCCGCTCGGTCACCGCCTCGTGCGAGACGAGCGCGGAGAGCTCGGGGGCCCCCACCTCCTTGCCGTAGAGGCGGGCCGCCAGCTCCAGGGTGTGGGAGAACGGCGGATGGCCGACGTCGTGCAGGAGCCCGGCGAGCCGCACCATCCGGACCTGCCGCTCGTCGAAGCCCGGCAGGTCCCGCACGAGGAGACCGGCCGCGTGCATCACCCCGACCGAGTGCTCGAACCGGGTGTGGTTCGCCCCGGGGAAGATCGCCCAGGCGAACCCCATCTGACGGATGCCCTTGAGCCGGGTGAGGAGCGGGATCCCGAGGAGGTCGGTCTCGCCCGGGGAGAGCGGGACGAGCCCGTAGATCGGGTCGCGCAGGTAGCTGGGGGCGCGCGAGTTCACGGCCGGCCCCCCGGGAGCTCGAGGGCCGGGAACGGGGGATGGGCGAGGAAGGACGACAGCGACCCTGACCCGTCGCCCGACGGCGGGGCCCCGCCCGTCGTGGCCCTACCGATGCGCGGGGGCTGCATGGGGCGGGAAGAGCTCTCCTCCTTCAATACGCCTCGGCCCGACCTGGCCGAAGGGGTGGGTAGGTGACCGGGGGCGGTCAGAGGGTGGAGGCCGGAGGGGGATCGGCGGGGGCCTGCGCCGGGGTGGGACCCGTGGCCGCTCCCGCGCCCGTACCCGCGCCCGTGGCCGCACCCGCGTCCGTGGTCGTGCCCGTCTCGGCGTTCGTGGGAACGGACCGGACGACGCGCTCGTAGGCTTTCATGCGGTCCTCGGCCTGCAGGATCGCCAGGTGGAACTCGGGGGTGGACCGGTCCGCGGCCTCGAGGTACTCCAGGCACTCCCGCAGCGTGCGGGCGGCGTGGCTCGTCTCCTCCGAGGAGGGGGCGGGGGGCAGGGCGGCGGGGCCCTCGACCATCTCCACGGGCCCTTCCGGCTCCATCCAGGCGAGCGCCGGGTCGGTCGCGCTCTCGTCCCCCTCTCCGGCCTCGGGGGCCGGGGGGTCGGGGGACAGGCGCTCCGTCTCCCGCTTGAGCTCCTCGTAGCGCTCCTCGCCCACGAGCTCCACCGCGAGGTCCCCCAGGACGGACAGGCAGCGGCGGATCTCGCTGTAGATCACGAAACGGTACTGACGGACCCGGCGCAGCCGCGCCACGGCTTCGTCGTACTCCCGCTGGAGCTGTTCCCTCCGCGCGTCCCTCACCGTGAACGGGAGCGCAAGCGAGGAGGGAGGCGTGGTGGCGGGAAGGGTGCTGTCCGCCGGCATCGCCCTCGAACGGTACGCATGGCCACCGCGGCTATTCAAAGCTTAGAGCGCCGGGGCTCCGGAACCCGGGACACAGACGTTTTATTCGGTCCGAAACGCCATCCCCCTACCGGAGGCCCCCCTCGAGGGGCCCGGGTCGTGGTCCGAATGGTGGAGGTGCTCCCCCGCTCCCGCCCGGGGACCGAGGAGGGTCGCAAGAGCGACCACGAGCTCGAGGAGGCCCGGTCGCGGGAGGCGGAGGAGGAGACCCGGGGGCTCTCCGAACGGGCGGTCGACCTCGCGCGGCACTTCGCCGGCAAGATCGAGGTCATCCCCAAGGTCCCGGTGCGCTCGCTGAAGGACTTCTCCTACTGGTACACCCCGGGCATCGCCCAGGTCTCCCGGGAGATCCACAAGGACCCGGAGCTCTCCTTCGAGCTCACCGGGCGCTGGAACACCATCGCGATCGTGACCGACGGGTCGCGGGTGCTGGGGCTGGGCGACGTCGGTCCGGAGGCCGCCCTCCCGGTGATGGAGGGCAAGGCTCTGCTGTTCAAGTATCTCGGGGGCGTCGACGCCTTCCCGATCCCCATCCGGGCGAAGGACCCCAACGCGATCATCGAGACGGTCCAGAGGCTGGAGCCCGCTCTCGGCGGGATCAACCTGGAGGACATCGCGAGCCCGAAGTGCTTCCAGATCCTCGACGAGCTCCAGAGGACGCTCGCCATCCCGGTCTGGCACGACGACCAGCTGGGGACGGCGGCCGCCACCGTCGCCGGGCTCATCAACGCGCTGGAGCTCACGGGGAGGAAGATCTGGCAGACGGGGATCGTCCTCTTGGGCGCGGGGGCCGCGAACCAGGCCACCGCCCGCCTCCTGAAGGCGCTCAAGTGCGACATGGGGGCCCTGACCGTGGTCGACCACCACGGGATCCTCCACTCCGAGCGGGAGGACATCGACGAGCTCATGCTGCGGAACCGGTGGAAGTACGAGCTCGCGCTCTCCACGAACGAGGCCCGCGCGCGCGGGTCCCTGAAGGAGGCCCTGGGCGGGGCCGACGTGCTCATCGCGGCCTCGACCCCCGAACCGGGGCTCATCAAGCCCGAGTGGATCGCGGGCATGGCCCCCGACCCCATCGTCTTCGCCCTCGCGAACCCCAGCCCCGAGATCTGGCCGGACATCGCGAAGGGGGCGGGGGCGGCGATCGTCGCGACGGGGCGCTCCGACTTCCCGAACCAGGTGAACAACTCGCTCATCTTCCCTCCGGTCTTCCGCGGCGTCCTGGACGCCCACGCCAAGGGGATCCCCGACCTTCTCGCCCTCGAGGCGGCGCAGGAGCTCGCCCGCCAGGCGAAGGTCAAGGGGCTGACGAGGGAGCACATCCTGCCCACCATGGCGGAGGAAGGGGTCTTCCCCGAGATCGCCGCCTCGGTGGCCACGAAAGCGGTCGAGCTGGGCCTCGCGCGGGCCAAGCGCAGCCGGGAGGAGTTCCTCCAGCTGGCGCAGGCCCGGATGGCCCGGCCCAAGGAGCTCGCCCACGTCCTGATGAAGAACGGCCTCCTTCCCCCCATGCCCGGGCAGGAGGTCGTCTGAGCTCCTCCCCTGGGGAGCGAGCGAGCAGGCGAGCGACGAACATGGGCACGGACGATAGAGGAGAAGGAGCAGCGATGTCGGAGAGCAGGGCCGCGAGGTTGATCGAGGAGGCCGCCGCCAGCCACAAGGAGACCGGGCACCGCATCACGGTGCGCCCGGCGAAGGCCCCGGACATCCCGGCGCTTGCCGGGCTCCTGGTGCGGCTCAAAAGGCTCAACGAGGAGTTCGACCCGCTGCTCAAGGTGCGCTCCGACGCCGAGAAGCAGGCCGTGACCGTGCTCGAGGCCGCCCTCCAGGACCCGAGGATGCTGATCCTCACCGGAGAGGGGACCGGGCCCGACCAGGGGAAGATCGTGGGCGTGGTCCGCGCCGCGCTGAGGGACCGGGTCTTCTACACGCCCGAGGTCGAGGGCGTCATCCTGGACATCTACCTGCTACCGGCGTTCCGCAGGAAGAACGTCGGCGAGTACCTCCTCGCGGAGACCGTGCGGCACCTGAAGGAGCTCGGCGCCGGCATCGTGACCGCGGAGTTCCCCGCCCAGAACCAGATCGCCGTCCGGTTCTACGCGAAGCGCGGCTTCCGCCCGCTCAACGCCAAGCACGCGAAGATCATCTAGCGGCCCGCCCCCCCCGCCCCCGCCCCCCCCACGTCCCCGCCTCTTACCCGAGCCCGGACCCGCGCGCGGTCGCGGGTCACGGCGCGAGAGGGAGGCCCGTCCTACCGGGCGTCGGAGCGGCTGGCGTCCGCGCCCCGCCGTAGCGCTGGTCCGTGGCCACGCGCATGGCG
>JAKAAX010000050.1 GCA_021802125.1 Thermoplasmata archaeon | reverse complement strand
CCAGGTGGAAGAGCTCACCCACCGCGCCGAAGCTCGAGAGGAGAAGGGCTGCGAGCAGCAGCGTCGGCCAGGGCCCCCACCGACGGTGACCTCGGGGGGCGGGGAGCGGCGTTCGGCCGGGCACCACGGAGAGGGGGGGGAGCACCCTCCCACAAAGCTTTCTGTGGCCCCCCGGGGGCATGCCGCACGGGGGGGAAGAGGGGCGCGGCCCCTCCGGACCGCGCTCGTGCATCCTTCCTCCCGGCCCAGCCCCGTAGCCCGGGGACGGAGCCCTATCTACGACCTCGCCGACGCGGGGACGGCCCCCCCGGGCGGGGCCTTAACGGTGGGCCCTCCCGGAGAGGGCTTCCCGGAGTCGACCAGCTGTCGCTCGACCGCGTGGTTGATCGCGATCTCCGCGAGGTCGCTGGCGTAGAGGGAGGAGCGCTCCAGGCTCTCCAGCACGTAGGCGAGGGCGATGGCCTGACGACCGGGGCGGGAGAAGAAATTGTCCAGGAGCTTGCGGCGGAGCTGGACCATCCGGTCCGTCTCGTCGAGCACCCGGTTCGCGCCGCGCGTGTCCCCCGAGAACAGCGTCTCGACCGCGGTGTCGAGCAGCCCCCGGGCGGCGTCGGAGAGGGCCTTGAGCTCCTCCACCTGGGCCTTCGGCACCGGGGTCGACTTCACCCAGTCCGTGACCTCCGCCACGCGGACCGCGTGGTCGGCGATCCGCTCCAGGACCCTGGAGGCCTGGAGGAAGGTCAGGCACTCCGGGAGCGTGAGCCCGAGGGAGGTGAGGTGCCTCTGGTCCCTCAGCGCGACCGTGACCTGCTTCTGGGTGAACCAGTGCAGGCGGTCCACCTCCCAGTCCCGCTGCTGGACGTCCTGGGCGATGGCGGCGTCGCGCTCGGCGAACGCGGTCATCGCGTCGGCGTGCATGGCCCGGACCATGTGGTGCATCCGTCGGATGACGGAGGGGAGCGGCAGGGGGTTCGCCCCGACCACGTCCTGGAGCACGACGGACTCGGCGGACTCCTCCAAGATCTCGGGACCGATCATGTGCTGGGCGAAGCCGCGCACGACCTCCCGCGTCTGGGCGCTCATGCGCTGGGGGGTGCGGACCTCGAGGAGAGTCGAGCCCGCGATGTACTCCGCGACGAGCAGGCGGAAGAGGTGGTCCCGGTCCATCTCGTTGGAGACGGTGACGGACCTTCGGGAGGGCTCGGCCTTCCCGGCCTCCTCGGTGTAGAGCGTGAGCGACCCGTCGGGGCGGGAGGCGAAGAGCAGCAGGTCGCCCGCCGACAGCCCCCGGGTGGTGACCCACGTCTTCGGGAGGGAAATGATGAACGTGCTGCCCCCGGTCCTCTGGATCCGCCGCCCCTCGTACCCTCCCGGAGTCCGCATCGGTGGGCGCCGACCGGACCAATCTATATAGCCCTATAGTCACGCCGCCCTGTCCCGATCCCCATTCTCCGCCACCAACCGAGGTCGTTCGCCATTTTCCCTTCTCCCTTCGCACTTCGCCCTTCACCCTTCGCCCTTCGCACTTGCCCGCACCCTAGGCGGGCACGATCTCGCTCCCCCGGGGTGAGGCTCGGCGGGAGGAACTCCACGGGTGGGAGGGGGTTCGCGCGGATGATCACGGGCCTGGGAGGGTGCGTGGCAACTGTGACTGGAGTGCGTGCGCGGGGGGTCTGAGGTTCAACCACCGGTCCCGACGTCTTCCCCCGCGGAACCCAGGCACCGGACCAGCTTGTCGCCAAGTGCGGTGGGCTGCCAGTGGGGCGCAGACGACCCTTCCGTCGGGCCTTCGCGTTGCACGAGGCCGGCGTCCTCCATCCGCTCGAGCACGCGTAGAGCGGAGGAGGCGGGGACGCGAGGCATCCTGTGGTGGAGATCGGACAGGGTAGAGACACCCTCCTCAGAGAGGTAGACGAGCATCTCCAGGGGGAGCGAGTCGAGCACGGATCGGGCCAGCTTGACCGCGACCGAGTCGTGTGGGGCCGTGCTGCTCACGCCCTCTCCGCGCTATCGGAGGACAACATCACGAGAAGGCTCGCGAAGGGGGGCAGAGGGTCGGCCTGGAGCGGACCGGGCCGTGGAGGCCCACGGAAGATCCCGATGGAGCAGCGTGCCCCCTCGGGTAGCCAGTTCTCTGGCACCGGGCGCACCTCCAGCGCGAGGCAGTCGAAGCAGACCAGAAGAAGGTCGGACTCTCGGCGAGTGTTCCGGCCCCCGCACCGGCTGCAGGCCTCGATCCCCCGGGCGAGCGAACGGTAGTCCTTCTCGACCATCCGGGAGGGAACGAGTTCACCGGAGGGGCTCTCGCGAGCACCGCAGACGCCGCAGTACAGGTACCCCCCATCGTCGACCTCGAGGTCGCACGCGGCGCAGACAGAACAACGCCCGAAGGCTACGCTGGAGGACATGGTCCTACGCCATTCTTCCGCCCGCGTAGACGACCTGTCCTTCTACCGGGCTCCCTGGAGAATTGTCCTCTGAGAGAGGTAACGGGGTGAACTCGCGATCGCAGGGCCTGCAGTAGAAGCTGAAGCCGGACCTACGTACCGTGGAATGGCCCCGGCAGCGAGGGCAGGGCTCGACCCCCTCGGACAGGTCCGGGACCCGCTCCGCCGGAAGAGGCGAGGGCCCCCCGACACGCGCCGGAACGAGGGCGGCTCCCGTGACCTCCGCGCCGCCTCCACCCTTCTCCGACACCCCGGCCGCCACCGGCGGGTTCCCTGGGGAGGGAGTCACGGGGGGGCCACGCGACGAGGGCGCGACAGGGTCGCCGCCCCAACGGGACGCACGACGTCCGCGAGAGCTCCGAACAGCATAGGGAGCCAGGGCGAGAGCGTCGAGGAGCTCGTGCGAAGAGGGAGGACCCCCGTTCGCCTCTCCCTCCTGGGAGTCCTCGCCGTTCATCCCTTCCCGGCTCACGCTGATCCCTCACACACCTAACCGGTCGGGAGGGATTTGGGAATCGTGCCAACTGGTTCTAGAATCCCTTCCGAATGAAGCGCTTCGAACTAGGATGGGTGGCGTTCCGACGGCCGTGACCCGACCGTGGGGGCGCTCCCGCCGTTACAGGCTCGCGTAGAAGAGCGTCGCAAAGGCCGCGTCGAAACAGGCCACGACCAGAAGGTAGAGTTCGTACCGGAGCCCGGGACCCAGCCCGAGCCGGAAGGTGTCGAAGACCAGTGGGGACCCGAGAATGGCCCCTAGGCAGAAGAAGGAGAACGCCACCGCCAAGGAGAG
>JAKAAX010000006.1 GCA_021802125.1 Thermoplasmata archaeon | reverse complement strand
GACGGGCCTGCAGGGATTCGAACCCTGGACCTTGCGGTTAAGAGCCGCCTGCTCTACCGACTGAGCTACAGGCCCTCGCGCGGTGCCCACCGATTCCGCTCTTTAAAGATGTGCCTGGGCCCGTTGGAGGCGAAGCGGGCCCCCCGACTCCCGCAGAACGCTCGAGCCAGGAGAGCGAAGGGGTTGAGGAAGGGGTTCTGGAAGGGTCGAGGAGCGCAAGGCTCCTGATCGACCTACGGCTTCTTCTTCGTCTTGCACCCGCAGGTGTCGCACACTTGCCTCACCTCCCCTGGGTCTGGTGTCCACGTGCAGCCCTTCGGGACTTATCAGCCATGAGGCGCCCAAAGGAAAGCTGGGGGAGGATCGAGGGAGTTACTAACCCGGAGGAAACCCCCCGAGCTCCTCCCCCTGCGCTCCCTATTGCAGGGTCTTGCCCTCGAAGAGCTCGCGGAGCTGCGGGTCGCGGCGCTCCCACCTCGGGAGCACACGACGCTCGCCCCACAGCCGGAACTCCTCGATGACCGGGGCCAATGCACGTCCATCCACCGTCAAGGAATAGACCACCTGGACCGGCCGATCGGTCAGGACCCGCCGCTCGAGAACGCGCGCGAGCTCCAGGAACTTGAGGGTCGAGGAGAGCGTCTTCGCGTTGAGGCCGGGGTTCGCCCGAAGCAGCTCGTTGTAGCGCATCGGCCCCTTCATCAGATGCCTCACGACCATGAGCCTCCACTTCGTTCCGATGATCTCGACGCTCGCGAAGATCGGACAGAGCTCGCCCATGGCCCCCACCGTAGGGAGGGACCGGGCCAGGTTCGCCGTGGGTCGTGCGGGCCTCATGGCGCTACCCACAGCGGGAAAGTTGATAGACATTGTCTAGTGGTCACCCCTGCCGAAGCCCCACGCGCACGCGGGGCCGGGGGCCTCACCGACAATGAGCTCGCGGCCGAGCTCTTCGCTGCCTCGTCACATCGTCATCAAGCCGCGCGGTCCGGTGCTTCGCCGCGCGTTCCCCGTCGCGCGTCGCAAGGGCCCCGTCCGGGTCGACCGACCGTAGGGGAGGTTCATGGGTCCCGCAAGCTCAGGGTCCGGCCGAACGAGGTTCGCATGACGATCGCCGTGCTCGTGAAGGTCGTCCCTGAGCTGGACCGTCTCACCTTCGACCCCACGACCCGGACCGTCCGCCGGGCGGGCGCGCCTCTCTACCTGAACCCGTTCGACCAGCGAGCTCTGCTCGTGGCGCTCACGCTGCGCGAAAGGGCGGAGGAGGAGGTGGTCGTCGTCAGCATGGGACCCCCCGACGCCCGTCCGCCGCTCCTGGAGGCGCTGGCCCTGGGGGCGGACCGGGTTCTGCTCGTGAGCGATCGGGCGCTGGCCGGTTCCGACACGCTCGTCACCGCGCGTGTCCTGGCTTCAGCCCTCCGCCCAATCGGCGCCCGGTTGGTCCTCGCGGGGCAATGGACCACGGACTCATCGACCGGCCAGATGCCGGCGCAGTTGGCCGAGCTCCTTGACCTCCCGATGGTGGAGGCCGCGCGAAGGATCACTCGTTCGCCCGACGACGCTCTGACGATCGCCGGGGAGACGAACACCGGCTACGCAGAGTACGTGGTGTCTCCACCTTGCCTCGTCACGGTCGGAGAGAAGGTCATCAAGGCCCGCAAGCCTACCCCTGAAGCGCTGAAAGAGGCCGAGGCCAAGCCCTTTCAGGTGCTTGGCGCGACCGACCTCGGTTTGGCTCCCGAGCAGCTAGGTCTGAGCGGATCGCCGACCCAGGTCCTGGGGCTCGAGAACGAGGAGCCGGCTCGCTCACCCAGGATCTTCACCGAGGGCTCCCCGGATGAGCGAGCTCGGCAGGCCACCCAGGAGGTCCTGCGCCTCCTCGGTCAGCCGCGTCCACCTCCGCCCGCCCTCCGGCCGGTCCCCGAGGTTGCGGCGGACGAGGGAGAGGTGCTGGTCGTGGTATCCTCGGGGGACCTCGACCTAGAGGCCGAGGCCCTGCCGCTCCTCTCCGAGGTCCGCAGGCTCGGCGCCCCGCTTTGGCCCTCCGCGGTCGGATTCGGCCCTCTCTCTGAGCGTGCGAAGACCGCCCTCGCTGAGAGCGGGGCGCTCCGGCTCTACTGGAGGGAGGACGCTCCAAGGGACCTCGGGCCGGAGGGCGCCGCCGTGCTCCTCGCGGAGCTGCTCCGGAGCCGGCCCAGGGCCGCCGGAGCCCTCTTCCTCGCCTCCCCCTGGACCCGAGAGGTCGCCGGAAGGCTCTCGAGCCGCGCGGGCCTGGGCTTGACGGGTGACGCGGTCGGCCTCCAGACGCACCCTCACCTCGGCCTCGTCTTCCGGAAACCTTCCTTCGGTGGTGGGCTCCTCGCACACGTCGCTTCCAAGCACCGCCCTGCTCTCGCCACGGTTCGCCCGGGGGCCCTTGCGCCCGGGAGGGCCCCGGACCCCCGGTCCTCGATGGAGGTCCTCCCGATCCCCGGCACCCTCCGTCCCTCACGCGTCCGAAGGACGGCGACGGTCCGGGAGCGCGACGAGCGCTACGGCGCCCTCGAGCACGCCCGCGTGGTGGTCGCGGTCGGGAATGGCGTGGGCGGTGTGGACGGCGTGTCGGAGGTCCTGAACCTCGTCCAACCGCTCCGGCCCGCCCTCGGGGCCTCCCGGAAGGCCGTCGATGCCGGTTGGGTGCCGGTCCAGCTCCAGGTGGGTCTTACCGGAAGGTCGCTCGCTCCGGACCTCTACATCGGCGCGGGAGTGAGCGGAAAGGTGAACCACCTGATCGGGGTCAAGCGAGCCCGCGTGCTCGTCGGCATCAACCCCCTCGCGACGGAACCGCTCTTCCAACGGGTGGATGTCGGGCTCGTCGGGACCTGGCAGGAGCTTCTCCCACCACTGGTCCAGGAGCTCGCCCGTCGCCTTCCCGTCGAACTGATCTCTCCGGACTAGGGTGCTCCCGCCAACGCCGGGATGGTCGCCTCGGGGCCCCCCCCGCCTGGGTCCTCGACGCGTCCACAGTCCGCGGCAACTCCCAAGGACGCAGGGTCCTGGCCGTCGCCATACCAACCTTAAGAGAACACGGCGCCGAACGACCACGCGCAGGACCCCGCCGTGACCGAAGCCGATGTCGAGGTGCTCCCTCAGCGCCTTTCGGCACCGCTCCACGCGCTTGCGCGCGGACTCCACCGAAGGGAGGGCACCGTAGTGCTCCTCGAAACCCTGGGGTCCCCTGGACCGAGCCTGCTCGCGTGGGACCCCGCCCTGTCGCTTCGGGTCGAGGGGAGGGACCTCCAGCTCTCGGACCCGCTGGGACTCGCGGGATCTGGGGGATCGGGCGACGGCCGCTCCGCCCCTGCGCGGCTCGAGGAACTGCTTCGACGGTTCCGCACACGCCATCCCGCCCTAGACCTCAACGAGACCCCGCTCCCCTTCCAGGGAGGGTTCCTGGGGTTCGTCGGCTACGAGTGGGCCGCGGGACAGGAGGGCCCCTCCAACCCGACCGAACCCGGAGTCCCGGACCTGTGGTTCGGTCTCTTCGATCGCGTGCTGCTCCTGACTCCCGATGGGCGAGCCCGGTTGCTGGTCGTCCCGTCCATCCGGGGCGCGCGCGCCTCGGAGGTCCGTGGAGCCCTTGCAGCAGCGGAGAGAGGTGCCTCCGCTCCCCCGACGGTGGGAGGGCGGGCGCGACCGCGCGTCATCTCCGACCTGTCGCGACAGGGATTCGAGGACAGCGTCCAGGACGTGAGAAGGAGGATCCGGCGCGGCGACGTCTACCAGGTGAACATCGCCCAGAGGCGGCGAGCGGCACCAGTGGACCCGTGGGGCTTCTACGAACAACTTCGCGCGCTCAACCCCAGCCCCTATGCCGGGGTGCTGGCCACGAACGACCTGACGATCGTCTCCGGTTCACCTGAGCTCCTGCTGCGCGCAGGACCGGGGAGTGACGGAGGCACCTTCCTGTCCACTCGGCCGATCGCGGGGACACGCCCCCGGGGGATCGGACGCCGGGACGAGCTGAACGAGCGGGCCCTTCGAGCCTCGGTGAAGGAGGTGGCCGAGCACACCATGCTGGTCGACCTCGCCCGCAACGACCTCGGCCGCGTCACGGCGACCGGCAGTGTCGAGGTCGACGAGTGGCTCACGGTCGAGCGCTACTCCCACGTGATGCACCTGGTCTCCGACGTGAGGGGCCGGATGCGCCGCGACGCGCGGCCTTCGAGCATATTCCAGGCCCTGATGCCCGGGGCCTCCATCACCGGGACCCCGAAGATCCGCGCCACCGAGGTGATCGCCGAGGTCGAGCCGGTCCCACGAGGGGCGTACACCGGCGCGCTGGGGGCCCTCTCGCTCGACGGCCAGATGCAGTTCAACCTCCTGATCCGCAGCGCCATCTTCCCGCATGGCGGCCACGAGGCGCACATCTACGCGGGAGCGGGGATCGTCCAGGACTCCCGGCCGGAACGGGAGTGGCAGGAGGTCCAGAGCAAGGCTGCGGCGATGCTTCACGCCTCCGCGGTCTTCCGTCGGAGAGGGTTCCCCTGGGCCCCTCCGCGCCGAGCGGCCTCCTGGTCGCCGCCCCGACCCTTGCGGACCTTCGGTGGCCGGCGCGTGCTCCTCATTGACAACTACGATTCGTTCACCTACAATCTTGCCCAATACCTGGGCATGCTGGGGGCCCATGTCCGGGTGGTCCGCAACGACAAGGGAACGCTGCCGGCATTGCGGTCCTGGCGTCCGACCCACGTCGTCCTCTCGCCGGGACCGGGGGTCCCCGCCGACTCCGGGCTCACGATGGCCGCGGTGCGGGAGTTCGAGGGGACGCCCATGCTGGGGGTCTGCCTCGGACATCAGGCCATCATCGAGTCGTACGGCGGAGTGGTCGGGCTTGCGCGCCGACCGCTCCACGGGAAGACCTCCTGGATCCGGCGAAGCGGGGTTCGGAGCGGGGTTGACCTCCTGGAGGGGTTGCCCTTGAGCTTCCAGGGGGCGCGCTACCACTCCCTCGTCGCGCGTCGCATTCCCAGGGAGCTCCAGGTGACCGCGCGGTCGCTCGACGGTGAGACGATGGCCGTACGACACCGTGCCCTCCCGACCTTTGGCGTCCAGTTCCACCCGGAGTCGATGAGGACCCCGGGCGGAATGTCCATCCTCGAGCGGTTCCTGGCTGTGGAAGCGAAGCGCGGAGGAAAGTGACCCCATGGTGAGCAAGGCGCGCAAGGTCTGGTGGGACGGGCGCCGCTGTCCGTACGGCCGCGTGCCGTGGGAAGGCGGCCTGCGCCTGGGAGACGGGGTTTTCGAGACGCTACGGACCTTCGGGGGAGCGCCCTTCCTTCTGCGGCCCCACCTCGACCGCCTGCGCCGCGGAGCGCTCGCGATCGGGCTCAAGGCGGTACCTCGAAGGTCGGAGCTCGAGACGGTGCTCCGGCGCTCGCTCGCTTCCGCGTCAGCGCGGACGGGAGGCCGCAACCCACGACGGCCACGCGAGCTCGTCGTTCGGATCGCGCTCGTCGAGGGCGGTCGACGGGCGCACCTCCTGATCATGATCGAGCCGCTCCCGAGGAGGCTCGATCATCCTCTGGCACCACGGGGGGTCCTCGTCGGCACCTCACGCTACCCGCACCCGGGACCCTCGCTCGTTCCCCCCGGGAGCCCGGGGCCTGTGAAGTGGCTCGGCAGGGGCCCCCAGTCCCACGCTCTGCGCGACGCGCGCGCGCGCGGCTGGGAGGAGGGGCTACTGTGCGACGTGCGTGGGAACTACGTCGAGGGGACGCGCAGCAACCTTCTCGCGATGGTCGGCGACCGGCTTCTGGCTCCCGGGCCACGCTCCGGGGCGCTCTCCGGGATCACGCGTGAGCTCGCGGTGCGCGGGGCCGCGGGGAAGGGGTTCAAGGTCGTGGACCGCCCGGTCGCTCCGCGCGAGATCCTCCTCGCCTCGGAGGTCCTGCTCACCTCTTCGCTCCTCGGCGTGGTCGCCGTGAGGAACCTGGACGGGCGGCCTGTGGGTCGGCACGACGTCTCGTCCGGTCCTCTTGAACGCGCGTTGAGAGACCACTTTGCCTCGCGCATCCTCCAGGAGGAAGCGGCCTGGAGGAAGGCCCGCTCCCGACGGTCGAAGCGGGTTCGGCCGGCCGCGTGAGGGACGTCCGTTCGGGGACCTTTCCATATACGTGCAGTCACTCCGAGGAAACGTTGCCCAAGATCCCCCCCAACGAAGGAGCCCCCCACGGGCTGTCCTCGCTCCGACGAGCCGGCCGAGTGACCGAGGTGCTCTTCCTCAACGAGATCGCCCTGCACCCCCACACCCGGTTGAGGCCGATCGCGCGTTCGCTCGGCGTCACGGTCCAGGCGGTCTCCCAGCTCCACCGTGCCCTCTCCCGACGTGGATGGGTCCAGCTCGTGGACGGGGTCTACCGCCCGACGGTGCGAGGCACCGCGGCCCTCCACGAGGCCCTCACCTCCGTACGGACGGACGTCGACGACCGTCTAGGACGGCTGCGCGTGGTCGGGCGCACGCGTGCCATCGCCCGCCGATCGGTCCGTGCCGGGGAACAGGTGCTCCTCTCGATGGAGGAGGGTGTCCTGTCCGCGCGGCCCGGGGCCCGGGGCGCCTCGCGAGGGAGGGCGGTCCACCCCGCTCGTAGTGGCGACCTGGTGGAAGTGGAAGCCCTCGAAGGGATCCTTCCGATGCGGCCGGCCCCCGTGCGCTGCCTGGTCCTCCCGACACGCCCGTCCTCCGGCGCGGCGCTTGCCGCGGACCTTCGAGCCCACCTGCGGACGCGCGCCTATGCGGTCCTGGCCGCGGAGGGGCTCGAGGCGTTCCATCTGATGCGGCGGTGCACCTCCGCCGCCGTCGCGCGCTTCGGGGTCGCGGCGGTCTGTCGGGAGGCCTCCCAGATGGGAGTGTCCGTCCTCGTCGTGGTGACCGAAGAGAGGCTCCCGGCCTTCCTCCAACGGCTCTCCGAGCCCACGCCCGTCGCGCCGGTCGACCTCGAGACCCTCGGCGAGCGAAGTACGGCTACCCGGTAGCTCCGTCCACGTGCCCCAGGGGGCCGTCGGAGTGACCGCCCCGGATCGAGGAGCTCGCGCTGACCGTCCTGCCCGAGAGGGCTCTCAGGACCCCATCCACATCGCTCACCTCTTCTCCACCCTTCTCGACGATCTGTGCACGGAGCCGCGCCGCACTTCCCCCCGTGAAGTCCCAGGGGCGGGCGCGGTCCTGATGGATAAGGAGGACCCGACGCGACCCAACGATACGTTCGACCTCCTCCAGGTTCCCGACGTTCGTCGGCCCCACGGGGAACGCGGCGACGACGACGATCTCGCTCGAGGACATCAATTGCCGAAGCCTCTCCCGGCTCTCCGAGGACAGCGGAGCGAAGGGGAGCTCGAGCACGCTCGGGACCCCGAGCTCCTCGGCGAGGTCGCTGTCGGAATCGAACAGCGGAAGGACCCCGGCGGTCAGGTCGCACCCCCGGTCAAAGAGCCGACGGAGGAGCTCGAGTCCCGAGCCCCCGCCCGCCACGACGTGGACCCGCGGACGGCCTCCCGGATGGGGCGATGGGGTCGGGTCCGGCAGACGGGGGATGAGGTAGGGGACCCGGCCGCGGCTGTCCCGCCGAAGCTCGGCGTCGACCCCCCACACCTGTCGAAGCAGCGCCGGGGAGAGCACTTCCTCGGGGGTCCCCTCCGCGACGAGCTGTCCGTGAGAGAGGACCATGACCCGGTCCGCGAAGCGGGCAGCGAGGTTGAGGTCGTGGATCGCCACGATCACGCTTCGGCCCTCACGTCGCGCGAGGTCGCGGACCCGGCCCAGCATGTCCAGCTGGTGTCCGATGTCGAGGTGGGAGGTGGGCTCGTCCAGAAGGAGCAGAGAGGTCCCCTGGGCGAGGACGCGGGCCAAGCGCACGCGTTGGCGCTCCCCCCCGCTCAACCCACGGATGCCCCGTCCCCGCAGGTCCTCGAGGCCCAACGCGACCACCGCCCGGTCGGTGGCCTCAGGGTCCGGGTCGGCCTGCGGGAGCAGCCCGCCGAGGTAGGGGCTCCGTCCGTACCGCACGTACTCCTCGACCGAGAGGTCCTCGCCCACCGGCTCCTCCTGAGGCATCCAGGCGACCTCTCGCGCCCGTTCCTGGATGGTGAGCGTGCGCGCGTCCTTCCCACGAACCGCGATCCTTCCCTCGGCGAGACGCTCGAGGCCCATGACCGCTCGGAGAAGGCTGGACTTCCCGGACCCGTTGGGGCCCGCGAGCGCCACGAGCTCGCGAGGAGAGGTCTGGAAGGACACGCCCCGCAGGGCGGTGCGCTCGCCGTAACGGAGGGTGAGGCCCTCCGCCTCCAAGGGTGCCCCGTTCATCGCGAGCTCCCGCTCCCCCGGGGGAGCCACCGGCGGAACAGCACGTAGAGGAAGAACGCGGAGCCGACGAAGCCCGTGAGGATGCCGACCGGAAGCACGACCGTGGGGATGATGATCTGCGCGGCGTCCCAGGAGATGATCAGGAAGCCCGCGCCGGTGGCCATCGAGAGCGGGAGGACGCGTCGATAGTCCACGCCCACCACCCGCCGGACCACGTGGGGAGCGATGAGCCCCACGAACCCGATGATCCCGACGAAGGCCACTGCGGCGGCGGTGAGGATAGTGGAGAGGAGGACCACGCGTCGCATGACCTTCCGCGCGTCCGTGCCGAGGCTGGAGGCGACGTCCTCGCCCAGCTGGAGCAGGTTCAACGGCCGCCCGTGGAGCGCGAGGAGCATCCCGGCGACCATGAGGACGGAGAGGACGAGCGCGTCGTTCGTCCAGGTGGCGTAGGAGAGCCCGCCCCAGAGCCAGAAGGTCACCTGGATCGTGATGTTCTGGTTGTAGAGGAGCACTGCGGAGATGATGGCGGAGAAGAGGGCGTTCAGAGCGATCCCCACCATGATGAGAGAACCGGCGCCCACCCTTCCCGAGAGGGAGGCGAGGAGGACCACCGTCCCCGGCACCAGCCCCCCGGCGAAGGCCGCCACCGGCAGGAGGAGGGACCGGGTCGCGGGGTTCAGCGAGCTGCCCGGAGAGACGGTGAGCGCGAAGGCGGCGGCCGCGCCGAGGGCGGCTCCGGAGGAGAGCCCGAGAAGGTAGGGGTCCGCGAGCGGGTTCCGGAAGACGCCCTGGAGCGAGGCTCCGGACACGCCGAGAGAAGCTCCGACGACTGCGGCGAGGAGCACGGCCGGGACCCGGGCGTCCCACACGATCTCGGTCCACACGTGACACTGGGCGAGAGGGACCGCCGGCAGGCAGGACGCGGACCCCAACGCCCCGCCCGCGGCCTGGTGGAGCATGATCGACAGGACGTCCTTCCAGGGAAGGGGCTCGGGCCCGATGAGAGGAGAGAGCAGGACCGCGGCCGCGAGCCCCAGCAACAGCAGGAGCGCACCGGACCGTGGGCGGCCCCAAGCCGCGCGCACCCCTCCCTGGGCCCCCGTCTCCTCGCCGGTTCGGGGCCCCGGAGGCGGACCGTCCGAGCCGCCCGCCTTCTCTCGCCCGGTCCCTGGGGCATCGTGCCCGGGGCCGGAAAGGGGGTCGGCCCCGAGGCCTTCCGTCAAGGCGCGGGCACGATGGACGGGAACAGGTCGTGTTGTACCCAGGGCAACGCCAGGATCATCGTCGGGTCGGGCTCGGAGACCTCCGTCACGTCCAGGGGGATCTTGGCCCCGTTCAACTGCGACCAATACGGCGCGGTGGCCCAGACGCCCGGGGTCTCCCCGGCCACCAGGTCGGGGTCGTTCCAGCTGGTCCCGTAGAGGATGGTCGTGGGCTGGTCGTTGAGCACGACGGTGGCGTTGATCTCGTCATACTGCAGCGGCACCGAGCCCGCGATGTTGCTCCCACCGGCCAGGTCGATCATCGAGGCCCCGAACGTGCCGGGCCCGAAGGTGTAGTAGCCCCCCGAGTCGAAGTAGTAGGAGAGCAGGACCGAGGGGACCGCGACCTGGGCGTTCGTAAGGTTCGCGTCCTCGCTCGTGACGCTCGCGAGCGTCCGGGAGAGCTCGGACTCGAGCGATCTTGCGGAAGTGGACGCGGACGGGAAGAGCTGCCCCAAGATCCGCACGTCCCCGACGATGCCCTCCAGCGTGGAGGGGGCGAGGATGACCACGGGGATGTGGTAGGTCCCGGTGAGGGTCTCCACCGCCGACTCACTCGTGATGGTCGAGGCGAGCACCAGCTGCGCGCTCGCGTTGGCGATCGCCTCCGTGTTGAGCGTGGGGTAGTCGGTGACGCAGGTCGCGTTCGTGAGGCCCCAGGCCGCCGTCTGGTTGGGCGAGTACTCGTTCAGGATCCCTCCGGGGATCGACGCCGTGCAGCCGACCGCGACCACGCTCGAGCGGAGGCCCAGGCGGAAGACCATGTCCATCACGCTGGGGGCCAGCACGACGACCTTCCCGGCGTTGGCGGGCGCGGTCACGGTCCTCCCGAGATCGTCGACGACGGTCACGTCGCCCGGTCCCGGGGCCGTGGACGAGGGATGGAGGGCGTAGTAGCCGGCGGTAGCTCCGACGGCGACGGCGGCCACCGCGACGAGGAGCACGACGGCCAACGTGAGGGAGAGAGTTCTGCGGGGGGCGGAGGAGGCTGCGGACGGCGTGTCACTCAAGGACATTGGATTTGCATCAAGAGCTCTTTCACATAATCCTTGCGGGAGGTCCCGGGCGCTCCGGCGCGCGAGAGCACCGATAAGCCCAAGGGCAGGTTCGCCTACCTCGGACGATGCCCCATCCCGAACGGTCGGACGCCCCACGCGTGCTCGTCGCCGGGCTCACGTCCTCCGCCGGGAAGACGACGGTGGCGAGCGGGCTTCTGGGAGCCCTGCGACGGAGGGGGCTCCAGACACGGGCGTTCAAGTGCGGGCCGGATTTCCTCGACCCCCAGGTGCTGTCCGTCGCGGCGGGCGCACCCGCACGGAACCTCGACACGTGGCTCGTCCCGGAGCCGACCATGCGCGAGGACTTCCTCCGCACCTGCGCCCGGGGACCGGGAGGCGTGTCGATCGTGGAGGGGGCGATGGGCCTCATGGACGGGGAAGAGTGGGGAACCTCGTCCCTCGACGTGGCCAAGGCCCTCGACCTCCCCATCCTGCTGGTCCTGGACGCCTCCGCCGCCTCCGAGACGCTCGCGGTGCACGCGAGGGGGGCCCGGCACCTGCTCGGGTCCCGGCTCAAGGGCGTCCTGGTCGACCGGGCGGGACGGGGGTGGCACTCCTCCGCGGTCCGGCGCGCCATCGAGGAGAAGGCCGGGGTATCCGTGCTGGGGGTCCTGCCGTGGGAGCCGGAGGCGACCCTCCCCGAACGCCACTTGGGGCTGGTCACTCCGCGTACCGACCCCGGGGGGAGGATCTCCCGTCGGGTCCGGCGTGCGGCGGCGCTCGTGGAGGAGCATGTGGACCTGCCGTCGGTCCTTGCCATCGCACGGGGGGCGCGCCCGCTGCCCTCACCTGGGGAACCGCTCCGGTGGAGCGGAACCCTGGCGCGCTCTCACCCTCAAGTCGCGGTGGCCTCAGATTCCGCTTTCTGTTTCGTGTATCCGGAGAACCTGGAGTCGCTACGGGCCGCAGGGGCGAGGCTCGTCGAGTTCTCCCCGGTGGCCGGAGAGGGCCTTCCCCCCGGAACCGACGCGATCTACCTGCCCGGGGGTTTTCCGGAGCTGCACGCGGCCGATCTCTCCCGCAACGACAGCTTGGGCCGGGAGGTGCGACGATGGGTGCGGGACGGGGGTCCGGTCTACGCCGAGTGCGGGGGGATGATGTACCTGCTCGACCGGCTCTACGACATGCAGGGGCGCCGCCACGCGATGGCGGGAGCCTTCCCCGGGTCCGCCCGCCTCTCCCCCCGGCTCGGGGGCTTCGGATACGTGGAGGCGAGGCTGAGGCAGGATGTCCTCCTCGGAAAGCGGCGGAGCCGGGTCCACGGGCACCTCTACCATCACTCCGTACGCGTGGCGCCGAAGGGCCAGGCGTGGGCGTTGGAGGTCCGGAGGATCGCCGGGGGAGACCCGGTCGGGGACGGCTACTTCCAGGGGCGCGCCTTCGCCTCCTACCTTCACGTCCGGTTCGACCAGGTCCCAGGTTTCCTCGCGCGGTTCCTCGGTAACGAGGCGGCTCCCGACGGGAGCGGCGAGGGCTCGACCCGGCTCACCGGGCGTCGAGCCGAACAAAAGCGCCGGTAGGACCGTCCCAGGGAACCTCGCTCGGATGGAAGAGGTGGGCCAGCAGCTCCACCCCTGGGACCACTCGGGGACCGGGCCGTGCGAAGTACGAGCTCGAGGCCACGGCCACCACCTGACCGTTCCGGACCGCCGGAAGCTTGTCGGTGCCCGACCGACCTCGTAGCCGCTGCCACTGCTCGACCGCTTGCGGGAGGGGGACGCTGCAAGGCGCGAGGACCAGCACCTCCGGTGCCCAGCGGACGACCTCCTCCCAGGGGACCCGTACCGAGAACGCCCCCTTGCGCCCGAGTCGGTCCTCTCCCCCGGCCAGGTCGATCATCTCCGGCACCCAGTGACCCGCGCAGTAGACAGGGTCCACCCACTCCATCATGAACACGCGCGGCCTCGGAAGCCCCGCGACCCTCGCGCGGACCCGGTCCAGTCGGGCGCGTCCCTGTTCGACGAGAGCCCGCGCCTCCTTCGACTTGCCCGTCGCTTCCCCGAGCTCCAGGAGGCAGCCGAAGACCTCCTCCAGGTTGTGCGGGGTCTGCCACAGGACCTTCGGTGGCCGTGGAAGCGCTCGAAGCACCTGGGAGAGCTCGTTGCCGGAGGGCGCGCAGACCTGGCAGAGGTCCTGCGTCAGGATGAGATCCGGGTCGAGCTTGCGGAGCATCTCTTCGTCCGCCTGGTAGAGGCTCTCCCCCCTGCGCAGACGCTGCGAGACCTGCCGGTCCACTTCCTCGGGGGTGAGACCGTCCATGGGAAGGGCCGGTCGGATGACGACCGGCCGTCCCCGGATCTCTGGAGGGTAGTCGCACTCGTGGGTGACCCCGACCAGGCGATCGGCGAGTCCCAGGGCGCAGACCATCTCCGTCGCGCTCGGAAGGAAGGACACGATGCGTTTGGGGGGGGTCGTGGGCTGAGCGGACACCTGGGAGCTCCTGGATGCCTTCGGGGCCCCCCAGGGGTCCGACATTTATGTCTCTTGGACGCTCGCATCTATGCTGGGAGATCCTGTGACCCCTCCGACTCCTCTCCCGACCACTCTCCCGACCGTACCCCACGTTCCCCCGGTGGAGGAGGAGCTACGCGAAGCGGCCGAGACCCTGCGGGGACTGGTGTCCGATGCGGTGGGGCCACATCCGGCGGAGACCATCCTGCTCTCCGGAGGCCTGGACACCTCCATCCTCGCGGAGGTCGCACGGTCCCGGGGCTTGACCGCAGGGGTCACCGTGCTCGTCGGGGACCACCCGCCGGACGAGGAGCACGCGATCGCCGTGGCGGAGCGTTGTGGGCTCACCCATCACGTCGTCCGGACGGACTTCCCCGGACTGCTTCGGGAGGCGCCCTTGGTCGTCCGCACGATGCAGACCTTCGACCCGATGGAGGTCCGCAACAGCCTCGTCGTTTCCCGGGGGCTGCGGGAGGCGGCGGAGAGGGGCCTCACCCAGGTGCTGACCGGCGACGCCGCGGACGAGCTCTTCGGGGGCTACTCCTTCTTGTGGGGCAAGGACGAGGAGGAGTTCCGGCGGGCCTCCGAACGGATGGCCCACGGGATGAGCTTCTCGTCCTTTCCTCTCGGTCGGAGCCTCGGGGTCCGGGTCCAGGCCCCATTCATGGACCCCGCCATCGTGCGATTTTCCCTCACCCTCCCGAGGTCCTCAAAGGTGCGGACCGTCGACGGGACGACCCACGGCAAGTACCTCCTCCGCCTCGCGTTCCCCGAAGTCCCGAACCGATGGCGCCGAAAGGATCCCATCGAGGTGGGCTCCGGCAGCGCCGCCCTTCGGAGCTTCTTTGAGCGAGAGATCTCGCCGCACGAGTTCGAGAGGGAGCGGGCGCGGGTCCTGCAGGAGGACGGGGTCCGACTGAGGGACCCGGAGCACCTCGCCTACTACCGCGTGTTCCGGCAGGAGTTCGGGGACGGCGCTCCGATCGCCCGGAACGGGGACGACCCTTGCCCGGCCTGCGGCTATCAGTTGGTCTCGAGAGAGACCGACTTCTGCCGGGTCTGCGGTGAGTGGCCGGTGCGACCTCGGTCTTGAGCCCCCGTTCTCGTAGCAAGGCGTGGGGGCCTCCGACGGGTCCCTGGCACCGCTATCGAGCCGGGGAAGCCTCCAGGGGCATCGCACGCCGGGCTCCCGTTGAGGGTCGTGCGGTGGACAGGCATGCGTCGGGAGCCCACGCGACGTTCGGCTCGACGGAATATTTATCCTCGGGCAGGCGGCAGGTCGTTCGATGACCAGCCAACCCCTCCGGTCTCACCGACGAGCAACCTTGGCGACTTTGGCCCCCGCTGGGATCGCAGCCCTCGCGATCCTCCTGCTACCGGCCCTCCTATCCGGAGCTGCGGTCGCCCACGCGGTCGCGGCTTCCAACGTGCAGTTCGGCAACGGCCGCGGCCACGGCGGCGGTGGCGGGACCGGCTCATGTGGGACCGGCATCGTCACGCAGACCTCGAGCTCCAACTGGGGCGGGTACGCGGCGGAGACCTGCCTCTCCTCCCCCGCGACGAACGTCGTCAGCGACGTCAAGGGCAGCTGGACCCAGCCCAGCGTCCAGTGCGGCCCCTCTGCCTCCTACTCCGCGTTCTGGGTCGGCATCGACGGTTACTCGAGCTCCACCGTGGAACAGACGGGCACGGACTCGGACTGCGCGTCCGGGGCACCCTCCTACTACGCGTGGTACGAGTTCTACCCGGCTTACCCGGTGAACCTCCCGACCACCCAGTACCCTGTGGTCCCCGGCGATGTGATCACTGCCGAGGTTCAATGGATCAGCGGTTCGACCTTCCAGGTCAGCCTCGCGGACCTGACCCACCCCTGGACCTTCTCCACAACCGGGAGCGTCAGCAACGCTCAGCGCTCGAGCGCCGAGTGGATCGCGGAAGCCCCCTCCTCCGGCCATGTCCTTCCGCTCGCGGACTTCGGGACGGTCGACTTCACGGCGTGCACCGCGACCATCGGCGGCACCACGGGCGCGATCCAGGACGCGTCCTGGGCCGCGGCCGAGATCACGATGTCCGGGAAGAACTACGTCAAGGCGGCGCCGAGCTCCCTCTCCGGCGCCGGTGAGGACTTCTCGGTCACCTGGCACCACAGCTGAACGCCTCGCTCAGCGACGGGGGCTCCCCGCTCCGCCGGGGGCCCCGTGCCGGGCGAAACGCCGCCTGGCCACGCTCTCCTTGACATCGCCCTCGATCTCCAGGAACGCCCGCCGGAGCCAGGGGACCCAGGCGGGGTCAAAGCTCCGTCCGAGCCTCTCCGCCTCTTCCCCGAGCCATCGGACGGTCTTCCGCTCCGCCCCGGGGGCGCTCTCCGGTGGCCGCTTGATCAAACGAAGCTCGCTGTAAAGTTGGACGGCCCGTTCAAGCAACGGATCGCCCAGCGCCAACGGCGCTTCCAGGTCGTCGCCATCGGGCTGAAGGGGCTGGGTGGTCATCGCTGACCCCGCTCCCTCCCTGGAGCCGACCTCTCACGCCTCGGCGACGTGGTAGCCGAGGGTCTCGAGCTTCTCCCTCGCGCGCCGTCCGTGGTCGCCCAGCAGGACGATCTCCCCGTCCTTGCCGGTCCCTCCGGTGGCGAGCGAGGTCTTGAGCTGCTTCGCGATCCCATGAAGGTCAGCGTCCTTCGGGAATCCCGTGATGACCGTCGTCGGTTTGTTGTACCGACGCCGCTCCACGCGGACGCTCAGAACGGCTTCTTCTCTGTCGAGTTCTTGGGTAACTTCCCGGAGAGGGTCGTAGTCCTGCAAGGTGTCAGTGGAGAAGAGGACGGCGGTATATCAATAGCTTCCCTTCCGTGGGTGTGACGGGTGCCCTCTCCCAGGGTACCAGGGAGGGGCCGTCCCGCGCGGCCGCCGTTGGGCCGGAAAGACCTCCGGGAACCGACCGGGGGTGTAACATTATACAGATATAGGCCGCCAAGCTCGCTCTGGACGTGGCCGAGGTCTCCCAGAGGCTGCGGGCCCTCCTTGTCGGAGAGGACCCGATGATCCGCTACCTCGTCAAGGAGTCGCTGGCCAGCCAGGGCGTCAAGGCGGCCGCCGAGGTCGCGAACCCCCGCGAGATCCCGCCCTCGGCACGCCACGACCTCTCCGACGGCGTGGTCGTCCTCTGTCTGAGCGGACCGCCCGAGATCTGGCGGAACACCATCCGCGAGACGCGCCGCACGCTGCCCGGAGGGCGCGTCGTGGCGGTGACGTTCGGAGAGGAGGACCCGCACGCCGGCGCGACGTCCAGCGATCCGGACGTCCGGTTGGGGGCCGACAGCCTGGTCCGGGCCCCGGCGAACCCCGAGGCGCTTCGCGAGGCCGTGCTCAAGGCCCGCTACGCGCGGAGCCCGGCCACGCGTCCGGACATCTCCAGCACCCCGTAACCGGGGCACCTCCCCCGGCCCCGGCCCTCCTCGGAAGGTTCTTTCGCACGTTGGCGAGCTGTTGCGAGTCAGGGGACAGACTTAAGGCGTGAACTCGAGGTGGCCGGGAACCTCCGGATGCAGACATGGTCGGCGACCTGCTCCTTCAGAACCTGGGCATCGTCGTGTTCACAGGGGTCATGGTCGCGCTGGTGTACTACCTCCTCTACGCGATGATCCGGCCGGAGCGGCTGTAGGGCCATCGGGCACGGCGGAGGGATCATGACCAGCATCTTCAGCGTCTGGGACGTAGGCCTAGCCCTGCTGGTGGGGCTCGTCCTCGCTCGGTACCTGGGCATCTACATGGCCCGGGTCTTCATGGACCGCCCGACCCTCCTGGACGGGTTCTTCGCGCCGATCGAGCGCGGGATCTACCGCCTCGTGGGGACCAACCCCCGGCGGGCGATGGGGTGGAAGGAGTACGCGGCCTCCCTGCTCCTGCTGAACGCGTTCGCGCTCGTCTTCGTCCTCGTCCTTCTGATGGAGCAGTCGCTCCTGCCCTACAACTTCTGGTCCGCCCAGGGGATGTCCTGGGACCTGGCCTTCCACACCTCCGCCTCGTTCACGACGAACACCGACTTCCAGCACTATGCGGGCGAAGGGGGAGTCTCCCTGCTCGCCGACCTTGCCGGCCTTCAGATGCTCATGTTCCTCTCCGCGGTGAGCGGGCTTTGCGTGGTCGTGGCCTTCATCCGAGGCTTCGTCCGCCGCGACGGGACGCTGGGGAACTTCTGGGCGGACGCCACCCGGGCCGTGACCCGGGTGTTCTTCCCGCTGGCCGTGATCTGCGCGCTCATCTTCGTGCTCATGGGGGTCGACCAGACCCTCGCCCAGGCCACCACGGTCCCGGACCTCGGAGGTGGAGGGATGCTCGTCCCCTCCGGCCCTCTCGCCTCCTGGGGCGGGATCGAGCTATTGGGCTCGAACGGGGGCGGCTACTTCGCCTCGAACTTCGCCCACCCCTTGCAGGCGCCGACCGCGGTGGTGCTCCTCACCGGGGCCGTGATCATGATGCTCATCCCGTTCGCCACGCCGTTCATGTTCGGCGAGATGACCCGCCGACCCCGGGAGGCCTACCCGTTGATCGCGGCCGTCCTGGCCATCTTCCTGGTGGCGCTCGGCCTGTTCTTCATCTTTGAGCTCGGCAACCCCGCGCTCTCGGGGCTACCGGTCTCCCAGTCGGCGGGCTACGGTCTGATGGGAGGCGAGACCCGCTTCACGCTCGGGGAGGACGCCCTGTTCCAGGTGACCAGCATCTACGCGAACGTCGGGGCGACGGCCATGGCGCTCCAGTCGCTGACCCCGGGGGCCCAGATGGTCCTCCTCTGGGGGATGTTCCTGCAGGACGCTCCGGGAGGGGTGGGGACCGGCTTCGGGATGCTCCTGGTGAACGCGCTGCTGGCCGTGTTCATCGCGGGGCTCATGGTCGGGCGGACGCCCGAGTACCTGGGATGCAAGATCGGCCGTAGCGAGATGAAGTGGGCGGCGGTGAGCCTGCTCTCGCACCCCTTCGCGATCCTCGTCCCGCTCGCGCTCACGGTCTCCTGGCCGGGGCTCCTCCACGCCACCGCGGGGAACACGCCGCAAGGGTTCACCGAGATCCTCTACGAGTTCACGAGCGAGGCCGCGAACAACGGGAGCGGCATGGGCTACCCCGGCTACGCAGGCGACACCACACCGTACTTCAACGTCCTGGGCGGCGTGATCATGCTCGTCGGCCGGTTCCTGCCCATCATCGCCATGCTTGCCATCGGCGGGGCGCTCGCCCGCGAGCCCACGCTGCCTCCGGGGCCGGGCACCCTGCGGACCCAGTCGGCGACCTTCACGATCTACCTGATCGGGTTCCTGCTCGTGGTGAGCGGTCTGCTCTTCCTGCCCGTGCTCGCCCTCGGCCCCTTCTCCTCGGGAGTGACGCTTCCATGAGCGTCACGGCGGAGGTCGGGCCGATGCCCGCGGGGGCCCGGGTCAGCGTGCGCCGGCGCTCCCACACCAACGTCGGGCTGGTGGTGAAGACCTCGCTGAAGAAGTTCCACCCGAAGGAACAGGTCCGCAACCCGATCATGTTCGTGGTCTACGTCTGCTTCTTCCTGGTCCTGACCATCGCGCTGGTTCCCAGCGCCTTCCCGGACCTCCTCCGGGAGGGCTTCGACCGCTCCTACTTCCTCGAGGTCGCGATCATCCTGCTGCTGACGCTGTGGTTCGCGAACCTGGCGGAGGCCATCGCCGAGGCCCAGGGGAAGGCCCAGGCGGACTCGCTGCGGACGATGCGCAGCGGCATCCAAGCCCGGCAGGTCCTGCCGGACGGACGGCGGACCTGGGTGAGCCCCTCCCACCTGCACATGGGCGATCTCGTCGAGGCGCGCCCGGGCGACACCATCCCCCTCGACGGAGACGTGGTCAAGGGCGGCGCGCTGATCGACGAGTCGATGATGACCGGAGAGTCCGAGGCGGCGCTCCGGGAGAGCGGAGGGGACCGCACGAGCGTCCTGGGAGGGAGCCGCGTCCTGCGCGGTACCATCGAGGTGCGCGTGACGGCCGAGCCCGGCACGAGCTTCCTCGACAAGATGATCAAGCTTGTCGAGAGCACTTCCCGCGACAAGAGCCCGAACGAACTCTCGCTCATGATCATCCTGACCGCCCTCACGACGGCGTTGCTGGTCGTGGTGGTGACCCTGGCCTACCTGCTCCGCTTCTCCGGACTGGGCTCTCTGAACATCGCGACGCTCATCGCGCTCGTGGTCTGCCTCGCCCCCACCACCATCGGGGGCCTGCTCTCTGCGATCGGGATCTCGGGCGTGAACCGCGTGGCGAGATCGAACGTCGTCGCCAAGAGCGGCAAGGCCATCGAGGCTGCGGGAGACCTGGACATCCTCATCCTGGACAAGACGGGGACGATCACCGTGGGAAACCGCCTCGCGGTGCAGCTCGTCCCGGCCCCCTCGGTCTCGGCGACAGAGGTGCAGAAGGCCGCGCTGCTCGCCTCGACGCTCGACGACACCCCCGAGGGACGCTCCATCGCGCGGCTCGCCCACCTGCGCGGAGCTCGGCTCGACCCGTCGGTGCGGGTGGAGGAGGGACGGGTGGTCCCGTTCACCCCGAGCCGAAGGATGAGCGGCTTCGTGCTGGCGGACGGCACGGAGGCGATGAAGGGGGCCATGTCCGCGGTGGAGGACTACGCGGGGGCGATGCCGGTGCCCCTTCGCCAGACGGCCATGGACGCCTCCCGCCAGGGCATGACCCCGCTCGTGATCGCCGTGAACAAGCGGATCATGGGGGTCGTGCTGCTGAAGGACGTGGTGAAGCCCGGTATCCACTCCCGGCTTCAGGAACTGAAGCTCATGGGCATCCGCACGATCATGTGCACCGGCGACAACCGTCTCACGGCCGCCTCCATCGCCAAGGAGAGCGGAGTGGACGACTTCGTCGCCGAGGCGAAGCCCGAGACGAAGCTGGAGCTCATCCAACGTGAGAAGCTCTACGGGCACCTGGTGGCGATGACCGGGGACGGCACCAACGACGCGCCCGCCCTCGCCCGGGCCGACGTGGGGCTCGCGATGAACAGCGGGACCTCCGCTGCCAAGGAAGCGGGGAACATGGTGGACCTGGACAGCGACCCGACCAAGATCATCGAGGTGATCTCCATCGGGAAGCAGCTCCTCATCACCCGGGGAGCCCTCACGACCTTCTCGATCACGAACGACGTGGCGAAGTACTTCGCGATCGTCCCCGCGATCTTCGTCGGCAGCGTGAACGTTGCCGCTCTGAACGTGCTCGGCCTCGCGAACCCGAAGCTCGCCGTTCTGGCCGCCCTGCTCTTCAACGCGCTCATGATCCCCGCCCTCATCCCGCTCGCCCTCACGGGGGCCTCCTTCCGGCCCGCCACGGCCGTCGAGCTGTTGCGCCGGAACCTGGTGCTCTACGGGGCCGGGGGGCTCGTGAGCGCTTTCGCCGGCATCAAGCTCCTCTACATCGCGATGTCCTACCTCACCCCCTCGATGCTCGGGGGGCTCGTCTCCTCGTTGCTCCGCCTCGTGGGGGTCGGATGACCGCGCCGCGGAAGCCCACCGCCCCTCACGGGCCGTCGGGGGCCGAGCCCTCGAAGTCGAAGTCGCATCCCGCTCCGGCCGACCATCCGTCCAAGGACCATGCGACCGAACCTCCAGCGGGCGGGGCCCCTGAAGGGAAGGAGGTCGACCCGGCGACCACGTCTCCCTCCCCGGCATCGGGAGCGGCGACGGGTACCGAGGTCACGGACCGGCTGCGCTTCGAGCTCGCGCCGGAGCCGCCCTACCACAGCCCATCGATCAGGGGCCCCTTGGTCTTCCTCGCGATCTTGATCCTCCTCGCCGGCGCCATCTACCCGGGGGTCGTCACCCTGGCCGCCGACGTGGTCTCTCCGGTCACCCCGCACAGCCTGAGCACCCTCCTCGGGGAGAACGTGAGCAACCCTGCGCTCTTCTGGCTGCGACCCTCGCAGATCGACTGGCAGACGTTCAGCGGTGCCGGAGGGGAGACCCCGTACGGACCCGTGGACCCGGCGCTCAAGGCCACGACGCTGCACTACATCCAGGAGTACGGCCTGGGGAACTCGACCGTGCCTCTGGACCTCGTCTCCCCCTCGGCCAGCGGGCTCGACCCCGACCTGTACCCCGACGCCGCGCTCATCCAGGTCCCCCGGGTGGCGCACTACTCCAACGTCTCGGTCTCGGTGCTCTGGGGGCTCGTCAACGACTCGACGGTCGCTCCGGCGGCCGGGATCGTCGGTCCGACCTATGTGAACGTCATCACGCTCGATCAGCTCCTGCTGCAGCAGCCCCAGATGGCGGGGGCATGGATCTGACCGGTGGGGGCTCGGGAACGTGGTGAGCAGGTGGGGCCCGTTCGCCCAAAAGCTAACGTCCTCCCCACGCTCTCGTCCTGCCCCGGGGAAGCTCGGGGGTGAGGCCTGAAGATGTACCGCAAGATCCTCATCCCGGTCGCCACCCCTCAGGAGGTCGAGCCTCTCCTCCGCTTCGGAGCCGAGCTTCTCGACCCGAACGGCGAGCTAAGGGTCCTCCACGTCATCCCGGCCGTCACCATCCCCGAGGTCACGCGCCTCTGGCGTTCCTCGGTGAACATCGTGGTGCCCGCCCATGAGACCGGGGCGGCCCTCGACGTGCCCGTGGAGCCGGAGGTGCGGGCGGGCAAGGACGTGGCCTCGGAGATCTTGGAGACGGCGGAGAGCCACAGCATCGACGCCATCCTCTTCACGCTCCGTGGCGAGAGGGGAGGCCGCACCCCGTTCGTCGGGCACACGGCCACGGCGCTCCTTCAGCACGCCCCCTGCGACGTGCTCATCGCGAACCGTCTCGCGCTCACGGGGGCCCACTTCGACAAGGTCCTCCTCCCGTCGTTCTCGGGCGCCTCTCCCCCGAAGGCCATGCTCCTCGCGGAACAGGTGGCGGTGCGGCACGGAGGCATCCCGCTCACGACGCTCAACATCAGCGTGGGATCGCACCTCGGGTCCGCCTCCGGAAGCTCCGGCCACGCTTCGGTGATCACGCCCCGAGGGGTCCCCCACCAGCGCCGCCGGGTCTTCTTCCCCGCCCGACTGCTCGTCGGGCGCAACACGGCGCTCTCCGGGATCATCCTGGAGGCGGCTCAGCGGGAGCGCTACGGGCTCCTCCTCGTGGCCGAGGACCCGCAGCGCGAGGAGGGACCGCTCCTCACCCGACGGTTCGTCGAGGAGCTCTTCCGGCACGCGCCCTGTCCGGTGCTCGCCCTCCGAGGTTAACGCGGGGCATTTCCCGCACGTCTGTGCCACCCGGTCCTGTCCGGGCGAGGACCCGGGAACTCCCGTTCAGCTTCCCGGAGCCGGGGGTGGGGGCGGGGCCATCGGGGGAGACGACAGCGGAGAGGAGGGGATAGCCGACGCGCCGCGGACGGCCCGTAGCACCTGGGGCTGGACGCGGCACCGCTCGCAGTAGCCGTTGTTGCGGGACTTCATCACGATGTACGCGCGCTTGCAGCGCTTGCACTCGTCGGCCACGCTGGTCCCGTTCCGCACCATGAGGAAGTCCCGGACGGCGAGGAGCGGGGGGATGCTCATCACGGCGGTCAGGATGCCGGTGATCCCGAAGATCAACGGCACCACTTCGGCGATGAAGGTGGCGAAGGAGGAGCTCGCGATCCCGTGGATGAAGGTCCAGGGGGTCATCTGGGGCGCGAGGAGGACGGTCGAGCCGGTAAAGAGGGAGGTGATCGTCAGGATGTCGAAGGCGGCTCCACTGAACGAGCCCATGAAGGCGATCCCGACCGCCGCCGACAGCACCACGCCCACGCCTCCCCAGAGCAGGAGCTCTCCGACCAGCGGTCGGCTCCGGATGGGCTCGGCGCGATCGAAGAACGCCATGAGGAGGAAGATGAGGATCGGGACGAACTGGAGCAGGACCACCAGCAGGAGGCCCAATCCGCCCAGGAAGGCCGCCCAAAGGATGACGTTCATGATCATCACGAGGGCCATGCACGCGACGATGATCGCGAAGAGCAGGATGCTCCCGATCCCCTCCTCGACGAACCGTGCGAGGAACCTCGTGAGCACGATCGCGGGGAGGAACCCCACGGCCAGCATCACCGCCGGGGCCATCGTTCCGAAGTAGGCCCCTAAGGCCGCGATGGGCCAGAAGACCACCCCGAAGAGGAGGTTGGCGTAGAACACGTCCAGGAGCTTCGTCGGATCTCGCAGGTTCGAGGGACGCAGGATCGAGAAGAGCGTGAAGATCACGAGGAACCAGACGAGAGCGAGGTCGATCAGCACGCTCCATTTCAGGAACGCAAAGTACGTACCGATCGGAAGGCTCCCGATGGGGGTCGTGGAGTTGTTGGAGGGCCCCACGTGGGTCGTCGAGGTCGTGACCGACCCGTTCGGGTTCGTCGTGTTCAACGAGGTGTTGTAGCCCGTCACGTCGTTCGTGAAGACGACCTGGGTGAGACCGATCCCTTGGATGGCGTAGAGCGAGTAGATGCCGGCCGTGACGATCAGCAGGGCCACCACCACGAAGGACAGCATCCGGGCGCGTGAGAGGAGGCGGCGCTCCGCCGTCTTCTGAAGGTTCACGGTACCCTGGGGAGCCTGCGGGGCCCCTGGCGCGGGGGGGGGAAGGGACGAAGGGTCCTGTTGAGGGGGGGGAGGCATCAAGGGAACGTCGAGGATGGGGGGTGGCTTGGGGATTATTAGTATTTGGGAGCGCGAGAGGGGAGAGGAGCGAGCCCTTTCCCGCTCCTCTGGCCTGCCGCGGGGAGGCGCCGCTCCCCCCAACCACCTCCCGAGCAACCCCCCTTTCCCCCCGTGCCACCCCGATCCCACCCCCGGGACGGGTCCCTAGCCGGTTCGGCACGCTGCGAACGTTGGGGAGGACCCTCGCCGTCCATCGTGGCCTTCAAGTTTCGGGAGGGGTGAGCCGGTCGTGGGCGAACTCCTCTTCGTGGGGTTGGGTCTCTGCGACGAGAAGGACCTCTCGCAGAGGGCGATGGAGGACCTTGCGGGGTGCGGCGCGATCTTCGCGGAGCAGTACACCTCTCGGTGGGGGGAGGGGGCGCTCTCCCGACTGGGCTCGAAGCTGGGCCGGGAGGTCCAAGAGCTGTCGCGGGAGGAGGTGGAGGGCGAGCGTCGGGTTCTGGACGCCCTCGCCCAGGGCGGAAGGGTCGCGCTCCTCGTCGTGGGTGAGCCGTTCGCGGCGACGACCCACGTCGCCCTTCGCCTCTCCGCCGAGACCCACGGCCACACGTGGAGGGTCCTCCACAACGCGAGCATCCTGACCGCCGCGGCGAGCCTGGTCGGGCTCAGCCACTATCGGTTCGGACGGACCGTCTCGCTGCCGCGCCCGCGACCGGGGTTCCGACCCGCGTCGCCGTACGATGCGCTCCTTGCGAACTGGAAGGCGGAGCTGCACACCCTGGTGCTGCTCGACCTGGACCCCGCGGAGGGTCACTACCTCACCGCCGGCGAGGCCCTCCGGCTCTTGGGCGAGCTCGAGACCGAGAGGCGGGGCGGGGTGCTGCCGCCCGAGCGCGAGGTCGCGGTGATCGCAAGGGCCGGCGCCCCCGATGCGAGGGTGGTGGTCGGTCCCCGGGGAGAGCTCGAGGCTCGGGACTTCGGCCCACCCCTGCACTGCCTCATCGTCCCCTCCCCCTCGCTCCACTTCGTGGAGGAGGAGGCCTGGCGCTCCTGGCGAAAGCGGGCGGCCCCCGGGACCTGAGGACCCGGGGAGATGATCGGCCCCGGGTCCGGCCCGGAGCTCACGAACCGACGCGTTCGCCCCAGGTCGGGATCCCGGCCTCGAGCAGGAGGGCGTTGAGCGCTTCGTGGTACTCTGAGGACGGCGCCTCCAGGAGGCGGCGCGCGGCAGGGGCGAGCGCGGCCCCGAACTCCTTCTCCGTGTCCGAGAACCGCCAGGCCTGCGAGCCTTCCTTCCCCAGGGCCAGAAGGAACGCCCAGGTGATCCCCCGGACCTTCCCCTCAGGCGGGGACTCCCGGGAGATGCGTCGTTCAACCTCGGTCGCGCCCGCAGTGCGGAGGAGACGGGCCAGACGGTCCGCAAGCTCGGCCTCCGGGACCAAGCCCCGGTAGGTTGGCAGCTGGGCCACCGCCGCCTCTTCCCGGACCTGCTGCGCCACCCGGTTCAGCACCTCGGAGGCCCGACCGGGAGCGTTGCGGGCCTCGGTCTCACGTCGCCGGGCCTCCTCCTCCGAGGCTCCAGCGGCCCGCAGGAGGTCCAACGCGTGGTCCTTCCAGAGCAGTTCGACGACCTTTCCCGCGCGGGCCTCGGGCGAGATCAAGGGATGGCCGACATGAGGCAGCACCTTCGTCAGCGCCCGCCGCTCGGCCGGCGTCGGCTCGAGCGCGTCCAGGAACTTCCCCACGTCGTCCTGATAGCACCGCCCACCGGCCACCAAGACCGTGGAGCGAACGCCGTCCAGGACCCGATCGACCTCCTCCCGGTAGGCCTTCAGCAGCTCGGCGTCGCTCATCTTCCCGGCTCGGTAGCGCTTCTCCAGCGATGGAGGTAGGTCGGGGAGCCGGGCGAGGGGACAGCTCCCGTCGTGCTGGTGGCGCACGGGAAGGACCGCTTCCACCTCGAACTCCCCCTCCAGGTTCGGGATGGCCATGCTCTCGGAGAGCGAGGCCACCAGGTGGGCGTCCTCGCGTGCACAGCGCTCGCAGACCTTGAGCGTCCGACCCACGGACCTCCAGCGCACGAGAAGGTGCGCCGCGGCGTCCCCTCGGGCGAGGTGCTGGCAGACCAGCACGTTCCCCCCTTCGGATCGTCCCCCCGAGGGCGCGTCCTTCGGGACGGGAGGCGCGAGCCGGTAGGGGAGCTGTTCCAGGGCCGCCCGCACGAACTCGGGGGGCGGGTCCGCCTCCTTTCCGGTGCAGAGGATGCCGTCCTCGAGCGCGTAGAAGTGGAAGCCTCCTCCGCCGAAGAATCCTCCCCTGGCCAGGTGGACGTACCCCAGCAGAAGGCGCCGAGGATCGTCGTAGTACTGGACGGCGATCTGGGACTCCTTCGAGGAGTTCGCCAGAGGGAGATAGGGGATGTCCCCCGTCGGGTGACGAGCCACGATCGCCAGGACGTTGGGCCGCTCCTCGGCATAGTAGAGGAGACCGGCGTACGCGCGCGCCAGGTCCTCCCCCTTCCCGGAGAGGCGCTTGAGCTCCGCGAGGTCCTTCTTGGCCTCCTGCACGGCCATGAGGTCCCGCTCGACCTTGTCGAAGGGCCCCGTGGGGATCCCCTTCGCGAGACGGGGGAGGAGCAGGCTCGGCTCCTTCCGCAACGCCCTGGCCCGGGCCAGAAGCTCCCCTTCCCTGCCACCGGAGGTGGTCCTGATCCTGGGCATGGCGGTCGCCCTGGGGACGGCCCTGCCCAGAAAAAGGGTGAGGCGAACCCCGCCTGTGCCGCCTCCTCGCTCGACCCGAAGGTAAGGTTTAACGTCCCTGGCGTTCCCCGGCCCTCGTGGCTAGCCTCGGGATGTTCCTGGCGTCGATGCTGCTCATCGTGGTCGGGGGTCTTCTGATGGAGGCGTTCATCGCCCCGGGCCAGTTCGGATTCGTCATCGGCCTCTTCATCGTGATGGGAGGGGTCATCCTGTTCGCGATCTCGCTCAACTACGGTTCCCCACCGGACACTCGGCCTCTGCCGCCCGTCGAGCACGGCGCGGCGACCCCCACCACCTCCGGCGCGGCCCACTGAGAGCGTTCTGGCCCCTGGGGCCCCCCCTGGGAGGGTGGGAGAGAGTTCAGACCACGTTGAGGTAGACCGGGGTGCTGCCGAGCCTCAGCGCCGCGTTCGTCGCGTTCACCCAGGTCTCCGCGGCGAAGCCGCCCGCCCGGGGGTAGGGGACCTGGGGAGCCCCAGTGAAAGAGACCAGGTAGCCCTGACCGGGGTACAACGTGACCGAGCTCGTGTTCGCCTGCCAGCCGGCGGTCGGGATCGGAAGCGTGCAGGAGGCGCCGCCCGTGAGCCCGGGCATGGATCGGACCTGGAAGGAGACGTTGGTTCCCGGCAGCAGGGAACGGCTCGTGTTCACCCATAGCTCGAAGCTCTCCAGCGTCCCGGAGCCGTTGGGTGGAGGAGGGAACGCGGTGGGTCTCACCGCGAGCGTCGCCTGGGTGCTCGTGGTCGAGACCGGCAAGGTGCCGATCGCACAGTTGACGGGAGTTGGGGCGGGGGCCGTGCCCCCCGGCGCGACGAAAAGGTACCAGAGCGTCAGAGTGAGGACGATCAGAAGGACGCCGTAGACGAGCATGAAGTAGACCAGCCACCACGAGCGGCGACGCGCCCGCGCGAGGTCGGGACGACCGGAAGAGGACGCGCGAGGGGACCGATCGGTCGATGAGGCGCGCGGGGGCCGCCGTTCGGAGGCGGCCGAGACCGAGGAGTTCACGGGAGGGCCCCCCAGGGCTCCCCCGGGAGCGCGGTCGATCCTGAGCCGCCGACCGGTCCCGCCCCCTCGTTCATCCAGGCCCATCACCGGTGGCAGAGCGAGAGGAAGTTCTCGAAGAAGGCCACTCCGCGCTCCGTGTGCTCCACCTCGGGGTGGAACTGCAGACCGTAGATCGGCCGCGAGAGGTGGGCCATCGCTTCGACGTGGCACGAGGGGGAGTGGGCCAGGACCTCGAAGTTCGGGGGGAGGACGCTCACCTCATCGCTGTGGGAGGCCCACACCTGGAGCGACGCCGGGATGTCCCGGAAGAGGGGAGAGCCCGGCCGGTCGACGGTGAGCTGGACACGTCCGAACTCGGGGGACGGGGCCCGGGCGACCTTCCCACCGAAGTGGCGAGCGAGGAACTGGTGGCCGACGCAGATCGCGAGCACCGGGACCTCGCCGCGGTCGAGGTAGCTCCCGACCGCCCCCAGAGGGGCGTCGGTCCCCTCGAGGCTCAGGGCCCCACCGGAGAGGACGATGCCGTCCGCTTCGAGCTCCTCGAAAGGAGTGGTGTTGGGTACGATACGCGTCTCGGCCCCGAGGTCGCGCAGCACACGCCACTCCCGGTGCGTCCATTGCCCGCCGTTGTCCACGACAGGGACCCTCACGGGCGCTCCTTGACCGAGGGGGCCGACGTTCCTGCAGACGAGGGGGTCTGGGGGCGGGCGTGCGCGGGAGCCTCCGCCACTTCCCCCGTCAACGGCGAGGGGGCGCCGTCAGGGACGGAGAGGCGGTCCAGCTTCCGGTGGAGCTCCTGGACCTCCTGCCGCATCTTCAGCATCTCCTCCTCGAAGGGGCTGAACCCTTGCGGGGCGAGGATGCGGTGGGCGATGAAGATGCCCACGAAGATGGCCCCGACGAGCGCGAGGATCGTGACCAGCAGGAGGGCGAACACGAAGGAGACGACGTTCCCCAGGATCGAGGCGAACCCGAGCGTGAACAGCCGCGTGACCTGGGCGACCTCCAGCAGGAGGAGGGCGACGATGACGACGAGCCAGAGCAGGATGGTGCGCGAGATCCTCATCCGGCCCTCCTGCCCTCCAGAAGGAAGGGGCTCATCAAAGGGAGGGCAAGAGCGCTCCCCGTCGCGGGAGCCGGCCCTTGGGCGAGGAGAAGGGCCTGGGGGAGGTCCTGAGGACCCCACGACACGGGCTGGGGCCCGCCGGGGATCGTGGTCGGACCGTGCAGAGGCCAGATCGGGTAGACGGTGATGCGAGCGGTGCTCCCCGACCCCTGGAAGAGGAAGGCGAAGGTCCCGACATCAAGGACGGAGGAGGAGGAAGCGGTCACGTTGACCAGGAACTCGGAGCGACCTGGCTGGCTCAGGTTCCCGACCATGAAGACCGAGGCCAGCGCGTTGGTGGAATTGATCCACCGGTCCCAGCTCCTGGGTGTGGTGGCGTTCCCGGGAAAGGGGACCCCCGCCACCGACGCGCTCAGGTTGAGACCGATGCCGATGAACGCGTACTGGACGTGGCCCGCGCTCTCCAGCGCGAAGGTGAGGTTGTCGTTCCCGGAGAGCCCGACGTACAGCCCTCCCTGGCTGAGGAACGTCCCGTTCGGGGAGAATCCCCCGTTGAGAAGGGCGGGGGTGAGCAGGTTCACCAGGAGGAGCAGGAGCGCGACCGCGGCGAAGGCGAAATGGACGTTGGCCTCCGATCCCAGCCAGCGACGTTGACGCGTCACCATCGGTCCCGTTCAGCCACCTCAGGCCACGGCCTCGTCCGATTTCCATCCCCGATAGAGATTGTGAGGGACCCCGAGATGGTCGAGCACCTTTCCCGCGAGGTAGGCGACGAGCCCGTCGACGCTCTGCACCTTCAGGTAGTAGGGTGGGGCGGCCATCATGACGAGCGCTCCGGCCTCCGCGACCGCGGACATGTTCCGGATCATGATCGTGGAGAGCGGGGTCTCCCGGGGGACGAGGATGAGCGGCCGGCGCTCCTTCAGATGCACCTGGGCCGAGCGGGTGATGAGGGTGTCCGCGAACCCGTGGGCGATCTTCGCGAGCGTGTTCCCCGAGCAGGGGACGATGACCATCCCCCGGGTCGAGGACGAACCGCTGGCCACCTTGGCCGCCGAGTCCCCGTCGTCGTAGGTGACGTCGGCGTACTGCTCGAGGTCCTTGGGGTAGAGCCCACACTCCTCCCGCAGCACGGCCGCTCCCCCATCGGAGACGACGAGGGCGACCGGGATGTCGGTCTCCGCGAGGGTCTTCAGAAGCTTCACCGCGATCGGACCGCCGCTACCGCCGGTGACGCCGACGAGGACGGGTCGGTCGGGTGAGGGCGTGGACATGAGGATCGCTCCGCTCCCCACAGGGGGAGATTTCATCTCCAGAGAGGGTTCGCCGCATTAAGGATGCCTCGGGGCGCACCCCTGGGCAAGAAGGCGCAACGTGCCCAGCGGGACGCACCGGGTGGCCGTCGTGGGCGTTGGCCAGACGGCGTTCGGGGCCTTGCCCCACCCCCCCCGCGCGCTCCTCCGTCAGTCGATCCACGAAGCGCTCGCCTCCGTGGACAAGGGGATCTCGCCCCAGGACATCGGGGAGGGCTACCTGGCCACGCTCGGGTTCGGGGGCTGGCAGATCGGCAACCCCGCGAGCCTCCTGGGAGAGGAACTGGGACTCCCGGGTCTGCCCGTGAGCCATGTGGAGAACGCCTGCGCCAGCGGCTCCACGGGGCTTCGGCAGGCCTACCACACGCTGCTCGCCGGTGCGGCCGACGTGGCCCTGGTCGCGGGGGTCGAGAAGATGAGCGACACCCCGTCCGCCCGCCGGAGGTACTGGCTCGGCGTGAGCGGGGAGACCGAGTGGGAGCGGCTCGCCGGTCTCACCTTTGCCGGGGTCTACGCCCTCCTGGCCGAGCGCTACCTCGCCGAGCGGAAGCTCACCACCGACGTCCTGGGGGCCGTCGCGGTGAAGAACCACGCGCACGGAGCCCTCAACCCCCACGCCCACCTCCGCAAGCCGGTCACGATGGAGCAGCACCATGCCGCCGCGTCGGTCGCCGATCCCCTTCGTCTCTACGATTGCTGCCCCGTTTCGGACGGAGCGGCCGCGGTGGTCCTGGCCCGCGAAGAGGTCGCGCGGCGTTTCACGGACACTCCTGTCTGGGTGGTGGGCAGCGGAGGAGGGAGCGATTTCCTCGCCCTGCAGGACCGCGAGAGCCTGACCAGGCTCCCCGCGACGCGTCGAGCCTCCGACGAGGCGTTCCGGCACGCGCCCTTCGGCCGGGAGAAGGTCCAGCTCGCGGAGCTCCACGACTGCTTCACCATCGCCGAGCTCCTTGCGCTGGAGGACACGGGCCTTTTCCCGGAGGGAGAGGGACCTCGAGCGACCACCGAGGGAAGGACCCGGCTCGGCGGTGCGCTACCGGTCAACGTCTCCGGCGGGCTCAAGTCCAAGGGACACCCGCTGGGAGCGACCGGGGTGGGCCAGGTCTGCGAGGTGTTCCACCAGCTCCGCGGCGAAGCGGGGGAGCGTCAAGTGAAGGGGGCGGAGCGGGCGCTCACGCACAACGTGGGAGGGAGCGGGGCCACCGCCATGGTCCATCTCTTCTCGACGTAGACCGGAGAGGAGCGAGGGTCGGGTTCGGCAGGAGTTCGGAGGTAGGGTCGCATGTCGGTCGTGGTCGCGGCAGCTGTCGCCGTCCCGGTCTGGGCGCGGGGCAACGTCATCGTGGAAGGCCCCGACGAGGACGCGTTCACCCTGCTTGTCCGCGCGGGAGATCTCCTCCGCCGCGTGCAGAGGCTGGAGCCCGGCGCGAGGGCCGAGGTCCGGACCATCCGTATCGTCTCCTCGCTGAGCGGCGAGGAGCGGGCGGCGCTCTTCGAAGCGTGGGGACTTCCGCCGGTGGACATCCTCTCCTACCCCGAGAACGCGGAAGGCGCGGTGAAAGCCCTCTCGGATGCGCTGGACGATCCGGGAGATTCCACCGGGGGCGCCACGTGGGTGCTCGGGGCCCAGCTCGCCTCCCCCCTAGGGGCCGGGGTCGAGGACCCCCCCCGCAGGAGTGCGATCGCGGTGGCCCTCGCCTTCGGTGCGGCTCGCGCGCGTCCGCCGACGGTAGCGGCGGAGGACACACCGCCGCAGCGCACGTGGGTCACGGGAGACGGGGCTTCCCCCTCCGGATCGCCGAACACCCCGTCGCTCATGGGTTTCCGTGCCCCACCCGGTTCCGGGACCGCGGTCCTCCTCACGCTCGCGGAGGCCGCCACGCGCACGCCCGAAGGGGCTTCCGCCACCTGGGTCCACGCGACCGCCGAGCGGACGGCGTTGCGAACGTTCCTCGAGGGACGGGGGGTCCCCATTGCCGGGTATCCCGTTCCCGAGGACCGCACCTTCTTCCAGGTCCCGGACGACGCCTGGAGGGCCCGAGCGGGCGCCCCCATGGCCTCGGTGAGCCAGGGGGCCTACCTCTCGCGGGAAAGCTACACTGCGTCGATCCCCGCCCGCTGGCGTCTGGAGGGGGAGCGTTGCGCTTCGTGCCACGGCTTCTCGCTCCCCCCCGTGGGACGATGCCATCTGTGCGGGGCGCGCGACGGCCTGCGCCGGAGCCGGCTGCCCAGGGTCGGGGCGAAGGTCGAGAGCGCGACGTTGATCCACAAGGGGGCCCAACCCACGGAGTTCGACTGGCACCAGGAGGTCTACGGCAGCTACGCCGTCGGGCTCGTCCGATGGCCGGAGGAAGGCCCGACCCTGACGTTCCAGTTCACCGATCAGCAACCTCCCGGCGCGCCCAGCGGCGGTGAGGTGGAGCTCGTCCTCCGCCGCCTCTATCCGCAAGAGGGGGCCTGGCGGTACGGACTGAAGGCCGTCCTCGTGGCCCCCGGCAGCGCGGACGCTCCGTCCGCGAACGGCCCATCTCGAGGGAAAGGCCCGCGACGGACCTCAGGCTAGGTCCTTCGACATGAGCACGCTCGTCTCGGCGTAGCCCAGGCTCTTGTAGAGCGCCCGGGCGGTCGCGTTCGTTCCGAAGACGTGCAGTCCGATCCGAGGCGCCCCGAACCCTCGAGCGACCTTCTCCGCCTCAAGCATCGTCGCGCGCCCCAACCCCCGGCCTCTGTGGGCCTCGGCGATCTCGAGCTCGTAGACGAAAGCCTCGTTCTTCCGCTTCGTCACCCAGAGGACGCCGACCTTCGGACCCCCCTCGGTCTCGTGCACCGTGAAGAGGAAGTGGTCGGGGGTCGCCACGCCCTTCGGGAGCAGCCCGTCGATCTCCTTCTCGGACGCGGCCGGCGCTTCCTCCGCTGTCCAGCGGCGCGCCTGGACGCTCGAAGCGGCGTACCCGCGGATGACCCCGCGTCGGAACTCCACGTAGGCCTCCGGGGTCATCGGGACCAGCACGACCTCGACCACGGTCCACCTCCTCGCGCCACCAGGCTCCGAGCCCCAGAAGGGAGCCTAAGCCTTCGGACGCTCCTTCGCCTTCTCCTTCGATTTCTCGGAGTCTGCGTCGGCTCGGCCGGCGATCGCCTCCCAGGGTGACTCGAGCCAGCTCTGGGCGATCTTCCGCGCGATCTCCGACGCCGAGGGGTCCGCCTTCAGGGTCCACTTCGAGGGTGGGGCCTTCCCGAGCGTCGCCTCGACGGTCCGCAGGAGGCCGCGCCGGAAGAGCGTGATCGACACCTTGTCGCCCGGGGAGAACTTCTTCAGCATCTCGCCGACGGAATCGAAGGTGACCCGGTACCCGTCGAAGGCGAGGAGCTCGTCACCCGGTGTGAGCCCGGCTCGGCGCCCCGGTCCTCCGTCCAGTGCGACGGTGATGCGCGGGCGGTCCCCCTCGCGCCTGAACTCGACCCCCAGGAATCCCGGGAGCTCCGCCGGCTCGTCACCCTCCGTCGACTCATCGTCCTTCGGCTCGAGCAAGAGGCCGGCGTGCCGCAGGAAGGTGGCGAAGTCCACGTCGTCGCGTCCTCGGACGTAGCGGTCGAAGAAGCTCCCGAGGTCGACCCCGGTGGCCTTCTCCGCCTCCTTCCCCCAGTCCCCCTCTGGAATGCCGACGCCCTTCTTGCCGAACTCCTTCCAAAGGTGGCGCATCACGTCGTCCAGGGAACGGGCGTTCTCCGTCCGGCCCCGGATCTCGAGGTCCATGCAGAGCGAGACCAGGTCGCCCTTGAGGTAGTAGGAGATCGAGATGTTCCGGCTCTCCTCCCCAGGACGGTAGAGGTCGATCCACGAGTCGAAGCTCGCCTCCTCCAGGCTCTGGAGGTTCCGGCCGGGGATCTCCCGGAACTTCTTGATCCGCTCCCCGACCTTCTCGAGGTACTTCTTCGGGGTGACGAGGCCCGCCCGGCGCAGGAGCAGGTGGGCGTAGTAGTCGGTCGTCCCCTCCATCGCCCAGAGCATCCGGGTGTAGTTCTCGTTCTCGTAGTCGAAGGGACCGAGGACCTTCGACCGGATCCGCTTGACGTTGAACAGGTGGAAGTACTCGTGGCAGGTCACCTCGAGGAAGCTCTCGTAGTCCTTCTTCGGGGCGAAGACCGTGGCGGGCATCGTGATGGCCGTCCCCGCAAGATGTTCGAGCCCGCCGTCCCATCGCTCGTTCGCGTGGTAGAAGAACGTGTAGCGGGGCATCGGAAGATCGCCGAAGAGCCGGTAGGTCGCCTCCACCACCTTTCGGACGTCCTCCTCCACCTTGTGGGGGGAGAAGTTGGCCCGGCCGCACAGGACGATGCGATGGGGCACCCCGGCGGCACGGACGGAGAGCTCGGTGGGGTTTCCCGAGTCGAACGGATAATCGACGAGCTCGTCGAAGTTCGAGGCGCGGAAGCGTGGCGGGTTCCGTCCCAGCTCCTGGAGCTCGCTGTAGACCTTCCAGCCCGAGGGGACGTGGACGACCAGCTCCACGGGGTCCTCCTTGGTCCCGTCGACGTAACAGAAGAGCGGGGCGCCGTTGAAGTAGAGATGGTCCTCGGTGAGGTCGACGCCCTCCACCGAGATGTCGTGGGCGTAGACGCTGTAGGAGAAGCTGAAGGCGGTCTCCTTCCCCTTCTGGACCCTCCACCGGTTCTTCCGGACCTTCGTGACGGCGAGGGTCCGCCCATCCTCTCCAGTGGCCTGGACCCGTCGGACGAGCCGTGCGAACTCGCGCACCAGGTAGGAGCCCGGGGTCCACACGGGCATGACCAGCTCGATTTCACCCTCGGCGGCGGGAGCGCCGGACACCTCGATCGCGACGTGGACGTAATGCGACGAGACATCCTCCGCGCTTACGACGTAACGTACCTTCATGCCTCTCGACCTCAGGGGAAGGCGCCGAGAGCCGTAGAGGTACTTACCGCTCCCTAGCTCTAGGGGAGCGAAGGCCGCTACGGCCCGCCCGGCTTCTTCCGGTTGGTCGCGGGACCGGGACGGCGCTTCGGCAGCACCCGGATCTCCTCCCCATCGGTCACCCGCTCCCCGTGGCGGACCGGTCGTTCCTCCGGAAGGGTCCGAGGGTGCCGGGAACGAACGAAGGCCCCGACCACCGCGACGATCGCCCCGAGAACCATCAGGGGGACGCCGATCAGCCCCTCGGTCACCGTGACCGAGATCTGGGCCCCTGTGTCGATCGTGCCGCTCGCGTTCTGGAAGGCGACGACCATCACCCAGTCGCCCGGGGGCACCCCGATGGAGAGCTCCCCCGAGCTCCCCGCACCCTGGGCGAGCAACCGCTCGGAAGGACAGACGGCGCCCGCTGTCGATTCCGAGGATAGGTTCGCGGGGGTGGTCGTCCCGCAGTCGAAGGCGGCGACGTAGTCCGTGGCTCCCCCTTTCGACCAGGAGAAGTCGTAACGGGAGTCGACCATCACCGACCTGGACTGGATCTTCGCGGCCCCGAACTGGCTCCCGCCGGGCGGAGAGAAGACCGGCGCGAAGGTGCTCATGGCGCCCAGAGCGACCACCACGAGCCCGATCGCTACGATGCCGGGACGCAAGCGCAGCCCTCCGTCCGCAACAGTCGTCTGACGCCCCTTGGGCCCCGCATCAACGCTCGAGGGAACGGCACGGGCTCCTTGCGCTTGAAGCGAACGGGGGGAGAAACCACCTGAGGGTCAGGGAAGGAAAGGGTTGGACCGGGCCCCCGAGGGGCCCGGTCCGCAGTTCCCAGGACTACTGCGGGGGTTGCTGCCACTGGCCCGGAGGTCCCGGCTGGACGGCTGGCCCCGCGCCCGGCTGCCCGGGTCCCCAGGCCTGGGGAGGGGCTGCGGCCGCGCGCTTCTTCGACTTCAAGACCAGTCCGACGAGCAGGATCAGGACGCCGACGATCAGGAGGATGAACCCGATCAGAGGCTCCGGGTAGCTGGCACTGATGTTGATGGTGGTCGGACTCCCGCTCCCTCCAGAGAAGAGGAGCGTCCCGCCCGCGGGAACCGAGATGCTCTGACTTCCACTCGTCCCTGTGTCGTAGTGGATGGTCTGGCCAAGGAAGGTGGAGGACTGCGCCCCGTAGGACTGCATCCCGTTGCAGGAGCTGATGTTGAAGTTGGCCGCCTGCGCCTGGCTCTGGGTGATCGTGTTGGTGCAGGTGATGTAGAGGAACATCACGGTTGAGGACGCGGACCAGGAGATCTTGACCGTCGCCGGCAGGACAATCCCGTTGTTGTTCCAGACGTACCCCGAGAAGCCCGAAGAGGAGCTGCTCCCGGTCTGCTGCACGCTCTGGGTCACCAGGGGCACAAAGGCAAGTACGGCACCCAACACTAGCAAGATTACTCCGACGATGACGATTCCTGTCCGCACGTGGCTCACCTTGCTCTGGAACGCGCGGACCACCTACTTGAATGTCACGGCGGATGCGCAAGAGACCACGGAACGCCCCTCCTGGCGCGAAGATGGCCCGGTGGCTGGATCCGTGACCGTGGGTCTGCGCGAGCGCGAAGGGCCCGATGCAGGGGATCGACCCCGGCGCCGGACGCGGGTTGGAGCTCCTCGACGGGTTGGGTCGCAGACCGTTCCTAGCCGAACCCGGGGGGAGGGTCATGGCTCCGCCGGCCCGAGCTCGAGGAGGAGCTGCCGGAGGGGCGGTACGTGTCCGTCGCGATTCCCAGGTGAACGGCCAGGGCTCGGAAGGTCTTCGTGAGCTCCTGCACGCTCTCGACGAGCGCCTCCTGCTGCGCGCGGAGGGCGTCCACCTGGCGCTTCAGGTCTTCCAGCCGGACCGAGAGCTCGGTCCACTTCTCGTCGTCCATAGCTCTCCAGGACCCTCGATGGGTCCCGGAGACCCGGGGTCCTACTTCAGGGATGCGGAGGGGTCCTAGGGGAGCGGTCGCCCGCCGGACCGAAGGGGGAGGAGGAGCGCCCCTTCTCCTGGAAGGGGGTCCAGCCCTTGCGCCCGTTGTCGAAATCGATCCGGTCCAGCTGCACCGTGAACTTCTCCAGGGTGGGTGAAGGACCGGGCAGCACGACGACGGCGTAGACGTAGATCCCGAACTCCATGAACTCCACGACACGCTTGAGGACCTCGTTGAGGTGCTCCCGCGGGACCGTCGCGGTGACCTTCGTCTCCCCCAATTGCTGGCAGAACTCGTCCACGTCGAAGGGCTTCTCGAGGCGGAGCAGGGGGGTGATCCCCATGCCGGTCGCCGGAGGGGTCGGTGCAGCAGGCGTCGAGGGTGACGGACCGCCCAGAGGAACGGGAGCCCCGGCGGCAGAGGAGGGAGGAGCCCGTCGGGCCCCCGACGAGGAGGTTCTGGCGTCTGCAGGGTGTCTGGGGGAGGCGGAGGGCCGCTTCTTCGACTTCGACGCTGACGCGCTCTTGGGCATCTCTTTCCCCTCGGAGGGGGGCAAGGTCAAGCCTGACCCATAAGGGCGACGCCATGCTACGACCCCCCATGGTTGTCGAAGCTCGTTAAATGTCGTTGCATTCGCTACATGACGGTTAAGAGGTGGGCTTGGGGTGAGGGGGGACAAGGTCGGCCAACGGCCGAGCCCCACGAAGGAAGGAACCGAAGATGCCCGCCCGAGTGATGAAGGAATTCCAGGCCCCGCGTGGACTCCCCCGAAAGACCGCCTCGGTATGCCCCGAGTGTATCAAGGTCATCCCGGCCGTCGTCCGCGAGAAGGAGGGGCGCGTGGTCATGGAGAAGACCTGCAGGACCCACGGCTACTTCTGGGACGTGATCTCCAACGACGTCGACTTCTACCTCCGGATGGAGGTCTACGCCCACGACGGCGTCGGCTACGAGAACCCCTACTATGACAAGTTCAAGGGCTGCCCGACCACCTGCGGGATGTGCACGCACCACAAGTCCCACACGGGGCTCGCCCTGATGGACCTGACGAACCGTTGCAACCTGAAGTGCCCGGTCTGCTTCGCGAACGCCAACGCCGCGGGGTACGTCTACGAGCCCTCCCGCGAGCAGATCTACTTCATGCTGAAGACGCTCCGCGAGCAGAAGCCCGTGGGGGCCGTCGCGGTCCAGTTCTCCGGTGGGGAGCCCACCCTCTCTCCCCTCTTCCTGGACGCCTGCAACATGGCCTACCAGTTGGGGTTCAAGCAGATCCAGGTGGCCACGAACGGGATCCGCATGGCCAACGAGCCCGGGTTCGCCCAGGCCTCGCGCAACAACCACCTGCACACGCTCTACCTGCAGTTCGACGGCCTCGACGACGAGATCTACCGGAAGGTGCGGGGGGTCCCGCTCCTCAAGGTGAAGCAGCGGGCGATCGAGAACGCCCGCCGAACGCACTCGCCGGCCGATGAGCTCGCGGTGGGCAAGCCGGACAAGCCGCTCTCGGTCGTGCTCGTCCCGACGCTCGTCGGAGGGTTCAACGAGAGCCAGATCATGCCCACGATCGACTTCGCGCTGGACAACCTGGACGTCGTCCGCGGCGTCAACTTCCAGCCGGTCGCCCTCACGGCGCGCATTCCCGACAAGGACCGCTTCGCGATGCGCTTCACGCAGAGCGACCTCGTGCGGATCCTGTGCAACGAGGGACCTTTCGAGAAGTCCGACTTCTTCCCCGTCCCCTCGGTCGCGCCGATCTCGGAGCTCGTCTCCATCATCCACGGCGAGGAGAAGATGACGCTCACGACGCACCCCGGGTGCGGGTGCGCGACGTTCGCCTTCGTCGACCAGAACCGGAAGATCACGCCGCTCACCCGGTTCATGGACGTCGACGGGTTCTTCGAGAACGTCGAGCAGCTCATCGAGAAGTACCGCGAGGCGCGCTTCGCGCGCGTCCGGACCGCGATCGCCGGTGCCCAGCTCATGCACAGCGTCGCGAAGTACTTCGACTTCTCGAAGGCCCCGGAAGGGATCAACGAGAAGAACGTCGTGAAGGTCATCTCCGGGATCTTCACCGAAGGGTCGAAGGACGCCGTCGGGAAGTTCGCGTGGAGGGCCCTCTACATCGGGAACATGCACTTCCAGGATGCCTACGACTACGATATCCAGCGCCTGATGCGCTGCGATATCCACTACTCCATCCCGGACGGGCGCATCATCCCGTTCTGCTCGTACAACTCCGGTCCGATCTACAGGACCGAGGTGGAGCAGAAGTTCTCCGTCCCGGTGGGCGACTTCCAGAAGGCGAAGGGCCTGGACAAGGTGAAGGCGAAGTCCCTGGACACGATGGGCGTCAACGGTGAGGTCGTCGTGGACGCGGATTACTACCGAATCCGCGCCATGAAGGGCCAACCCGGCATGGGCTCGGCGTAGGTCCTTCGACCGCACGTCCGGCCCGTCCCCGCCGCCGAACCCTTTCCCCCCTACCCCCGCCTCTCCCCCCTCGCCAGGCGCCGCCCGTCCGCGTCCCATCGACAAATGACGGGGGCGAGTTCGGCGCCAGGCGAACACCGACCCCCCGGACTGAAGTAGTCCCCCAGGGCCTCTCTGTCACTCGAAGCGGTCGGCGAGCCTCCCCCCGGGCTCGCCCGGCCGCGATGAGCTTGCGCGCCCCCACCCTTTCGGACTGATCCATGAGGAGTCCGCCCCGAGGGTCGGTCTTCCGAGATGTGCCCATGGGCATGGTCATGCTCGTCGTGACGCTTCTTGTCGTGGTATTCTTCGCGGTCGTCTTCCTGTTGAGCATGCCCCAGCCGGACGGGTGCTACTGTCCGACCACGGCCAATGTCACGTTCAGCGCCGCGACCAAGGGCATCTGTGACGGAGCCACCACATACACCGTCATGGTGGTTGACACAACGAACACGCTCACGACCGCATCCTTCGGCTTGAAGGTCTTCCCGGCAGGGGCCTCGGTCGCCTCGCCCCCGGGGAGCGGAGGAACCCTGGGGACCACGGCGTGCGGCGTCGCCCCACCAACCTCTGGATGGATCGTGATCCTGTCGTCGCAGGGAGGCCAGGTTCAGCAGGCCTACTTCGGCAGCTCGGGGTGGGTGGCCTGGAACGCCACGCTTCCAGTTACGCTCGTGTCCGGTCAGTCGATGCTGGTCGTGGCCGCGAGCGATGTCGACCTCCTCCAGGCATTATTGATGGTCTACGGCATGGGCGGGGCCGCGGTGAGCGGCTCGACCACCCTGTGAGCCGCATGGGGGGCGTGGTCGCCTCCGGGCCTCTCCGATAGATGCCCGCGGGTCGTCGGCCCGACCGGCTATGAAGCGGGCCGCGGCCGGGCGGAGAGCCCGTTCGGGGGGCTTGCCACATGTTTGCCGCAACGTCCTATCCTCCGCGGCTATATCCAATGAAATGACCACCATTTTTAGAAAATCCGACATTAAGGGTCATGACCGCCCCTTCGGGGCGGGGTCATGGGCACATATCGTACCGCCGGCGTAGGTCTCCCGTGTGGAGACCTCCGCTTAGGCGTCGGGGGCACCTCCTCGGCGCACTCGCGGTCGGGCTCGCCCTCGTTAGCCTGGCCTCCGGCCTCGCCACCGCGCTCCCACCCGCGGCGGACCGGAGCGTGTCGACCGTCGCGCTCCCTCGAGCCGCGGTTGGCCAGGGAAGCGGCGCTTCGAACCCCTGGGCGGCCGCACCCTCCTCTCCAGCTCGCTCCGCCCCTCTTCTCGCGCCCCACCTCCAGGGACCGGACCTCCTGCCCTCGCCTCTCCTGGGCGCCTACGATCCCAGCGCCCTCCTCGTCCCCGTCGGCGGCACGCACGCCCTCTACCCTCAGGCGTCGCTGTGGAACGGCACTGGGGGGGCCCTGGTCGCCGGTGCCTCGCTCTCCTGGAACGTGAGCCCGTCGTCCTTGGGTTCGATCTCGGCCTCCGGGACCTTCACGGCCGGACCGTCGCCGGAGAACGGTACGGTCACCGTCGTGGCCTCCCTGAACGGCACCTCGGCCTCCGACCAGGTACCCGTGACCGTCTACACCCCGGCCTGCATCCTGCTCAGCCTCGACCTGCCCTCCCGGGTCTCCCTGGAGACCGGGTCCAATCTCACCCTCGCTCCGCGCTGGTTCGACCAGACCGGGAGTCCCTGCGCCTCGACCCCGCAGCCCGCGTGGACCTTGTGGCCCTCCTCCTTCGGGGAGATCACCCCGACGAGGGCGGGCACCGCGACGCTCCACGTGAACGCGACCTCGGGGGACGGATGGTTGAACGCGACCGCCGCCTCGGCCGGGGCGAGCCGCACGGCGATCCTGCAGGTCTCCGCGGTCCCGGCCTCCGCCGGGGCCGTGCTCGACGTCTCTCCTCAGAGCGCACGCCTTTCTCAAGGACAGACGCTCACCTTCTCCGCCTCCGTCCTGGACGGGTGGGGCACGACCCCGACGGGACCTTACCTCTGGTCGCTCTCGCCCTCCTCGCTGGGCACGATCGCCCCGGGAGGCTCCTCCGCGACGTTCACCGCCGGTAGCGGAACAGGGACCGGGTGGGTCAACGTCACGTTCTTCTCGAGCAACTGGGGAGTCCTCACCGCCTCCGCCCAGGTGCGCGACGCGGGACCCCCTCCGCCGGACCCCATGACCGGGCTCTACGCCCCGTACATGCAGACCCCTCCCCTGCTCCCCGGTCAAGGGGTCCTTCTCTCCCTTTACGGGACCGACGCGGTCGGGGGCATCGCCCGCGGAACGCTCACCGTCACCTGGCAGGTGGAGCCCTCGACCTTCGGCCGGGTGACCCCTCAGGGAGGAGGGGCGGTCTTCGTGGCCGGTCCGCGGGCGGGGCACGGCACCGTCCTCGCGAAGGTGAACTGGTCCGGGGGGACGAACCTGTCCGTTCCCTTCCCCGTCTCCATCGTCCCTCTCGGGGTGAGCTCGGTCGCGCTCTACGGGGCCCCCTCCGATAGCGTGCCCGTGGGCGGGTTCGCGTACCTCGAGGGCGTCGACCAGGACCTCTTCGGGAACCTGCTCCTCGCCGGCGGGTTCTACGGGCTGCAGTACGCGGCGATGAACGTCTCCTGGACGGTGGTCCCGAGCACGCTCGGGGTGATGGCTCCCATGGGGAACGGCACCTCGCAGGACCTCCCCGAGACGGCGGTCTTCTACGCCGGCGGCTTCCCCGGCAGCGGCGAAGCGGTCGAGACCCTGCAGTGGGCGGGGGAGACCCAGACCGTGACCTTCCCGCTCCAGGTGTACGCCAAGGTCGCCTCCGCCGTCGCCCTCGTCCCCGCGGCGACCGCGACCCCCTACGGCGGCGTCTTCGAGAACGCCCCCGCCGTCATCACCGCGCTCGTCCTCGACCAGAACGGGGCTCCGACGTTCGACCAGGGGAACTTCACCTGGCGGCTGGCCCCCGGGTCGGACGCGACCTTCACGGGAACGAACCGGCGCGCGCAGGTCACGGTCACGACCGGGTCCTCCCCGGGCATCGTGCTCGGGAACCTGACCTGGCAGGACGGGCCCCGCTCCGCGGTGGAGGAGTTCCTCTTCGACGTGATCGGCCCTCCCACGAACGCCACGATGATCGCCATCACTCCCGGCGGAGCCTCCGCCGAGGTCGACGCGTTGCTCGGTCCGGCGCTCTTGGGCCCCACCTCTCCATCGGCAACGATCGAGCCCGCGGGGACCGCCTTCACCGCCGGGACGACCCAGGTCCCGGGCGCGCAGGCCTCGGTCCACTGGTCGCTGGCCCCGGCGTCCTTCGGGACCCTCTCCAACACCGTCGGGCGCGAGGTGAACGTCTCGTTGACCGGGACCTCGACCCAGGGGTGGCTCAACGCCACCCTCGTCGGACCGGACGGGGCCCCGTTCTTCGCCTCCTGGCCGATCTTCACCTACCGGCCCCATCTCGCCTACCTCCAGGACCTCACGGGGCCCTGCGTCGGGAGCTGCTCGATGGGGGTCGCGACGTTCGCGGGCAACAACGCGTTCGTGGGGCTCGCGCCCTTCGACCAGATGGGGCGCCCCTTCGGCCAGGTCGTTTGGAGCGGGGCCGTCTCGCCATCGGACCTGGCGCTCCCGCTCTGGACCGGCTGGTCCTCGGGCCCCGGCTCCGAGCTCTTCGAGATCGAGGCCAACGCGGCGGCCGGCAACGCGACGTTCACGGCGAGCGCCACCTCCGGCGGCGAGAGCCTCTCCGTTCAGCTCCCCGTCGTGATCGTCCCCTCCTGGCTCAGCGTCCCGCCGCTTGCGGCGACGGGGCTCTTCGCGAACGCCTCCTCGAACGAGGTCGCCCTCAACTGGACCGCGCCCTCGAGCTTCGGGTCCGGCCGCTTCCAGAACTACACGATCCAGGTCGTCGAAGGGAACGGGAGCGCGGAGGAGAACCTCTCCGACCCGACGTGGACCTCCTTCCTGTTCTCCCCGGCGCTCCCCGGCACCACCTACCACTTCCGCGTGCGGGCCTGGAACTCTCTCGGGCTCGCCGGGCCCTGGACGCCGTGGATCGTGGCCACCACCTGGCGGGCGCCTCCTCCGGGGTATCCCATCGGTCCCTCGGCGGAAGGCTACGGGGCCACGGTGTTCCTCCTGCCCGTGGCCCTCGCGGCCGCGGCCCTCGTTCCGCTCGTCGGAGAGTTCCGACGTCAGCGGATGGCGAGGATCAGCCGTCCGAGCACAGCAGCCGTCCCGCCCTCCGCAGCGCCACCGCCAGCACCGCGGGGTCCGGAGGGACCGGGCCACTGAGCAGGCTCAGCGCCCGCTCCTGCTCCTGGTCGATGCGGGCCCACCCCGGGGCGTAGCGCAGCGTGCGGGAGCGGACATCCAGCGACGCGGGGGGCGCGCTCGCGGCCTGCGCAAGCGTCGCCTCCAGGTGCTTGCAGGTCCCGAGCCCGCGGGTGAGGAAGTCGAGGCAGCTGCACTGCGCCCCCTGCCGGTCGGGGAACGCCGGCACGAGCACGCGGTAGGTCTGCCCGCTGCCGCTCTCGATGGTCCAGGCCGGGACGCCCAACGGGGTCGGGGCGTAGTTGACGCGGAACTTCTCCTGGGCCGCACGAGCCTTTCGAGCCTCCGCCGGCGAGAGGGGGTGCCCCTCCTCCGCCCCTCCCGGCATGAGCTTGAGGACCCGGTGGGTCCCACCCCTCTTCCGTCTCCCCGCACCCGCGGGTGAGCTTTCCGCGGTCGCGGGGGAGGTCCCCTCCCCTTGCCCCTCCTGCCGCTTCCCCCGGGGCGCCTCCTCCGGTGGGTCGGCGCGCTCCGAAGGGGGGTTCTCGGGCGGCGCGGACATCCAGCAGGTCAGGCCACCTTGCCACTTGAGGGTGCGTGCGAAGGAGGCGTGGCCGCCGTCGAGCGTTAAGACGGAGGGAAGATGGCAGCCCACCCCGACAAGGAGGCCGCGATGGAGAAGGACGGGCTACCGGCGGGGTCTCATCCGCTCCGCCTCGTCACCTTCGACATCGACGGGACCATCGCCGTGGGCCATGGCTGGCGAGCCATCGCTCGCCACCGCGGCATGACGAAGGCCTTCGATGAGGCGCAGACGCTCTTCCGCTCCGGGCGGGCGACCGAGGACGACCACCTGGTCCGCCTGCTCAACTTCGCGAGGGGATTGCCGCTCCAAGAGCTCGAGCAGATCCTGGAACGGACCCGCCACCTGGCCCACCTCGCCTCCCTCGTGGGAGCGCTGCATGCCCGGGGGGTGAAGGTGGCGCTCCTGACCCACAACCCGGGGTACGTCTGCCGGTGGTACGCCGAGCGGTACGGGTTCGACCTCTGGGCAGGTGTGCTCCAGCGCGTGCGGGACGGGACCATCGAAGGGGTCCAGCACGTCCACGTCGACAAGCGGGACGGGCTGCGGATGCTCCTCCGCGCGACGGGAGCGCTGTCGGCCGAGACCGCGCATCTGGGGGATGGGCCGGCGGACGCCCGGGTCTTCCCCTTCGTCGCGACGGGGATCGCGCTCAACAGCTACGTCCCGGAGGTCCGTCGGGCGGCCGACGTGACCGCCGACACTCGGGACGCGAGGGACCTGCTCCCCCTCCTCCATCTCGGGCTCCGTTCGAGGCCGCGCCAGCTGCCCACCAACGGAGGCGTCACCTCCTTCGGGTCGTTCCGCTTGGGAAGACCTCATAAATCATGAGAATTCTTAGATTCCCATGGTCGGCACCGAGGACTGGGTGATCCTCCGGGCGGTCCACCCGAGCTGGTGCACCGCCCAACTTCCTTCCGAGGTCGCGGACCTTCTCGGTTGTCGTCCGGAGGACCTGGAGGGGCTCCAGCGCCCCGGCCGGGCGATTGCCTTCCTCGACCGCGGCCCCGGAACGCTGCGGGTCATCGGCACCCAGCGGTCCGCCGAGGTCCTGGCCCGCGAGATGGCGCAGAACCGCGTCGTCGGCGTGGCCCAGCTCACCGGAAAGCTCGTGTTCAACCTCCCGGACGACGTCGAGAGGCACCTGAGCATCGCCACCTACTCCCGGGGGGAGCACGGGGCCCGAGGGACCGACGACACCATCGTCTGGTTCCTCCCGAAGGGGGAGTACTACGAGTACCGCGAGGCGACCCGCACGGGGGGGCCCTTCCGTGGGCTTCGTGCGGGCCAGCTTCCGCACGTCTACCTCGCCCGATCGCTCTTCTCCGGGTTCCGGCCCCCGTCCTCCGAGCTCGAGCGGAGCTTCGGAGCGACGGCCACCCTCGCGGGCGGAGCCTCCGCGCGGGCCCGCGCAGAGAGTCCCGCTCGCCGCCACTAGGGGCGCCCTCGAGGGCGGCCCCCGGGTGCCGTTCGGGCACGGGGGCACCACGAACGGCCGCCCGCGCAACCTACATGGCGGAGCAGCACGCTGCGCCAGGTGCTCGCGATGCCGGCCCCAGGGGACCCTCCCGCATCTTCGCACCCGCGAGGCGAGGTCCGCGAGGCCGTCCTCCGAGAGCTCGCCCGCGACCGTGCCGAGGTGGTCTCCCGCTCGACCACGCTCGCCAGCTGCCTCGTCGGCGGCCAGGACCTCGGGAAGGAATGGGTCGTCGAGCAGGTCCGTCTCGCCGCCAGGAGGGAGGGTTTCGAGACCCTGCTCTGTCGGGCCGAGGCGGACGACGCGCTCGCCCCGCTCTCGCTCTTCCGCGGTGCCCTCACTTCCTGGGAGCACAAGGCCCGGGAACCGGCCGCCGAGGAGGGCCGGTCCACCCACGGCCGCGACGGCCAGACGGTAGGGGAGACCACCGAGCGTGACCCCGGCCCGGGAGAGGGCCTGCTCGGCCTCTCCGCCCTGGTGCTGGGAGCAGGGATCGGTCCACGTCCGGCCCCGGGGTCCCACGCGAGCGCGCCCTCGGCCCAGGTGGAGTACGAACGCCTCGTGCGGTCCCTCTCCGATCCGAGCCAGACCGCGCAGGAGAAGCGCGCGAGACTGCTCTCCCAGATCCGCCGGTTCCTGGTGGACCGGGCGCGCGAAGCCCCCCTCCTCCTGGCCCTGGAGGACCTGCAGCTCGCCGACCACGTATCGGCCGACCTGATCGCGGTGCTCCTCGAGTGGAGGCCCGAGGCCCCGCTCTGGCTCTTGCTGACCTACACTCAGGAGGAGGAGCTCTACCCGGCCCTCCGCCGGGCCCTCGAGCGAACGTTCCTCTCGCAGGTGGCCGTGCGTCGGCCCCTCTCCCCGCTCTCCTCCGCGGAGCTTCGCACGCTCCTGCAGGAGCACCTGTCGACGAAGGCGCCCCTTCCGGGGACGGTCCTGGAAGAGGTCGTCGAGCGTTCCGAAGGTCTGCCGGGAGCGGCGCTGCGCCTCGTTCGCGCCTATCAGACCCAGGGCGCGCTACCCGGGAGGGACCCGCAGGCCGCGGAGGCGGTCGAGGACCCGGGCGGAACGCTCACGGAGGACCAGGAGCGGACGCTCGCCGTCGCGGCGGTGGCCGGACCCACCGTCCCGTTCGAGCTGCTCCGGCGCGCCACCGGCGAGAGCGAGGAGCGCGCGGCCGAGCTCGTCGAGGAGCTCGTCCACCGCGGTCTGCTCATGGAACGGCCGGGGGGCGCCTTCGGCTTCGCGGAGGAGAGCGTGCGCCAGAAGGTGTACCGCGACCTCACCGCCGCCCGCCGCCGCGTCCTTCATCGGAAGATCGGGGAGGCGCTCGAGGGGATGCCGGGGGGCGGGGACGCCGCTCGGGTCTTCGCACTGACGCACCACTTCACGCAGGGGAAGAGCGACGAGAAGGCGCTCGAGTACCTCCGCGTCGCGGTGGAGCTTGCGAGGGATGCGGGCTCGCTCCCCCGAGAGCGCGAGCTCCTGGAGCAGGCGCTCTCCGTCCACCAGCGCTGCCGACCGAAGGACATCCGCGGGGAGGCCAAGCTCCTCCAGGAGCTGGGGGCCGTCGCCTACGCCCTCGGAGCGGACGACGCGGCGACGCAGGCCCTCTCCCGTGCCCGCGACCTGCTGAAGAACGTCCACGAGGGGGGCGCGCCCTACGCCGGCGTGCTGCTGGACCTCGCGCGGGTGACCGCCCGGCGGGGGGACACCGCCATCGCCCACACCCTCGCGGAGGAGGCCGTCTCGCGCTTCCAGGAGATCGGCGACGACCTGGGGCTCGCCTCGGTCCGGCGCTTCCGCAGCCGCCTGTCCTACAGCGCGGGGGACTACGCCTCCGCCCGGGAGGACCTCCAAGGATGCCTGGACGCCCTCACCCGGGCCCACGCTCCACCGGTGGAGCTCGGGCGGGCCTTGACGGCGCTCGCGGACGTGGAGTTCATGCTCGACCCGTCGAGCCGGGAGACGAGCACGAAGAAGCTCGAGGACGGGATCACCCTCCTGTTCCAGGGAGGGGACCGGGACGGAGCGCTCTTCGCGCTCCTCGGACGCGCGGCGATCGAGTACTCCCTGGACGACGAGCCCGCGGCGAAGAAGACCATGGCGCGCGCGATGGAGGTCCTTCCGGAGATGCCGGAGGTCTGGCGGCTGCTCGACGCCATGCTCCGCAAGGCCTCGAACCACCTGGCGAAGGGGGAGATGCGAGAGGCGCTCGGCCACGCGGACGCCGCGGTCGATCTGGCCCGGGCCCTTCACGACAACGAGCGCGAGGGACGCGCCCTGATCTACGCCTGCGACACGGCCGGCCGGATGGGGCTCCTGGACCGGGCGGAGCACCGTGCGAGGGAGGCCCTGGACGTCGGTCGCCGCTCGAACCTCCGCCGCACGCAGGCGGAAGCGCTCTTCCGCCTCGCGATGGCCTCGAACATGCGCGGACGGGTCGACGAGGCGAAGGCGCACCTCTCCGAGGCCGAGACGATCGCCCAGGGTGTCGAGGTCACGCGGACCGCCCAGACGCTGCGACGGGACCTGCACGACGCCCTCTCGGCGCAGGGAGAGTGAGAACGCCGGGGAGACGGCGACGGACGCGGGGGCGACCTGCGTCCGATCGTCCGTCCTCCCCTTGGGCTCAAATAGCGGCCGCCAGCTACGCGCGAGTGCTGTGTCTCGCCGTCCCTTCGCCGCTCTGGCCCTCTTGGTCGCGGGGCTGTCATTGATGAGCCTCCTCGCCGGTGTTCCGGCGGTACCCGGGACCCACTCCGCGCCGGTGATCCCTGCGGCGCTGCCCTCCGCTCCAGGGAATCGCGGCCAGGCGGCCGCCCTCTCGCAGGGCGGCGACACAGCCCGCGCGCTTCCCCTCCCTGACCCCCAGGTCTACGCGGCGCTCGGCGACTCGATCACTCCGGCGTACGACGCCAACGGCCAGGCGACGAGCCTCGGGGTCCAGCCATGGTACTCCTACGCGGTCGCGAACAACACCGCCTCGACGGGGGTCTACTCGTTCTACCAACGGCTGCTCACGATCTACCCCAACTCCACCGGCGTCGACTGCGCGCTCCCCCAGGTCCAGACCGGTTGCCTGTACGACCGACTGCTCGCGGTGCCAGGGGACAAGGCGAGCGACATGGTCTGGCAGTCGCTCGACGCGGTCCGGGACGGCGCAGGGTTCGTCTCCATCCTCATCGGAGGGAACGACGTCTGCTCCCACAGCGGGAGCACGCCCACCCCCACTCCCGTCTGGAACTTCTCCGCCTCCCTCAATCGGACCTTCGAGATCCTTCGGACGGAGCTCCCCCCGACGACCGTCATCGCCCTCGCCAACGTGGTCAACGTGAGCATCCTGTGGACCCTCTTCGGAGGGAACTCCCAGGCCGAGCTGGTCTGGCAGAGCACCTGCCCCGCGCTCCTGAACGCCCCGAGCCGGGCCATGATGCAGTACATGGTCCGGGCCTACAACCACGTCGAACAGCGGATCGCCCGGTCCTGGAACGTCTCGCTGTGGGACATCGGGAACCTCACCTTCTCCGCCCAGGACGTGAACCACCTCGATTACTTCCATCCGAGTCCCACGGGGCACGCGGAGATCGCGGACGAGTGGTGGGCCGCCCTTCCCTACGCCACGATGTTCCCGCGGTTCACCTCCGCCCCCGCCCTGCCCGCCTCCGTCCCGGTGGGCACGTCGCTGGGGGTCCAGGTGGGCGTCCAGGATGTCGTGGCCCCGACCGTGACGGTCACGTACAAGGACACCGGGGCTTTCTTCTGGTCCACGGTCGGGCTCTCCCTGCTCTCGGGCAAGCCGTCCAACGGCACGTACGGAGCGACCCTTCCGTTCAACGCCACCTCGGTCGTCGGCACGCTCCAGCTCTACCTCTCGGCTTCGGACGTCTCCGGCTACCTCGCCTCGCTGCCGGGGTCGCCTTCGCAGTCCCCCTTCCAGGTCGCCATCACGTCCCCGGGCGGCGGGGGCTCCTCTCCTCTCAAGAGCGTCCAGCTCTCGCCCTCGAGCAGCACGTTGCACGCCGGAGGCTCGGTCACCCTGCTGGCGACCGCCCTGGATGCGAACGGCTCGACACCCTCGACGGGGGTGGCGTACAACTGGACCCTCTCCTCTCCTGCGGTGGGCCAGCTCATCCCGGAGAACGACGGGTCGCAGGCGCTGTTCGTGGCCGGAGAGGCGGCGGGGAACGCGACCATCTCCGTGAGCGCGACCTCGGGAGTGGCCAGCGCCGTGTCCAACCCCGCGCAGGTCCAGGTGCTCCCGACACCGCCCGCCTCCAGCCAGCCCCCGCCAGCCACGGGATCCTCGCCGAACGGAGCGCAGGGGACCATGCCGATCCTGGGGGAGCTCGTGGTCGCGGGCCCGCTGGTCTTCCTCGCGCTCATGGGTGTCGCCGGCCTCCTGCTCCGCCACCGGTATCTCCACGGGGGCGTTGCCACGTCGAAGCCCGCAGAGGCGTCCGCCTCCTCGCAGTTCACCTCGACAGGACCCTCCTCTCCCCCTCCCGGCCTCCCTGGCGCGAAGCGCCCCTGAGGCCGGTCGAGCCAAGGTCGATCCTCGGGCGACCGACGGATAGAGCACCATGCGGACGGCTCATCTCCTGGCGTGGACGGTGGTCCTGTCCGTCCTCGTGGTGACCACCGGCGCCTTGCTTTCCCTCGGGGAAGCAGGGGCGAGCTCCTCCCGGTCATCCATCCACATCTTCGCGCTCACGGGAAGCTCCCCCGCGACCGGCGCTGCAGGCGAGGACGGCCGTCTCGCCCTCGTCGTCCCGATCCCCCAGGCGCCGCTCTCGGCCCAGGCGGCCGGGCCTCCGAGCGCGCCCTGCGGGACTCCCGCCGGGTTCAACGGAACGGCGAAGGGAGGGCAGCCGCCCTACTCCTGGGGTTGGAACTTCGGCGACGGGGCCACGGCGACGGTGGAGAACCCGCTCCACGCCTACAGCGCAGGAGGAGCGTACACCGTGAGCCTCCAGGTGCACGACAGCCTAGGGCAGGTGGCTGGCGCATCGCTCACGATCACGATCGGCGCCGGGAGCGGTTGCGTGCCCCCCCTCTCGATCAGCGCCACGGCGGCCGCATCGAGCGGGACCGCCCCCCTCTCGGTCTCCTTCCTCTCGGTCCCCTCCGGCGGGATCCCCCTCTACCTCTTCGCCTGGACCTTCGGGGACGGCGGCCAGCGTGCCACCACCCAGAATGCGACCCACACGTACACCACGGCGGGGAGCTACACGGCCCGCGTGTGGGTCAACGACTCCAACGGGAACTCCGCGAACGCGACGGTCCTCGTGAGCGTGCAGAAGGCTCCTCCGCTCTCGGTCCACGCGAGCATGAGGGTCCTGAACGTGAGCTGCAGCTGCAACACCTGCAAGGGGCACGCCGGGATGAACGTGAGCCTGAGCGCCCAGGTCTCCGGTGGCGCGGCCCCGTTCACCTTCGACTGGTCCTTCGGCGACGGAACCCCGAACGGGACGGGCGAGAACATCACCCACGCCTACGCCGGTCAGGACCCCTGGAACGCCACGGTCACGGTGACGGACGCGCTGGGGGGTCGGGCCGTCTCCAACGTGACGGTCACCGAACAAGGGCTGGTGTTCAACTGCCCCATGGTCCCGGCGCCGGCGCCCGCGCCCGTGCTTCCGACGCTCGTGCTGCTGGCCGTCCTCGGTGGCACGACCCTGGTCCTGGCGGTGTCCGCCTCCGTGCTCCTCTCTCGTCGGCGTCGAGTCCGACCCCCGGGGCGCGAGGAGGCCTCCCCTTCACCGTCCACGACCGGCGCGGGGAAGGAAGCTCTAACCTCGGAAGATGGGGCGCAGGTTGAGCCGGACGGGAAGCCCTAGGGCCGCCTTCGGCCGGGGGCCCTGCCGCCGCGCGATCTCGGCCACGAGCTCGTCCATGCTCACGGAGAGCTGGGGACCGTCGCGGGTGCGGACGGCGAACTTCGCCCCGCCCGCCTCCTTCTCCCCGTAGACCAGGATGAGCGGGACCCATTCCTTCTCCGCGTCGCGGATCTTCCGGCCGATCCCTTCGTCCCGGTCGTCGATGTCCACCCGAGCTCCCGAGCGCTCCTCGAGCTCCTGGACGAGCTTCAGGCACGGGTCGATGAACGTGTCGGAGACCGGCAGGAGCCGGATCTGGGTCGGCGCGAGCCAGAACGGGAAGGAGCCCTTCTGGCCCTTGGCCATCTTCTTCGCCTCGTTCTCGAGGATCGCGTAGACGTTCCGCTCGATGGCCCCGGGGACGCTCGTGTGGAGGATGAGCGGGTGCTTCCGCTTCCCGTCCGAGTCGGTGTACTGGATGCCGAAGCGCTCGCCGTTCTCGACGTCGATCTGGACCGTGGAGAGGGCCGCCGCGCGCCCCTGGCTGTCCAGGGGGTGGAACTCCATCTTCGTCACGAAGTAGAAGAAACGGTCGTCCCACATCTCGACGACCATCGGGCGGCCGTTGGCCTTGGCGAGCGCCTGGACGAAGTCCGGGTTCTCCTCGTAGAAGCTGCGGACGAACCTGACCGCCGCGTTGTAGGGGACCCCCAGGTCCCCCATCCACTGCTGGCAGAGCTGGAACTGCTGGAGGAACTCCTGCTTCGCCTGCCCGACCTCGGCGACCAGCGTGTGCATGTCCGGCATCGTGAAGGTCCGCAGGCGACGGAGCCCGGAGAGCTCTCCCGTCTGTTCGCGCCGGAAGGAGTAGTGGGTGAGCTCGTACAGTCGGACCGGGAGGTCCTTCCGGCCCATCACCATGTCGTGGAAGATCATGTACTGGCCGAAGCAGGCCGCGAAGCGGAGGAAGTAGTCCTTGTCCTCCGAGCGCAGGATGTACTGCCGGGCCGGGAACCGGTCCAGGTACCGCTTGAGCGCCGGGTGCTCGTAATCGTACATGATGGGGGTCTCCACGCGCATCCCCCCCGCCTTCCGGATCACCTCGGAGCACTGCTCCTGGAGCAGGCGCTTGATGAGCTGCCCTTTCGGGTACCAGCGGAAGTTCCCCGCGTCGGAGGCCGGCTCGTAGTCGACGAGCTCGAGCTCGCGCATCAGGCGGACGTGCGGGGGCTCCTCGCCGGCCTGGCGGGTCCCCTGGGTCTCGTAGCGGAAGAAGGCCTCGAACTCCTTGTCCTTCGAGAAGTCGAACTCCTCGGCGGGGACGAGCTTGGCCTCGGGCGTCAGGATGAACCACTTGGAGACGAGCTTCTTCTCCTTCGTCAGCGCCTCGCTCTCCGCGGGGGCTGCGCCCTTCTGCGAGGCGGAGGGGGCCGGTGAGGAGAAAGAGGGGGCGGACGCCCCCTTGGCAGGTTTGTTGACCAGGCCCACCGCCGCGGGGGGCGCAGCGACCGAGCCCCCGAGCGAGACGGTCCGGGAGAGCTCTGCGAGGGGGTGTCCCTTGGCCCGGAGCTCGAAGGCCTTGTAGTACCCGAACGGGGCCGAGATCACCGTGACGCCGAGCTTCTCGGCGGCGAGGGCCTTCAGCATCTCCCCCGCCCGTTGCGCCTCCTTTGGGGGGGCGAGCGACTGCGAAAGGTGGGCGTACGGGTAGAGGACCACGCGCTCGGCCTTGACCTGCCCCAGGACGTCCTGGATCTCTGCCAGGGTCTTTTCCACGATGGCGGGCAAGTCGGAGGTGTCCGCGGCCTCCACGCAGTAGAAGACGACGAGCGCCTCCTCCGCCGAACCCTTGCTCTCCTCCGGAGCGAGGGGGGGAGGCACTTTGAGCGCGGGCTTCCTCGCCTCGTAGGCCAGATGGTCGGCGTGGATGAAGAGGAGCTTCATGACCTCGGGCGCGAGCGAGGCGGAGATAAATAAGGCCCCTCGGGCCTGCTAGGGTGGGTGCGAATGCAACTCTCCAGGGGGAGGGGAGGCGAGCCGACCCGGCCTGACCGTTCCCGGGCGGAGCCCTCCGAGGGGACAGGGGCGCCGGTCGGCCCCGGTGCGATGGCCCGGGCATTCGTCTTCGTGAGCACCTACTACCCCTCCGGGACCTACCGACCCACGCGGAGCCAGCTTCCGGTCCTGGTGGGGATCCTGGCGATCCTGATCGGCATCGTCGGGGCGCTCATCCTGATCGTGGGGCTGCTCGTCCTCCTCGCAGGACTGGGCATCGCGTTCATGGCCCACGCACCGGCCCTCCTTTCGGGCGTTGCCGGCGATGCCGTGCTGATCGGCGGGTTCTACTTCATTTTCGGGATGGTCATGCTCGCCACCGCGCGGGGGCTCTGGGACCTGGAGTCCTGGGCGCTCTGGCTGACCGCGATCGTGGTGTTCCTGCTGATGCTGAGCTCTCTGCTCGTCGCCTCGTGGGTCCTTTTCTTCGTGCTGCTCATCCTGTTCATCTACCTCCTCGGAGTGCGCAGGCACTTCGTGTAGGGCTCGGACCCTCCTCGGTCCCCGCTCACCGTGGCTCAGCCGGGGCCGAGACGGGAGAGCAGGATCAGCACGCCGGAGATCGTGTTGACCCGCCTCGCGTTGTCCAGGGCGACGTCCATCCGACGACGTCCCCGGAGCGGCGCGGCCGCCAGGAGCTTCTGTCGGAACTCCTCGTCCGTCAGGTGGTGCTCGAGGATGTGGGGGAGCGCGCGCTCGGGGATGGAAAGCTCCGCACGGACCCCCTGAGCGACCGGGCGGAGGACCAGCAGGGACCGTCGGTCGATGACCCACCGGAGCTCCCACGCGTTCCCTTCGCGGCTCCGGTGGACCTCCACCCGGGCGCCCAGCCCGCGGGCCTCCCTCCCGAGCCGTTGGGCCCACTCCCGAGGCCAGGCGGGTAGGCCGGAGAGCACCTCCCCCGGGCCGGGGCGGGGGTCCACGGACCCCTCGCTACCCTCCCCTGGGACCGGAGAGTCCGGGGGAACCGCGACCGCGGCCGCGACCGCGGCCCCGTCCTCGGATCTGGGGTGCCCCTTCCTTGGGGACATGAGGGTGGGGATGGCGACAAGTCTTGAAAGGTCCGCCGGGCCCGGAGCGGCCCTCCACGCCTCCACCCGACCCTCCCGCGCTTGCGTCGGATGCAACGCCCTGGGCCAAGGGGCCAAGAGGACGAAGGTCCTCCCGTTCCGAGAGGGCGATACCTCTGACGAGCCCCCGGCCTTTTGCGGAGCAGCTGGAACGCACTCCGCTCCTGTTCGAAGCGGTCCCGCCCGCACGTCGGGCCACGCCGCACACCGTGGAGGGCCTTCTCGCGAAGCTGGAGCCCCCGCTCCGACGCCTGCACCGCCTCTCGGCGATCAACGTCCCGGAAGTGCTCGACGAGAACCACATGGGCCAGCCATTCTACCGGACCACGGACCCCCGCCACTTCGCGACCCTGCTCCGGGATCGGATCCCGCGCGACGTGATCGTGAACAAGGTGGTGGTGCACTCGGCCTCTCGGGGGGCCTTCGTCCGCTGGGCGCGCGACACGATCGTGAAGCAGTCGATCCGGAACATGGTCCTGGTCGGCGGGGCGAGCTCGATCCGGAAGTACCCTGGCCCGGGGGTCGTGGAGGCGGCCGGGATGATCTCCCACCTCTACCGGTCCCTTGCGGTGCACGAGGGGACCGTCGGCTCGATCGCGATCCCCTCCCGGCCCCACGAGGCCGAGCGCCTGTTCACCAAGACCCTCTCGGGGATCCGCTTCGCCACGACCCAGATCCTCTTCGACACGGACAGTCTCAAAGGGCTCCTCACCGAGTACGACGTGCTCTGCCGGGAGTTCGAGGTCTCCCCGCTCACCGTCATCATCAGCCTGGCCCCGGTCTCCGACATCCACGACCTGGAGTTCGTTCGATGGCTCGGGGCGGAGGTCCCGGACGTCGTGGAGGAGAGCCTCTTCTCCCGGGACCCGGAGGCGGCGAAGGACAACTCCATCGACATCGCGCTCCGGGTCTGGAAGGAGACGGTCTCTTTCGTCCGCAAGAACGGGATCAAGGTCCCGATGGGGCTCAACATCGAGCAGGTCTCCCACCACAACCTGGACGCGGCCGTCGAGATGGCGGAACGCCTCTCCGGAGCGTTGGGGTAGCGGCGCGAAGGGCCCCCCCTCACCGGGACGGTGCGCCATACGCGAATAGTTCGCTGAACTAACCGATTTATAGCGACGCCAGCTCGAACGTTCCGTCAACATGGTGGCGGAAGCTATCCACGCCGAACAGGTCCGCAAGACCTACCGCACGCGCGGGCAGAAGCCCGTGGAAGCGCTCTCCGGCGTCTCGCTCACGGTGGAACGGGGCCAGCGCGTCTCCTTGCTCGGCCGTAACGGGGCCGGGAAGACCACGTTCCTCCGCATCGCCTCGACGCTGCTCATGCCCACCTCGGGGGCGATCCGGGTCTTCGACCGGGACGTGGTGTCCGACCCGGAGGGGGTCCGCCCGCTCATCGCCGTCGTGCCGCAGGAGGGCAAGCCGTTCTTCCACCTCACCCCCCGCGAGCAGATCTACACCTACCTTCGGTCGCGGGGGTTCGTGCGCGAGACCGCGAAGAGCCGCACGGAGGAAGCCCTCGGTCTGATGGGTCTGGAGGAGGTCGCGGACCGTCTCAACGTCACCCTTTCCGGAGGGCAGAAGCAGCGGGCCATGGTCGCGACCGTCATCGCGACGCAAGCCCCTCTCCTCTTCCTGGACGAGCCGACCATCGGGCTCGACCCGTTCGCTCGCCGGGGGGTCTGGGAGTCGCTCCGACGGCTCACCCGCCTGGGCTCGACGATCCTGCTGACGACCCACTACCTCGACGAGGCCGACGTCCTGTCGCACCACCTGTACGTCATCGACCGCGGCCAGGTCGTCGGCAAGGGGACCTCCGAGGAGCTCAAGCGCTCGACGGGCGGCACGCTCCGCGTGAGCTTCCCGGGACCCTTCGCGGACCGACCCGGGCTGAAGGCCGAGCTCGAGGGCTTCGGACGGTTGATGGACGACGGGGTCGCGCTCCACGTGATCACCGGTCCGGAGAAGGTGGAGGAGCTGCTGCAGATCGCGCTACGACGGAAGGTCCCCGCCACGGTCGGTCCCGTGACCCTGGAGGAGGCGTTCCTCCGGCTCGTGGGGCGCTCCATCGACGAGGAAGAGAATGGCCACGGCTGACCTCGGCCTCCCCGGCGTCGCCGCCCGACGGGCGGAGGGTGAACGCAGGTCCCGGAGCTCCCGCTGGCAGGGGCTCCCGGCGTTCACCGCGACGGAGCTCCGGGTGCAGCTCCACGAGACGCTGGCGCTCGCGACCTCGATGGTCGTGCAGGTGGTGTTCCTCGTCTTCGTCTGGGTCCTCGCTCGGAGCCTCCTGCCCTGGGCGCTCGTCGGGGCGGTGCTCTTCTCCGTCTTCCAGATCGGGGAGCGGGTCACGAACGAGGCGGCCTACATCCGGATCGACCACCGCTTGACGGAGCTCTACCACGCCTCGCCGCTCACCCCAGAGGCGTACTTCGTCGGGATCGCGGCCGGGATCATGCTGGCCTACCTGCCACCGGTAGGTCTCCTCCTCGTCGTGGCCGAGGTCGTGCACCCGATGGGCTGGTTCGCGGCAGGGATCTTCCTCCTCTGCCTGATTGGCCTCTGGCTGTTCGCCTCCTCCCTCGGATACGTCTTCTCCACCCTCTTCGAGGACTCGCGGGCGATCTGGCCGTACTCGAGCCTCTTCTACAACGCCTTCGGCGTGCTTCCGCCGGTCTTCTACCCGCTCCAGACGTGGAGGACGATCGGCGTCCCTCCCGCCGTGGAGCCGATCGCGCTCCTCCTTCCGCCCAGCGCGGCGGCCGCCCTGGTCACCTGGGCCGAAGGGCTCACCCAGCTCTCGAACGCTGAGCTCCTGACCGCGTCGCTCTCCATCACCGTCTCCGCCCTCGCGCTCTTCGCCTTCGCCGTCCACTGGGCCCGCGTCGCGGCCCGGGAGGGGTGAGAAGGGATGGCGACCGCGTCGGTGCGACCTGTCGGGGAGGGACTTCCCCGGGCGGGCCGGGTGCTTCCGGCCTGGGGCATCATCGGCTGGCGGTGGATCTCGCGAAACCCTGCGGTGGCCGTCGCCCCGGTGCTGGTCCCGTTCATCTTCCTCTACTTCCTCCGCCTCATCTCCCCCGCCTCGCTCTTCCCCGGGGAGATCGTGGGGGCGATGCTCTTCACGACGCAGAACTGCGGCAACTGGGTCCTGGGCGACTCGGCCTGGTACCGGCTCGAGAACGCCCTCCAGGACCTCTTCGTCGCCTCCCCCATGGGGAAGTTCCGCTACCTCATGGGCATCGCGATCTCGAACTTCATCGCGGCCGCGCCCGCGCTCGTGGTCCTGGGGGTCCTGCTGGCCGTCCAGCCCGGGATCTCCATTCCGGTGTACGGGTGGTTCGTCCTCGCGGGGTCCATCGTCGTGCTGTGGGTCCTCTTCTCGGCCATCGGGATCGCCATCTCGAGCCGTATCCGGACCCGGCGGGAGGTCTGGCCGGTGGGCAACCTGGCCTTCACGGCGCTCGGCATGATCTCGCCGCTCTACTACCCCTTGAGCATCCTGCCACCCATCTGGCAGGACGCGGCCCGTCTGCTGCCCGGAACGTACGCCGCCCAGCTCACCAAGGGGACTCTGGGGCTTCTCCCTGAGACCCCGACGATGGGCGACTACCTCCTGGACGCGGGGCTGCTCGTGGGAATGGCCATCGCCGGGATCCTGCTCTCGTTCTACCTGTACCGGTGGCGAGAGGGCGACTGAACCAGGGCACTTTGGCCCACGAGCCCCCCGGGAGCGGTCGGGGAGGCTTTTATCCGAGCAGCCCGTATCACATCCTACGGAGGGCGGAGTTTCGCCCACCGGCCTGTTCCATGGAAAGGTGGCGGTTCCGTCGTCACAGGAAGCGGGGGGTCACTCCCGTCATCGCGTCGGTGATGCTGGTCGCCCTCACGATGGTCCTCCTGGCGGCCCTCTACTACATGATCAAGGTCCCGATGCCGCCTCCGACCCCGTACGTGGGGTTCACCACGGAGTGGAACAACACCCAGGTCGAGCTCATCGGCCAGGGGGACAATCAGCCGGGAATCCATGCTGGAGGTCAGTGCCCGGTGATCAACACCGTCACCGGCTACCGCGCCTGCTTCGTCAACGGGATGGTGACCATCGTCTCCCAGGTGCAGAGTCCCGCTCCGCTGATCTCGCTCATCGATGTGGAGCTCTCCTGCAACGGGACGGTCAAGCTCATCGCGCCCCTATCCTCGATCAACATGACCAACACGTTCCAGGGCGCAGGGGGAGGGACGCCTCCCACTCCCACCGTTCCCGTGTGCGGGGGCCATCTCACACCGAACTACAAGACCGGGAACCTGAACTGTTTCGGGACCGTCGGCGCCGGGGTCCCGATGTACGACCTCGTCTACTTCAACCAGACCAACCCCAGGAGCCCCGTGATCAACGCCGGTGACACGTTCACCACCTACCTGGGCGGTTACTGCATCTCGACCTCCATCGATGGGAGCATCGGGGACGACTACTACGGTCCCCCGGCCTGGTGCAACACCCTCCCCGGCGCCTGCACCATCTCCCTCTACTACACGGGGAACCCGTCGGCCTTCATCGGCAGCTGGCCGCTCTCGGCGCAGACCCCCTCGGCGGTGTGAGCCGCCCCTCGGCGGGGGACCGCCGTTAGAGACCGCGCCGAGAGACCGCGGAGGAGGACCTGGGACGGAACCATCGTCCCGACCGGGCCCCGGAGCTCGTGTCGCTCACGTAGCTCGCGCGGCTCGCCGAGACATCCCAGCGGACCCCGTAGGCGTCGTCGAAGACCAGATGGTCGGGGAGCCTCGTGACGACCTGTCCGCCGAGCCCCCAGACGAGCGACTCCAGGCGGCTGATCTCCCCTTCGTCCCCGTCGAGCCCCACGTGCGCGAGGCGCTCTCCGGGCACGACCCGGTCCCTGCCCTCGAGCTGGAGGACGAGGCCTTCGCGCGAGAGCACCGACAGCCCGATCCGCGCCCCGGCCGCCTCCGCTTCCGCCCATCCCATCTCCGGAGGCAGCGTGAGCCACCCCTCCGGGGTCTCCACCTCCCGGTACGCCACGGTCAGGTCGAACAGGTGGAGGTAGAGCGCCTCGGCCTTCCGGAGATAGGGAACGCGCAGAGCTACGTGGTCGACCCGTCGGAGCACGGGCGCGACGTGAACGGGCTATGCGGATAAGTGCTCGGTCAAGTCGGCTCGCAGCGGCGAGCCCCGCGTGAGGCGGCGGGGGGCGGCTTGGGATCCGCGGTCACGAGGGGCCCGAGGGCGCCCAGGGACCCGGGGGCCCGGCACCGCTCGGGTCCGGTCCGGCGTCCGGGCTAGGGGAGCGCGGGCGGCGTCGGTGTCGAAGGACCAGGGCCGCCGCGACCGCCACGACCACGAGCACGGCAAGCGCGAGGAGCGGCAAACCCCAGGCCCCCAGGCCGAGAGGGCTCGTGGACCCTGTTGGCGGGGACCGGGAGCTGGAAGCCGAGTACACGTCGATCTCCACGGTCGCGTGGCCGGAGTGTCCCTGCGAGTCGGTGACCGTGACGGTCGCGTTGTAGTGGCCCGGGGAGGAGGGCGCGCAGGAGAACGACGCGGCGTTCTGGGCGGCGCAGCCAGGCGGGAGCGCGCCCCACGCGTAGGTGGGGTAGGTCCCGGAGCCGCCCTGGGCGACGGCATCCAGGGTCGTAGAGGACCCGACAGCGAGGGAAGCGGGGTGGGCCGTCGCCGTGACCCCGACGGGGGTCGGTGCGGACCAGACGTCGACCTCGACGGTCCCCGAGGCCTGGCCGCCCGCCGTGTCGGTCACGGTGGCCGTGACGTTGAAGTGCCCCGCCGCGGCGGGGACGCAGCTGAAGCTCGCTTGGTCCACGCTTGCGCAGCCCGAGGGGAGCCCGGTCCAGGCGTAGCTGGCGTAGGGAGGCGTGCCTCCCGAAGGGGTCGCTGTGAGGGTGGTGGAGGTCCCGAGCAAGAAGGCCCGTGGGACGGCCACGAGCGCGAGGGTCAAAGCGGGCGGGGTCCCCGAGTAGACGTTCACCTGGACCCTCGCAGTGCCCTGCCGACCGCCGCTGTCGGTGACGACGACGGAGACGTTCCAGTGGCCCACCACGGTCGGCGTGCAGGAGAAGGAGGGGGCGGTGGGCGTGGGGCAACCCGTGGGGAGCGAGGACCAGAGGTAGGACGTGTACGTCCCGGTGCCGCCTCCCGGGGTCGCCGTGAACGCGACCGCGTTCCCCAGCGTCGCCGTCGTCGGAAGCGCCTGAAGGGACACGGTCACCGGCTGCAGGGCGTTCCAGACGGCGATCGACACCTGCGCGGTCGCGCTGCCGCTCGCGGAATCGTTCACCCACAGGTGCGCCGTGTAGTTCCCGGGTGCCGAGTAGGTGTGGCTCGGACCCTGGAGGAGGGAGCTCGCGCCGTCGCCGAAGTTCCAGGCGTAGCTGTAGGGTGCGGTCCCTCCCGAGGCCGTGCCGGTGAACCCCACGACCAGGGGGCTCCGACCGAGGGTGACGTTCGCGGTGGCCCCTGCCGTGAGCGAGGTACCTCCTCCAAGCCGGATCTGCACCGAGGAAGTGGTCCCCTTGGTGACCGAGCCGGTCGCCGACCCGCTCCCCACCCCCGCCTTGTACGCGGTGCACGGGACCGAGCCTGGAGCGAGGTTGTAGAAGGTGACCGTCCCCGCGCTCGAGGTCCGGCCGTAGCTCCCTCCCACGCTGACGTAGGCGTTCGCGACCGGGTTGAGCGCGGCGTCGACGACGCTGACCGTCAGGTTCCCCGCCGAGGGAGCCTCGTATGGCATCTGGGCGAACTCGGTGAGCAGTCGGCTGTTGGTGCGGTTGTCGCCCCAGATCACCGCCGCGGTCCCCCAGGGCGTGAGGCGGGACCAGATCCAGTCCCCCGACCAGAAGCTCGAGCCCGTCCCGACGACCGCGCTGGAGACCTGCTGCACCGGCGACCAGGACGCCCCGTTGTCGGGGCTATCGGTCTCGTAGACGTTCCACTGGTCCGTGGAGGGGTTGGCCCGCGTGTCCAGCCAGAAGATCGCGACCTCCCCGGTCGCAGGGTCGGCGGCGATCGTGGGCGTCTGGAAGATCGTCCCCGACGGAGGAGCTCCCGAGATGGTGACGGGGGTCGACCAGGTGCGACCCCAGTTCAAGGTCTGGGAGAAGAGCACGGCGGTCCCCGCCGAGTTGAGGAACACGATGTCCACCGAGGGGCCCTGCCCCCAGACCATCTGCCAGGTCATCGACCCGCACCCGGCGGGGGAAGAGGGCGCGGCCTGCCAGGAGGCTCCCGAGTTGTTCGTGGTGATCAGCTGGCAGACCCCCGGCTGGGTCGGGGTGGCCTGGTCACCGACGAGCCACTGGGCGTTGTTGAGGGCATCCGCGGAGGCGGTGGTGTCCCCGTTGTTGTACACCTGGACCACGGGGTTGAAGTGCATCCCGTCCCAGGCGGTCGACTCGTAGATGTTCGCGCAGGTGTTGCCGGGGCAGGAGTCCACCACGGAGACCACCGTGCCGTTCGGCGTGGACATGATCCAGTCCCTGTCGAGGAAGTTGTTGCCCGTGGTCGCCGCGGGAACGGAGATCACCGGCTCGCTCACGTGCGTGCCGTTGTTCCAGAGCATCGTGGTGTAGGTGTTGTCCCCGGGACCGGACTCGGCCCCGTAGCTGAACCACATCGTGCCGTTGGGGGAGTTGGAGGTCTGCGCGACGTCGAACTCGAACTGCCCGTTCGCGCAGGAGGTGTCCGACCCGTAGAAGGGTCCGAGGACCGTGCTGCTCCCGAAGGAGGCCCCCGAATCGTTCGACTCCGAGAGACCGACCGGGCCCAGAGGGCAGCCGACCGTCGCCTGGTCCTCCCACGTCGCCGACATCGCCCCCCAGCGGTTGATCGTGAACTCCGGCTCGCCGGCGGCCGCCAGGTGCCAGTTGTTGCTCACGGGGACGTTCGTCGGGACGCTCCGCTGCCAGAAGTGTTCGGGCGGGGCCGGAGGCACGGCGGAGGCTTGGGCTGACCCGGGCGTCGACGCCCTGACAGAAGGCGCGAAACTCCGAGGGGCGGGAGCCAGCGCCCCCGGCAACGAGGAGAGGAGCATCAGTCCGACGGCCAGCACCACGATCGCCGCTCGCTCCGAACGGAGCCCGTTTCGCGCGGACATCGCCCTTCGATCGCCCTTCCACCGAGGAAGCGCGCTCTCCTCCCGAACGGACGGGCTCGGGTATTTCCTCCTTGGCCAACGCGATACACCGGGACAGAGGAGCGAGAGGTCCGTACCATCGGCCCTGCCTCGGGGGAGTGGAGGGAGGGAGACGGTGCGCACCTCGGGGAACGTCTTCTTCGACCTCCCGCCACCGCTCGAGCCCCACCAACTCTAAATCTTTTAATACAATATCCCACATACTATTGTCCAGTATCGGCCACCTTGCCGAGGAGAAGAACATGACCACGAAACTGCGCGTCCGACCCCGAGCTGCGCCTGCGGAGATCGCACCTGCGGAGACCGCTCCTGCGGAGACCGGCCGGTCCCAGATGGACCGGCTCTTCGACGGATTGCGCGAGGAGATCCTCTCCTCCTTCTGGCCCGCCTACCCCTTCGCCGCGGTGGCGGGGACGAGGGACGAACGGTCGCTCCCGTTCCTTCCCGCGCTCTCGGACATCGAGGACCGGGGACAGGCCTACGAGATCCACACCGACCTCCCCGGGGTCCCCAAGGACCAGATCGACATCCGGGTGAACGGGAACGTCCTTTCCATCCGCGCCGAGAGCACTCAGACCACGGGGTCCGACGGGAAGAGCTACGTCCGTCGGGAACGGACCTACCAGGGATTCCAGCGGGTCTTCGAGCTTCCGGAACCGGTCCTGTCCGAGAAGATCGAGGCCCACTACAAGGACGGAACGCTCCGCGTGACCGTCCCCAAGGCTAACCCGGTCCCGGAGCGGAAGATCTCCGTCAACTGAGACCGCCCTCGCCCCCGAGGGTCGCCGCGCGCGTCGCGCGGCCGCCCTCGGACACCCGTTCCTTCCCCGGACCCATCGGGGGCGCAGTAATAGCCCCGGGGCATCCCGGCCTCGATGCCCCTGCCGTCCCCGTTGGTGGACCTCTTCGACCTTAGCCCGGGAAGCCCCCTTCCCCTTCCTCGCGAGCTGTCGCGGCTCTGCGGAGAGATCCGGTTCCCCCGGCATGCCGGCAGGCCGCACGTCATCGCCAACTTCGCCAGCACCGTTGACGGGGTCGTCTCTCTCGGAGGGGACGGACCGCGCTCAGGCGGGAGCGCGATCACGGCCCTCGACCCGCACGACCGGATGATGATGGGTCTCCTGCGGGCGGTCTCGGATTCGGTGGTGGTCGGCGCGGGAACCTTCCGCGCGGTTCCCCGTCATGTGTGGACCCCGGAAGTGGCCTTCTCCCCCCTTGGCGCGGCCTACGCCTCCCTTAGGAACCGCATGGGGCTCGCCCCGCAGCCGAGGCTGGTCGTGGTGTCCGCGAGCGGCAAGGTGGACCTTCGCCAACCTGCCTTCCACGTCCCCGACCAGCCCTCCCTCATCGTCACGACGCCCCGAGGCAAGGCCCGGCTCCTCGTGCGGAGGCCGTTGGCCGAGGGAGCGCTGCCGGAGGGGCCCGAAGTGTGGGTCGGAGGCGAGGGACCCAGGATCCGGCCGCGCTCGGTGCTCCGCGGCATCGCGCGGAACGGCCGTGCCCGGCTCGTTCTGGTCGAGGGCGGACCGAGCCTCCTGGCCGACTTCCTGCAGGACGGACTTCTGGACGAGCTCTTCCTCACGGTCGCCCCGCAAGTGGCCGGCCGTGACGGCGCCTCCCGACGTCGGGGGCTCGTCGAGGGGCAGACCTTCGGACCGGAACGCCCTCTCTGGGGCAAGCTTCGAGCGGTGCGGAAGGGAGGGGACCTCCTGTTCCTCCGGTACGGATTCGGTCCGGGTGCCCGAGCGGCCTGAACGGCGAGGGTGACCCGACCACGCGGGCCGGCGCGCGGCGCGCGCGACCGGTGGGAGGGGATCAGGCCGGCCTTGGAGGAGCGACCGTCCGGGCGGGCGACGCCCCCTGGATCTGCAGGAAGTCCGAGCGGCGGGAGGCCTCCTCTTTCCAGACCAGTTCGTTGGCGCGGCGCAGCTGATGGACGCGGTCCGCGAGCGCCATCAGGGCGTCGCCTCGGACGCCGACCATGACCTCGTCATCCCGCATCCCGGTGTGAACCCTGGATCCGGCGCAGCCGACGGAGATCGCGACGGGAGTTCCGGAGAGCAGCACCGGCACGAGACCGCACATCGGGCGCGCCAGCAGGGGGGCGGGAGGCAACCCCGGCTCACCGCGGGTCGTCGATTCCACCACGAGCATCAGCCCGCGCGCAGAGACCGTGAAGAGCACGACCGAGGGGGCCTGAGGGGTGCCGCCGAGTGGGGCGTAGAGCACCCAGGAGGGGGGATGCGGGTTCCTGGGGATCCGAGCGGCCTCCCCGTGCGCGAGGTACCCCACGCGCTCGAAGAACTCCACGGTGGAGCCCAGCCGGGACCCGAGCGTTCCCTTCGGGGGGATCCCGAGCACGAACGCTCCGATCTCGCACGATTCGTGGGCGGCCCTGTCCGCAGCGATCACCTTCTCCCGGCCCGCGATGAAGTAGCTGCAGACCGAGGGAAGAGGCGCCCCCACCTCGACGGGGCCGGCCGGTCGCGTGTCCAGGTAGGTCACCTGGACCGGCGGCGCGGTGAGCGCAAGGTCCTCTTGCAGGAGCTTGGAGATGAACGAGAGCTCCTCTGGCGAGCGGGAAGTCCCCTCGGGCGAACTGGCCATGTCCGAACAAGTTCGCGAGCGTTCTATGGTCGTGCCCTGACCCGTGAGGGGGCCGTAGGAGGTTCTCGAGCCGCGCCCCTCGGGCAACTTTCGGGCCCACCGCATCACGGACGGGTGCGGCGCGGATCAGCGCTGAACGGCCTTGCCACACGCGGAGCAGAACTTCGCGCGCGGGTCGAGCGTGGCGTGGCATTCGCTGCACTCGGTGGACGGGACCTTGGTCCCACAGTGAGGGCAGTAGGGCGCCCCGGCCACCGTCGACCCCGCGCACTCCGGACAGGGGGCGGCCGTCGCGTTCGGGCCTCCCTGGGGCGCCCGGCACCACGGACAGAACTTGGCCACGTTCGGGACCTGTTCCCCGCAGCTCTTGCAGGTGTGGTTCGCGTAGAAGGAGGAGAATCCCCACCAGGGGAAGAAGAACGGGAAGAACCCCGGGCCGGAACCCCCGTGCCCCTCTCCGCCCCCGGTCCCGGGTGGCGGCCCGTGGTGGCCGGGGAAGCCTCCGCCTCCGCCGCCCCCGCCGCCGCCGTGCCCGGCCATGTGAGCTTCCGCGCCTCCTCCGTGCGCGGTCCACGCGGGGCCAGGCTCGGAGCGGAGGCGCAAGGAGAAGCCGCCCGGTCGCTCACGGTGGCGACCCGGGTCGCTCTCGTAGGGGAAGGGGAGTCGCTCCATCGGTCTCGGCGTCACCCGGCGCTACATCGTTCACCGCGGGGCGGCTATTGAAGCTGCTCGCGAGCGGCGAGTTGGGTCGGGGAAGGTCCCAGGCGGATGGGGAGAGCGGAAGGTTCACCGAGAGAGGAGACCAGGCCTCTCAGTAGGATGGGAATCCCTCGGCGGAAGGACGGCGTCGCGAGGTCTCGGACCCTCTGGCTTCATACGCGGCCGGCGTTCTTGCCCCACGATGACCGAGATCTTCCTGGTGCCGGGATTGCGCACACCTTTCGTGAAGGCCGGCAGCTCCTACGCGCACCAGTCCTCGATCGAGCTCTCTGTCCCGGTCCTCAAGGCGATGACCGCCCGGGCGAGGCCCGACCACCTGGCCTGGGGCCAGGTCATCCCCGATGCGGAGATCTCGAACATCGCGCGGGAGCTCGTCTTCGAGGCAGGGCTCGACCCGACCATCCCGGCCTACTCCACGGTGCTCGCGTGCTCCTCGAGCTTCATCGGCACGCTCCAGTCCGCCGGCATGATCGGGAAGGGAGGGGCCCACCTCGCGCTCGCGGGTGGCGTGGACAGCATGAGCCACGTCCCGATCGCTCTCAAGTACAAGGTGGCCGAGAAGCTCGTCGGCCTGTTCGCCAAGGACCCTGCGGCGGCGGTCGAGACCTTCGGACAGCTGACGCCCGAGGACTTCCATCTTCCGACGAGCGGCTGGTCGAACCGGGTGAGCGGGCGCACGATGGGCGACCATATGGAGGAGACCGCGAAGGAGATGGGGATCTCGCGGGAGGAACAGGACCGCCGCGCCTTGGCCAGCCATCAGGGTGCGATCAAGGGGCAGGACACCGGATTCTACACCGACCTCATCGTCCCCCACGCGGGAGTGGACCACGACACCTTCCCCCGACGCGACACATCCTTCGAGAAGCTCTCCAAGCTCTCTCCCGTCTTCGACAGGAGCGGCAAGGGGACCATCACGGCGGGCAACTCCTCGCCCCTCACGGACGGGGCGGCCGGGGTCTGGGTCGGTGACGCCGAAGGGCTCGGACGGCTCGGAGCGAAGCCGACGGTCCAGCTCGTGGACTGGCAGGTGGGAGCCGTGGATTTCCGAACGGAGGGCATGCTCATGGCTCCCGCCCGCGCGGTCCCCCGGCTGCTGGCACGGCACCGTCTGAAGGCCGACGACATCCAGCTGTGGGAGATCCACGAGGCCTTCGCGGCCCAGGTGGTCGCCAACATCAAGGGGTTCATGGACCCGGTCTACCGCCGGGAGAAGGCGGGGGTCGATTTCGACCTCGGGACTTTCCCCTACGATCGCGTCAACCCGCACGGAGGCTCGATCGCATTGGGCCATCCCTTCGCGGCCACCGGGGCCCGGATCCTGAGCCAGGCGACCAAAGAGCTGTCCGCCATGCCTTCGGGGTCGAAGGCCATCGTCTCCGTGTGCGCGGACGGCGGCCAGGGCACCGTGGCGTTGCTCCAACGGGTCTGAGCGAGGCCGCCCCCATCCGAGGGAGAGCGTGGCCGCGCCGCTTCGCCGCCTCCGCGCCCGGGCGTCGGCGAAAGCATAAGACCTGAGACCGGCCCCCCCGGCCCGCGCGGAGATGGCTAGCGTGGCGAAACAGGACGAGAAAGCACTGAGCCACGGGCGCGATTCCCCCCTCGGGTGGCTCGGTCACCGTATCGTCAAGCACCCCTGGCACGCCCTCGGGCTGTGGGTCGCGATCGTGCTGATCTGCCTGCTCCCGGCCTCCGAGGTCGGCTCGGTCATCTCGAGCTCCTTCTCGAACCCCCTTCCGAGCACCGACCAGAGCGTGGTGGCCCAGAACGAGTTCGCCAAGGAGTTCCCCGGTCACCAGGGGGCCCCCTCCTCGGCGATCATCCTCATCGAGGGGTCCAACATCGCCGGACCCGTCGGGAAGAACCTCACCCTCCAGCTCTCCCAGTCGTTGGCTTTGGACCCGAAGCTCCACAACGTCTCCTCGATCGATTCCCTCTACTCAACGTACGGCGCCTACCTCGGGGGGGAGGTCGCCCTCGCCTGGGGATTCCTCTCCCCGGCGCTGACCTCGTCGCCGTCGCTCCCCTCGACGATCAACCAGACCTCGGGCCTGCTGTGGGGGACGGTGGCCGTCTACGTCGGGAACTGGAACTTCGCGGTCGCGGGATTGCCGAGCGGCGCTCCCCCCGCCTCGGCGGACTGGCCCGCCTACCGCGAGACCCAGGGCCAGCTCGCGGCCAACCCCCTGGGGCTGGCGGTCCTTTCGGACTTCTACAACGGGACCGGTCAAGCGGCCCCGGGGTTCAACGCGAGCATCAACGGCGGATGCCTCTCCGCGATGAACGTCTCCTCCTGCGCGGGCGACGCGCTGCTGGCCAACGTGGCACCCGTCCTTCCGACCCTCTTCCCCACGCCCGCCGCGGTCGCACCGGCCGCCCTCGTCTTGAGCCACCTCGACCTCTCGAACTGGTCGAACGCGTGGGCCCAGCAGCCCATCGTGGTCGACCTGGTGGGAGGCCAGGTCGGGGTCGCCCCGAGCTGGCTCCTGACGGCTTGGCGAGCTTTCCCCGGGCTGACGCCCCCGAGCACCGCCCAGGTCTCGTCGTGGGTCGCGCTCCAGGTGCAGGCCGACCCCCTCGGCCGGCTGCCACTGCCGATCCCGGGTCAGATGTTCAAGGCCTTCGTCAACCCGTCGGGGACCGCCACCTTCCTCTCCGTCTCGTTCAACGTCGATGACACCTACACCGCGAACGGTTCCATCGTGACGTACGCCGACGTCGACGAGATCAAGAGCGTCACTACCCAGCACTTCCAGGGGACCGGTTTCACGCCCTACGTCACCGGCTCCGCGCCCTTGGACCAGGCCACGAACGACCTCGCCACCTCCACCCTGAGCCTGCTCCTCGTCCTCACCGTCGTCGTGCTGCTTGTGATCATGCTCCTCTACTTCCGGTCCCCTTCGGCCCCGCTGCTCGCCTTCGGGATGATCGGGATCGCCCTCGTGGCGAGCCTGGCCGGCATCTTCGCGGTGGGCAAGCTCGTGACCACTTTCAATTCGGAGATCGAGTCGATCATCCTGGTCTTCCTGATGAGCATCGGGACCGACTACTCGGTCTTCCTCCTCGCCCGGTACCGCGAAGAGCTGGTCCGTGGCAAGGACCCTGAGGAGGCGGTCTACCTCATGGTCCGGTGGGCCGGGCAGAGCATCTCGACGAGCGGCCTCGCGGTCATCGTCGTGGCCATCGCCCTCACGCTCTCGAACATCAGCTTCCTCGAGCAGCTCGGCCTCTGCCTCCTCATCGCGGTGGCCTTCGCGCTCGTGGTCAACCTGACCGTCCTCCCGGCGATCGTGCGACTCGTCGGACCGAAGATCTTCTGGCCGAACTCCGGCACGCGGTTCAAACGCTACGCCGAGCGGCGGGAGCAGAACATCCGGACCCACAAGGACTACATCGCCCGGGCGGGCCGGTCGGCCACGAGGAGCCCCAAGACGGTCATCGCCCTCATCCTGCTCCTATCGATCCCTGTGGTCGTCGTCGCGCTCCAGGTCCCCGTCTCCTACGACATCACCAACATCGGCCTTCCCGCCTCGAACCCCGCTCAAGCGGGCTTCGTCCAGTTCACCAACGACTTCGGGGAAGGGGCCACCTCCCCGAGCTTCGTGCTCGTCACGTTCACCGCCCCGGTGCTCACCGGCGGCGTTCCCGACAACCAGACGGTCCTGGAAGTGGCGGGCCTGGTCTCGGTGATGAACGGGACATCCGGCGTTGCTGCCGTGAGCACGTTCGTGGGCAGCGGGGGCGCTCCCGCCTCGGCCCTGATGAACTACTCGGTCGAGCCGGTCGCGGTCCGGATCGGCCTGGAGGCCACCGTGGGACAGTACGTGAGCCAGGACGGCAAGACCGTGCTGTTCAACGTCCAGACCACCGCCAGCGGCTACTCGGCCTCCGCCATCGACGTCCTCAACGCGGTCCGCTCCAACGTCCAGACCTACGCGTCCTCCCACCCCGGGATCGCGAAGGTCTACTACGGCGGCGCGGCTCCGACGACCGAGGACATCCGCACCCTGGTCAACACCGCGACCGAGGAGATGCTCATCGGGGCCGCCGTGGGCCTCATGGTGCTCATGTTCGTCATGCTCGAGTCCATCTTCGTCCCTCTCCTGGCGATGGGCGTCATCGGGCTCTCCATCCTCTGGAGCTGGGCCGGGACCTACTTCGTCGTCGGGTTCCTGGAGAACGAGGCGCTGATCTTCCTCCTGCCCCTCATCCTCCTGATCATGATCATGGGCCTCGGGATGGACTACAACGTCCTCCTCCTGACCCGGGTCAAAGAGGAACGGATCCTCGGCAATCGAGGCTCGCGCGCCATACGGAGCGCGGTCACCCATGCCGGAGGCGTGATCGTCGCGGCCGCCGTGATCCTGGGCGGGGCTTTCCTGCTCCTGGGACTGACGTCACCGCTCGGCCTCCTCGCGGCGATCGGGCTAGGGATAGGCTTCGCGGTCCTGCTGCAGGCCTTCGTCGTGCAGCTCTACTTCACGCCCGCGGTCCTGACCCTGGGGAAGGACTGGATCTGGAAGGGGTGGAGCCGAGAACCGACCCCCAAGAAGACGGCCCCGCGACCGAAACCCGAAGAGAAGAAGGCGCCCTAGGCGGCACCGCTTCTCCCCGACAAGAGCGCCTGGCGGGCGGACAGGGGACCCGATTCGGCCCTCACCGGTACGGCCAGCGGCTGATGCGCCCGCCCCGGTTCCTCGCGGCATGAGCGCCCCCTCTCCCTCGCAGGACCCCCTGGCCCAGCTCATGGTAGAGCACCGCGCCTTCCGCGACCGCACTCGGTCCTTCTCCGAGGCCGTGGGCCGGTACGAGGCGCTCGTCGGCACGGTTCCTCTCGATGCAGAGCTCGTCGCGGAGTTCTCGACCTTCCTCGCGGACGACGTGGACCGACGACATGGGGCGAAGGAAGAGGAGGGGCTCTTCCCCGCGCTCGCGCGGCACGTCCCCTCCGACGGCGGGCCCGTCGGCATGCTCCTGCAGGAGCACGAGGAGCTCCGGGGGTTCCAGCGCGCCCTCGCGCAGGCCGCAGGTCGTCTGACCTCGGACGCGGAGGACCCGGAGACGCAGCGGACCGTCCTCCGCTCCGCCGGGGAGGTCCACCAGCTCCTGGACCTTCACATCGACAAGGAAGAGACCGTGCTGTTCCCCATGGCGAGAGAGATCCTCTCCCCGGGCGACCTCGCCTCGGTCGCAGAGGCGTTCCTGGCCGTGGACGAGCGGATGGGACCTGTCACCCTGTCCCAAGCGGGTGGCGGAGGGTCCCAGCTGCCGCCGTTCTGTGCCGCGGGCCGCGCCCGTCGGGACCGCGCTGAGCGCGCGTAGGTTTCGACCCCCGGCCCTCGTGAGCGAGGGCCTTGACCCCTAGGGGGTCACATTATCCGTGAAGCCCACCCCGTTCGGAGTGTGGAGCGCGACCTTCGGCTGCTCTCGTTAGGGTACGCGGTCCGTACCTTCGGAGCGGCGATCTACAACCCGTTCCTCGCCCTGTTCCTGTACTCCATCCTTCACGTGGGCTACCTGGAGCTCGGGATCATCTTCGTCGGACTGGGAGCTTTGCAGCTCCCCTTCGGCTTCGTGGGAGGCCTCTGGACCGACCGGGTCGGGCGTCGAAGGCTCATCGTGCTCAGTCTGGCGGCCGAGGCCACATCGACGGCAGCGCTTGCGTACGCCTTCCAGATCCACTCGCTGGTGCTGGGGGTCGCCGTTGCTGGAGTCGCCGGATGTGTCCTCGCGGCGACGGGCCCGGCCTTCTCCGCGTACATCGCGGACTGGGAGAAGGGTTCGGAGCGGACCATGGCCTTCACCTGGTACCGGATCAGCTTCAATGCGGGATTCGCGGCGGGGGTGGCGGTCGGGGGGAGCCTGGTCGTCTACCTCGGTTTTCCGTGGACCGTAGCCCTCTCGGCCACGATCATCGGCGTGGCGACGCTCATCGTGCTGGCGTTCCTACGGCCTTCCCCGTATGACCGGGGGATGCGCTCGGAAGCTCCCTCTCCCGCCTCCGCGAAGCCCCCGAAGCCCATCGCTCCCCACTCGAGGTCGCTCCGCGAGAGCTTCTCGCTGCTCCTGGCCGATCGTACTGCGCTGCTGGCGGCCCTCGGATTCGCGCTGGTGGGGCTGACCTCGAGCCAGTGGAACGTGACCTACTCCCTGTTCGTGCACAACAAGATGGGCATCTCCTACGCGATGCTCGGGATCGGCTTCGCTCTGAACGGCGTGGTGGTCGTGGTCGGCCAGTTCTCCACGACTCGGATGGTGCTCGGACTGCGTCACACCACCATCGCGATCCTGGGGGGAGCCCTCTACGTCGCCGCGTTCCTGATGCTGGGGCTCTCGACACTGCTGCTCCTGCTCCCGGTGGCGTTCTTCTTCCTCGCGACCCTGGTGCTCACGGTCGGCGAGAACCTGGGGTCCATCCCCACTTCGACCCTGCCCTCCAATCTCGCCCCGAGCGGAGAGGTCGGAGCCTACAACGGAGCCTTCGGGACCTTCGCGGGGGCCTCCGGGCTCGCCGCGGTGTTCATCGGGGGAGCGGTGCTCGCGTCGGTGAGCAACCCGCTCTTGGAGTGGGGCATCATGGTCCTCCCTGCCTTTCCCGGCTTCCTCCTTCTGAGGTACGCCGCGACCCGCATCCCCATCCAGAAGGACCGAGCGTAGGACGAACGTCCTCTTCGAGCGCGTCGTTCGCTCCGAACCGGACGTCGCCCTCGCGAAGCTTGCTCGCCTTCAGCGCATGCCCATCCAGCGGGCGAGAGGGTGGCCAAGGGTGGTCAAGGGTGGCCAGCAGATCGGGCTGGAGGGCCCGTCCCGCGCTCCGCGAGCCCGGGATGAGGGCTGACCCGGGTTTCGTGAGATGTTACCATCTTAAGTCCATGGAGAGTGGGGCGGCCGAACTATGGGCGAGGACGTGGAACAGGACGCGGCCCCGGTGACCCACGCCGTCTCCAAACCTTGGGCTTCGCTCTCTCGGGTCCGTCTCGGTGCGGTGCTCCTCATCGTGGGCTCCGTCCAGTTCTTCATCGCGATGGCCGTCGAGCAGGCGCTGCGACCCGGCTACTACGACGTCGGCATCGGATCGAACACGATCAGCGACCTGGGGGTGAACATCCACGGCTGGGGCTACGATTGGATCTTCAACAGCTCGGTCATGATCCTCGGGTTCCTGGCCATCGCGGGGATCGTGGCCCTCTACCCCGTCCTCCCGAAGAACGGACGGACCTACCCGGCGGCGTGGGTCGTCTGCATCGGATGTCTGGGCGCGATCTGCATCGGCATCTTCACCGAGTCGACCACGGCGATGGGAGGGCTGGCTCACGACTACTTCTCGGTCTTCACGTTCGGGTTCGCGAACATCGGTCTCACCATGATGGGGATCGCCATGTGGGGGGACAAGGTCTGGGGCCGCCACGCCTTGCTCACCCTCGGGCTCGGGATCCTCTCGGTCGTGGCCCTCGCCTTCTACATCCAGAACGAGCTCACCAAGGGCATCTACTTCGGTCTCGGCGAGGGCGGGCTCGAGCGCGTGGTCGCGTTCCCGGTCATCTTGTGGGCCATCTTCGCGGGCATCGTGGTCCTCCGGAACGAGGCGGCCAAGGCCAGGGCGTCATCGAACCTCCTATCCCCTTCGAGCGCGGGATCGGTGGGCTAGGACCCCTAGCTTCACGGACCAATTTCGGGACCTCCCTCGTCATCGGCGCCACGGGGCCTGAAAGGAACTTGACGGTCTCTCCACGCAGGTCGTGACGGACGGAGGACGGCGCGCGTCCCCCCTCCTCTCTCCGTCCTACTTCGGGACGGGGGAGGATGGAGGAGGCGCGAGCGGTCCCGCGGTGGGGCCCTGGTAGGGCCCGGTGGAGCGTGTGTAGGATACGAGCGCGGCCACCACCAGGATGACCGCCGAGACGGCCAAGGCTGCGTGGAGCCCATCGAGGAAGGAGACGGCCAGCCCACCTCGCAAGTTCGAGGTGCCCAGGAAGACTTGGAAGGCGACCGAACGGGGTAGCGTCAGTCCGGCCACGGCAATGGTGGTCACGAAACTGAGCAGGTTGCCCACGCTCGTGAGCGTGCTCCTCAGGCCCGAGATCGAGCCATAGGACCCTCGCCGTGCGAGGGACATGATCGCGCTGTTGTTGGCCGGCCAGTACATCGCCCCGCCGAAACCCGTGACGATCGAGACCGGGACGACCCAGAGCACGGGGGTGTGGACCCCGAAGAAGATGTACGCGACCACTCCCACGATCATGAACAGGATCCCTCCGGTGGCCATGATCCTCGCCCCGAGACGGTCCGCGAGCCTCCCCATGAAGGGCGAGAGCATGCTCGAGATCACGTAGCCGGGTACGAGCAGGATCGCGGCGTAGAGCGGGGTGAGCCCCATCACGCCCTGGAGGTACATGGTCAGAAGGAAGACCACCGAGAGATACCCGATCCCCTGAAGGAAAGCGGAGAGGAGCGAGAAGCTCATCAAGCGGTCCCGGAAATAGGACATGTCGATCGTGGGGCTGGGCGACCGCATCTCGATCCAGATGAACGGGGCGAGGAGGGCGAGCCCTCCCGCGATCAAGAGCACGTTCTCCATAGTGGCGCCGTGGGACGCCAGGTCGATGGCCCCGTAGGCGGAGAGGGAGAGCACTGCGGTCAGCACCGCAGCGCCGGGCAGGTCGAGCTTGGCCCCTGTTCGTTCCTTGTCCCGGAGGCTAAGGTAGCCCAGCAGGACCGCGAGGATCCCGATCGGGACGTTGATGAAGAAGATGAGGCGCCAGCTGAAGTACGTCGTGATGAGGCCGCCCAGCAGGATGCCCAGCACGGCCCCGACGTTCCAACCGAAGACCGTGTACCCGAAGGCCGCGCCCCGCCGCTGTGGAGGGAAGTGGTCCGAGATGACCGCGCTCCCGTTCGCGACGATCATCGCGCCGCCGACCGCCTGGACGGCGCGGAACCCCACCAGGGCCTCGGCCGTGGGAGCGATGCCGCACAGGAAGGACCCGAAGGTGAAGACGCCGAAGCCGGCGTTGTAGAAGCGGGACCGACCGAAGATGTCGCCTATGCGACCCATCTGGGTCGTCAGCACGGCCGTGACGAGGAAGTAGATCAGGATGGTCCAGATGATGGTCGTGAGGTCGGAGTGCAGGTCGCTCCCCACCGTGGGGAGGGCCAGGATCATGATGGTGCCGTCCACGGCCGCCATCAGCGTGCCGACGACGACCACCAGGAGCGCGGCGTTGGACTCCTCCATGTTCGCGAGGTTTCGCAGGAGAGTTGCCCTATTGCGTTTTCAGTTGAAAAGGTGACACCGAGCTTGGACCTCACCTAGCACACTGTTTCATCCTTCCCTCGAGCTTCTTGAGGGCGGTCGGACCTTTCTCACGCGTGCCGAGGAGGAACACCCTCGCCGTACGCACCGTGGTCCTCCCGCACCGACCCGAGGAAGGGTTGCTCCGAGCCCTCCATGATGTCTCTTCCGCGGTCAACCACCTCCTCCCCGACTGGCGCGCTCATCCCGAGGAGTCCCGCTTCGCCGCCACCAAGCGCTCCTATCGATGGCTGCGCGGCCACTATCCTCACCTCGCCTCCAGCTGGGCGGTGACCATCGCCAACGAAACCTCGGCCACCCTCGCCTCCTGGGACAAGCTCCTGCGCCGTGCCCGACGCCACGACCCGGAGAAGTTCGAACGGATGCGCTCCCATCTCCCACGCAGGAAGAACCTCAAGGCGAGCCTCCACCGCGGCCTCTACCGGCTCGACGGGAAGGTCCTGGACATCACGCTCTCTCCCGAACGGCACGTTCGGATCGACCTCTCGGGCACCTCCCATCCCCTCTTCTGGCGCTACCTGAAGGAGAGCGGGGGGGAGTTCGGGCTCGCCGTGACGGACCGCAAGCTCGTGTTCAACTTCCGCATCTCGAACCCCCAACCCGTGCGCAAGGAGGTCGTGGGGGTCGACCTCAACATGCCGAGCGCGGACTTCGCCACCTCGGACGGCAAGATCGGGTCCGTCGACCTGAAGGAGATCTCCCGGGTCCAGGGGGCGATGGAACGGAAGCGCCGGTCGGTCCAGGCGCACCTCCCGACCGACCTCAAGGCGCAACGGCGCGTCCTGCGACGGAACCGCGGCAGGGAACGGAACTGTGTGCGTCCGCTCCTCCACCGAGCGGCCAACGACCTGCTGAAGGCTATGGGAGACCGCACGATCATCTTCGAGGACCTGTCCGAGACGACCGAACAGATCCTGAAGGAACGAAGACGAGGGGACTGCGCCCAGCGACGAAGGCTTTCCGCCTGGACCCACGGGCAGCTCCAGGGGATCGTATCGTACAAGGCCCGTAGCGCGGTCGTACGGGTGAACGCGAGGGGGACGTCGTCGACGTGCCCCCGGTGCGGAGGGTCGCTGACCCACCCGACGTGGCGACGTTCGGACTGCGCTCACTGCCAGGGTACTTGGCACCGGGACCGGGGTGCGGCGATCGTGATCCTGGACCGGGGTCGGGCGGCCCTACGGGGAGCGGCTCTTCCCCCGAGCGCGCGCAACGCGCTCCTGGACGCAGCGACGTGGCGTCCGGACCTGGAGACGGGTCCGGGTCCTGCGGACGAGCGATCGAAGGGAGACGACGCGAACTTTGGGCTGGTGTAACAATGTCAGCTCAAAGAGGAGTATAAGGCGAAAGAGAGGGGGCGGGAGGGTTCCTCCCGTCAGACCGTCGGACCCGTGTACGACTGGGACCCGGTCACGCTGACGGTGTCCCCCGCGTAGGTGAAGATCTGGAACGTGAACGTCTGCCCCGCGTTGGCGGTGAAGGACGAGCCTCCCGAGGAGGAGGTGGTCTGGTAGAGGGCCGCCTTCGTGTCGTTCATCAGCGTGAAGATCACACCCTTCCCATCCAGCGTGTTGAACGTGAACGTGACCGTCCCGCTGTGGGCGAACACCATCGTCTGATTGTACGAGGTGCTGAAGCTACCGGGGTCGACGATGTGGAAACTGAAGGATTCGGTGTGGGAGACGGGGACGCCCACCAGCAGGAGCATCATGACCACGAGGCCGATGACGATCGCCCCGACAATGAACGGGATCCAGATGAAGTAGTTCTTCCCGCCGCGAGAGGGATGCTCGTCCTTCTCGGACGTCGCGTCCGACGATGCCGGGGTCTGGACGCCCCCGGGGCCCGCCGGGGGGCCGACCATGGGACCTGCCATGGGACCTGCCATGGGACCTGCCATGGGACCTGCCGCGGGACCCGCCCCTGCGGCGGGCGGCAACGGCCGCCCCGGCACCGCGAGGGGGGCGCCGCCTGGACCCGGAGGGAGGGCGGCCTGCAACGGCCGGCGGCATCGGGGACAGAAGTTGTAGCCCGGCCCGATGGGGGAGCGGCAGTACGGGCAGAGGCCGGGGTGAGCCATGAGACCGGTCTTCGAGGTCGCGGAGATACAAGTGTGTTTCGCGCGGTGGACCGCCGCCAAGCAGGGTCGTTCCCTCCTCTGAGGGCCGGGGAAGGGCTCCGGGCTGGGGCTGGCGCGACCCGGTCCTCTCGGCAGAAGGTAAAATACCGCACGGGGCACGTGACCTATCCAGGGGGGAGACCCTTGCCCCCTCTCTGAGGACCTTGGGCGAGAGACGAGCGGTGGGCCGCGCCGTGACCGCGGGTCGAGGCTGGGCCTCCGTCCGAGCCACGGGAGCGATCTTCCTAGTCCTGCTCCTGCTGGTCGGCCTCGGGAACCTCCTCCCCGGGCCGTCCCCCCAGGTGGCGGCCGTCCCCAACGCAGGACATCCCTCCCTGCTGGAAGGGAGCATCTCACTCTCCTCGGAAGTGCCTCGGTCGACCCTGAACGGGATCGATGTCTCGAGCTACCAGGGTAGCATCAATTGGGGAAGCGTCCATGCGGCCGGGATCTCCTTCGCGTTCGCGAAGGCCTCCCAAGGGAACTACTACATCGATCCCACTTTCGCGTCCAACGAGCAGAACGGGAAGGCGGCCGGGGTCTACATGGCCGCCTACGACTTCGCCGACCCCGTCAACGTCGGGGCGGCGACGGAAGCGAACTACTTCGATAGCGTCGCCGGGCCGTACTTCCGGTCGGGCTACATGTACCCCGCGCTCGACCTGGAACAGGGGTGCGGCACGCTCAGCCGTTCCGCGCTCTCCTCCTGGGTCGTGACCTGGATGACGACCGTGGAGAACTACATCGCGTCGACCGACGGCTTCAACATCGTCCCGATCGTCTACATGAACAGCAACTACGCGAACAACTGCGTCGACTCCTCGGTCACCGCCTATCACCTGTGGATCGCCGAGTACTGCGGCGGCTGCACCCCCAACATCGGGATCTTCGCGTACTGGAACTACTACCAGTGGAACGATGCGGGGTCCTACCCCGGGATCTCGGGCGGGGTCGACCAGGACATCTTCGGAGGCGACCTGACCGCCCTCCAGTCGGGCTTCGTCTTCGGACCCCCCCCGCTCTCCGCCAGCTACGCCGTGGCCGACAAGACCACCGGAAAGGCGCTCTACTGCGGCGGAAGCTTCCAGGCCGGGGATACGATCCAGTTCACCGGCAGCGCTTCCGGCGGCAGCTCCCCTTACAGCTACGCCTGGGCCTTCGGGGACGGCGCCACGGGCTCCGGCAACCCCGCCACCCACGTTTACACGGCGATCGGGACCGTGAATCCCCTCCTGACGGTCACCGACGCTTCCGGCGCCCAGGCCAAGAGCGGCGCGGGCTGCACGTTCAAGGTGACCGGCGTGCCCGTCACGTTCTACTCCTCTCCGGCCTCTGCGGGGACCTTCACCCTGGGCACGACGACGTTCACCAACGGACAGTCGACCACCCTCCCGATCGGCCCGACCTTCCCCCTGTCGGTCACCGCCCCCTCGGGCTACGTCTTCTCCGGATGGTCATGGACGGGCGGGGTGAGCATCTCCGCCCCGAACTCCCCCACCACCTCGCTCACGACCACGAGCGGGCAGGCGGCCACCGTGACCGCCTCGTTCGTGGTCCGCAGCGCCATCACCTTCCTGAGCTCCCCCGCGAACGCGGCCTCCGTGGAGATCGGGGGAAGCGTCTACAACAGCGGGCAGAACGTCACCGCCTCGGTCGGGACACCCTACCCGCTCCTCGCCCTTCCGAACCCGGGGTTCGTGTTCGTGCAATGGCAGGTGACAGGCTCCGGCATCTCGGTCCAGGCCGCGAGCCAGGCCTACACGAACTTGACGGTCCTGTCCACGGCACCGTCGGTCCTCACGGAGGTCGTCCTGTGGAACGTCCCCAGGGCGCCCGCGGGGCTGACGGTCACGGACACCTCCTCCAGCTCCATCTCCCTCACGTGGGCTCCCCCGCCCGGGGCCCTGGTGAGCTACTCGCTTGGCCTCGCTGCAGGGGCCTCCTCCCCGGCCGGCGCGGGAGGGTTCCAGCTCAGCTCCTTCGGAGCGGGAGGGAACACCTACCTCCTGCAGGGACTTGCTCCGGGGACGCAGTACTGGATGGCCCTCGCCGGGGTGAACTCGACGGGCCGTGGGCAATGGAGCTCCTGGGTCACTGGCACCACCCTCTCCCTCCCCAACCCACCCCTCTACCTCACGGTCGACTCGACGGGGGACACCTACGCCTTCCTGTCGTGGGAGGCCCCGACGACCGGCTCGTCCCTCACGAGCTACAAGATCAACTGTTCGACCTCGACCCCTTCCGCGGAGGCCCGGCTCATCTCCGGCATCTCACCCACCTCCACCGTGTACAACGTGACCCAGCTCACCCCAGGGTCGCAGTATTCCTGCAGCATGCTCTCCGTCGCCGGCGCGTATCAGAGCGGGCCGTCGAACTCCGTCAGCTTCCACCTCGGAGGCTCCGCCCCCTCCTCCACGGGCGGGTCAGGCCAGGGAGGCCCGTGGTCGGGATTCGTGGGGGACCTCCGCACGAGCGCCCGATTCCCCTACGTGTTCCTCTGGGTCGTCGCGGGAGCCCTCATTGTGGGCACGGTGGCCCTGGTGCAATCTCGGCGGCGAAGAGGGAAGGAGGGGTCCGACGAGGGGAGCTCGGAGCTCAACTGTCCGACGGAGGCGGCGCCCGCCGCGGCACCGGATCCGGCAGCGCCGTCGGCCGTGGCACCGCCAACCCCGTCCGCCGAGCTCGCGCCCCCGCTGGAAGAGGTCTCGAGCGCCGGCCCCCAATGACAGGTGCGAGCTCCCCGCCGTCCGGCGGAAGGATCAGTTCCTTTGGCCGTCTCCCGAGCGCGGGGCCGACATGAAAGATGAGGCGGCACAGGTGCTGATCCGCCGGATCGCCCCCTCGGAGTGGGCGCTGCATCGCGATCTTCGCCTGAGAGCGCTCGCTTCTGACCCTCTCGCGTTCGGTTCGACACTTGCCCGGGAGCAGGCGTATCCGGAGGACCTGTGGAAGGAGCGGACCGCGCGAAGCGCGAGCTCCGCGGACGCGACGACCCTGCTCGCGATCGTACCGGGAGACCGGCCGGTGGGCATGGTCGTGGCCGCGCTCGTCAACGAGGATTTCCACATTTTCGGCATGTGGGTGGAGCCCATGTGGCGGAGGCGGGGGGTGGGGGGAAGGCTTCTCGATGCTGCCCTTGAGTGGGTGAGGCAGGTCCGCCCCACGTCAGAAGTGCAACTCGAGGTCAATCCCAGCCAGGCCGCGGCCGTCGCCCTCTACGAGAGCAGAGGGTTCGTCCGGACCGGGGCCGTCAGCCCGCTGGGGCACAGCGCGGGAGAGTCCGTGATCGGAATGAAGCGGCCTTCGCGGTCCAGCTAGGAGCTGGGCTTCGCCCGACCGATGCTGCGCGTTCGGGCGAGCCGTGCGGCTCTCCACTGACGAAGGTCGACGCGATCCCTCACAGCACGGTCGCTTATCTTCCGCGTTCATGGGGAAGCAACTCCCCCGCGACCCATTCACGTCTCGACACCACGTCGGGGTCGGACTGGAAGATCCCTCGAGCGCGGGTCGGAGGCCACAGGGCCCACCTCGACCCGGGAGAGGCCGCGCACCCGAACGCTACGGGCGGTCGGTGGTGACATGCTGGCGGGCAGGGGAAGGACCTTCCGGTCGCGGGCGACTGGGGATCGAGGAAGAGCCTCCCGCACCTTGAGATGTGAGAGCCCTGGAGATCCCTCTCCAGCCGGCCGTCGCGACCCCCAACAGCACGGCGAGGCCGAGCTCGGGGAGCGGAGGAACGCCGAAGTGGAAGATGGCCGCCACGGGCGGGACGAAGAGGGAGGCCACGAGGGCAACCAGCACCAGCAGGACCATCGTCCGCATCGCGCGGTTCGTCGGCCGCCCTTCTCCGGCACGCACGGACCCGAGGTTGCGGTTCACGACCATCAACGTGATCGCCGCGATCACGAGCGTGGTGAAGGAGAGGCTCCGGGCGACGTCCTCGGGATAGCCGAGGTGGATCGTGAGGAAGAAGAGGAGCAGGCTCCCCGCGAGGACCGTCGCCCCCTCCGAGAGGGCTCGGACCGTGAGGCGACGGTCGAAGATCGGAGCGCGCGGGTCCCTTGGGGGACGCTCCATCGAATGGGGGTCGGCCGGCTCCCCCTCGAAGCCGACGGAGACCGCCGGGTCGATGATGAACTCGAGGAAGACGATGTGGACGGGGAAGAGCAGGAGGGGCAGCCCCATCAGCACCGGGAGCAACACCACGCCCGCGATCGGCACGTGGATCGAGACGAGGAAGGAGAAGGCCTTCCGCAGGTTCTCGACGATACGACGGCCGGCCCGAGTTGCCCCGACGATCGAGGGGAACGAGTCCTCCAGGAGGACCAGGGAGGCAGCCTCACGTGCCACGTCGGTCCCCCGCTTCCCCATCGCCACGCCGATGTCGGCGGCCTTCAGCGCGGGAGCGTCGTTCACGCCGTCCCCCGTCATGGCCACGATCTCTCCGGACGCTTGCAGGGCCCGGACGATGGACAGCTTCTGCTCCGGGCTTACGCGCGCACAGACGCTGACATTCTCCAGCCGGGCCCGGAGCTCCGGCTCCGGCAAGCTCTCGATCTCTGGCCCGGTGACCGCCCCCGCTTCGGTTGGGAGCCCGGCCTGCGCGGCGATCTTGAGCGCGGTGAGCGGAAAGTCACCGGTGATCATCATCACTCGGATGCCCGCCCGCTGACAGCTGCGGACCGCCTCGGGGACCTCCTTCCTCAGCGGGTCCTCTAGTCCGGCGAGGCCGAGCAGGGTGAAACGGAGCTCGCGCGGGTCCTCCGGAAGCTCTGGGAGGTCCGCATGAGCTTCCGCCACCGCCAGAACCCGGAGTCCCTGCTCCGCGAACCGCGAGACTCCACGCTCCCAGTGGCTCCGCACGTCTCCCACCAACCCGCAGAGGTCGAGGACCGTCTCCGGAGCGCCCTTCACGGTGAGGAGCGCCCCGTCCCCGCCCGGGTCCGTCCAAGCCTGACAGACCGCGAGGAAGTCCGGACGGAAGGGATAGCGGCGCAGGAGGGAGAGCTTGGGACGGTCCTTCAGCAGCGGGACGGAGAGCGAGGGGGCGAGGTCCGAGAAGGCGCGGTCCATCGGGTCGAACGGCTGGGGATCCGACGCGAGGAGCGCACGGTCCAGCAGCGTTCGTGACTCCACGAGCCCGGAGGAGGTCGACGACCGGGTGGGGTCCCCCGTGTAAGAGGCGGTCGCGACCTCGCGGACGACCATCTGGTTGAGAGTGAGCGTGCCGGTCTTGTCGACACAGAGGACCGTCGTCGAGCCGAGCCCCTCGATCGCGGAGAAACGCCGCGTCAGCACGCCATCCTTGACGATCTTGGCCGCCCCGACCGCCAGGAAGATGGTGAGGATCAGCGGGATCTCCTCCGGGATCAACGCCATGGCGAGCGTGACCCCGGCGAGCAGACCGGTGATCCATCGCCCGTGGAGCAGCCCGTAGAGAAGCACCACCCCCAAACAGACGCTGAGCGCGACCGCGGCCATCCATCGGACCACCCGGGCGCTCTCCGCCTCCAGGTGGGTCGCCCTCGATTCGACGGCCTGGAGGGAGGACCCGATCCGCCCGAACTCGGTGGAGCTCCCCGTGCGCTGGACCTGGGCGTAGCCGGTGCCCCGCACCACGAGGGTGCCGGCAAAGACGTAGGGAGTTCCGTCACCCCCCGGTCGTGGTGTCTGGTCCCCCTTCGACGCCACCCGCTTGCGGACCGGGACCGACTCCCCCGTGAGAAGGGACTCGTCGACCTGCAGGTCGATCGAGGCCCGCACGACCCCGTCCGCAGGGATCCGGTCCCCCTCGACCAGGACCATCAGGTCCTCCGGCACGACCTCGCGTCGGGGAACGCGCCGCTGTTGCCCATCGCGGACGACCAGCGCCCATGGGTCCGCGAGCGTGCGGAGCGCCTCCAACGCCCGTTCCGTCTTCCCGTTCTGGTAGAGCGTGATCAGGATGATGACCAGGACGGAGGCGATCAGGATGGCCGCGTCGTGCGGCTCCCCCAGGAAGACGTAGATCAGTCCAGCGACCAGCAACAGGGAGACCATCGGCTCCGTGACCACCTCGCGCGCGATGGCCGCGAGGTTCCGCGCTCCCCGCTGTGGGAGCTCGTTGAAACCGGACTTCTCGAGGTTCGTCTTCGCCTGCGCGGACGAGATCCCCCATTGCGCGACCTCGGAGGGTAGGACCACGGGTTGGCGCCACCCGCCTCGGAGGTGTTCGGCTTCCATCGTCGCCCCTCCGGGTCAGGTGCCGAGCGGGGACGCGCCCCACCTGCGCCAGACAAGCTCGGGCGTCCTACAGGTCGGAAGTTCCCTGCTTGAACCCTTCGTCAACTCCGGTCGCGCCCCCTCATGGGAGGAAAGGCCCCCCATACAAACGCGGACACCTACCGGAGGGGGTCCGGGTGGAGCAGCGTATAAGGGAGGTTCTGAATGTACCATCACCGGCGCTACGCCGCAACGGCATGAACGAACTCCCTCCGGAAGCCCAGCGCGCGCTCGCACTAGGGCCCGGGGAGCAGGTCCAGGAGGCCTGGCCTGCCGTGCACCGCAAGGGGAACGCGACGCAGGGCCTCGCGAACCTCGCCGACGGCATGGAGGGTTTCCTGGTGCTCACGTCCTCGCGTTTGATGTTCCTGGCCGGGACGGGGGGACGGTTCTCCCGGACCTACCAGAGCGTCCCTCCCCTCTCCTGGGGTCTTGCCACGCTCGCGGAGGCGATCCAGCAACCAGGTGCCCTCCTTGGGGGGCACACCGTCTGGTTCCAGGTTCGAGGGGAGTACTTCTCTGTCGGTAAGGGGGCTGGGCAGGAGAACGGTAGGGCCCAGTGGGCGATCGAGCGCGCGCGGTCGGCCGCGATGGCGATGCCCCGGGCACCCGCGGGAGGCGCGGCATGGGCGCCGACCTCCGCGGCTCCCGCGCCACCAGGTCCAGTTACAGCTTCAGTTCCGCCGGTGCGCGCCGCCGAGCCTTACCCACCCGGGGCCTCGGGGCGCCCGGAGGCCGCGACCGGTCCCCGAGCCGAGCGGGCGGTCCCCGCGGCTTCCACGTGGTCCTCCACGCCGTCCTCCGTCCAGCCTCAGACCGTGCCCCCATCCTCTCCGGCCATGCGCGAGGTCTCCGGCCCCAACGCGACCCGCCCGCCTGCACCCGTTCCGACCCAGGGACCGGGACTTTCCCGCCCCGGAGCCCCGAGCTGGCCCATGGTGCCGATGACCCTAGTGGAGACGGCCGACGCCAACGCGTTCTGGAGCATCGTCGGCTCCTCGGGTGTGGACCGTGGCAAGATGCTCATCTTCTGCACCGAGGCTCCCGCGGAGCTCTCCGCCTCCTATGGCCTGGCGGGGGCGACGCTCTGGCGGATCTCGAGCAACGAGGGGGAGAGCCGGGTACGTCCCGGTGACGTCGACCGAGTGGGCGACCTGGTGTCCGGTCACCTGGAGAAGGAGACTGGACGCGCGGTCGTGCTGAAAGGTCTGGACCGCGTCATCGAGGATGCAGGGTTCCGGAGCGCACGGAAGCTCCTCGAGGTGGCGCGGGAGGCCGCGGAGCGCACACGCGGCGCGGTCATCGTTCACGCCGACCCCGTCCTCGTCTCTCCGAAGGAGCTCCATCAGCTCGAGGACGACGTGAAGGTCCTGAAGGTCTGACCCTCTCCTCCGGGGGAGGGCCCAGGGTTTCGACCCGCGGGGTGCCTAGGACAAGGCGCCCAACCAAGGCCGGGGAACGTGCGGGAGGCCTGAGTTCCGCGCGCGGGGGCACGCCGCGGGAACGGCGCAGGGTTCCTCTTCGCGCGCCCTCGGCAACCGCGCACGACCCCACTACCTCCCTCGAGCGCCACCCCGATGTTCATTAATGCGTAATAATGTGGAGCTGATGCCTGCCATGCGATCTGTACGGTCCCTGAACGGAGGACCTGCGACCCTCGACGAACGGACCGGTGCAACTTCCGGAGCGACGCGGGTTCGGCTCCGCGCCCGCGACCTGGGGTGCGTCGTGGTGATCCTGCTGATGCTCACCCCCTTAGGCATCGTCGCGGCCGCTCCCGCGGTCCCCCACTTGCCTGTTGCAAGTAGAGAAGGGACCGTGCTCTCCCACTCGGGCGCGGGAGGGAACGGGATCGTCCCCGTCGCTTCGTCCTCTACCACAGGGGGGTCGGCCGTCCTCCCCCGCGGACCCGCAGGGTCGCCGTCGGCGCCAGGTTCGGCCGACCCCATCTCGGGTCCCTCGGGCGCGTCATCGGGAGGCTCGGGACTCGTGGCGAGCGCCATTGCCTCGCTCGGGCCCTCGGTGTCCTGCACCGGGTCCGGCTCGGACCCCTCGAGTTGCTCGTTCTCCTCGGAGATCCCGCGCGCAGGGGGATCCACCTGGCAGGGCGGAGCGACCCCTCCGGGCAGGCTGGGGGCCGCGCTCGCGTACTTCCCGCCCCAACAGGAGGTCGTGCTCTTTGGGGGGAAGACCTCGAACGGGGCCTACCTTGCGGACACGTGGACCTACCGCGGTGGGGTGTGGAACGAGACGGGGGCGATCGGACCCGCTGGCCGACAGGACCCGAGCATGGCCTACTACCCCCTCCTTGGAGACCTCGTGCTCTTCGGGGGGTACGAGAGCGGACCGGCCGTCGGTTCTAGCACGTGGCTCTTCTCCGGCTCGATGTGGACCAAGTCCACCGCGGGGGGGCCTTCGGGCCGGTACGACGCGGCGATGACCTACGACAGCACCCTCGCCGAGATCGTGCTGTTCGGCGGGATCACCCTAGCAGGTACCGAGCTTTCCGACACCTGGTTCTTCTCAGGGTCCCCGGGCGCGTGGACCTCCGGCCCGACGTCGGGCCCCTCGGCCCGTGACGGCGCGGTCATGGCGGACGACCCGGTCAACTCCGAGGCCGTGCTCTTCGGAGGATTCTCGAACGGTCCCGGCTGGCACAACGACACCTGGGTCCTGACGTCGACCGCCATTTGGAAGAACATCACAATCGGGCTGGTCCCAGAACCGGCAGCGCGGGCCAACGAGGGGATGACCTGGGACTCGACCACCTCCACCGTGATCATGACGGGAGGTTTTGGTACGCTCTCGCCCGGATCCTACAACGACACTTGGTCGTTCGTGAACGGGGCCTGGACGCTCCTCACCGGCACGGGCGATCCGTTCTCCGGCCGCTCCCTAACCCCGCTGACGTACGACCCGACGGACAAGGAGGCGGTCCTCTTTGGCGGGGATGCGATCGGGAACTCGTTCCAGAATGACACCTGGGCGCTCTCCGGATCCTCCCTGGCCACGCTGCAGTGGTCCCCCACGCACCTTGCGCCCCTGTCCATCCATTCACCCCCGGGGAGGAACTACGACAGCCTGGCCTACGATTCCACCGACAATGCGGTCTTCCTCTTCGGAGGAGCCGGCGCTCACATCTTCAACGACCTGTGGGAGTTCCAGAGCGGGGTATGGACGAACCGCACTCCTTCCGCGGTTACCGCGACCAACAACCCCCCGTTCCGGGAGAGCGGCGGGATGGTCTGGGACAACGGTACCGACACGCTCTACCTCTTCGGCGGGACCCAGTACGGCGGCGCGACCTACCTGAACGACCTTTGGGCGTACTCCGTGACCTCCACGAGCTGGAGCCAGGTGTCCATTGCCGGGGCCCCCAGCGCCCGCTCCTCGTTCGGGATGGTCTGGGACCAGGTCCATGGACGCATCCTCATCGGAGGCGGGTACGGACCCGCGGGGTTCTTGTCGGACATGTACACGTTCAGCCCGACCCAGTCGGCGTGGAACCTGCTCACCGTAGCTCTGCCTCAGGGAAACGCGAAGGGCCTCTCCCTCGCCTGGGACGCGAATGCCGGGGTCGTGCTCGACTACGGCGGCGACGATGGATCCGTCAACTATGCCTCCACCTGGACCATCCTGCTGCAGCCGCCGAGCGCGGCCACCATTGTCCACATCTCGTCGAGCGACCTCACGGGAGGGGTGTCCGACCCGTGGTACGCCTACTCGGCGAGCAGTTCGACCTCCCTTGTCTTCGAGGGAAGCAACCTGAACGGGCCCTCCATCCCGCTCTCCTCCACGTTGACCTTCTCGACGGTGTCCGACTCCTGGACGAACATCGCGGCCTCGGCCGGCACCCCTCCCGACTCCTTGGGGGAATCGAACCTGGTGACCGACACGGGCGGACAGTTCTTCTTCGGCGCCGGGGGAAGTCCGGAGATCACGGTCCCGAACGGAGGTGGGCCGACCCCGTACTACGCCGCGCTCCCTGACTGGATCTTTGGCCCGACCCTTTCCTCCACGTTGACCTTCCCCAGCACGCTCACGAGCGGAGCGACGCTGTCGGCGAGCATCGTGGGGACGGGGGGATCCGGGAACTATCGGTACATCTGGTACGGGCTGCCCGCGCCCTGCTACTCAGCGGCGACGACGCTCTCCTGCATCCCGACCTCGGTCGCTTCGACCACCACCTTCGTGGTGCAGGTGGACGCGGTGGACTCGCTGGGAGACGTCTCCAGCCACACGGTCACCCTGACCCAGTATGCCTCGATCTCCTCCGTGGTCACGGTCTCTCCGATGCTCATCGACAGCGGGCAGAGCACGACCTACTCGGCGTCACCCTCGGGGGGGAGCGGCGTCTACACGTACAAGTGGCAGGGCCTTCCCGCGGGATGCGCGTCGCCAGGGAACGTCTCGTCCTTTACGTGCACCCCGAGCAGCGTCCTCGTGAACTACACCGACGCCGCGGCGAGCGTCGTGATCACGGACACGGCCGGCGGCTCCTCCACCATCTCCACACCGTTCCTCACGATCGACGCTCCCTTGAGCGCGAGCGCCGTCACGGCATCCCCTGCGGGAGGCGTGGACGGTACCCAGGCCGTCCAGTTCTCGGTGGTCCCCACCTACGGGACCGCCGGCTACAGCTTCGTGTGGGGTGGCCTTCCAGCCGGGTGCACCACGGCGGACGTTCGGAGCCTCTACTGCACGACCTCCGCGGTCGGCGCGAACACGACCTCGACGGTCACCGTGACGGTCACGGACTCGCTCGGCCAGGCCGCCCCCGGCACTCCTCTGAGCTACATGGTCCACCAGGATCCCTACACTTCGGGGGTCTACCTCTCCTCCAGCGCGTTCGGCAACGGACTGAACGCCGCGACGATCGACTCCGGCCAGACCGTCTCCATCTACGCGGACCCTCATGGCGGGATCGCGCCGTACACGTTCTCGTGGAACGGTCTGCCACCGGGCTGCACGGCGTCCACCACCTCGTTCATCTCCTGCACGCCCACGGGAGGCTCGAACCTGACCTACACCATCGAGACCCAGGCCAAGGACTCGAACGGCTTGGCCGGCAAGGCGTCGTTCGCCAACCTCACCGTCGCGCCGCCGCTATCGGTCACTGCGGTGTCCATCGTCGGGAACAACCCGGACGACTCCGGGGTGGCCGTTCAGTTCGAGGTGCCCGTGTCGGGCGGTACGGGGTCGTACTCCTTCACCTGGACCGGGCTCCCCACGGGCTGCACGTCGAGCAACGTGCGGATCCTGTCCTGCACTCCGAACCAGGCGACCAACCAGACCTACAGCACCATCCAGGTCCAGGTCACCGACACGGGAGGGGGCAGCCTCGCCGCCGCGGCTGGCGCGTTCTCGGTCCACCCGGCGGTGAGCCTGGGGGCCCTGGTGGGTAACCCCCCGAGCATCGACTCCACCCAGGCCGTGATCTTCTCGGCAACCCCGAGCGGAGGTTCAGGGGTCTACACCTTCTCTTGGACGAACCTCCCCGCCCCCTGCGCGACGGTGAATGCGGACCAGCTGTCCTGCACTGCCACCACGGCAGCGAACGCCACGTACGGCGTGACCCTGATCGCCCAGGACTCGCTCGGGGAGATCGCGAGCACCTCGCTGACCTACACGGTCCACCCGGTGGTGGGGGTCGCCTCGGTGTGGTTCCTCCCCTCGAGCTTGGACGCCGGTCAGTCCGTGCAGATCTTCGCGATCCCGACGGGGGGTACCGGTTCCTACACGTTCACCTGGACCGGCCTCCCTACGGGCAGTTGTTCGGGGACCACCACCTCGGCCCCCGTGTGCGTCACCAGCGCATCGAGCCTGAACACGTCCTACGCGGCGGTCCAGGCGACGGCACGCGACACCAACGGGCTCACCGCGTCGCGGACGGCGGCGACCCTTCAGGTCAACGGGGACCCGCAGGTCTCGTCCATCTCGGTCTCCTCCTCCCCAATGGACTCGAGCGAGCTCCTCACGCTGAGCGTCGTTCCCTCCTCGGGAAGCGGCAGCTACACCTTCCTCTGGGCGAACCTTCCGACCGGGTGCAGCCCCGTCAACGAGCGCATCCTGTCCTGCACCCCATCGGTGGCGTCGAACACCACGTTCTCGAGCGTGATGGTCCAGCTGACCGACAGCCTGGGCAAGGTCGTGTCCTCGCCGCCAGCGGTCGTCACGGTCTACAGCTACCCCGTCGTCTCGGCGATCACCATCACCCCGACGGGCGGCGTCGACTCCGGGGACCACGCCATCACCCTGTCCGTATCGGTGAGCGGCGGGAGCGGGACGTACACGTTCTCATGGTCCGGCCTCCCCACGGGCTGCTCCACTGCGAACACCCCCCACCTCACGTGCACGCCGAGCGTGGGGGCCAACCTGACGTTCGGAGCGATCGCCGTGGTCGCGACCGATACGGTCGGTGGGCACCCGGTGAGCCCGGCGGCAAGCTACACGGTGTACCAGGACCCGCAGCTCTCGGTCATCCTGGCCTCCGCGAACCCCGTGGACTCGGGGCAGACGCTGACGCTCCAGGCGACCCCCCTCTACGGAGATGGGGTGTACGCGTTCAGCTGGACGGGACTGCCCCCCTTCTGCACGGCCGTGGACGCACGGACCCTGAGCTGCACCGTATCGGTGACCTCGAACACGACCTACCCCGGCATCCATCTCTGCCTCAACGACACCTCCTACGGCATGGCCTGTGCGCCTTCCATGACCCTGCAGGCCCTCGTGGCACCGACGGTCTCGGCCATCGTCGCCTCCCCCGCGGGTCAGGACGACTCCGGGGTGGTGGCCACGTTCTCGGTCACGGCCAGCGGGGGCGAGGCCGGCTACACGTTCGCTTGGACGGGCCTTCCGAGCGGATGCTCGTCGCAGGACACTCCGCACCTCACGTGCACCCCCGCGACGTTGGTCGCGAACCAGACCTACTCGGTCCAAGTGACCATGAAGGACACCACGGGGGTCACGGTCCCGAGCAACCTCCTCAGCTACGAAGTGTACCCGGCGCTCCAGGTCTCTTCCGTCTCCGTCTCCCCGGGACTCACCGACTCGGGAACGTCCGTCACGATCTCGGCCGTGGCGACCCTGGGTTCGGGATCGTATGCCTGGAGCTGGACGAGCCTGCCCACCGGATGCGCGGCAGCGAACTCCCGGATCATCCTGTGCGCGCCGACAGTGACGACCAACCAGACCTTCACCGGCATCTCGGTCACGGTGTCCGATCAGATCGGCCCCGCTCTGACCGCGCCCGCAGGAAGCCTGCGGGTGGACGCGCTCCCCAAGGTCTCGAAGATCTCTTCCTGGCCCTCCTCAGGCACGATCGAGTCCGGTCTCGTCCTGACCCTGAACGCGACGGCGGCCCTGGGCTCGGGGGGATACTCGTTCACATGGACGGGGCTCCCTGCCGGCTGCACCACCCAAGATTCCCCCTACCTGCAGTGCACCCCGAGCGTACCTTCGAACTTCACCTACTCCACCATCCAGGTGCAGGTCTTGGACTCGTCGGGGACCTCGGTGATCTCCTCCACGGCGACCGTGCAGGTCCTCGCTCGGGTCGTGCTGTCCTCGATCGGCACCACGCCCAAGGGGGCGGTCGTGGACTCCGGTCAGTCCGTGACCTTCTCCGCCCGGGCCTCCTTGGGAGACGGGAGCTACAGTTTCCTCTGGACGACGCTGCCCTCGGGGTGTGTCAGCAACGGGCTGCCGGACCTCACCTGCACACCGACCTCCGCGACGAACACGACGGTGAGCGTGCAGCTCTCCGTGACGGACGGGCAGAGCGTGGTCGCGCAGAGCACGCTGAGCTTCCGCGTCCTCGAGGATCCTCAGCTCGGCGCCATCAGCTACTCCGCGAACCCTGCGGAGTCTGGGATCGTCCTGACCCTCACGGTGCACGCGAGCTTCGGCAACGGTTCCTACGTCTTCCTCTGGTCGAACCTTCCGACCGGGTGCACGGGCGTGAACGCCCCCTCCCTCAGCTGCGTCCCCCTGGTCTCCACCAACACCTCCTTCGGGACCATCTCGGCGCAGGTCACGGACTCGTTGGGGGCGACCTCGAGCCAGTCCGGCGCGGCCCTTGAGGTCCTGAAGGCCGTCGGGGTGTCGGTCATCACCGCAAGCCCCGCGGCAGGGGTCGATTCGGGTCAGACGCTCGTTCTCTCGGTCGCCGCGAGCGGCGGGAACGGGGTGTACACGTTCTCTTGGACCAGCCTCCCCACGGGCTGCGCCAGCGCGGACACCCCCCACCTCTCCTGCACCCCATCGGTCAGCGCCAACCAGACGTTCACCGGTATCGGCGTCACGGTCACGGATGGCCTCTCGGGCAGCATCGCCTCTGCGACCGTGAGCTACGTCGTCTGGGCGGACCCTCAGGTGACGCCCGTCCAGTTCTCGGCGAACCCCGTCGATTCCGGGCAGACGCTCACGATGAGGGTCGTGGCCTCGGCCGGGGACGGGGCCTACTCCTTCCTCTGGACCGGCCTTCCCACGGGATGTTCGACCGTCTCCTCACCCGAGCTCAGCTGCTCCCCTACCGCTTCGGTGAACACCACGGTCGGCCCGGTCCAAGTCCAGGTCATCGACGGGACCTCCTTCTCCGTCACTTCCGCCCCCCCCTCGCCCCCGCTCGTCGTGGAGGGAGCGCTCCAAACCGCGCCCATCGTCGTTTCGGCTTCCCCGGTCGAATCGGGACAGTCCCTGACCCTCTCCGAGAGGGCGACCCAAGGCTCCGGGTCGTACGCCTTCGCCTGGTCGAACCTCCCCCTCGGATGCACGGGCTCGGACACCCCGGTGATCCTCTGCGTCCCCTCGGTCGCCGTCAACACCACGTTCTCCTCCATTTCCGTCCTCGTCACGGACACCTTGGGGGGCTCCGGCTCTCCCGCCGCCGCCACCGTCGCGGTGGTGGCCCATCTGGCGCTCTCCTCCGTCACTTCCTCCCGCTGGGAGATGGAGGTGGGCGAGAGCGTGACGTTCTCGGCCACGCCCAGCCTCGGCGATGGGAGCTACTCCTTCGTTTGGAGCGCGCTGCCCTCCTGCGTCTCGGGCAACGCGCCGACCTTGACCTGCACGGCCTCAGTGCCGGGCCTGACCGCGGTGAGCGTGACGGCGACCGATGGGCTCGGGACGGTGGTGGCCAGCGCCTCCTTCGACATGCAGGTGCTCTCTGGAGTGTCCGCCGGGACCCTCGTCGCCAACCTGTCGAGCCTCGACCTTGGATACTCCGTCAAGCTCACGGTCTCGCCGACCCAGGGGCTCGGACCCTACACGGAGGGCTGGAGCGGGCTCCCCGCGGGGTGTGTCCCCTCGAACACCTCGGCCCTTGTGTGCGCCCCGACGGTGACGGGCAGCTTCTGGATCCGGTCGGTCGTGAGCGACGTCCTGGGAGGGACGAACTACTCGAGCGCCATCGACCTGCTCGTCTCTTCAGGACCTTCGATCTCCTCCCTTGTCGGGAATCCCTGGAGCGTGGACGTGGGACAGACCACGGCCCTGACCGCCACCGTCGCCGGCGGAGCGGGGAGCCTGACCTACCTCTGGGGCGGGCTGCCGGCGGGATGCGCGAGCTCGGACCTGGCCACGCTCCCCTGCACCCCCTCGGCGGCGGGGAGCACCACGGTCACCCTTCAGGTGACGGACACCCAGGGAGGCTTCGCCAGCGCCTCGTTGCCGATCACGGTCTACAACGATCTCGCGGTCACCTTGAGCACGCCCTCGGGCACCAGCACGGAGACCGGCGTGGCCCTTCCGATCGCGGCCAGCGTCTCCGCGGGAAGCCCGGGGTACCACCGGTTCGTCTGGTCGATCAACTCCACCGGACCGGTGAGCCCCCCCGACAACACCTCCACCTTCGACCTCCTGGTGGTCCACGGTGGCTCCTACCTGGTCTCCGTGATGGTCTACGACAGCAACGCCTACCCCGGGACCGGCACGTCCCCCACGCTGACCGTGGTGTTCCGGCTCTCCGTCTTGATCCGGAGCGGCTACGCCCCGGTCCTTGACGTCGGACAGTCCTCCTCCCTGCAGGCGGCCGCCTCCGGGGGGCTCGGGACCCTCTCGTGGCAGTGGTTCGACGGTTCGGTCGCCATCGGGACGCCGTGCCTGGCCTCGACCTGCACGTTCACTCCGACCGCGACCGGGACCCATCACCTCACGGTCGTCGCGACCGACTCGGCGGGGTTGAGCTCGACGAGCCGCCCGGTCAACATCACCGTGAACACTCCCCCTGCCGTCTCGATGCAGTTGAGCTTCACGACGAAGGTCGGCCAGCCCGTGACCCTGGATGCGAACGTCACGCCCGGCACGCCCGGGTACCGGTACGTCTGGTACGTGAACGGCTCCTTGCTCCCCGTGCAGAGCGGACCCCTTGGGACCTACACCTTCTCGGCGGCCGGCGGAGGCTCCTACCAGGTCTGGGTCGTGGTGAACGACTCGGTGGGAGTGTCCGTGAAGAGCGCGAACTCCACCATTCTCGTGGGGCCCGCGACGGCCACGGTCGGACTGGTGCTCACGCTGGCGGGCACCTCAGGGAATTCCATCTCGCTCGATGGCCAGACCTACACCTCCAACGGGACGGTCGTGCTCGGCCTGCACGGCACCTACAGCCTGACCGAGACCCCGGGGCAGGGCTACACGTTCGTCAGCTGGCAGACCGGGGGCGGGGTCACCGTCCCGAACGTCAACTCCGGGGCCACCACGGTCACCGTCGACGGCCCCGGCACCCTCACCGCCGTCTTTGCGCACAGCAGCTCGACCTCGCCCACCCATAACCCCGGGAACGGGGGAGGGATCTTCAGCGGCGGGCTGTTCCTGGTCCTTCTGCTCATCATCCTGGTCGCGGCCGTCCTCGCCGGAGCCCTCCTCCTGCGCTCCCGCAGGCGGAGCGGGATGGCCGCCGCCCCCTCGTCGGAAGCCGCCCCTCCACCCCCTGCGAGCTTCTCGGTCGAGCCCACAGGCGGAGCCCCTCCGGCTCCCGCGACTCCCGCCGGGGCCGCCAGCCCGGCCCCATCGGCTCCTTCGGGACTCTCGCCGGGCGAAGCTGGGGTCGCGGCCACCCTGGCCGCGCCGGCATCTACGGTCTCGACACCCTCTGCCGGCGACTGGCAGGAAGATGAGGCGCCAACGGAAGACTGGCAAGAGGACGAGGCCTCGCCCCAGGCGAGCCCGGTGTCGGAAACGCCATCCTCCGAGGCCGGCGAGGGTGCGCTCACGGGGAGCGCCGACGCCACCGAATCCGCAGCAGCCACAGGCGTACGACCGAAGGTGGTCCTGGGAACGAAGGGCCCGCGGGTGGTCCAGCCCGCCGGGGAGACCAGCGGAGCGAAGATCGTACCGAAGGAACCTCCCTGGCCGATGGTCCCGCTCACCATGGTGGAATCGGTCGACAAGGTCCGATTCTGGCGCATGGCCGCGGCCTCGGGCCTCGACCGCTCGAAGATGATGATCCTGAGCCTGGAGGCGCCCGGCATCGTGACCGGGACCTACGGGATGCACGGGGCCTCGATCTACCGGCTCTCCCGCTCCGACGGGGAGAACAACGTGTCGCCGGGCGACGCCGACCGTCTCGGCTACCTCATCGAGAGCCACTTCGAGAAGGGCAGCGGGAGGGCGGTGGTGCTCGACGGGATCGCCTCGGTGATCGACGCCACGAACATCCGGACCGCGAGAAGGCTGGTCGAGCTCACGCACGAGATGGCGGAGAAGACCAGCGGGGCCGCGCTCGTCTGGGTGAACCCCGAGACCATGGGCCAGGTCGAGAGACGCCAGCTCGCCGAGAAGGCCGTCGTCCGTCGGCTGCGCTGAGCTCATCCCCCCTCTCGCCTCGGCCTCCCATGTCGGGGCACCCGAGCGAGAGCTCCGCGCGGACCACAGGGGCCCGGGTCGCCCTCGCGACCTCCACGGAGCGACGGCGCGGGAGTCCTGACGACGTTGAGCTCGCCTCTGCGCTCGCCGCCCAAGGCCTCCGCCCGGACCTCGCGGCCTGGGACGACGACCGGGTCCGCTGGGATCGCTACGAGATCGTCGTCGTACGGTCGACCTGGAACTATCATCGTCAGCGGGACCGATTCCTTCGCTGGGTGGGGAGGGTGTCCGCGGCCTCCACGCTCTGGAACCCCGCCCCGACGCTACGCTGGAACACCGACAAGCGGTACCTGGCCGAACTGGAGAAGCGAGGGGTGCCGGTGGTGCCGACGGTCTACTTCCCACGTGGGGAGGTCCCAGACCTCTCACGCCTCTTCCGGGCACACGGGTGGATGAGAGTCGTGGTCAAACCCACGATCTCCGCCAACGCCTGGAGAACGTTCATCGTCGCGAGAGGACCCAGCCTCCCGCTCCAGCGCGCGGTGGCCAGGACCGCACGCGAGATGGCCACGATGGTCCAACCCTACCAAGCCTCCGTCGAGACGGTCGGGGAGCGGTCGCTCGTCTTCCTGGACGGGGAGTTCTCCCATGCGGTCCGTCGCGAGCCGGTCCTGCTCGGGCGCCGAGGTCCGCGGATCCTGCCGACGGTCCGCGCCTCGCCCTCCCAGCTCGAACTGGCGCGCCTCGCGCTATCGCGATGTCCCAAGCCTACCCTCTACGCGAGGGTCGATATCCTCCGAGGGTCCCGCGGAGCCTGGCAGGTAGGAGAGGTGGAGCTCACCGAGCCCTTCCTCTACCTGGCCAGCTCCCCGGGGGCCGCGGAGCGCCTCGCCCTCGCGATCAAGCGACGGGTCGACGAGGCCGGCTAGTCCGAGACCGACCGACCACCAGCTGCCACACGAGCGCCCCTCCCCCAGGACCTCGGGCGGCTTGGCCACCGTCCTGCTCCGTGAGGCCATCCGGGCCTCCCGCCGCGGGGTGGGCTCAACCAGAAGGAGGAGGCGGGTACATCGGGGGCGGGCCCGGGGGGACCGAGGAGTAGGACGACCCGGGATCGTTGGCCGAACTCCGCCGCTTCCTGAGGGCCACCGCCAGGATGGCGGCCGCAGCCACGACCGCGACGGCGATCGCGGCGAGCACGAGCGGGCTGGTGAGGGTGGCCATGAGGCCCCCTTGCCCGGAACCGGGCGATGGCGGGGTGTCGGTGACCTGGGCGGATCCCTGCGCGGTCTCCCGCCCGGGGGCCGTCGCCGTCGCCGTGATGGTCGCGGTCATGGTCGAGCTCACGTTCGGGGCGGTGTACTGGACGGTCAGCTTCCCGGTCGGGTCCGTGGTCCCGACGGAGGGCGAGATGGTCCCCTGGCTCGCCGATAGGCTTACCTCAGCCGAGGAGACGGGAGCGCCGCTCGCGTCCTCCACGAGGACCACGACCTGGGCGGTCCCGCCGGAAACGACGGTCGTGGGCGAGATGGACAGGGCGAGCGACATCACGAGCACGACGTACAGCCGCAGCGTGCCCGTCCCCGCCGTGTAGCCTGGCTCGGAGGCGCTCGCCGTCACGGTGACCGAGGTCGCGGCCGTCGGGGAGGGTGCGACCAGGAGGAGTTCCACGGTCCCGTTGGTCGGAGTGGTCGCCGACACGATATCGAGCGACCCCGCGGAGGTCCTGAACGACTCGGACGCCCCCGCGACCGGAGCTCCCGTGCTCTGGAGCGTGACGCGGACCGGAACGGTGGAGCCCGCCGTGGCCTGGTAGGAGGTCGTGGAGAGGTTGAGGGCCAGCGGCGGCGCCGGGTCGACCTCGAGGGTCGCGGTGAGGGTGGCCGAGACGTACCCCCCGTCCGAGACCGCGATGGTGATCGTGTCGGCGGAAGGAGCGCTCACGCTCGCGACCGTGACGTTCGTGTAGGCCATGCCCGTCCCCAGAGCGCTCGTTCCGACGCTGGGAGCAAAGACCCCTCCGAGGACATCGGAGTAGACGAGCGAGGCTCCACCGATCGCGGTCCCCGCGGAGGCGACCGAGATGCTCAGCGCGGCGGGAAGTCCCGCCGTGACAGGACTGGCGGGGACGACGATGGACCCGGTGAGCACCGGCTCGTCCGTGACGGTGGTGCTCGTGCCCCCGGGCCGCGCGAGGGTCGCTGTCGCGTTCGCCCAGACGACGAGGGTGAGCGGGAAGGGCGTCGTGGGGAGCGTGAGGTTGCTCCAGACAGTGCCCCCGCTGCTGCTCGTCCCCGAGGCGGGGGAGAAGGGGTCGCCCCGCTGGTCCGCGAAGGTCACCTTCGCTCCCGCGTAGGGACCGGAGGTGTCCGAGACCGTGGCACGGAGAACGACCTTCGTACCGGGCGTCCCGCTCGAAGGCACCGGCACAAGGGCGACGGTGAGGTTCGGTACCGGTTGGAGGGCGATCGTCGCGGTGCCGTTACCTCCGGGATGCCCGGGTGCGGTCGCCGCCGCATCGATCGTGTCGGTGGTGGGGGAAGCGACCGCAGGGGTCGTGAAGTTCGAGTAGACGTACCCCGCCGAGTCGCTCGCAGAGGTGGCCGGGGAGAACGTGCTGCCCGCCGAATCCGAAAGGGCCACGGTCGCCCCCGCCACCGGAGCTCCGCCGGAGAGGGACACCCGGGCCTCGGCGAAGACCACGACTCCCCCGACCACGTTGCCCGAGGGCGTCGTCGTCAGCACGACCACGAGGGGGGTCGGGTCGATGGTGATGGCCCCGGTCCCGGATCCGGGGGAGTACCCGCTGGCGGTGGCCGCGGCGGTCACGGTGTCCGCGGTCGCAGAGAGGACCGTGGGAGCGGTGAAGTTGGTCCAGGCGTTGCCGTTGGTCCCCGTGGTGACGGAGTTGGGAGCGAACGTGTCGGAGAGGGTGTCCGAGAAGGTGACCGTCGCCCCCGCGACGGGCGAGCCGCCCGAGGTGACGGCCGCCATGACGGCGACGGCCGAGCCCGAGGTCGCGGTCGCGGACGGGACGGTCGAGACGGTGACGGAGAGCGGGAGAGCGCCGGCCACGTTGTAGATGGCCAGCTGCGGAGAGCTGTCGTTCATCGCGACGTTCGTCAGCGAGCTCGAGGTGGAGGAGAACATGCCCTGCCAATGGGAGAACGTGTAGGTCACCCCTCCACTGACCAAGCTCGTGGGGACGGAGATGTTGTGGACGGTCCCCCGGGTCCAGTACTCGGTCGTGGGGAGCGAGAGGGAGCTCCCGTCGACCATGGCGGGGACCCCCGCCACGTTCGAGGAGAGGTTCAGCCAGGAGAGCTGGCCCACGTACAGGTTCTCGTTCAGGTTCCCCGGGAGCCCGTTCCGGAAGTCCGTCCAGACCGAGAAGTCGCCCGCGGGGCTCCAGAAGGTGTTCTCGTAGTCCCCCATGAACGCCGACCACACCGTGGGGTTCCCGCTCACGGAAGAGACCCGGACGTTCAGAGGGAACGACAGGCCCCCGTCGGTGGAGACCGCGACGGTCGTATCGACGTAGAAGTTCCCGGGAACGTACCGACGGTCCAGGAACTCCACGAAGACCGTCCCGTTGGTCCCCACCGCCAACTGAGGCCACCAGTGGTCCGCCCCGTCGCTGGGGTCGTTGTTGACCGCGATGGCCGAGCTCCAGGAGGTCCCGAGGTTCGTCGACCGCAGGAGCTTGATCTGCAGGGAGCTCACGTTCTCGGTGTACACGATGTAGAGGTTCCCCCGGTACGGGCTCCCCGCCCAGGTGTCGCCAAAGATCTGGGGGAAGCAGTTCATGCGGGCGACACCGCCGATGGCGGGGAACCCGGAGCTCCCCGTGGGGGCGCAGGTGATCGTGCCCAGGTTCGCTTCGGCGGAGAAGGCCTGCCCGGGGGCCGTCGCCCGAGAGAACTCGATGTCGTTCCCGCTCGCGCCACCCTGCCATACCACGTCCACTCCGCCGGAGGAGTCGATCGCGAGCCCGGCTGCGACCATGTTCTGGTCGGTCGAGGGGTTCACGTGCCGGGGTCCGACCCAGGAAGCCCCGTGGTTCGTGGAGTACCAGTAGTCGATGTAGGCGGTCGAGCTGTAGTTCATCACGTCGATCGAGACGGTGCCCGTGGTGGGGTCGATCCCCATCCATTCCTTGTCCACCCAAGTGGAACCGACGTCCTGTTCGACCCGGACGTACGTCCACGTGAGACCCCCGTCGGTGGAATGGGCGACGAAGAGGCCCCCGTTCGTGGAGGTGCTGCCCGAGCAACGCGCCGTCTGGGCGGTGGGGTAGCCGAGGCCCGCGAAGTAGGCGGTCCCGTCCGGCGCGAAGAAGACGTTGGAGTCGCCCCCGAAGCAGGGATGGCCGCCGGCAAAGGTGCTGTTCATCGCCGCGGGGCGATAGTACCACGATTGCCCACCGTTCAGGGACGTGAACTCGCTCGCCCAGGATCCGGAGGAGCCAGTGGCCGCCGTGTCGTAGTCGTTCCCCGAGACGATGATGTCGAGCGGGTTCGTCGGATTCACGGCGATGCCCGGCTCGTTCTGGGCTGACGGGTCCCACGTGGCCTGGTAGTTGATCCCCACGGTGGGGCTCACCTGGGGCGCGGGGACAAGGGGTGAACTAGACCCGGGATCGAAGGTGGGAGGGAGCATCATGCGAGGGTTCGCGTGGGAGGGCGCCTGGACCGGTCCGGCACTCACCTCTGCGCTGGCGTTCGGAAGCGCATGCGCCGGACCGTACGCCCCGATCCCGACGAACAGCGCGGGAAGGGCCATCAGGGCCGCGAAGAAGACCCCCGCTACGAGGGGGCCCCTGCGGAGCCTGGAGCCGAGAGACGTTCGTTCGGGAACGGTCGCGCGCCGGGGTCGGGTAGGTCCCCCCTTCACATCTTGGCGAGCAAAAACTCCCGTAAATACTGCACGGCGGGCGAACGGGCTCGCAGAGGGAGCTGTGGGAAGTGACCCGGTGAGCGGGGCCCGGAGCGCGTTCGCGAGTCAATCCGCGGAGCTGGTCGGGCTCGGGGGCGGGCTCGGGTCGGCGGCAGGAGCGACCGGGAGCGAGGGCTCGGGTGCTTTGGTGCTGGATCCTGCGACAGGCTCGACCGTCTTCTCCGACACCGAGGGAGCGGGAGCGGCGTCGGAAGCGGGCACCTTCGAGGTGGGGGGTCTCCTACGCCGAAGGCCCACCACCAGGAGAGCGGCCCCCGCGAGGATCCCTCCCACGAGAAGCGCCAGCTCCCACGGAAGAAGACCCGGAGATGCGGGCGAGATGTTCGTGGAGGCGCCGGTGACCACGAGGGAGGCGGACGCGGTGGCGGAGACACCAGTGTGATCGGTCACGGTGACCGAGACGGCGTACGTCCCGGCCTTCCCCGGCGCGCACGAGACGTTCGTGCCGGTAGTGGGGCAGCCCGACGGCAACCCGCTCCAGGCGACGGAGTATGGTGCGGTCCCGCCGGAGACCTGGACCACCCAGTCGACGCTCTCCCCCGTTGTGAGCGTGCGCGGGGTCTCGACCAGGTAGGCGCGGAGGGGCGGGGCGCTCACCGAGACCGTGACGCTGGTAACAGCGCTCCCACCTTGGGAGTCGTTGGCCCAGACCTCGGCCACGAACTGACCTCCGGCCCCGTAGGTGTGGGCGGCCGTCGGTCCGACACCCCGGCTCCCGTCGCCGAAGTCCCAGGAGAAGACGACGGGCGGCGCGCCTCCCTGAGAGACGGCGGTGAAGACCACGCCCAGGGGCGCGGTGCCGCTGGTCGGCGAGGCCTGGGCCGTGACCGATAGGGTGGGCGGGATCCCCAGGACGATCAACGTCAGCGAGGAGGAGACCGCGGAGATCGAGTTCGAGTCCGTGACCGTCACGTTGACCAGGAAGCTTCCGGGCGAGGTGGGCGTGCAGCTCAGCTGGAGGGTGGAGGCGGAGGCGCAGCCCGGGGGCAAGCCGTTCCAGATCTCGCTCAAAGGAGGGGCACCTCCGGCCGCCGCCGCCGAGAGGCTCAGCGACGAGCCCACTTGGGCCGGGTCCGGGCTGGCCACGGGCAGGCTGACGGTCGGGACGGGGTAGACGTTCACCGTAACGGGCGCCGCGTGGAGCGTCATGCCGTTCGAGTCGGTCACCGTGAGCGAGACCGTGTAGGTCCCCGGGACCGGGAAGTGACACGTGATCGACTCTGCCGACCCGGAACAGACCGCTTGCCGCAGGCCGCCCCAGAGGTCGGAGTACGTGCCCGTCCCACCGGAGGCGTTCGCCCAGAAGGTCACGTTCGACCCCACGTCCACCTTGGCACGGTCCGACCGGACCGCGGGGGAGAGGACCAGCGCGGGGTCAACGGTGAGCGCGACCACGCTCCCCGACGCGAGGGGGACCCCTCCCGTGGTGTTCGCCTGGTCGAAGATCGTGTAGTTCCCAGCTACGGTAGGGACGCAGGTGAAGTTCGTCCCGGTGAGACCGGTGCAGCCCGGCGGGAGGTTCTCCCACGACACGAGATCGCCACCGGCGCCGCCGCCGGTCACCCCTCCCCTCACCCGCACCGATTGCTGGGTCGCATCGACGCTCGTCCGGTTGACGGTGGGAGCGGACAGGTTGAGCTCGGGGGTGAAGGTCCAGGTGTCCGCGAAGAGCTGTCCTCCGCCCGTGCCTCCGTAGAGGAGGGCGTATCCGTCGGAGGGGTTCGCGTCGTAGGTCATCGTTGCGAGCCAGCGAGGCATCGGGGCCGGGAGCGTGTTCTGGACCGCCCACGCCCCGCTCGAGAGGTAGAAGGCCCCGCCCGTCTGTCCCCCGACCAGGATGGTCTTGTTGTCGCGGGGGTCGTAGGTCATCGTAGGGTACGAGACGGTGACCCCGGTGCAGGATGGCTGACAGACCGCGACCCACGTGTCGTTCACGAGGTCGAAACGCCAGGTGTCGTCCAGGACCGTCCCTCCGTTCCCGCCGTAGATCAGCGCGCCGTGCTCGCTCCGGTCCCAGGTCGCGGCCGCATCGTAGCGTGCGGGGGGCGAGGTCGCCGGCGACAGCGATGTCCAGACCCCGTGCAGGAACGTCCAGGTCGCGGCGGTGGGGTTGTACGACAGGTCATCCCCCCCGAAGAGGACCAGGGGGCCACTGGGGAAGGCTGGGGCGAGCGCCGGGAAGAAGAGGGGCGGAGGGGAGGAGGCCGGGGTAATGTTCATCCACGTCCCCCCAGCGAAGGCCCAGGTGTCGGAAGCCAGCTGGCCCGTGGGCAGGTTGATCCCCCCGTAGAGGATCACCTCCCCGTCGGAAGCATCGTAAGCCATCGCCGCCCCGTAGCGCGAGAGCGGGGAGTTCGCCAAGGTGGGGACGGTGGGCGTGATGTTCGTCCAGGCCCCGTGCTGGTAACGCCAGGTCGTCGGGAACAATCCGTTCACGCCGGGAGAGAAGGCCACCACGCAACCGTCGGCCGCGTCATAGGCCATCTCGGTCAGGTCCGGCGTGGGAGGGGAGCTGCCGGCCGGCCCGTACTCGGCGTACCAGCCCCCTCCGTTCCACCCCCAGACGTTCGGGATCATCCCGAACGAAAAGTTCGCTTCCCCCCAGAGAACGGTGTGCCCGGAGGCCGAGTCGAAGGCGGAGGACATCCAGAAGCCCCCGTAGGGGAGGGTGCTCACGGGGGACCAGAACGTGGTCGGAGTAGGAGGCGTGAACATCCACATGTCCGAGTACTCCCCTCCGTTGGTGGAAAGCCCGCCCATCACCGTCTCCAGCCCGCCGATGAGCGCCATCGTCGCGAACGCGCGGGCCCCCGGTGAGGGGACCTCCAACGACGTCAGATTGTACCACCCGGTCGAGTTCAGGATCCACGTGGCGTTGGTGTAGCTCGGGCCGAAGTCACCACCGAACAGGACGTCATCCGTCCCGAACGTGTCGAAGCCCATCGTGGCCCCGAACAGGGGACCCGGAGTGGTGGGCCCGCACGATCCGTAGAGGCAGAGCTGCGTCCAGCCCGTGGCCAGGGTGAAGGACCACGTGTCGCCCAGGATCTCTCCGACCCCGGCCACGTACCCGTAACCCCCGTAGAGGACCACGCCGCTCGCGAAGGAGGGGGCGAGGGAGGCCCACTCCCGGGGAGAGGGGTTGTTGAAAGGGGTGACCACGGAAGGGGTCAGGTTCTCCCAGGTCCCCGCGGCGGTGAGGCCCCAGGTGTCCGCGTCCATCGAACCTTGGAGGGTGTCGCCTCCGAAGAGGATCAACAGGTGGTCCGTGGCGTCGTACGCCATCGCGGAGAACCCACGGGGCTCGGGAGAGGTAGGAGAGGGGACCGGAGCCCACGTCTCGTTGGCCGGGTCATAGGACCAGGTGTCACCGTACGTGTGGCCGTTCCAGTCGAAGCCTCCGAAGAGCACGGTCCTTCCGAGGTCGGGGTCGTACGCCATGCTCGCACCGAAACGGTCGGCGGGAGTTCCCACGAGGCCCCACGTCCCGATCGGCGCGGAGGCGACCTTCGGCCGGAATTGCGCGAGGGAGGATCGCGTCAGCGGGAAGGAGAGCGAAGCGGGCCACCCCGCGGGCCGGCTCCCCGGGGGGACCGTCCTCACCTCGGCGGAAGCCCCGTGCTCGGACGCCCTTGGGGAGAGCTTTCCCGGCGAGGAGGAGCTCGCTGAGGGGGCCGGAGCATAGGAGGGGCTCGCCCCATGCGGGCTTCCGACGTAGGGCGAGGGCCCCCTGCCCGAGACCAGCGAGCCCGGGAGGAGGAGAAGGACCAGGAGCAGGAGAGAGAGGACCGCGGCTCCGATCCGGGCGCGGCGGCATGAGCTCCGAGCGATCATGCACCCCGGTCCCCCTCCGGCGGAGAAGCGGCCGAGGCTGGCGGAGAGGCTGCTTGGCCGCCCGCATCCACCTCGGACGGAGAGGCAACGGGAGCAGGAGTGGGAGCAGGAGTGGGAGCAGGAGCGGGATTGGGAATGGGAGCCGAGGTGGTCGCAGGCGCCTGCGCGGGCGTAGCGGACCCCGGTGTCGGCGCGGGGGTCTCTGACGTGTCTTGCTCGGCCTTGGGTCCAGCTCCGCGGGCCTTGCGCTTGGGCAGCCACCACCAGACCGCCACGTTCGCAGCCGCTACGGCGGCGACGCCGACCAACAGCAGAACCTCCAGGAGGAACGCACTCACGCCGGCGGCGGGGGGAGACTCCACGACGATCTTGACGGACCGGGCGGCCGTGATCCCGTCCGCGTCGGTGATCACCACGGTGACCCAGAAGGTCCCGGCGGCGGGGAAGGAGCAGGACAGCGAACTGACCGAGACGGAGGCGCACCCGCTCGGTAGTCCCCCCCAGGAGTAGGCGTAGGGCCCGACCCCGGCCTCACCCGAGGCGGAGAAACGGACCGAGGTCCCCGTCGCCACCTGGTCGCCGCTCGCGGTGAGGAAGGCCACGGCGAGCCGGGGAAGCACCTCGATCGAGACCGGGGTCTCGCTCACCGAGCCGCCCCTCAGGTCGAGCTCGGTCACCCCGACCGTGTAGTTCCCAGGGGCGGAGGGCGCGCAGACCAGCAAAGGCGTGCTCACGGAAGTGCAGCCGGGAGGAAGGCCGAACCACGAGTAGGCGAACGAGGTCGCTCCCAAGCTACTTACCGGGGCGGTGAAGTTCACGAAGCTCCCCGCCTCGACCCGGGCGCTGGAGACGTTCACCGCACCGACCGCGGGAGGCGCTCCGACCTCGAAGGTCAGTGTCGAGCTTGTCGCGGTGACCCCGCGTCCATCCGTGACCCGCAGGGCGATCCCGTAGGTCCCGGGCGTCGTGGGCGTGCACGTGATCGACGGGGCGTTCAGGGACACGCACCCGGGAGGCAACCCGGTCCAGAGGTACTGCAGCGGGCCGTTCACCGACTCCGCGGTGGCGCTCAACGTGACCGGTGCCCCGGCGTCCACGGAACCCGGGAGCGCGGAGATGGGCCCGACCGCGGTCAGGGGCACGTAGGCGGCACTGAGGTTCATCCACGGGAGCCCCGGACCCCCGTTCTTCGTCTCGCCGACGAGGGTGGCCGTTCCTCCGGGCGAGACCGAAAGACGGGTCTGGGTCAGGTTCTGCCAGGGAAGGTCACGGACCAGCGCCAGAGAGGTGCCCTGGACCAGGTACACCTGGACCCCGTCCGGGGCCTGAGCGGCCACCACCCAGGTCCCGCCGTCGAGGTCCACCTGGACCGAGGAAACGTTCTCCGGGAGGGTCACGTTCGCGAGAAGCTGTCCGCCCGTGCCGTCGATCTGCAGCTGTGTGGACGAGGAATCCCGGTACAGGACCGCGAGGTCTCCGGGGCTCCCTCCCGCGTGGGACACGAACGACAGGTTGTACCCGGGCACGGTGGGGACCGCCCACGGGGTTCCGCTCGTCATGTTGACCACCGTGTAGTTCCCGTCGATGTTCCTCACCGACACGAGCCCGCTGGGACAATCGAACGACACGACGTCGGAGGCCAGCGGGTCGCTCACCGAAGCGATCGTGACCCCGCTCACGAGGTCCTGCTCGACGAGCGACCCGCCGTGACCCAGGAGGGACGGAGCATCGAGGTGCACCACGCGGGTGTCGGTTCCGCAGGAGCCTGCGGTGTAGGAGATCGGGAAGGCCCCGGTGGAGAGCGTGGTCGGAGGGCCCCAGGTCCGGCTCGTGGGGTCCCAGAGCGCGCTCTGGAGCGAGACGCCGGTCACCTGGGAGGGCCCGGCGACCGTGGTCTGCGCGTCGGGCAGGGCGTCCCAGAGCGCGAGGAGCCCTCCCCCGTTCACGCTCACGAGACGGGGGTTGAACTCGATCTCCCCCGGAGGGAGCGAGAAGCTCACCGGGGTCGCGGTACGGTTCGCCGGGTCCAGCGAGAGCATCCCCAGCGAGAGACCCAGGTTCCGTGGTTGCGAGACGTTGTCCGTCGCGTAGAGGACCGCGGGACCGCCGGAGCCCCCGGCCATGTCGAAGGCCCCCGAAGGATACACGTCGTTGATGAGGGGCCCCTGCACCGACCCGGGGACCCAGACCACCGCCTGGTAGCCCGAGACGTTGTAGTACCGAGGGCCGACGACGAAGGAGTTGTTCGCTGCCCTGTACCCCGGCCCACCTAAGATGCCAGGGTTGGGAGTGCCGTTGGAGGCGATGACCCCGGACCAGAGGTTGTCCGTCCACGTCCAGAAGAGGACGCTCACGCTGACGAACACCGTCCCGATGAGCTGCCATCCGCGGAGGACGGGCTGGACGTTCTGGAGGTAGATGTCGAACTCCAGGGTGCCGCCCATGCTGATGCTGGCCACCGCGATCGAGAGCCCCAACGCGACGCTGATGGCGAGGGAGATCAGCGCCTGGACCTTCTGGAGCACGACGGGCAACCATCCGAGGAAACACCCGACGGGACACGTGAGCGGCGCGTTCGTCTGATTGAAGAACACCCCGATCGTCGCGCCTAAAGCCACGGCGATCGTCATCGTGAACCCGATGGTGCCCAGCGGGCCGAGACTGATCCCATAGATCGGGAAGGTGACCGAGGCCTTGATCACCACTCCCAACGCGATGGAGAAATTCGTGAGCACGAGGTGCCCCACGTACGTGAGCCCCGCGTAGTACTGCTCGAACTGGAACTTGGCCTGGGCCGTGAAGCTCTCGGTGATGGTGAAAGAGATCCCGGCGACCTTGCCTAACGGGAACTGGACGGAGGCTCCCGCGGTGATGCTGACCTTTCCGAAGGAGCTGATGGAGAGGGCGACGTTGGCCCGTGGGATGATGGACGCGGTGCCCGCCACGGGGTCCGGCAGCGTCGCACCGGTGAGCGCGGCGATGTTCATCACGAGCGTCGCGTTGATGAAGTATGTGGCGTTGAACGCCAGGATCTGCCCGTGGCCTCCCTGGTCGCCCCAGGAGAGGGTCGTGATGGACGCGGTGGTCGCGGCCACCATCGCGGGGATGCCCTCGAGCAGCGGTTGGACCATGCTGCCGGGGTCCACCGCCCCGTACTGGCCGCTGAGGCCCACGGGGAAGTACGAGAGCTTGTGCTTGCCGTACGTCGCGTTCAGGTTCAAGTCGGAGTAGACCGTGGCGCAGGCCGTCGAGCTGCCTGCCGGTCCGAGCTGGACGCTGAACTCGATCGAATCGTCGAGCGGGAGCTTGGCGAGCTGGGAGGCCGTCAGGGTGGCGTAGTCCACCCCGACCCCGTCCCAGGAGGTCCAGGTGAGCGGCAGGGGGGTCTGTTCCTGGACCAGCACCGCCTCGGCATCGATGGCCACCCAGGCGGTGGGGGAGTTGGGGTCGTACGACTGGGCCCAGGTCGCGATCCCGAAGTTGTCCGTGAGGTCGTTGATCCCGACCGGGTCCAGCAGACCGAGGTCCACCCCTTGCCACCAGACGGGGTACCGGTCGTAGAAGTGCACCACGAGGGGAGAGGGGTTGACGACGAGAGGGTCCCAACCGGACGTTCCCTGCTCACCGCTGCTATCGGTAACGGTGACCGAGACGTTGAAGAAGTTCCCGTGGGCGCCCGGGCAGCTCGTGGAGAAGGTCGGCACGCAGGAGACCCGGCTGTGGAGGTCGTCGGCGATGGAGTTCACCGCGCAACCGACGGGATAGGTGCTCCCCTTCCAGGTCCGGTTGAACCAGATGAAGTGCCCCGTACCGCCGACCACCGTCACGTTGATCCAGAGCGTGTGCCCCTGCGAGACCGGGTCGGGGTTGGCGTAGATCTCCGGGGTGACCGGCAGCCAGAACCGCCACGTGTCCTGATAGAGGGACCCGCCGAAGAGCACCACGCAGCCGTGGGCGGGCGTCCCGCCACCGCAGTCGGCCGAGTTCGGGTCGTAGGCGACGAACGGGTCGAAGCGCGAGTGAGGCGAGGGGTTCGGGCCGGTCCCCAGGCTCGCGAGCTCGTCGAGGTTGAGCCAGGCCGAGCCGGGCGGAGAGAACTGGTCGCCGTAGAAGGCCCAGGAGGTGTTGAACGCGGAGCTGGACGACGAGTTCATCCCTCCGAACACGAACGCAAAGGCGTTCGCGGCGTCGAAGACGATCCCCGCGTTCTCGAGCCCATGCAGACCGTCGGAGCAGTACGGCGTGGACCCGCACGTCCCGTACAGGAAGGACCAACCGCTGCTGGTGAGCTCCAAGGTGGACGGCTCCAGGCCGCAGATCTCGTAGTGGCACAGCTGGGCCATGGGCGCGCGCATCAGCAGGTGGCCCACGTTCGGATCGTAGAGCAGCGTGGTCGCGCCGAAGTCCTCGACGGCACCCCCGCTCACTCCGCTGGGGAAAGACCCCCAGGCCTTCGTGGCCTCGTTGTAGGCCCACACGCGGACGCTGTAATCCGGCGCGATGCACGGGATGCCGCAGGTCGCGTTGACGTCCCATCCGGAGGCGGCCATCAGGCAGCCGTTGGCGCCGGCGTAGGGACCGCAGTCGGTCCGGTTCTGGTCGAACGCGAGCCCGAGATCGCTCTGAGGCGACACGATGATATGCGTCAGGGACCCGGTCGCGTTGACCCAACTGCCGCCCGCATACTGCCACTCGAGCTCGGTCCCGTACGTGCGGCCCATCATGAGGACCAAGCAACCGTTCGTTCCCACCCAGCAGGCCGCGGGGTCCGGGTCGAACGTCATGGTCGGGTAGTTCGTGTTCACAGGAGGCGAGGTGGCGGGCGCGAGCATCTTCCATTGGCCACCCGAGTACGTCCAGGTGTCCGTGCCACCCGAGGTCAGGTTGAGCAGCCAGAGCAGCACGTACCCGTCCGCCGGGTCGTAGGCCATCGCCCCCCATCCTCCGGTGCCGAACGGAGGAGTGTGGGTCGTCGTGACCGGTTGCCACGGACTGTTGGTCGCGATACTCGGGAGAGATGTGGCCGACACTCCCTGCGGGCAGATCGGGAGCCATCCGGCGGGCGCATCGCATCCACGCTGCGGAGCCTTCAGACCGTGGGTCGGGCCTGGGCTGGTCGCCGCTGCTGCAGCCGAGTTCCCCGAGGACCCGCCGGGGGGAGAAGCGGCGGCTCCGCCCTTCCCTTGGGAAGCCGGCGAGGGCGGCGCACCCTGGACCGCCGGGGCCAGCGCGGGGAGCAGGAGCAGAAGCACCGCGCCCACCGCGACGGACGCCATCAGCAGCCGCGACGTCCGCCGCCCCGGGTCGCCTCCCCGCTCGTTCATCGAACCGACAGCCGGACTCGCTCCTCGAATGGACCGGCCGCGACCATTCAGGGAAAGGGCTCAGCCTTTGTCCGAACGGGTACGGGGCGGGATGGTCATAGACGCGTGTTAAGACGGAGTGAACAAAAGTGCCAAGGCGCCCTCCGCGCCCGCGGTTCGTCGAGGGGCCACGCGGCGCGGACCTTTCCGGACTAGGACGGTGTTCGGGAACGTCCGCGCGGGGCGCCCGCCCGTTGCCGCGACCTCGAGGGCGAGCTCGGTGGGAGGGGCCCGGGGGACGTGCCGTATCTCCGTCCGCAACGTCGGGCGATGTGCGGGAGGAGAGACTCGAAGCGATCGTAGACGCCGTCGACGAGCTCGAACCTCGACATGGCGACCCCGGGGTCGGCGGCCAGCGCCTCGGCCAGCTCCGTGCCCACCGAGGGGTTGGGCAGGATCAGCCGATAGACCTCGAACTCCTCCCAGACGCCGGCGTACGTCATCCACGGTTCGAGACCGTTCAGGACCTTGGCCCTGCACGCATCCTTGGCCGGACCCGGGACGTAGGAGATCAGGAGCTCCGCGGTGATGCCGCCGTTGAGGGCGCGGTAGTCGAGACGGGGAAAGGAGAGCAGGGCGCCTCCCCGGGCGAGCCTCGCGACGCGTCGCTTGAGGGTGCGGATGGGGACGCCGAGCGCACTGGAAAGCTCACGGTAGGAGCGGAACCCGTCCGGTACGATGCGGGAGAGGAGCGCCCACTCGGCCTCGGTCGGTCGGACCGCGCAGGGGGGATGATGGACCGGGGTGTAGGTCCCGCGCTTGGACCCGACGGCCTTGTCGATCTCGGCGAGCAGCCTCTGCATGCCGACCTCGTCCTCGGCGACGACCCCGAGCCCGAGCAACGACCCGTGGAAGTTCTCGAAGAAGACGATGCCTTCGACCTGCGAGAGCCGGGCGATCGTCTCGCCTCGCCGCGAACCCGGCGGGGTCTCGAGGGTGTAGGACCCTGAGAGCAGCCCGAGGACCCCGGGATTCGCGTACACCCGGATGCCCTGGAGGAACCCGCTCCGCGTCATGCGCAGGACCCGGTTCCGGACCGTGCCCGCAGAGACCCCCAGCTTCCGGGCGATGGCGCGGTGGGAGGAGGACAGGTGGGGATTGGCCGGCCAGACCGTCCCGGCCTGGGTGAGCTCGCGAAGAAGGGCGATGTCGAGCTTGTCCAAGACTCCCCCCTTGGGCCCCGCGCCGCCAGGGCCATCTCCTTCACCTTGGTTCACGTCTAAAGCTTATCGTGTAAGGGCTGACGGTCGAGGGGTAGGTCCCCCACCAGCCTGTGGCCCGGAAACCCTCAGGAAGCGCCCGGTTCGTGACGGGCACGTGGGTAGCGGGCCCGATCTCCCAGGATATCACCCCCTCGCGACCCCGCCTCTCGACAGGTCCTCGAGCTTGCCCGAAGGTCCGGGCGTGGAGGAGCGCGCGGAGCTCTGCTCAGCCAGGGTGGGACCGACGGCGCCCTGCCGAAGCGTCGGTCTCGGGGGCGCCGGCGCCTGAAGCGTGGTCCACGTGCGGTGGGAGAGGGCTGGCCTCGATCAGACGGAAAGTTCCGTCGGCGCCATGGACGCGGGAGAGGGCGAACCCGCCGGATTCCAACAGCGAGCGCCACTCCCGTTCGGTACGCTCCCGTCCCCCGTTCATCACCATCATCATGAGGTCCCGCGAGAGAAGGGGCGCGGGCGCGCGAGGCTCGGGAAGGACGCTCTCGATGAGCAGGAGCGTGCCGTCGGGCTTCATCGCGCGGTGACAGTTGGTGAGCAAGAGACGGGCCCTCTCGTCGGGCCAGTCGTGGAGCACTCTCGACATCACGTAGAGGTCTCCCCCGGCCGGAACGGATTCGAAGGCGGACCCGGTGCGGACCTCGCAACGGTCCGCGACACCGGCCTCGGAGAAGCAGGCCTGGGCCCCCTTCACGGCCTCCGGGAGGTCGAAGAGGAGGCCCCGGAGCGACGGGTGCGACCGGAGGGTTTCGGAGAGGAGCTCCCCGTTCCCCCCGCCCACGTCGACCATGACCTTGTGCCCTCCCATCTCGTAGCCTCGGAGGGGGCTGCCCATGGAGGCGATCGTGCTCGCCATGGCGCGGTGGAAAGTGGATCTCGCTTCGGGATGCTGGGCGAGGTACTCGAAGTGGCCCGTACCGTAGATGTGATCGAACGCGGCCTCTCCCTTCTGGACGGTATGGAGGAGCTCCCCGAAGGCCCGGTAGGGTTCTTCTCCCTGGAAGATCGCGAAAGCGAACATCGACCCCCGGACCTCGCTCCTCAGGAGCTCCCCGACGTCGGAGAGACCGAAACGTCCGAGCTCATCCATCGTCAGCACCCCCAGGGAGACCAGCATCCGAAGGACGCGGTGGAGACGGTCGGGATCCGCCCCCACCTCTCGGGCCAGCGTGAGGGCGTCCTTGGGTCCCGATGCGAGACGGTCCGCCACGCCCAACCGTGCCATGACGTAGACGGCCTGCGTCGTCCGGTAACCTCCGGAGAGACGGTGGAGCGCCGCCCGAGGGGATTCCTCGGGGTCAGGGGCCATGTCGACAATACGGGTGCGGGCCGTATCAAGGTGACATTTCAGGGACGCTCTGCCGCGGGCTGGGGGGCGGGCTCGCCGAGGAGCGACCGACGGAGCGTCCCCCCGGTGAGGGCCTCGAGTTCGTAGGGCGTCTCCACGACGGTGCCCCGACCTTGAATGCCCTGAGGAACTTCCTGGGGAGTCAGGTTCCCCTCGTCAGTTGGCCGTTCCGCTCGGAGGGGTCGAACTCGATCGAGAGATCGGGAGGACGGGAGCGTCGATCTCGCGTTCCGCTCCCTCGCGCCGCACGGCCGGCTGGGGCCTCAGGCCACGGGGGTGGGGTAAACCGCCCGCCAGTTGCCTGACGGGCGGGCCAGGTCGAGGTCGTAAGCCCCATTCTGTTCCGACAGCATTCGACTGCGCGCCCATCTCGCCGGTCGCGGAACCGCGCTCATGCCGGGCCTTCGGGCTTGCTCCGGGGGAGACGGCCGTTTCAACATTTCCGGAAGGAATCTCCTCGGCTGTTCCGATTCCTCGTACCCTCCGGCTGTGTCGTGTCTGCTCCGTGGCTCGGGCTCTCGCCCGGCGGGCTTGCGCCCGCCCCCCTGGTTCCCGGAGTGGGGACTTTCCTCAGCGCCCGACCCCTTGCGAGGCCTAGGTACCGTCAACTGCCCACCTCCTCCTGGCGCGGGGCCCAAACGTCCCCCGCTCATACCTCTAGCGTGGAGACGGGTCCGCCTCGCGGCCCGCCGATGGTCGGCCTTGGGGGGGAGGGGGACCGGGGGGGACGCGCGCGAGGAACCTACATGGGGGGCGTACGCATCTTCGCGGCGTGCCCGTGCCCACTCGCGCCAGATCCCCGCTATCCACCACCCCCGGCAAGTCGTCCGAACCCCGGGAGGAGGACCTGCTCTTCCCCTGCATCTTCCTGGAGCGGGGGAGGATCGTGTTCCCGGACCGAAAGACGGAGCGTAACCTGGCGCTGGTGGGGCCCGAGGGGGAGCCGGTCGACGTCTTTGACGCGGTCGACCACCTGCTCTCGATCTATCACCGCATCTACGTGGTGGACGTCGAAGGGGTCCACTACCAGCGCCCCCAGTTCGAGTACCTCCAGGAGCTCACGCGTGGGCAGGAGATGTGGGTCGATGCCGGCTGCCGGGACGCCGACCAGATGATGGACGTGCTCGTCGCCGGGGCGTCGAAGGTGGTCATCAGCACGGCCAGCCTGCGGGACGGACGGGAGATCTCTCGCTCGCTCAAGCTCTCCTCCCAGGTCGTCCTCGACGTCCAGCGGTCCGAGGGGAAGATCGTCTCGAACGACTCGGACCTGGCGGACGCGTCGGTGGAGGACCTGGTCAGCGCGGCCCGGGAGCGGGGCATCCGGGAAGTGATCCTCTCGAGCCAGGAGGAGACCGTGGACTGGGCGCTCGTCCGTCGCGTCGCAGCCGGAGGGCCCACGTACGTGGGAGGGCCCTTCGTCCCGCCCGCTCCCCAGGAGGCGGTCTCGGCCGGTGCGCAGGGGGAGATCTTCCCGGCCAAGGAGGTGCTGACCCGATGGATGACCTCAGGATCGTAGCCACCCGGCTCTGGGACCTGCTCGGGCACAAACCTTCCCCGCCGAAGGAGTTCGTGGAGGCGCTCTACGCGCAACTTCGATGGTTCCGTCCGAGCGAGGCCGAGCAGCTCGTCGGCGCGATGCAGACGGAGCGGCTCTTGCTCCCGGGCCCCACTCCAGGTACCCTAGTGGGGGCCCCGGAGCTGGATGCGGTCGCGGTCCCGATCACCTACCGACCTCCTGCCGATCTCCGTCCGTCCGCGCGGTCGGCGGCAGCGCCCGACCTGCTCACCCGGGTCCTGGAGGAGGTGCGCGCCTCGACCGGAGAGGACGCGGGCCGGCTCCGGGAGGAGACCGGGAAGGTGGCCTCCGACCTGGGGGTGCTTCCCGCGGCTGCGGCCCTGCTGGTGGCCTCCCGGCGCGGCCTTTCCCTCCCCGCCCTCCGCGAGCGGTTCGACCGCGAGCTGAGGCACGAGACCGTGCCCGATTAGGCCGCCTTCCTCCTTCCCCACTCGATGCGACACCTTTACGCGACGGGCGCGCTTGCCTCCGGCGCCAGATGATGACGCCTAGAACCGGCTGAACGATGATGATTGATGGGCGAGCTGATGGCGTTCCCTCCCGGGCGGGTCGGACCCTTTCCTTCCGCCTCGGAGGGAAGGGTTATGGCGTGCGTCACCGATAGTGGGATATGAGCGGTCCCGGCGGCAAGAGCCTCCTCCCGGTGGACTTTCGGGCCGAGGAACATCGCGGCGAGTGGATCGTCCTGGTCAACGACTGTGTGGTGGAGACCGGCACCGACCTGTGCGCGTGCCTCGCTCGCGCCCGGGTGAAGCACCCGAGGGAGGAGCCCTTCGTGATGAAGGTCCTTCCGCGGGAGGGACTGGCGCGAACGCACCCTCCGCGGGTCCGTTGACCGGAGGTGGGGAGCACGCCTCGGGTCCGTAGGCGGAAGAAGGGGACCAAGGACGCTCGCTACGTCCAGGACTACCTCCTCTTCACGCTGAACCGTCGGCGGATCGCCTTCCCGCTCCTTCACGTCCGGCTGCGTGGACGGCGGGGGACCCTTCGCACCGTCGCGCTCGCGGACTCCGGCGCGACCAGCTCCTTCGTTCCCGTCGAGATCGCCGAGGAGGTCGGCCTCCACCTGACCCCGGGTCCCGTCGCGGGAGGGGGAGGGGGGGACTTCTCGACCTTCGACGGCCTGCTGACCCTCGAGGTGCTGCACAAGGGCAAGGTCATCCACCGGTTCGCGCGCCTCCCCGTCTCGGTCCCCCGGGACCCCGGCCGGATCCCGTACGTCGTGCTCGGACGCGACTCGATCTTCCGGGCGTTCACCGTCACGTTCGAAGAGCACCGCGCCCGGCTCTTGCTGCGCAGGTCCGGGGGCTGAGGAGGGTCCGGAGGGGGGCCGGGGCAGGAAATCCCTGGCTCGCGGACCTCGCGACTCCCCGTGCAGGGCTTTTATAAGGGGGTCCATCCGCCGAGACCCGAAACGGGGGAGTTCCCTTGGTCTCGACACTCGAAGTGCTAGTGCTGCTCGCCGCCATCCTTGCCCTTGGGTATGCCGGGGGCCAATCGATCCTTGTCCTGCGCGCCGAGGAGGGGGACGAGAAGATGCGGGCGATCTCCAACGCCGTCCGCGAGGGCGCGGAGGCTTTCCTCTCTAGAGAGTACAAGACCGTCGCCGTCGTAGGCGCGGTGCTTGCCGTCCTGATCCTGGTGGGGCTCTCCACCGGGTCCGGAGGCTGGACCACCAGCGGCCGTCTCGCCCTCGGGTTCGTCGTGGGTGCCGCGGGAAGCGCCCTCGCGGGGTACGTAGGGATGTACGTCTCCGTCCGTGCGAACGTCCGCACGGCCCAGGTCGCCAAGAAGGGCGACCTCGACGCCGCGATGCGGTTCGCCTTCCAGGGAGGCTCCGTCACGGGGCTCTCCGTCGCAGGGTTCGCCCTGCTCGGCCTCATCGGGTTCTACATCGGCTACGGCGGGAACATCCTGGACATGACCGGGTTCATCTTCGGCGCGTCGCTCATGAGCCTCTTCGCACGGGTCGGAGGGGGCATCTACACCAAGGGCGCGGACGTCGGGGCGGACCTCGTCGGGAAGGTCGAGGCCGGGATCCCCGAGGACGACCCCCGGAACCCCGCGGTCATCGCGGACAATGTCGGGGACAACGTCGGCGACTGCGCGGGCATGGCGGCCGACCTGTTCGAGACCTACGTCGTGACGGCGGTCTCGACGATGCTCCTCGCGTTCCTGCTCACGGACGTGGTCGCGAAGCTCGGCAACGCGATCATCTTCCCCCTCGTGATCGGGGCGTGGGCCATCGTGGCCACCCTCGTCGGGTTCCCCCTGGTCCGGATGTCGAAGGGGAGCACGAACATCATGGGCGCGCTCTACAAGGGGATGATCGGGACGACGATCGTGGGCATCGTCGGCCTCGCGGTGCTCTCCTACTCCCTGATGGGCAGCTCCTGGTTCCCGGTGTTCATCGCCAGCACGATGGGGCTCATCGTGATGGTCGTGATCATCTTCTCCACGGACTTCTACACGGGGATCCACCGCCCCGTCGAGGCCATCGCGAAGGCGGCCCAGAGCGGTCCCGGCCCGGTCGTCATCGAAGGGATGGCGGTGGGGCTCGAGTCCACCATCATCCCCGCCCTCACGATCGTCGCGGGGACCCTGGTCTCCTTCGGCGTGATGTACCTCTCCGCCCCCAGCGGCGTCGACGCGACGCACTTCGGGCTCTACGGGATCGGGCTCGCCGCGGCGAGCATGCTCTCGGCGACCGGGATGATCATCTCCATCGACGCGTTCGGCCCCATCACCGACAATGCGGGCGGCATCGCGGAGATGGCGAACCTCCCGAAGGAGGCGCGCGAGATCACCGACCCCCTGGACGCCGTCGGGAACACCACGAAGGCCGTCACGAAGGGGTACGCGGTGGGCTCCGCGGCCCTCGCCGCCCTCGTGCTCTTCGCGGCCTACACCCAGGCGGCCGGCAGCGTCGCGAACTCCCTCAACCTGCCCCCGATCAACGCGAGCGACCTCGCGATCAACAGCCCGACCGTCGTCGTGGGGCTCATCATCGGAGCCGTGCTTCCGTTCTTCTTCACGGCCTTCCTGATGCGCGCCGTCGGGACCGCCGCCCAGGCCGTGGTCCAGGAGGTCCGCCGCCAGTTCAAGACGATCAAAGGGATCATGGAGGGCACGGGCAAGCCGGAGTACGGCACGTGCGTCGACATCGTGACCCGCACCGCGCTCCACGAGCTGATGCTCCCCGCCGCCATCGGCGTTGTGACCCCGATCGCCGTGGGGCTCCTCCTCGGGCCGATCGCGCTCGGCGGGCTCCTCATCGGGGTCATCCTCTCCGGGCTCCCCCTCGCGATCTTCATGACCACGGGCGGCGGCGCGTGGGACAACGGGAAGAAGTACATCGAGCAGGGGCACTACGGGGGCAAGAAGTCCGACGCGCACAAGGCCGCCGTGGTGGGCGACACCGTGGGCGACGCGACGAAGGACACGGCGGGCCCCGCGATCAACCCGCTCATCAAGGTGGTCAACACGATCTCGATCCTGTTCATCACCGTCATCGTCCAGTACAACCTCCCGACCCTCATCCACCTGCACCCCTGAGGGACGGGGCCGCCTTCCCCGCGGTGGTGGGACCGACCGGTCCTCTAGCTAGGAGCGGAAGCGCCGGCGGGACGGGCGCCCGACCCTACTTCGGGGGAGGCGCGTAGGGCTCCCCGGGGGTGCCCGAGTAGCCCGCGATGCCGGCGCCGCCCCCGGGAGCAGGGGAGGGGGGCGTCGGAGGCAACGCGGAAGCCGGGATGACGCCTCCGGAGGAGCGCAGTGTCGAGGCGGCCTTGGTGCCCCCGGGCGACCCGCGCTTCATGGGCTTGGCGAGGAGCCCTCCGACGAAGAGGAGGGCGCCCAGGACGGCGAAGGCGGCTCCGAAGAACCCTCCAAAGAGCGGTCCGTCGTAGCTGACATCGATGGACGAGCTTGCGCTGGAGTACACCTCGTAGCCCGTGCCCGAGGCTCCCGTGAAGGTGAGGCTGGGGTCCGCGCCGCTGGCCTGGGCGACCAGGTCCTTGGTGGTCTGGTAGGTCGACCCCCCGCTGCAGGACGTGTCGGAGCCGCAGGAGTAGACCGAGATCGTGACCGTGGTGGCGGCGAAGGCGTCCACGTGGAACGTAAGCGTCCCGGGGGTCAAGGAGGGCTCGAAGAAGTCGTAGGGCGCGGAGGTGCCGGAGTAGTACGTGTAGGAGCCCACCGACTGTCCCGTGATCGGGACCAGGAAGAACACGAGACCGATGATGAGGAACGCGATGCCGACGCCGACCGCCCGGGCGCGCATTTCCATACGCACGTAAAAAATGAACGCATGTCAAGCCTTCGGCCCCCTCGCGCGGGGCGCGGGCCACGCCGGGCGTGGCTAGCCGATGTGCCGGAGGACGCGAACGTCCTCCACGGTGATGAGCCCGCCCTTGACCATCTCGCTGAGCTCCGGGACGATCGCCTCGACCTTGGCCTCCGACTCGACCACCTCGATGATGAGCGGGAGGTCCTCGCTCAGACGCAGGACCGACGCGGTGTGCAGGAGGCTCCGCTTGCCGTAGCCGTAGATGCCCCTCGTGACCGTGGCGCCCCAGAACCCCCGTTTTCGGAGCAGGTGCACCACCGCCTGGTAGGAGGGCTTCCCCCGGTAGTGGTCGGACTCCCCGAGGTAGATCTTCAGTCGGACGGTCTTCTCCTTCAGCTCCACGGAACCCTCCCCCCCAGCAAGATCCCCAGGGCCGCCCCGAGGAAGGCCCCGAGCACACAGAGCCCGCCGTTGAAGAGGATGTTCAAGGCGGCCATGGGCACCTCCCCTCCCCGGAAGAGGAGGACCGTCTCCAGCCCGAAGGTCGAGAACGTCGTGTAGCCGCCGAACACTCCGACGAAGAGGAAGGTTCGGAGGTCCGTCGTCTGGAAGCCCCGCTCGAGCGAGAGGAAATAGAGGAAGGAGAGCAGAAAGGTCCCCGTCAGGTTCACCGCGAAGGTGCCCCAGGGGAAATCACTCCGCGACAGGAGCCCGCTCACGCCGTAACGCGCGACGCTCCCGATCGCCCCTCCGATCGCCACTAGGGCTACCAGTCCTGCCTGGGTCTCGTCCATTGCCGGCTTCTCCTCCTGACCGACCCCTCGTGGGGTCCTTCGCCCGCTTGGAGGTAGAAGTCATCAGCCGCGGGCCGGCGGTTGCGGCGGACTTCATCGCCGTGGGGTTCGCATCTCGAGGGATAGAAGAGCCTTGCTGGGGGGGGGTGCCGAGGACCCTTCCCCGCCCTCGAAGGTCGTCAGACCGACCGCACCGGGATGGCTTAATACACGGGGCAGGCGTTCCAACGGCACCCATGGAGCTCACGCGCGAGGAGGAGGCGGTCCTGCGGGGGGAGGGGGGTCCCCGGAAGCAGGAGTGCATGAAGATCCTCGTCACGCTGGGGGAGATGTACGGGGCTCGCAAGCTGCTCCCCATCTACTCCGTGCAGCTCTCCGGCATCTCCTACAAGACCATGGGCTCCGCCGGGACCGAGTTCCTGGAGGAGATGGCCCAGGAGGTCAAGTTCGCGGTCCCCACGACGATCAACCCTGCGGGGTACGACGTGGGAGGGCCCGGGCTCGTCCGGACGAGCGACGACTTCCGGTCCAAGCAGGACCGGATCGTGAAGGCCCTCATGACCATGGGCGCGGTGCCGACGTTCACCTGCACCCCCTACACGACGGACTTCGCCCCCCCGAAGGGAGCGCACCTCGCCTGGGCGGAGAGTTCGGCGGTGATCTACGCGAACAGCGTGCTCGGGGCCTATTCCAACCGGGAGGGGGCGCCGAGCGCCCTCGCCAGCGCCGTGCTCGGGAAGACCCCCGACCACGGCCTGCACCGACAGGAGGGCCGAAGGGCCCAGGTCGTGGTCGACGTGGACGTCTCCAAGGGCCCCATTCGCTACACGGTGCTGGGAGCCTACCTGGGCAAGCTCCTCGGGCGCAAGATCCCCTACTTCCGCGGCGTCCGCCCCGACCTCGACGGACTGAAGGAGCTCGGCAGCTCGATGTCCGCCTGGGGGGCGGTGCCGATGATGCACGTCGAGGGCGTCACCCCGGAGGCCCACCTTCAGGACGTCCGCGGCCTGGAGCGGATCCAGGTGGACGCGGGGGTGGTGGGCGAGTTCCAGCGCTGCCTGGGATGCGACGAGAACCCCCAGCTCGTCGCGATCGGCTGCCCCCACTGCACGAAAGGGGAGCTCATCCAGATCGCCAAGGCGGTCAAGCAGAAGGGCCGCAAGCTCAAACCCGGCACGGAGCTCTGGGTCTGTTCGAACCGCCAGGTGATCCAGGAGACCGCGTCCGCGGTGGAGGTCCTGCGTCAGGCCGGGGCCAAGGTCATCCAGGACACCTGCATGGTCGTGGCGCCGCTCTCCGACCAGTTCCCCGTGGCGGCGGTGAACTCGGCGAAGGCCTCGTTCTACATGAACAAGAAAGCGTTCAGCGGTCAGAAGATCGTCTTCGACACGACCGAGAACCTCATCGAGAAGTACCTCTAGTCAAGGTCCTCCGGGCCCCGCCTCTCCCCTCCCCCGGACCGCCCCGCTGCCCGGTCCTTCTCAACTTTCCACCCCCCGCGTACGTTTCGGGCGGAGGCGCGAGGGCCGTCATGATTTACATATATACCAACGTGCGCATTTGACTCGCCGCCATGATCCGGGCCGTGATCTTCGACAGGGCGGGGACGCTCGTCCGAGAGCGGCCGGGAGAGGAGGTGCTCCGGGAGATCCTCCACCCCATGGGTTACGAACGCCCTCCGGAGGCCTACAAGAAGGCCGAGACGGCCTCGCGCCGGCGATGGCGGGAGAAGTACCAGGGGCTGCCCCGGGGTCACCGATGGAGCCGGGAGGTCCGTCGCGACTGCCTGCAGGCCGCCCTGGAGGTGCTCGCCCTCCCGGGTGACCAGGAGGAGCTTCTGGCCCGGCTCGACGAGCAATGGGACGCGCTACGGGTCCATGGGCTCTACGGAGGGGTTCTGCCCTGCCTGGGCGCCCTCGCCGCCTCACGCATCCCGATGGGCGTGCTGGCCCAGACGCTGAGAAGCTCCCTCGAGGTCCGCGCGGAGCTGGAGCGGCTCGGGGTCGGGAGGTACTTCGGGGCGATCCTCTCGGTCGAGGACACCGAGTGGGACAAGCCGGACCCGAAGCTGTTCCGCGCGGTGGCCGATCGCCTCGAGCGCCCCGTCTCGGAGGTCCTGTTCGTCGGTGACGACCTCGCGAAGGACATCGTCGGGGCCCGTTCGGCGGGGATGTTCGCGGTGCTCGTGGACCGTCATGGTGCGACGACCGCGGCGGGCGTGACCTCCGTCACGACGCTCGCCCAGATCCCGGCCTTGCTGAACACGCTCGGGTGACGGGAGGGGAACCCTTCCGGGCGCCTAGAGCGCGAGCTTATCTTGGGGTTCCAATCGGCCTTCCGCATGCGGCGCCTGATCGTCCATGGTGGGGCCGGTCGCATCGCGCCCGAGCACGGGGAGGAGGCGCTCCGGGGCCTCCGTTCCGCCCTCGAAGCCGGGTGGGGAGAGATCGATGACGCGACCGAGGCCGCGACGGCGGCCGTCCGCTGGATGGAGGACTCCGGGAAGTTCAACTGCGGTCGCGGGGCTGTCCTGAACCTCCGGGGACGGGCGGAGCTCGACGCCGCGATCGTGACCGGCCGCGGGGAGGCCGGGGCGGTCTCCAACCTCACGTGGACCCCGCGGGCGATCGCGGTCGCTCGGAAGGTCATGGAGGAGACCCCGCACGTTCTCCTCTGCGGCAAGGGGGTCGACCGGTTCGCGCAGGCGATGGGGTTCCCGAAGGAGCGCATCGGGACCCCCGCCCGTCGCAAGCTCTACCTGGAGCTCCGGCGCGACCTCGAGAAAGGAAAGGGCGACCGCGGCCGGTGGTCCGACGGGAGACCGTCGCGACACCCGGCCTGGTGGACCCCGCTTCGCAAGCTGGTGCGGAAGCACCCCGAGCTGTTGCATGGGACCGTCGGCGCGGTCGCGCTCGACGCCAAGGGTCGCCTCGCCGCCGCGACCTCCACGGGAGGGATCTTCCTCAAGATGGAGGGACGGGTCTCGGACAGCTCCCTCGTCGGCTGCGGCACCTACGCCGACCCGGACCTGGGCATCTCTGCCACCGGGATCGGGGAAGTGATCATCCGACACATGCTGACGCGCTCGATCGCCGAGCGCTATCGGCTCCGGCACGAGGGCGTCCAGGCCGCCGCCGAGCGGACGATCGCCCAGATGCCGGACGACTCGGTGGGCATCGTGGCCGTGGACCGCAAAGGGCGCTTCGCCGTGGCTCGGAACACCTCGAACATCGCGTGGGGGAGCCGCTCGGAGGGCACCTCCTCGGTCCGTTGCGGCCTCGAGTGAGCGCGTGAGCTCGAGAAGGGCCACGGTCCTCCGGTGGAGCGGCGCTCCGCCGTCGTTCTCGTCCGTCCTCCGTAACTTGGCTCGAGACCCGGCTCAAAACGTTCAAGTACGGGCATGCGCATAACTACGGTGTCAAGGTGGGCCGAGCGCCCTCCTCGGCTTCTGAGGACCTCAATGAGCGGACGCGAGTCTCGCCATACCGACCAGTCGGCGAGGAGCCTCGACGAGATCACGATACCGAAGTGGGCGGCGCGCGGAAAGGAAGAGGCCCCGACGACGGGTGGGGAGGACCCGTCGGTAGTGGCCCGGAACGCCCGCGGGGGAGATGTCTCCCGGTCCGCGAAGGGTCACCGGTGGCACCCTTCCTTCCGCGCGCGTCAAGCCCTGGAGGAGAGGAGCGGCTCGCCTCTCGAGAACGCCCTCCAGCTCTTCCACCGGGCCGAGATCATGGGGGAGATCCTCCAGGAGACCGGGACCTCCTCCCCCGAGCTCTTCGTCGTGGCCCGGGAGGACATTCCCGGCAGCGAAGGGATCGGATTCTCCTCGATCATGCTCGTCTGGGTCCCCGGCGACGGCTTCGGCCTCATGACGTGGGACGACGGGGAGAGCCACCTGCTCGAGACCTACCATTCACCCGAGGAGCTCGCGGAGGGCCGTGCCCCTTACCGGCTCCTCGTCGCCGCCACCCGGAACTTGCTCGCCGATGACGCGGGAGCGCGCCTGGTCCGTCTGCAGGAGAACTCCCGTCGACTTCAGCAATGGGAACGAGAGGGGGCCGATCGGCCCGGGCACACAGCTCCCCTTGAATCGCCCTGAACCCCCAACCCGAGGCACGGGCCCGGTAAACCCCTCCCGTCCCCAGTTCCCCCATCCACCCTGTCCTTTCGCTCCGGGCACGACGCGTTCGCTTTCGCCGACCAGCGTTCCATCCCCGGCGCATCCGGGGAACCGCTAATCCCGAGCCCCGGAGACCTCCTCCGAAGCCGCCCGGGAGCTCACCCCCAGAAGGTGAGCGCCTTGGGGACGACCTCGTAGAGGACCGGCAGGTTCCCCACGACGTCCCCGTCCGCCTCGACGATCTGCTCAGCCGTGGTCCCTCCCTGGGCCTCCACCTGGAGCTGGATGCCCCGCCAGGAGAGGATGTTCTTGAGCGCGAGGTGCTTGCCGGACCGGAACTTGGACAGGTTGGAGAGCAGGCGCAGACGCGAGACGGGTCCGACGGAGATCATGTCGAAGAGACCGTCGGTGGGGTCCGAGTTTGGGGAGGAGAGCATGCCGCCGCCCGAGTACCTCCCGATGGCCACCACGAGATTGCTGAGCCCGTAGGTGTCCTTCGGAGCTCCCGCACCTTGCATGTGCACCGGCAGCGGGTGGTGGTGGAAGAGCTCGGGGAGGACGGCGCGCGAGTAGGCGCCTTCCCGGCCGGCCCCGCCTTTCTTCTGGTTGACGCGCCGCACGACCTTTGCCCCGAAGCCCACGTACGACTGGTTGACGAAGTAGCGCACGCGCGGTGGGGTCTCACCCAGGAACGTGAGACGCCCGACATCGAGCTCGCGCGGCGCGCCCGCGGCGATGAGCGGGACCACCTGGGCGGGGTCCCTGGGAAGTCCGAGCCCGCGCGCGAAGTCGCTCCCGCTCCCGATGGGCAGCACGGCGAGGGCCGGGGGAGTGGCGTGCGTCATGGGAGGCTCGGAGAGGACGCCGTCGACCACCCCGCTGAGCGTCCCGTCGCCTCCGGCGGCGATGACCAGGTCCGCGCCCTCGCGAACCGCGCGCCGCCCCAGGGCAGCCTCCTCCTGGGGACGCGTGGTCCTCAGGACCGTGAGGACCGGAAAGCGCGTCTTGATCGGGACCTCGAGCTCCGCCCAGCGCTGCTCGCCCTTCCGCCCACCCGCCCACGGGTTGAGGACGACGTACACGCGTTGGGGGGTGGACCGGGAGATCGTGGGCGGCACGGAGGGCCCGCGCCCGGAGCCCGAGGCCGTGCCCGAGGCTGAGGCTGAGACGGAGAGCGCGGAGGGGGGAGCGGGTGGAGAGGGGGAGGAGCTGGAAGAGGTGGAAGTGGTGGAAGAGGTGGAAGCGGGGGAGGTGGGGCTGGAAGCGCTCACTGGGACTCGGAACCTCCGCGGGCCGCCAGGACCGCTTGGGTCTCAAAGCGAGCTCTCGCCAGATAATCCTCTCGCTGGCGGTCGCGTTCCGCGTCGGTCCAGCCCAGCAGGCCCTGGACCTCCCGCGCGACCTCGCTCACGAGCTCCGGGAACGCGGGGTCCAACCGCTGCAAGGTGTGCAGACGACGGTCGATGACGTCCACGAGGGTCCCCGCGCCGGCCACGTGCACGGAGGCTCTGACCCAGGGGGACAGGGACGCGCTCCAGCTCTCCCGCGGGGCCCGAAGGACCTCCGAGGTGAGCGTCGCACCGGGGCAGGGGGTCCGCTCCCAGCGAGGCGGGAAGGCCCACCAGTTCCACTCGGAGGTGGTGGGGAGGGGCCCTCGGGCAGGGGATGTGGGTGTGTTCGTCCCTGACCGGACGTCGCCGATGCCCGAGACCTTGAGCGCCCTTTCCGCCATGGCCCGATGCGTCGTCAGTTTCCCGCCCACGACGGTGAGGAGACCGCTCGCGTCCCGATGGACGACGTCCTCGCGCGAGAGGTCGTTCGTCCGGGCGGCGGGGCCGGCCAGCAGAGGTCTCAGGCCGGCATAGACGTCGACCACGTCCTTGGGCCCCAGATGGAGCGACGGGAAGTGCCGCCGCGCGACCTCGAGAAGGTAGCGGACGTCGTCCGGCTCCGCCCGAACATGGTCCGGGTCTGGCGGGGCCTCCGTGTCCGTGGTGCCGACGATCGAGAGAGGGCCGTAGGGAAGGGCGAAGACCCACCGCCCCTCCGGCGCGCCCAGCACGACCGCCACTTCCAGAGGCAGCCGCTCGCGACGGAAGACCAGGTGCACCCCCTTGGAGGGACGGAGGGCGGGAGAGCGATCCCCTCCCGCCCACGAGGTGGACCAGACCCCCGCGGCGTTGATCACCTGCTTCGCCCGGACCTCCCCCGTGGCGTCGGTGAGACGGTCGCGGACGGAAACGCCCCGGAGCTCCCCCTTCTCGAGGAGCGGCGCGACGGCCTCGACGTGGTTGACCGCGACCGCCCCCCGCTCGACGGCCTGACCGACCCGGACGAGCGTCAGGAGCGTGTCATCCACCACGCCTTCGAAGTAGAGCACTCCCCCGTGGACCCCCTCCATCGCGAGGAACGGGACACGGGAGGTGACCTCGCTCGGGGAGAGCCGGCGGCGGGGGCCCAGCGAGAGGCGACCGGAGAGCCGCTCGTAGAGCCAGGTCCCGAAGCGGAGGGAGAGACGGTGGCCGAGCCCCCCGTCGAGCGGGAGGAGGAACTCCGTTCGCTGGACCCGGTCCGGCCCGAGCGCGCGCACGAGCCGTCCGCGCTCGAGGAGCGCCTCCCGCACGAGCCGGATCTTCCGCTGCTGGAGGTAGCGCAAGCCTCCGTGCAGCATCTTCGACGTTGCGCCGGAGGTCCCCCCGCCGAAGTCCTCCCGTTCCACGAGCGCGACGCGGGCCCCCCGCCGGGTCGCTTCCGATGCGATCCCCGCGCCGGTGATCCCCCCGCCCACGACGAGCAGGTCGAAGGGGCCGTCGAGGAGGGCCCTCCACCTTTCGGTCCGGGTCCCCAGAGAGCGGTGGGGCGCGTCGCGGGTCCTGGCTTCCGTAGGGCGGGCGGACGGGGAGGCCGGGGTTGACGCGACGGACACGGGTGCGGGGGCCCCCTACCGCCCGGCCGCTCCGCCCTTCGGCCGGGAGGAGGCCGGGTCGACGCGGGGCTCGGGGAGCGTCTTGCCGGGGTTCAGGATCCCCAGCGGGTCGAACGAGCTTTTGGCCGCGTGGAGCGTGAGCCCGGCCAAGGACTTCCGATACCCCCCCACCCACGGCCGGTGCATCTTGCCGACCCCGTGATGGTGGGACAGCACTCCGCCGGCTCGCAGCAGGGTCTCGGTCGCGGCCTCCTTCAAAGAGAGCCACTGGCCGACCGGGTCCTGGGGGTCCTGCGGCGCGATGATGGTGAAGTAGAGCCCGGTCCCGGTGGACGAGGTGTGGGAGAGGTGAGCCGCGGTGAGGATGGGGAACTTCCCCCGCCGGGCCGTGCTCTGGAGCGCATCGTGGACCTGGCTCGCGAGGCCTTTGATCTCGCTCCAAGCGGCCCCGGTCTCCAGGGTCTCGACCAGCCAGCCGTCCTCCAGGAGGTCGTCCCGGAGGTAGGGCAGCAGGAAGCGTTCCTTGAGCCAGAGGTCCCCCGCCTTCGAACCGATGTCCGTTCCACCGTGGGCGCGGAGGACCTCCCGACGGCGCTCGTCGCCGTGACGGACCTCCCGCTCCGTGCCCTCGTAGCCGATGACGGCGAGGCACATGGACCCCTCCTCGAGCTTGCGCAGCCCGAGATACCCGGTCTCGATCCTCGCTCGGACGCGTTCCCCCGTGGTCTCGGCGGGGGGCCTCCCCTCGAGCGTAAGGAGGGTCTCCTGCGCGTCGGCGATCCGGAGGACGGCGGGGTGAGGAGGCTCCTGGGAAAGGTCGCGCGCGGCGTCGATCCCGCTCTCCCAGTCAGGGAAGATCGCGAGCCGGTAGGACCTTCGCGCGGGAACCGGGTCCACGGCGAGGGTCGCTTCGACGAAGATCCCGAGCGTCCCTTCCGAACCGGGGAAGAGCAGTGACGGGTCCGGGCCGGAGGACTCCGTGACCCCGCGCTCCCATCGGTACGTTCCGACGGGAGTGACCACCGTCGCGCCCCGCAGGCGTTCGACGATCTCCCCATACCGCGACGATGCCTGGCCGGAGGATCGCGTCGCGATCCAGCCGCCCAGGGTCGAGAACTCGAAGGACTGGGGGAAGTGCCCGAGCGTGAACTTCCGATCGTTGAGGTACTTCTCGAGGTCCGGGCCGGGGATGCCGCACTGGAACCTGGCGAGGCGGCTCATCTCGTCGAGCCCGAGCGGGTCCATCAGCCGCTGGAGCGAGAGCGTCAGTACCCCCCGGTGCCCCCCGCGCTCGGGGTCGACCCCGCCGACAACGCTGGTGCCACCGCCCCACGGGACGACGGCGAGGTCGTGGGTGTGCGCGTACCGGAGGACATCCTCCACCTCCTGCACGGAGGCCGGATGAACGACGAGGTCCGTGAGCTGGTGCAGATGTCCCCTTCGCGCGATGACCACGTCCACGTAGGACCGACCGAAGGAGTGGAGCAGCCGCTCCTCGCGTTCGTCGCTGACCGCCCCCGTCGGGAGCAGTGCCCGGATCGCCTGCACCTCGGCCGCGTCGAGCCGCCCGGGAGGGATCGAGAGGGTCTCGAGGTCCGCCCCGGGACCGCCCGCACCCAGCGACGGAACGCCGAGCTCGTGCCGGAGGAACTCCTTCAGCCGTTGCGAGCGGCTCGGCGGGAACCGGTGCGTGATGTTCCCCCATGCCCACCAACGGGCTCCGGAGAAGTGCGGGGACGGATGGGGCACCCGGCCTCCGCCCCCGCTCGCAGCAGCCCGGGCCGGCGGGGAGGATGCGTTGGAGCTCGTCGGCTCCCCGGCCTTGGGTTTGGGCGATGCGGGGGGTGGGGGGGACGATGCCGTCGGGGCGGTCACGGCAGAGCATGGGTAGGGGGAGGGCTGTTAAGGACTGCGGGCGACGGGGAACGCTTCTCTCCGCGAGGGACCCGTGGGCCCGGGCCAGGGGCCCACGGAAGGAGGAGGGAGGAGGAGGGAGGGTCGGGGTCCCCCGTGGGCCGGACCTTGCACGCAAGGGGTGCCGGAGCCCAGCGGGCCGGGTCCGCGCGCCCGAAGGAGCGCGCACGGGCCAGGACGTGACCGGGCCGCCTTTTGATGAGACATTATACGGGAACACGCGTCGCCGACGACCGATGGACGCGGTCATCTCCGTCGACGGCCTGGTCAAGGAGTATGGGAAGCTCCGGGCCGTGGACGGGATATCGTTCTCCGTACCGACCGGTAAGGTGTACTCCTTCCTCGGACCGAACGGGGCAGGAAAGACCACCACGGTGGAGATCCTGGAGGGGCTGCGTCGCGCCACCCACGGGACGCTCCGGGTGCTCGGGCTGGACCCCTGGCACGACGCGGGGGAGGTCCACCGACGCGTCGGGGTGATGCCCCAAGGGTTCCGCTTCTTCGACAAGGTCACCCCTCTGGAGGCGGTCCAGTACTACGGGCGCCTGTTCGACGTGCAGGTGGATGCCCCGGCGCTGCTGAGGCGCGTCCTGCTGGAAGAAAAGGCGAACGACACCTTCGACAAGCTTTCCGGAGGACAGAAGCAGAAGCTCGGGATCGCGCTCGCGCTCGTCAACGACCCCGAGCTCGTCTTCTTGGACGAACCCACGACCGGGCTCGACCCGCAGGCGCGCCGGGCGGTCTGGGAGCTGCTCCGGGAGCTCCGTAAGGAGGGGCGGACGATCTTCCTCACGACGCATTATCTGGAGGAGGCCGAGAACCTCGCCGACCAGGTCGCGATCATCCACCACGGGAAGATCGTGACGGAGGGATCTCCCGCCGAGCTGATCGCGAAGTACGGTCGGGGCCCCCGCATCGTCCTGGAGGCGACCCCCGAGCTCCTGAAGGTCCTTCAGCGGGTCCCGGGGCTCTCCTCGGAAGTGAAAGGGAACCAGGTCGAGGTCCCGCTCCACCAGAAGCAGGTCTTGATCGACGCCCTGCAGGCGATCGCCGCCTCCGGGTTGGTCTGGCCGGACATCAGCACCCAGCGCGACACGCTCGAGGAGGTCTTCATCACGCTCGTGGGAGAGATGGAAGAGGGCGGAGAGGTGCGCGCGTGACGCTGCCCTCCGACCCCTCCTCCGACCCTTCGGCCCCGTCCCTCCCGTCCTCCCCGGCCCACGGCTCGCGCGCGAAGGGAGCCGCACGAAGGAGGAGCTTCCTCCGGCCTTCGCATGTCTGGGCGGACTTCGTCCTCTACACCCGGGCCTACATGCGGAACCCGGAGGCCCTCTTCTTCTCCCTGCTCTTCCCCGTCATCCTGGTCCTCCTCTTCGGGGCCATCTTCAGCGGTTCCTCGGCCCCCTCCGCCGTTCCCCTCTACATCCAGAACCTGGATGGGCAGAACGCGACGACGCTCGCCTTCTACCATTACGTGGAGGAGACCGGGCTCGTCACGATCCACAACGTGTCCGCGTCGGCGGGCCCGCTCGGGACCTACCTCTCTCAACACTCCGAGTCGAACGGGATCGTCATCCCCGCGGGATTCGGCGAGCAGGTGTGGAATCTCACCCACGGGGGGAGAGGGGTCCCCGTCGCGCTGCAGTTCTACGACAACCCCTTCGACTCGACCTCGGCCGCCATCGTTTCGGGAGCCGTGCAACTTGCGCTCCAGAACTTCAAGGGGGCTCCCGTCGCCTATCTCGCGAAGGCGGTCCCCGTGGGCAGCCTCTCCTTCACCCCGAAGACCATCGACTTCGAGATCCCGGGCCTCATCGGATTCGCGATCCTGATGACCCCGATGTTCTCGATGGTGAACGTCACCTCGGAATACAAGAAAGAGAAGCTGTTCAAGGCCCTCTCCCTGACCCCGCTCACGAAGGGGGAGTGGCTCCTCTCCAAGATCCTGTTCAACTGGCTCCTCACCTTCCTCGCCGCCGCGATCCTCTTCGCGACGGGGATCCTGGCCTACGGGGCCCACGTGATCGTGGGTCCGCTCCTCATCCCCTTCCTCCTGGTCGGCCCGCTCCTCTTCGTCTCCCTGGGCATGCTCATCGGCACGGTCTCCAAGCGCGCGGAGACGGCAGGGATCATCGGGAACCTGGTCACCTTCCCGATGATGTTCCTCTCCGGGTCTTTCATCCCCGTCTCGGTGATGCCCGGCTGGCTCCAGCCCTACGCGAAGGTCTGGCCGCTCTACTATGTCATCGATGGCATCGAGTCCGTGAGCGTGTTCTCCGACGTCGCCCATGCGCTCATCGACCTGGGGATCGTCTCGGTCATGGCCGCGGTCGCGTTCGTCGCGGCCGTGCTCGTCTTCCGCTGGCGTGAGGAGTGAACCCATGGCATCTCCTCCCTCAAAGGCCCGTTCCTCCTCCCGGACGTCGTCCCCGCCTTCGGGCATCTCCCCGGAGACGTTCCGATCCGTCATGGGAAGGTTCGCCACCGGCGTCACCGTCGTGACGGCGAGCCACCGCGGACGTGACGCAGGAATGACCGTGAACGCCTTCCTCTCGGTGAGCTTGGAGCCGCCGACGGTCCTGGTCGCGCTGAACGCGAAGGCGGACACGACGCCCCTCGTCGAGGCTTCCCACAGGTTCGGGGTGAACCTCCTGTCCGCGCGTCAGCTCTCCTTGTCGGAGCGCTTTGCCTCGCGTCGTCCCTCCTCCGAGAAGTTCGAGGGGGTGCGCTTCCATCGGGGGCCCCTCGGAAGCCCTCTCCTTGACGGGAGCCTCGGGAGCTTCGAGTGCAAGGTCGTCCAGACGGTGACCCGGTCCACCCACCGCCTCTTCCTCGGGCAGGTGGTGGCGATGGAGGAGGGGAAGGAGGAGCTGCCGCTGGTCTTCTGGAGGAGCGAGTACGCGAGACCTTCGCAGGGGGGTGGACTCGTTATGTCCCCTTCCCGGGTTCTAGATAGACCCTCGAACGGCCCTGCTCGTAGACCGCGCGGCGTGGGAGGACCTCGCCCCGCGTCGAAGGGCCGCCACGACCGGAAGGAAGCACGAGACCCATGAAGCCCTCAGCCATGCACACGCGCGTCGCCATCCTGGGGAGCGGTCCGGCGGGGCTCACCGCCGCGCTCTACACCGCCCGGGCGAACCTCCGCCCCATCGTCATCGGCGGGGTGCCGGCGGGCGGGCAGCTCATGATCACCAACGAGGTCGAGAACTACCCCGGGTTCCCGGAAGGGATTCAGGGCCCGGACCTCATCGACCTCTTCCGCAAGCAGGCCGAGCGGTTCGGCACGCGCATCCTGGACGACAACGTGAGCCGCCTGGACGTGACGAAACGCCCGTTCCACCTCTTCACCGCCGGAGGGACCGAGATCGTCGCCGACGCGGTCATCGTCGCCACCGGGGCCCAGGCCAAGTGGCTGAACGTCCCGGGCGAGGAGAAGCTCCGGGGCCACGGCGTCTCGGCCTGCGCGACCTGCGACGGGTTCTTCTTCAAGGGCAAGGAGCTCATCGTGGCCGGCGGCGGGGACACCGCGATGGAGGAGGCGACCTTCCTCACCAAGTTCGCGAGCAAGGTCACGGTGGTGCACCGCCGGGACACCCTTCGCGCGAGCCGGATCATGTCCGAGCGGGCGCGGAAGAACCCGAAGATCCATTTCCTCTGGAACTCGGCCATCGAGGAGGTCCTTGGGGAGGGCAGCGTCACGGGCGTCCGGGTCCGGGACACCCGAACCGGTGAGGTGCGGGTTGTACCCTGCGGAGGGGTCTTCGTCGCGATCGGTCACGAGCCGACGACCGCGCTTTTCCGCGGCATGTTGGAGCTCGATGCGACGGGGTACCTCAAGACCACGGAACACACGCGGACGACGGTCCCCGGCCTCTTCGCCGCGGGGGACGTCCAAGACCACCGCTACCGTCAGGCGGTGACCGCGGCGGGGATGGGCTGCATGGCCGCGATTGACACGGAACGATGGCTCGCGGAAGAGGGCCTTGAAGGACCTGCGGAGGAGGGGGCCGGGAGCCCCGCAACCGTGCCCGAGCACGGCGCCTCCGACGGCAGCATTTCTAGGGCCAAGAGCGCCGTGGCCAGCGAAGCAAAAGGTTAATAAACCCAGGTCGCGAGCAAACCCCTCCTCTGGTGCACCCCGTGCCGAGCAAGAAGGACCTGCACATCGAGTCTCAGGGCGAGATCTGCGTCTCGTGCGGTGCCTGTGTCGGCATCTGCCCCCTCAACTGCATCTACCTTGACGAGTGGCGCATCGGCTTCGACGAAGAGGTCTGCACGCGCTGCAATATCTGCGTCCGTGCCTGCCCCGTCGGGGCGATCAGCATCGAGTGAGGAGCTCCCCGGAGCAGGGCCTCCCAGAACGAACCACCGAAGATCGAACCAGAGCGGGAGAACGTGAGCAAGATGGTCCAGGACGTCAAGTGCGATGTGTTGGTGGTCGGGGCGGGCCCCGCCGGCAGCATGACCGCCAAGTGGGCGGCGAAGCACGGTGCGAACGTCGTCATGATCGAGAAGCGCCAGGAGATCGGCTCCCCGGTCCGGTGCGGCGAGGGGATCTCGAAGACCTGGCTGGCCGACGTCGGCATCACGCCCTCGAACCGATGGATCAACCTCGAGGTCGAAGGCGCGCGCATCTACTCTCCGTCCGAGAGGGTGATGGAGATCAACGAGAGGCACGCCGGCAACGAGGTCGGCTACGTGGTCGAGCGCGACGCGTTCGACAAGGCGCTCGCGATCGACGCCGCCAACGCCGGCACCACCATCCATCTCAAGACCCACGCGAAGGAGCTCCTGCGCAAGGACGGGAGGATCGCGGGCGTCAAGGCGACGCACATGGGCCAGCCCTTCGAGATCCACGCCAAGGTCGTCGTGGGCGCGGACGGGTTCGAGAGCCAGGTCGGTCGGTGGGCCGGGCTGCCGACGAACCTCCAGCTCCGCGACATGGACTCCTGTTTGCAGTACCGTATGACGAACGTCGACTCCGACGTTCGCTACTGCGACTTCTACCTGGGCAAGGTCGCCCCGGGCGGCTACGTCTGGGTCTTCCCCAAGGGTGAGGGGCTGGCGAACGTCGGGATCGGGGTCCAGGTCTCCCAGATCAAGAACGCCGCCGAGACGAAGGCCTACCTCGACCGCTGGATCGAGCACCACCCCGGCTACGCGAAGGGCAAGAAGATCGACATGGTGGGAGGAGGGGTCTCGATCTCTCCGCCGATCAAGCAGTCGGTCACGGACGGGCTCATGCTCGTGGGCGATGCCGCGCGGATGATCGACCCGCTCACCGGCGGGGGCATCGCGAACGGCTGCATCGCGGGCAAGGTGGCCGGCAGGGTCGCCGCCGAGGCCGCGGCGAAGGGGGACTCATCGAAGGAGTTCCTGATGCAATATGACCGGGGCTGGCGGGTGCTCCTCGAGGAGAAGCTGCTGCGCAACTGGGTCGCGAAGGAGAAGCTTGTCTCGCTGCCCGACGAGGTCTTCGACAAGATCATCGACGCCCTCTCGGGCGTGAAGCTCGAGAAGCTCTCCGTCCTCAACATCCTGAAGGCCGTGCGGGAGAAGTATCCCGAGGTCACCAAGGAGTTCGAGAACCTCCTGTAGTCCCGCCGGTGGGGCCCGGTCCCTACGGCCCCGACGCGCGTTTCACGCGCTCATGCCTTTACCGTCACCTGGGGGACCCCTCGGTCCCCCCGGGCCGCCTTGCGCGAGGTCATGCGACCCTCGTGGTAGTCGGACAGGGCCCGCTGGATGACCAGGGCCGCGCTCGCCAGGCGACCGACCTCGAGCGTGATGTCGTCCAGGGTCACGATCCCCTGAAGGACCCCCTGCTGGAGCACCAAGAGCCGCCGCACTCCGCTCTCGCGCATGAGCCGGGTCGCCTCCGAGACGGAGGCTTCGGGGCCGACCGCGATGAGGCGTGGGGTCATGCAGAGCGCGACGGAGCGGTGCGGGACGCGCCCGAGCCCGGGGGCCAGATGGCGCGTGACGAGGTCCCGGTCGGTCACGACCCCCACCGGGCGTCCTCCGTCCATCACCGGGAGCATCCCGACGTTCCCCTGACGCATCCGCTCGGCGACCTCCTCGCAGCTGTCGGAGCTCTGGCAGACCAGGAGCTCGGTCGACATCAGGTCCCGCACCTTCGGTTCCGGTCCCCCGTTCCGCGCGGCGCCGGTGGGCGCAGCGCGGGAGACCTCCTCTTTCGGAGAGGCCATCGAGGGGGGATCGCGGGAGCGGATCACGACGTGTGGACGGCTCGGAGCTGGAGCGGGAGCGGGCATACGCTTGGACCTCGGTAGACCACCCTCGCCCGAGCGTTTACACTCGGCGTTAAGTCCGGTTGACACGCGAAGGCGAGCTCGCGGCCGCCGTAGGAGCTGAGCGGCCCGCCCCCCCGTGCCCGGCCGTGTCTCCCCTGGATGGAGGGGGGACCGTGGGCGAGGCCGGACGGACGGGAGATGTAGGTCAAGACCGGTGGCCGCGCCGTCGTCCTCGCCGTCGGGCGGGGAACGAAGAGCGGCCCGAAGGACGCGCCAGGAGAGGCATGGAGCCCACGGTCGAGGTGCAGGGCCTGGTGAAACGCTACGGCCCCCTGGCGGCGGTCGACGGGATTGACCTGAAGCTTCGGGCGGGAGAGGTCTTCGCCTTCCTGGGCCCGAACGGGGCCGGAAAGACGACCACGGTGGAGGTCCTGGAAGGCATCCGTCCCCGGAGCGCCGGGAAGGTCCGGGTGCTGGGCCACGACCCTTGGACGGAGCGCGCGAAGCTGCAGCGTCGCGTGGGGGTGATCCCCCAGGACTTCTCCTTCTTCGACAAGATCACGCCCACCGAGGCGATCCAGTTCTACGCCCGCCTCTTCGACAAGCGGCCGGACCCCGTGTCGCTTCTGCGGGAGGTCGAGCTCGAGGAGAAGGCGGACGACCAGTTCGAGAAGCTCTCGGGCGGACAGAAGCAGAAGCTGGGCCTCGCGCTCGCCCTGGTGAACGACCCGGAGGTCCTCTTCCTGGACGAACCGACAACTGGGCTCGACCCCCAGGCGCGCCGGACCGTCTGGACCGTGATCCGGTCCCTCCGCAAGGGAGGACGGACGATCTTCCTCACGACGCACTATCTCGAGGAGGCCCAGAGCCTCGCCGACCGCGTCGCGATCATCGACCACGGAAAGATCATCGCCCACGGTACGCCGGGCGAGATCATCGAGAGGTTCGGGCGACCTCAGCGGCTGGTCCTCGAGGGACCACCGTCCCTCGCGAAGGCCCTCGAAGGGTGGTGGCGCCGTCCCGTCTCGCTCGTGAACGGACGGACGGAGGTGGAGGTCCAGGCCAAGGAGGAGATCCTGGAGGTGCTCCAGTGGGTCTCCGCAAGCGGTCTCGCGTGGTCGGGGGTGGGGACGACGCGCGACACCCTCGAGGACGTCTTTGTCCGGCTGGTGGGGCGGATCGACGAGGGAGGATCGCGGGCATCCGAGCCCGGGACGGACGCGAAGGGAGGGCGGACATGAGGCCCTCGAGGGTGGCGGCCTACCTCCTGGTCTTCGCCCGGACCTACCTGAGGAGCCGCGTCGGGCTCTTCTTCTCGCTCATCTTCCCGATCATCCTGATCCTCCTTTTCGGCTCCATCTTCTCGAACACCGGTTCGAGCTCGTCCCCCGTCTATGTCCAGAACTTGGACGGGACCTCGGTGGCGAGCCAGATGTTCCTCACCAGCCTGAACGCGACGGGCGCGGTCTCGGTCCACATGGTCTCCTCCTCCGTCGGCAACCTCTCCACGTGGTTGGTCTCGAAGGGGTACACCGCAGGGATCGTCCTGCCGGCAGGCTTCCAGGCCTCCTTCGCGGCCCACCGTCCGGTCAAGGTCATTGTCTACACCGACCCGGCCCAGCCCTCGACGGCCGGGATCGTCCAGGGCGCGGTCGGGTACGCCGTGACGTCGATGAACTACGCCCAGTCGGGGCAAGCCCCCGTGGTGGGGACGATGGAGCTCAACGTCGGGAGCACGACGTACCAGTACATCGACTACCTCGTCCCCGGGCTCATCGGTTTCTCGATCCTGACGAGCCCGATGTTCTCGATGACGAACATCGCCGCCCAGTACAAGAAACAGAAACTGTTCCGCCAGCTGTCCTTGACCCCGCTCACGCGCGGGGAGTGGCTCGCCGCCTCCGTCCTTTGGTATCTGGTGCTGGTCTTCGCGTCCACGGTCGTCATGCTGGCGGTGGGACGAGGGCTCTTCGGGGCGACGGCGACCCCGACGCTCCTGACCATCCCCTTCCTCATCTTCGGGCCCATGCTCTTCGTTTCGTTGGGCCTTCTCCTGGGCACCTTCTCGAAGACCCCCGAGAGCGCCTCGGTCGTGGGCAACCTCGTGACGTTCCCGATGATGTTCCTCTCCGGGACATTCTTCCCGGTCTCCCTCTTCCCCGATTATCTCCAGGCCGTGGCCCACGTCCTTCCGCTCTACTACGTCATCGACGGGCTCAACAACACGATGGTGTTCCAGAACACCACGGGAGCGCTGACGGACCTGCTCGTCGTGGTCGGGCTCGCGGTCCTCCTCTTCCTCGCCGCGATCCGTGCCTTCCGATGGCAGGAAGAGTGAAGGCGGTGGGCCGGGCCACCCGCCACGCTCCGGGGCCGCCAGCCTATCCCCCAGGGGGGGATAGGACGATTTATAGGTAGAGCCGGCCTAGCATCCCCCCCGAGGGGATATGGTGCCAAGCGGAAGGCACGCCATCGAGGCACGGCTCGCGCGGATCGAGGGGCACCTGCACGCGGTGCACACCATGACCCACGAGGGGCGAAGCTACCCCGACATCGTGCACCAGATCTCGGCCGTCCGGTCCTCGCTCGACGCCGCCCTCCAAGCCATCGTGGACGAGCTGGTCGCGGAGTGCCTGCGCACCGTCCCCGAAAGGAGCTCGACCGGACAGGCGGTCGAAGAGCTGCGGGAGGTCGTGGCCAGCGCGCTCTGACCTCATGGGCATGTCCGTCCCGACGGCGACCTCCGCCACCGTGCGTCCTTCTGGCCGAGCGCAGCCCCACGGGGAGGGCGAGGCCGAGGCTTCGGTCCTTCGTGGTCTGAAGATCTCGCTTCTCTTCGCCGTCATCATCCTCCTGGTGGAGGCTCTGGGGGCCTGGTTCAGCCGAAGCCTCTCGCTCACCGCGGACGCCGTCCACGACATCCCGGACCTGATCGCCTTCGCGGTCTCCTTCGAGGCCCTGTCCTTGGCCGGCAAGGGCGCGACGAGCGAGCACACCTTCGGCCTCCACCGGGCCGAGGTCTTCGCCGCCCTCGTGAACGCCTGCCTCATCCTGTCGACCGGCCTGGGCTTCGCCTACGCCTCGATCTCGGCCCTGGAGGCCGGTCGTCCCCCGCTCGGGAGCGTGGACCCGCTCTGGCTCGTGGCCGCGGCCGTGCCGACGATCGTGTTCCGCTCCGCTTCGGCGGTCCTCGTCGGCCGCACGCCCCGGCGAGCGCGCGACCTCAACCTCCGCAGCGTCTTCCTCCACCTGCTGAGCGACGTGCTGATCACCCTCGCGCTCCTGTCGGTCGGCGTCGTCCTCCTCCTCCGGCCCACCCTCACCTGGGTGGACCCCGCCGCCGCCCTGTTCGTGGCGGCGATCCTCATCTGGGAGTCCATCCCCCTGTTCCGGGAGTCCTGGGCCACGCTGTCGGAGAAGGTCCCGAAGGACCTCTCGGTGGAGGCCATCGTCCGCACGGCGAAGTCCGTTCCGAACGTCGAGGGCCTGCACGACGTCCACGTCTGGTCGGTCTGCTCCTCCCTTGTCTGTATGACGGCCCACGTCCGGACGGCGGACATCTCGGTCCGGGACAGCATGCGGGTGATCGCGCAGCTGAGAGAGCGGCTGGCGGACGACTTCGGGATCGTCCACGCCGTCTTCGAGGTCGAGGCGCACGACCCCTCGCGGAGGCACGCCTCCGACGAGACCTGCTGCACGTCCACCGGGTGAGGCGGCCACCGGCTTTGAGCGAGGAGAGGGTCGACCCCCGGTCGGTCCGAGCGCTGGGAGCCTTCAAAGCTCGGCCGCGTTCCGCGGGACAGGAGCCCTCGATGCCCCACCGCGTCGCCCGTCCGAGCACGTTCTCGATCGTGGCGGCCGACCTCGACCGGCGAGAGTGGGGCGTGGCGGTCCAGTCCAAGTTCATCTCCGTGGGGTCCGTCGTCCCCTGGGTCGAAGCTGAGACCGGGGCGATCGCGACGCAGGCGCTCGCCAACATGAGCTACGGGCCGGAGGGGCTCGCGCTCCTGCGCAAGGGGCTCTCCGCGGCCGAGGTCATCGAGCGCCTCGCCCGGGCCGACCCCAAGCGGGATCACCGGCAGCTGGGCATCGTCGACGGGAAGGGCCGCGCCGCCTCGTACACCGGACCCAAGTGCATGGAATGGGCCGGGCACGTCGTGGGAGAAGGGTTCGCCTGCCAGGGGAACATCCTGCTCTCCCAGGACGTCGTCGAGGCGATGGCGAGGGCCATGGAGACCACCCCGGGCGACCTCGCGGACCGCTTGCTCGCCGCGCTCACCGCAGGACAGAAGATGGGCGGGGACCGGAGGGGGCAGCAGTCCGCGGCCCTCTACGTCGCAAAGCCTCAGGGAAGCTACGGGAAGGACCTCGACCGGTACATCGACCTGCGGGTGGACGACCATCCCACTCCGATCGAGGAGCTCAAGCGCGTCTTCCGGCTCTACGACATGACGATGCTCGAGCGCGAGGACCCTGGGACGCTCGTCCCCCTCCGCCCGGAGGTGGTCATGGAGCTCCAGAAGGACCTGAGGGCCCTGGGCTACTACTTCGGACCTCTGGATGGGAAGTGGGTGGGCCCCGCCGAGCAGGCGTTCTCGAAGTACCTCGGGGTCGAGAACTTCGAGAACAAGGAACGGAAGGACCGGAAGGTCTGGCCGAGCGTGCTCGGGCATCTTCACCGGCAGGCGCAGAGGGCCCTGACGGAGCAGGGCCAGGCCCAGGCCCCGGTCTTCGGCGCCCTCTCGGCCGGTCCTGGGAAGAAGTCCCCGAACGCGACGGCCGCCCCCGCCGGCGCGCAACGGGAGAAGAAGCGTCGATGACGGTGCCCACGTCGGTTGGAGCCACCGCCACCGTGCGACGCACCTGCTCCTCCCGGGAGGAGGCGGAGACGCTCCTGAAGGCGCTCGCCCCCGACAACTCGACGTTCGTCCTCGGACGCACCGAGGGAGCAGAACTGGTGCTCGAGGCCCGCGCCGCGAGCGTCGGGGAGCTCCAGCGGACCCTCGACGACGCTCTCGCATGCCTCACGGCGGCCGAGCGGACCTGGTCGAGCGGAGGGATCGCCGCTCCCTCGCAGGGCCGCAACCTCCCGGAGCGTCCGGAGGGGAACGACGACGAAGGAGAGGGGGAGGGGTAGCCCTCCGGCCTCTCCCTGCGTGTCACTAGCACGCAATCCACGCTCTGGAACGCCACTAATCGTCAGCCTTCAAGTAGTGCGAACCGGCTCGATCGCGTCCGTGCAGACCTCTACGCCGAACCGCGACGAACCCCAGCCCCGACGGGCACTCCTCTCCTTCCTTCGCTTCAACGGGCTCCAGGCCCAGGCTCCCACGCCCTCCAACTCCGTGTCGGGAGCCTATGCTCCCCCGCCGGGAAAGAGGCTCGCCGCCGCGCCGGCACTTGACCCCTCCACGCGGGCCCCGCTCCGCGCGGGCGTCGGCCTTGCGAGGACCCCCGTGCCGACGGTGGCGCACGCCCCGGGAACCGTTCCCTACTTTCCCCCCAAGAAGCCCGAGCCCAAGGTCCAGGTGACCGAAGAGGTCTACCGGCCCTGGTCCTTCGCGGTGAGCGACTATGGGATCCACGGCAAGGAGGTCCCCCGTAGACGGAAGACCGACGGGACGCAGACCCCCGACGGCGCCTCCCCGGCCGCCTCGGGCCCCGCCGAGCCCCAGTAGTTCGCCCTAGGTCGCCCCTGCGGGGGGTTCGGACCGGTATACTGAGGGTTCATCCCTTCTGCCGTTTCGACGGCGTAAGGTGGACCATGAAGTTCGTGACCCGAGAGAAGGCGAAGGTCGACCGCATCGCGTGCCCCTGGGTGATCAAGCGATTCGTGGACAAGGAGGCCGAGTTCCTCTTCGTCCCCAAGGAGAAGGTCCTGGAGGTCGCGAAGAAGGACGGGGCGATCCCCTTCGACACGCCCGGCGCGGAGATCTTCCACTACGAGGAGAGGGGGGAGGAGCGGGTGAGCTTCGACGCGGTCATCCGCAAGTACAAGCTGACCGACCCGGCGCTTCTCGACCTCGCCGAGATCGTCCGCGGCGCGGACGCGAACCTCGCCCACCCTCGGGCGGAGTCCGCGGGACTGGAGGCGCTCGCGATGGGCTTCCGGGCCGTCGCGAAGGATGACCACGAGAACATGCGACTGCAGTTCCCCGCCTACGACGCGCTGTACAGCTACTGTCAGCAGCGGCTGAAGGACCGGACGGTCCTGACCCACACGCGTGCCTGAAGGGGCCACGCCGCCCGACCCCACGCGACGTCGTTCCCCCTGGCTTGGAGGCATTCTGGCGCTCGCGGGGGGACCCCGCTGGGTCCCGCCGCCCTCCCCGGTTGGGTCCGCCCGCGCGTGAAGGCTCATCATGGCGGGAGGTTGGTCGGACGGGAACGTGGTCGCCCCGCTCGCTACCGTGCAGGCTCACTCGCCATCCCCGACGCCGCTGCACGTCCCGGATCTCTGGCGCTACGTCCTGGCCATCGTCATCCTGATGGCCGGCATCTACGTCCAGTACCTGCCGTTCTACCCTCACATCCAGGGGCTTTGGCAGGGGGAGCTCTTCGGAGCCGCGACCACCTACCTTCCCGGGCTCGTGGCGTTCTTCGCCCTCTTGGGCCCGCAGACGCTGCGGAACTTCGTCCACCGGACGCAGCGCGGTACCGTGGAGGGGCTCCGCTGGTTCGGCGTCTTCGGGGTGCTCACCATCCTCCTCGTGATCCTTCTCGCGGCGGTCTATCTCGCGATCGACGCGCACCACTACATCCAATTCCTGGACCGGTACACGCAGCTCGAGCAGACGGCCGCCAGCGCCCCGCTCTTCTTCATCGCCATCTCCTTCCCCGTGGGGGTCATCGAGGAGACGCTCTTCCGGGGGTTCGTCCTCGGCGGGGCCCTGCTGCTGTTCGGCACCCGCCGCTGGAAGGTGCACGCGGTCTGGACGAGCCTGCTCTTCACCGCGGCGCACGCCTACTACGCCCAGACCTATCAGGAGGTCTCGCTGGTCTTCTACCTCCCGATCTTTCTATTGGGACTCACTTTCGCCTACACCTACGTCCGGAGCAGCGGGAACCTGCTCGTGGTGAGCCTCCTCCACGGCGGGTATGACGCGACCTCGTTCTCGCAGTTCCTTCCCTCCGTGGGCCAGAACGGAGGGCTGGCCCTCCACTACGGGTTCCTCGCGTTGTGTGCGGTGGTCGCCCTCATCGTCATCCTCCGCGAGCGTTCGGCAGAGGGGAGGGAGCTCCCCGGGGCCCGCGGGCTGACCCCGTCCGGCCGGGAGGGACCATGGCCCTCGTGGACGGCCCACGATCTTCCACCTGCTGGGTCCGTGACGAGCGAGAGCGCCGCCGCCGCTCCGGGCATTGTATGGCCCACGCCGGGGGCGACGGTTCCTCCCGGTTCCCCGGGCGCCACGACAGGACCCCCGCCGCTACCGGCGGGGCTCACGCCGGTGAGCACGCCTCCCGCACCGCCCTCGCCCCAGGTGGCAGGATCGGTCGGAGGTCGCGCAGCCTTCGTCCCCCCGCTCTGCCGCAGATGCGGGGCGATCGTCGTCGGCGACATCCAGGGGTTCCCGATGCGGTGTCCCCGGTGCGGCGAGCCGCTTCCGCTCGCGGGAGAGGCTCCAAGCCTCGCCATCTCCCGGGTGTTCCCCGAGCCCCAGGCGGCCCCTGGGCCCAGCCCTTCCGTCGCCCCGGTCTCTTGGCCTCCCCCCTCGGTCCCCTCCGTGCGCTCCGGGGTCGGCCACCCCGAGGAGTTCGAGGACCTCCCCGAGGGAGCGTGGCCTCCGTTGCCCGCGAGCGGTCGGGGACTGTCACACACAATCCTCTTGGCTTCCGGTCCCGGTCCCGGTCCCTGAGCGGGTGAGAACCATGGACGACGGGAGGATGCGGGAGCTGCTTGGGAGCGCGAAGACCATCGCGGTCGTCGGGATGAGCGACAAACCGGACCGCGACTCGAACGAGGTCGGACGGTTCCTGATGACCAAGGGGTACCGGGTGGTCCCGGTGAACCCCGCCGTGAAAGAGGTCCTCGGACAGAAGGCCTACGCGTCGCTCAAGGACATCCCGAGCGACCTTCACGTGGACATCGTGGACGTCTTCCGAAAGAGCGAGGCCGTCCCGGGGGTCGTCGAGGAAGCGCTGACGCTCTCGCCTCCCCCTCGTGCGGTCTGGCTCCAGCTGGGCGTTCGCGACGATGCCTCGGGCGAGAAGGTCCGCCAGAAGGGGATCGAGTTCTACCAGGACCTGTGCATCATGGTCCAGCACCGTCGTCTCTTCCGGCCTTGACCGGTAGGCCGGGGCGGCGCGCGCGCGGCGTCCACCGCATCGCGGACCGGGGGTTCTCGCGGGCGGCGGGGGCGTACGAGCGCGGCCGACCGGACTATCCGGCCTCGGCCGCGCGCTTCGTGGCCCGCGCGTTCCACATCGGTCCAGGGTCCACGGTGATCGACCTCGCCGCGGGAACGGGGAAATGGACCCGGGGGCTCGTGGGCACCGGAGCCCGCATCCTCGCCGTGGAACCCCTGCCGGCGATGCGGCGGGAGTTCCGGCGCGCGGTCCCCGGGGTCCGCGTCGTTGCCGGGACCGCCGAACGCACCGGGCTGCCGGACGGCTGCGCGGACCTGGTCACCGTCGCCCAGGCCTTCCACTGGTTCGACCACGAGCGCGCCCTGATCGAGATCCGCCGCATCCTCCGTCCCGGTGGTGGGCTCGCCATCCTCTGGAACGTTCGCGAACATCGGAAAGGGTGGCGACGTGAGATCCTGAAGGTCTCTCAGCGCTACGAGAACCGTTCGGTGCCGCGCCGAGGGTGGGAGAAGTGGAGGCGAGCGTTCCGACCCGGGTCAGGGTTCACCCCGCTCCGCCTCCGCACCTTCCACCACGAGCAGTGGCTGACCCGTCGGCTCCTCGAGGACCGCTTCCTCAGCTTGAGCTACATCGCCGCGCTCCCTGGCGAAAGGAAGGCCGAGTTCCTCGACCGTTTCCGTCAGGTCCTGGAGACCCACCCCGGCGCGCGAGGGCGACGAAAGTTGATGACCCCGTACACCACGGAGGTCTACTACGCTCTGCGTCAGGAGCCGCGCCCCGGTGGTGAGGCGGGGGCACGCGGGCGTTCGCGCAGACCTCCCTCCCCGCGCTCGGGCCCCCGACGGGGGCATACCCTCGAGGTTTGAGCTACCAGTAAGGACCGCCGAGCTGGAGGGCGGGCTCTCCTTCCCGCTTGCCCGTCCTCGCGCTCAGTAAGGACCGGACAGGAGGGCGGTCATCCTCAAAGCGGCGGCCCGTTCCACATCTGCCATGACGGGAGGGGCCACGACGGGACCCCATCCGCTCTTGCTCCGCACGGCCCGGGCCGCCGCGCTTCTCTCCTTCATTCTTGCTCTCGTGGCCGCGGTCCTGGCGCTGGGAGTGACCGCCGCCGGAGGGTTCGACTGCCGCGCGTATCCCAGCTGCCTTCTGCAGCAGCCGGGATGGGAGACCCAGGCCCACGTGACCGCCGGCGCTCTTCTCGGGGTCGCGATCCTCGTGCTCTTCGCGCTCGGGCTCCTCCTTCGCCACGATCGTTCCCGCGCCTTGCCCTACTCCGCCGCGTCGCTGCTCCTGGTCATCCTGATGGGCGGGATCGGCGCCGGCCTGTCGACCGGATCGCTCCCGGACGCGTTCCTGGTGGTCCAGTCCGTGCTCGTTCTGGTCCTGCTCTTCCTCCTCTATCGCACCTACCGTGCGCTGGACCCGCGCCGTAAGCCGATCGCCCCGCGGGAAGGGGCGACGGGGGACCCCGTAGCGGACGGGAACTCCCACGCTCCCGGCTGACCCGGCGCCGGGTCGCGCCCCTTCCCCCTGCCACCTGCTCCGCCGGAGCACCGAGGTCGAGGAGAAAGGGAGAAGAAGGGTGGGCCAGATGGCGGAGCCCCTCCGAGCCATGTCGAGCGTCGTGACCCCTGCATCCCCGAAGGCCGCGCCCTCCGGAGGCACCCCTCAGAGCCAGGTGCTGGCCATGGAGCAGCGCGTGCTCGAGTTCTGGGCCCGGGAGAACGTCGCGGCGCGGGCGCTGGCACTCAACTCCGATGGCCCCGTGTTCCGGTTCACCGAAGGGCCCCCCACGGCCAACGGGAAGCCGCACGTGGGCCACCTCTTTCCCCGGGTGCTCAAGGACATGGGCCTCCGCCACCGCCGGATGAAGGGGTACCGGATCGTCTCCACGATGGCGGGCTGGGACTGCCACGGGCTCCCCGTGGAGGTCGAGGTCGAGAAGTCCCACGGATGGGCGAGCAAGAAGCAGATCCTGGAGTATGGCGTGGGCCCCTTCGCCGCGGAGTGCCGCAAGAGCGTCCTCGCCTACGTCGAGACCTGGCAGCAGTTCTCCCGGAGGCTCGGGTTCTGGCTCGACTACGAGAATCCCTACTTCACCATGGACCCGAAGTTCATGGAGAGCGTGTGGTGGTCGCTCAAACAGCTCCACGGGAAGGGACTCCTGGAGAAGGGCCACTACGTGGTCCCCTACTGCCCCCGGTGCGAGACCCCGGAAGCGACGCACGAGGTGGCGCAGGGCTACCGCGACACCACCGACCCGTCGGTCACGCTCCGCCTGCGGCTCGTCGGGGGGGCCCCCGACGCCCGACCGTCCTACCTTCTGGTCTGGACCACAACGCCCTGGACCCTCCCCTCGAACCTCGCGGTGGCCGTGGGCCCGGAGATGGACTACGTCACCTTCGCGGAGGAGGACGGGTCGGAGTACACGCTCGCCGAGTCCGCGCTGGAGCGGTACTTCCCGCAGGAGAAGGACCGCCCGAAGGTGCTCGCCCGGTTCAAGGGCAGCGACCTCGTCGGCCGCACGTACGAGCCCCCCTTCCCGGGGATCGTCCCCTCTACGCCCGAGCGGTTCCACACCTACCCGGCGCCGTTCGTGACCGCCGAAGAAGGGACCGGCCTCGTGCACGTCGCCCCCTCCTTCGGAGTGGACGATTTCCAACTCGGCCAAGAGGTGGGCCTGGGCGTATTCGACCCGCTCGACCCCTCCGGAAGGTTCACCGACCTCGTCCCCCAGGTGGTGGGGAAGTGGTTCAAGGACGCGGACAAGATCCTCTCCGAGGAGCTCCACGTCCGAGGGGTGCTCTGGCGCCGTTCGACCTACAAGCACACCTACCCGTTCTGCTGGCGCTGCGACCGGCCCCTGATGTACCGCGCGCTGGACACGTGGTTCGTCCGCACGCACAAGCTGCGCGACGAGCTCCTCGCGAACAACGCGGGGGTCGTCTGGGACCCGGAGCACCTGCGCGACGGCCGGTTCGGGAACTTCCTCGCCGAGGGGAAGGACTGGGCGCTGTCACGGAACCGCTACTGGGGGACGCCGCTGCCGATCTGGAGCTGCCCCAAGGGCCACACGGTGGTCGTCGGCGGTTTCGAGGAGCTGGCGACCCTCCACGGCCGCCCCCTGCCCGCGAACTTCGACCCGCACCGCCCGACGGTCGATGAGCTCGAGGTCAGTTGCCCGGACCACCACGACCGGATGACGCGCGAGCCGTACGTCATCGACACCTGGTACGACAGCGGCTCGGCCCCCTTCGCCCAGTTCCATCACCCGTTCCAGACGGGCACCCCCTTCGACACGGGGGCCCCCCTCGATTACGTCGCGGAGGGCATCGACCAGACCCGGGGGTGGTTCTACACGATGCTGGTCATCTCCACGGCCCTCTTCGGCCGTCCGGCCTACCGCCACGTCCTCTGCCACGGGATGGCGCTCGACGACCAGGGCAAGAAGATGTCGAAGTCGAAGGGGAACGTGGCCGACCCGATGTTCACCATGGAGCGCATGGGCGCGGACCCCACCCGCCTCGCGATCTACCTGTCCTCCTACACCGAGTCGTTCCGCTTCGGAGAGCTCACGATCCGTCAGACCGGGCTTCGCCCGCTCACGACGCTCCTCAACGTCCTCGAGTTCTACCGGACGAACTGGGACGTCGACCGGGTCCCTCCATCCGAGAGACCTCCCACCACCTCCGACCCCCTCGATCGCTGGTTGCTCTCCCGTCTCGCCGGCACCGCCGAGGTCGTCGACCTCTCCCTCGAGAGGTTCGACGCGCACACCGCGGCGCAGGCGATCGAGTCGCTCGTCCAGGAGATCTCCACCTGGTGGCTCCGCCGTTCCCGTCCACGGTTCTGGCAGGAGACGGTGACCCCGGAGAAGCGCAGCGCCTACGAGACGCTCTCCTACACCCTGCTCACCCTCGCGGGGCTCCTGGCCCCACTCGCCCCCTTCTCCGCCGAGGAGCTCTTCCAGAGGGTGTCGGGGAACGACTACCGGACGGGGGCCCCGAGCCTCCACCTCCTCCCCTATCCGCGACCTCAGGTCCCCCGGGACCTCGCGCTCGAGGGCGCGATGGCCCAGGTGCTCCAGGTCGTCGAGACGGTGCGCCGGCTGCGCAACGAGGCCGGCGTACGGTCCCGGATGCCCCTCGAAGAACTACGCATCGCCGGGATGGCGGAGGGCACGCTCCGCGCCTTCGGGGACCGGCTCGCGCCCCTGCTCCAGGAAGAGCTCAACGTGAAGCGGGTGGAGCTCACCTCTCCGGAGGAGTTCCAGGGGTCGAGGTTCTCCCCCGACGTCTGGGTCCTTTCACGGGGGGAGAAGCCGGGCGAGCCTTCGGCCGCCCTCTCCCGGAAGCCGAGCCGCGAGCTCTTCCTCGAAGGCCTGGCCCGGGAGGTCGTCCGCCGCGTGCAGATGACACGGAAGGAGCGCAAGCTTGCGATCTCCGACCAGATCCGGCTCGAGCTGTGGGCGGAGGGAGACCTGGCGGAAGCCCTGCGCGCCCACCAGGAGTGGATCGCGAAGGAGTGCCTCGCCACCGAGGTGCGCCTCTCGACGACGACGCCCCCGACCACGCCCGAGGTCCGCCGGTGGGACGACGTGGAAGGGGCGTCCTTCCATCTGCACCTCGAGAAGGCGTAGGGCTCCCCCGCCGCGCGGGGACGGGGCTACGGGCGGGAGGAGCTCGTGGGAGCGGGAGCGTCCAGCGAGTGCTGGGCGACCTTCCCGCGCGGCCGCTCCTCGGCGAAGATCTCGGAGCGGAAGCGCCAGAAGCGGGGACCCGGACGCCGCCAGGCCGCCGGAGAGAGACCGGCCTTGATGCACGTGTGGGAGAGGAACTGCTCGACGCCCCAACCCTCGTCCACGGCCACCTGGGGGAGGAGCACCCCTTTCATGCCCCCCTCGGCCACCATGAGCCCGTCCCTCCCGATCTCGACCATCCCGGTGAGGTCCGTGGGGACCCGCGCCACGAGGGGTTCCGGGGGGGTGAGCAGCGAGACCTCGACCCGGACCCGGGCGAGCTCCGAACGCTCCAGGGGTGGGAAGCGGGGGTCCTCCTTCGCGGCGTAGATCGCCGCGCGGGGGATCCCCTGGCGGAGACGGTAGATCGGCTCGGTGAACCCGATGCACCCCCGAAGGTCCGAGGTCGGGTACTGGAGCAGCGTCACGAAGAGCCCACGCTTCTCGTCGAAGATCGGGGGCAGGGTCTCCCTCTCCGCGAGCGACCCCGGGTCCTTGTCCTCGGGCCAGTCCAGACACTCCTCGAGCGCGCGACGGGCCAGCGTGACCGCGATCGTTCCGTCCTCGAGACCGATCACGTTCGGGAGAGCCCGGGGGGAGGTTTGAGGGTTCCCAGAAGCGGAACTTCCGGCCTCGGAGGCGACCGTTGTCGGCCTCAGGGACTACCGGCGCAACGGCAGGCGGACCCAGCGTCCCTGCGGGTCCTGCGACCAGAGCACGAGGCCCCCCGTCCAGGGGTAAGCCTCGACGTGGAGGGGGGTTCCCTCGAGCGGGACCATGCGGCGGTCGGCCTGCGGGAGGTCGGGGGCCCCGCTCCGCCTTACCGACGGAGGACGAGGGAGGGCGGGAGCCCGGTCCTTCGTCAGGTCGTTCTCCATGGCTCTAGACGCATCCGTGGAAGTGGGTTAATAGCCTTGGCCCTCGAGAAGCACTCGAGCTTCCCCCGGGAACGGGTCGAGGTCACCCCCCATTCAATCCTCAAATACCCGGGGTCAGGTGGCGCGGGTCCCATGCCGTTCGCCGAAGCCACCGCCCGGCTGCTCAACAAGAAGATCTGCATGAACTGCTCGGCCCGCAACCCGCCCCGGGCCGTCCAGTGCCGCAAGTGCGGCTACCACGGTCTGCGCGTGAAATCGAAGGAACGCGCGGGCAAGACGAAGTAGGGGCGAGCCGGTACCCCTGCGCTCCCCTGGTCGCCCACCGCGACCGCCGTTCCGGCTGCGGCCGTCCTCAGGCCGGTCCCTGCGGAGATGAAGAGGCCTTGGCCACGGGCACACGCCGCGCCAGCCGGTTCTCCTGGGACATCTGGAACCGCTTGCGGACCAGGAAGGTCATGTTGTGGAGACCGTCCCTCCAGCTCGACAGCTTCGGCCGCCCCCACCGCTCGGCGTAGTGGATCGGGACCTCCTCGAACTTGAGCCCGCGGATCATCGCCTCGAGCTTGATCTCTTCGGAGAGCGCCATCCCGTCCGAGGTCAGCCGCATCGAGGCGAGCGCGGTCCGTCGGAAGACCCAGAAACCGCTCTGGGAGTCGACGAGGATCCGCGCGGGGGCCCCCTGCAGACAGGAGTGGAAGAAGACCCCGATGAGGAAGTTCAGCATGAAGTTCCCGATCCTGTGCTCGGTGGTCATCGACTTGGGGGCGAGGTAGGTGAGGCGGTCCCCTGTGAGGAAGTCCTTCTGGTGGTGGAGGAGGTGGAGCAGGAACCAGGGGACCATCTCCGCGGGGTACGTCCCGTCCCCGTCGAGCGTCGCGACGTAGTCTCCGGTCGCTTGCTCGAACCCCGTCTTGTACGCGCGGCCGTACCCCTTCCGCTTCTCGAGGATGACCTTCGCCCCGAGCCTCGTGGCGATCTCGGCCGTGCCGTCGGTGGAGGCCCCGTCCACGACGAGGATCTCCCACTCCACGGGGGACTTGAGGAACAGGCTACGGTTCGCCTCCTCGGCCGCCGCCCGGAAGGTGGCGAGGGTACGGCCGATGCCCTCCGCCTCGTTCAGGGTCGGGATGACCAGCGTCGCGCGCATGGTTGCACCCGAGGAGGCGTCCTCCTCCTCATAAGAGCGAGGTTTCCTGGGGACATAGGGCCCCCCGGGGCGCCTTCCCCCCATGAGAAGCTCCGAAGTGGACGAGGAGCCTCCGGGCCATGCTCCGGCCCACTGGAGGTTCGGGACCACCGCCGACGTGGGCATCGGCGCCCGGGCCGCCTCCGCCGAGGGGCTCTTCGCGGAGCTCGGACGGGGGTTCACGGAGCTTGTGACGGACCTCACCGGGATCCAGGCTCGCGAGACCCGTCAGATCGCCGTCGAGGCCGACTCGGTCGAAGGGCTGGTCGTGGCCTATCTGACCGAGCTCATCGGGCTCTTCGACGAAGAGGGGTTCCTCGCTTCCGCGTTCCGTGTCGAGCTCCAGGGCGATCCGCCCAGGAAGCTCCGCGCCGAGCTCCGTGGAGAGGACTTCGACCCCGCCCGACACCCGGTCCACGTCCAGGTGAAGGCGGTCACCCTGCATCGTCTCCAGGTGGACTTGGAACGTCGGCGCGCTCGGGTCATCGTCGATATCTGAGCGCGCCCTCGCGGGGGTCCCGCTGAGCGCTCGCGGTCGCGGTGGAAGAGGAAGGGTGAGAGAGAGCGGGAGAGAGCCGTCGCTCCCTCTCCTCCCTCCGCCCCTGCCTCGGGCTCAGGGAAGGTAACGCTCGAAGGTCGAGACCCCGGGGCCCAGGGCGGGGACCTTTCCCATCCGGTGCATCTCCCGCTCGACCGCGGCGATGCCCGTGAGGACCTCGCCGAAGCTCGAGAACCCCATGTGCCCGATCCGGAAGATCTGGCCCTTGGCCTGTCCCTGCCCGCCCGAAACGATGAGGTTGTGCCGGTCCCGCAGCGCCGCGCGGAAGGCCGAGTCCTCGACCCCCGCGGGATATCGGATCGCGGTCACGGTGTCGGAGGCGAACTCCTCCTCCGGGAAGAGCGAGAGCCCCATGGCCTTCACGGAGGCGCGGGTGGCCTCGGCGAGCCGCCGGGTCCGGGCCTGGCGCCGGTCGACACCTTCCTCCTTGAGCAGGAGGAGGGCCTCCCGCAGCGCGAGGAAGAGCGGCACCGCCGGAGTGTAGGGGGTGTCGTCCTTCTCCAGGCTCTTCACGTGCTCCGCGAGGTCGTTGTAGAACGTCTGCGGCGCGAGCGCGCCCTTGGCGCGGTCGGAGAGGTGGACCATGGCGAGCCCCGGGGGTGCGGCGAGCCCCTTCTGGCTCCCCACCACCACCGCGTCGACCCCGGCGGCGTCGCTCGGGGTCGGAAGTCCGGGGAGCGCGCTGATCGCGTCCACCAGGAAGAGCGCCCCCGATTTCCGGGCGAGCGCACCCACCGTCTCGAGAGGATTGGTGAACCCGACGGAGGTCTCGTTGTACACCATGGCGACGGCCTTCGGAGAGTTCTGCTCGATGGAGGCCTTGATGAGCTCCAGGCTGACGGGTTTGCCCCACGTCCCGCGGACGGGAACGAGCTGCCCGAAGCGTTCGACGAGCTTCTCCATCCGGTCGCCGAAGTGGCCGTTGGAGACCACGACCACCTTCTCGTTCCGCTTCACCAGGCCCGAGACCATCGCCTCCAGGCCGGCCGTGCCGCTTCCGGTGAGCACCACCTGGTGGCCCGGGCGGCCGAAGACCAGGGGCAGGAGCTCCTTGATCTCGTGGACGATCTCGTGAAAGTACTCCCCGCGGTGGTTGAGCGAAGGGGCAGCCATCGCCTGCTGGATCCGGGGGTGGAGCTTCACGGGCCCGGCGAGGAGGAACGTGCTCGTGTACGGGTCGAAGAACGAGCCCGAGAGGGTCCCGCCGGAAGTGGCGGGGTTCCCGTGGGCGGACACGGTAGAGTTCGGCGAGGGGGGGTTGGGTCGTGCGGGGGTGGTGACCGCGGTCATGTTCTTCGTACCTCGGGATTGACACAGTAGTCGGGAGTCTCTCCCCGGAGGACCTTCAGCACCTGCTCGACGGTGACCGCCCCCGCGCGGGCCTGGGCCTCGTGCGTCGAGGCGCCGATGTGCGGGGTCACCACGAGCTTGGGGTGCGCGAGGAGCTTCGCGTTGCGTGGGGGCTCCTCTTCGAAGACGTCGAGCGCCGCTCCGGCCAGATGCCCCGACTCCAGGGCGGCGAGGAGCGCGTCCTCGTCCACGAGCCCGCCGCGCGCGACGTTGAGCACGATCGCCCCCTTCGGGAGCTTGGCGAGGTTCTCCGCGCTCAGCAACCGCCGGGTCTCCGGAGTGAGCGGGGTGTGCAGGGAGATCACCTGGCTCTTCCTCAGGAGCTCTTCCAGGGGAAGCAGCGGCACGCCGTCGGGGGAGCTCGAGAGGTAGGGGTCGTAGGCCTGGACCTTCATGCCGAAGGCCTTCAGGCGCGCGCCCGCCTCCCTGGCGATCCGCCCGTAGCCCACGAACCCGACGGTGCGCCCGGCGAGCTCGAGCCCGTTGCCCGCCTTTTTCCAGTCCCCCTTCTTCGCCGCGGGGACCTGCGACCCGAAGTCGCGCGCGACGGCGACCAGGAGGCCCACGACCAGCTCCGCCACGCTGGTGGTGGCCGCGGCCGGGGCGTTCACGACAGGGATGCCTCGGCGGGAGGCGGCCGGCACGTCGATGTTGTCGACGCCCACCCCGGCCCGACCGATGACCCGGAGGTCCCGGGCCCGCGCGATGAGCGCCTCGTCGACCTTCGTACGGCTCCGCACCAGGAGCGCGTCCGCGGTGGCGATCTCGCGCTCGAGGGCTTCCTTGCCGGCGGTCGCGTCCACCACGCGGGCGTGCTCCCCCAGGAGAGCGACGGCCGTCTTGTCCAACGGGTCCGCGACGATCGCCAGAGGCTGCGAGGGGCTCACGGGGGAGCATCACGATTCCGAGCGCTTGAGCTTTTGGTCCGCCTTCGACGCGGAGGAAGAGACTTCGACGAACCGCTGGCACGGGAAGCGACCCCCGCGCTCGGTGGGGGTGCCCCCGGTCCGGCCGATCCCGACCCCGGGGAGAGCGAAGGGGCCTTCAGTGGGCGGGGTCGCTGGCCGACCTGGAGGGAGCCTTAGCGGCCTCGGGTGAGCGCCACTTGCGCAGCGACTCCATTATCGGGTCCGCGTGGAAGATGAGGATCCCCCCGAGGGCGAAGGGAAGGACCCCGATGGCCCAGATGGCTTGGAACGTCGCGATCCAGGTGTAGAAGAGCGCGAGCCCGAGGAACATCAGGAAGCCCCCGACGACGATCTCCGAACCGGTCGGGTGTCCCCCCGTCGAGAAGCTTGCGACCGCCTGGGGGGGCGGGTGATGGCTCTCTTCGCAGCTCATCGGTCCACTTGTCGGAGGGAAGGGGGCAGATAAGACCTGAGGCTGGAGCGAAACCGCGCGGGGCGGGCGACCCCCGGTCCGGGTCACTTGCTGCGGTCCTCTCGCGAGGGGCGGGTCCGGGACCCCGAAGAGGCGCGGGAGCGGCGACGGGGTTCGTCGAGCGCGGAGGCGAGCTCCCGGCGCTCCTGACGATCTTGGAGCTCCTTGGGGGTGAGGAACTCGACCATCTGGCCGGGGCGGCGGCGGCTCCAGCGCTCCGAGAAGGTCCGGAACCCGGCCTGCTTCATCCGCTTCGCGATCTCGTCGAACGCGTCGCCGCTCACCTCGATCTCCATGGGGCGGAAGGCCGGAGAGCCCTGGTCCCTCCCGGGCAGCGGGATGTAGACCGCGACCTCCATCCCCTCCGGTCGGCGGTGGATACCCCGCAACTCCCGGTCGTCGTAGGCGAGAGTGACCGGCCGGTCCTCCCACGCGATTCGGACCGGAGGCCGCTTCGCGAACCGGAGGAAGAGCCCCTCCTCCCGGACCTCCACCGACTCGGGGTGAGGGCGACGGATGAAGGCCTGGCTCAGCGGGATCGCCGCCAGGCAGTAGACGAGGATCGCGAGCACGAGCTCGAAGGCGTTGAGCGGAGGGTAGGGCGACAGCGAGAGCACGATGTAGCTCGCGAGGAGATAGGTGGCGCCCGCGATCAGGATGGCCGCAAGGACGAGGTTCAATCGTCGGGACCCCGTCCGCAGACGGGCCTGAGCGGCCGTGTCGTACCGCGTCACCTCGCCTCCCCGGCGGTCCTCTGTGTCCCCCGGCCGTAACGGACCGCCTCACGGTGGGCTCTTCGGCCCTCTCCGCGTCCTGACCCGGCCGGGGCTGTCGGACACCGGGGTTGTCCTCTCTTCATCCCGTGCGGACGACCCGTCCGCAGGGTGGTCAGGAGGGACCCTTCGACGGCGCCCTGGTGCCCCCTCTCGGGGGCACGGGGTCCGGGACCTCCCTCGGGGACTTGAACCCTCCCCCCGAGGCGCTGGCCCCCTCCGGGGCTCCCTACGCCGGACGTTCCTGTCCTCCCCCTACCCCTTCCTCCTTGCTGAAGAGATGGACAGCGAGCGCCAACGCTCCCAGGGTGGGCACGAGCACCACCGCGTACAGGGGAGCGGCGACCCCCAAGAGCGAGATCGCCACGAGGAGGGAGAGCCCCCCTCCGAGGATCGGGACCATCGCCTGGGAGAGCACCGCGACCGCCGGAGGAGCCAGCTCCCCTGGAGCCGGGAGCGCAGCGTAGAGCACGAGCGCGATCCCTGCGAGCATTGCACAGACCAGGGCGAGGACCCCTCCGGGCAGGAGGAGGACCGCGACGACCCAGACGGTGGCGGCAGGGAGGGCTCCGACGGACGGCAGGGGGGACGGGAGCCTTCGGATCAGCATCCCCGACCCCGCCGCGACGAGCAGAGCGATCAGGAGCGGAAGCTCGATCCACCGGACGCCGCCGCCGAGGACCCAGAGGGGGAAGGGAAGGAAGGGCGCGAGCGTCGCCAGCAGTTCCAAAGAGGAAATCCCGGCCCGGCGGACCAGCGGCGGATGCGCCTGCCTGCGGGCGATCTCCTGGTAGGAGATCACGTCCGCGACCGGGTCGCTCGGGGAGAGCGCACCGTCCTCGAGGCTCACCCCACACCTCCCTGGAGCATCGTGGCCGGAGGGCGTCGCAGGAAGGCGACGAGCGAGGCGAGGCTCGTGAAGTCCTCCCACTCGACGACCGGTGCGCTCTCCCAAGCCTCGGCGAGCCGGCGGCGTCGGAGGAGACGGACCAACCGCAGGGTGATGTCCGCGTCCGAGGCCTTGAGCTCCATGCGCTCGGCCTCGAGCGTCGTGGGGGATGGGCAGAGCAACATGCAGGGGTAGCCCCGTCTCCGGAGGAAGTAGCCGGAGGCCACGGTCTCGTCGTCGATCATCGGCGTGAGCAGGAGCACGGGCGTTCCCATCGGGAAGTGCCGCTGGAGCGAGACCGAAAGCCGCTCGACCGGGGCGGCCACGTCCGAGAGCCGCGCGTCCTGCAGCGCCTGTTCGATCGCGAAGCGCTGGACGCGGCCCCCGCCCAGCCGGGTGATCTTGACGAACTCACCGAAGATCACCAGCCCGACCCGGGTCTTCTCCTTCAGCAGGTACCGAGCGAGCCCGAGCGCCGCGGCCCGGGAGACCCCCAGGAGCTGCGCATCGTCCCCGCCGGGAAGCCCGCTCGGGCGGGCGTCGACGCAGATGATCATCTCGCCGCTGCGCTCGGCGTGGAACTCGTTGGAGGCCAGCTTCCCCCTCCGGGCCGAGGCCCACCAGTTGAGCTGCCGGGGCGGGTCGCCGGGTTGGTAGTCGCGGATCGAGACGAAGTCCCCCTGGATGGCCCGGCGGCGGGAGCGCACCTCGCCCGGCAACGGGGTCGTGCGCTGGATCGCGAGCCGGGGGACGCGCCGCACCTCCGGGGGGTAGCGCTCGAGCGAGAGGCCTTCGCCCCGGGCGGGCAGCAGGATCTCCGAGAGACCGAGAGGGTCCCTCCACCGGACCTTCGGCGTCGTGAGCCGCACGAAGAGCGGGCGGAACGGCCGCATGCGGAAGGTGGCGGAGAGCGGCTCGCCCGGTCGGACCACGACCCGGCGCGAGACCCCCTCCACCGGGAGGACCCCCTCGGGGGGCTCGATCTCCACGTCGATCCATCCTCCCGGGAGCGGAGGGGAGGCCTCGAAGGTCATGGCCATCTCCAGGTCGTCGCCCTTCTCCGAGAGCTCGCCACGGACCACGACCCGGGTCGCGGTCCTCGGCGCGAGCAGGAAGGACGAGGCCGGGGCGAGCAGGAGCGGCGCCGCGAGCATCACGCCGGCGGAGGAGCGCAGGACGAGCCCCGCGACGAGCGCCGTGCCGCCGAGGCCGAACAGGAGCAGCGCCCGTGCCCTCCACGAGGCGCGAGGGGAGGCCGGGAGAAAGGTCTCCGGCTCGGTCATCCGTCCCTCTCCCGCCCGTGGTCCGCGCGTCGAGAGGAGGTCAGCCCACCTTCGGGACCGGGACCTTCCGGATGACCTCGCTGACCACCGTCGTCCCGCGCAGACCGCGGATCCACGGTTCGGGCTTGATCACGATGCGATGGGCGAGCGCGGGGAGGGCGAGCGACTTCACGTCGTCCGGGAGCACGAAGTCCCTCCCCTCCAGGAGCGCCTTCGCTCGGGAGAGCTTCGCGAGCGCGAGCGAGCCGCGGGGCGACGCCCCCACCTCGACCCTCGGGTCGGCCCGGGTGGCGGAGACCAGATCGACGATGTACCCTTCGAGCGCGGGGGTGATGGAGACGTTCTCCACCGCCGTCTGGAGCCCTCGGAACTCCCCGGGAGCGAGGACGGCCGGCGGAGGCTGGAGCTCGGTCTTCGCCAGGCGCCTGCGAGCGAGGATCGCCCGCTCCTCCCCGGCCGTGGGATAGCCGACGGTGAGGCGCAGAAGGAAGCGGTCCACCTGGGCCTCCGGAAGCGGATAGGTCCCCTCGAGCTCGATCGGGTTCTGCGTCGCCATGACCAGGAACGGCCGCTCCAGGGGGTACGTCGTCCCTTCGGAGGTCACCTGGTACTCCTGCATCGACTCCAGCAGGGCCGACTGGACCTTGGGCGGGGCGCGGTTGATCTCGTCTGCGAGGAGGATGTGGGTGAAGACCGGTCCCTTCCGGAACGAGAACTTCCCGGAGGAGGGATCGTAGATCTCCCCGCCGGTGATGTCGGTGGGGAGCAGGTCCGCCGTGAACTGGACCCGGGTGAAGGCGAGTCCCAGCGCCGAGGAGAAGGACTTGGCGATGAGGGTCTTGCCCAGGCCGGGCAGGTCCTCCAGAAGGATGTGCCCGTCGGCGAGCAGACCGACCAAGAGCGTCCGAAGGGCCTCCTGCTTTCCGACGACGACCTGGCCCACGCCCGCGATGACCTGTTCTAGCCGCGCCTTCGAGCTTCCACCGTTCATAGGGTTCCTCTCACACCCGTGCCTCGATCCGTTGGACCTCGCGGGTGAGCAGCTCTTCGAACTCCTTTCGGGGCAACCCCAGGACCTCCTCGCGCCGGTCGAGCAAGTGGTGCTCGTCGACCAGGCCCCCCGCCGTCGCGGCGGACTCCAGGGCCTCCAGGATGTGGAGACGGGCGAGCCCATCCCCGTCTCGCGCCTGCCTGACCCGCGTCTGCCAGAGAGAGGTTTGGGGGAGGATGAGAGGCGGGAGGGAGGGCATTCGGACCGCGAGGGCGAGCAGCCCGGCGAGGGTCAAAAAGGCGGCGGCGGTGGCGCCGAACTCCAGAGACATCGACGTGTTGTCGACCTCGAGGGAGGCGAGCACGGCGAAGAGGATCCCGATCGCCAGGATCGACCGGCGGGCGTAGACCTCGGTCCGGCTCAACGCGCTCCCACCTCTCCCGCCTCGACGTCCGTCCCCGGACCGGTCGTCTCCGCCGCCCCCGCGGAGGGGAGACGGGCCTTCAACTGGTCCAGGATCTCGACCAGGGAGGCGCGGGCCGCTGAGGCCTGCGCCTCGGACATCGCGTGCTCGCTGTAACGGGCCTCCTCGAAGAGCTCGCGGAGGCTGTGCGCGGAGGGCGAGGAGAGGCCCAAGCGGCTCTCCATCAGCAGCTCGATCTCGCGGGGGGTGAGCAGGTCGAGGTCTCCGACCCCCCGGGTCTCAAGGTCGCGGAGCAACGCTCCGTAGGCGGACACGATCTTCGCTCGGGCCTCGCTCAGGTCCCCCATCTCGAGCGAAGCGACCGCCTGTTCGAGGTGTTGCACCAGCTCGGTGGGCCCGGTCTCCGCAGGTGGAGCCGGCGTCCGGCCCCGTCGCAGGGCGTAGGTGATGAGAGGGACCAGGACCAGGGAGAGGATGATCCCGATGGTCAGGGGCAGAAGTATCGGAGCGTAGGGAGAATTGAGCAGACCGCTGAGGGGAGGGGGAGGGCCCTTCGCCGCGGTCGTGTTCGTGGAGTTCCCGTTGGGCACGGAAGAGTTGCCGGTCGTGGTGTTCCCCCCGGCCGCCGTAGAGTTGCCTCCGGGGACGTAGCCCGTCACCCGGTGATAATCGAGCATCGATCCGAGGGCCATCAGGCCCGCCGCCACCAGCAGGACGATCACCAACGCCAGGAGCGTGACCGCGGCTCCCTGAGAGAAGATGGCCTGCCCGTTGCGGTTGCGCAATACCCAGACGAGGCCGATGCAGGCCGGGATGGACACGGCCAGGACCGCCGCGACGACGACAAGGGTCGCGGGCCGCGCGCCGTTGAACGTCGTGGGAGGGGCAAGGGTCTGGAATCCGCCGAGGAGCCCAGCCGTCGCCCCGAGGCCGATCGCGAACAGGAAGACGAACATCACGACCAGGGACCCTCGGTCGAAGAGGTCTCCCCCTCGGCTCGGGGACGCGCCCGCGACGCCGCGGGACGATCTCGGCCTGACGGGGCGCCGGACCATGCCGGAGCGAGGCGGGGGGGCGGTCATATCCTTTGATGGAGGCGACGAGCGCGCCGAGCGACCCTTCGCTTACGTATCCGGGCCTCGACCGGCTCCACTCCGGTCCCGCTCCCCCGCGGGACCACGAGCGTGCTACCGGGTCCCAAACGGAAGGGCGGGTCGACGAGGTCCTCCGTCCAGTACCGGTCCGACGCGGAGAGGTCCGCCGGCAGCCGGAAGTTCGGAAGGCTCGCGAGGTGCACGTTGTGCGCTCGCCCCACGCCGGTCTCCAGCATCCCCCCGCACCACACCGGGATCGCCGCGCGCTCGCACCGGTCGTGGAGCGCGACGGAGGTCGAGAGACCTCCGACACGTCCGGGCTTGATGTTGAGACACCCGAAGGCGCGCTCTTTGAGCGCCAGGTCCAGCCGCTCGACCGAACCCACGGATTCGTCGAGGCACACCTTCGCTCCCCGGCCCAGGGCCCGGGCCAATCGGGCGTGGAGGAGCAGCGCGTCCTCGGGGAACGGTTGCTCGACGACCTGGACATTGGAGTCCCGGCAGAGCCCCACGAGGCGGGGAACGTCTTGGGCCCCGTACGCCTGATTGGCGTCGATCCACAGAGGGCTCTCCGGGAACGCCCGTCGAGCGGCGAGGACGAAGGCCCGGTCGCGCCCCGGTTCGACCTTGAGCTTCAGCCGACGGTACCCGGCCCCCGAGTACCCCTCGAGCTGCCGGAGAAGTTCGGCGGGGGAGGAGGCCATCCCGACGGAGACCCCGACCTCCACACGCTCGCGCACGGGCCTCTTCCCGGCGAGCAGCCGTTGGAGCGGGACCCCCTCCCGCCGGGCCGCGAGGTCGAAGAGCGCCATCTCCACCAGCGCCTTCGCCATCGGATGCCCTCGGATCTCCGACGCACCTTCCAAGAAGCGCTGGGGGGTCGCGCGTTCGGCGGAGCGCTCGAGGACCGGGAGAAGGTAGCGGAAGAGCACCTCACGGACCGTGGCCACGGATTCGTAGGAGTAGAGCGGGTCGCGCCCTGCGACGCACTCCGCCCACCCCACCTCTCCATGCGCCTCCTCCAGCGAGAGCAGGAGCACCCTGCGGGCCTTCTCCGTGCCGAAGCTCGTCGTGAACGGACGGACGAGGGGCATCTCGAGCTCCTCCAGCACGGCCCGACGGAGGTGCACCGGGGGAGTCGCGCCGGTCCCCCCTCCCTTCCGCGAGGACGGTCGGGGGACCAAAGGACCTCCACCTCCTTGCCTGGGGTTCGCAATGAGCTCAGGGAGGAGGGTTCACGTCGGCCCCGGACGGGGCCCCAGGCGTGGGCTCGGCGGGTCGCGGAGCGAGGAAGTAGAAGGCCCTCCGCTCGTGCTCCACGCTGACCACGGCGAAGTCGTCGACCCCCCAACCCAGATCGTGGGCGGCCCGGAACGCCTCCCGGGTCGCGAGGCGCCACCCTCGAAGGTCCTTCGGCTGGTGCTCCCGCAGCGCGGACATGTCGAAAGGCACCTCCAGGACCCCCGACGAGCGGCCCTCCTCCGGCTCGTGCACCTCGCGGGGGATCCGCAGCCCGGCCTCGCCGAGCTCCGTGTCGACCAACACCTGGCTCGACCCGAACCGGGCGAGGTCGTCGTCCTTCGAGGGGACCTTCCCCCCGAGCCGTTCCTCGACATGCGGAGAAGTGAGGAGCCACGTGACCCGGACCCGGTCGGTGGGGATCCCCCCGGTCTGCTCGGTGTCCATCGTGCCGTAGTAGTGGTGCATGTATCGGTCAGGGTAGGCGCCGAGACGGCGGACGTTGAGGTACCCGTTCTTTGCGACGAGGGGGTCGAAGGTCCACCGGATCTTCGGAAGGCCCATCCGCAGGACCTCCTCCCGCTGGGCCTCCTTCAGCCGGAAGCCGACCTTGTGGTTCTGGTACTCCGGCAGGACGGCGTTCATGTGCGACCAGAGGTAGAGCTCCTGGCCATCCCACGCCACGAACCCCAGGGTGAACCCGATCAGATGGATGTCGTGGAATGCCCCGAGGATGAGCCCCCCGTTGTCCTGGATCGCCCGCTGGAGGGAGGCCGGGACGGGGTGCTCACCGTGCATCCCCCACGCTTTGATCTGGACCTCTTCCGCCATGCGGAACTCCTCCGGGGTCCGGAGCTTGCGGAACTGGAGGTCGGGCATGGCCCGGGCGAGAGGAAGGGCCTAATTGAAACCGCTCCGAGGATGAGCCTCCGGTCCAGGAGCGGCACGCGCGCCCGGACGACGGCGCCGTTCAACCGCGGATCTTGAGCTCGAGCTTCTTGCGGACCAGCCGGATCTCGTCCTCGGGCGTGAGGTCCCAGAGCAGGTCCTCGGCCTCGGTCACGTTCCGGAGGAACTCGGCCTTGCTCTTCGTCTTCATGAGGTGCTCGAAGCGGCGCCGGGCGATGACGTAGACACCGACCAGGTACCCTCCGATGAGGGCCATGAGCCCGCCTCCCGGCAGCATCGCGAGCGTCCAGTCGGGCCCGGTGGCCCCGGTGTTCCCGTCCGGCCCGAGAAGGGGCTGCTCCAGCCCGGCCAGAGGTCCGCTGGGGGAGCCCAGGGGGGTCCAAGCGAAGAGCCCGATGAAGAACAGGGCAAGTCCCACGATGGTGACGGCGATCGAGATCGCGAACCGGTAGGTCCGCAGCCCCCGGCGCAGGCGGGTGGAGAGGTCCATCGGGGGTCCGGCGACCGCCCTTCCGCGCTTCTCGGTGGACGGACCGCCCTCGGCCTCGGAGGGCCCCTCGGAGCCCGATTCCTCGTCCTTGGACCCGTCGTTCTCGTCGTCTTGGACCCGCTTCAAGCCCGGGCCTGTAAAGGGGACGGTTCAAGAGACTTGTCCCCGGCTGCCCCCTGCGGTCGGAGGGTCGGAAGGGGGGGCCGGACCCCTTCCGGGACCGACGGCCACCCTCAAATCTCTCGCATCTTGACACCTTTCACGGGTGGCAGGTCGTTGGGGACCAACTCCGTCGTCACGAAGACCCCGTTCCGGGTCACGTTCGCGGGTGGGGGGACCGACCTCCCGGAGTACTACCGCGCCCACGGGCCCGGCGCCTGCGTCGCGGGGGCCATGGACAAGGGGATCTACGTCATCGTCGTGGAGAACTTCAACCGCGACGAGATCCGCGTCAGCTACCGCGTGACCGAGGACGCGAAGAAGAGCGTCGACGAGATCGACCACGGGTCGATCCGGGAATCCATGCGGCTCCTGCGGATCCCGAGCGGGGTCCAGGTCATCACCGCGACGCAGATGCCCTCCCGAGGCACAGGGATCGGGTCGAGCAGCAGCTGCGCGGTGGGGGTCCTGAACGCGCTCCACGCCTGGAAGGGCCAGCACGTGAGCCCGCGCCAGCTCGCGCGGGAGGCCGTGCACATCGAGCGGGAGGTCCTGAAGGAGCCCGGGGGCATCCAGGACCAGTACGTGGCCGCCTACGGGGGGTTGAACCTGGTGAAGGTCGAGCGCGACGGCTCCGTCTCCGTCCAGAGCCTCTCCCTCGATCACGAGGGGCTCGCGGATCTGAACGCCCACCAGATGCTCTTCTTCACCGGCATCGAGCGTTCCTCCTCCACGATCCACATCAACCAGGTCAACCACATCTCCGAGCACCTGGAGGAGTACGACCGGATGCGCGACCTGGCCGTCTCGACCGCGAAGGCGCTCGAGAACCTGGACATCGCCGAGGTCGGACGGCTGATGGACGAGAACTGGGAGCTCAAGCAGAAGCTCTCGGAAGGCATCTCCAACACCCGCGTCAACGAGCTCTACGAGACGGCGAAGAAGGCGGGGGCCCTCGGAGGGAAGCTGATGGGCGCGGGGGGCGGGGGCTTCCTGTTCATCCTCGCGCCGCCCGAGCGGCACGGGGGCATCGAAAGGGCCCTCCAGCGGCACGGCGCCTTCGTCACCCCGGTGAACCTCGAGCTCGACGGCAGCAAGGTCGTGCACCAGGACTGAGCTCCTCCACCGGGCTTCGTCCCGAATGGTTTAGTTAGCCCGGCCCCGTCCGGCCATCCATGGGTGCTCCCGCCGGCGGCCCTCCTGCCCCGTCGTCGCTCCCGTTCGACCAAGTGTACGTGCCCACGGGCGCCTATCGGGAGCTCCTCCGCCGGTCGCTGGAGGACCCCGACCGGCTCTGGAAGGAGGTCGCCCTTCGCGAGCTCCACTGGGACCGCCCGTTCTCGAAGGTCGTGGGCGGGGAGGCCCCCTTCTGGAAGTGGTTCGCCGGGGGGGAGCTCAACGCCTCGTACAACTGCTTGGACCGGCACGTGGAGGCCGGCCGAGGGAGCCGCGTCGCCTACCACTGGGAAGGGGAGCCCGGGGAGACCCGGACGCTGACCTACCGCGACCTGCTGGCCCTGGTCGAACGGACCGCGGGTGCCCTAGCTCAGATGGGGCTGAAACGCGACGACCGCATCGCGCTCTACCTCCCGATGGTCCCTGAGACCCCGGCGGTGATGCTGGCCGCCGCCCGGCTCGGCATCGGGTTCACGACCGTCTTCTCCGGGTTCTCTGCCGAAGCGCTCGCCGAGCGCGTGCGGGACTGCGGCGCCCGTGTGATCGTGACCGCCGACGGGACCTACCGCCGCGGGAAGTTCCTTCCGCTCAAACCTGTCGCCGACGAGGCCGCCGCACGGTGCCCTTCCGTGGAGAGGGTGCTGGTCGTCCAACGAGGGCCCACCCCCCCTCCCCTCAAGGAACCGCGGGACCTCCTCTTCTCGGAGGCGCTGGCGCGCGCGCCCGCCCACGTGAAGCCCGTGCCACTTCCCTCCGAGCAGCTGCTCTACCTCCTCTACACGAGCGGCACCACCGGGCGTCCGAAGGGAGTGGTGCACGGCACGGGAGGGTACCTCGTGCACGCCGCGGCGACGATGCGCTGGGTCTTCGATGCCCGCCCGGAGACCGACACCTACTGGTGCGCGGCCGACATCGGCTGGGTCACGGGACACACCTACATCGTGTTCGGACCCCTCCTCGCGGGGCTCACGTCGGTCCTCTACGAGGGAGCCCTGGACATCCCTTCGCCGGACCGGATGTGGAAGATCGTGAACCGGTACGGCGTCACCACCCTCTACACTTCCCCCACGGCCATCCGCTCGCTCATGAAGCACGGGGACACCTGGCCCCGCGCCCACGACCTGAGCACGTTGCGCCTGCTCGGCAGCGTGGGGGAAGCGATCAATCCCTCCGCCTGGGAGTGGTACTACCGGGTCGTCGGAGGAGAGCGGTGCCCCATCGTCGACACATGGTGGCAGACCGAGACCGGCGGGATCCTCCTCTCCCCTGCCCCCGGCCTCGGACCGCTGCCGCTCAAGCCCGGCTCGGCGACGCTCCCCCTGCCCGGCATCGACGCCGAGGTGGTGGACGAGCGGGGGCAGGTGGCCCCGGCGGGCTCGAAGGGCTTCCTCGTCCTGCGCCGGCCCTGGCCCGGGATGTTCCTGACGCTCTACAACGACCCCGAGCGCTACCGGGAGGTCTACTTCTCCAAGTTCCCCGGCCTCTACTATCCGGGCGACTACGCCGTCCGCGACCCGGACGGGTACTTCTGGCTCCTGGGGCGGGCCGACGAGGTGCTGAAGGTGGCGGGGCACCGGCTCGGGACCATCGAGATCGAGGGCGCCCTGGTCTCGCATCCCTCCGTCGCCGAGGCGGCGGTGGTGGGACAGCGTGACGAGGTGAAGGGAGAGGTCATCGTGGCCTTCGTCACGCTCCGCACGGGCCACGCTCCCAGCCCCGAGCTCGCGAAGCGTCTCCGCGAGCACGTGCGGGAGAAGATGGGGCCCGTCGCGACGCCCGAAGGGATCCACTTCGTCGTCGCGCTCCCCAAGACCCGGAGCGGGAAGATCATGCGGCGCGTCGTCCGCGCGGTGGCGAACCGCGAGTCCGTCGGGGACCTGACCACCCTCGAGGACGAGGCCAGCGTGGAGGACGTCCGCCGGGCGCTCGAGACGCTCAGGACCGCTATGGCGGCGGAGTCCCCGAAGGGGACTCATCCCCCGTAGGCACCGTCTCCTCCGCAGGGGCCGGCTCCTCCGTAGGGGTTGCCGCCTCCGTAGGTGGGGCGTCCGTCCCGCGCTTCTCCTCCGTCCCCGCCACCGCGGCGACCTGCGCGCGGGATCCGCGACCGAATCGGGGCCCTTTCGCTCCGCGGCTCAGGCCCGCCGCCTTCCGAAGCATGCGAAGGGCGCGGGACTCCTCCTTGACGAGGGCCCAGCTGACCCCGACGAACAGGAGGACCAAGGTCACGTCGCCCACGTCGGTGTAGCCGGCGAAGATCGGGGAGAGCGCGAGGAGCCCCAGCGCCTCTCCCGCGAGCACGGAGAACGGGGGGAGCCAGGAGAACCCCTTGCGCATCGCTCGTCCGAAGCGGAGGCCCGCCCAGGCCTCCAGCAGGACCATGTCGGTGGCGAACCCCAGGAGGACCAGGACCTCCGAGAGCGCGGGAGCGTTCCCCTTGGGATAGAAGAGCTCGAACTGCTCCAGCGCCAGGGCCAGCCCGACGGTCGCGCCCGAGAGAGCGCCGTAGGAGAACACGTGGACCGGGAGCTGCGGGTCGCCGCCCTGGATGCCCCCGAAGGTCTTGGTCCGGACCAGCAGTCTCCGGAGGAGGGCGGCCACGAGAACGAAGAGCAGGAAGTAGATGGACGGCGCGCTGATGTCGCCGTTGTTGCACGGGCAGAGCGACTCGGCGTAGGCCAGGAAGATGAGGCCGAGGATGATCCCGAGCGGGATCCCGACCGCGAAGGTCAGGAAGACCTTCTTCTCGTCGAACAGGTTCTTCGGCACCCGCGGGGCCGCGTAGCGGTCCAGGACGAGGAAGAGGAGCGCGCCCGCCGGCAGGAACGCGATCGCCGCGGCGAGCGTGAACAGGAAGGTGACGGCCATCGATGCGGTCCTGGGACGGGGCGTGCCCTCCCCTTTCAGTCGACCTTCCGTCCGGAGGCCAGGAACCCGGTATGGCCCAGCATCTCGAACTCCGGGCGCGTCCCGCCCTCGCCCACGTGGAGGCCCCGCACCAGGGACTCGAGGGCACGGACGTCCTGCAGACCGTGGGTCCGCAGGGCCCGGACGCTCCGTTCGAGCTGATTGTAAGTGGGAACGTAGGTGGCGACGTGCCCTCCGGCCCGGAGCGCGCTCAGGGCCGACGGAAGGACGTCCCAGGGTTCCGGCAGGTCGAGGATGACCGCGTCGGCCCCGGTCTCCTCGAACCCTCCGGTCACGTCCTTTTCACGGAACGTCACGCGACCCGCGAGGCCCGCCCGCTCGATGTTCTCTCGAGCGACCTTCTGGTGTTCGGGGCGACGGTCGTAGCTCACCACGTGCCCTGCGGGCCCCACGTACGTGGCCAGGAAGAGCGTGAGCCCGCCGCTCCCGGATCCCGCTTCGAGGACCAGGCTCCCGGGGACGACCCCGGCGAGGTAGACCAGCGCGAGAGCGTCCTTGGGCGTGATGATCTGGGAGCGTCGATGCATCTGCGAGGCGAGGTCGGACAGGCTCGGGCGATAGACGTGGAACGTGCGGCCCGCGATGTCGACGGCGACGCCCTCGGGAGCCCCGATGGCGGGGGTGAGGTCGATCACGCCTAGGCTGTCGACGAGGGTCGTCCCCCGGGTGAGACGGAGCAGGTAGCTCTCGCCCTCCTTGGCGCGGACCAGCACACGCTCCCCTTCCTCCAGGGTCCGCGGCGTGCGCGTCCCCTCATCCTTCGTGCCGGAGCTCATCGTCCCCCCCAAACCCCCGGAGGCTGGCTCCGACCGGTGCGGGCCCGGCGTGGGCCCCGCTTGGTCCCCATCCGCTGGGGCCATCGGTGGACCGAGGGATGTCCCGGGCGCAGCAGCGGCTCGGCCAGGAAGAGCGCGAGCATGGCCGTGGATTGGTGAAGCTCCCCGCTGTAAAGGCGATCGTAGGCGAGCTCGATGGGGAGGCGGACCGGCCGCAACTGCTCCCCCATGTCGGGCGAGGCCTTCCCCCGGACGAGGCCCCGCGCGATGAACAGATGTCCCCGGTGTCTACCGAGGTGAGGGGAAGGATAGTACCACCCGAGGCGCGAGAGCTCCCTCGCGCGCAGCCCCGTCTCTTCCTCGAGCTCCCGGGCGGCGGCTTGAGGAGGGGACTCGCCCGGGTCCAGCATCCCCCCGGGGAGCTCGAGCAGGTAGCCCCCGATCGGGGGCCGATAGTTCTCGACGAACACGATCTCCCCCCGGTCCGTGATCGGCACCACCGTCGCGAAGGAGGGGCTCTCCAGGCGGGTGTAGAGCATCGTCCCGGACCCCGGCACGCGCAGGACATCCTCGTAGACCTCGAACACTCCGGAGCGGTGTACCAGGCGAGAGGCCTCGCGTTGCCAGGGGGGCACGCTCCGGCGAGCGTTCGGCCCTTGATAATGGCTGGGAAGGTGACGGGGAGGGCGCGTGCGGCCACGCGCATTCCCACGGCCCGGGTTTATATTCGAGGCCCCTCCTCGCGTCCTCCGCGCGGCCTTAGTATAGCCTGGTCAGAACGGTGGCTTGCCAAGCCATCGACGCGGGTTCAAATCCCGCAGGCCGCACTCCCAATTAGGTTCGCAACCGCCTTATAGAGTGCCCTCCGTACGTCTTTTCGATGCCTCCACCGAAGGGCATGAGCCCCCGCGATCTGAAACGCCGGCGAGAGGAGCGGCTGAAGGATCCCGAGGTCCGGAGGTGGCACGAGAACATCACTCGCGGCTCCGAGACCACGGCGGAGACCTACCTCCGCGCGCTCTTCCTCTTCTGCGACCTGATGCACACCTCGCCCCCCCAGCTCTGGAAGTTGAGGGAAGAGAAACTGCACCGGATGCTCCTCGATTTCGTCAGCCTCCAAGAGAAGCGGGGACAGACCGGTCAGACGACCACGAACATCGTGAAGTCTGTACGCTCTTGGCTCCTCCACGGCGGAAAGGTCCTCACGCGACCGATCAAGATCTACAAGTCGCAGGACCCTCCTTCCATTCGTGACGAACGGATACCCACGCAGGAGGAGCTCCACCGCATCCTGCTCTCGTGCACAAGCTGTCACCGGGTCTCGGCCGTACTGGTCGCCCACGCTGGCCTGAGGCCCGAGGTCCTTGGCAACTACTACGGCACGGACGGACTGCGCCTCAAGGACTTCCCCGAGCTCCGAATCAAGGGGAACGGGATCGAGTTCACCCGAGTCCCTGCGATGGTTGTCGTCCGACCGGAGCTTTCCAAGTCGAACCATCGCTACTTCTCCTTCGTCGGAGCCGAGGGGTGCGGCTACATCCGGGACTACCTCCAGGAGCGGGCAGAGTTCGGTGAGCAGCTCACCCCCGAGACGGGACTCGTCAAGCCCCGCAACCTGGACAAGTCCTTCATCCGGACCACCAACATCGGCGATGGGATCCGCGCCGGGATCCGCGCCGTCGTGGGACGCGAGGTGAAGATGCGGCCGTACGCCCTCCGTGCCTACTTCGATACCCAGCTCCTTCTTGCGGAGAGCAAGGGCAAGGTCGCCCACGACTACCGCGTGTTCTGGATGGGCCACCGGGGATCGATGGAAGCCCGGTACACGACCAACAAGGGCCGACTTCCTCAGAAGTTCCTCGACGACATGCGCGATGCCTACCACCGTTGCCAGCCCTTCCTCGCGACCACCCCCATGACGGATGCCGCAGAGGTCGACGCAGCGGTCAACCGACAGTTCCTCCGGCTCTCGGGCTACACGGACGACGAGATCAACGAGATGGATCTGACGGACACGGAGAAGGTCCGGGAGCTGGCACGAGAGGGACTCGCAAGGGGCTCCGGAGGGCCGGTAGAGGATGCTCCTCAACGTCCTGCGCATCCCGCACTCAGCGGATACCAAATCGTCGTGCAGCCCGCGGCGGTGGCGGGGCTCGTCGCTCACGGCTGGAGGGAGCTTGATCGCCTGGGGCCGGACCAAGTCCTCATGGTGAGTCCTGCCAGCCCAGGTACTTCGACCACTCCCTCATCTTCAGCACCAGCTCGGCCCGCGGGAGCCGGTCCGGCTCCCCCCGCAACGCGAGCCGCAGCGGGTGATGCCGCGGGAGGCGCTCGACCTCCCGCTTCAAGCCCTTCAAGTCCTCCTCCTCGGAAGTCTTCGGCGGGACGGGAACGACCTCGATGGAAGGGTGAGGTGGAGGAGCGAGTCCACCTGTCAACTCCTGTTGATGGTCCTGACGGACCGGGCCGCCCATAGTACGACCCTGGAGTCTCGGCTGTAGACTTGGCCCGGGCGGAGGGGCTGCGGGGACAGCGCCTGGGACGGCGTTGATTGGAACTAGCAGCAGGGCCATGCCCGGCGGCGGGGCGATTCCCCCAATCATCGATGCTGCGAGCGGGCCAGGTGAGGTAGAACCTACGGTTGCCCTCGCGCTCCGGCGCAAGGGCTTCCTCCTACCTTCACGACGTCCCGCCTGAGCCTCAGAATCCACCTGGGCTGCTTGGATGGGTGCGAGACCGTCGTCGCTGAAGGCGAACTGGACGGACCGCGGAAGGTCCCTTCCTGGCCTCTGCTGTTCGATGACTGCCGCAGCCAATCCCATCACTCCGTCGCGGGGGTGGCTCCCGCATCGATTGTCGCGGGGTTTTCTTCGGTGCCTTGAGAAGCGGGCTGAAGGTCGTACACCCTCGCGGCCTTACCGGCTTGCTTGACGTACTTCCTCTCGCAGGTGACCCCCAGGCGCTTCAAGGGGTTGCCGATCCTTGGGGAGACCCTTCCGTTCTCGGGATTGAGGAAGCGCGCTTGCTCTTCCTTGGGCATGGCCGCGACTATCTGATCGCTCGTCGCTTCGAGCGTCCCCGCAGCAAGC
>JAKAAX010000005.1 GCA_021802125.1 Thermoplasmata archaeon | reverse complement strand
CAGGACCCCCGCCCCCCTCGGGATAGGGAACGTACCCGCCGGGAAGGCGGGGGTGGGACGCCGCGCGGCTCCCCCGACCCCCCCTCGCCTAGCCCTTCCGACGGGCGTGCGCGTCCCTCAAAGGCTGGGAAACGCCTATATCAACCTCGGAGTGTGCCGGACCTCGTCCTATGCCGATGTTCCGGGCCCGGGTTCGTATGGAGATCCTGCGCGAGCTCGTCGGGGTCGTTTCGACCCTGGTCCCTGAGATGAAGCTCATGGTCTCGAAGGAGGGGGTCGAGGTGAAGGCCGTCGACCCATCCCACGTGGCCATGCTCGTCGCGAAGCTCAAGAAGGACGCCTTCGAGGAGTTCCAGGGGGACGCGACGGAGATCGGGCTCGACCTGGAGAAGGTCCGCGAGGTCCTCGCGCTCGCCCGTCCCGGCGACGTGCTCGACCTCACCTACGACGCGGGGAAGGGCAAGCTCGTGGTCTCGGTCGGCAAGCTCTCGCGGGTCATGTCCGTCGTCGACCCTGCCGGGATCAGCCAGCCGAAGGTCCCCTCGGTGAACCCCACCGCGAAGGTCGTCCTCAAGATCGACGAGCTTCGCCAGGGGATCCGCGGGTCCGAGTCCATCAGCGACCACGTGACCCTCTCGCTCGACCAGGACACGTTCACCCTCCACTCCGAGGGCGAGAACGACCAGGTGAACCTCAAGATCGGCAAGGAGGCCCTGACCCTGCTGGACGCGAAGGAGCCGGTGAAGAGCATGTACCCCCTCGACTTCTTCTCCAACATGGTGAAGTCGATCACCAGCGCGGACGAGGTCACGATGGCGCTGGGTACGCAGTACCCCCTGAAGCTCGATTTCACCCTCGCCGGTGGACGCGGGGACGCCCAGTTCCTGCTCGCCCCGCGTGTCGAGGACACGGACTGAAGCGACCTTCGTGGGCCGCCTGCGGGGAGGGCGAGGCCCTCGAGCTCAGAGCAGCGTCTGGGCGAGCGCGATGACCTGCTGGAGCGACCATCGCTTGGCCCCCTCTACGGTGTGCGGCCCGGGGAGCTCCCCCTCGGCCTGTTTCATGAGGCCCTCGGAGAGCGAGCGGGCGATCGCATGTCGGTACGTGGGGAAGGTCGGCACCCTTTGGCCGTAGGCCGCTTTGGTCCACCACTCGGCCTGGAGCACGCCGTCAGGGTACAGGTCGCCCTGGCTGCTCCGGCCGCGCTCCAGTACATCCGGCTGGGCGTTCTTGCGCAGCACGTCGTAGAGCAGGAGCACGGCGCCGAAGGGGGTGGCGTCGACGATCGTTCGAACTCGGTACCTCGACCGGGACTCGGTCAGAAGCGCCCGCAGCTCGTCCTTGCTGGCGTGCCTCCACTCGAGCAACTTCGGCCCAGGGTACTCCGCCTGCTCCTTGGGGGTGAGATCCACACCATGCCCGAAGGCGGACAGACGGTCGGCCAACGCCCGCGTGATGCCCGGCACGCGGGATCGGGTGGACCCTCCGGAGGAGGTTGGGGACGGGGTGGAAGCCTGTCGGTGAGCGGTGCCTGACGTGGGCGAGATGATCTCCCAAGGCTGCTCGTCCATCGTTGGTCCTCGCTCCGATCGGTCCGACTGGGGACGTCTGAGGGGCCCTCGGGGGCCCTACTGGCCTCTACGGGGTCCGTGTCGATATACGTGTGGACCGGCGACCCCGACCCCCCCACGTCCCTCGAAGCGCACCACGAGCCAGGCGCGAACGCGAAGGCCCCTAACCCGCGCCCTTGATGCGTTATATTCACCGAGTTTGGTCCGGGAGGGCGTGTCCGCAGAGCGCCCGCGGGTGGCCATCGTCGGCGCAGCCCGAACTCCGATCGGCAAGTTCGGAGGAGCCTTGTCGAAGGTCCCCTCCGTTCGCCTGGGACAGGTGGCGGTCAAGGAGGCCCTCCTCCGGGCCCAGGTCCGACCCACCCAGGTGGAGGAGCTCCTCTTCGGCTGCGCGCTCCAGGCGGGTCTGGGTCAGAACCCCGCCCGTCAGGTCCAGCTCGGGTGCGACATCCCCGTCGAGGTGGGCTCGGTCACGATCAACAAGGTCTGCGGGTCCGGCATGAAGAGCCTCATGCTCGGCGCGAGCGAGATCCGCGCGGGAGACCTGGGGATCGCCGTCGTGGGAGGGATGGAGAGCATGGACCAGGCGCCCTACCTCCTGCCCAAGGTCCGCTTCGGGCTGAAGTACGGGGAGTCCAAGGTCCTGGACGCGATGCTGACCGATTCGCTCCTCGACGCCTACGACCACGAGCACATGGGTCTGACCGGGGAGGACGTCGCGAAGCGCTTCTCGATCACCCGGGAGCAGGCGGACGCCTTCTCCCTGAGGAGCCACCAGAAGGCCGTCGCCGCCTGGGAGGCGGGGCGGTTCACCTCCGAGGTCGTCCCGGTCCCCCCCGAGGTCACGGGAGGAGCGCCCGTGGAGCGGGACGAGGGCCCGCGGGGCGACACGACGCTCGAGAAGCTCGCGAAGCTCAAGCCGGCCTTCGCCCCGAAGGGCGTGCTCACGGCGGGCAACTCCTCCCAGCTCTCCGACGGCGCGGCCGCCCTCGTGCTGGCGAGCGAGGAGAAGGTCCGGGAGCTCTCGCTAAAGCCTCTCGCCTGGATCCGGTCCTACCACGTGAGCGGGGTGCCTCCCGCCCGGGTGATGGAGGCGCCGATCCCCGCCGTGAAGGAGCACCTCGCGAAGGAGAAGCTCACTCCGGCCGACCTCGACCTCTTCGAGCACAACGAGGCGTTCTCGACGGCCTCCATCGCGGTGCAGAGCACGTTCCAGGTGCCCGAGGAGAAGTTCAACGTCAACGGCGGGGCGGTCGCGCTGGGCCACCCCATCGGATGCTCGGGTGCGCGCATCGTCGTGACCCTTCTTCACGAGATGATGCGTCGCAAGGTCCACCGTGGTCTCGCGACCCTGTGCATGGGTGGCGGGAACGGGACCTCCGTCATCCTCGAACGCGCGGACTGAGTCCCGCCTCTCCGGCGACCTCTCGAGGGGACGCGGGCCCGGCCGCGACCTTCGCCGCCCGACCTATCCGGGTCGCCTCGGAAGGGTTTCGGAGCGCGCGCGAGCTCAGGAGGAGAACGCGTCGGCGGCGGCCGACCTGGCGAACGGGCGCACGGCGGTGGAAGCAGGGGGTTCTCGCTTGCCCTGGTCCAAGAGCGGGAGGCCGAGAAGGTCCTGCATCCGCAGGAGCACCCTCTTTCCCCGCGTCCGGTCCCCCGTCTCAAGACCTCCGCGCCCGAAAGCCTGGATGTCGGCCGCCGTCTCGTGCAGCACGCGGATCGCCTCAGGGATGTTGATGTCCTGGGCGAGCGCGCGGGGGATCTTCGCGAACCCGCGCTCCAGACGCTCGACGGGATACCCGCTGCCCTGGGACCCATCGAGGAGACCGTGGAAGGTCCTCTGGGTGTCGTGCCAGGTGGCGTCCGCGCTACGCGCGTCCATCTCCAGGTACTCGATGCTCTCGCGGTAGGGCTTGGAGAGCAGGTAGCATCGCAGGGCCGGGGCGCAGATGTCCTCCAGGGCCTGGCGGATCGAGATCAGGTTGCCCAGGGACTTCGACATCTTCCGGTCACCCATGGTGACGAAGGCGCCGTGCAGGAACCCCCGGGAGAAGGGCTGCCCGCGAAGGGCGTAGGAGATCAGGTTCTCCGCGTAGTGGTGGGGGAACATCAGGTCGAGCCCACCGCCGTGCAGGTCGAGAGGCAGCGGGAGGAAGTGGGAGGCCATCACGTAGCATTCGAGGTGCCAACCCGGCATCCCCTTCCCCCAGGGGCTCGGCCAGACCGGGGAGGGAGCTGCCGAGGGCTTCCAGAGCACGAAGTCCCGGGGGTCCTTGGCCTCGGGTTCGGCGGCCGTCCCGGGCTCGGGAACGGCGTGCTCGGCGAGCATGGCGTCCGCGGAGAAGTTCCCGCCGCTCGCGGGCACGGCGCTCGCGTCGAAGTAGACCGCGCGGCCCCTGCGGTAGGCGATCCCCTTGCGCTCCAGGACCCGGATCTGTTCGATGATCCCGTTCACATGCTCGCTCGAGCGCGGGCTCCAACCCGCCGGGATGACCCCGAGGGAGGCCATGTCGTGCACGAAGGCCCGCTCCTCCCGGCGGGCGAGCTCCTTCCAGGTCACGCCGAGCCGGACCGCTCGGCGCGTGAGCTTGTCCTCGAAGTCCGTCAGGTTCTGGACGTGGGCGACGCGCGCCCCCTGGGCGAGGAAGAACCGTTTGATCGTGTCGAAGAGAAGGTACGTCCGGGCATGTCCCACGTGGGCCTGGTCGTACACGGTGGGTCCGCAGACGTAGAGGGCGAGCGGCCGCCCGCGTGGAGGGCCCAAGGACTGCCAGCGGCGTGCGAGGGAGTCGAGGTACTGCAGGTCCATGCGGGCCCCGTCGACCATGGCGCCCCCTAAAAAGGGGGGGTGAGGAGGGGAGGAGGGAGCCCTGGGCCCGCCCCAGGGCGAGGCGCCGCTGTCCCCCCCGCGGACGGCGGGGGATGGGCTCCAGGGAGGGCCCTAGCGGGCCGGTTCCTCGCCCTCGCTGCTCGGAACGACCAACGACGAACGACGAACGGCCCCCGACGGCCCACGCCCTCAGGGCAGAGGCGGCGGTGGGAGGGGGGGCTGCCCGAGCACCGGGGGCTGCGCCGGGACCGGAGGCGGAGGCGCAGGGGCGGGGGCCGGTGGCTCCAGGGGCGCCGCCGGCGCGGGAGGGGGGGCAGGGGCGGAGGCGGGAGCGGGGGCCGTGCCCGTCTGCGCGGAGCTCGGGGCTTGAACCTTCGGGCCCCGCCCCTTCCTCACGTAGAGCACGGCGAGCAGCGCGGCCACCACGGCGAGGGCCACGACGGCCAGGAGCGCGCTCAGGGGCCACCCTCCGGAGGAGGTGCTCGCGGCGGGAGAGGAGGTCTGCGCCTTCAGCACGCTCACGCTGACGGTCAGCGGCGCGGAGGAGGTTCCGCCCGAGTCCTTCGCGACGACCGAGATCGTGTAGTTCCCGACCGCGGTGGGCGTGCAGGTGATCGAGGCCCCCGTGGTCGCCGAGCATCCCAACGAGGTGGACGCCGGGGTCCAGGTGAAGCTGTATCCGCCGGCCCCGCCGGTCGCAGAGGCGGAGAACGTGATCGGGCCTCCCAGGGAGACGCCCGAGGGGCTTGCGGAGGCGGAGACCACCACCGGCGCCTGGATGGTGAGGGTGATCGGAGAGGTGGTGACCGTCGACCCCGAAGCGTCGGTCACGGCCACGTCCGCCGAATAGGTGCCCGCGGCCGCATAGGCGTGCGACACGCTGGCCGAGGTGGAGGCCGAGCCGTCGCCCAGGTCCCAGAGGTAGGTGAAGGGGGCCGTGCCTCCCGTGACCGAGGCCGAGAAAGCGACCGCCTGTCCGAGGATCGTCGTGGTCGGCGAAGCGCTGGCGCTGGCCGTCAGGACGGGGCTGACGGTGATCGTGAGCGAGGCGGAGGAGGCCGTGACACCCGAGGCGTCAGTGACGTTGAGCCAGGCGTGGTCGGCGCCGGGGGCCGTGTAGGTGTGGACCGGGTCCGCCACCGTGGCGTGCCCCCCGTCCCCGAAGGTCCAGTCGTAGGTGAAGGGACCCGTCCCTCCCACGACCGTTCCGGTGAAGGCGACGCTCTGGCCCACGTCGACGGCCAGTCGGTTCGCGGTGGCCAGGGCCGCCAAGGTGCCGTTGACGTCGACGGTGAAGCTGCGGGAAGCGGAGTACCCGAACGCGTCCTTCGCCCAGAACGTGGCGGTGTAAGCGCCCGCCGACGTGTAGGTGTGACGTCCCCACCCGAGGGAGCTGGAGGTGCCGTCGCCGAAGTTCCATCCGGAGGTGGCGGACATGATCCCTCCGGAGGAGTTGCCGCTGAACGTGACGGCCCCGCCCGCGTCGAGAGACAGGGGGCCGAGCGTCGCGTTCACCTGGATCGCGGCGGAGACAAGCTCGAAGTTGTCCGTGAGCTGTCCCGGCGCGCACGTCGCATCCTCGCCCCCGTAGGCCAGGCTCCCGCCCTCCGGCCCAGGGGTCGAAGTGGTGGCCGCCCCGCAGTTGTAGGCGGGAAGGTTCGGGACTTCCGAGGTGATGTTCACCCAGGCGTCGTGCTGCCATACCCAAACAAGCCCCCCTTTGGAGAAGCCCATGGTGTTAGGGTTCGCCCAGAGGCCCTGGTCCCAAACGACCGTGTGGTTGGCGGGAACGTAGCCCAGGTCCCCCAACACTTCCGCGGGGGGTGCGATGGCGCGCGTCACGTTCGTCCAGGTGTTCGCGTGGAAGACCCAGGTCACGTCAGCGAAATAGCTCGAGTAGGCAAGGGCGCCTCCGTTGTAGAGGGCCCCGTTGTCTGCCGGGTCGTCCGTGAAGCCCCCGTAGATCCAGAGCCCTGGGGACTGAGCGAGGGAGGGTGTGAGGTTCGTCCAAACCCCGTTCGCGTAGGTGTACGTGAGACCCGAAAAGATCTGGAGTCCGGTCGCGGTGAACGTGATCCCACCGTAAAGGATGTCCTCGTGGTCCCAGGTGTCGGTCGTGTAGGCGGGGAGGAACCATCTCGGCGGGGACGAGGAGAGGGTCCCCGTGATGTTCGTCCAGATCCCTGCGTGGAACGTCCACGTGCAGGACGTGGGGAACTGGAAGCCGTTGGGGTGGACGGATATGCCTCCGTAAAGCATCACGACGCCGCCGACCGGGTCGTAGACCATCACTCCCCCGGCCCTCGGGGGGGGCTGGGGTCCAAGGCTGGTCACGTTGGTCCAGGTGGAGGTGGTGAGGTTGTACGTCCAGGTGTCATCGTACGGGCGGTTCAGCTCGCCGAACCCGGAGAACATGACGACCTCGTGGTCCGCGGGGTCCCAGGCCATCGAGCTAAGGTAGCGGGGCCCTGGCCCTGCGTTGGTATAGGGCGTCAGGTTCGTGAAGAGGAAGGGGTCGCCAGCAGGGTACGATCCCCCCAGCTGTGGCCCGGACGCGGAAGGAAGAGCACCGCCCGACTCGAGCGCCAGCAGGCTCGAGATGGTGAGCGGCGTGCGGAGCAGCTGGTGCAGCGCCTGGGCGGTGCGGAGGGAAGGTGCGGTGGAAGCCGCACGGACCGGGAGCGCGACGTGCGTTCCACCGGAGCTCGGGGTGGACCCCAAGTGCCCCGGCGCAACCAGGACGAACGCCGCCCCACTGAGCAGGAGCGAAGCGAGGAGGAGAAGCACGGTTGGCTGCAGCCGAGATCGAATGGGACGCGTAGCGCGTGGGAACATGGCCTCCACGAGATTTACGGATACAATAAGCCGGCCTAGCGGGCCGACACCTCCTTCCCCGCGGGTCGAGGTCGCCCACCCCCCCCATCTGGGCGGGAGCGTGGGGGAGGATCGTGGCGGTGGAGAGGAGCCGGGTCACCCCCCGAGCATGACCTCCGAGGTCACGTCTTCGGCGGCTGCTCCCGTACGTGGGGGGCGTACCGGCCCGTTTCCATGAACACCTGCTGGGCGTCGACGACCCAGCCCTTCCTCGCCTTCAGCAGCTTCCCGCTGTCGAGGAGCGCCCGCCCCAACCCCACGAGTTCGCCCTTTCGGGTCACGAGCACGACCCGCTGACCCTCCGAGAACGCGCTCGAGGTCCGGAGCACTCCGGAGGCCGCCAGGTCCGCCCCATGGGCGAGCGCGTCCACCGCGCTGTCCTTGACCACCACCTGGGGGAAACGTTTCCACACCCTCGAGATGGGCTGGAGCCGGTCGAGGAGAGGTTGGGGCGACCCTTCGCGGGCCTCCGCGACCAGGTCCGCCAGGGCGGAAAGGGTCAGCGACTCGGTCTCCGTGAAGGGACCGGTGCCGATCCTCCGGAGCTCGGTCATGTTCGCCCCCGGCCCGAGAGCCTCTCCCATGTCGACCGCGAGGGTCCGGATGTAGGTCCCCGAGTCGCATTGGATGTCGAGCAAGGCGTCCCGTCCGCGCCTCTCGAGGAGGGTCAGCTTGTGCACGACCCTCACCCTCCGCTCCCTGCGCACCGCCGACCGCACGGGAGGGAGCTGGAAGATCGGCCCCTGGAACTCCTTCACGATCCCCTCGAGCTCGCTCGCACCCACCGGCCCGTGGAAGCGGACCGAGGCGATGTAGCGCTTGGGGAACTCGAGGATGAGCGGGAGAAGTCGGAGCGCCTTCCCGACCGAGATGACCAGCACGCCGCTCACTCCGGGGTCGAGCGTGCCGGCGTGGCCGGCCCGGGTCACGCCGAGGAGGTCCCGCACCCAGGCGGTGACCTGGTGCGAGGAGGGGCCTCGTGGCTTGTCGAGGACAAGGAAGCCTCCTTCCGGGGGGAGCGGCAGGGGGGCGCGAGGGGGGGTCGGAGGGACGGGCTCCGCGTCTGGCTCCACCGCGGGTGCCGCTCGGGCCCTCCCGGACCTCCCGAGCTCGGGGTCCCCGCCGGTTCGACCGGTCATGTCAGCGCGACCGGGGCATCGGCCAGCCGCACGTCCTCGGGGAGCCGCTCGTGGATCGTCCGGACGACCTGGCGGGCGTCCTGCCGCGTGGAATCGATCCCGATCTCGTAGTGAAGGTCGCTGAGCTCGATGCCATAGTACTTTCGGTACCGCGCGGCCTCGCTGGCCTCGCGGACCCGCATCGCGGGGAGGACCAGGTCCGCCGGCACCCCTTCTCTTCGGCCGATCCGCTGCGCGCGGGTGTACTCCGAGGCCGTGATGTAGACCCGGATGACCGGGATGAAGCGCCGGGCGAGGAGCTCGCCGATGATCCGTCCCTCGAGGATGCGGTGGGGCGAGGCCATGCCGACCATCGTCTCGTCGAGCGTCTTGTCGACCCTCTCGTCCTTCTGCGCGATCTCCCCAAGCGCCCTCAGGTCGATGCCCCGGCGGCGCGCCTCCTCACGGAAGATCGCCCCGGCGGAGACGTACTCGCGGTTCAGCAGGCGGGCGAGCCCGCGTCCGGCGGTGGACTTCCCGCTGCCGGGCGGTCCGCCGATGGTGATGACCGTCCCCTTCATGGCGGGCTGCCTCCGCCCGGTCCGGGAGAGAGAGGGGAGCTGGCCAGCGCCGCGGCGTGGGCCTCCTCGACATCGGGCAGTTTCTGCGCCAAGGCCACATGCTTGAGGTAGCGCCGGAAGATGAGGTTCAAGGGCACCGTGTACAGGCTGAACGCCGCGAACCAGAGCGGGAAGGGGCCGAAGTTCCCCATGAGGTTCGCCTCTGCCCCGAACAGCACGAGGGAGGTCCCCTTGCAGGAGGGGGGCGGTGGCGTCGTCGAGGGGGTCGGGGACTGCGTGTGGTACTGCAGGCCCTGGAAGGCCCATCCCACCGACCCGCGGTGGTCGGTGATCTGGAGCGTGATCAGGTAGACCCCGTCCGCGGGGGGCTGGAACACCCAGGATGTGCTGTTGACAGGACCTGTAGCATTCTCTCCGTTCAACGGACCATTACTCGCCGTACCCTGCATCCACCACCGGAAGGAGTAGGGTGCGTGGCCTTCGTTGACCGACGAGTTGAGGAGGAAGGGGCCGGCCGCGGGCGCCAAGATCGTCGACTGGGCCGGTTCGATGGCCACCTTCGGGCACTGGTCCGCGATGTAGAGGCCCATCCACGTGTAGATGGCGATCAGCAGCACCCAGGTGATCACCATCCCCTTGAGCTGGGCGATGGTCACCCGGCTCTGCCGCATGTTGAGGCTGTCCATGTGAGGCTTGAGCGCCTCCATGTGCTCCTTCTTCTGGCCGCGGACCGCCTTCATCCAGAGAGGGCGGATCGAAGCCTGGTGATGCTGGACCGTGGCAGTCTCGATCCAGTCCGTGGTGAAGTGGTAGGCCAACGCGGAGAGCCCCATCTCGAGCGCCGCGGTGAGGAACATCGTGGCGAGGAGGATCCTCCCGTCGAACCCGAAGGCGGGGGCCAGGAGCAGGCCCAGCGTGAGCGCGATGGAGTTCCTCGCGTTCGCGTCGATGAGCATGTAGAGGCCCATGAAGCCCAGGAAGAACAGAATGAACCGGCCGAAGGACTTGCGGAGCTCCGTCTGACGCCGAGCGGCGAGCTCGGCCGTGCTGGCACCGCCCGCCTTCCCACCTCCGCCCTTCTCGTCCTCCTCCTCGTCCTCCTCGTCCCCGTCCTCGTCGCCGTCCTCGCCGCCCTCCTCGTCCGATCCTTCCTCGGCCTCGGAGGTCTCCTTAGGCTCCTTCTCTCCAGCGCTCACGTTGTCGCCCGGGAGCACCGACTCCAGCTTGTCGGTCACTGCAGCCTTGGAGGAGAGGGGTTTCCCTGAGGATCCGAGCGGTCGCCCTTTCGAGGGGGTCGAGGTCTCGGAGTCGGCCTTCGGCCGGGTGTCGTTAGCGGAGCCCGCTTCCCTGGAGGGGAGGGGCGTGTCGGTGGACGGGCTCACGCCTCACTCTCCGCCCAGGAAGCGTCTCAGGAGCGGGTTCATCTCCATCAACTGTTCGCGCCCCATCGCCTCGTAGAGGTTGATGATGATCCCCACGGTAAGTAACACCCCTGTACCGGAAGCATTTCCCACCGTCCCGATGAGGTCGGCCCCCGCCGCCAGTGCGCCCACCGCCGCTCCCGAGAGCACGGTGATGACCGGAATGTAACGTTCCAGCACCCGTCGCAGCACACGGGGATCCCGCCGGAACCCGGGGATCTGCATGCCGCTCGCCTCGATCTGCCGCGCGACAGCCTCCGGACCCATGTTGGTCGTCTGGATCCAGAACTTGGCGAACATGATCGAGCCGCCGACCATGAGCGAGAAGTACACGATGATGTGGAGCAGGTCCTGGAACGCCGAGTGCCCCGTGAGGAAGTTCCCGTAGATCTGAGGGTTGAGGATCGGGAGCAGCCAGCTCTCGAGCCCGTTCGGTGTCGAGACGTAGTACGCTCCGCCTGTAAGCGGTGTGGAGGTCGAGACGCCCAGCGCGGTCGCCTGCGACTGCGAGGCGTAGCTCCCGATCCACCACTGGTGGCCCACGCCGGGGAAGTTCATCAGGGTCGGGTTGGACCAGAGCAGGATCGAGAACATCGAGACGTTGGCGAGCAGCGCCGCCATCAGGATGACGGGGATGTTCGACGCGTAGATCAGACGGAGGGGGTAGCGCCCGCGGGCCCCGCGCGCCTCGGCGTGCGAGAGAGGCAGCTCGATCCGCGTCGATTCCGTCCAAGCGACCATGAAGAAGATCGTCATGGTCCCCGCTAAGGCGACGACGGGGTTCGGGTAGCGCAAGAGGATCTGCTCGATCCCCCCTCCTGCGAGCTGCCCCGCGTTGAGGTGCGTCAAGAAGTACCACGTCTTGAATATCGTTCCCGCCGGCGGATTGGACACGGACACCGGCACTCCGGGCTGGACGGGCAGCCAGTTGACGGTCCCCGTGAAGATGGCCTGGGAGACCCCGGCCGCGATGAACAGCGAGATCCCGCTTCCGATCCCCCACTTGCTGACGACCTCGTCCATCAGGAACACGAGGTAGCTCCCGAAGGTGAGCTGCGCGACAATGATCGTGTCGGCGAGGATCTGGCCGTTCCCCGGGGAGAACTGGTCGAGGGTGGCGACGAGCGAGGAGGCTGGGAAGAGGTATCCGTAGACCTGAGGGATAGCCTCGGTCAGGATCATCACGACGACCAGGATCTTCTGCGCGCCCTGGTACATCCCCTTGTCCTCGTCGTCGGTGAGGTCCAGGTTGATGATCTTCGCCCCGACGAAGAGCTGCATGATGATCGAGCCCGTCACGATGGGCCCGATCCCGAGGTGCATCAGCGTCCCTTGAGCCCCGGCGAGGATGGCCCGGTAGCTCGCGAACAGGTCGATCGTCTGCGCCTGGTCGATCCCGTAGAGGAAGACGTTCGTCAGGACGAAGTACAGCAGGAGGACCGTCGTGGTCCAGAAGAGCTTCGTCCGGAAGTGGACGTGCCCGGAGGATTTCGAGACGGCCGGGAAGCGGGAGGTGATCGGCTTCCACCCATAGAGGCGGGACTTGTCGCCGTCGTAGCTGATGAGGAGGATGGCGAGGCCCTCGACCATGAAGAGGAGGACGCCCAAGAGGGCGAGCCCCAGGTAGGTCGGGTGCGCCCAGATCCAGTCCAAATACAGGATGAGGGCCCCGAAGGCGGCGAAGACCGGCGCACTGCGCCAGTCACGGGGGGTCTCGTCTTCTGCCAAGCGAAGCTCCGCTAGCGGTTCGCGAAACGAGTTCAATGGGGGGTTATATACTCTACCGACAGGTCGCGCCGCTCCGTCGGTCCATGGGGACGCGGCCGGACCCCGTCAGCGCGCCCTCGAAGAGGGGAGAGTGCCTCTCGAGGAGATGCCCGATATAGGTCGTGCGTCCTCCCCCGTCCATGCCCGCGGCCCGATCTTCCCAGGGGCTCGCAACCTCGAGGGCGCGACACCTCCCGGAAGGCCCGGGCGAGCTCCTCCGGGACCGGCGGGAGGAGGTCTACGCCGCGCTGAGCGAGAAGAACCTCGTCCCTCGCGTCCTCCTCCAGGACTCCGGCACCCGGGTCCCTCTGCCCGACGCCTCGGTCCAGCTTGTGGTGACCTCTCCGCCGTACCCCTACGTGGAGATGTGGGACGGGCTCTTCGAAGCGGCGCTCGGGATGTCCCCGGGCACGATGTCCCGGGACCCGTCGCGGCTCTCCGAGATCCATCGACACCTCGCCCGGACCTGGCGCGAGTGCGCCCGGCTCTTGCAGCCCGGGGGAATCCTCTGCGTGAACATCGGCGATGCGACACGGTCCGTCGCGGGAGAGTTCCGGCTCTTCCCCAACCACGCGCATGTCGTCCAGACCTGCGAGGAGTTGGGGCTCGTCTCGCTCGTCCCCATCCTCTGGAAGAAGCCGACGAACAAGCCCAACAGCTTCCTCGGCAGCGGGTTCGCTCCTCCCAACGCCTACGTGACGCTGGATTGCGAGAGCATCCTGGTGTTCCGCAAGGGGGGACGGAGGACGATCCCCCCGCACGACGTGCTCCGTGCCGCCTCGCAGTTCTCCAAGGTGGAGCGCGACACCTGGTTCTCCCAGGTCTGGACGGTCCGGGCGGCCCGGCAGGACGATGGCCACGCCACGTTCCCCGAGGAGATCCCCCGCCGCTTGATCCGGATGTTCTCGCTCCTCGGCGACACCGTCCTCGACCCCTTCGCGGGGACGGGGAGCACCCTCCGGGTGGCCCGACGGTTGGGAAGACGGCCCGTCGGGATCGAGTGCGACCCGGCGCTCGTCGAGCCGCTGCGCAAGGAACTTCCGGAGCGCCCACCGGACCTGGACGAGGTCCTCGACGCCCTGCTCAGCCAATACGCCGCCGTAAGAGGACCGTAGGACGGGCCGGGTCGACTGCCCGGTGATCCTCTGCACGGCCCGATGCGAGAGCCGTGCGCGTTGTCCGTACCCTAGCACCTGTCGAGGTGCGGAGGGCCTCTCCTACCGCAGGGGATCTCCTCGGGGCCACGTCAGACCTCCGCATGTGAGCTGGCCCCACGGGCAGACCTTATATCACACTCGAATATTTCGAATTCCGAACAAATGGCCTGCGTTGCGCATACCCCTATAGGACAGGAAGGGCCAGTGGACGACCGGCTCTCCGAGGTTGTGGGCCAGGTCACGCGCGGATGGATGCGCTGGGGTCGGGAGGCGGCCCGGTCGCTGGGGCTCTCCATGCCGCAGCTCTTCCTGCTGAGGGGACTCGGGGAGACCGGCCCCGTGCCCGCCACGCGATGGGCCGAGATGATCGGCTCCTCCCCCTCCGCCACCACGTCCCTCCTCGACGGTCTCGAGGAAGCGGGCCTCGTCCAGAGGACCCACGATGCGGTCGACCGGCGCCAGGTCCTGATCTCGCTGACCCCCAAGGGCCGGAAGATGACCGAGCAACTGCGCACCACCACGTGCGCCCGCTGGAGGGAGGTCTGCGCCGGCATCTCGAGGGACGATCTCGAATCGGCCCGGAGCACGCTCAAGACCATCGCCGATCGGATGGGGAACCCCGAGGAAGGCCGCGCCCCCTTGCGTGCCGCCGGAGCGCCCCGAAGGAGCAAAGCATGACCGGCCCGAGCATCGAGTGCGTCCAGTTGACCAAGAACTTCGGGACCTTCACGGCCCTCAGCCGGCTCGACCTGAAGCTCGAGGGAGCCAAGTGCGTCGGCTTCCTCGGCCCGAACGGCGCCGGGAAGACGACCGCCCTCAAGATGCTCACGGACATGATCTTCCCGTCCAGCGGCGAGTGCTTCATCAACGGGATCAACGTCCGGGAGGAGCGCAAGAAGGCCCTCGCGGAGGCCGGGGTCCTCATCGAGAGCCCGGAGATCTACCCGTCGCTCACGCCCCGGCAAGCGCTCGAGATGGTCTGCGACCTGCGGGGCGTTCCCCCGGAACACCGCCGCGACCGCATCGAAGAGGTCCTCTCGGAGGTCAAGATGCAGGATTGGGTCGACAAGCGCTTCGGCAAGTTCTCCAAGGGAATGAAGCAGCGGATCAACATCGCTGCCGCCCTGGTCCACGACCCCGGCGTGGTGATCCTGGACGAGCCGGCGACGGGACTCGACCCCCGCGGGATGGCCGAGGTCCGGGACATCGTCCGCGGACTCAAGCGGCGCAACCGTCTGATCTTCATGTCGAGCCACATCCTCCAGGAGGTGACCGACGTCTGCGACGAGGTCGCCCTCATCGACAAGGGGAAGCTCCTCTTCTACGACACCCTGTCGAACGTGACCTCGAAGTTCGCGGACGGCGCTCCGACCATCGACGTGGGGCTGTCCCGGCCCCTGGGCGACGAGAAGGTCCTGAAGCAGGTGGAGGGACTGACGGGGGTGACCTCCTGCGTCCTGCTCGAGCCCAAGCGGCTCCGACTGAAGTTCAAGGGTGGACCCACGGCCCAGGAGCAGCTCCTCGCGAGCCTGGTGGAGCTCAAGATCGGCGTGATCACCCTCTCCGAGCCGGAGAGCGCGCTCGAGGAGATCTACCTCAAGCAGATCTCCAAGGGGGATTGACGAAGATGAGCGAGACCGAGGTCGAGACGAAGCCGGAGCCCGCGGGGTCCCACTCGCACGTACCGGGATCGTTCCAGCAGATCCTCAAGCTCACCCGGGCCCAGTTCCAGGAGTACCTGTCGTCACGACGCTTCGTGATCCTGCTCGGGATCGTCGCGATGATCGGCCTCATCATCACCGTCGTTATCGGCGCCTTCCACGACCGGGCCTTCCTCCAAGCCCTCGTCTCCTCGCCGCTCGCGTTCTACGGGAGCTTCTGGGGCGGGGCCGCGTCCTTCGTGATCGTCCTCTCGGCGGTGTTCTTCGGAGGGGACGCCATCGCGGGGGAGTTCCAGAACAAGACCGGGTACTTCCTCATGGGGCTGCCCATCCGGCGCACGACGATCTACGTCGGGAAGTACATCGCCGCCCTGCTGGCGTCGATCTGCGTCCTCATCGTCTTCTTCCTGATCATCCTGGCGAACGGGGTCTACTACTTCGGAGGCGACGCGCTCCCCTGGCAGTTCGGGCCCTCGCTCCTGCTTTCGATCATCTACCTGGTCGCGGTGCTTTCAACGACCTTCCTGTTCAGCTCGCTGTTCAAGACCAGCGCCTACGGCTTCGTCCTGACCGCGGTCCTGTTCATCATCGGGTTCAGTCTGCTCCAGGACGTCGTCCAGAGCATCCTCGACTACCAACCCTGGATGGTCATCTCCTACGCGAGCTCCGCCATCGGCGGGGTCTTCGGCACCGCCACCGATCCCTGCACCGGGGCCGTCATCAACACGATCAACTGGGGCCTCAACGGCATCTACGGCATCCCGGGGGGCCCGGCGGCAAGGGCCGGCTGCCCCGCGACAGGTGGCCCACGTGAGGCCCTGCTCAGCGGTCCCACCTGGACCCCGGGGATCGCGGAGGCGGTCGTGATCATGGTGGGGTACTTCGTGATCACCTCGATCGTCGGGCTCCTGTCCTTCGAGCGGGAGGAGTTCGCATGACGGAGACGGCGCCAGCCAAGAAGGAGAAGTCCAGCTCCTCCCCCTCGCAAGGCCGTCGTGCCCGCGGGGACGGCAAGCCCCTCAACGCCCCCCCGGCGCACGACCCTCACGTCAAGACGGCCGAGACGTTCGACAAGCGCTACGCGTACAGCATCATCGGGCTCATGGCCGCCATGGTGATGACGGTCATGTACGTCGAGGGGATGCTCACCCCCTCGCTGCCCCAGATCCAGGGGGACTTCGGCGTCGATTACGGCCAGGTGAGCCTGGTACTCTCCGCGTACCTGATCACCGGCGTCGCACTCAGTCCCATCGCCGGTAAGCTCGGGGACGTCTACGGCAAGAAGCGCGTGCTCTCGGTCGTGCTGATCATCTACACCATCGCGGTTTCGGTCACCGGGTTCTCCCCCAACTTCGAGTTCATGGTCGCCTCCCGGGCGGTCCAGGGGGTCGGCCTCACGGTCTTCCCGCTCGCCATGAGCCTGGTGCGGGAGGAGTTCCCTCGGGAGATGATCCCGAAGGCCCAGGGGCTCCTGAGCGGGCTCTTCGGAGCCGGCTTCGCGGTGAGCCTGCCTCTCGGAGCCTTCGTCTCGAACAACTGGGGCTGGAGGTTCACCTACCACTCGGCCATCCCTGTCGTGGCGATCATCGCCATCCTCTCGATCATCTACATCCGGGAGTCCCCTTACCGTCGCCCCGACGCGTACGTGGACTACCTCGGCGCCGCGTTCCTGGCGGGTTCGCTCACCTCGATCGTCCTTGCCCTGTCACAAGGTTCCGTCTGGGGCTGGACGAAGTACAACGCGGCCTCCCTCCTGGGGATCCCCATCGGCGTCCCCCAGCTCTTCATCCTGGGCGGGCTCCTCCTGGTCCCGACCCTGCTGGTGGAGGTCTACCAGCACCGCCGAGGGAAGGAGGTCATCCTCGAGCCGCGCCTCCTCGGCATGCGGAACGTCCTCGTCGTGAACCTCGTCATCACGGTGGCGGGGTTCGGGATGTTCCTGGGCTTCCAGGCGCTCACCTTCCGCCTGGCCGACCCGACCCAGGTGGGGGGGTTCAACCTTGACACCTTCCACATCGGGCTCTCGTTCATCGCCTTCGCCATCCCCATGCTCATCTTCGCCCCGGCCGCCGCGTTCATGGTCACCAAGTACGGGACGAAACCCCTCACGATCATCGGCAGCATCGTGGGGGCCGTGGGCTTCCTCCTCGTGACGCAGACGGCCACCCTCGTCCAGACGCTGGCCGCCATGTTCGTGATGGGGGCCGGGCTCGCCGTGCTCAACGCCTCGGTCATCAACCTGCTCGTGCTCACCGTGGAGCCCCGGGAGATGGGCCTCGCGACGTCGATGAACGCCACGTTCCGGAACATGGGAAGCTCGCTCGGAGCCCCGCTGGCGGGCTCCATCATGTCGGCCTACTCGACGCAGCTGGTCTACCCCCTCCCACCGCCGGCACCGCCCCTGGTCGTGCCCTTCCCCGACTCCACCGCGTTCCTCTACATCTTCGTCATTGCCGCAGTAACGATGCTCATGGCGGGCGTCGTGGCCATCTTCGCCAAGGAGATCCTTGGCCGCCGCGCGGACCGAGCGACGCTGGCGAGCGACGAGAAGCGCGATGCCCTCGCCGCCCCCGAGGGCGGCGGCGGACATGCTGAGAAGGAGACCCGCACGGTCTCCGGCCCGGTAGCGTAGGACCCTCGCGCTCCCTGGCAAGCTTCAGGACTTCCGGCGGATGGGAGCCCTCGGGTCGCGGCGGCCCGGGGGGAAGCATCTTTGATCGAGATCGGTCAGCCCGCGCCAGACTTCGAGGCCAAGGACTCCAAGGGGGAGACGCTCCGCCTCTCCTCGTTGAAGGGCAAGAAGGTGGTCCTCTACTTCTTCCCGAAGGCGTTCACCACCGGGTGCACCATCGAGACGCGCCAGTTTGCCACGCTCACCCCGGGACTCGCGGAGAAAGGGGTCCAGGTGGTCGGAGTGAGCGTGGACCAGGAGGAGACCCTGAGCCGTTTCGCCGGCCACTGCGGGGCCACCTTCCCGATCGTGAGCGATTCGAACAGGTCGATCGCCCGCGCCTACGGGGTGCTTTCGTTCCTCGGACTTGCCAAGAGGGCGACCTTCTTCCTCGATGAGGAGGGGATCGTCCGCGACGTGGTGGTCTCGATGATGCCGGGCCCGCACACCAGCGGTGCCGCGGACCGATTCGGGACCCGTCCACCCAAATAGGGAGGGGGAGCCGAAGCTCGCTCCGGGTCGAGGACGCGCAGAGGCGCGCCTTCGGACTACGCGGAGGGCTTGGCCGCGGGGCTCGCCGGGGCAGCGCCACCGGAGGGCTTGGCCTTCGGGGCCGCAGGGGCACCGGAGGGCTTGGGAGTGACCGGCTTCGCCGCCGCCGCAGGCGCCGCTCCCCCGGTGGGTCCCTTCGGACCTTTCGGGAGCTTCGGGTCGCCCGGAGGGGTGCCCGGGGGCGAGCTCAGGACCTCGACCTTCTCCTTGGCGTGCTCGCTCGCGTGCTCGACGTAGACCTTCCACTTGCCTTCGGCCACGCCGCCGCCCAGGAGGCGTTCGATCCCGATGGCCGAGAGATCGACGACGCGCGTCTCCCCTTCGACCTTCACGGCCTTCTCCGCCTCGAGCCGGGGCAGGAGGTGGACCAGGTCGCCCACGTTCACCGCCTCAGGGTGAGCGACGGACTCCGGCGGGCGCTTGAACCCGTGGCGGCCGAAGTGGTCGGGGGCGTAGATGAGCATCGACTTGAACTTGTACTTGTGAAGCCCGGCGTTCCCGCGTCCGCCCTGTTTGCCCGCGCCGCGGCCGGCCTTGATGCCACGGCCGTGGGTCCTCGATCCGCGGAACTTCCTCGTGCGCGACGGCATGATCCCTGCTTCTCCTCCTCGGTCCCGGCCCTCAGATCATCTTCGAGATGAGGATGTCCATGTTGTGCTTCGCCCCGGGCTCACGGTACCCCAGGGCCCCGCCCAGGGTGTAGGGCTTCTTCGTCGAGCGCCAGCCGCCTTTCGGCGGGTGCAAGCGGAAGAGCGGCTTCAGTCCGGGGACCCCGAGGGACCCGTTCTTGTGGACGAGCTCGGTCAGGCCCTTCAGGTCCTTCGCTCCGGAGCTGGCGGGGACCTTCGTGGCCTCGAGGGGCTTGCCGTCCTCGGTCCGGGCGCGCGCCTTCAGCAGGGCTTCCACGGTGGGAGAGCTCACAGGGCCCCAGGTCACGTACCCCTGGACCTTGTTGACCATCCCGCGCATGTCGTCCCGCTCGGGGATGATCACCGCGTGGTTCTGGCGCGTAAGGTGGAGGTGGCGCATGGTCTCCTTGAGCGAGGTCTCAACGTGCGCCCCTCCGCGGACGCGTACGACGATCCACGTCATGCGCTGCCTCCCGTGGGGCGGGGAGTGCGGTGCGCGCCACCCGGGCGGCCGCCGGGGCGGCCACCGCCGGGGCGTCCTCCACCAGGGCGACCGCCGGGACGGCCACCGCGGCGAGGTCCGCCGGGTCCGCCGCGACCGCCGCCGGGCGGCAACGGCTCCTTCGGCGGGAGGATGGACTTGCCGGTCGCGCCCTGGACGATCTTGAGGCGGTCCCGGTCGGCGTCAGGGAGCTTCACCATCGAGAGCTGTCGGAGCGCCTCGAAGGCGGCCTGCGCGTAGTTCACGGAGGTCTTGGTGTGTCCCTCGGTGAACCCCCAGGCGTCGACGATGCCCGCGAACCTAAGGACGGGCTTCGCGATGTCACCCACCGCGAGCGAGACGCCGCGGGGGGCGGGCTTGAAGGTGACCCGGATGCTTCCGGTGCGCCCGACGATCTGGAACGGAACGGTGTGGGGCTTGTAGCAGCCGCATTCCCAGCTGCCGCAGCCGCGGGGGACCTCGATGAGCTGGAGCTTCGCGTGGTCGATCGCGCGCCGGATGGTCGGGCCGACCTCGCGGCCACGGGCCCGTCCGAGCCCGACGAACCCGTCGCCGTTCCCGACGACGACCGTCACGGCGAACTTGAACCGCCGTCCCGAGTCGGTCATGCGCTGGACCATGTTGACGTCCAGCACCTCGTCGTGGAGGTTCGGGAGGAGCGCATCGGCGACCTGGACCTCCTTGAGCGGCAGGCCACTGTGGAGGGCCTGGGTCATGGTCGTGATCTCACCGCTCAGTACCCGACGACCGAGCTCCGTCTTCGGCACCCACGGCGGGGGGGGTGCGCGCTCGGGTCCGGGGCCACCGTAGCCACGGCCGCGGTCGGAGGATCCGGCGTACGAGGAGGGCGCGGAGGCGGCTGGGGACGCGGGACTCATGGAGAAGCTCCTGGACGGGCGGACCCGCCGCTGCTGCTACCGGGTGCCGGGGCGGGCTTGGGCGCCTTCGGCGTTGAGGGCGCCTTCGCGGCCTTCGTGACCAGGGAGGAGGAGACCTTCTGACGGTACTGGTCGAGGGGCTGCGGGAGAGGGGTCTTCAGGTGAGCCCCTCCGAGCCGCTCCTTCGGGGGGAGACCGTCCTTGGAGTGGGGCACGTCCACGCCCGCGTCGAGCAGTCCCTGGAGCGCGCCCAGGATGCGGCCGCCCTTCGACGGGCGCAGGACGCCGGCGTCCAGGACCGCTTCCTTCGGGCCCTTCGCCGCGAGCCGGAGCCCGGCGAGGTAGCCCGTCAGGTACGCGGCGGGGGTCGAGGTGAGGGAAGAGGAAGGGAACCCGACCGCGACGAGCTCGGGGCTCTCCGCCTGGACCAGGATCCGGTCGCCCTTCGGGTCGAACTCCTCGAGGGAGACCAGCACGCGACGGTTGGTGAAGCGCACCACCGCGCGGGGGCGCTCGCTCTTCAGCTGGCGCAGCCGGTAGCGGTAGTCGGTCTTGCCTTCCCGCTGCCGGCGGAACTTCACGCGGAAACGTGGGCCGTGCGCCATGTCTACTTGCCCTCCTTGAGCGCTCCGGCGAGGCGGAGGTTCATGAGCAGGTGCGCCCGGCTGCGGAACATGCCGCCCTTGGCCTTGCGGTAGAACTCGCGGTACACCTTCGGCGTGATGCGCTTGGAGGTGCGGAGCTCCGCCAGCAGCGAGCGCTGGGGGCGGATGCGGTGGATCCACCGCTCCTTCGAGGTGAGACGGGAAGTGGGAGGTCCCTTTCGCGAGCCGACGCCACGGTGGCGACCCCGGTCGAGCTCTTCCTGATGCTTGCGGGCACGGACCCGGGAGACCCCCTTGACCGGCTTGCGCTGGATGACCCCCGTCGAGATGGCCCGACGGATGTCCTGGCGGGTGACCTGGTCGGCCATGTCCTCGATGCTGGCGGGGTCGATCCAGACGCGGTTCTCCCCGCACTTGAGGAGCGAGGCGGCCATGCGCCGCTGGTTGCGAAGATCGGTCACTGTCCGCCCTCCTCCTTCAGGATCGGGTTCAGCACGTGCAGTCCCTTCTTCCTCGCCGCTTCCTCGAGGAGCAGGCGCTTGCGTACGCCGACCCCGTGGGCGATGATTGCCGCCTCGCGCTTCGGGTCGAGCCCTTCGAGCTGCGCGGAGTTCGAGACGATCTGGGGGCGGAACCCTGAGGGGGTCAGGCCCCGGATCTTCGCGGGCGTCCGGAAGCCGATGGAGACGACCATCGGGCGGTACCCGTAGTGACGGCGCTGCTTGGACTGCAGCCCGCGTGGACGGCGCCAGCTACCCCAGCGGCCGATACGGACGTAGCGGTTCGCCGCCTGGCGTCCGAAGATCGGGCGCCGCCGGTCGATCGAGCGCCGAAGGTGCAGGAGACGCCGCTCGTCGTTCTCGAGCGTCGCCCGCTTCGGGGCCCGAGGACCCTCGTCGGCATCGGAGGTCGCCTTCTCGCTCGCCTCGCTCTTCTCCGCGGCCTTGGGCTTCGCCTTCTCGGCGGGCTTCGCGGCCGGGGTGGCGGTGGCGGCGGTGGGGGTGGCGGGGGCCTTGGGAGCAGTGCTACCGGTGGACCCGGAGGTGGACGCGGATGACTTGGGCGCGGGCTTCGCCGTTCCCGAGGCGGGGGTGGCGCCGGTCCCGGAGGGCTTGGTCTCCTCCGCCATCAGCTGGCCTCCACCGGGCGGGCCTTCACAACGATGTAGACCCCGTCCTGGAAGACGCGGGGGTCGTAGTTCCGGATGCGCGTCGCGCGCTCCAGGTTCGCCGCGGACTGGCCGACGGCCTCGATGTCGTTCCCCTTGAGATGGACCGTGTCGCCCGCGACCTCGGCCTTGGTCGCTCCCAGGAGCTTCGAGCGTCGGGGCTGCTTCTCGTTGAGGAAGTTCTCGATGAGGACGGTGTCGTCCCTGGCGGAGAGCTTCATCGGGAAGTGGGCAGAGACCGCCTTGCACTGGGCCTCGAACCCCCGGCTCACTCCGGTGAGCATGTTCGCGACGTGGCGCTCCCAGGTGAGCAGCAGGGCGCGGCTGCGCTTGCGGACCGGAAGGAGGAGCTTCACCGTCGCGGTCTGCCCCTTCACCTCGAGGGCCATGGCGCCGGCGGGGAACCTTCGGGAGACCTTCCCCAGCTTCCCCTCGGCCACGATGTCCGCGCCTTCGAGCCGGATCTTCGCCCCGGCGGGGATCGGGACCTGGACGGTGGCCGTGGCGGAACGCTCAGTAGACATAGGCGAGAAGCTTCCCTCCGATTCCGAGCTCGCGGGCCTTCGTCTGGCTCAACACCCCACGAGAGGTGGTCAGGATGAGGAGACCGAAGTCCTGGGCGGGCAGGAAGCGCGACTCGTAGCGCTCGAGCTCCCGGACTCCGACGTTGAGGCGGGGCTTCACCACGCCGCAGGAGTTGATCCGGCGGTTGAGCGCGACCTGGTAGGTGCCGCCCTTGCCGTTCTCCTCGAAGTGGAACTCCCCGATGTAGCCGTGCTCCCGCAGGATCCCGAGCACGTTCCCTACGAGCCGAGAGATCGGCTGGAGGGTCACGTTCTCGTGCCCGTGCAGGTCCGCATGGCGCAGAGCAAGGAGCGCGTCGTTCAGAAGGTCCTGTCGCATGTTCGTCCTCCTCCCGTCACTGGTACTTGCGGAACCCGAGGTCCCGCGCCACCTCGCGGAAGCACTGGCGGCAGAAGTGGAGACCGTAGCGCCGGACGATGCCGCGCTTCCTTCCGCAGCGGCTGCAGCCGAGCTTCCGACCGAAGAACTTCTTGGGCTTCATCTATGATCGTTCTCCTCAGTCCACAAAGACGACACCGAACTCTTCGGTCAAGAACCGCCGGGTCTCCGCAGGGGAGGGGCGGTTGTGCTTGCCAAGGCTGCGGGCGGCACGGGTGCGATGGCGGACGCGCCAGCCGGCCCGGCCGATCTCGACGCAGACGTCCATCCCGTAGATCCCGATCTGCGGGTCGTACTTCATCCCGGGGAAATCGGTGTAATCCGGGACACCAAAGGCCAAGTTCCCCATCTTGTCGATGGAGAGCGAGTCCATCCGGCTCTCGCGCGTCGCGAGCGCCCGCTTCAGGAAGTCGATCGCCGTCTCGCCGCGCAAAGTGACCTTCGTGCCGAGCTCCTGGCCCTCACGGATCCCAAGGTCCCGGTTCGTGCTCTTCGCCCGGGTCGCCACAGGCTTCTGCTTCGTGATCATCGAGAGCACCTTCTCGGCCTTCGTCCGGCGGTCGCCGGCCTCTCCGACCCCGATGTTCACGACGATCTTCTGCACGCGGAGGGCCCTCATCGGGTTCCCCTCATGCTTGCCCGCGGAAGCCCGGGGGGCGGCGGGGGCGGGAGAAGCCGGGGATGGGGCGGTGGGGGATGGGGCGCTCACTGGCTAAGACCTCCCGGCAGCTGGACGAGCGGGGTGTCCGTGCCCACGATGAAAACGTAGTCCTTCACCGTGACGAACCCTTCCTTGAAGTGCACGCGGTTCGGCTGGGAGGAGGGGATGACCTCCACCTTCTCCACCCGGGCAAGCTCGCCCACGTGGCTGCCGCCGGAGATGTAGGCGAGCGCCCCGCCGGTGAGCGCGATCCTCTGGAGGACCTTCTGCGCGGGGACCTCCACACGCAGCGTGTCCCCCACCTTCACCTCGGTGGGTGCGGCGACGAGGATGTTGCGGCCGTCGTGGAGCGTGAGCGCGATCTTCCCGCCGGCGACGGTGTGCTTGAAGCGGACGCGTCCGAGCTTCATCTTCGCCTCGGCGGCGGGGATGGGGACGAGCGTCAGGCGCCCGTGCCGGTCCTTCAGCACCCGGTAGTCCTTCCCGACCGGCGCTGCGATGGAGACCACGTCCATGAGCCCGACACCGCGGGCCTTGTCCTTCACGACCTTCCCGTCGATCTGCACGTGACCCTCGCGCAGGAGCACCTGGGCCTCGCGCGCGGAGTTGGCGAGGTGGAGCAGGTCGCGGAGCACCATGACGACCGGGATGGATTCCTCCTGGCCGTGAGGACCGGGGGCGGGCCTCTGGACCCACTTGAGCCCCTTCCGGGGGATCGGCCACGTTCGCGGGGCCGCGCGTCTCTTCAATCGGAACGGCATTGTTCAGTCCTCCCCATCGTCCTCAGCGGCGTCCGAGGGGGTCTTGCCGCTCCCCTTCGAGGATGTAGAGCTTTCGCCCTTCTCCTCCCCGGCCGCATCGGTCGCATCCTTCTCTCCGGCCTCGATCTCGGCCTCCTCTTCGGCGGCCTCCTCGGGGGCCTTCAGCACGCGCCGGCGCCAGGGATCGGCCATGTTGAGCTTCGTGATCATGAGGTGGCCGAGTGACAGAGGAAGCTGCTTCAGCTTCTTGTCCGCCTTCTGCAGCGTGACGTTGTCGAGGACCACCGCGTACTTTCGGTAGTCCACCTTGGCGACGCGCTCCTCCCGGCCGAGGTAGTTCCCCGCCAGGACCCGGACCGTGTCGCCCTTCCTCACCGTGATGCGTCGGCGTCCGTAGCGCGTGCGCAGCTCGCGCGAGAGCGGGAGCGCCATGCGCTTCCTTCGAACGTGGTGCGGGGCGTGGTAGAGCGCTTTCCGTTGGGCCCGCGGGTGGTGAGACGTCGTGCCTCGGATGGTCGGCTGCATCGAACTTCCTCGCCTCCTCTGTGAGCTCAAACGATCATCGAGGCCGCGGCGGCGATCCTCGGCCAGCGTTCTGCCGCCTCTTTGGCCACGGGGCCCTTGATCTGCGAGCCCTTCGTCTCGCCGGTCTCAGTGGTGATCACCGCGGCGTTGTCCTCGAACATGAGCCGCGTCCCGTCGGCGCGGTGGATGGCCGCCTTCTGGCGGACGATGATGGCGTGCATGACCTTCCGCCGCAGGTCGGGCGGGCCCTTCTTGACGGAGACGATCACGAGGTCGCCGATGGCGGCCCTCGGGTATCGGCGGTGGTGACCGTGCCAGTTGCGCACGGCGATGATCTCGACGACCTTGGCCCCGGTGTTGTCCACGCAGTCCAGGCGGGCCCCCTTCGGGAGCGCGCGGGTGCGGGCGCCGGCGAGGCCCTTCATTGGACCCCCTTGGCCGTCGCGGCCTCGAGCTTTTCCTGGGCGGTCTTCGCGTCGTGCTCTCCGCCGGTGACGGGGCCCGGGACGCGCGCGCCGGGAGCGTTGCGGGCGCTCTGAGCCGCCTCTTCGCCCTTCACGCCCATCCGCGCATCGCCGAGGTCGGCGACGACGACGAAGCTCACGTTCTTCGCGACCGGACGCGTCTCGGCGATGCGGACGCGGCGGCCCGTCTTGATGCCGAGGCAGGGGGGCGAGTGGACGAGGTAGCGGCTGCGCCGCTTCTCGTACCGCTCGAACTTGGGGATGTAGTGGAGCACGGTGCGCGAGACGACCACGGTGCCCTGCATGTGGTCGGAGACCACGATGCCTTCCATGACCTGGCCCCGCACCTTCAGATGGCCGTGGAACGGACAGTTCGGGTCGTGGCAGGAGGTCTTCGGCAGCCGCACGTCAAGCCCGATGTCCCGGGCCGCGGGAGCGTTGGTCTTCCGCGGCGAGGCGGCCGCGATCTCCGTCTTCGGCGACGTGGTGGACGCGGACTTCTTGCTCGCGCCTCCGCTCGCCGTGCGGGGCGAGGGCGTTCGCGGTGTTCGTGGGGTTGGACCCGTCATAGTCTCCGCGACCGGCCCTTGGGAGCCAGTCGCTTGATCCGATCTTCGGGGCGGTGCCGTAGCTCGTCCCCTTTAAAGCGTATCGCCTTGCCTTCCCAGGACAGGACCCCCTCGAGAGCGGTCTTCGAGAGGACCCGCTCGTGTCCGCCGGAGAGGGGCACGACGTGGAAGGTGTTCTTCGTCTCGTCGACGACCGCGCCCTCCCAGGGCAGGCCGTGCCAGCCGGGAGCGGAGAGCACCGTGAGCCGCGCACCGATGAGCTCGCCCATCAGGTCGAGCGCGCTCGCGGGCACGGGCGCAGGACGGGAGGAAGGAAGGTCCGCGAACGCGGGGAAGCTCGCGCGACCGGCGACCGCGCTACCGTGAACAACCCCGTTCGACATGATCGACACCTCAGGAACAGACTCGACTACGCGGACGAGGGTGCGGCGCCGCCGTCAAGGGCCCCGGCGGGGACCCCCGTCGCCGCGGCGATGCGGCGCTCGGACTTCACCGTGAGAGCACGGGCGAGGTCGGTGCGAAGCGCGCGCAGGTGACCGGGCGAGGCGGGCGCACCGCCCATCGCGGCGACGCCGCGCTCCCGGAGCAGGTCCCCCTCGATCTCCTGGATCTTACGGTCCAGGTCCTCGTCGGGGAGCTGACGGAGCTCGCGCATCCGAAGGAGCGTCACTGGGCCCCCTTCTCGGCGGGAGGGGCGACATCGACCGCGGCCGGCGCGACGGCCGCATCCGCTGCGACCGGCGCGGAGGGCGTCGGCGCGTTGGTCCCGGCCGCGAGAGCGGCCGCGGTGGCGCTGCCGGCGGGGGCCGCCGCACCACGAACCTGGATCTCGTCGGGCATCCGGGCGTTGGGGTGCATGATCCAGACGTTCACGCCGATGACACCGGGCTTGAGCTTCGCCTGGGCGAACCCCTTGTCCATGTCGTAGAGCGAGGCCTGGCCGCAGTACTTGATCATCCCGGCCTTGAACCGCTCGGTGCGGTGCCGCTCGCCGGTGAGCTTGCCGGAGAGGATCACCTGGCAGCCGCGCGCGTTGCTCTCCATGATCCGGCGCACGGTCGAGTGACCGGCCCGGCGGAAGTGCCAGCCGCGCTCGAGCGTCGCCGCGAGCTTCTCGGCCATCAGCTGAGCGTTCAGGTTGGGCTGCCGTTCCTCGACGACCTCGATCTTCGGGTTGTCGACGTGGAACTGCTCCGCCAGGGTCTGGGTGAGACGGTTGATGAACTCCCCGCGACGGCCGATGATGATCCCGGGGCGTTCGCAGATGAGCGTGATGCGCGTGCCCATCGGGGTTCGCGCGATGTCGAGGCCTCCGAAACCGGCGCGCTCGGACTCGTGGACCAGGTAGTCCTTGAGAAGGACCCGGCGGACCCCCTCCTGGATGAACTTTCTCTCGTTGGCCATGGGGTTCCTTCCTCCGGTTCCTAGTCCTGCTCGGTGAGCACGATCTCGACGTTCGTGGTCTGCTCGTTCCAGTCGGTGGAGCGACCGTGGGCGCGGGGCATGAAGCTCTTCAGGATCCTCCCGCGGGAGCAGGCGGCCACCGTGATCACGAGGTTGTCGGTGTCCATCCCCTCGTACTCCGCGTTCGCTTCCGCGTTGGCCAGGACCCGCAGGACCTCCTTCGCGACCTTCACGGGGAACCGCCCCGGCCCGGTCTGCTTGTGGTGCGCGGTCTCCTGGTTGTAGCGCCGGAACGGGACCGCGCGCTTCAGCACCTTCACGTCCTCCAGGAAGGTCCTGGCGTCATCCAGGGACCGGCCCCGGATGGCGTTCATGACCTCGTAGGTCTTCTTCGGGGAGATGTGGAGCTCGGCCCCGCGGGCCCGGGCGACGACCTTCCCTCGGGGAGGGTTGTAGGTGTATCCGCGCATCTTTCCGATCCTCCGCTGTCCTACCGTCCCGACTCACTTCAACGGCATGAACTTCGAGCTGCGCGTGGCCCCGACGCCGGGACCGGAGTGCTTCTCGAAGCGGCGCGTGAGGCAGAACTCTCCGATGTAGTGGCCGATCATCTCGGCGCGGATCTCGACCTCTTTGAACTCCTTCCCGGAGAAGATCGCGACCCTCTGGCCGACAAAGTTCGGCAGCACGATCACGTCGCGGCAGTGGGTCCTCACCGGCTTCGGGCCGGGAGGGAGGGAGAGCTTGTCGACCAGGATCTGCTGGTCCGCGTTGAACCCGCGCTTCAGGGTACGTCGGATGCGGGAAGGGAGAAGCTTCGCCAGCTCGGGGAGCGGAAGGGCCTTCAGCTCCTCCAGGGACTTGCCGCGCAGGCTGTACTCGCGCTTCTTGCGGAGCTCCAACCCCTTCTTCTTCGTCCTCTTCGCCATCGTTCCCTCCCTTCCTCGATCCAGAGCCTACTGTCCACCCGGCCGCTTCGCGCGCTTGCGCCGTGGGCCGAACCGGCCCACCTTCGCCCCCGGCCAGGTACCGGAGGAGACCGTCGAGGGACGCCCGACGTGCTGGTGGGCACCCCCTCCGAACGGGTGGTTCACGGGGTTCATCGCGACGCCACGCACCTTGAACGGGGCCTTCGCGAGGGACTGGTAGGCCAAGACCTTCTTACCGGCCTTTGTGAACGGCCGGTCTCCGCGTCCGCCCCCGGCCACCGGGCCGATCTGGGCGCGGCAGTTGATGTGGACGCGCTTGAACGCCCCGCTCGGGAGCTGCAGTGTGACGGTGCTGGCCTCGTGCGCGACGATGAGGGCGCTGGTGCCCGCGGCGCGCATCATCTTCCCTCCGTCGTTGGGCTGGATCTCGATGTTGGAGACGAGCGTCCCGTCCGGGATCTGCCCCAGGGGGAGCACCGACCCGCGCGCGAGCGGACCCGCTCCGAGAGCGACTCGGTCGCCCGTGGCGGCGCCGGCGGGCGCGACCAACCGGAAGACCTTCCCGTCGTCCGCCCGCACCTCGGCGACGGGGGAGGACCGCCCGGGCGCGTGCACGAGCGCGGTGACCGTCCCCTCCACGCGGAGGGAGATGTCGGGCAGGCGGACCGGGCCGTGATGCCGGTGGCTGGGCGAGCGGTAGGTGAAGGTCCCTGCGCCGCGGCGCCGGGAGATGATGCGCTTTCCCATCAGAACACCCCTGCCCGGGACCCGATGTCCTCGGACGAGTAGTCCTTCGTGAAGCGGACCGTGGCGACCTTCCCGGGGCGCCCGATCTTGATGGTGACCTTGGCGACCTTCGCCTTGTAGAGCTCCTCGATGGCCTTCTTGACGTCGGCGCGGGTCGCGCGGCGGTCGACCACGAACTCGAGCTTGTTCTGCCGCTCCATCTCGTCCATGGCCTTCTCGGTCACGTAGGCGTGCAGCAGGACACGCGGCTTCTCTCCCGTGCTCATGGACGGCCTCCCTTCGGGGCGGTGGAGGTGGAAGCGGCAGCGGGAACGGAGGGGCTCGCGGGCAGGGACGGGGCCTGGGCCCCGGCGAGGCGGGTCTGGAGCTTCTCCAGGGCGATGGGCGTGAAGAGGGTGAGGCGGCCAGGGACCCCGCCAGGGGCCAGGTGCTCGGTCCCGAGCGAGTCGAGCGGGATCACGTCCACGCCGGGGAAGTTGCGGAAGCCGCGGGCCTTCCCGGGGGCGCTCACGACGAGCAGGAAGCTGCGGGGGTGGCGCCGAACGCGTCCGCGGAGCTTGCCCTTCCCGGCGCGGGTATGGATCCCCGACCGGGCGCGCTCCACGTCAGCCCACAGGCCGCTCGCCTCCAGGACCTCGCGGGCGCGGGCGGCGCTCTCGATGTCCTCGAGGGCGTTCTCGAAGATGAAGGGGAGATGGGCGTGCGTGGGGAGCTCGTGTCCCCTCTCCAGGACGTAGCGCGCCTCGCGCGTGGCGGCGAGGGCGGCGGCGAGCGCGCGGCGGCGCTCCTTGACGTTCATCTTCCGCTCCCAGATCGCGTCCGGGCGCGGAGGGTGGGCCGGGCGGCCGCCCACAGTGTTGGGGGACTGGGCACCGCGGCTGCCGCTCATGAGTCGGGGCGTGCGTGCGACCCCGTGACCCTTGCCCGACCACTCGACGCTGTGCCGCATGCCCGCCTTCCGGCTCGGTCCGTAGGGCTGCCTGCGGTTGGCCTGGGCCGAGCGGACGGCTCGGAGCACGAGGTCCGCCCGTACGGGGGAGGAGAAGACCACCGGGAGGGCCAGCTGTTCCCCCGCCTTGCCCGCCAGGGAGAGCACGGGGGCGCGGTGAACGTGGGCCGGGGCGCTGGCCGATGTCGCTCCCGTCGAGGACGGGGAACGGACGACCGGGGCGGCGACCTTCTTGACCGGAGGGGTAGGGGATGGCGTCGACATCGGCTCAGGACCCCTGCTTGCTCGCCGAGGAGATGTAGCGGAGCTCGACCTTCTCCGGTACCAGTCCGCGGAAGCGGATCGGCAGCCGCATGCGCACGACACGCTTGGAGGGGCCTGGGAGGGAACCGTGGAGCACGGTGTACCCGTTGCGGACCTCCCCGTAGCGGAGGAAGCCGCCGGAGATCTTGATCGGGTCGCTCTTGCTGTCGCCGACGACCTTCAGGATCCGCTTGTTGTACTCGGTGCGTCGGTGGTACCCCATCTGACCCGCCTGGGGGATGCGGTAGGTGACGAAGCTCGGGTTGTGGGGACCGAGCGTTCCGATCATGCGCCGGTGCTTGGAGTTCTTGCGGGGCTGGAGCTTGACGTGGAACCTCTTGATGTGTCCCTGGAACCCCCGGCCCCGGGTCACGGCGATGACGTCGACCATGTCGCCGGCCTTGGCGAAGGAGGGGAAGTCGACCTCCTTCCCCAGCTGCTCGATCGCCCACTTCTTCCGCTCCTCGAAGTTCTCGCCCGAGACGCGGACCTCGAAGAGGTCGGGCGTCTTGCTCGGGATCCCGGTCACGAGGTGGGGCTGGGTATGGACAAGGACACGGACCTCCTGGCCAGGGGCCTTCGCGAAGGCCTCGCGCTTCTCGGAGGACGGAGCGTCGTTGGGGAGGGTGCGTCGGCGCGCGAGCCGCTCGTCCAGCTCCGGGGCCCAGAGCTCGCCGGAGATGCGCCAGCCGTTCGGGCCGCCGCGGTAGAGGCGCGCGGCTGCGACCTTGATCGGGGGGGTCTCGACGACCGTGACCGGGATGGCGACTTCCTGCCCGGCGGTGGTCGAGCGCTTCCTGTAATCGACAACGAAGGCGTGGGTCATCCCGACCTTGTAGCCGGCGAAGTCCTCCAGGTGGGGCTTGGCGGGACCGCGGGGCCACGTCTTGAGGCGAGGGACCGGGCTGATCGCCCGCTTACGCGGCCAGAAGCCGAGCGAGCCCCTTCGGGGCTTGTGCCTGCGACCCATGTTCCGTCGATACCTCTCGGTGGGGGTGAACGCGGTCGAACATGGTGACCTATATAAAAGCGGGGGACCGAAATCCCCGGCCTCGGGCGGAGCGGAGGAATGGCCGGGCTCTCCGAACGCGCGCGTTCGGGGCGAACGGTGTTCCATCTCGGTCGGACGGATCCCAGGGGCTCCACCCGATGGGGAGCGTTCCCGCGTGACCCTGGGCGGGGCGGCGAGATCTCCTGCCCGAGCGGGGTTGGAGGGTGGTGCGCCCTTCGCGCACGGGGGCTCCGGAGGGTCCTACGAGCTCCGAGGGGCTCCGTCGGGAGCCTTCCGCTCGGCCTCACCCCGCACGAAGGCGGTCGGTGCCCCCATCAAGGAGAAGACGTTCCCGTCCAGGTCCTCGAACTTCGTCGAGGCACCCCAGGGCGTCCTCTGGATGGGTTCCGTGAACCTCACCCCCTCCGCTTGCAGCCTCGCGACGAGCGCGTCGATCTCGTCCGTCATGAAGGCGATCCCCGTGTTGCCCGGTTCGAGGGCGCCGAACCCCTCACACAGGTGGAGGACGAACTTGTCTCCAGGAGGGGCCACCATGATCGCATGGGCGTTCCCGCCGACGTGATGGATCGCGAACCCTAACTTCTCCTTCCACCACTTGGACGACCTTTCGGCGTTCGATACGGTCAGCGCGACATCGGCCAGTGCGAGCATTGTCGTTCTCTCCCACTACCGAGGCCTATCTCGGGGGTTTAAGGTGCCACGGGAGGTCGTGGAACGGTCGCCGGAGCCGCCGCGCCCATTTCGGCCGCTCGCAAAGTCGTATATCGTGGTCTCACGTCGGTCCGCCCGTGGCGAGCCGAGGCGCGGGGAAGGGACCTTCCTCGCCGACGACCCGCGCCCCCGAGGCGAAGTCGTTCCCGGTGACGATCGACGACATCCGGGAGGCCCGGGAGCACCTGGGAAGGATCGTCCGCAGGACGCCCATGGTCGAGGCTCCCCCGGGGCTCGGACCTGAGGGGAGCCGAGTGTTCCTCAAACTAGAGAACCTCCAGCTCACCGGTTCGTTCAAGCTCCGGGGGGCCTCGAACAAGGTGGCGCACCTGACCAAGGAGGAGGCCTCTCGCGGAGTGATCGCCGCGAGCGCCGGGAACCATGCCCAGGGCGTGGCCTACGCGGCCCGGGCCCACGGGATCCCCGCGACGATCGTGATGCCGTCCAACGCCTCCCCGACGAAGGTCGTCGCGACGGAAGCGCTCGGGGCGAAGGTGGTGCTCGCGGGCGCGGACTACCAGGAGGCGTACGAGGAAGCTCGCCGCCGAGCGGAGAAGGAGCGGCTCGCCTTCGTCCACCCGTATGACGACCCCCTCGTGATCGCGGGGCAGGGTACGGTGGGCCTGGAGGTCCTGGAGGACCTCCCCTCCGTACGGACCCTCCTCGTGGGCGTGGGCGGAGGGGGTCTCGCCGCAGGGGTCGCGATCGCGCTCAAGAACCTCCACCCGGAGGTCCGCGTGATCGCCGTCCAACCGAAGGGCTCCGGGAGCCTCAAGGCCTCGCTCGCGGCCGGCAAGATCGTGGAGCACGGCCCCCCCGAGACCTTCGCCGACGGCCTCGCCACCCGGCACGTCGGCCAGCTCAACTTCGAGATCCTGCGCGAGCTGGTCGACCAGGCCGTCGAGGTTGACGAGCGAGAGCTCGCACGCGCGGTGTTCTTCCTTCTAGAGAAGGCGCACATCATGGCCGAGGGCGCCGGGGCCGCCCCCGTCGCCGCCCTCCTCGCCCACCCGGAGCTCGCCAGGGGTGACACCGTCGCCGTCGTGAGCGGCGGGAACCTCGACCCCTTTCTGCTGGACCGCATCGTGTGGAGCGGGCTCTCCAGCGAGGGGAGGGTCGTCCACCTTCGGACCCCGCTCCAGGACCGCCCTGGAGCCCTCGCCCGCTTCCTGAGCGAAGCGGCGGTGGCGAAGGCGAACGTCCACAACGTCCGGCACGACCGCGAGTCCCCTACGCTCACCCCCGGGCAGGCCGCGGTCGAGGTCGAGCTCGAGGTCCGCGACCGGGCCCACGCGGACGAGGTCGTCGCCCATCTCCGGAAGATGGGCTGGGCGGTCGAGCGGATCTCCCTCTGAGGTCGGGGACCCGCCAGGTGGGTCACAGCCCGAGGACCGTGGAGCGAAAGCGTCCGTTGGTCTTCACGCGCTCACGGCACGACGTTTTATGCATGCGCATTAGCGGTGAGCATCCGACCCTGCGAGACCTCTCCTTCGGCTCGAGGGTCACCCCCTTGGTGAAAGCGACATAGGGGAGGGATGGATACCTCTCCTCCGATGTCCGGTCATGAGGCACGGGCGGGTCGGGGGCCTGGGGAAGGGACGGCCCCTCCACGCTTCTGGCAGGTCCCCGAGGCCGAGGAGGAGCTCTTCCACCTCGCCCCCAAGTTCCGCGGGCTCCGGGTCAAGGTCGCGCGGCTGCTCGAGGTGACGGAAGAACTCGACCGGCTCTCGAAGCTCTGGGGAGAGGAGTTCGGCGCCTCGGACCACCCCGACGCCGCGCGGAAGAAGGACCTGGAGTCCCAGGCCGGTTCCCTCCAGGCCGAGGTCGAGACCGAGCTCGAGGGGTGGAGGAAGCGGGGCATCGAGGTGAAGGACCTCTCCACGGGCCTCGTCGACTTCTACGCCCTGAGGAAGGGAGAGATCATCCTGCTCTGCTGGAAGAGCGGGGAGGACGGGATCCGCTTCTGGCACACTCTCGAGGGCGGGTATCGGATGCGCCGACCGCTCTCGCCCAGCGAGAGGGCGGGGGGCCTGGACGTGCTCCCGACTCCGAGGTCCGCCCCGCGCAAGGGATAGCGGAGAGCCGTCCCGTCCGTCCCTCTTCGGGCACCCCGTAGGGCTCCGGGGCCAAGCGGGGAGGACCCTCAGCCCGGGGGCGGTGTGGGGGCGATGGGCACGCCGTCCAGCGGCCTCTGCGTCGACAAGAGAAGCACCAGCGCAGCTCCCGCGAGGATCGCGGTGATCCCGGCGAGGACCACGGTGAGCGGGGCGACCTGCAGGAAGAGCACGTCGAAGCCCGAGACCGCGGCCAGGAAGGGGGCGAGCAACCCGGCCGAGGCCCCCACGACACCGCGGGCGGGACTGCGGCCATCTCGGATGGCGAAGGCCCCCCAGAGCGCGAGGCAACCGCCAAGCACTTCGATCGTGGAGGCGGAGAAGAGGAAGGAGACGTAGGTCTCGACGTCCGGGTAGGGTGCGAGCGCCTGGTCGTACACCTGGGTCAGGTTCCCCGGGAGGAGGAAGAGCGAGAGCGAGCTCGCGTTGGGCGGGGCTGCGAAGAGAGGGGCCAGGAAGATCTCCATCTGCGAGAGGCGGAAGCCGGACATCTGCACGCGGACCTGGTGCTCCCCTGCGGGCACTCCGGAGAAGGAGAAGTCTCCCTGCGTGTCGGTCGCCACCGTGACGATGGCTCCGTTCGAGGCGTTGCTCAGCGTGATCAACGCGCCCGACGCTGGGGAGGTCGTGCTCCCGTTCTGCTCGAGCACCTGGCCCGCGACCGTCCGTTGATGGGGGGAGAGACCGACCGCGCCGAAGTACCCGAAGGCGCCCCCCACCCCCAACAGCGCAAGGCCCGCGATGAGGCAGAAGACGACCAGGACGGTCCGGACCCTCGGCGTGGGGCTTCGCGGCCAGGTCGGCTCGGGGTAGAAGCGACGGTAGATCTCCCAGGTGAAGAGCGGGGGCTCCGTCCGCGGTGGCAGGCTGGGCGTGGGCTGCCCACATCGGGGGCAGAAGGCCCAGCCAAGTTCGGAGCGGCCGCCCGCGTGGACCGCCCAGAAGGGTGTCCCGCAGCGCAGGCACTTCGCGGGGACGGAGGCCGCCGCGACGGGCATGTAGGGGGAATGCGATAGAGGGAGCGGAACGGGAGGCGGGGGGGCCGGTCCCACAGGGCCCGGGGCCGCTCCCTGCGCCGTGGACCCGTCAGATGGAAGGGGAGGTAGAGGGGGCGGTGGTGGAGGCGGCGGAGGGGGCGGAGGCCAGGAAGATAGCGCAGGAGCTTCGGGGGGAGGAGGAGGCGTCTCCTTTCGCGGGGTCCCGGTCACTGTTCTCAAGAACCGAGAGGGGAGATAACCGTTGACGCCGAGCCTCCGACCCTCAAGGACCTCCCTCCACCCTGCTCGGCCCGGGCGCACTCGTTCCCACTCTCCGGCCGCGAAACCGCACCCGCGGGTCTTCGCGTTCGACGATGCGCCCTTCGACTTCGAGCAGGAGCGGACCGCCGTCGTGGGGCTGGTGGTGGTCCTTCCCGCCTACATCGAAGGGGTCCTTCGGGGCGAGGTCCAGGTCGATGGGCCGGACGCGACCGACGTGCTGCTACGGATGGTCGCCTCCTCACCGCACCGCGAAGCGACCCGGGCCATCCTCCTCGGGGGGATCACCCTCGGAGGGTTCAACATGGTCGACCTGAGCCGCCTCCACGAGGAAAGCGGTCTGCCCGTGGTGACCGTGACGCGCCGGGCCCCCGACTACGGGGCCATGGAGCGGGCGCTTCAGAAATATCTCCCCGATCGGCCGGAGCTCCTGCGGATGCTCCACGCGCATCCGCTCTTCACGGTCGAACTCCGCCCTCAGCCGCTCTGGGTCGCCGCGGTCGGCCTCTCCCCGAAGGAGGCGACCCAGCTGGTCCGTCGGAGCATCCTTCGCGGCTCCTATCCCGAGCCGCTGCGACTGGCGCACCTCGTCGCCTCTGCGATCCCCAGCGGCCCGGTCTCACGCTCGCGGGCGTGAGCTCCGAACGAGGATGGAGGCGCGGGGCAGGCGCTGGCCGCTGCGGAGCGTAGGGGCCGTTCTCGAACTCTCACCTCGGGGATCGCGCGTTCGAAGGAGGGGCCCCGGGCGATCCGGGAAGGTGCAAACCAAAGAGGGGAGCTTCATCGCCGAACTTTCCGCACGTCCCCCGTCAGGGGGGAGGAAAGGTCCGACCCTCCCCCGGTGCCGTCCTCCGCCGCGCCTCGAAACGTTCTTCCTCCCGGCCCGTGCTCGTCCCTCGGGGCCTGTAGCATAGCCCGGACGATGCACCGGCCTTCTAAGCCGGGGAACTGGGGTTCGAATCCCCACAGGCCCGCCTCCTTCCCGCCCTCGGGCGCATAGGCTCCGCGCTCGGGGACCACGCGCCCGGGGTTGGGCTCCTCGCGACAGATGGCCTCTCCGCCCGGCCACCAGCACCCTACGAGCTACGGAACACGAGCTTGCCGACCTCTTTCCCGAGGGAGGGGGGGGCGTCCGCTCGAGAGCGTGCTCCTTCTCCTGCGGGGGCGAGGTCCGAGCGCCGTCAACCGAGCTTGACCCAGGGGTCAAACGCGCCACCGTGCCTTGACCCCACGAGAGCTCATGACCACCTCCGCGAACGCCGCCCCCGGGGTCCACGTCTTCTCGGACCGCTATCTCCTGGCGCTGGTCGTGGGTGCGCTCCTTGTGGCGGGCCTCGCGATGGCGGTGATGGCCGCGTTCTTTGGCGGGCCCTATTCCGGGGGCTGGATGATGGGCGGCTCCTGGGGGGGGAGCTGGGGTTGGATGGGTGTCGTGGGTGCCGTCGTCATGTTCACGATCTTCCTCCTCCTCCTCGCCCTGGCCCTCTCCTTCCTTCGTCGGCCGGAAGAGAGCTCCTGGACGGGAGCTCCGGCCGACCCGCTGGGCGTGGCCCGACTGCGTTACGCGAGGGGAGAGATCTCCCGGGAACAGTACCAGCAGATCGTCTCCGACCTGACCCCGAAGCGCTGAGCGGACCGGCGTCGCTCCGGGCCCTCAGGGGTACCCTACTTCGGGGGCCCGGCTCGTCGCTTCGAGCGGGTTCCCCGCCCGTCGCCGCGGACCGCCATCATCACACCGTTGGAGAAGTCTCGCCACACGATGGTCGGCTCGAGGAAGCCGGCGGCCCGCAGCATCGACTCCTGTTCGTCCACGGTCGCGGTGGTCTCGTGATGCTCGCCCTTCGGGAATCGCCTGCGCCGCAGCTCGAAGAGCGCGCGGAGGTCCTCTCGCTGCTCGAGCTTCGCCCACCAGGCGCCCCAGTCCATGTCCCCCTCGCGGACCCTCTGGTACTGCCACCTTTGCGCCGTCGCGTAGGCGATGTGCCGGAAGATCGGACGGCCCTTGCCGTACGGGTACGAGTCCCCGTTCAGGAAGAGCCCCCTCGGACGGAGCAGGTCGTGGAGGATGCGGTAGGTGCGGGCGAGGTCCGTCGGCGAGAGCCAGTGGAGGGCGGTGGTGGAGAGGATGGCGTCGAAGCGCTCCTCGGGAAGCGCCCGGGTCCAGTTGGGGTCCCTCAGGTCGGTCTCGACCCAGCGCGTGCGCGCAGGGTCGACCAACTGGGCACGGCGGCCGAGCTGCATCAGCACGGGGTCCAGGTCGAGGGCGACCACCCGGGCCTGAGGGAAGCGGGCGAGCAGCCGCTGCGATAGCGAGCCGGGGCCGCACCCGACGTCCAGGGCCACGAAGCTCGGGGGCAGGTAGGACTCGATCGCGTCGAACATCACGGAGAACCGCCGCTCGCGTTCGGGGATGTAGAGGGCCTGCTGGCGGTCCCAGGCCGCGACCCACTGCCGGGCGACGGCCCGGGAGAGCGGTCCGGTCCGGTTCTCGGTGGGGGTCGCCTTCGCGGCCGAGGTCGAGGTCAAGCGGCCCCTGACGTCCGTCCTTCGCCGACGCATGCTCCCTCACTCGCCGGACGGGTCGTCTCCCGGCGGAGGAGGTGACGTTCCGTCGCCGGCGCCTCCCTCCTCCTGGGAGGCGCTCTCCTCTTCCACGGCCGCCATACAGTCGTCGCACAGGAGCTCTGGAGAGCCCGGGGTCAGAGGGCCCCCGCACAAGGGGCAGCTGGCCTTCGACTCGACCTCGGCAAGGAGCTCCTGGACGGAGGCGCGCAGCGCCTCGGCGCGGGGTCCGTGCTTGCGTCGCTCCTCTTCGTCGCGCTGCTCCCGTTCGGCCTCGGCCCGGGTGAGGAACACCTGGGGGAGGGGGGTGTAGATCTGCGTCCTCTGGTCGAAGGCCGCGAACTGTCGCCCCACGAGGCTCTCGAGGGCGGCCTTGGCGAGCTCCTGGGAGACGGAGAGCACGACGGAGACGTCCTGCACGGAGAGGCCCTTGGATTCGAAGAGGAGCTCCAGCACGCGTCGGGGCAGCAGAGGCAGCGCGCCCCGGGCCACGAACCGGTCCAGCCCGTGGCAGATCCTCGAGGAGCGCTCCACGCGGTCCTCCGTGGAGAACCTCCCCGCCCGGGGGTCGGCGAGCAGCAGGTTGTGGAGGAGGTCGAGCTCGTACCGCAGACGCGTCCGGCTCGTGTAGAGATGGAGCGCCACGCGGAAGGGGACGACGCCCGTCGAGTGGACGAAGCGGGACATGTCCGCGATGGAGAAGAGCTCGAAGGGGGGAGGAGGCGGAGGGCGGCCCGCGTTGGTCTCCGTCTCCTGGTGGATCGACCGCGGGACGTAGCTCTCCCGGAAAGAGAGCCGGACCACGCAAGGCTCCTCGGTCCCCGGGTCGTGCGGGTCCCACGGCGAGAGCGCGTGCGGGTTGTAGCGGAAGCTAACGACCCGACCGCTCCCCGCCGAGTCCAGGTCGACCAGGGCGGTCGGGGTCGTGAACTCCCAGACCTGCGGGTCGGGTTTGGGCTCGTAGAAGATGACGCTCACCCGCTCGGGAGGGGTGTTCTCCGATAGGAGCTGGGCCAGCGACCGTACGGACCTTCCGTCCGAGGTCCATCGGACACGGGCGATGAAGGGGGGGAGCCGCTGGGCGTAGTCGAAAAGGGTCTTGCGGAAGTTCTTCTGGGAGTACCCGTCGTGCGCTTCCCGGGGCGCGAAGGCGGAAAGGGCCTCGAAGTCCTGGAGCGGGAGGGGCCCATGGCCGCCCTTCGGTGGCGCGCCGCCCGAGCCGCCCTTCAACAACCCTAGACCTCCGTGGAAGGGAGGGGAGGTCAGCGCTAAAAAAGGGGCGCGGGTCGGAGAAGGCATGTCCGGGCCCCCCTGCGACGGCAGGCGGAGGCTTTTCTTGCGGTGAGGTTGGTCCCGGTCCGACCGCAGGGGTGGGGGGGAGAGACGTGAGGATCGCGTTCTTCAGCGAGACCTTCCTTCCGGTCCATGACGGCGTAGGCTACGTCGTGGACGACCTGGGCCGCGAGCTTCAGCGGCAGGGGCACCAGGTCACGCTCTACACGACGCGTCGCCCGGGACAGTCGAGAGAGGAGACGCGCCCCGGAGGGATGCGCGTCGTCCGGCTGCGCTCCGTCCCGATGCCCCGCTACGCCCTCTACCGGTTCGCCATCTTTCCGTACCTGAGGGTCTTCTCGCGCCGTCTCGCACACGAGACGGACCTGATCCACGTCCACACCCCCTTCGCCCTTGGCACGACCGGCCTCTTGGCCGCACGCCGGCACCACATCCCCATGATCGGGACGTACCACACCGACTTCCGTGGGATGCAGGCAAGCTTCCACCAGGACCTGTGGACGAGGATCTTCTTCCCGCTGGGTGGGTTCTACAGCGAAGGGATCTACTTCCGGTGCGACGTCACCACGGCGCCCACCCCCGAGGCTCTCAGCACGCTGAAGTCGCGGTTCACCAAGCCTCCCCCCGGCGAGCTCGTCGTCGTGCCCAACGGGGTGGACACCGAGCGCTTCTGCCCGGAAGCGAGGTCCCCCGACTGGGCGGCCCGTCTCGGCGCGAAGGGCAAACCCCTCGTGACCTACCTAGGTCGGCTCACCGCGGACAAGGGTGTGCACCGGTTCCTGAGCGCCCTCGCGGACCTTCCCGCAGACCTCCCGTTCCTGGGGGTCGTCGGGGGATCGGGAGTGGAGGAAGCGGCCGTCGACCGCCGCATCCAGGAGGACGAGCGGCTGCGAGGGCGGGTCGTGGCCGTGGGCTCGGTCAAGGATGAGGAGAAGCCTGCGCTGCTCGCCCAGAGCCGGGTCTTCGTCCTCCCCTCGCTCGCCGACACCTCCTCGGTCTCCACGCTGGAGGCGATGGCCTCCGGCTGCGCGTGCGTCGTCACCGACCGCGGGGGCCCCCGTCAGCTCGTCGTGGATGGTCGGAACGCCCTCGTGGTGGACCCGACGGCCCCCTCCGTGATCCGTGTGGCGGTCGAGCGGCTGCTGCGCGACCCCGCGCTCGCCGAAGGACTGGGCCGGGCGGCTCGGGAGCATGTGCGCGCCGAAGGGTCCACCGCCCACATGGCCCTCCAGTTCCTGGAGATCTACCGTCGTTGCCTCGCCAAGAGCGGGCGGGTCAAGGGCGCTCCGATGGACAGCTCGCGCGCTCGCACCGTCGCGCCCTCGTAGGCCGCGCCGAGGCCGGTCGGGCCCGACGCGAGCAAGCGAGAGGGTCACTCCACGTTCGGGGCACCTGCCAGGACGTCGGTCGAGCGCCACCCCCCGCTCCGCCCCGCCTCTCGCGCGCCTTCATCCCCCCCATGGGCCTCACGTCGCCATGACGGCCCGTGCGTCGCCGGTCGCTCCGCGACTTCGGCTCAATCAAGGGCAGGAGATCCCCCAACTCGGCCTGGGCGTCTTCCAAGCGCCGGCGGGGGAGGGCACGCGCCAGGCGGTGAGGTGGGCGCTCGAGGCGGGGTACCGTCACATCGACACGGCCGCCATGTACGGGAACGAGGAGGACGTAGGCGTCGCGGTCCGGGAGAGCGGGATCCCCAGGGAGGAGGTGTTCGTCACCACCAAGCTATGGTTCACGGAACACGGGTTCGACCGCGCCCAGGAGGCCGCCCGAAAGAGCCTCGCGCGCCTGGGACTTGGGTACATCGACCTCTACCTCATCCACTGGCCCCGGGCCGAGCGCCCTCAAGACCGGCTCGACTCCTGGAGAGCCCTCGAGAAGCTTCGCCGAGAAGGAGTGTGCAGGTCCGTGGGCGTCTCGAACTACGCGGTGCGCCACCTGGAGGAGCTCTCCGCCCACTCCGACCTGACCCCCGCCGTGGACCAGGTCGAGTACCATCCGTTCGTGCACGACCCCGAGCTCCTCGACCACTGCCGGAGGAGCAGGATCCTGGTCGAGGCGTGGGCGCCGCTGACCCGGGGTCGTCGCCTGGGCGACCCCACCCTCACGGGCATCGCACGCGCGCACGGACGGACGCCGGCCCAGGTCCTCCTCCGATGGGGGGTGGAACATGGCCTCGTGCTGATCCCGAAGTCGATGCACCGCGAGCGGATCGTGGAGAACTCGCAGATCTTCGACTTCACCCTCTCGCCGCAGGAGGTCGCTGCGCTCGACGGCCTGAGGAGCGGCGAGCGGGTGGGGATGGCCGGCGACCCCCGCGACATCCCCTGAGCGGAGCCGCCCGTCCTGCGGGACCTCCCCGACCAGGAGCGAGCCCTCGCAGGTCCGCCACGGTACGGGGATCGGTGCGGGTCGCGGAGGGCCGCTGGCTCGGGTTCAGGTCGCCCGGACGACGTGGTTGAAGTCGCGCTCCAGCGTCGCCACCTGCGAACGGCTGAACGCCCCGGGGTCGACGGAGAGCACGAGGAGGCCGTGGTGCTGCTGCACCTTGCTGTGCAGCCAGTAGACGAACTTCGTGGTCAGGTCGAAGGAGTTCTGCGTGTTGAGGTACTCCACCGCCTCCAGGTAGACGAGCGCGGGCTGCGTGGTCGCGTTGAGGAAGTTGTCCACGCGCCCGGTGAGCTGGGTGGGGGACGACTCGGCCGACTCCACGCCCTCCTCTGCCGCCCCTTCTCCGCCCAGATGGAGGATCACGAGGTCCTCGAGCGTCGCCATGCGGCGCAGCTCGCTCGGGAGCCTCGTGATGGCGAGCGCGCGGCCGACACGGGGAAGCAGCTCTCGGACGAAGGAGCGGGCGACGACCCGGCTCTCCTCCAAGAAGAGGTAGTTGTAGCCCGGGATGGGGGGCGGGAAGGCGGAGGGGCCTGTCGCCCCCCGAGGCTGCACCCGGACCAGGCTCTCCACCGGGATCCCGGCGGGTGAGGAGAGGAGGGTCTTCCGCTTGAGGCGAACCTCCTCCTCGAGGTGGCCGAGCCGGCTCTCGACGAAGACCCGGATCTCGGAGGGAGTGTGACCGCGGGCGACCAGGCGCGTGACGAAGTGCAGCGCGTCGCGCACCCCGTCGCCCCAGCCGCGGGCGTAGGAGGTCGGGCCGTTCCCGGCTTCGCTGCCCTCCCAGGACCCGGCGAAGGCCGGGTCCGATCGCCCGGAGCCCGCATCGGTGGGCTCGCCGAAAGGGCCGTCTTCCCTCCCCTCGGATCCCCGGCCGCCGGGATCGGCGGAGTGGCCCGAGGGGCTCCCTGGGCGCGAGGTCACGTCCGGGCGGTCCCCTGGGTCCTTGCGGCCGCCCGCGCGAGGGCCTCTTGAGAGACGGGCGAGGCGACCGCTTCCCGGCCGCCGTTCTCCCTGGCGGGGGAGAACTTGTAGCCGTAGTGGATGACCCCGGCACGTCCGTCCTCCCGGAGCTTCCGGAAGGCGGCGCGGACCCTCATCCCGATGTGGACCTCCTCATGGGAGATGTCCACGATCTGCCCGGTGAGCAGGGGGCCCTCGGTGGTCTTGATCAGCGCCAGGACGTAGGGCACCTGCATCTCGAACCCTTCGGCCGCCTCGTGGACGAGCGTGAAGGAGAAGACCTCCCCATCGCCCGAGAGCGTGAAGGGTTCCATCTTCCCCAGCGACTGCCGGTGCTTCTGGCAGGTGGGGCAGACGGCCCTCGGCGGGAAGTAGACGGTGGTGCAGGCGCTGCACCGGTTCCCTCCCAGGTTGTAGCGTCGTGGCGTCTCTCTCCAGAACCTTGCGACGGTCATGTTCCTACCTCTCTCCTTCCTCGGATCCTTGGAGCTTCCTCGGTCCCCTCAGTTCGCCCTCTCGAGTAGATGGACCACGCTGGTGGCGCCGGTCCCGCCCAGGTTGTGCGTGAGGCCGAGCTTGGCCCCGCTCACCTGCCGGTCCTTCGCTTCGCCCCTCAGCTGGCGGACGATCTCGGCGACCTGCGCGACGCCCACGGCCCCGAAGGGTTGCCCCTGGGCCTTGAGCCCGCCGGAGGTGTTGATGGCGAGCTTGCCCCCGAACGCGACCTCCCCCTCGGAGAGGCCCTTGGCCGCCGCACCCTTGGCGTAGAACCCCAGGTCCTCGAGGGCCATGAGCGCGCTGATGGAGTAGGCGTCGTGGATCTCGGCGACCTGGACGTCCTTCGGCGACTTCTTCGCACGCTGGAAGGCCGCCTTCGCGGCGACGACGGTCGCCTCGACGGTGGTCACGTCCTTGCGGTGCTGGAGCGCGAGCGTGTCGCAGGCGACCTGGCTCGCCGCGATCCGGACCGGCGTGTCCGTGTACTTCCGGGCGACCTCGAGCGGCCCGAGGACGAGGGCCGCCGCCCCGTCCGAGGCCGGAGCGCAGTCCATGACCCCGAGAGGGTCCGCGACCGGCGAGCCTTCCAGGACCTGGTCGAGCGTGATCTTGTTCCGGAAGTGCGCGAGCGGGTTCTTCGAGCCCATCTCGTGCGCCATCACCGGGATCCGGGCGAAGTCCTCGCGACGGGTCCCGTGGTCGTGCATGTGCCGCCGAGCGACCAGGGCCCACAGGGAAGGGAGCGTGGCCCCGAAGACCGTCTCCCACTCCTGGTCGGCGCTGGCGTTGGCGATGTCCGTCTGGACGTCTTCGGGGACGTCGGTCATCTTCTCCGCTCCCCCAACGACGACGAAGTCGTGCGCCCCGCTCGCGACCGCGAGATAGGCCTGGTGGAGGGCGACGGCGCCGCTGGCCCCGCCGGCCTCGACCCGGATGGCGGGCAGGTGGTGCCCGGCGAGCCCCGCGTAGTCGAGGATGAGCGGAGCGATGTGCTCCTGCTCGATGAAGCTCCCGGAGGCCATGTTCCCGAGGTAGAGCGCGCTGATGTCCTGCGAGGAGAGCTTCGCCTCCTGCAGGGCGGCGAAGCCCGCCTCGATCCCGATCTCGCGGAACGAGCGGTCCCAGAGCTCACCGAACTTCGTCTGGCCGATGCCGAGGATGGCGACCTCTCTCATGTTCAGGAACCTCCCAGGTGGATCTTGCCACGGTACTTCGCGTACATGGCGTAGCTCAGCGGCACGCCCCCGTCCAGGAACTCCTGGACCTGCCGCCCGTGGTTCCGGTCGTAGGACTCGATCCGGTCCGTCACCGTCACGTCGAACGCGTCGGAGCCGGCTCCGCTCCCGTACCCCACCACGAGCACCCGGTCCCCGCCCTTGGCGTGGTCGAGCACGTTGGCGAGCCCGATGAGCGCCGCCCCGGAGTAGGTGTTCCCGATCCAGGGGGTCACGAGCCCGTACTTCATCTGGGCCTCCGAGAACCCGAGGGACTTCCCGATGCGCTGGGGGAACTTCCCGTTCGGTTGGTGGAAGACGACGTGCTGGTAGTCCTTCGGCTCCGTCTGCGCGCGCTCCATCATCCGGCGGCCGCACTCCCCCACGTGACGGAAGTAGGCGGGCTCGCCCGTGAACCTCCCGCCGTGGCTGGGGTAACGCTGGCCCTCCCTCCTCCAGAAGTCCGGGGTGTCGGTGGTGAAGCTCTCCGTGGCGTTGATCTCCGCGATGAGGTTCTCCCGCCCGATGACGAGCGCGGCCCCTCCCGCGCTGGCGGAGTACTCGAGCGCGTCCCCGGGGGCCCCCTGGGACGTGTCGGCCCCGATGGCGACGCCGTAGGTGATCATCCGGGAAGCGACCATCCCCATGCAGGTCTGGATCGCCGCCGTTCCCGCCTTGCAGGCGAACTCGAAGTCCGCCGCGGTGAGGTAGGGTGTCGCGCCGACGGCCTGGGCCACGACCGTCGCCGTAGGCTTGACCGCGTACGGGTGGCTCTCGCTCCCGACGTAGATCGCCCCGATGTCGTGGGGGTTGATCTTCCCCCGGGTCAGCGCGATGCGCAGCGCCTCGGTGGAGATGGTGATGGTGTCCTCGTCCGGGCTGGGGACGCTCTTGCGGACGACGTTCAGCCCCTTGCCCATGGCCGTCCCGTCGGTCCCCCAGACCTGCCCGATCTCTTGCGGGGTGATCCGGTAGCGCGGGACGTATGCGCCGTAGCTCACGATTCCGACCTTCTGTTCCATCATGTTGCTCACCACTCTCCTTTCTTCTCTTCCCTCGGGATGTTGGACCGTCTCGGCTCAGATCTCCTCGAGCCGCTTCAGGACCTCCTTCGGTCCGTACGGCGTGGTGAGGAGCGGGATGTTCTCCACCTCCGAGAGGCGGACCGCGAGCGGGTCGATCCGTCCGGGGGCGGAGTAGATGACGGCGGCGGGTTTGAGCGGGTGCGCGCGGATCGCGACCATCGGGGAGCGGCCGTACTTCACGCCGCAGAAGAGGAGGGCCCTCTGGGTCGTCCAGCCGTAGACCTGGACGAACTCCTGGGCCCCCAGCGAGAGGATCGCCCGGGGCGCGTCCAGGAGCGTGAACCCGTGCAGGTCGCGGTGGAGGTCCACGTGGCTCGCGGGCTTCGCGTCCAGCAGGGAGGCGAGCGTGGTGAGGGGGACCGCGATCGAGAACTCGCGCATCGCCATGATCCCCTCCGCGGGGGAAGGGAAGCCCATCCGCTGGATGACCCGCCCCCCGTGCGCTTTGTCCACGGCCACCAGGCCGTCGACGTACCGCCGGATGAACCCGGCTCCCGGGCTCTGCCGCCTTTCCGCCTCGTAGTCCGCGATCACGGAGGGCACGGTCTCCAGCTGGTGCGCGAGCTCCGTCTGGGAGATGCCGAAGTCCTCCCTCCACTTCCGGAGCGTCCTCCCCGGATGAGGGGAGAGGACCACCTCGCCGGCGATCTTCTCGCGGATCTCGACAGGCACGAGGCGACCGGAGCGATGTCGGTAATAAAGGATGACGCTATTTGTCGAAAGTCGTATTCGACACATATTGGTGGCGTCCAGAACGGAAGTGGGCACGCTGACCCACCGTCAGCCCCGAGGCTCCGAACCCGGGGCCCTCCCGAAGCGGGGAGACGGTTGGGTGTCCCCCGATCCTTTCTCCGTCCTCGGTCCGCATGAAGACGGACCCTGGGGAGGCGGCCAAAGATGGCCTGGGCCCGCTACTCAGGTTGGGGGGAGTGGACTGGGCGAGATTTTCAGGAGGGAGGGAGGTCCTCCCCACCGTTTGAACTCGCGGCCTCTACCTTGCCAAGGTAGCGATCTTCCACTGATCTACCAGCCCGTCTCCCCGTCCTCCGCGGCGAGTCGGGGGGGCTAATAGGCTTACTGGAAGGCCCCCAGGAAACCCCTACGGGGTGGGGAGGCCTTTCGCGCCCCCCCGGATGCTCAAGAGGGTTTTTCTCGGACCCTCTCTCTGGGGCTCCCATGCGGCTCGTCACCTACGACGATCTCCAACCGGAGTGGGAAGCGAGCCGGGCCGCGACCCAGCTCTCCGCTTTCGGGTCGTTCCTCCCCAAGACCTCGATCGAGGCCTGGCGGAAGCAGGGCTCGCTTTCCGACTACGTCGGGGTCTTCGCGGTCGAGCGGGAACAGGTCATCGGTCACGCGATCGGCGTACGGCTCCCCTACACGTACCCGGACGGCACGGTCCACCGCATCTCGGGGGTGGCGATGGTCGGCTCGCGCCCTGATGAGAGCGGGCGCGGCATCGCCCGGAGGATCCTCGAGGAGATCCACCGTCGCGAGAGGCGGGCAGGGTTCGACCACATCACGCTCTGGACCAACCGCTCCTGGGGCTCCCACGGGATCTACGAGCGGCTGGGCTACCACGACGTCTTCCAGAGCCCGTTCGCCGTCAGCCGGCGGGTCCAGGCGCCCGCGCGGCCGAAGCCGCCCCAGGTGCGACCGGCGACGCCCGCGGACCTTCCGGTCCTGGACCGGCTGCACGGCGAGGCGACCCACGGCCGCTGGGGGTTCACCCCGCGTCCACCCAACCTCTTGGTCGACGAGCACCGGATCTTCCACACCGACCCGAAGACCAACTTCCTCGTCGCGCGCGAGGGAGGGCGGGTCACCGGGTTCGCCCGCGTGGATGCCGACAGGTTCCGTGCCATCTGTCGGGAACTGGTCGTGACGCGCCCTTCCGCCGCGAAGGCCCTCATCGGAGCGGTGGAGCAGAAGGCCCCGAGCGCCTCGGTCGCCGCCTTCACGCTCTCCAGCGTGCGGGACCAGGGAGAAGAGCTGCGAGGACGAGGCTACTTCTTCGTCCCGGCCGGGTGGTACGTCCTCATGGCGCGCCCGCTGCGCCGCGAGGGTGGCGCGAAGGATGTCGCCCACGAGCTGGGGACCGACGACCCCAGATGGGTCGTGCACGCGGGAGACCAGTTCTAGGACAGCGGGACCGAGGGAGGCCTCGCCGCTGCTGCCGGCACGATATGGGCCCAGCGCTCGGCGAACTCCTCCTGGTCAGCTTCGTGGTCGATCATCGGTGGACAACGGCAGGGGGCTTCTGCGGCACCCCGAGGGACTTTCCCTTCCGTCGAGGGCAGCTCCCCCCATCGCCGGCCTCCGGTCCGCAAGTCGTCCCCCGCGAACGGAGCCGCTCGCCGCCTGGCCAGGCTTGGGGGCATCGTCAGAACGAATGCGCACGCCCACGTGTGATGGTCTAGCACGCGAGGCACTCCGACCCCCTCCGTACTGCCGCCCCGTTGATGTACCACGAAAACGGAACTCTTCCTCGAGAGGGAGGGTGCAAGTGACGCGCGGGAGCTCTCGGTTCCCCCGAGCTTTTCTTTTCCTCACCGAACCACCGGACGGGCCCGCCCCGCGCGTGGCCCTCCGGTCCCTCGAGACGCTGACCGCCCCCCGGACTCCCCCTCCGAGGGGCCTCCCTCTCCTGCGCGCAGCCTGGGTGATGTCGTCAGACCTCGGAACGCCCCTCGCGGTCGCTGGCATCCCCCTCAAGAGCCGGCATCCCCCTCTGGATTCCGCTCGGGGCCCGAAAAGGTCCGCCCAGGCTGCCGTTCGCCCGGGTCTCGAACATGGACCGACCGCCGTTCCCCCGCGGGAGCGGCAGCCACCGGGGGTGCGACGGCCCCACCTCGGGACCGCGGTCCGACCCGCCCAGGGTCCCTAGTCGGGGGTCGGGCGGCTTCGTGCTGGCCGAGCCTCTTATACCCCGGACCGGTCCGGCCATCGTGGCAGAGGACGCTAACCGGGGCGATCCCGTGGACCTGCTCCTCCGGGGCTCACGAGATCTCCTCCACCCTGAGGAGCTCGTGGCCGAGGCCACGCGCGACCTCGTGAAGGAGGAGGTCCGCCGCCTTCTCGAGCGCAAGCTCAAGGAGAACCCGGAACTCGCGAAGGAGCTCAAGGAGGCCGTCCACGACCTCCTGGAGGCGAGGGCCATGGAGTACGCGGCCCTGCTCCGGGTCACCGCCGCCTCCGCCCGCCTGGGGTTCGCGGCCGCGCCAGATTCCATCAAGGGGGTCCTGGCGCGGGACGTCGCCTCCCTCCTGTCGCGCGAGCTCGGCACCCTCGTGGACAAGATCTAGTCCGGCTCCGAGGTGGACCCGATGCCCTCCTGGCGCACCCCCGCACCTCCGATGGCCGCCGACGAGGTCCGGATCTACGAGGTGAAGCGGACCGACCTCACCGACGCGGTGGTCATCGACGGCTTCCCCTCGGTGGGGCTCGTCTCCTCCATCGTGGCCAACTACCTCATCGATGCGCTCAAGATGGAGCAGATCGGCATCGTCGACTCACCGGCCTTCCCCACCGTCTCTCTCGTCCGGGACGGGGAGCCGCAGCACCCGGTACGCATCTACGCCGGGCAGCCCCCGGACCGGCGGACCGGCTCGCCGGCCCAGAAGGTCGTGGCGTTCATCAGCGAGTTCCAGCCCCCCGCGAACGTCGTCAACAACCTCGCCCACGCGGTGCTCGACTGGGCGCAGGAACAGCGCTGCTCCCTGCTGGTCTCCCCCGAGGGGCTGGTCATCGAGCGCTCCGAGGACGAGCCCCACTCCGCGATCCCTCCACCCACGGTCCGCGTCTACGGCGTCGCCTCCTCCCGGCGCGCCCGGGACCTCTACATCGAACCCAACGTCGCCTCCTTCCAGGAGGGGGTGGTGACGGGGGTCGCCGGCGTGCTCCTCAACGAGGGGCGCCGCCGGGGGTTCGACGTGCTCACGTTCCTGGCCGAGGCCCACCCCGACTACCCGGACGCCCGCGCCGCGGCGAAGGTCATCGAGACCATCGACCACGTCCTGCTGGGCACCATCATCGACCCCGGCCCGCTCTACACCGAGGCGGAGCGGATCGAGCAGCAGCTCCTGACCATCCAGCGCTCCGCGGCCGACCGTGCCGCTTCGAAGGAGCGGACCGGCCCTGCCCCGGCGATGTCGATGTACGGGTAGGCGTGGACCCGGGCCCAAGAGGGCTCCCGCGCACGCGGCGGCGGCGGTGGAGGGGCGAGGCCCCGACCTACTTCGACAGCTCGGCGAGGAAGTCGTCCAGTTCCTTCGCGAAGGCCCCCGGCTGGGAGACGTTGAGCATGTGGTCCGCCCCCGGGACGAGCGTCCACCGGGCGCGAGGGACGTGCTCCGCCAGGTAACGCGCCACGTGCGGCATGGCGGGGTTGTCGCGGTCGCCCACGAGCACCCGGAGCGGGACGTCCAGCGTCGACAGCCGGGTCGCGGCCTTCGGTTCGACCGGTCGTTCCTGCTGGCTGGAGGTCTCCAGGAAGATCTCGTTGGCGTTCTTCCTGGCCATCTCCCGGAACCGCTCCAGGTCCTTCCCCTTCTGGGCGGCTCCCCACAGGCCCACGAGATGGTCGATGGCCTCCTCGACCTTCCCGGCCTTGAACGCGTCGCTGGCGGCCCGGGACGCCTTCTCGTCCACGTCGAACACCCCCGGGGGGAACATCGGAAAGTCCATCCCCGTGAAACCCGGAGCGACGAGCAGGAGCCCCCGGGCCACTCCGGGATGGGCGACCTGGAAGTCCAGGGCGACCCTCCCCCCCATGCTGGCCCCGACGATCACGGGCCGTTCCAGCCCCAGCTGGAGGATGACGGAGCTGAGGTCGTCGATCGCGGAGAACGGACCCGTCGTGGGAGGAGACTCCCCGAACCCCCGCATGTCGTACCGCACCACGCGATGGGTCTTCGACAGTCGCGAGAATTCCCGGTCCCACATGCGGCGGTCGGCGATCGCCTCGTGGATCAGGACGACGGGGGGTTGGCCCTTCCCGTGGTCGTCGTAGGCGATCTTCCCTGCCGGGACGTCCAGGAACTTTGTGGTGCTCGCGTTCGTCATGTGTGCTCTGGCCCCGACCAGGAAGGCGAGGACCGACCCTGAACGGGGAGCGGGGGCTATCAAGGGCCGGCGGAGGTCGTGAAACGGCCTGGCCTCCCCACGCGCGAGGACGACCGCCAACCTGGTGGGGACCGCCCGGGCCCCCTACGCGCCCTACGCGTCCATCTACGTGCGATCTCCCTCACGGGGGCGCGTGAGCCCGCCCCCGCAGCCGGGCGGGGGAGGGCCGTGCCGAGCCGCGGGCAGGACCAGCTTCAGCTGTCCGGGGCCACCGGGGGCTCTTCGTCCTCCGAGCCCTCGTTGTCGGCCGCGTCGTCGCCGCCCTCAGCGTCCTCGTCGCCGTCCCCTTCGTTCCCTTCGGCGGGAGCCGAGGAGGCCTTGCGGCGGCGCATGAGCAGGAGCAGAACGAGGGCGATCAGGACGACCGCGACCACACCGCCGATGGTGGCGAGCCCGAGCGGGCTGGACCAGAAGTTGGTCGTGTTGTTGGTGGTCGGGCTCGTGTACTGCTGGGGAGCGGGGAGTGCGCTCGCGGGCGCAGAACCGCCCTCGATGATCGAGACCCCGACCAGCAGGACCATGCCTACCGCGATCAGGACAGGGACGAAAACTCCGGTACGGCTTCTGCGCTCACCGGGCAAGGATTCGCTCAATTCTTCCACCTCAACGCCTGGGAATCCCACCGACAGACCAGTATTTCAATGATTTCCCTGCACTCTTCAACGCTCTGAGCTCCTGGCCGACGCGCCCGTGCCCGTTCCACCGTGCCTAAAACGCCCGGACCGGCCCCACGACCTCGGGAGCGAGACCCTCCCCGGTGCACGCTCGTTGTTCGCTCGTCCACCCACACCTCCAGGGCCACCGGCGGGTCGAACCCGCGAGGGTTCGGTGGTCGTGCGGGGAGCGCGGTCGCTCGTCGTGGTCGTGCCGTGCGTGGAGGCGTGAGCCTACTCGGCCGAGGAGCTCTCGCCCCTCCCGGTCCTCCACGCAACGAGGCTCAGGCCGCGCCGGCGCGTTTCAGCACCGTGAGGGCCTTCAGCGTGATCCACTTGCTTGGCCGACCTGCGCGCTCGATGACCAAGGGCCGCTCCCTCGGGGACTCGGCGGGGTTCTTCGGTCCGGCCCCGACGTCCGGGTGAAGGGCCTCCATCCACCAGGTCCCGTCGGCGCGCCGCTTCTTGCGCAGAACCTCCAGCGCGGGCCGGAGCCTTGGGTCGTCCGAGAACCCGAGCTCGGTGAGGAACTCCAGCCCCACCAGGATGTCGTAGAAGTAGTGCCTCGGGTAGTGGAGGCGGAACCAGGGCGCGTACCTGGAGCCCTCCTGGAACAGTCGCCGCTTGAGGTAGAACTCCGCGCCCCTCTCGATCGCGCGCTCCATTTCCGAGGAGCGGCGGCGCTTCGGGACGGCGGCGAAGGCGGCCATCGGTTCCCAGGCGTCGAGCGTCCCCGGAGAGTCCTGGGAGCAGTTCCAGCCTCCGTCGCGGCGCTGGTCCTCGAGCATCCAGTCGTACAGTTTGAGGACCCTACGGTCCTCTCCGTACCCGAAGCGGGTCAGCATCCGGGCCGTGTTCCCGACCATGCACATCTCCTCGTAGTAGAAGTTGATCGGGGAGCTGAAGCGGAGCTTGTAGTCCATGAGGACCTCGGCGGTCCTTCGCACCCGGGCGTCCTTCGAGTCAAGGCCGAGGTCGGAGAGGACCAGAGCCCTCCAGATCGTGGCGCGGTACATCGGCTGCCACAGGAACTTGAACCACTCCAGCACGTTCCTAGGCTCGCGCTTCTCCCAGTAGCCCTTGGGCCCCTGAGCACGGAGCTGATCCGCGGCCCACCCCACCCGGGGGATCTCTGCCCGGGCCTCTCGGACGGTGGGGTCGCTCTCCTTGCGGTCCAACAGGTCCACCAGCGCCCGGTACCGGACCGCGGGTTGGTCACGCTCGAGCAGCCAGGCGAGGACCTTGGCCTCGCGCTCACCGGCCCCTGGGGACCGGACCGATCTCGACCCCAAAGGCAGCCTCGGCCACTCCAGCTTCGAGCCTACTTGAGGTAGAGAGCGGAGGGAAACCGGGGAAAGGGGGCTACGGACCTCGGCCAGCAGGGGGCGGCAGAGCCTCGCGGGGGCCGCGGCTCTCCGAGATGGCGGGGGGCCCGAGGAAACGAAGGCCTTTCCTTTCCTTCGGCCTTCCCAGGTCGTGGTCCCGACGCCTGGCTCCCCGACCCCGGGGGGCACTCCCTCTCCCGACCTACTGGGCGTGCTCGCCCTCCTCGATCTGGGGCGGGGAGCGGTGCTGCTCGTGTCCGGTGGCACGACGTACACTCGGAGGGAGCATCTTCGGGCACTGGAGGAGGCCTTCCAGGGCCGTGGGATGCGGACCGAACGGCTGACCGCTTCCCCGAGCAACCACGAGGTCCCCTACGGGACCCTGCTGCCTTGGCTCTCCCGGTGGGTCGCCGAGCGTTCCCCCCGGCCCGAGGAGGGCTCCAAGTCCCGACGGGCCGGTTCGCCCGCGCGAGCGAAGAGCGAGAGCGAGGCGCCGCTCCCGATGGTGGCCCTGGTCGGGCTCTTCGCGCCCTCGGGCTCCTCCTCGCCGGGGTCCTTCCCTTCGCTCGCCATGCCCGCAGTGGGCCCGGAGGGCCCCGCCCCGGGCCCGAGCCTTCACGTCGAGCCGGAAGATGTCCGGCTCGCCCTCCTCGAGCTGGTCACGGGGAAGACGCACGAGCGCCCCACGCTGGTGGTCATCGAGCGAGCGGAGCATCTGGACGGGATGAGCCACGAGTGGCTCCGACGTCTGGCCCCCGAGCTCGAGCATCTGCCCTTCATCCTTGCCCTCGCCTTTGACCGCGAAGGCCCCGAAGTCGCCGAGTGGGCCCAGCCGACGGGGGCCCCTACCCTCCCCGTCTGGCGGCGCCTTCCGCCTCCGCCGTCGGATGTCCGTCTCCCCTCGGTCCGCTCGCTCCCTCTGGAGTCGCGCCGTCTCCTCCTGGCCGCGCTCATGGCGGAGGAGGACGCGGACGCGTCGCTCCTCGCCGAGGTGGTCGGATTGCCCCTCCCCGCGGTGCGGGAGCGGCTCAGAGCCCTGAAGGGCCAGGGCCGGATCGAGGAGCGCGGCGCCGCGTGGGCCCCCGTCGACCCTGGGACGCTGGAAGAAGACCTGCGGGACATGGGACCCTCCACGAGCGTGGAGCTTCACCGCGCCATCGCCCGGGCGCTGGAGAGCCGGTACCCCCACCCTCAGGGCGGGGTCCAGTTCCGGCTCGCCCATCACTGGGCCGAGGCCGGCGCGCTCGAGAAGGCGATGCCCTACCTGCAGGCGGTCGCCTCGGAATGCGAGCGGTGGGGAGCGCCAGAGCTCGGCGCCGCCCGCCTCCAGAGGGCGCTGGTGCTCGCCCAGAGGGAGCCCAGCGCCAGGGGCCGGGAGCTCGAGGAGCTCGTGCTCTCGCAGCTGGGATCCCTCCTCTACCGCGCGGAGGATCCCGCGGGGGCGGTCGCCGCGCTCCGGAAGGCGCTCGAGATGTCGCGAGGCCGCGGCGCCTCCGCGCGCGTCTGGGGCGCGTACGTCGCGCGGATCTCCAACGCCCAGGTCCGGCTGGGCGAGGACCCGGAGAGGGAACTGCGCGCGACCCTGGAGAAGGTCCGAGGTCTCCATCCGGGGGTGGAGGCCGCCCTGCTGCGCTCGCTCGCCTCCTGCATGCTGGCGCGTGGCCGACCGGAGGAGGCGATCGAGGCCGCCGAGAGGGCCTGCGCCCTCGCGGAGAAGGGGAGCGATCCCGTCCTGGCGGTCCGGGCGCGCATCACGGCCGCGACCTGCTACCTCTTCGGGGGCCGCGACCTCGAGCGGCCGCGCGAGCACCTCCTGCACGCCCTCGAGATGAAGGAGAAGGTGAAGGGCAGCCCCGAGGAGACGATCGTCGTGGACGCCCTGGACCAGCTGGGGCTCATCGAGTTGAACCGCGGGAACTTCGCGGAGGCGCATCGACGCGGGGAGGAGGCGCTCCTCGAGGCGCGACGCCTGGGGTCCCGGACGACCCTGCTCGGGACGCTCGGCAACTCGGCCGAGTACGCCTGTGCCGCAGGGGCCTGGACGCGCGCCGAAGAGATCGCCTCGGAGATGCGGCGGCTCTGCGACAGGTACGGGACCCCCGACTCGGACGACACGAGCCTCCAGCTCCTCCTGGTCGAGTCGATGATCGCCGAGGCTCGCGGCGACGTCACGGCCGCCCTGGGGAAGCTCAAGAAGCTCCAGTCCGACTCGGAGAAGGGCGGCATCCGCTACTTCGCGGCCCAGGGCATCCTCCAGGAGGCGCTGGTCCTGGAGAGGGCGGGCGACGCGAACGCGGCCCGCCGGGCGGTGCGCCGCCTCCGCCACGAGGGGATGGTGAAAGCCCTCGGGACCGGCAACCTCCGTGAGCTGGAAGAGCTCGAACGGAAGCTCGGAGGGCCGTAGCGAGGCGCGGGAGGCTCCCGCCACGCCGTGGGACCGTTCGAGAAGGCGCCCTACCCGGCCGAGACGGGCCGCACGGTGGGAACCTGCACCCGGGACGGGGGTGCGCCCGGCGGGCCTTCGAGGTGGACCCAGCGGAGCGAGAAGGAATTGAGGAGCACGCTCGTCGAGGAGAGCCCCATCGCCCCGGCGCCGATCAACGGCAGGTAGTCGTACGCCCCGAACCCGAGGAACGGCACGAGGAGCCCTGCCGCCACGGGAAGGAGGACGGAGTTGTACCCCAGCGCCCACAGGAGGTTCAACCGCACCTTGCGCACCGTCCGTCGCGCGATGCGGAGCGCGAGGGCCACGCTGCCGAAGTCCGAGCGCATCAGGATGACCCCTCCGGCCTCCCGGGCGACCTCCGCGCCGGCTCCGATCGCGATCCCGACGTCCGCCGCCACGAGGGCGGGAGCGTCGTTCACGCCGTCCCCCACGTAGGCCACGTGCTTCCCTGCGGCCCTCGCCTCGCTCAGCGCTTCCAGCTTCTGCGCGGGTTTCAGGGAGGCGCGGACCTTCTCGATCCCCACCGCGGAGGCGACCTCCCGGGCGGCCCGCTCGTTGTCGCCCGTCAGCATCACCACCTCGACCCCGTCCCGCTTGAGGGTCGCGACGGCCTCGCGAACCCCCTGGGCGGAGGCATCGAAGAATCCCAGCACGCCCGCCGGCTGGCCGTCCAGGAGCAGCACCGAGCAGGCCTTGCCCGCTTCCGCCATCTTCTCGACACCCGCGCGGAGCTCCGCGGTCGCGAGGGCGGAGGGGCCCAGGGACTGGGGAGTGACGATCGAGACCTTCCGGCCGGCGATGCTCCCCTGGAGTCCCACCCCGGGTTCCGAGCGGAAGTCGCTTACCCTCGGCACCTCGACGTGCTCCTCGCGCGCCCGCTCCACGACAGCTCGCGCGAGCGGGTGCTCGCTCGCAGACTCCAGTCCGACGGAGAAGGCGAGCATCTCCCGTTCGGAAAGCTTCCCGAAGGGGAGGAGGTCCGTGAGCCGGGGCTTCCCCGCGGTGAGCGTGCCGGTCTTGTCCGTCATCACGAGGTCGATGTCGGAGGCCTTCTCGATCGAGTCGCGGCCCTTGAACAGGACCCCGTCCCTCGCCGCGCGCCCCGTGCCCGAGATGATCGCCGCAGGCGTGGCGAGCCCGAAGGCGCACGGGCAGGCCGTGATCGCCACCGTCACGAAGATCAGGAGCGCGACGTTGAACGGCGCCCCGCCCAGGAAGAACCATCCCAGCCCGGCCAGGAGCGCGATGGCCAGCACCACGGGCGTGAAGACCGAGGCGATCCTGTCGGCCAGCTGTTGCATCGGGACCTTGCTGGTCTCAGCCTCGGCGAGCAGGGCGCCGATCTGGGAGAGCACCGTGTCCTCGCCGACCTTCGTCGCCTCCCCGATCAGACGGCCCTCCCCGTTGATGGTCCCCGCGATGACCGGGGAACCGGGCCGCTTGTCCACGGGTAGGCTCTCGCCGGTCACCAGCGACTCGTCGGTGGTGGACCGGCCCTCACGAACGATCCCGTCCGCGGGGACCCGGCCTCCCGGCTTCACGACGAACCGGTCGCCCACCTGGACCTCGGCCACCGGGACCTCGACCTCCTTCCCCTCGCGGACCACGAGGACGGTGGAAGGGAGGAGCGCCTGCAGCTCTCTCAGAGCCCCCCGGGCCTTCTCCCGGGTGAGGTGCTCGAGGTAGCTCCCCGTCAGGATCGCGGTGGCGATGACGGCGGAGGCATCGAAGTAGAAGATCTGCGGCAGGCGGGACGGTAGGAAGAGCGCCGCCGCGCTGTAGAGGTAGGCCACGGTCGTGCCGACCGCGATCAGGACGTCCATGTTCGCGGCGCGGTTCCGGAACGCGTCCCACGTTCCGCGGTAGAACGACTGGGCGACGTAGACCTGGACGACCGTGGCCATCGCGAAAGCGAGGTACGGCCAGTCCGGGACGTTCCAGAAGTAGGTCAGGACGAGGGTCGCCACCGAGAGCGGCCACCCCACGGCGAGCTTCTGTCGAAGTTCGTGAAGCACCTTCTCGGGGGCCGCGAACGACTGCAAGCAGGAGGTGTTGCAGAAGTAGTAGGTACGGTTCTCGCGAACGAGCTTCAAGTCCGCCGTCTTCTCGTCGACGTACATCCCGCATACGGGGTCGGTGGGCATGGAGACCTCCTCTCACCTGGGGCCGGGCGAGGGTCGGCCCGCCCCGCGCAGGACGCGACCGGACCGGGACGCCCTCACGTATCCCCCCGGCCCTCGGGGCCCAGCCCACCTCGCTGCGCTTCTGAACATCGCCGCTCCCGGGAGGAGGGGGATCGACCCGAAGGTCCGGCGGACCGACTCGGTCTCGCGCGCATCGCCCTCGGCCCCCCGTGCAGATCCGGCAGGCGTGAGTCGCTCGAGGTCAGAGGGAAGGGTCGGAAGCGGAGCCTACTTGGGCTTCCGCTTCGCCTCGTAGGACTTCTGGCAGCTGGGGTTGCAGAAGTACACCATCTGCCCGTCGTACATCCCCTTCGCCGGGGCCTTCTCCGTGTCGACCATCATTCCGCAGATCGGGTCCTTCGCTTTCGCCATGCTAACGACCTCAATCGCTTCATAGCGTTAGGCTATATAGACACTCGCTGTAGGGACCTCGACGAGGGTCCGGCGAGTTCCGAGCCGGTCGCGCTCTGGGGTATGGGAGAAGAGGCGGACGCCGGGGAGACCCTCGCGCTGGACTTCGTCAATTCCGCCTCCTGCCCGTCCTGCAGGGTGGGGGACGCGCTCGCGAACCCCAAGGAGCTGAAGCGCTGGCTTGCCGCGCGCCCCCGTTTCCGAGGAGAGGTCGTCCGGGAGCGGTCGATGCCCGAGCTCCGCCGTCTTCGAACGACCCTCCGCGACCTCTTCGATGCCCAGGTCCACGGGACGCGACCACCCGGACCGTCCCTCGCGAACTTCAACCGCACGATCGCGCGCCACGAGGTCCCGGCCGTCCTCCAGTGGCGAGAAGGCCGATGGGAGCTCGCCGGGAACGAGAGGGCCCCGCACGGTCCCGAAGCCCTTGAGGGGGTGCTGGCGCGGGCGGCCCGCGATCTCCTCACCGGGGCGAGCGCCTCGAGGATCCGGCAGTGTCGCGGCCCCGGATGCGCGCACTTCCTTCTCGCGAGGACCCGGAACCAGATCTGGTGCTCGGCCACCGGCTGTGGGAACCGGGCAAGAGTGGCCCGGCACTACCAGCGCGCTCGCCATGCCCGCGGGTCGGGGGCGAGCCGCGGGAGGGGTCGTGCCCCCCGGAGCGCGGTCTCCGAACGCGCCCCACCGGTTTGATGTATCGCCTTGGTCCTCAAGGACGAAGAGGGGCGGACTTGGACAGCAAGAGCGGGGGCAGGCGCCCGTCGCGCAGCCGCCCCCGTCCGACCGCAAAGAGGGCCGCGTCTACCGCCGACTGGAGGGAGAAGACCCTCTCTCGCCTGAGAGGGACGATCGTGCGGGCGGATCCCGCGGCGATCGAGGAAGTGAAATGGCGCAGGCCGAGCAACCCCGACGGGGCCCCCGTCTGGTCCCACGACGGGATCCTCTGCGTGGGGAACGTTCTGAAGAACGCCGTCCGCCTGACCTTCCCGAAGGGCGCCCAGATCCCGGACCCGAAACAGTTGTTCAACACACGCCTCGATAGCCGGACCGTGCGCGCGATCGACGTCCACGAGGGAGAGACGGTGGACGAACGGGCGCTGGAAGCGATCGTCCGCGAGACGGTGCGGCTGAACGTCTCGAAAACGAAGCCCAGCTCGCGCTGAGCGCACTGCTCTCCGAACGGAGACCGAGGGTCCGGAGGGGGACGGGGAGCGCCGGCTCCCCGCCCCTCCCCACCGAGCTCCCGGGGGGGCTCCCGCCTAGGGTCCCTCAGGCGGGAGGCGGCGGGGGAGGGGGCGGTGGGGACGCGGGAGTCGCCGCAGGGGTCGACGGCGCCGGCTCCGCCGCAGGGGCGGGCGCCGGGGCGGTGGAGGACGGGCGCTTGCGCCGCATGAGGAGGACCGCGGCCGCCACGGCGACGATTGCGACGACCAGCAGCGCCAGCACCAGCGGGCTGGTGAGGAGGTTCGACCCCGGCGAGCTCGTCTGGTTGTTGTTCCCTCCCGAAGGGTTCGTGACCGTCAGGGACACGCTCCCCTGGCCGGTGTTCCCCTTCGAGTCCGTGACCGTGAGCGTGACCGTGTAGGTCCCGGCGGTCGTGGGCGTGCAGGAGAGGGTCGCGGCGTTCTGGCTCGTGCACCCTGGCGGGAGGCCGGTCCATGCGTAGGTGAAGGGCGCGGTGCCGCCGGAGACGGTGCCGGTGAGCGACGTCGCCTTGTTGACCGCGACGCTGGAGGGGTTCGCGGCGAGGGAGACCGAGGGAGACCCGCCGGACGAGGGGGTCACGGTGAGCGTCGCGCTGCCCTGCCCGAGGTTACCGTGGGCATCGGTCACCTTGAGCGTGATCGAGAAGGTCCCCGTGGCGGTCGGAGTGCACGACAGGGAGGCCAGGTTGGCCGAGGTGCATCCACCGGGCAGCCCGGTCCAGGTGTACGTGTAGGGGGTGGTCCCTCCCGACACGGAGCCCGTCAAGGTCGTCGTGGCCCCGACGGTGATCGAGGCGGGGCTTGCCGACAGGGTGACCGTGGGGGAGCCCGAAGCGGAGCTCACGGTGACCGAGGTGGACACCGAGGTCCCGGTCCCGCCGTTCCCGTCGGTGACGGAGACCTTCGTGGGGAACGTCCCCGTGGTGGAGGGCGTGCAGGTCAACGTCGCGGCGTTCGTGCTCGCGCAGCCCGTGGGGAGCCCGGTCCAGCTGTAGGTGTCGGTCGGCGCCCCGCCGGTGAGCGTGGTGCTCAAGGTGAGCGTCGCGCCGACGTTCACCGGGTTAGGCGAGGCGGTGGGAGCGCTGAGCGTGGGGAGCGCATAGACCTTGAACGAGAGGGCGCTGCTCGTGGCGGTAGCGCCGTTCGCGTCGGCCACCTTGAGGGTGACCGAGGAGGTCCCCGCGGTCGTGGGAGTGCAGGAAACGGTGGCGGAGGTCCCGGAGCATCCCGTGGGGAGGCCGGACCAGGTGTAGACGAGCGGGGCGAGGCCTCCGGTGACGGTCGCCGCGATCGAGGTGGTCTGTCCCACGTCGACGGAGGCGGGGGTCGCGGTCGGGGTGCTGACCGCAGGGGTCGCGGTGACGACGAACGTCAGGAGCCCGCTGGCGGCGGTCCCTCCGGAGGAGTCGGTCACGTTGAGCCCGACGTGGAAGGTCCCCGCGCCCGTGGGCGTGCAGGGGACCGTGGCCGCGTTCGGCCCGGTGCATCCGGTGGGGAGGCCCGACCAGGCGTAGGTGAAGCCTCCGCTTCCCCCCGACGCGGTCGCGGAGAAGGTGGCGGTCTGGCCTACGTCCACCCCGGCGGGGGTGACGGTGGGCGTTGTGACGGAAGGACCCGCGAGCACCGTGAAGCTCAGGGATGAGGAGGCGACCGGGAACCCGTCAGAGTCGATCACGGTCACCACGACGGGGAAGGTCCCCGCCGCGGAAGGGGTGCAGGAGAGCGGGTCCGAGTTCGCGGTGGAGCAACCGGTGGGGAGCCCGGACCAGTAGTACGCGTACCCTCCCGATCCGCCGGCGGCGGTGGTCGAGAAGGAAACGGCATGACCGACCTCCACGCTCGAGGGCGTGGCTGCGGGGGTCGTGGTGGTCGGGTCGGCGTAGACGTTGAACGACAGGGCCGTACTGGCCCCCGTGCTCGCCCCGTTGGAATCCGTCGCAGAGACCGTGACCGAGGCGGTCACGGCGGTCGACACCGTGCAGCTCACGGTCGCCGCCGTCCCTCCGGTGCAACCGGCGGGAAGGCCGGTCCAGGTGTAGGTGAAGCCTCCGGAGCCCCCGCTGGCCGATGCGGTGAAGGTGACGGCCTGCCCGACGTCGGCCGCAGTGCGGTTCGCGGTCGGTGCTGCGATCGTGGGCGTCGAGTAGACGGTGTACCCCGCCGAGGTCGCGGTGGCGGTCCCACCGTTCGAGTCGGTGACGACGACCGAGATGGTGTAGGTGCCCGCGACGGTGGGGGTGCAGGTGATGGTCGCGATCGTGGACGACGCGCATCCCAGGTTCGCAGAGGAGGGGGTCCAGCTGTACGACGTGTAGCTACCCGATCCGCCGGAGGCCGTCGTGGAGAAGGTCACAGCCTGCCCGACGTCGACAGAGGTGGGAGTCCCGGCAGGGATCGTGGTCGACACCGCGGAGTCCACCGTCAGGCTCGGGCTGGTGAGCGTCCCGCTGCCCCCGCCGTTGGAATCGGTGATGACGAGGCTCGCCGTGTAGGCTCCCGCCGCCACCGGCGTGCACACCGCGCTCACACTGTTCGAGAAGGTGCACCCGAGGTTGGCGGAGGACTGCGACCAGGAGTACGTGTTCCCGCCGCTTCCCCCGGAGGGCGTGGCCGTGACGGTCGAGCTCTGCCCGACATCGATGGCGCTCGCGCTCCAGCCGAGGGTGGCCGTGGGTGTGGCGTAGACCGTGACGGTCGTCGAGTCGACGACGGGGCTGGTCACGCCGAGCGCGTCGGTCACCACAAGGGCGGCGTAGTAGGTACCGGGAGCGGTCGGGGTGCAGCTGATCCCCCCTCCGGCCATGAGCGAGCATCCGAAGTTCACGGTCGACTGGCCCCAGGTATAGCGAAGGACGGGCGTGGTACCCCCGAACATGGGTGGTTGGGCGAACGTGACCGTCTGGCCGACGTCCATCGAGGTCGTGCTGGGAACCGGGACGCCCACGGTGGGGTCCCGGTGGATGCGGACGGAAAGCGCAGGAACGACGGCCTCGCCTTGGTAAGCGGCCGCTTGGCAGTTCCCTCCCGTATACGAGTCGATGTAGGAGTTGGTCCCACCTACGGTGAGATTCCCGGTCGCGGCGTAGGTGTGGGAGACGTTCCAGACATTGGTCCACTTGTTCGGCGCGTTCCAAGTCCCGACAGCGCCCAAACATCCGCTGGAGTAGGTGCTTCCGTCGCCCCATCCGAACGCGGTCGTGCACCATCTGCTCTGGCTCCCGGCGCATTGGGTGTCTGTGTCCGAGAGGTTGAGCATCATCGCATGGCCAACGTCGGCGTTCGCGGAGGTCTGGTTCCAGAAGGCGGCAGGCACAGGGGCCGGGCTGATACGGACGCCCTGGATATGCGTGGACCAGATCGCCCCCCCCGTGGTTTCCCATTCGCCTTCGACCCAGATGAGCCCGGGGTCGCTAGGGTCCGGGGCGGCGCCGAAGTAGTCGCCGTAGCGGCAGACGCTGGGTGCGGAAGGGCAGGAGCTATACACGTCCTCCGCGGCGCCGATCGAAACGTAATTCCAGATTTCCATGGCGTTCGCAGGGTAGGTGTAGTTCCGCCCCATCACGGTGAGGCTGGGGTAGACGGTAGATCCTGAGTAGCCCAGCGCGACGGCGGCGTCGCCATACCAGTCGGTGGCGATCGCGGGGTAGTACACGTAGAACCCGCTCTGGCCCTGGGTAATGTCATTGACGATGGCGTTGGTCACGGTATTGAACTCGATGTACTCGGCGCAGGAGCGGACCTGGGTGTCTCCCGAGGGGGTGCACCCTACGTCGAAGTCGAACCAGAGGAGCCCTTTCTGCCACACGGCGTTCATCACCTGGGTCCCGCTCAGGGCCACCGAGACGTAGGGCGCGCCCGACCCCTCCTGGATCGCGTCCGGAGGGGCGGTGAGCGCTGCATGGGCGTAGTTGGTCAGGGTCAGGGACGCGGGTGTGGCCGTGGCCCCCCCGGTTACACGCCCGATCATGATCGGGGTGCCACCGGAGTTCGTGCTGACGAAGAGTTGCGTTCCCGGGGTACCGGCCGAGGCGTTCGTCCAGTCCGAGACGGGGTGGATAGCATAGTAGGCCGCGTTTGTCCAGGTCCACCAGTAGTACCCCGCGTTGTTCTCCAGCATCGTCTTGTTGATCACGAACCACTGGGCGTCGACGAACCCGCCCGCGTTGGTCCAAACGTTCCCACCGACGCCCAGGACATAATCGCTGACCCCCAGGATCGGGCGGTCGAAGTAGTCCCCGACCGGGGCGATGGAAAGGTTGAGCAGGTACCAGCTGGAGGTCGGGTCGTAGCCCGTGGAGGTGCAGATCCAGACCGAGCCGTAGGTGAAGTCGTCCACGGTCATGAACCAGCGGTGGGTCATGTTGTCATACAGGACCTGGACATCCCCGAGCTTTGAGTTGCCAGAGGGGAGGAACGAGGTGAGGGCGTACGGACCATTGGAGGAGGCGCCGTCCTTGGTCCAGAACTCGTAGTTGGAGTTGACGACCTGCATCACGTAGGTGGGGCCGGCGGCCACCACAGGGTCCGGAGGAAGCCACACGCTCGAGAGGCTGTTGATTCCGTCCCACCCGGCGGCCCAAGATAGGGTCTGTCCTCCACCGCTCGGGGCGCTCGGGGATGGCGAGGAAGAGGAAGGAGCGGAGGATGCGCTCCTTGCGGCTCCCGGAAGCCCTTCACCGCTGGGAAGCGCCCCAATCGGGAGGGTCTGAGGAGCTTCACTCGCGTGCGGGAGGGCGGGGGTACGGGGGATGCCGTAGGAGATGAGGTGCGTCGTGCCGTAGCCCCCTCCGGTGGCGAGCAGACGCTCAGTCATCGGCTGGGCGACGGAGGACGAAGCCACGTGGATGGTCGGCGCCGAGACCCCGGGCGCTGGAGCTGCACGGCCACCGGCTAGAGCGCCGGAAGGGGCGACCATGAGGACGACGACCAAGAGGAGGAGGGCCGACGAAAGGACGCGCCCGAGTCTCGGGGCGATGGGGGGAAAAGCGTTCGTTCGGGCGGTTTCGCGTGCAGTGGAGGGACGGGCGGGCATTGAGGGGGTATCGCTCGTTCTCCAATATCAACCCCAAGGACTCATTCACGCGTATTCATTCACCCCTCACGGCGTCCCGTAGGGCGGCCCGGCATGTCGGGCTCGAGGGAGTTCGCGCCCATGTGCCTCAGCCAAGCTGAGACTTCCACGAGCGAGGAGCGTGGGGCCCGTACTCGACGTCCTTCGCTCCAAGGAACCGGGCCAACCGCCCCACGGTCTCCGCGATCTTCTCCCCGATCTTTCGGTCGGTAGGGGCCCCGGACTCCGCGTGGACCGAGTTGATGAGGAGCCGACCCCGCGCCTTGTCGAGCCGGGGGTCGAGCCTCCCGACCAGCCGCTCTCCCCAGAGGATGGGGAGGGGATAGAGCCCGTACTTGCGCTTCTCCGGCGGAAGGTAGTTCCCGTGCGTGTAATCGAGGTCGAAGAGCAGGTTGGTGCGCGTCCGGCTCGTGATCAGGTTGTCGAACGGCGCGATCAGGGAGAGCCGGGGCTCCCAAGCTCCCGTCTCCAGGGAGTCCAGCAGGTCGAGGTCCTCATGGTGCACGTAACGCGGTTCACGGCTCGCGAGCCCCTCGATCTGGACCCGGCAGAGCCGACCCTCGTCCTCCAAGGACGAGAGCGCCGCTCTCAGTTCGCGATACTTCCCCCGCGGGAAGTAATAGTAGATCTCCGCCCGGGTCGCTGTCCCTTGCGCGCGAAGGGATCTCTCCGCGCAGATGCGTTCGAGCTCCGCGAGGGGGATCTCCTTCCGCTCGACCCAACTGGGCAGGAAGTCCCCGGGCAGTCCCCAGACCTTCTGGTTCCCGTTCCGGCCGACGACCATCACCTCGCCCATCATCTGAAGGTAGGCGAGCGTCAGCGCCACGTCGCTCCCCGAGGTCCATCCGTCCGCCCGGCGATGGGTCCGGACGTGGCCCTCGAACTGGTCGATCGAGAGCTCGGAGCCCTCGAGCTGCCGGAGCACCGAATCGCGCAGTTCTTCGTGGGCGGAGAGCCACTGCCTCGCCCTCGCCCGCCGGTTCCCCCACCAGCTCGTGGGAGGCTCGGGACCTCTCTTCATGAGCGAGTAGTGAAGAGGGTAGTCCTCGGTCAGCGCGATCGAGACCGGATCGCCCGGGGTCTCGAAGAGCGGCTTCTCCCGCCAGAGCCCCCGCTCCAGGTCACTCGTGCGGAAGTCCTCGACCCGGCTCCAAAGCGAAAGGACGTGGGAGGGAGCGACGATCGAGACCGTGTCGATCTGGACGAAGGCCAGGTCACGCACGACCGAGAAGAGGTCGTTCCGAGCGGCCCTCCGACCCTTCCCTCCCGCGAGGTGCTGCTTGGACACCACGAGGCGGCGGGCGGTCTGGAGGGAGATGGTCCGTGGTGTTTCGCTCACGTACTTCCGAGAACTGGCCCCCCGCCGGAGCAGACCCCGCCCCCATCATATCACGTCCATGGGACCCTGGCGCTGCCCGAGCAACCCCGCTCAGGGGCCATGACGCGGAGCAGCTCCGGTCCCCGGCCGCGTGCGCGGAGGATGTCGATCTCGGACCGACGGAGAGTCGGAAGGAGGACGTGTGGGGCCCCTCGGGCGGGGGGTGGAGCCGGAACACCCCGTCGGAGGGAGGACCTATGCGGGGGAACCGCGCGGAGAGCTCTGGCCCCGGCTCGAAGAGATGAGCGACGCCAACCGCTCGACCTCCCGGGGCGTCCCCTTGAAGATCAGCGTGTCGCCGATGAACAGTCCGAAGTCCCCAGGAACACCCCAGAAGACCTCCCCGTGGGCGGCCACCCCCACCTCCCACTCCCCGATGCCCCCCATTTGGAAGGAACGTGGAGCCGGGACCTCCGACAGCGGCAGGTCGAGCTCGAGCTCCGCTCCCCGTCGGGGTGACCGCCACTTCCGCTCGAGGCGGAAGAGCCGACGGTCGGTGAGCGCCGTCAGGCGACCGTCCAGTCGCCACGCCAGAACGAGGTGCTCCCCTGGGTCCAGGAGCCGTTCGACCGCCCGGTTACGAGCTGCCAACATGGCCAGCGCCGTCCTCACCGGCGGCTTGGAGCTTCAACGTTCCGTTTCGATCGAGGGGAGGACCGCAGCCCGACGAACGCGCGCTGCATCGCGGGCCGCAGGGGCGGCACGACACGGAGGCGGTCAAGGTCACCAGCCTTCGCCCAAAGGAACTCCGTGTGCTCGGAGGGATCGAGCTGCGGCGGGGCGCGAGACCTGAGCGAGCACCGGAAGCAGGCCACGACGCTGTCGAACGGGCCCTCCCCCCTCGGCTTGATCTGCGTGAGGAACACGTGCGTGGGGGCATGCACCCGCACGTGGAACCCAGTCTCTTCCCGAACTTCCCGCTCGAGAGCGAACCGCAGCGTCTCTCCCCGGGCGAGGCCACCCCCAGGGAGGTCCCAGCATCCTGGCCAGACATCCAGGTCGTTCCGGCGATGCAGGAGCAGAAGCCGCCGGTCCCGGAGGATGATCCCTTTGGCGCCTACCCGGACCCACAGACGCTCGACGGCCACGCCGCCGCGAGAGCGAACTGAGGGAAGAACCCTGCGGGCGGGGAGGATGGTGCCTCGGTCCGTCGCGCGGGTGGATGGCGAGGAGCCGTCCTCCCCACAGCTAAGTGCCCCCGCGCGTGGCGAGGAATGTGCCGAGGAGCGCGCACGAGAGCGCTGAGCCCTCGCCCACGGGCTCCCGCAAAGAGTATGTTCCCTCTCCGCCCCCCGTCCATCTGACGGTGACCCCACGGGCGAAGGACGCGCTCATCGAGGTCCTGAGGGTCCGCCCCCGTGGCTGCGTCCTCCACCTGACGATGGTCACGGGGAAGAACCCTCACCCCAACCTCACCTTCGCTCCGGCGACCCGGGGCGACGAGGTGTTCGAGCAGGATGGTCTCCCCTTCGTGGTCGACCGCGAGAGCCGGCCCTATCTCGCGGACGCCACCCTCGACCACGTGGTGGAGGACGGGTTCGCATCCTTCGAGATCGAGGGCCCGAACCTTCCCCAACGCCACGGTCGGGCCGCGGGGAAAGGGTGACCCGCGGAGCCCCACGCCGCCAGGGCCGGGGTCCCTCAAGGATCGGGGGCATCCGATAGGGATGTGCCGACCCGCGGCGCGAATGCCCTGTCGCCAGCCCCTCGGCAGGGGTCTTCGGCCCCTCGGGTCCTCGACCCGAGAGACCCCTGCAGGCACGAAAGTCCGGTCGCCGGAGGACCGCCCTTTGCGGGAGCTCGGATGCTGCACGGACCCCACGCCGCCCTTTCACCGTCCCGGACACCGACCACCCGAGTGCAACCTTACCGGTGCGGCGACGCCCTCAATGGTTTCCCCGCCCAGAAGAACTGTGAGGCATCCTTATTCTGCATTCGTCGTCCGCCCCGTACCTGGAGGGATGGGTGGGGGGCCCTGGTTCCGCTGGCACCTCGGGCTCGTACGACCCGGTCGGCCGCCCCTGGGGGGTCCAGGTCGCGGAACAGCTCGAGGAGCTCGGTTGGACGGCAGGGCTCCTCCGAACGCTGGGGGAACGGATTGTTCGCGCCGAGCTTCCGGAGGCTCGGACCTTCGGCCAGAACCTCATCAAGCACGCGGACACCCTCACTCGGCTGAAAGAAAGCGCGTTGGCCTTCACCTCGCGGGTCATGGAGGCGGACACATCGTTGGGAGAGACCATGGTCGCCCGCGTGCAGGTCATTGACGCGCTCGAGAAGTGCGGTGCAGCCATGGTCGCAGCGGCGACCGGCTACACGGCCGCGGCCCGCCAGATACGCGGCCTGGGGGGCGAGCTCAAGACCGCGATGGGGGAAGCGATGATCATCGCGCGTTTGGTCGAGGAGCGGGGCAAGCAGATGAGCCGCCTCGCCCAAAAGCTGCGGACCGAGGGCACCACGGGCACGGCGGACCTCCCCGTGACCTCTGGCTGAACCACTCACCTTCGACGGACCGACCTCGAAGCCGGACCACCTCGGGCGGCGGCCTCGGCCATCCTTCCTGGGGATCCTCCGCTGCGAGCGCGTCTCCGCGGTCGCTCCCGACCTCAGCGGAACGCACGGCTTCGGGGTCATGGACGACCCCGCGCCGGCACGGGGATCGTGACACGTATCCATCGCGTAAGGACCCCCTTAAAGCGGGGTCCGGGGGTCTTGCTCAAGGCGCGAATCCTAGCTCACATTGCACCGGCCCTCGGCGTCTCCGGAGGTCGGGGAGTCCCCTCTCTGTGGGGGGAGGAGGTGATTGACGTACACATGACATCTTATCCGTCCGCAACCCCGACCGTCCAGTCGGAGCTGACCTCGATCCGCCTCTCGGGCCTGCCCAAGTACGTGATGGTCGCCACCCTCCTCGTGGGGGTGGCGATCGTCGCGGACCTGATGGTGGGGCTCGTGCGCGGGTTTCCCAGCTGGCTCGGACTGGTCCCGATCGGAACCGGTCTGACAGGGGTCCTCGCCTACGTCGTACACGACCAGGAGAGCCCACACCGTACGCCCGGCTTGCCAAGGTACACCACCCTGGCGGCCATCTCGGGCGCGGGGGTGGTCTACTATCTCGTCGGGTCGATGGCGGCCCTCCCCTACGTCTCCCTGGCGGCGGCGATGACGTGGCTGCTCTTCGCCTTCGGCTACGTCACCACCGTGATCTCGGAGGGGCACTGGAGCGGCTTTGACGCCAAGCGAGCCACCTGGGTCACAGGATTCCTGGGGCTCGCCATGGCGGGGCTGCTCTGGCTCGCCGGAAGTGCGGAAGGGACCATGGTTGGGGTGATCACGACAGGCTTCGTGACCCTCCCGCAGATGGCCCACCTCACCACGGACGCCGCGTGAGCGGCCCGCTGGAGACCGAAGCGACGGGGCGGTGAGCTCCAGAGCTCCCGCCTCGTCGCGAACCCTTTCCCCCCGGAGCGGGGGAAGCCGCGACCGTTCCCGTCACCCGCGCCATGGACCGTCGGCTCGTGCGTTGATCGCAGAACGACGTTTCACCCCCACCGTCCACGAGCATCTCTGCTTCGGCGCCTCTCCACGCGATCGGCCCGACCCCATCTGCCCGCGACCGTCGCGAACTCTCTCGATGCGAGGGTGAGGGGATCGACGAGGTCGGGCGGATGGTCGAGCGAGGTCTCGAACTCTTGAGGCCGGAGAACAGGGCGGACCTTTCCTGGAGAGCCACTCCCTCCCCGCGGGCGTCGCGCATGGATGCGCCTACCAGTTCGACTGTCGAGGCTAGTGCTAAATGCCCCAATAATTTCCGTCCGAACCATGTCAACCGCGCGCATCGCCCTCCGACTGGCCGTAGCGACCCTCACCGTACTGGCTCTGGCCGGGCTCCTCCTTCCGGTGGGAGTGACCGCCCATCTCGGCGGGACACCCGCCGCCACCGCGGTACACGGCGCACCCATGACCACCCCCGCTGCGGGGGGCAGGGTCTCGCTCGCGGGCCTGCCGACCTGGGGTCAGCCCGTGATCCGCCTCGATGCCGCCCCGGGATCGGCCTTCTCAGGGGCCCTCGCCTCCGCTCCCGCCGGCTCCCACTGGGCGGACGTCAATGGCTCGACCAACGGTTACCTGCCCGGTCCGCGCGCCTACGTGGCCTCAGCCTACGACCCGGTCGACCACGAGGTGGTGGCGTTCGGAGGCGTTGACCTCCTGACGAACCTCCAGCTCTCCGACACCTGGGTGTACAAAAATGGGGTCTGGCTGAACATTACGTCCTGGAGCTCCACCCACCCGTTGGGGCGTCTCGCCGCACAGATGACGTTCGACCCGGGAAGCGGGAAGATCCTCCTCTACGGTGGCCTTCGTCTACCGTTTAACCTCGGTGCGTCCGACACCTGGACCTTCCTCGGAGGGAACTGGACGAACGTGACCGGCACCGCCGGTTCGGCCTACCCTTGCCTTGTCGGCACGCTCGCGGGCGACGCCGGGGACGCCGAGTCTCTTCTGTTCGGAGGCGTCACCGCCAACAGCGGTGGACACCTGAGCTCATGGACCTGGGCGTACAAGGGCGGCGTCTGGACCAACCTCACCTCGACCCTTTCGGCATCCCCTCCCATCTGGATCTACGCCAGCTCGGCCCCGGACCCGCAGGCCGGTGGAGGCGCGCTCCTTTCCGGAGGCGCGATCCGGTACCCGTCGGTCCCTCTGACCTACGTCTTCTCGCATGGGGCTTGGTCCAACCTCACGGCGACGGCGGGACACACGGACTCCTATGAGCGCGGCAACGTGGCGTACGATGCTCTGGACCACGTGGACATCCTGTCCGGTGGCATGAACGCGACCTATCGCTACAAGCCGTACACCTACGCGCTCGTTGCAGGCACGTGGGTGAACTGGACGAGTATCGTGGGGGAGCTTCCGCCCACGTCCAGTCAGCCGGTCTTCTCGCAGGACGATCAGGGCGGAGTCGTGGCCTCGAACGGCTTTCCAATGTACGCGTTCTCGCCACCCTATACCTGGAGCGACACGTGGGAGCTCGCGGGACCGCTGTCCGTATCGTCGGCCCATGTGGCCCCCAGGATCCTCGATGTCGGGGGATCGGTGACCTTCAACGCCTCGACGGTGGGCGGTTTCTCCCCGGTGGCCTGGTCGTGGAACTTCGGGGACGGATCTACGCCGGCGGCAACGAACTTGACGACCCACACCTACACCACGGCAGGTACGTTCCTGGCCACGTTCTCCGTCGTTGACGCCTTGGGCGGCAACGCCTCCTGGTCGGTGTTCGTCGTGGTCAACCCCACGCCCAGCGTCACGGCCTCGGCCTCACCGTCCGCCACCGACGTCGGGGTCCCCGTGACCTTCAAGAGCGTCGAGACGGGCGGGACCCCGACCGTCGGCTACGCCTGGACCTTCGGCGATGGCTCGACGGGGACGGGCAGCTCTACCACCCACGCCTTCCGCTCGGCCGGGACCTTCCACGCGAGGGTCTGGGCGAACGACTCGGTGGGTGCCTCGGGCACCGCCAGCACGGTCGTGACCGTCAACGCCCTGCCCAAGGTCACGGTCAGCGCGTCGTCTCCCTCGGTCCCCGCGGGAACCTCGGTGACGTTCTCCCCCAGCCTCACAGGAGGGACGGGCCCCGACACCTACGCGTGGAACTTCACCGACGGCAACTACGCGGGCTCGGCCTTCCCCACCCACGCCTTCGCCACCGCCGGCACCTACCTGGTCAACCTAACGGTCACCGACACGGTCGGTGCGAAGGCCTACGCCACGGTCTCGGTCGACGTGACCGCGGTCGTTGCTCCGCTGACGGTGACGGCAGTCGCGACCCCCGGGGGCGGGACCACTTCGACCACCTTCTCGTTCACCGCGACCGCCACCGGAGGTTCGTCCCCCTACACCTACTCCTGGAACTTCGGGGACGGCTCGGCCGCGGGATCGGGATCGACCGCCACGTACACCTACACCAAGACGGGAGACTTTGCGGTCATCGTGACGGCGACCGACTCGACGGGGAAGACCGCCAGCTTCACCGTGGATGTCTCGGTCCTCGCCTCGCCCTCCACCGGAGCGAGCTCGGCTGGGCCCGGGGGATTCTCCACGATCTCGCTGGTCCTGATCGTCGTCCTGGCGGTCGTCGCTGCGCTCTTCGCGGTGCTCTGGGTCACGAAGAAGCCCAAGACCCCTGCCCCGGCGGGCGCGGCCCCGACGCCGCCACCCGCCGCACCCGCGGGAGCCCCCGCGCAGGGAGGGACGCTTCCCCCTCCCCCGCCACCGATCTAGCGCCGAGGCGGGAGGTCCCGGGAGTTCACCGCGTCCCGAGGGGGCGAGGTGGACTCCCCTCGCAACGAGGACCCGACGGAAGAGGTGCGACCGACGACCCTTGCCCACGAGGCCTGGCGGAAGACCGGAGATCGACCGCAAAGGCTCCGGAGGGGCTCGCGACTCGGAGCGCCTTGGTCACGTCCGCCTGAGCAAGTCGGCCCTGGTCCACGCACAGGTCTAAGCCAACTTCGTTTCTCGCTCCGGACGTCGAGGGACCATGAGACGGAAGCTCGCGCTCACCGGCCTGGTCATCTTTGTTGTGGGTGTCGTCGTGCTCGTCGTGGGAGTCCTAGGGACGGAGAGCGCCCTCCACCCGGTGTCCGGCTTCCACCAGCTCGCCCCGGGCGAGTACGTGAGCCGGGAGCTCAACTTGACCGCGTCCGCCACCGTCACTCTCAGGAACCCACCTGCGACCATGGGGCTGGTCACCGCGCAGAACCTGTCCGTCGTCAACTCCACGAACCTGGCGACCACGGGTGTTCGGGCCCTGGGCACCACCTCCGGAACGGTAGCCTACCTCGTGAGCGCGGGGAGCTACTACGTCGTCTATTTCGGAACGTCGGCCCCGAGCACGCTCGTGTTCTACCTGTACACCGGCCAGGCCGCAGCGTATGGGATCGCCACGCTCGCCGGGCTCGCCATGGCGGTCGCCGGGGGCATCGTCGGCCTTGTCGGGGTCTTCACGCGCCCGAAACCTCCCGCGAACGCCCAGTCCCCCACGGCTCCCTGACCTCGTCTCAGGTGTGGGGACCGGTCGTGCACGTCAACCCTACCGAGTTCCTTTCCCCCGCGATCGCCCTCGCGGTGGGGATCCTCCCCGTGCTCTATTTCCGATGGAAGGGGTCGTTCTTCGGCGCGGCCGCCATGGCCTACATCTTTGCCATCGCGGCGAAGGCCATCGTCCAGGCATCGTTCCCCAACTTCTTCCAGACCCCCTCGCTCCCGACCTATCTGGCCTACGGTCTCCTCACCTTTGTTTTCGAGGTGGGCCTCGCCTACCTCATCCTCCTTCCGTTCTGGAAAGGAGAGACCGCCCCCACGTACCATGCGGGATGGACCTACGGGGTCTACCTCGCGTTCTACGAGAACGCGCTCCTCCTGGGGGCCCTACCGCTCCTGACCCTCCTCGTGGTGAGCTCCCCTGCGGTCCAGCTCGCGACGAACCCGTACGCGGTGAGCTTCCTCCCGGTTGCCCTCCCCTACCTCGGAGAACGCACCTCCTCGCTCATCGCCCACGCCACGTGGGGGCTCGTCGTCTACGCCGCGCTCTGGCGACGTCGTCCCTGGCTGGTCCTCACCGCCCTTCCGATGGCGATGATCGACGCGATCGCGGCCTGGTGGGACTTCACGCACGCGGTCAGCTACCCCCTGCTCGTGGTGATCTTCCTCACCTACACCGTCCTGACCGCGATCTTCGCATTGATCGCCTCTGGGCTCTGGCCCCAAGCCCTCGCCGGGCTGCGGCGTCCGGCTCGCTCGGCACTCACGATCCCCCCCGCTCCCCCGGCTCCCCCAGCTCCGCCGCTCCCTCCGCCGCTCCCTCCGCCACCCCAGCCGCCTCCCGCTCCACCCCTCGTGGCCTGAGAGGGCTCGCGTTGCGCAGGTCCGGAGTCGAGGAAGGATCCCGCCCTTGAGATGCGACAGAGGACCCAACCCGTCGGACCCCATGTCGAAGGAACACTGCCGAGATTTGCTCCTCTCGGACGGTCACCGACCGGACCCAGCCGTTCCACGACGCTCCTTGGAGAGGGCATCCGCGCCCGACCTACCTTCCCGAGAGGGACGGGAGGGGGGATGTCCCCCCTGGCGAGAGTTCAAGCGCCCCCGAATGTCCCGCTCGCCAAGGACTGTTCGATGTCGAGGTCGTTCGAGGAGATGATCGACCGGACCTCCATGTCGCGGAACGAGGCGCAGGACAGCCCTGTGGGCCCGACCACGCTGTCGCGCGATGGCGTTCCCTCGGCGCATAGGGACTCGCCCCAGGCCACCTTCCAGGTCACCTTCTCTACGGAGAGCGGGAACCGCGCACTCATTCACCTGCGATCTCGATCCGGGGTCTAGCTCAGATGCCGAAGCGACCCCCATCCACCTCCTCCCGACGCGCTTCCGCGCGAAGTGAGTTCGACCGCGAGGCCCGCGCCTACGACAAGGCCGCCCCTGCGACCATGCCCCGGTACAACGAGCTCCACCGGATGCTCGTCTGGGGCGTCCCGCACCTGCGGACCCGGCCGCTCTCCATTCTCGAGCTGGGGGTGGGGACCGGTAACTTGACCGGGCTCCTCGCCGAGACGTTCCCCCACGCGAAGATCGCCGGCGTGGACATCTCCCCCGCCATGATCGCCATCTGCCGGAAGAAGACCGCCAGGTGGGGAGGCCGCATCCGTCTCACGGTGGCGGAGCTCGACGAGTGGCCCTGGGAGGAGACCTTCGACGTCATCGTCTCCTGCCTCGCGGTCCACCACCTCTCCGACGAGCGGAAGGCCGCACTGTTCCGACGCGTGCACGGATCGCTCTCCCCGGGGGGATACTTCGGGGACGGCGACGATCACCTGCCGGAGGACTCCCGGTTCGATGAGAGGTTCAGCGCGCTCGCCGGCGCACTCGTGACCGCCCACGCGACCCGGGGGATCCCGGGAGGGCTCCAGAAGGTCTGGCACGACCACGAGGCCTTCGACCGACCGGTGACCGTCTCGAGCGAGCTCACCTGGCTCCGAGAAGCGGGGTTCGTCCACCTGGACACCCCCTGGCGCTTCTTCAACCAGGCCGTGATCTGGGCGTACCGCTAGCGGGCCCGTTCGGGTCGGACCCCTCCGGGCCGCATGACGGTCTCACAACTGCCAGGAAGGTCCGCCGTAGCCCGAGGGGACTTCCGGCGGCGTCGCTCCGCCGAGCGGGTCGGGCCTCGGGGTCGGGGACCGCCCTTTGCTCTGGCTCACGAACGCGTCGATGGCCTCGGCCGCCTGGGCCCCGGCCTCCATGGCCTTCACCACCGAGGAGCTCCCGGAGGCGAAGACCCCTGGGACCGCCGTCATGTGCTGGGGCCCTCCACCCTCGGGCCAGCCATGCCTGGAGGGCGCCAGGTGGAGGTCCTTCGGGAGACCGGACATGTCCGGGGTCTCTCCCGCAGCGATGACGATCGTGTCGCAGGGGAGGGTCGTGTCCGTTCCCGGAACGTCGACCACGGCGCGGCGTCCTTGGGCGTCCGGCGGACCCAGCGTGGTCTGCCTCACCACGAGACCCTCGACATGCCCCTTCCCGACGATCTCCACCGGGGACCGGGAATAGAGGAAGTTCACGCCCTCGATGTCCCCACCGATCTTCTCCTCCTCGCTTGCGGGCATCTCCGTCTCGCCCCGACGGTAGACGAGGGTGACGTCGCCGGGCGCGGAGATCCTCAGGCTCGAGCGCGCGGCGTCCAGGGCGACGTCCCCTCCGCCCACGATGACGACCTTGCGTTCCTTCCGGCCGAGGAGACCGTCCTCGCCCACGTTCATCCCGAGCAGGAAGGGGAGCGCGTAGAACACCCCGGGCAGCTCCTCGCCGGGGATGTTCAGGTGACGCGGAGCGTTCGCACCCAGCGCGAGGTAGACCGCGGCGTATCCCTGGGCGAGGAGGGTCTCCGGAGTGAAATCCTTCCCGGCCCGCTTGCCCATCTGATATTCGATGGAGAGGTCGCGGAACCGCGCGAGGTCCTTCGCGATCTCGTCGCCCTGGAGATGGTACTTCGGGATCGTGTCCATCTGTCCGCCGAGGAAGGGCTTCTCCTCGAACAGCGTGATGGCGTAGCCCCGGAGCGCAAGGTCCCACGCGGCCATGAGGCCGGCGGGGCCGCCCCCCACCACGGCCACCTTGTCGCCGTTGGGAGGCTTCGGCACGTAGGTCAGGTCGGCCTTGCCGAACTCCAATGCGGCACGCTTGAGGTGCCGGATGGCGATCGGGGTCCCGCGTCCGCCCTTGACGCAGTCCTCCTCGCAGAAGTGGTAGCAGGTCTTGCAGAGGACGGTCGAGAGAGGGTTGTCGCGGACGGTGAGGCGGGCCGCCTCGTCGAACTTCCTCTTGGCGATGAGGTCGATGTACCCTCGACAGTCCTGCGTGATGGGACAGGCCTGGACGCAGTACGGCATCGCGCACTGGAGGCACCGCTGGGCCTCGATGACCGCCTCGTCCTCCGTGTAAGGGTCGAGGATCTGGACGAAGCTCTGCTGTCGCGCGTTGAGGGGCTCTTCAGGGATCGGGACCCGGTCTTGCTTGAACGCGCACATGGTACCTCGGAGCTCCTCCTCGCGGTGGAAGGGCCTGGCCTAGAAGAGGCTGCCCACCGAGGACCGCCGCACGCACGAGGAGCGGGGCGAACTGAGGGTGGGGGCTCCCCCCGCTACGGGGATGCGGGATCCCCGTCCTTGGCTTCGGCGACCCCCGCCGAGCCGTCCCATAGGCGGAAGCCCCCGACAAAGGCGTTCTGGTTGTCGCCTCGTCGCGCGCCGGAAGGCATCTGCTTCAGCCGCTTCTCGTTCCCGCCGCCGATGACGATGTCCTCCGGCTCGAGAGCTGCTCTCAGCCGTTCGACCACGTCGAAGACCGCCTTTCGCCACTTCTTCCCCCCCAGGCGCTCGCGTCCCCGCTCCCCGACGTAGTCCTCGTAGGTGCGGTTCTTCTTGTAGGGCAGGTGAGCGAGCTCCATCGGCTCGACGATCCCGTCCACGATCATCGCCGTGCCGAGACCGGTCCCGAGACCGAGGAAGAGCATCCGCCCCCCGTGGTAGCTCCCGAGCGCCTGCATGGCGGCGTCGTTCACCAGCTTCACGGGACGGTGGAAGGCCTTCGCGAAGTCGAGACCGACCCACCCTCCCCCGAGGTTCGCGGGCTCGTGGACCGGCTTGCCGTGCAGGACCGGGCCGGGATACCCGATGGAGACCACGTCGTACTTCCAGTCCCGCGTCGCCTCCAGGACGGCGTGGACCATCCCGGGCCCCGTCATCCGAAGCCCGGAGGGGATCTTGACCTCGTCCTTCCGTCCGGTGGCGCGGACCTTGACATGCGTCCCGCCCACGTCGATCACGAGCACCCGTTTCGCCACCTTTCCTGTCATCGTTGCCTTCCTTCGACCTTCAGATCGCTCGGCAGCCGACGGGCCGCCTCACGGTCGAGATAGAAGCGGACCGGAGGACCCTCGCCTCCGAGGAGCAGGCTCGCCGGATATCTCGCGGAGCCCCGCGGGAGACGAGCGGCGATGGCCCTGAGCGCCGCGGCCTTCGAAGCCCCCGCGATCAGGAAGCAGATCTCGCGCGAGGACCGTAGCGCGGGGAGCGTGAGGGTGGCCCGGGCCCGGTGCGGAGGGTCGGGGGAGACCGGCACGAGGGACACCCCGGGCCTCGTGGCCCGGAGGAGAGGACTACCGGGGAAGAGCGAGGCCGTGTGACCGTCGGGCCCCATGCCGAGGAGGACCAGGTCGAAGGCCGGCCGGCGGTTCGCCGCCAGGAGAAGAGGGCCGAGGGTCCGCTCGTAGTCCGCGACCGCGGCCCGGGTGGGCCGGAGCTCGCCGCGGATCCGCCGGACCTGAGCGGGCGGTATCGGGACGAGGGAGAGCAGGGTCGAGCGCGCCATGCCGTAGTTGCTGTCGGGGTCCTTGGGCCCGACGAGGCGGTCGTCCCCCCAGTAGACCCAGGTCCGCCGCCACGGGACCGCCCCCTTCGGGAGATGGACCAGCGCGGAATGGAGGGCCCTCGGGGTCTCTCCTCCCGCCAGCACCAGGTGGAAGCTGCCGCGAGCTCGGACCGAGCGTCGGGCGCAGGCGGCCACGTGCCGGGCGAGGCGGGCCCCCGCGCCGGCGAGGTCCTCCGCTACGACCCACCGGACCTTCGAGGTTCGTACCATCGGCATCCTGCCGCCTCCGCCAGCTGGTCGGCCTCCACCGGGCCGTCGGATCCCGCGGGATAGGTCGCCACCTTCGGTCGGTCGGACAGGACAGGGTCGTACAGCCGCCAGGAGGCCTCCACCTCGTCCGCCCGCACGAAGAGCGTCGCGTCCCCGAGCATGACGTCCACGAGGAGCGTCTCGTAGCCGTCCGAGAGCGGGCCGAAGACGTCCGCGTAGTGGAAGCGCATGCGCTGGGTCTGCAGCCGCACCGACCGGCCGGGGACCTTGATCTCGAAGGCGATCTCGACCCCTTCGTCCGGCTGGAGCATCAGGATCAGCCGGTCGGGGTTGAGTGCGTAGTCCTCGGGTAGCGGGAAGAGGCTCACCGGGGGGGCCCGGAGCGTGAGGACGACCTGCGTCGCTTTCGCCGGCAGGCGCTTCCCCGTCCTGACGAGGAAGGGGACGCCCTGCCAGCGCCAGTTCGCCACGGTCATCCGCAGCGCGACGTAGGTCTCGGTCGTGGAGCCCTTGGCCACCCCGGGCTCCTGCTGGTAGCCGATGACGGGGGCCCCGTCGACCTTCCCCGGGCCGTACTGGCCGAAGACCACGTCGGAGGGTCGGAGGGGTCGGATCGACTGGAGGGCCTTGACCTTCTCGCTGCGGATGGCGTCGGCCTCGAAGCTCGAAGGAGGCTCCATCGCGATGAGCGAGAGGACCTGGGTCACGTGGTTCTGGACCATGTCGCGCAGGGCCCCCGCCTGCTCGTAGTAGCCCGCCCTCCCTTCGAGTCCCAGGGACTCGGCCACCGTGATCTGGACGTGCTCGACGAAGTTCCGCCCCCACAGCGAGTTCACGAACATGTTCGCGAACCGCAGGACGAGCAGGTTCTGGACCGTCTCCTTGCCGAGATAGTGATCGATGCGGTACACCTGCCCTTCGTCGAAGTGCCGGTGGACCAGCGTGTTCAGGTCCACCGCGCTCTCCAGGTCCCTCCCGAAGGGCTTCTCGATGACCAGACGCGTCCACCCCGGCCCCTTCGAGAGGCCGGCCTGTCCCAGGGCCTCGATGGTCGGCCCGAAGGCCTCGAGCGGGAGCGCGAGGTAGAAGACCCGGTTCCCCGAGAGCCCGAACTCCTTCTCCACGGCGGCCACCCGGGCCGCCAGCGCCGCGTACTCGGAGGGACCTCCCGCTCCGAGGGACTGGAACCGGAGCGAGCCCGTGCACCAGAGGTCGGCCTCTCCGGGAGCCGCCTCCCCTCCGAAATGGGTGAGGGACTCCTGGGCAAGGCGCTGGAACTCCCCATCGCTCATCGGCTTCCGTGCGGCTCCCAGCACGGCGGAGCCGGCGGGCATCTCCCCCCGACGGTGGATCTGGAAGAGCGCGGGGAGGAGCTTCCTCTGGGCGAGGTCGCCGGTCGCCCCCAGCACGACGAAGAGGTGGGGCTCGGCCACGGGGGCCATCAGGGGGCTCCTTCCTTCTTCACCGCGTGCCCGCCGAACTTGTTGCGCATCATGGCGAGCAGGCGCTCGGCGAACGGGTCCTCTTCACGGGAGCGGATGCGCGCCTCCAGCGAGAGCGAGATGACGGGAGTGGGCACGTTCAGGTCGAGGCCCTCGATCACGGTCCACCGCCCCTCCCCGGAGTCGACGACCCAGGGCAGGATCCCGTCGAGCGTCGGGTTCTCCAGGAGCGCCTCCTCGGTGAGCTCGAGGAGCCAGGAGCGCACGACGCTCCCGTACCGCCAGATCTGGGCCACCTGGTGGAGGTCGATCGGGAAGTCCGGCTTGGCCTTCATGACCGCGAAGCCCTCGGCGTAGGCCTCCATGAGCCCGTACTCGATCCCGTTGTGGACCATCTTCACGAAGTGGCCCGCGCCGACGGGTCCCACGTGACCCCATCCCTTGTCGGCCGCCGGGGCGAGGGATTCCAGGGCGGGGCGCACGAGCTCGACGTCCGCCGCGTCGCCGCCCACCATCATGCTGTAGCCTTCCTGCAGGCCCCAGATGCCTCCGCTCGTGCCCACGTCCATGTACCGGAAGCCCCAGCTCTTCACCAGCGCCGCCCGGCGTAGCGTGTCCCGGTAGTACGAGTTCCCCCCGTCGACCACGAGGTCGCCCGGGGAGAGCAGGCCCTTCAGCGTCGTGAGCGTGTCGTCCACGGGGGCCCCCGAAGGGACCATCAGCCAGACCACCCGCGGGGTGGGGAGCTGACGCACCAGGTCGGCGAGCGAGCTCGCCCCGAGCGCCCCCTGGGCGACCAGGCTCTGGACCGTCGCCGGGGTGCGGGCGTACCCGACCACGGAATGTCCCGCCTGGACCAGCCTTACCGTCATGTTCGCGCCCATCTTGCCCAGTCCGATCATGCCCACTTTCATCTTCGGTCCTCCTCGTTTCCTCGAGCGTGAAAGCGCGCGGGCCCTTCCCGCGCCGCGCCGTTCATGGGCGCTCTCCGAAGGCCTGCACCACGATCTCGCGCAGCCGTTCGATCCCCGCTGCGCCCTGGTCGTTGAGGTCGACCCGTAGCACCGGCCGTCCTCGCCCGACGAGCACCTGGGCATCGCCCAGGGCCTGGGCCCTCAGGATCCCGTCGAAGGTGAGCGAGTCCCCCGGCACGGCGACGTCGTGGCCGGGCTCATCGATGATCTGCAGGAAGCCGCCGTTGGCCGGGCCCCCCTTGTGCAATTGCCCGGTCGAGTGCAGGAAGCGAGGACCGAAACCGGACATGGTCGCGACCTTCAGGCCGTGGAGAAGGTCCGCGCGGAGGGCGGTCAGCGCCCGCTCCATCTTCTCGTCGGGGTCGACGAACGCCTGCAGGGCCACGTAGCCCCCGGCGGGGACCGCTTGGGCCCACCTTTGGAAAGCGCTGCCGAGCGGGCCGGGGTCGCGGACCGATAGGGCGGGCAGAGGCTCGGGCCCCCGCCGACCCTGCGGCGCGGCCATCGCCTTCCTCGCCATCTCCTTGGCGCTCTCCACGTCCGGCTGGTCGAAGGGGTCGATCCCGAGCACGGCCCCGCTGAGCGCGACCGCGATCTCCCACCGGAGCATCTCGGCGCCAAGGTCGTAGAGGTCCTCCACCGCGTACTGGACGACGGGGTGGCCCCCCCGGACGAGCGCATCGACCTGGGAACGGAGCGCGGGTTCCTCCTTCTGGACGTCCTCGAGGACGACGAAGAGCCGGTCCTTCCCGTAGGAGGAGACCTCGACCAGCGGCTCGTCCACGATCGGGACGATCCCGGTCCCGTGCTTCCCCGTGCTCTCGGCGACCAGCTGCTCGACCCAGATCGGGAACGGACGGAGCCGTCCGGAGGCGAAGAACGTGAGCTTGTTCCTTCCCCTCACCGCGAGCTCGCCGAGGACCGCGCCCAGGTGGACGCCGGGATTCTCCGGGGGGTCCACGGAAGGGCCGGAAGCGGCCGCCATCGCGGCCGCGCGCTCCAGGAGACGGCCCACGTCGACCCCGAGCAGGGCCGCCGGGACGAGGCCGAAGTGCGTGAGCGCGCTGTAGCGGCCGCCCACGGTGGAGGTCGCGGGGAACGTTCGCAGGAAGCCCCGCTCCCGGGCGAGCCTCTCCAGCGGCGTCCCGGGGTCGGTGATCGCGGCGAACCGGCGGGCGGGAGGGACGTGCTCCTCCTCGAGCCGGTGCCAGAAGTAGCGGAAGAACGAGTTCGGTTCGAGCGTCGTCCCCGACTTGCTCGAGACCAGGAAGAAAGCGTGAGGGACCTCGGCGGCCGAGAGGACCGAGCGGACCGCCATCGGATGCGTGCTGTCCAGGACACGGAGCTCCGGGTGTCCGGGAGCGCTGCCGAAGACCGACCGGAGGACGTGGGGCGCGAGGCTCGAACCTCCCATCCCGAGCAGGACGACGGTGCGGACGCCCGCCTCCTTCACTTCGCGGACGAACTCGGCGAGGTCGGGCAGCTGTCCGGGCATCTCGCGGGGCAGCCCGAGCCAGCCGCAGCGGTCGGGGACCTCGGCGGCAGGAGCGCCCGGCCAGATGGTCGGGTCCTTCTTCCAGAGCCGGGAGGCGACCTTCGCCTCCCGCCACATCTTCTCCCGTGCGGCCACCGCCGCGACGGTCGCGGCCTCTCCGAGCCCCTCGTGGACCGGCTGGAACTCGCTCACGGAGCACCCGCGGCGCTACGAGCGGGATCCGTCGAGGGGGGCGCGGAGGCGGAGGAAGAGGGGGAGGGGGAGGAGGAGGGCCGACGCGCGAGCAGGTCGCGCGCGGCCGAGACGACGTGGGACTCCGTGATGCCCAGGTGCTCGAGCACGACCGGGCCGGGCGCGGAAGCCCCGAAGCGGTCCACGCCCACCGAGGCGCCGTCCACGCCGACGTACCTCGCCCATCCGAGGGTCGAGCCCGCTTCCACCGACACCCGGGGAACGCCCGGGGGGAGGACCTGGGCGCGGTACTCCGCGCTCTGCTCCTCGAACAGTTCCCACGAGGGCATCGAGACGACGGCGGCGCGTGTGCCCGAGGCCGCGAGCGTTCTCTGGGCGGCGAGCGCGACCCCCACCTCCGAGCCGGTGGCGAGGAGCAACACCTGGGGAGAGCCCCCCGAGGCCGGGGAGAGGACGTAGGCCCCCCGTCGGACCCCCTCGGCGAGCTTCGCAGGGTCGACGGCGAGCACGGGGAGCTTCTGGCGGGTGAGCACGAGGGCCGAAGGGCCCGCGCGCTCGACGGCAAGCTTCCAGGCCTCCCGGGTCTCGTTCGCGTCCGCGGGGCGGAAGACGGTGAAGTCCGGAATGGCCCGGAGCGTCAGGAGCTGCTCGACCGGCTGGTGGGTGGGCCCGTCCTCCCCGAGCGCGATGCTGTCGTGGGTGAAGACCAGGACGCAGCGGGTCCGCATCAGCGCGGCGAGCCGGAGCGCTCCCCGCGCGTAGTCGCTGAAGACCAGGAACGTCGCGCCGTAGGGAAGCATTCCGCCGTGGAGCGCGAGCCCGTTCAGCAGCGCGCCCATCGCGTGCTCGCGGACCCCGTAGTGCAGGTTGCGTCCGCCCGGGTGCTCCTTGTCGTAGTTCACGTCCGAGAGGAGCAGGGTCTTGGTGGAGGGTGCGAGGTCGGCCGATCCCCCGAAGATCTCGGGGAGGTGGGCGGCGAGCGCGTTCAGCACCGCCCCCGAGGCGTCGCGCGTCGCGACCGGCGCGGAGGACGCGGAGTAGGCCGGCAGGCCCTCCGACCATCCGTCGGGCAACCTCCCGGTGTGGATCCGCTCGAACTGCGCGGCGAGGTCGGCGTGGCTCCCCCGCAGGTTCACCATCTGCTGTCCCCATTCGGTCTCCCACGTCTTGCCGCGGTCGCGCGCCCGGCCCAGGTGGGCGCGGACCTCCTCCGGCACCAGGAACGGCGGGTCCAGGGGCCAGCCCAGCTTCTCCTTCGTCGCGCGCGTGGCCTCGGGGCCCAGCGGTTCGCCGTGCGCCTGGTTGGAGTCCTGCACGGGGCTGCCGAAGCCGATGTGGGTGCGGACGGAGATGAGCGAGGGCCGCGCGGTCTCGCGGCGGGCGCGGCGGATGGCGTTGTCGATGTCGTCGAGGTCGTTCCCGTCCTTCACCTCCTGCACGTGCCAGCCGTAGGCGCGGAAGCGGTGGGAGACGTCCTCGGTGAACTCGACCCGGGTCTCGCCTTCGAGGGAGATCTTGTTGTTGTCGTAGAGGTAGATGAGCTTCCCCAGCCCGAGCGTCCCGGCCAGCGAGGCGGCCTCCGATGCGATCCCTTCCATGAGGTCCCCGTCGGAGACGATCCCGTAGGTGTAGTGGTCGACGACCTTCGCCCCGGGCCGGTTGTAGACCGCCGCCTGGTGGTGCTCGGCGATGGCCATGCCGACCCCCATGCCGAATCCCTGCCCGAGAGGTCCCGTGGTCGCCTCGACCCCGGGGGTGATCCCGTGCTCGGGGTGTCCGGGCGCCCGGCTCTCCCACTGGCGGAACCGCTCGATCTCCGAGAGCGGCAGGTCGTAGCCGGTGGTGTGGAGCAGCGCGTAGAGCAAGGCCGAGCCATGCCCGGCGGACAGGACGAACCGGTCCCGGTCCCACCAGCGCGGGTTCGTCGGGCTGTGCCGAAGGTGGCGGTCCCACAGGACGTAGGCCATCGGGGCGGCCCCGAGAGGGAGGCCCGGGTGGCCGCTCTTCGCCCGCTCCACCGCGTCGACCGCTAGGAAGCGTAGCGTGTTGACGCACAGACCATCGACGCGAGCCTTCTCCGCCTTTCTGGAACCCTTCACGACCTTCGGCCCCTGCGCTCGGGGCCCCCGGAGCGCCCCGACCTCCAAGGGGCCGTGCGCTCCCGCCCTGCCGCGCGGCTCCCGTACCGGTCCGCGTCCATAAACCCCCCCGTGGGGGGGGCGACAGGAAGTTCCCCTACCGTTCTCGTGCTAACGAAGCTCCACGACCGGCGGAGGGCCGGCGGGGCGGGCCACGGACGACACCGCCGAGGACTCGAGGAGCGCCCGGGCCGCGCGAAGCAGCCCGATGTGGGTGAACGCCTGAGGATAGTTCCCGAGCGCCCGGTGCGCGGCCGGGTCGTACTCCTCGGGCATGAGGTGGAGGGAACCTCCCACGGGGAGCAACCCCTGCCAGGCCGTCTGTGCCGCGGCGCCCTCCCCGCTCCTCGCGAGCGCCTCCACGAGCCAGAACGCGCAGGGGAGGAAGGCGCCCTCCGGCCCGCCGATCCCGTCGTCCGCCCGGTAGCGGTAGACGAAAGGGCCCACCGAGAGCTCCCGCCGGACCTGGGCGATGGTCGCCCTCACGTGCGGGTCATCGAAGGGGAGGAGCCCGACCATCGGGATGCGAAGGTTGGAGGCGTCGGGGACCTCCCGGCCGTAGGCCTGGAGGAAGGCGCCGGTCCGCGGGTCCACGCCGTGCTCCAGGACCTCGGAGCGGACCTTCTCCGCCACCTCCGACCACCGGTCCCCCTCCTCCTCGGTGGAGAAGCGCCAGGCGAGCCGAGCGGAGCGGTCGAGGGCCACCCACGCCATGACCTTTGAGTGGACGTAGTGCGCCGGAGGGCCCCGCACTTCCCAGATCCCGCGGTCCGGCTTCCGCCAGAGCTCCCCAACCTCCGCGGCCAGGGAGGAGAGCTCGGGCCAGAGGCCCGAGATGAACCCGGCGTCGATCCGGGCGAGCATCTCCGCCGCATCCAGGAGCTCCCCGTAGATGTCGAGCTGGAACTGTTCGGCGGCGCCGTTGCCGATGCGCACCGGCTTGGAGCCGAGGAACCCCGAAAGGTGCCCGAGCTCCTTCTCGGCGAGGTCCGTCTCCCCGTGAGCCCCGTAGACCACCTTCAAGGGCTCGCCCTTCGCCCGCCGCACCCGCGCCACGACCCAGCGGAGGAACGCCTCCGCCTCCTCCGGGTGGCCGTGGTTGAGGAAGCTCTCCGCCGTGAAGGCCGCGTCCCGGATCCAGACGTAGCGGTAGTCCCAGTTCCGGACGCCCCCGGGCCACTCGGGCAGCGAGGTGGTCGGAGCCGCCACGAACGCCCCCGTGTCGGCGTGGGAGAGGAGCTTCAGGGCGAGCAGCGACCGCTCGATCCACGCGTGCCAGGAGCGGTGGGCCGGGTCGGGCGCGAAGGGGATGCGACGGACCCACGACCTCCAGTACCTCCGGGTGGAGGCGAGCAGCTCCTCGGGCTCGCCCATCTCCGCCCGGATCTCACCGGCCTCGAGCACGAAGTGTTCGCACTCTCCCGGTTCGAGGTCGAGGGTGGTCAGCACCTTCCCCCCCGAGATCGTCGAGCGGCCCGGGGCGCGGTAGGAGAGCAGCTGGTACGGCCGCGCGCCACGCACCCGGAACCCCCAGGGCATCCGCTCGACACGGGACCTCACGCGGGCGTAGTCGAAGGCGGGCTCGAGCGCGGCGGTGAGAGAGACCCTCCCGCCGCACGCCCGGACGCGGCGGACGATCGTGGGGAGCCCTTCCCCGGGAAGCCGGGGGAGGACCGGCATGAAGTCGGTCACGAGGAGGGCACGCCGCCCGGAGAGCAGGAAGCGCGTCTCTAGGATGTTCGACGACGGAACGTAGCGCTGCTGGGAGCGGAAGGGTTCGGTGGGCCGCACCACGTGGGCGCCTCCCCGTTCGGCGTCGAGCAACCTCGCGAACAGGCTGGGCGAAGCGAAGCGAGGGAAGCAGGCCCAGTCCACCGAGCCTTCCCGGGAGACGAGCGCCGCGGTGTGAAGGTTCCCGATGAGCCCGTAGTCGTGGAGGTCCCTCGGCGGGGGGAGAGGGGGGACCTCCACCACGTCGCTCCCGACCGGCCGTGGTGCCGACCTGGGGCTCGTGCGGACCACGCGAGGGGAGGGCCCTGGGACAGAAAAACCCGAGCGCGTGGTCCCGGGAAACGTTTAGCAGGAGGGGCGCGATGGGGCGTTCGTGGCCTGGCTCAAGCACACCCACCAGGACCTCTCGCTCTTCCGTCAGGGGCTCTCGATCCTTCGCGAGGTCGGGCCCCATGGCCTGGGAGAGATGCTCCGGATGGCGGAGTTCGTCGAGCGTTCGATCTACGAGGAGGGGAGCTTCCGCACCGCGGCCGACGGGTCCTTCTCCTTCAGGCTCCTCAACCCCCCGCTCCGGATGGGCGCCTTCCACGCGGCCGCTCTCGCGCTGGACACGCGGCCGATCGACCCCACGGCGAGCTTCGTCGAAGAGGACGGGTCGACCTCGCCGAGACCGCTCTCCGCCCTCAGCCGTACCGCTCCGCTGAACCTTCGGCCCGGGGTCCCCGTGCGCTTCCTCGCGCGGGCGCCCGCCCTGACCCGGGGCTCGCGGCACACCGTGGAACTGACGCTCCGCAGTGTCGCGATCCCTCCGAAGGTCTGGGTGCGTTTCACCGACGAACTGCGGTAGCTCTGGAGGCGAGAACGATGGGAACCCCGGGCACGAGCGCGCGCTCCGCCGCGCTCCCTCCGTCCACGAGCTCCTGGGACGTCCCGCTCCTGGAGCTCCACGCTCCCCCCGAGGGCGCCGCCCCCTCTCCGCTCTCGCCCGTGCTGCTCTCCGGCCTGAGGTCCGCGGCCATCCTCTCGAGCCAGGGCGACCTCGACCTGCCCTGGGACACGCGCGGCTCCCCGTTGCAGTGGGGCGGGGTCTACGCCCAGGGGGTCCGCCTGACGGGCCCCTGGACGATCGCGGTCGGCCGCGCGTCCAACCCACCCGTTCCGCTCTCCTCCAGCCTCCGATCGCTCTCGGCCCGAAGACATGAGATGGTCTCCCTGCACGCCGGCGACGGTTGGACCGCGCGGCAGGAGATCGTCGTCCCGGTCGATGAGCCCGCGGTCACCCGCAAGTTGGTGCTGACGGGGATGGACGAGCGGGGGATCGACCTCGTGGTGCGGATGTCCCTCGAGCCGTTCGTCTTCCCCGTGCTCATGGAGGGGCTTCGCCCTCCGAACATCCATCTGCAGAGGACCCCGCAGGGGCTCTCCTTCCAGGCCGATGGGTACGCGGGCAACCTCGTCTCGTCGGATGTCCCCGCGACCCTCCGGGCGGGGGACCGACCGCTGCCCGCCTCCCCCGAGCCGCTCCCCCACGGACCGGTGGAGCTCACCTGGTCCTTCCACTTGGACCCGGCGGAGCGCCTCGAGCTCTCCTGGGTGCTCTGGGGCGGGCTCGAGCGCGACCTCAAGGTCGACCCGGAGCGCGGCCGCCGGATCTTCGACCGTTCATCCCAGTGGAGGGAGGAGCGGAGGAGCGCCGAGAGCTCCTGGTGGGAGGAGCGGCCGGTCCTTCGCTTCCCGCAGGACCCGCTGCTCGAGGAGGGCGCGCGCCTGGCGATGGGAGCCCTGCGGGCGCTCCAGCAGGCGCCGGAGCCGGATATGGTCGGGCACGTCGCGGGCTACCCTTGGTACTGCTCGCTATGGTTCCGCGACATCGCCTGGATGCTGCCGGCCTCGCTCTGGCTGGGCGACCACGAGTGGGGAGCGCGGACGCTGCGGACCGCCTTCCACTTCCAGAGCCGTACCCGCATCCCGATCCTCGGCGCACAGGAAGGGGAGGTCCCGATGCAGGTGAGCCCGGGGCCGATCTTCCTCTACGGGACCTCGGACACGACGCTGCACTTCCCCGCGCTGGCCGACCGTCTTTGGAGGCACGCGGGCCCCTCCGTCGCCGACACCCTCCGCGGGTTCATGCCCTCCGTCGCGGCCTGCCTCGCCTGGGCGGACCGCAAGGTCGAGCCGGCGACCGGCCTCTTCGCCAACGGCGGGGAGATCGCGGAGATGAGCGAGGAGGCCCAGCACGGCGCGGTCCAGTGCGGCTTCGACGCCCACGACACGACGATCTGGGACTCGACCGACCGGCGGGCCCACGCGATCGACCTGCAGGTGCTCCACGTGCGCGCCCTGCGCGCCGCCGCCGCGCTTCATCGGTCCCTGGACGACCCGAACGCGAGCGCGCCCTCCTCCGGGCCGAGGCCCGAGGAGCAGCGCGCGGACGCGATCGTCCAGAAGGTCCTGAAGCTCTACGGGTGGCCGGAGGAGTCCTATCTGGTCGACACCCTGGCCCCGGGCGGCGGCCTTCCCGTCCGGAAGCTCCGTCCCAACGCCCTCCTGACCGTCATGGACGGTTGGCTCCCGCGCGAGAGGGCCCAGGCGATGGTCCGCCGGGCCTTGCGCGAGGACCTCACCACCGCCTGGGGGGTCCGGACCCTTTCCCGCTCCGACCCGACCTTCGACCCCGAGGCGTACCACGACGGGCAGGTGTGGACCATCGCGACGGACTGGGCCGCCCATGCGGCCCTCGCGGCCGGGCTCGCCGAGGCAGGGGTGGACACGCTCCACACGGTCGCGACCCTTCTCCGCGAGGAGCACGGCCTCGCGAACGAATGCTACCACGGACTGGAGGCGCGCCCCTTCAACAGCTGCTTCCTGCTCGGGCTCAGCGTGGGGCCCTTCCTCACGGCGCTCTTCGAAGGGCTCTGGGGGCTCTCGGTCCGCGGCTCTCCCGCGACCCTGCGCGTCGCGCCGGTCTTCCCCGCCGCCTGGAAGGGCGCGACGCTCGAGCGCCTCCGCATCGGGGAGACCCGGTTGGACCTGCGATGGGCCCCGGGAACTCTCCGCGCGGACCACCGGGGAGGACCCCCGCTCCGCCTGGAGAACGCGGTCGGAGAGGGGTCCCTCCTGGCGCCCGGGGGCTCACTCACCCTCGCGCTTCGGACCCCGGCATATGAGTGAACCGCACCCTGGCTCGGGCGGGGAGGAGCGGCCGGAGACGCGAAATTATATACATTCACGGGCGTGTATTCGGAAACAGGGTCGAGGGCCCAGGGTCAATCTAGATCAGTGCGCCCCGCTCTTTTTCACTCTGGAGGCAACGCATGCGACAAGATCCGGGAAGCTCCGCCACCGCGCAGTCGACCAATCCTAGTCCGACGAAGCGGAGCGGAAAGAGCTCCTCCCGCTCGCCTTTCCCGGAACTCATCTCCGACCTTTCCAAGTTGCCCATGGGATCGCACTGCCTGGAACTCTTCGCTTCCGAGGAAGAGGCGGCCGAACGCGCGGCATCCTTTCTCGCCGGTGCCGAGGACCCGAAGGCGACTTCCTACTGGGTCGCCGACGACCGTCTCGTCGCGCTCAACCGGGAACACGTAGCCCGAAGGGATCCAAGGCACGAGGGCAACGTTCACCGGCTGCGGGGCCCGCAGGTTGTCCGCCGGGAAGGCGTTCTGCGACCGACCGGAGAGATCATCCGCTTCGTCAGGGGTCATCCCGAGGGGGTGACAGGTGGGGCAGCCGCGATCACCGGTTACTGGACCCGGGAGGAGATTCCCGCCTACCTCGAGTACGAGGAGTGGTTCCACCGGCAGGCGAGGGAGCGCTCGAGGTTCCTCTGCCCCTACGACCTCCGCAAGGTGCCGGCGGACCTGGCCGCGGGGGTCCTTCCTGAGCTCGCCCGCCACCACAGTCACCTCGTCGTCTCCTCGGTCCGCCAGCCCGCGGCCATGTTGGTCCAGCTCCTCGTGTTCCCGAGCGCTGGGTCGGTCCCGGAAGAGCTTCGCAGGGTACTCGACTGGGCCGTCCGGGAAGGGCTGCTGGGGCTCGAGGGCCATGAGAAGCGCCCGGTGCTCGCCCGGAAGGGCGAGGACCTCGCGCTAGCTTTGCAGGACTTCGAGGAGCACTTCGCGACGTCCCCAGCGGAGCTGAGCTGACCCTGCACGGGATCCCTCGATCTCGGATCTCCCCCCTGCCCAACGCGGCGTGAACGCCTCGCCGGGGCCGATTGGGGCAGACACGCGCGGCTCGCCCTCCCCATCGCCATTCGTCGAGGGTCCTGCCACGTCCGAAGGTAACACACTCCTCCGTTCCCTCCCTGGCGCGCCGACCGTCTGGTGCTGAGAGGGCCCCATCCCGCCCCGTGACAGGCTCGACCGAAACCCCAGCGGGCCAGGCGCGGAACGGCGCTCCCGTGGGCGGAGAGAGTGGCCGGCGCCCTGCCTCAAGGCAGGGGGATGTGCACGAGCGCGGACGTGGGCGGTGGCGCGCGCCCACACCCTTAAGAACGGGAAACCGAGTGCGCCCGCGCGTGAAGGTCCTCATCACCGGCGTGGATGGGTACTCGGGCTGGCCTCTCGCCCTTCATCTCCTGAAGCGCGGCCACGAGGTCGTCGGGATCGACAACTTCGTCACCCGCCAGCGTGTGGCGGAGGTCGGCAGCTGGTCCGCGACACCGATCCTGGACATGCACGAACGCCGCCGCGCGCTCGAGGAGCATGGGATCAAGGGGTTCCGGTTCTACGAGGGTGACCTCTGCGACTACGCCACGGTCCGCCACGTCCTCCGTCAGGAGAAGCCGGACACGATCGTCCACCTGGGTGAGCAGAGGAGCGCCCCCTACTCGATGATCGACGTCCACCACGCGGTGGCGACGCAGTGCCAGAACGTCACCTCCACGCTGCACATCGTCTACGCGATGAAGGACGAGTGTCCGAAGTCCCACCTGGTCAAGATGGGGACGATGGGGGAGTACGGGACCCCGAACATCGACATCGCAGAAGGGTTCTTCGAGGTCGAGTTCCGGGGGAGGAAGGACCGGGTGCCTTTCCCGCGGCAGGCCTCCAGCTGGTACCACTGGTCGAAGGTCTTCGACACCGGCGATGTGATGCTCGCCAACAAGCTATGGGGGCTCCCGACGACCGACGTCATGCAGGGGGTCATCTACGGCACCCGGACGCCGGAGATCTCGGAGGACTGGCAGCTCACCCGGTTCGACTTCGACGAGGTCTGGGGCACCGCGCTCAACCGCTTCTGCGTCCAGGCCGTCCTCGGACTTCCCCTCACGCCCTACGGGAAGGGGGGACAGAGAAGGGGGTTCATCGCCCTGGAGGACTCGATGCAGAGCCTGCGGCTCGCCGTGGAGAACCCGGCCGCGCAGGGCGAGTACCGGGTCTTCAACCAGTTCGACGAGTCGTACTCGGTGGGCGACCTCGCGAAGCTGGTGGTGAAGGTGGCGGGGAAGCTCCAGATGAAGGCGGAGATCCACAACTCCTACAACCCCCGGGTCGAGCTCGAGGAGCACTACTACAACCCGCTCCACGACAACCTGCTGAAGCTCGGCTACCGGCACCAGCGTACCCTCGAGGAGGCGCTCGAGTGGATGCTCTCCGACCTCCAGCGCTTCCGGTCCCGACTGGAGGAGAAGAAAGCGGTCGTCCAGCCCCGGATGGACTTCCGGGCCGGGGACAACCGGACCCGTCTGCACATCGAGAAGACCGCCCGGGGGCCCGTCGCGTCCAACGCGGGCGCCCGGAAGGCCCCCTCCCCCGCGGCGGGGTCCGCCTCCTTCTCCGAAAGGTGAGGCACCCGGGCTCACGGGCGAAGAAGGGAGGGCCGCGCTCTGAGGACACGGGAGGGACCTCGATGAGGGCCGTCGTGACGATGGCCGGGGAGGGGACCCGGATGCTCCCCGCAACGCGGGGGATGCGGAAGGAGATGCTCCCGCTGTTCTACCGCGGCCGGCAGGGCAACGCGACGCTCGCCCCCGTCTGCCACCACGTCGTTCGGACCCTCCACGACGCCGGGGTGGACGACCTCGTCGTCATCGTCGGCCCGGACCAGGACGCGGCGGTCCGTTACTTCCAGCCGGACGACGCGTTCATCCAGCGCCACCTCCACCACCCCGAGCGGCTCATCGAGACCCTCGCGCTCCACCACCTGCTCTCGGAGGTGAAGTTCCACTGGGTGACCCAGCGCTCGCCGAAGGGGTTCGGCGACGCGCTGCTGAGGGCCCGGACCACCATCGGCAAGCACCCGTTCCTCCTGCACGCCGCCGACGCGGTCCTCTGGGAGCCGGTCCCCGGGAGGCTCCCCCGGGCCATGGAGGAGCTCCGCCGCCGGGAAGGGGCCGCGGTGGTGCTGCTGGTGAGGCACGTCGCCGAGCCCCGGAACTACGGAGTGGTGGAGGGGAGCTTCGCCGGCCGCATCGACGGCGCCCGGTTCCTCCGGGTGACCGGCATGGAGGAGAAGCCCGAGCGACCCCGCTCCTCCTGGGCGGCGACGGCGGTCTACGCCTTCTCCCCGATCATCTTCGAAGCGCTCGAGAGCGAGGCGCGACGACGCCCCGCGGAGCTCGAGGTGACCTCGGCCATCTCCCACCTCATCGCGAAAGGCGAGAAGGTCTTCGCCGTGGTCCTGGGCCCGGGCGACGGGCAGTGGCTCTCGGTGGGCTCCCCGGAAGGCTACCTTCGAGCGGTGAAGCGCACCTACGCGCTCGCCAAACGGACGCCTCCTCCCCGACCTCGAGGGTAGGCTCCTCCCCCGCTCCTCGCCCAGCGGGGCCCGGAAGGTGGGGAGGACCCCCGCGCTCTCCCCCTCCGACGCGGCGCGGCCCTAGGCGGCGGACACGGAAGGTTCATCCGCTCCGCAGGGCGTAATCATGCACCGGGACGATACGTCTCTATACGTATAGCCCGGAACGGGGGGGGAAGGGGAGATTGACGCCGAAGGTGGCCAAGGAGAAACCCCTGGAAGCGGGCGCATCTGAGGTCCCGTCTGGGACCGACATGCTGGACGACCTCCTTCGCCAGCTGAACGAGGACCAGGAGGAGGCGGGAGGCGCCGGGCCTTCCGCTCCTCCCGAAAGGTCCGAGGTCCCAGCGGAGCCGGAGCGAGCGGGCGCGGAAGCCGGGACCCTCCACGAGGAGGCGGCCGGCGATGGAGGGGGGACCGAAGCCCGTCCGCAGCCCATCGCCACTCCGGAGGAGCTCCCCGCCTCGGAGGAGCGGACGGTGTCGGACCGGCTCCTGGAGCTCACCCGGTCGCTCGACCTCGCCATCGCGGAGAACGGGTCGCTCCGGGAAGCGCTCGCCCAGCAGCACTCGATCGAGACCGACCTTCGGCGGGAGCTCACGCAGGAGCGCGAGGCGCGTACCGCGGCCCAGGCCCGCTTGACGCAGGCCTCCCACCGGTTCGTTCCCGCCGCCCCCGTCGCGTTCCTTGCGGCGGACGGACGGAGCATCGTGCGGCGGGCCTTCTACACGCTCGGCCGCGGCGAGGCCCTGGAGGAGCTGCTCGGAGGGCTCTTCGCCCGATGGATGGCCTCTGGCGCCAGCCTGGTCCCGTCCTTCGACCGGGGGACGGTGAGCCTCACGGCCTCCGACGACCCGCAGGGCCGTAGCGTGCGGCTGCTCTCCTCCGGGATCGTGCTCGTCCGGCTGAGCGCGAAAGAGCTCGCCGAACTCGGAGAGCTACCCCCGCTCGTCCGGTCGAAGCACCCGCCGTCCTCGGCCGCGCCGCCGGGCTGAGATCGCCCGGCCCTGCCCCGCAGCCGAGGGGGGGCAAGGTCGTCGGCCCACCCGTGGGCCGGGGGACGGCCCCCCTCCAAGCTTATGATGGTCGGGCCGTGGGCGCTTTCGTGGCCGCCACCACCGCCCCCCCTGCCTCCTCCCCGCCCGTTTCCCCTCCCAAGTCTCCCTCCTCGACCTCCTCCGCGGTCCCGATCGTCGGCACGCGCCTCGTGGACGGGCTGGGGTGCGTGCGTGGGCCGCTCGCCAGCTCCTACGTCTTCCGCGAGGGCGGGAAGACCTACCTCATCGACACGGGGTTCCCGGGCGCGGCCACCCATCTCCGTCAGGCGTTCCGGAACGCGGGGGTCCCTCTGCGAGAGGTCACGGACATCCTGCTCACCCACCAGCACCCCGATCACATGGGGGGAGCGGCCTACCTGCGGTGGGTCACGAATGCCAAGGTCGCCTGCCACGCGATGGACGCCCCCGCCGTGGAAGGTCGGGGCCCTCGCCTCGCCCCCTTCATGATCCGGGTCCTCTTCTCCCGCCACCCCGTGCACGTGGACCGCGTCCTGAAGGACGGGGACACCGTGGGGCCCTTCACCGTGATCGGGACCCCTGGCCACACGCTCGGAAGCGTTGCCTACTACCACCCGGAGAGGAAGATCCTCTTCGCGGGGGATGCCCTGGTGAGCTCCTCGAAGGGCCTGGACCTGCCCTCCCGCTACTCGAACTTCGACCCGGACACCGCCATCGACTCGGTCGAGAAGCTGGCGGCCCTCGACGTCCGCTCGATCTTCTGCGGACATGGCCGGCCGGTCCTGACCAACGCCGGCCCGCTCCTCCACGAGGCCGCGAGGCGCCTTTCGAAGATGCCGGAGCACAAGTGGTGGACCCTGGCGGGTCCGGAAGGCCACCCGGAGACCCACCCGGACCTGGGAGCGTTGCTCCCAAAGTGAGGGGCGAAGCGGCCCCGCCGGAAACCGGTTATTAAGCCTTTCTACTCATATTCAAGAGAGGCGCAGCCTCTGGGGGCCCTTCGGAGATCGCTCTTCATCGAGAAGGGCACAGGGGGAGCAAGGTCGTGAAACGCCAGATGGTCGACATGCTGGCCGACCTGATCAAGCTCTCTTCGGACCCCGCTGCCGACAAGCACGAGATCATCGACTACATCCAGTCGTTCGCGGACTCGCTCAAGATGCGGTCCTCCGTCTACGGCGACCCCTCCGCCCCGGCCCTCCTCTCGGAGTACGGCCAGGGAGGCGTGGTCCTCGCCGGACATCTCGACACCCCGCCGGTGGGCGACGGATGGAGCTTCTCCCAGAGCCAGTTCACCTCCGGAAGGATGTACGGCCGCGGCGCGGCCGACATGAAGGGAACGGTCGTCGCCATGCTCTCGGCGGCGAACGACCTCGTCACCCGCCGGGTGCCCGTGACCCTCGCCATCACCACCGACGAGGAGACGACGATGAACGGGGCGCAGGCGCTCTGCAAGACGCTCGCCCTCCGCCGGGCGAAGGCCGTCGTCGTCGGCGAGCCCACCGGTCTCCGCGTCGGCTACGCGGAGAAGGGCGTGCTCGACCTCTCCATCGAGACCCGGGGCCGCTCCGCCCACGGCGCGATGCCGCAGCTGGGGGAGAACGCCGTGGTGAAGCTCATGCGCCTGCTCCGCGCGCTCGAGACGTTCCGGGGACGGATCGCCCATCCCGAGCTCGGGACGGTCACCGTGAACGTCGGGACGTTCCACGGGGGGAACCGCGTGAACGTCGTCCCCTCCCGCGCGAGCGCGGAGGTGGACATCCGCTTCCCGCCGCCCTACACCCCGGACGAGCTGCAGCGGGAGGTGGAGGAGCACCTCAAGCGCATCAAGACCCCCTTCACGGTCCGGCGGCTCGTGAGCCTCCCCTCGCTTCAGGTCGACCCCGCGAGCGACCACATCCGGACCTTCAAGGAGGTCTCCGGGAGCGAGCTCGCGGTGATGGTCCACGCCTCCGAAGCGGTCTACTACGTGACCGTGAACCCCCGCGTCGTGGTCTACGGGGCGGGCGACGAGGACCTCTCCCACCAGGCCAACGAGTACGTCAAGATGGAGGCCGTCGTCCGCGCGGCCGAGTCGTACAAGAAGTTCGCCCAGCGGATGGTGAGCGCCCGTCCTCCCGCGACGAAGGGATAGAGGGGCCCTCGCACCGGCCGGGGGCGAACGGCGAGGGACCGAGCCATGGCCTCTCCGACCAGCTCCAGCGCCTCCAGGGACCCCACCTTCTCGTCGGGGTCGCCCGACGCTCGTCCGACCGTGTCGGAAGGGCTGCGCGGCCTCCGGGTCCTCCACGTCCCCACGCGCTATCCGCCCGGGCCCGGAGGAGTGGAGCGGCACGTCCGAGAAGTGGTGCTCCGCCAGCGCGCGCACGGACTGGACGCTCGTGTCCTCACCACCGACCTCTACACCGAGATCCCCTGGCAACGCCTCTCCCCGGAGCAGCTCGCCTCGGGGCCCTCCCCCGGGGACGTACCCGTCGCCCGCCACCGGGCCGTGTCGCTCGGCGGAGAGCTGCACTACCCGTTCCTCCCGGGGCTCTACCTCGACCTCCGTCGGGCGGCCCCCTCGCTCGTGCACGTCCACACCTACGGCACCTACCAGGGGTTCAGCGCCGCCCTCGCCGAGCGGCTGAACCGCCTGCCGTGGGTGATGACCGCCCACTTCCACCCCACCTGGTCGATCTGGGGCGGGGAGAAGCGCAAGCAGCTCCGCGGGTTCTACGACCGGCGCCTGGCCGCTCCCGTCCTCCGTCACCTCGCCCGGCTCATCCTCCAGAGCCGCGAGGAGGAGCGGATGCTCCGGGAGCTCATCCCGGACCTGCCGCCGATCGCCTTCGTCCCCCCAGGGTACACTCCGCTCCCCCCGCCGGAGTCCGGAGGCGGAGGGTTCCGGGGAAGGTTCGGGGTGCGCGGCCCCTTCCTCCTCTTCACCGGGCGCCTCGCCTCGAACAAGGGGCTCCCCGTCCTTCTCGACGCCTTCGCCTCCCTCGCGTCCCGTTTCCCGGACCTCGAGCTGGCCCTCGTGGGGGAGGACAGCGGCGAGGGAGCGGCCACCCGGGCCCACGCGGAGAAGCTGGGACTCTCCTCCCGGGTCCACCTCACCGGCTTCGTGAAGGAAGAATCGCTCCTCGCGAGCGCCTACGCTCAGGCGGAGGTCTTCGTGCTTCCTTCCGACTACGAGGCGTTCGGGCTCGTCCTCTTGGAGGCGCTCGCCCAGGGGACGCCGGTCGTCTCCACCCGGGTCGGCGGGATCCCCTCGCTCGTCGAGGACGGGAAGAACGGGCTGCTCGTTCCCCCCGGCGACGCCCGGGTGCTCGCTGCCGCCCTGGAAGAGCTCCTGTCGGACCGGACGAAGGCGCGGGCCATGGGCGCCCGCGGCCGTGACGTGACCGTCCCCGCCCACACGTGGGAGCGCACGGTGGAGGGGCTCGAGCGGGTCTACGAGCAGGTCCTCCACGAGACCGGGGGAGGCCCCCGATGAGGGTCGCCCAGGTCCTCCTGCGCTACGACGCGCCGGGCGGGGTCGAGACACACGTACGGGAGCTTGCGCGGGAGCTACGGACCCAGGGCGACCAGGTGACGGTCTTCGCGAGCGACCTCTTCTCCGAGCAGGGCTGGGACCGGCGCCCGTCGTGCTCGCGCGAACTGGACGGCGTCCCGGTCGAGCGCTTCCCCGCCGTCCGCCGCCTCATCCCGGGACTCACCCTTCCTCTGCTCCCCGGGCTCGTCCGCGCCCTCGACCGCGCGCACCCCGACGTGATCCACGCGCACTCCCACCGCTATGGCCACGTGCTCCAGGCGGCCCTCGTCGCCGAGGCGAGAGAGATCCCGCTCGTCGTCGGGACCCACTACCACCCGGCGGACCCGTGGGAGCCCACGTGGAAGAAAGGGCTTCTTCGAGGGCAGGACCACCTCTTCGGCATGACCGCGTATCGGACGGCGGGAGCGCTCGTCGTCGAGTCCGAGCACGAGGCCCGGCAGGTGCGCGAGTTCGCTCCCGCGTCCAAGGTGCGCGTGATCCCTCCCGGGATCGACCTTGCCCCGTGGAGGGACCTGCCGACGCCCGAGAGGGCCCGCGAGCTCCTGGGCCTCTCCCGCCCGTACCTGCTATTCGCGGGTCGCCTCGCACCGAACAAGGGGCTGCGCCGACTCCTCGAGGCTTGGGCCGGCCTCCCGAGCACCCTTCGGCCCCCGTGGCTCGTGGTGGGGCAGGACTGGGGGGAGCGACCGGCGCTCGAGGCGAGAGCCCGGGAGCTCGGGGTGCTCTCGGAGGTCCGGTTCACCGGCAACCTGGCCGACCCCGCGCTCTACCGGGCGGCGTTCGCCGGCGCCCGGCTCTTCGTGCTCCCTTCGGACTACGAGGCCTTCGGCCTGGTGCTGTTGGAGGCGATGGCCGCCCGCCTCCCGGTGATCGCCACGTCGGTGGGCGGGGTGCCGGAGGTGGTGGACCCGGGGCGGACCGCCCGGCTCGTACCCCCGGGGGACGTGGGAGAGCTGCGCACGGCCCTCGAGCACGTCCTCTCGGACCCCGGGAAAGCGCGGGCGATGGGCGAAGCGGGACGCGCGCGGGTCGAGGCGCTCTTCTCCTGGACCCGCACGGGCGAGAGGGTCCGAGCGCTCTACCGGGAGCTCGGCGTCTCGGACCGGTCTCCCCGCGCGTCCTGAGGTTGGGCGGGTCCGTCCGAACCCCGCCGGAGCGGGATCTCGAGGTCCCGCACCTCCTGCGCGAGCGAGTCGAGCTCCTCCCGGAGCTCGGGAGACCGGTGGAAAGGCGCGAGGGAGGAGAGCCCGAGAGCGAGGAGACGGAAGCGCATCGTCCGCCGGGCCCGTCAGGCCGCTTTCGCGAGCCGGGCCGTGGGCCTCGCCCGGTCCGGCTGTTCCTCGCCGTAGGCTCGCAGGAGCTGGATCGCCTTTCGGATCGTGTCGCGCGAGCAGGCGAAGGAGAAGCGCAGGTGGTACTCGCCCAGGGACCCGAAGGCCTCGCCGTGGGTGCACCGCAGCCCGCGCTGGAGCAGCGCCTGGGCGACCTCGAGCGAACCTCCCTCCCAGGAGTAGTTCGGGAAGGCGTAGAACGCCCCCTCGGGCCGGACGCAGTGCATCCCTGGGACCGAGTTGAGCCCCTTGACGATCAGGTCGCGCCGGGCGCGGAACTCGCGGACCATCGCCTGGATGTCCTCGCGGGCCTCGCGCAGCCCGCGGAGCGCCGCCACCTGGCCGGGCGTCGAGGGGCAGGCGACCATGTGGTAGTGGATCTTGTTCGCCTCGGCGGCCACCTCTTCTGAGGCGACGAGGTACCCCAGGCGCCAGCCGGTCATGGCGAGGATCTTCGAGAAGGAGTTCACCACGACGACCCGGTCGTAGCGCCCCCAGAAGCTGCGGTGACCACCGGGCGCATACTCGATCTCATCGTACACCTCGTCGGAGACCATCGTGAGCCCGTGGTTCTCGGCGAAGGAGACGAGCCCGTCGATCGTCTTCGCGGTGAAGACTCCTCCGGTGGGGTTCGACGGGGAGTTCACCACGATCGCCCGCGTCTGGGGCGACACGAGCTCCTCCAGCTCGTCAAGGTCCGGCTGGTAGCCGTTCTCCTCCCGCAAGGAGTAGGGCACGGGGGTCGCGTCGGCCATCCGGGCGTGAGGGGTGTAGAGGACGAAGCCGGGGTTGGGGACCAGGACCTCGTTGCCGGGGTCGTAGAGCGTCAGCGCGGCGGAGAGGAGCGCCTCGGTCCCTCCGCAGGTCACGATGACGTTCGCCCGGTCGGTCGAGGGGAGGTAGCGTCGGTAGCGCTCGGCGATCGCATCGCGAAGCTCCGGCAGACCGGCGGAGGGGCCGTACTTGTTGCTCCCGGAGCGGACCGCCTCGAAGAGGGCCTCCTTGACCACGGCCGGGGGGTTGAAGTCGGGCTCCCCCAGGCCTAGGTTGATCGCGTTCGGTGCCGGCGCGTCGAACATCTTGCGGATACCGGACATCTCCAGCGACCGCACTCGGCTGGACAGCATCGTGGTCGAACCCCGGAACGAGGTCGATAGCGCGAAGGAGGAGATAACGTGGTCGGCACTCCACGGGGGAAACGGTTCCCAGGCACGTCACGGCACGGGCTTTCGGAAGACCTCGAAGCTCCTCCGCGGGAGCTTCCGGTCGCTCCGGACCGCCTCGACCCGCCGGGGGCTGGCCTCTCGGCAAGTATTTCAAAGGGCCACGGTCCCTTTTTGGTCATGAACTTGGAGAGGCCCTCGCGCTCCGCGCTCTTCGCCCTCGGGCTCGCCCTGCTGGCGCTGCCGTTGGCGGGGGGCCTGTCCGGGGCTTCCCTGTTCGGGCCCGCGGTCCACTTCGCACCTTCGCCCCGCTCGCTCGCGCCCTCCGTCGCGCTGCGGGTCGCGACGTCCGAGATCGCCGACGGGAGGAACGCGCCCAGCGCGAGCCCCTGCGGGTTCTCCATCTGCATCCTCCCTCAGCTCGGCATGTCCACGACGGTCGGCAGCTTCAGTCCGACCACCGACTTCAACACCGGATCGGTCGGGAACCAGAACGAGGTGTTCTTCCAGCTCTGCGACTTCGCCCTGGACCACTCGGCCAACATCACGATCAACGACCCGAACGCCACCGCGGACCACCTCACGAACCCGGTCCTCTCGCTCACGGTGCCGCTGGTGCTGGCCGCGGGCACCGGCTGCCCGGGAGGGACCTCCTTCGACTCCACCCTCGCCCCGCGCGTCTTCTTCACCGTCCCCCGGACCCTCGTGCTCGGCGGGACCTGGACGTTCAACGTCACCGCGAGCACGTCCTCGTGGTCGATGCAGCAGATGAACTTCCACGTGGACACCTATTTCGTCCAGCTCACCCCCGACCAGGTGGACCATCTGCCGAAGGACCGGGCCACGCTCTTCTACCAGGTGCTCTCCTTCGTCTCCCAGGGACCGGTCTCAGGCACGCTCGCCTTCGGGGCGAACGGTCTCTACGTGAACAGCACCGTGCCGGGGGTCTACGCGCCCCTCCCGCCGCTCACGCCGCCCGTCGGCACGGCCCAGGGGCAGATCTCCTTCCTCATCCCGGCGAACGCCCTCCCCGGCGGATGGGTCGCGGTGAACCTGTGGGCGAACCTCTCCTCCGGAGGCCGCACGAACGTCGAGACCTCCCAGCTCACCTACACCGTGGCGGAGGTCATCGCTCCCGAACTGTGCGCGGCGACGACGACCGACGGGGGCCCGAACCCGTGCCCCAACCCGCTCGCCTTCCCCCTGGGGAGCGAGATCGTCGTGAGGGAGACCGCGGTCATGGGGAGCCCGGGCGGAGGTCTCTTGGGGACCATCCCCGGGGCGGCCGTCTCCATCCAGCTGTTCTCCTCCGGGATCCCGCTGCCCGCCCCCGGAGCGTTCCCGACCCAGCTCACGGCGGACGCCTCGGGGACGGCCCGTGAGGTCCTCGACACGAGCCTGCTGAAGGTCTCCTCCGTCACCGTGAACGTGACCGTCGCGGACCCCCAGGACCCCTCGCTCACCAACCACAGCTCCCTCACGATCTCCCTGCTCGGGAACTCGAGCCAGGTGGCCGTCGTGATCTCGCTGAACAGCACTCAGTACTTCGGCGGAGACACCCTGGGAGGGACGTTCCGGCTCGTGCTTCCCGGTGGCGGCGGGACGATCCCCGCGTACTGGACCGTCTACGCCTACCAGGTCCTCTTCCTCGCCGGCTCGCCCATCTGCCCCCCGTTCCCGACCGGAGCGCTGGAGGAGCAGCAGAACGTGACCGGTTCCTCCGGGAACCTTCCACCGTACGCGCTCGCCCCATCGATGCAGGGGGTGGTGGAGGTGGTCCTCTATGCCCACAACGGGTCCTCCCCCACGAGCCTGGGGATCTTCTCCATGGCCTGTGCGCTGGTCTCCCCGCCGCAGCTCCTGGTGAACCCCTCGGAGGTGAGCTACTTGCCCGGCGACGCGATCACGGTCAGCCTGACGGGCGAAGGTAGCCTGTTCACGACCGGTCACCCCATCTTCTACGCGAACGTGGTGGGGTTCGCCTCGGTCACGGGGTTCAACCCCTGCAGCGGGAACACCATGCAGGTGCTCTTTGGCGGCGCGGTCTCGCAGAACACCTTCTCCTTCCAGATCCCCCAGCAGGGGGCCTCCATCTGCTACGAGGTGAGCGTGTCCGCCGAGACGAGCGGCGGGTTCGTGAGCGGCGAGGACGTCGAGCTCGACGAGGTCACCGGCTACTCGCTCTCGGCCGCGGTCACGACGCCCTCGCAGTACTCCGACGGGAGCTACCAGCCTGGGGAGAGCCTGTCCCTTGCCTACTCGATCTCCGCCCTCGGCAGCTCGACGCTGCCGCGGACCGTCGTCCTGTTCGTCCAGATGGGCATCGAGCCGGCGACGAGGACGCAGCAGGCCTCGACCTCAGGGTCCATCACGGTGACGGTCCCCTCCGGAGCAGGAAGCGGGCTGCTCCTGATCTACGTCGAGGCCCTGGTGGCGGACCCTTCCGCCCCCGGCGGGCTGCTCGCCATCTCCACCGTCACGGGGCTGATGGTCCATGCGAACCCGTCCTGGGTGGGGCAGGAGCTCACTCCCGGGGGCGGCATGACCTACGGCGACCTCGCCGTGCTGATCGCGGTGGTGGCGGTCATCGCCGTCGCGCTCTTCCTGTGGTGGCGCGGCCGGTGGGACCGACCGAGAGAGCACTTCCGGGTCGCCCAGGGGGCGGGCGGCGAGGTGCCTCCCGTGGCGGAACCCGAGACGGCGCCTGTCGCGGACGTCAGCTCGGCGCCCGTCGCCCCCGGCGCTCCCTCCTCGGACGATATCGCACCCACCATCTTCCCGGACCTCGGTCCCTCGATCATCCCGCAACACCACGAGCAGCAGGCCCCTCCGCCGCTGCCGCCCCCGGTGCAGCCGGGCCCCCCTACCCCCTGACCGCACCCCAGGGGTCCGGAGGTCGCCCGGGGGCCGGGACGCACCTAGCTGACGAACCCCGCAGGCATATCTACGGGGACCCCTCCGCCCGGCGTAGGAGGGAGTTCCCACGCCCGTCACGGCCGTCATCGGCGCCCAGTTCGGGGACGAAGGCAAGGGGAAGGTCCTCGACTACCTCTGCGGGCGCGCGGACATCTCCGTGCGATACCAGGGGGGACCGAACGCGGGCCACTCCGTCCAGCCGGGGGAGAAGACGGTGGTCCTCCACCAGATCTCCTGCGGGATCCTCCGGTCCGGTTGCCTCTCCATCAGCGGGCCAGGGATGGTCATCTCCCCCGCCGAACTGCTCGAAGAGGTCCGCACGCTGAAGGCGGCCGGAGAGTTCCGGGGCCAGCTCCTGGTCAGCCAGAGGGCCCACGTGATCCTTCCGCTGCACCGGGCGCAGGACGCCTGGGAGGAAGGGGTCCGGGGAGCCCGCGCGACGGGGACGACGCGCAAGGGGATCGGCCCGGCCTACATGGACCGGGTGGGACGATGGGGGCTCCGCGTGGTGGACCTCTCGCACCCGCAGATCCTGCGGGAGAAGCTCGAGCTGCTCTACGCTGCGAAGAAGCACCTGCGCGATCAGGTGTCCGACCTTCCACCGCTGGAGACCACCCTCGCCGAGCTCCAGGCGCAGGGCGAGGCGCTCCAGCCGTTCGTGGCCGCGACCGAGCCCTTGCTGTGGAACGCCGCGCGGGAGGGGAAGCGGATCCTCCTCGAAGGGGCCCAGAGCGCGCTCCTGGACATCGACTTCGGGACGTACCCGTTCGTGACCTCCTCGCACCCGACGGCCGCCGGTGCGCTGGTCGGGAGCGGACTCCCTCCCCAGGAGCTCGACGAGGTCATCGGGATCGCCAAGGCCTACTCGACGCGGGTCGGCGGCGGGCCCTACCCGACGGAGCTCCTCGGTCCCCACGGGGACGAGCTTCGCGAGCGAGGGGGCGAGAGGGGGGCGACGACCGGCCGTCCGCGCCGCGTCGGGTGGATGGACCTGGTGCTCCTGCGCTACGCGGCCCGCCTCAACGGCTTCACCTCCCTCGCGATCACCAAGGTCGACATCCTGGGAGGGGAGCCCGAGGTGCCCGTTTGCGTGAGCTACGAGCTCCCGAACGGGGAGAAGTCGGAGGACTATCCCCCGGTCCTCGCCGAGGACCTGGCCGAGGTCCGCCCGGTCTGGAGGACCTTCCCCGGCTGGGGAGAGTTCACTCCGCGCCTCCGCCGCCGACTCGCCGAGGAGGGCTGGAGGGCCCTGCCGCGCGAGCTCAAACGCTACCTGGCCTTCCTGGCCGACGAGGTCGGGGCGCCGGTGACCCTCGTGAGCTACGGTCCCCGCCGCGACGATACTCTAGAGGTCCCTCCGGGGGCCCTGACCCCCTCCAGCACCGTGGAAGAGTGGAAGCCCTCGTGAAGGGCCACGCTTCGCGCGGAGCGGCCCCCCCGGTGATGTCCAGGAGAGGACCTGAAGTCGCCTGCGAGGGTCTCCACCCGCCCCGTAGAGCCTGGGCACCCCCGGGCTGGAGAGGTTCGGCAACGCCGAAATCTTTACCCCATCCCCGTGCTCGGCGAACGCCGACCAAGGGCTCGTAGTCCAGCGGTTATGACGGCTGTCTCACACACAGCAGATCCCCGGTTCGAATCCGGGCGAGCCCACTCCGCGCCGCCCGCCCCCCGTCCGGTTCTAGGTTCTCCGTTTCGCGGACTACCTCCGGAACTAACCGGGAGGACTAACGGGGTTGGGGGCAGGGTAAAGCCAGGGGTTCGGGTCTCTTCCCGGCAAACCCTCTGGTTGAAGCTGAGGGTCCGTCCTAAGCTCAGGTACGCACCGCCTTAGACTTGGTGTACTCCGCCTTAACCGCCGGAGCATCATCCCGGAACTCGGACTCAAGGAACTCTCGCGCAGCGGCCTCCACCTCTGCCGGCTCGAGAGTCTTCGACGTGAACTCGCCATAGACGTCGATGTGGGTCTTCTCTCCGTTCGGCTTGTAAACGTACACGAACTTGGAACCCGCGAGGACTCCATCGAGCCACTCGGTCGTGACCGAGATCGGTGGGACCATCGTAATCCGCATCCTGTCGGGGGCCCACTTTCCGCGAAGGTACCTCTCGGAGGCATACTCGATAGTTATGTCCGAGACCTTCTTGAATTTCGGGCTCCGGGTGGTCTTGTGCGCGCCATCGTGGGCATCGCCTCCAAAGATGTACTTCCACACGAAATCGATTGGCGCTTCGAACTCGCTGCCCTCGTCTTTGAGATAGACCACGTCGACACACCAGCCTGTGCTTTCTCTATCTACCGAGCGCTATTTTAGTGGGTAGGGGAAAGAAAGTAGGACGACCGTGACCAAGACCCGTCGGCGCGGAAGCCGCGTCCACGTCAGGCTCAACTTCCTCGCGTATCCGCTGAGGTCCAGCCTCGGGGTACTGGGCAAGCGGTGGGCGTGCCTAGTCCTTTTCCACATCGCGACTGGACAGGCTCAGCGGTTCAACGACCTGCTTCGAAAATCCCCCGGAATGGGGAAACGGATCCTCGCAATGAGACTCAAGGAGCTGGAGCGAGACGGGTTCATCGCCCGCGGTGAACAGGGCCGTGGGTACGTACGATGGAAACTCGCCCCCAAAGGGCAGGATGTTCTTCCAGTCCTGTTGACACTGATTCACTTTGCCTCCAAGTGGCCTCCTCGGGAGAATCCCGCCCGCGCTCCTCCTGCACCGCTCGCCCGGGACTTCGTGGTTATGGTTCACGAGTCCCCTGTTCGGGCGCCGCCATAGGTTCAAAGCGGAGCTAGTGGTGCTCCGCGACAGGTCAATTGAGGGAATGGCCGCCGGGTGCGGACCCTGGCCTATTACGCCCCCTTGCGGCGTTTCAGATGCAGGTGGTGGATGGCCACGACTGAACCACCAGACACAACAATCGCCACTCCGCCCCAAACGAAGTACCCGGAGTATCCAGGGAGGCCGAAGAGCCACCAGGGAGACGTTTGATTGTTGGGACTGCCCGTCAAGAAGAAGCTAATGTTTACGAGTAGGGAGGATGTACGGACCGATACGGATCCAGAGGTGGGGGAAGCCGTGAATCCCGGGACCGTTCCCACCGAGTACGAGTAGTTACCTCCGACCGTCTGGAAGTAGATTGTGTTGGCTATCGTAGATTCCGTCGAACCGTTCAAGGAGACCAACCACGAGCCCCCAGGAACAAGGCCCATCTCCCGGAAAGTTACGTTGTAGACGGTGCCGCTGACAGGGCTGAAATGAATCTCTTTGGTGGTTGAAGTCCCTTTCACGGCTACCGTTCCGCTCGCCGGAGATGCCGTGTAGCCTCCTACCACGTCGATGTAAAATGCGTAGGTGCCATTTACCGCGGCGAAGACTGTCGCGTTGGGGGCAGTCGCGGTCTGATTCGTGTTGGCGAGCGAGGCGGACCAATGAGTTCCATTCCGCAGTCCGGTCTCCGTGATGAACACCGCGTACGGTCCGTGGGAGAAGTCGATAATTTCCTTCACTGCGGCTCCGTTCACGTTGACCGATCCCGTCAATGGACTGGCTGAATAGCCAGTGACAGCGCCGACTGAGAACGAATACGTCCCGTTCGGCTCATTGAAGTCCACCGAGGGTGAGGACGAGGTCGCTCGGACGCTGTTGAGGGTCACTGCCCAGCTCGTGCCCAAAGTCAGCCCCTTCTCCGTGAAAGTGATGGCGTACGCGGGCGAGGACACGATCGCGAAGAGCCCGATGCAGTAGACCAGATGGGAGGTACTCATGTAGAGGTCCACGCAGTAGGTGCCCCGAGGCGGTGAAGAGAACTGGCCCACAGTCCCCTCGCATGGCGCGATCCCAGAAGAGCCAGTAAGAGCTCCCGAGGATGTCGTGGTGCAATTCGATGGGAAGTTCCCAAGGTTGTAGATGGCGCCGGTGGATCCGAAGGTCGAAACGTTGGTGAGCCCAAGATGGTACCAGATTTGCGGGGCTAGACCTGTTGCCGTCACGGAAAGAGTCGTACCGTAGGGACCGGAGGTGGGGGAGGACGTACCGGCCGCATTGGTCACATCGAAGGTCTCGGCTGAGGACACGACGTACCCCTTGGCTGCGCAGCTGGAAGTGAGGCAGCCGAATAGGTCCACGGAATCTGTGCCCGCGGGGCAGACCTCTCCGTTCGCTGTGGGAGCGTAGCAGTTCACGTAGACGTTGCATGATCCACCTACGAAGGCTCCGCTCGCATCCGTCCCGCAGCCTCCCATGAGGAAATTCGATTGGCTTCCGCTTATCGGGTCAAGATAGACACTGTACGATTGGCTCGGGAGTAGACCTGAACCGCTCACGGTGACGGTAGTGTTCACCGGTCCGGTGATGGGAGAACTGACAACGCTCGCCGAAGCAATACCGACCCCAAGATCTTCGCCGGTGAGGTGGCCGAGGGAGCTCGACGGCAGCGTAGCTCCGGACCGGTCTGCATGGGCACCGAATGGTTGGCTTACCGGGTGGACCGACAGCTGCAGATTGGGACTCGAGACCAGCGCCTCCGCCGACACGATTGCGAGTGCAGGGAGCGGGTTTGCATGGGGGATAGATGCAATGGGTACGAAACTGGCGGTCAAGCTCAGTACACCCGTGAGCAGGGTGAGGGCCACGAACGAACCATGGACCACCCAGCCCAGGGGTGACGACGGCATGAGGAAGGTCACTTCATTAGGTCGTTGATAAGCGTGTTTGTAGCGGGAAGTCCTCTCCGCTTCTGCGGCTATGTCAGCAGGGAGAGACTCTTTCAAGGAGTTGACGGAGGGTCCGCCAGATCCACCACCTGGAAGGAAAGCGATAGGAACGGTGCGGCACCATCGCCTCTCGGCAGCAGGTGAACCTCTGGGCTGTTCCCACGACCCCCTCGCCGCTTTACAGCGTCATGGACGCGTACAAAGTCCAATATGACTACCTCCAGGCGGCGAGACTCGTGGCGGGAATCTGGTTCAGCCTGGGCGATTGCTCGCCCATGCCTTCGTCGGGACACTCGACGGGGGTGTCGGCCTGAACTTTCCTTCGCTCGCGGATGGGGACAGTCCTGAACCAGACCATCGTGTCCTTCTCGACCTTGAACTTCGGTCTAGGACAACCTCGGAGAGACACGAACATCGTCTTGCCCTCGACCTCCAGCTCGTCGAAAGGGCGTTGGAGGTTTCCACGGAAGCTGTGGCCATTCGTGGGCGCGCCCAGACCAAACTCGCTCGCCAGTTTGAGTGCTGGGACGTCCAGATCGGCTAAGCCCGTTTCCTTGAGGTAGGCCTGGGCGGAGTTCCACCAGTCGAAGAGCTTGCTCAGGTGTTCTTGCCCGATGTGGCCGTTCCTCCGGCCCCCCTTCGCTTGTCCGACCACCAGAAACTCTGGTAGCCCCGTTGGCGTGGTCGCTTCTCCCTTCGGCGCTTTCGGTGGCGTCATTTCGGTCTCACCTCTGTTTAGGTCCAGGGGTCCTCCCCCTTCGCCATCTGTCGAAATCCTCTATCGTTGATAAACGACTGGCAGGATGGCAGGACCTACTGAACCCGGTTCTGAGCCCAAGTCCGAAACTGAACCGGAATCCGAGCCTGTGACAGAATTGACAGCCGCCCCTCCGTTTTTCCCAGTCGTTCCATTTGAGAAGTATTCGACTACCTGCTCCTACTCAGTCCCCTCCTGAGCGGATCCGACGAGGACCCCTCAGCAACCCACTGAGATCAAGGAGGAGAGGCTGAAGCTCGTTGGAAAACAGAGGGTCAACGATTCCACAAGCGGCCTGCCCGAGTTGTTGGTTCTCCCCGATAGTCCCAGGCCCTATTCGGCCACAAGCCGAATCGGGAAGAAAGCCCAAGCCGCACCCCATTTTTGGTAGTCCGCTTCACGGACAACCCCAGGAACTATCTGGGAAAACTCACGGGGTCCGTGGCGGAGTAACGCCTGCGACCCGGTCTCGACGTAGGCCGGGGTTTCGGGATGAATGTGCGGAGAGGGTTCTTGCTCGGAATTTCTCTTGGCCCCGTTCCCTCGCCCAACCTCGGGAGCGAACTTCCCTGCATGGACGCCAGCCGGTAAGGCGGCCGACCAACCGTCGTCCACTCGAGGTCAGGACCAAACCCTTGACCCCAAGAGAAGAGACGAACACGGGTCCGGAACGGAGCCGAGCGACGATCATACCTCGCCCGCCCCCCGACTTCGTTGTGGTAGCGCAAGGGGGAGGAGCGCCGCGCAGCTTGGGCAACGCTCTCCCGCGGGTTCGGGTCTGGCCGATGGGGCGCCTTTCCCTTCTTCCCACATGGGGACCGCTCGGCGGAACTTCCGTCCCTCTCCCCCGTTGGCCCTCGAAGCCGGTCGCCCGGCCCGCGACCCGATCCTGGCAACCGACATACGCTGGCTGGGAGGTCGGTCGGACGCCCCGTGCCCGGGCGGTAGGGTGAAGCTCTACCGACCAGAAGAAGCGATCTGGGTGCGCTTCCCGGCCAAGAGCGAGGTCACTTCCGCCGTAGCGTCCGCACGCGTCAGCCCAGCCCGTTGAAGCTCTCCGGAGGCACAAAGAGCGGATGGGACGGCTCTTCCATCCCGCTCATGGTGTCGGCTCCCAAAGTGGGAAGTAGTGGCTTCGCGCGAGCGGGAACGGAGGCGGCGGCCCGGAGCTGCTCGAGGAGGGCGTGCGCGTCGGTGAGCTGGGTCACCCGGTCGATGAACCCGTTGCGAAACCGGAAGAAGGCGAAGAGCGCCACATCGACCTTGAGGAACGTGGGAGGGATTTCGTGGAAAGTGCCACAGTGCGTCCCGGTCCACCGGAGGCGGATTGCGACGGTGTCCTTCTCCGACAGGGTGATCGCCGGACCGAGCTCGACCTTCAGGTCGGGAAAGGCCCGCAGGATCCCCTGACGCCACGCGATGGCCTCCGCGAGGTTCAGGTCCCCCGTGAGGAGGCCCCCCGAGAGCCGGAAATTGCGCGAGACGAAGCGGAAGGGGCCGGGAAGGTCCGGAGCGCTCATGGCGCGGCAGTAGGACAGGGCGAGGCGCTTGTTGCGCAGCGTGCGAGGAGACATGGGCCAGTACCCTGGCCAGGGTGACAGTGAGGTTAATGGCCCGGCCCGAACTGCCGTGCAAATGCGACATGCCGCGCTCTCCACGGTCACATTTGCACAGTCCGGCGCGGCGCGGGACCGAACGGTCCTCCTGGGACGCCCCGGCATCTTCCATCCTGGTGGATGATCTGGATGGAGCCATCCTGCGTGAGATGATCCTCGGGGACCCGGGATTCTTCCGGGCCGAGCGGGTCAGCCTCGAGAGGATCGCCGACGCCCTGGGGGTGCACCGCAACACGGTGGCCCTGCGCGTCCAGCGCATGACGAAGGCCCACGCCTTCCTTCCGCTGTCGGTGACCGTCGACCCCAGCCAGTTCGGCCTCCAACGAGGGACCCTTTGGATCGTACCCTCGCCCGACAGGCGCAGCGAGCTCGGACTCTCCTCCCTCTGGCTCGTCGAAGGGGTCCAGCTCGTGGTCCAGTACGTCGAGGGATGGCTCGTCTTCGTCTACGGAGAGGACGAGGCGGTCCTCGAGGCCCGTCGGCGACTGGTCGTGCACCTCCTGGAGGCCACCCGGTCCGAGTGGCAGTCGTTGAGCGGCCGGGATTACGTCGAACATCCGCCGCTCCCCCTGGGCAAGCTCGACGTGACCCTGATCCGTCTGCTCATGGTCAACGCGAGGACCCCTTTCGCGGAGGTCGCGAGGGAAGCCGGGACCTCGGTGCGGACAGTGCAGCGGCGGTTCCGTTCGCTGACCTCGAGCGGTGCGGTCATGGTCCTTCCGTCGGGGGTCGGTCACGCCTCGGGGCTCGTCCTGGGGCACGTACGGGTGTGGCTCCGTGACGACGCCACTCCTAGGGATCGCATCCTCGGGTCCATGGACGCGATGCTTTCCCGGGCGATCTTCCGGAACTTGCGACATCCCCGCGTCGCGAGCTGGGTCCTCGCGGTGCCCACCCTGACGGACGTCGAGTCCATGGCCGCGAGGCTTCGAAAGCTCCCTTCCGTTAGCCGGACCGATGTCCGTATCCTGCTCGATTTCCGTCTGAACCCCCAGTGGCCCCCCTGGCTCCTGCGATGGCTCGAGCGCCGAGGAGGGAAGTCTCCTCGTCACGGCTCCCTCCGGGGCCCCGCCCACTAAGCGGAGCCCTGAGGGGGTTCCTCTACTCGCCCACCCGGAGCTGGACCGCGACCTCCGAGGGTGAAGATCCCGAGGTCGGGTGAACTTTCGAGGCCCTGTCCGTGACCAGCATCAAGGGCGCTCCCTCGGAAAGCGCAAGTCGGGGATGGAGCCTTGCGAATCCATCCCCGAGGTTGAACCTTGTCGCGGGATTCCCGTTGCGGTATACTGTCAGCACAAAGGTCAGCGTTCGCATCCTGGTCGTGGCGGACCGGAGGAGCTGGGCCCCAAATCCCCGGTCCTCGACCTCGACCCCGTTGCGGTCCGAGGGTTTCCCCGGTTGGTTCTTGAGGTTGTTGCCGAATGCAACGACCAGGAAAGCCCACTTCGCGCCGCGGCCTCTCGCGGTTGGTAGACCCTCAGCAGCGCCTGGGTCTGCGGCTACCCTTTGGATGAACTCGGAACGTTCCGCGGGTCAGTCGGGCAGCGGTGGAGCGACGAGCGGTCGCACGGAAGACGCGGACAGGTCCCGTCGGCGCTACGGCCAGCTCTGGATGCGCGGCGCATCGGGCGGGGTTGGGGGTTCAAGGAGTCAATCCTCACCGTTGAGGCGAACAACTGGTCTGGGGAGTGTGGAGGAGGCTACTCGTTCATGCCTGCGGTGAGGCTCCGCCCTTCGGGTTCCCACCGAAGCCTGGGGGGGATCCTCTGCACGCCAAGGCTTGTCCCGAGGAGCCAGCCGGTCCCCTCAAAAACGCCAGGAGTTTCGGTCACGTACTCCATCCAGAGCATTCCCCCGGAGATCATCCGTTCCGCAAGCCCGATGGGTCCCGTCATGTAGGCGGTCCTCCCGAGCACCCAGTAGATGCGCGACATCTTCCCGCTCCCGTATTGGACAACACGGACAACCCCCGCGACTCGATGCACTACCGGTCGGTACGCGACGATACGGGCCAGCTCGTCCTTGTCACGCCAGATGCGTCGGAGGTCCGAGACCAACAGGAAGCCGCAGAGTGCAGCGATTGCGATCGGTATCACCAAAGTCGAGATTGGGTCCGCTTGTTCCCAGGCCACGACCCTCGGGGAGATCCTCGCCGGCGCGAGGAGGACAAACAGCACTACCGCGCCGACCACAAGCACTCCCACGTCGAACGCGAGGCCGCCTCGCCAAGCTCCCGATAGGGCGCTCCTCTCCGCGTCGCTGAGAGGTCGTTGGGAGGTCTGTGGTTCCTGATCTTCAGCCATGCATCACTGGGAAGGTCCCTGGTAGATGAGACAGGCGCAGGAGATGGGGGATGGGGCTATCATGAGCTCAGGGGCAGCTTGGCGGAGTACTGGACTCCGAGCTAGGTCTGTAGCCAGTACCCCAGGATACTCGAACCACATAATCCCGCGATCCTCGTCGGCAATTTGTGACCGCATAGGACGGGAGAAAAGGGCCAAGATCCTCTCGACACCGTAACTATCGCAGATGGTGCTCAAGTTGGTTCGTGGAGCGAGCGATATCGGAGGTCAGCTACATTTCTCCGTCGGGCCGGGCCCGTGCTTGCGAACGTAAGGTTAGCCTCACCCATCGGAGCGGACCGCGCTCTCCCCTTCACCGGAAGCGGTCCAGGAGCGCCTCGATACTCTCCAATGTCGCGTCCGCAGCTCGAGACGCCGTCGCATCCTCCTCCGGAGTGAGTAGTCCCAGTCGTTCCCGCGTGCCCCGGACGAACACGACGTCGCGGATACCGGCCCGACGCGCCCCCTCGAGTGCCCCGTTCCAGCCGGAGCTCACGAGCGCAGATCGGTCGGCCCGCGCATCCCAGAGCGTTCGAAGAGCGAACTCGAAGATCCCGGGCTCCGGCAGAAGCAGGTCGGTGCTGTTCGACAGGACGAACTGGTCGACCGACTTCGGCCAGGAGAGGCCCTCCAGGCCCCGTTCTTCGACCTCGTCGAGGTTCTCCAGCACCGCGATCCCGTACCCCCGCTCCCGCAAGGTGTCGAGGACCTCCGCCATTCCGTCCACGAATCGGACGGGCTGGTCCTGGGCGGCATCCATCGCTCTGCGCACGCCCTGCTCGAGCTGTCGAGAGGTCCGATGCTGTCCGACCCCCTCAGCGTAGCGGGAGACCGCGGAGAGGATCTCCGCGAACGGTTGGCGTAGGCGCACCTCGCGGTTCTTCTCCCACCAGACCTGGAACGGCCGGACCTCCAGGCCCCACTCTCGGGCGAGGTGGGAGCTCACGACCTCCGGTCGGGTCCGGAACGTGGGAGGTTCGACCAGAGTGCCGAACATGTCGAAGAGGAGGGCGGGCATCGAGCCCGGCACCCAACCCGCTTCCTCGTCCGGCTCAGGGTTCGGTCGGACGGGGGAGCGCCCCAGGTCTCCCCCCGACGCGGTGACCGAGACAGGCCCCTCAGGGTCCGGCTGTTGGGGAGCCACAGTTGTCCACGGCCTTTGCGACCTTAAGGGGTGAGAGTGCCCGGACGCGGGCACAGGATGGGCGGCTCGAAGGTGAGGCCAGGCCCGACGGGCATTCCATTCCCACCCCTATCAAATAAGAGGCGAAGAATAGACAGAGCGAGGGATGGTGGAGCCGCATGGTCTATCTGAAGGATGAAGGGAGCGAGTTCGAAGCGCCTATCGACTTCGTGTGGAAGTACATCTTCGGCGGTGAGGCGCACGACGGCGCGCACAAGACCACACGGAAACCGAAGTTCAAGCAGGTCTCGGACATCACGATCGAGTACGGGTCGGAGAGGCTCCTTCGGGGGAAGTGGGCCCCCGACCTCATGCGGATCACCATGGTCCCCCCCGTCTCGGTGACCACAGAGTGGCTGGAGGGAGTCCTCGCGGGCTCCAAGTTCGTCTATGTCTACAAACCCAAGGGAGCGCGTACCGCAATCGACGTCTACGGCGAGTTCACTTCCAAAACGCTGGCTCCAGAAGAAGTGGAAGCCGCCGCGCGAGAGTTCCTCGAGTCCGAGTTCCGAGACGATGCGCCTGTGGTCAAGGCGCAGTACGAGAAGTCGAAAAGCTCGCGGAGCTGAACCCAGGGACCATCGTCCCGGTAGATCGGGCCGCATGTCGGCCCCTCAGTCCCCGGTGCTATCGCCCCGCGACGAGCGGGAGAGAGGCTCCCGGCCCCCCTCCCCGTCCGGCCGCTGCGCTCGACGAGCTGGACCGGTCCTCTCGCGGATCGAGGCCGTAAAGTGCTACGGCTCGGGATCGGCGCCGACCAGTTCGACCTCCCCCTTGGCGCGCCCCGAGCGAACCTGGACCACCGTCGGGCGAAGCTCGACCTCCTGAGGGGGACGGGAGGTCGAAGAGAGAGAGAGAGAGAGAGCAGAGAGGTGGGCAACCTCTCCCTCCCGTCTCGGCTCCGGGACGCTTCGTCAACTCCGGTCCACTCCCGCTTCAAAGACTCCAACCCAGGTGCGGCGGCGGCGAGGCCCTCGTTCAGGGAGATCGTAGATGACAGAAGCCACGAGACAGGCGGCCGCCCGGCAGTTGGAGAACGAGAGCGAGGAAGCCTTCGCGATCCGAACGGGATCCCCGCGACAGCCTGCGCCTCGATGGGACAACCTCGCCTTGCTCCTGTTCGTCAGCATCGCCCTGGTCGTCGGGCTGGGAGGTGGGTGGGTCGCCGGCACGCATCTCACCGCGCCCGCTCCGACCGCCTCGAATCCCGCGACCACCGCTCCTGCCCCGGACTACGTCTACCTTCAGATCAAGGGGGGATGCGCGTGGTGCTCGGCCCCGTTCAACAACTCCGATCAGTACACGCCGGCGAACTTCACCATCCCCTCGCACACGCTCATCGTCCTGACGATCACCAACTTCGACAACGGGGTGAACCCCGTCACGCCCACGGCCACCCAGGTCTCGGGTGTGCTGGGCGGCGTCGAGTACCAGGGAGCCGAACCTCCGTCCTCGTGGGGGACGCCACAGTCGAGCGTCCCGGCCAGCTCGATGTCGCACACGTTCACGGTCTCGCAGACCTCCAGCTTCGGAGGGCTCAACATCCCCGTCCCCGCTTCGACGGGACCCTCCGGGACCTCCGTCACCGTGATGCTCTACGTCAACGAGACCGGGGCCCTATCGTGGCAGTGCCTCGCTCCGTGCGACAACTGGTCGATGGGCATGAGCGGTTTCATGTCCGGGACCATCACGGTCGTCTGAGAGCGCGGACCGAAGGCCGTTCCCCTCGGGTAGGAGCGGGGAGCTCCGGAGCTCTTCCGGAGGTCGTCGTCCTAGGGGGAGGGGGTCCCGGCCGGCCCGTCCACGAAGTCCAGGATCGCGCGCGCCACCTCGTGAGACTTCTCGACCTGGGGCATGTGGCCGCAGTTCTCGAGGATCGTGAGACGCCCCTTCGGGAGCCGCTTCACGGCCGACTCTCCGATGCTCAAGTTGAACTGGGCATCCTGACGTCCCCATAGGAGCAGCGTCGGACAAGCCAGCTTCTCGAGGTTCTGGGCGAGGCTCGCGTCGTGCTTGCGGACGGCCATGCCCGCGCTCAGCAGGGGCTTTCGACGGGCGCGGGGGCCCCACTCCGTCCTCAGCCTTTGCACCCACGCGTCCTCCACGAACTTGGGGTCGTAGAAGCAGCTTTTCCCCAGAAAGCTCCGCCACTTCTTCTCCGAGGGGGCGAAGAGGAACGCCGGGAGGATGAGGGGCGTGTACAGGCGCGTGGTGGACGAAGGGAACGGGTAGACGAGGCCGGCCGGGTCCAAGAGCACGAGGCGGTCCACCTTCTCGGGTTGGTCCAGCGCGATCATCCCCGCGAGCATCCCGCCGATGGAGTTCCCGACCAGACCCCACTTGCCTCCCGGGAGCGTTCGGAGGAAGGCGCCCATGATCCGCCGGTAGCGGGCCATGGAGTGGTCCTTGTCCGGTATCGCGGAGGAGCTGTGGTGATCGGGAAGATCGGGGCGCACGATCATGTGTTTCGCGCCCAGGGCCGAGACCACCGGGTCCCAGGTCTCTGCGCTGGCGATGTAACCGTGGAGGAAGAGGAGCGGAAGTCCGGGGGCGGCGCCGGCTTCGGGAGAGTTCACGAGGTACCGGATCTTGACTCCCTCGACGTCCACGAACTTCTCTTCCACGACCATTCGAGCCACCTGACCGGCGATGGGGCGTTCGCATCAATGGATATTAGCCTGCGCCCGGACCGCACCGGCCTCGGGCCCCGCCGAGCGGGATGACGCGGGGCGGGCCCCCCGCACCGGGCTCAAAGCCCGAAGGTGCGGCGGATCTTCTTCTCGAAAGCGTCGGGAGGCAGGATGCCCACCTGCCGCTTGACCAGCTCGCCCTCGTGGAAGAAGAGCAGGGTCGGGATGCTCTGCACCTCCCACCGCTGAGCGAGGCTGGGATCGCGGTCGATGTTCACCTTGCCGAAGGCCACGTCTCCCGCGAACTGCTGCGCCGCATGCTCCACGATGGGCGCGAGCGCTCGGCAAGGGCGGCACCAGGGGGCCCACATGTCGAGCACGACGTTGGGATGCTGCCGCAGGAAGTCCTTCACGTCCAGGCCCGACAGGCTGCGCGGGCGGGCCGACCTCGGGACGGGTTTCGCCTCGTCCTCCTCCACCGGAGCTGGAGCGGGCTCCTCCTCTTTGCCGAAGATCCTTCGGAACAACGACATGGTGGACCAGAACCCTCCAACCGTGCGGAGCGTCCATCCTCGCGTTCCAAGGATTATAGAGCGTCCGGTCAACCCCGATTGACCTGAGCTGCAGAGCGCAGCGCGCGGAGGAGCACGGAGGGCGGAGGGCGGAGGCCGTCCCCGGGGGGGCGGGGGGGTGATGGAGGGCGGGCGGCGGGTTCCCTTCACCTCGGGGGCGAGACCCTGGCCAGGGGTCCGGACGCTCGCGCTCGAACGCCTTATGTGGTGGCCCTCCTCGATTCGTGGCGGCCGGGCCATGACAGCTCCCTCTTCGCTCAGGGCCCACCTCCAGGTCCTGTTCCTTCCCCGGACCCGACGGCTGGTCCGGGGCCGCAGAGGAAGGGCGCTCGCCATCTCGACCGCGGTCATCTACGCGCTCATCGCGCTCTACGTCGGGGGCATGCTGGAGATCGCCCACACGGGGAGCACCACGACGACCGCTCAGGTCGTCAACAACCCCTACGCTCAGGAATGGTGGAACTACCCCGCCTTCGTGGTCGTGGCTCCCGGAGGCGTCCTCGCCCTTCCGTTCTTCCCGACGCTGGCGATGGTCGTGCTCTCGATCGGGGTCGGGATCGGGATGGGGGGCGGTCTCATCGTCGCGGCCCAGGTCGTGCGCCAGTGGAGGTCCGCCCGGCGCGGCGCGGGCGCGGCCGGGACCTTGGCGGGCCTGACCCCGGCGATGGTCGCCCTGCTGACGCTAGGGGCCTGTTGCTCGACCAGCGCGGCGGCCGCCGCGGGGGTCGGGGCGGTGGCCGTCGCGGTCTCCTCCGGGGTTTCGCTCTCGCTCCTGGGAGTGGAAAGCTGGTACCTCATGGTCTTCCAGATCGTGGTGCTCCTGGTCGCGCTCGTCGCGCAGGAGCAGCTCCTCGCGCTCTACGGCGGGATCCTCGGAGCGACCACCGAGCCTCTCCCGGAGACGCGGGCCCGCGCGTCTGCCGCCCGAAAGCTGACCCTACCGGTCGCAGCGGCCCGGGCCTTCCTGGTGGCCGCAGGCACCCTCTGGACCGTCGCCTTCCTCATCGAGCTCGCCGCACCTCCCGCGGCCGCCCCGTGGGAGGGAGTGCTGGTGGGAGGCTTCCTCCAGCACGTCGTCCTTGGATCGATCCTTGTGGTCGCGGGGCTCGCCCCCGCGCTCCTCCTCGCGATCTCCCGTGCGCCGAGCCTCCGGGGGACGGTCCCGGTCTTCCGGGTGCTGCTTCTCCTCTGCGGGGCGTCGGTCCTTGTCGGAGTGCCGCCGCCGGTGAACGGCTGGGGGGTGAGCGGGCTCGGCAACGACCTCCTCCTGACGGCCGGGTTCTCCCCGGCGGCCGGGGGCGCCCTCGTGTCCCCCACGGGAGCGGGGCCCGCCGCGGACCTGGCCTGGGCGACGGTCTACGCGCTCCTCGGCCTCTTCGGCGTCCTCCTCGCCTGCCGTCCGCGCGGGATCCTGGGTCCCTTCCTTGGCGAGCCCGACGGGTCCCCGGTAGCCGGACCCCACGACGGGATCGATCCGACCTCACCGGCTGCGCTCCCTGGGGAGGCCTCAGGACCTAGAGCGCAACCACCACCCGCCAGGTCCGAGCCCGGCGCTGTCGGACCCCCTGACCCAACCACTTCCGGTGTAGCATGATCGATCCGACCCTCTCTCTGGCCATTCTGGTGTCGTTCGCGACCCTGATGGCGCTCATCACCGCGGGGTTGGTGAAGTGGGCGGCGGAGGCCCGGACACGGACCTCCGTCGCCGTCGTCCTCTTCCTTCTCGTGATGATGATCGCCATGCTGGGAGGGGCGCTCCTCTACTTCCTGCACCCCGGGACCGCCTCCCTGGTCGCGGCGCTCTGGTTCGCGAGCGCGGCGATGTCCGTGAGCGTGTTCCCGGTCTTCGCCGTGTTCCTCCAGGACGCCCGAAGGCGTCTGGTGATGAAGGAGGCCTACGCGCCCGCCCCGTTGCGTCGGCGCCACCTCTTCGCCGCCTCCATCCTTGGGCTCGTCGTCCTGAACGAGTTCCTGATGGGCTGGACGTTCCAGCTCGCCGCGGGGACGCTCTCCGCCTCCCGCGCGACGAGCGCCGCGACCGCCCTCGCGCTGGGGGTCAACTCGCCCTGGTTCCTCTTCCCGATGGCCCTGGAGATGGGCCTCAGCGCCTTCCTGCTGCGCGGGGTCCTTCCGCGCCGGTTCGCCGGGCTGCTCATCACGCAGGCGGCCCTGATGTTCGTCTCGCCGCCCGCCTTCTCCGACCCGACGGCCGCCCACGTCGCCGTGGGGATCGGCAGCGCGCTCATGATCGGCATCGTGATCTTCGTCCTCGAGCACATCTACCGCCATCGACAGGATGCGCCGGTGGTCTCCGGCTACTTCCTCGGGCTGCTGGCGATCTACGCCCTCATGATGGCCGGCCTCTACCAGTGGTTGGTCTACGGCTCGGGGCTCCTCTTCGCGGTCTCCGTGGTCCTGGAGATGGCGCTCTTCTTCGACGTCGTGGTGGTCCCGGAGCGGTTCAAGGAGGAGAAGGGGGTCCCCTGGACGCTCCGCCCCCACTGGACCTTCGCGCTGCTCTCGGTGATCTTCGTCGCCGAGGCGTTCATGGGCGCGGTCCTGGACATCCTCCTGGAGCCGTCCTACTTTGCCGGCGCCTTCCAACCGCTCCCCCTCTCCGGGAGCGGCGCGACCATCCTTTCGAACGCGGTCTCCAACGGGTTCTGGTGGCTGGACGCGGTGACCGCCTCGACCTGGTTCCTCCTCATGATGGGCGTGGAGATGGGCACGCTCGTCGTCTTCAAGATCGTGGAGACGCGCTCCCGCGAGACGCGCATCCGTCTCGCCCTGATGCTCGGCAGCTACGGCGTGTTCGTCGTCTGGTTCCCCAGCATCTACTACCCGATGGCCTTCCCCGGCCTCCCCTCCGGCACGGCCGTCCCGGTGCTCGGGTGGAGCATGGGACTGGGCTCGGCGGCCATCGCCCCCTCGCTCTTCACCGTCATCTTCGCGACCTACGGGATCTGGGCCCTGCTCTCGCTGCTCTTCGGACGCCGATGGGTCTGCTCCGTGTTCTGCATGGCCCCGACCATGTACCAGGGCACCACGATCGACGCCATGAGCTCCTTCAACCGGTCGTCTCCCCTCGGGCGCAAGTACCTCAGCAGCCGGTTCTCCGGCCTCTACTCCGTCACCACCGGGACGGTCATGGCCTCGCTCGTCGGGGTCTCGCTGCTCTCCTACTTCGACCAGGTCGGCCTGACGCACGTGCTCATCGCGGGGGCCGATCCGAGCGTGTTCCTCTACGACCTTTCGTTCAACGTGATGTGGTACCTCATCTTCGTGACCATCCCTTACACGGGGAACTATAGCTGCGTCACGATGGGATGGTGCTACACCGGGATCATCACCGGGGCCTTCGGTCGTCTCGGGTTCTTCGACCTCAGGGTCCGGGACCGGGAGGTCTGCAAGCGGTGCACCACCTTGGACTGCGCCAAGAAATGTCCGGTGGGGCTCGTGGACATGCCGGGGCACTTCCGGCAGAAGGGCCGCTTCCGGAGCTCGAAGTGCTGCGGGGTGGGCGACTGCGCCGAGGCCTGCCCGTACGGAAACCTGTACCTCCACGACGTCCGACACTGGGTCCGGGAACGGCTGGCGGCGAGACGGACCCCCCCTGCGGGGACGCTTCTTCCGATGGTCCCGCGGGCTCACGCCCCGCCGACGTCGGAAGGGACCGAGCCCCGCTCCCCCGTCCCCGCGGGCCGCTCGTCCGGGGCCCACGCGGTGGCGCCGGGCCCCTCGCCACCCGCCTGAACGGTGGAGGCCGCCTCGGACGCGGGGGTCTCTCCGACCGTCTCCGGGAGAGCTTCCTCGCTGAGCGCGAGGCCCGGGCGCGTCGCGCGCCGGATGAGGACCACCAGCACGACCACGCTCACCAGCTCCAGGATCCCGTCCCACATCCAATTGAGGCTGCGGAACACCGCGAACGACCGGCCCGAGGCCGGGACCGCGCCCAGGAAGAGGAACTCTAGGAGCGGAGGGGAACAGCATCCCGAGCTCAGCCCGAGCAAGGGGGCCCACGTGAGGAGCGTGGAGGCGTGGTCCCGAAGTCCGCCGGTCTTGGAGGGGACGTCGGGCGCGCAGGCCCTTCCCCTCTGGTAGTTCTCAAACTGGACGAGGACCACACCGGCCCAGAGGTAGGAGAGCAGGAGGAAGCCCAGGACCAACTGGAGGTTCAGGAAGCCCCCCACGGGACCGATCGCGAACTCTGCGGTGGGCATCAGTCCGTAGGGGGTCAGGATCGGTAGCACCTCGAGAGAACCGGGGCTCGAGGGAGAGACTCCCTGGAGGGCATCGACGCCCACGAGCCAGAGGAAGAAGGAGGCGAGGAAGAGGAGGTAGAAGGCCCGGCGACGGGAGGGGGTGGACGTGGAGGCCCGCACCCAGGGACGGAAGGGCTGGACGACCCCGATCGCCAGGATGACCACCCAGAGCAGGAAGATGAGGAAGCCCACCGAGGACCAGCCCCCGGGGAACCAGGCCTCCCCGTAGAGCAGGGTCACGAGCAGGAACGAGGCCGCGCTGAAGCACCCGAAGGCCACGACCCGGTCGAGCCCTTCGGGGGGTACCTGACGTCGGGGTCGCTGCGAGGCCGGAGGGGCGGCCGGACGGGGTGCGAGCCACTCCGGGAGCGCGGGGGACGTGCTCGGCAAATTGCCTCGGTAAACGACCTGGCGGGGGAGGTCAGGAGAGAAGCCCCTCGTATGGATATGTAGTCAGCAGGGGATGAGGGGGGCGCGGAGGGTACTTGCAGGGGCCAGAGGGTCGATCCCCGGGCTTGAGAGAGGTCCTCGCCGCGCTCACCCTCCCGACGACCCGGTCGCTCCTGCGGAGCCCGGGAAGAAGGCTGCTCACCACGATCATCGCCACGATCTACCTCTTCATCGCGATGGTCCTGGGGGAGATGCTGGTCTTCATCCAGACCGGCTCCGGCTACCTCCTCATCACCCTCCCTTCGTCGCTCGCTCCGCAGAACTGGGCCTACCCGGCGGTCGAGATCGTGGCGCCCGGGCTGGTCGTCGTCCTCCCCGTGCTTGCCACGCTCACGATGCTCATCGTCGCCATCTGCGTGGGCATCGGCATGTCGGCCGCCCTCGTCCTGGCCGGAGGATGGGTGCGGCAGCGGCGCTCCGAGGTCGTCCGGCCCAGCGGGGCCACGTCGCTGGTCGCCGGCCTCACCCCGGTCATGCTGGGGTTCCTCACCCTTGGGGCCTGCTGCTCCACCGCGCTCGCCGGTGCCGCCGGCGCGGGCGCCCTGACGAGCGCCGGAGCGGCCTCCGGGAGCCCCCTCTTCACCGACCCCTGGGCCCTCTCGATCTTCCAGATCGGGACCATGTGGATCGCCCTCCTCGCGCAGGAGTACCTCTTCCGGATCTACGTGGGCAACCTCGCACCGACGGCGTCAGCCGAAGTCTCCTCCGCGGAAGCGGCGGGGCCGACCACTCCCGGGGCCACGTCCCCCCCGCCCGAGGACGGCTCCCCGCGCGAGTCCCCGGCCTGAGCGGATTGGGATCGCGCCACGAGGTAACACCTCGGTTACGGACCCGTTCAAATACACACGCCGAGGTACACTTTCCGGGGCGCGAGGTCGCAAGACCCCACGGCCCCGTTGTCGTCCATGCTGAGCATGCTGGGCCCTGCCCCGCACCGCCTTCAGGTCCTCGTCGTCGAGGACCATGCTCTCGACCGTCTTCTGATCGCGGAGGCGTTCCAGGCGAGCGGGGTGGAGGCCGACCTGCGCGTCGTCCCGACCGCGGAGGAAGCGCTCGTTCTCCTCGACGCGGCGAAGCGCGGCTCGGGAGGGCCCCTTCCCGACGTCCTCCTCTTGGACCTCCACCTGCCGGGGATGAGCGGGGTCGACCTCCTGGTGGAGCTGAGGCAGGACCCGCTGACGGCCGCCGTCGCCGTCGTGGCGATGTCCGGGTCGACGGTGGCCGTGGAGGAGCTGACCGCCCAGGGCCTGCGAGTCAAAGGGTTCCTGCCGAAACCGCTCAGCCCCCGGAACGTCCGTCAGTTGTTCGCGAGCCTGGACCTCGTCCTCTGGGTCTGAGCGAACGGCCATTTCGATTTCCGGGAGCGTGGGTGCACCGCGCGGGCGGGCGGTCGGACGTATTGGCGGATCGGCCTCGGACCCCCACCGCTCCCTCCGGGGCATCCACGTGGCGGCGCCGGTGCGACCGTTCGCGTCGTGCGCTGCCCCGCAAGAGCTCGGATCGGGTCGACGTTCCTCTGAGGATCGAGGGCACCACAGCTCTCAGCGACCCACGTCGTACGGGGCCACCGGCGGGGGGATTCGGAGGTATGTAACGTACAAACGATATCTTCCCCGACCCGTGCGCCCCACGTCCCCTGGGTCGGACCTGCCGACCGTCCGGACCGGTATCGGAGCCCAGGTAAGCGCGGAAAACGGAGAGAACACCCCAATATTCTACTCAAGATGCCTGCATATCCTCAGGTCGCAAACGTCCAATATCCTCGAACGCGCATATCCCCAGCGAAGATGCTCCCCTCATCTGGACCTGCGCCCGCGGAGGACGGAGAACCCTCCCCTCCCCCCGACCTGCTCGCCTTCCTTCGCTCTCCCGAGCACCGGACCCTCCTGATCACCGGGGAGCCCGGGGTGGGCAAGACCACCCTCTCCCTCTCGCTGCTCTCGGCGCTCGCTCGCCCGTCCTTCTACGTCTCGACCCGGGTGGGCCGCGGGAACCTGCTCCACCACTTCCCGTGGCTCGTCGGGTCCCTCGCCCCGGACCGCATCGCGGACCTGGAGGACGTGCGCCCCCCGAGCGACCGGCAGGAGGACCTCCTGCACATGATGGACCACATGACGGACTCCGTCGACCCGCTCTCCGCGGGACGCCGGCTCCGGGACTTCCTGAACTTCCCCGAGCCTATCGCTCGGGCGCTGGCCGAGGCTCCGGCCCGGGCGGGCCACCGATACCTGTTCATCGACAGCTGGGAAGGGCTCGTCGAGCCCTACCTCCACCTCCTGGGTCTGGACGACCTCGGGAGGTCGAGCCTCGAGCACGGCCTCCTCTCCCTGCTGCACGCGGCGGGCTTCTCGCTCGTGCTCGCCGCCGAGAGCGTGGCGCCCCCCTCCCTGCAGTACCTCGCGGACGGGGTCGTCGAGCTCCACGCCGAACCCTCGTCGGCGGGGCTGCTCCGCCATCTCGAGATCCGCAAGCTCCGGGGCCACTCCATCCCCCGTGCCCGGCTGGTCTTCACTCTGGACCAGGGCCGGTTCACGTTCCTCCCGCCGCTCCCACCTCCGCGCAGTCTCCCCGGGGCCACGATCTATCCGGCGATCTCTCCCCCAAGCCCACACGGAAACCTCTCCCTGGGTATCCCTGCCCTCGACCGGGAGATCGGACCGATCTCGCCGGGGGAGACCTTGCTCGCCGAGTCCGAGGGGGGAGGGTCCTCGACCCCGCTCGCGGCAGTGCTCTTCCCGCTCTGGCTGCGCGCGCTGCGGGACGGATGGAAGGTCTCCCTGCTCATGGACCTCGCCCACTCTCCGGCGACCATCACCCAAGGGTTCCGGGCGGCGCTGCCGGACCCGGAGATGGCGGAGCGGCTGAGCATCCTCCCCAACCCTTCCCGCACCCGGCCGCACGAGGTCTGGGAGGACCTGCTCGCGACGCTCCAGGAGCGCACCGCGGTGGACGTCTCCGTGCGGACGCTCTCCGTGCTGATGTCGGAGACCGGAGAAGCGCTGCTGGCCCGGCTTGGCCAGCTCCTCGTCCAGGCCCGCGAGAGCAAGGCGGTCCTGGTGCTCATCACGAGCTCCCCCAACCCCTTGCTTCCAGTGCTGTCGACGCTGGTGCCGATCCACCTGGTCCTCCGCAACTACCACGGGTCGGTCCTCCTGCAGGGCAGCCACCCCTGCACCCCGGCCCTCGGGATCATGGTGAGGCCGGAGCCCGTCGCGGGCCACCGGTACCGCTACGTGACGATGGCCTGAGCCCGTAGACCGGACCGAAGCCCCCAAGACCCTTCCCTCCTCGGCTCCCCCGTGCTCGGTTGGGAGGAGGGGCTCCTCTACGTGGCCGTCGCGGCGGGTTATCTGACCTCTCGCCGTTGGGCACCTCCGAAGCCGCTTGAGACCACCTCGAGGCTGACGGTCCTCCTTCTGGTGGGGGCGCTGGGCATGGTCCTCGAGGGAGCCGGGCCGATCTCCCCCGCGAGCGTCCTCCTTCCTTCCGTCGCGCTGGCTCTGGGCCTGGTTGGCTCCTCCATCCTCTTCGCCTATCTCCTCGGCGGCAGACCGGCCTGGGGGGCCCCGGGAGCCCCGGGGTCCGAAGGCACCCCTAAAGGCCCGGCACCCCCGGGCGGGCGCTGGCATGCCCTCCTCTTCCCCGGGGTGATCCTCGTGGCCCTTCTCTTCGGCTACGTGGTGGCGTCCTTCGGCCGACCTCCCGGCGCGTGGGGGAACGACCTCATCGAGGTCTTCCTGCTCCTCCTGCTCTTCCAGGTCGGTTGGGAGATCCGTCTCTCGCGCGCCGCGCTCCGCGCGCTCCCCATCCCTCTCGGTGCGGCGGCGCTGTCGGCCGTCGCGGTCGCCGTCCCCGCCGCGCTGCTCATGGGGATCCCGATGAGGACGAGCTTCGCCATCGTGGGAGCCTTCGGCTGGTACACGCTCGCGGGGCCCCTGGTCTCGCAATCCGCCGGGCCCACCCTGGGGCTGGTCGCGTTCCTCGCGAACTTCCTTCGCGAGAACTTCACGATGGTCAGCGCTCCTGCGGTGGGTCGCCGGGCGGGTGCGGAGGCCATGACCGCCGCGGGGGGGGCCACCGCCATGGACACGACGCTGTTCTTCGTCACGACCTACGGACGCAGGGACGCGGGAGGCCTCGCCCTGGCCTCCGGGACGGTGCTCACGCTCCTCGTTCCCCTCCTTCTGGGCCTCCTCCTCGGGCCGGGATGACCTCCCCGGAGCGTCGGCGAACGAGTCATGTAGGTGCTAAGGGGTTGGAAGGGCGTTGGGGCCTATCTCCGTCCGGGTCCGAGGTCCGGGGAGACACGGGTCCACCCTCGCCGGGACGACGCTCCTCGTCCTCCTGCTCCTCGCTTGGCCCCCCGTTTCCGCCCTGCCCGCGCTAGCGCACCCTACGCCGTTCCCCGTCGGCTCTGCCACCGTCGGCACGACCGGGGGTGGGTCGGTTGGGTCGGGAGGGTCGGGTGGCGCGGGCGATCTCCCCTCCGCCCTCGCGTTCCCGTGGTGGGGAGGCGTCGATTACCGCGGGGCGAACCTGAGCGGGGCCGTGGGCTTCCTCGGGAACGTGACGCTCCCGTCGACCGACCCCGACACCACGGGATTCAACTACACCGTGGGGATCGGCGCATCGGACGACGTCTGCAGCCGGGCGTCGGCCGGTCTCGAGGATAGCGCGGGCATCTGGAGGTTCCACGCCTCCCTCGTCCCCTTCGGAGGGGCCGCGCAGGACCGCTGGGCCCTCCACCTCGCTCCGGGGGACACCTACCAGCTCCTGGTGGGTGTCGAGGGCGGGATGCTCGTCTCCGAGGTCTTCAACGTCTCCGCCGGGAACCTCTACCCCTCGTCCGCGACGCCGGACGCCGGGGCCCAGCTGGCGGACGGGGCGACCGCGCTGCTCGTCGGCCCGTCGACCTGCGGAGGGCACTCGACCTCGCTGGAAGCGAACCTCACGGTCCGGGCAGCCTCGGGAGCCGCGGGAACCCCGTCGCGGGACCTCTTCGTCCAGGACGAGGGCGTCTTCCTCTCCGCGGCCCCGCTCGTGGTGCTGGCCATCCCCAACCTGTGGACCCCGTTCTTCCACCAGGCCCCCGCCGCGTTCTCCCCCGAGCAGTCCTGGTCGACCTCGGACCTCCTGGTGCTCGTGACGACCCATCCCGCCCTCGCGCTCACGACGACCACCGCGCCACCGACCGACCTGGACGTGGGGATGTCCTTCGGGGTCGGCATCGTCGGAACCCCTCGCACGTTGAACGTCGGGGCGAACGCCAACACCTACGTCTTCTCGCAGATCGAGTTCGGCGGAGGGTACCCCGGGACCTCGTCCCTCACCTTCGCGAACTGTCACAGCCTGAACGGGAGCAACTCCAACGCGGGGTACCCGGGAGGGGACACGGGGATCCCCGCCGAGTACGGCTACGCCTCGAACACGACGCTCTCCGACATCTACCTGGGCTTCGTCCTGGACCCGACGACGAACCTTTCGGTGGACTACCGCTGCTTCACCAACACGCTGAGCTCCCCCGGCAACGTCTCGGTCTGGGGAGTGTCGTACCTGACCTACGACCTGCTGAACCCGCCCACCCTCGCGGACCCCGCCACGATCTTCGTCGACGCGCTCTCCAGCGGGCCGCGGGAGCAGCTCGCCATGAACGCGCTCGCGTGGAACGTCTGGGTCCATCCGCTCCCGACGATCTCGGCCTCGGTCCCCTCGCCGGTGGTCCTCGTCGGAAAGAGCGCGACGTTCAGCGCGCTCGAGCGGGGAGGCTCTCCCACGCTCACCTACACCTGGTACGTGGACGGGAGCGCGCAGCCGGGCTGCACCACGACCTCCTGCACGCTCTCCTGGGGGGCTGTCGGGTCCCACCAGGTGTGGGTGGACGTCCGCGACGCGTACGGGAACACGGCGGTGAGCGCTCACCTCAACGAGACGGTCGACCCCTCGATGTCCGCCTCCGTCTCTCCGTCCCCGAACGCCGTGGGGACCGTCGGGGTCGGAACCGCGGTCGTGGCCACGGTCGTCGGGGGCGCCGGCGGGAACTCTTACACGTTCTTCGTGAACGGAAGCGCCTCGCCGACGAGCTTCTTCTCGGGCCCCTCGGGCACGGCGACGTTCACCCCGCTGCACCCCGCGGTGTACCAGCTCTGGGTGGCCGTGAACGACTCCTACGGCAACGTGGCGGTCGCTCCGCACACCAACCTGACGGTCGCCGAGGGCCTGACCGCCATCCTTTCGCCGACGTCCACCCGCACCGAGATCGGCTCGACCCCGGCGCTCCTCGGTCTGGCGGTCGGAGGCGGGAGCGCGCCGTACACCGTCACCTGGCAGGTCCCGGGGCTCACCGTGGTGGGCAGCCCGTGCGCGGCGAAGTGCAACCTCACCGCGAGCACCCCCGGTGTCTACCCGGTGTGGGCCGTCGTCGTGGACGCTTCCGGCCGCACGTCGGTCTCACCTCACGCGAACCTGACCGTCCTCGCCCCCCCTTCCTTCTCATCCTGGATCGGACCCGCCCAGGTCGATCAGGGTTCCAACGACACGTTCCGGGCCGCGTTCGTGGGCGGAGGGGCGCCGTTCACCTACCAGTGGTCCCTGAACGGCACCCCGCTCCCGTACTGTCAGGCCACCTCGAACTGCTCCGTCGCCTTCCCGGCGGGGGCGTGGGCGAACCTCTTCCTCAACCTGACCGACGCGCTCGGCGGAGCGGCCTCCGCCCCACCGTTCCACGTGACCGAGGTGGCTCCTCTCACGGTGTCGTTCCGGCCGGCTCCCCCCCTGCAGGTGGAGGTGGGGGTGACAACGAACCTCTCGGGCGTGGCGACGGGAGGGGTGGGCGCGCGCGACTCCTACGGGTTCCTCTCCAGCGCCGCCGGGGGGACCGTGATCGCCTACGGGAGCTCCTCCACGGCCTCGTGGACCCCCCTCGCCGCCGGTGCGTTGCAGGTCTGGGTCGAGGCGAACGACACGACCGGGTTCCGGGCGGTGAGCTCCCACGCCAACGTCTCCGTCCTCCCATCCCTCCTGGCCACCCTCTCTCCCTCCCCCACCGCGAGCCTCGCGGCGGGGGCGACGCTCAACGCGACCGCGACCGTGACGGGGGGCCTGGGGCCGTTCGCCTACGCGTGGTCGAGCGATGGAACGCCGGTCGGAAGCTGCTCCACTACCCCCTATTGCGCCTTCCGTTGGACCTCTCCGGGGAGCCACCAGATCCTGGTCGGGGTATCGGACGCCCTCGGGGGCCGCTCCGTCACGCCGCCCACGAACGTCACGGTGGGCGTCGGACGGACGGTCCTCGTCAAGTTCCTCGCCGGGCCGCCGGGGACTGGGACGCTCAGCGTCAACGGGGTCCTGACGGCCTCGGGGACCACCTCGCAGCTCCTGGCGGGGTCCTACGCGCTCCTCGCCACCCCCTCCCCCGGGTTCTACTTCGCGGGATGGAACCTCTCGAACCCGAGCACGCTCGCCGTGACGAGCCTCACTTCCGCCTCCACGGTGCTCCAGCTCAGCGGAGCGGGGAACGTGACCGCGGAGTTCGCGGGGCCCTCGCTGTTCGGGATGGGGGTGATCGTGACCCCCACCGGGCGGGCCAACGTGAGCGTGAACGGTTCGGCCTTCGCGGGCGGTTCGTCGACGACGCTCCGCGAGGGGGTCTACCCCGTCGAGGCGCTTCCGGGCCCGGGTTACAGCTTCGCCGGTTGGTTCACGACCGGCGGGGTCCAGGTGGTCTCCAACGCGCCCACGACGCTCCTCGAGATCTCCGGGAACGGGACGCTCTCGCTGGACGTGCTCGGGAGCGGGGTCGGCACCCTCTACCAGGTGGCCTTCTCGACCTCGCCGTCGGGCGTCGGGGCCACCTTCACGTTCGGCTCGACCGCCTACACCCCGGGAACGTCCGCGCTGGTCGCGGCCAGCAGCTACGCCGTCTCGCTGTCGGTCCCCTCCGGGTACGCGTTCCGGTCCTGGAGCTCCACCGGGGGCGTCAGCGTCTCCAATCCGAGTGCGGCCTCGACGATCGTGACCGTCCAGGGGAACGGGACGCTCACGGCCAACCTCCAGAGCACCTCCGGCGGGGGCCTCTTCGGCCTCCCGATCTCCGCCCTGGAGGTCATGGGGCTGCTCCTGGTCGTGATCGTGGTCCTCGTCGCGGTGGGTGTCGCGAGGCACCGTTCGCACCGCCCGCCCCCGGCCGAGGCCCCCTCGGCGGGGCGGTCCTCCCTCCCGGCGGGGGTCACGAGCTCCTGGGACGACCGCGCCGAAGGCCCCTCCGCAGGGGACGACGAGGACGGCCTGTGAGCAGGTGTCGTTCCAGCTAGCATTCTTCTATACAGCCCGGTGTGGGCAGACCGAGGGAGTCGAGTGCCGGAGGGTTCTCAGCATCGGACCTTGCCGAGCGGTGAGGCGGTCAAGCTCGAGGCCGTGGCCCGGCTCCTGCGCCAGGCGCTCCGCCTAGCGGAGGGCGCGGAGGCCAGCGGCCGCCCCGACGTCGAACCCCCACACGGGCAGGCTCCCTCTACCCCCCCGTCGGCCCCTGCTGCACCTCCTACTCCCGCCCCAGCTCCCAGCTCCGGGGGAGAAGGGTCTTCGAGCCCAGCCTCCGTCGCTCCCCGTTCTCCCACCACCCCCGCCGGCGGCGGAGGCGGTGGAGGAGGGGGCCCAGCTCAGGTCGGGTACCTGCTGGGGCTCCTGCAGACCGAGCAGGCCCGCATCGAGGAAACGAAGAAGGAGGTGGCCCGGAAGGACACCGAGCTCACCCTGAAGCTCCAGTTCGCGAAGAAGAAGGACGAGGACCTGGAGGCGCGCGAGGGGGAGCTCAAGAAGCTCGACGCGCAGCTCAGGATCCGCGAGATGCAGATCACCCGGCGCGAGGAGCGCATGCGCGAGATGGGCCGGATGGGCCCCGCCTCCGACAAGGAAAGCTGAGCGGGCGGGGGGACCTCAGTCCCTGCGCCAAGCAGGGCCCGAGGGCGGGCCGTTGGACCTGGGGCCGTCGAGCTCGGAGAGGAAGCTCACGAGGAACGCCTCGGCCCTGCGGGGGTCCTCCTCCCTCGCGAGCAGGAAACCTCGGCACAAGCGGGCAAGGTGATTGCGGGCCGTCGCGCTCGCCACGGGCGCGCCCCCCTCGGGGGAAGCACCGCCAGATCCCTTCAGACCTCAACCCCCCTGAAAAGTCCGTAGATATGCGCATCCACACCCTCCATATAACTGAACCGGGGGACCTCGCCGTGACCCCGCCTGACCCGGATAGCGGCGGGGGGCTCCGTTTTGCGTGCCAAAGGTGGCCCCGACCGCCCAACCTTTATCCCCGGCCTTCCCGTCGCGCTCGAGGAGCGTAAAGCCATGTCGACGGCGGCGAAGCGGACGGTAGCTGTGGCCGAGGCGGCGGAAGGGGCCCGAAAGGGATCGCGTGGGGTCGTCATCCGGACGCCCATCCCGGGACCGAAGGGCAAGACGGTGGTCGAGCAGGACACCCAGTACCTGATGACCTCCACGAAGACCGCCCCCGTCGTCGCCCAGAGCGGCAAGGGCGTCTGGGTGACGGACGTCGACGGCAACCGGTTCCTGGACTTCACCAGCGGCGTCGGAGTCCTCGGAACGGGCCACTGCCACCCGACGGTGGTCCAGGCGGTCCAGAAGCAGGCGCAGGAGCTCATGCACTTCGCCGGGACCGACTTCTACTACGAGATCCAGGTCCGCCTCGCGGAGAAGCTCGCGAAGATCGCCCCGGGGAAGAACCCGAAGAAGGTGTTCTTCACCAACTCCGGGGCGGAGAGCGTCGAGGCCGCGCTCAAGCTCGCGCGCTGGAACACCCAGCGCCCTCTCACGCTGGGGCTCATCGGCTCCTTCCACGGGCGCACCATGGGCGCGCTCACGCTCACGTCGAGCAAGCCGGCCCAGCGCCGGCGGTTCAACGCGTTCGCCGGAGGCGGCGTGCACATCCCGGCACCCACGTGCTACCGCTGTCCGTACAAGCTCGAGTACCCGAGCTGCGACCTCCACTGCGTGAAGATCCTGGAGGAGCTCTACTTCAACACGGTCCTGCCGCCCGAGGAGATCGCCGCCTTTGTCGGCGAACCGGTCATCGGGGAGGGTGGATACGTCGTTCCTCCGAAGGACTACTTCCAGGCGATGCAGAAGGTCCTGAAGCCCCACGGGATCCTCCACGTCTCGGACGAGGTGCAGGCCGGCATGGGCCGCACGGGGAAGTGGTGGGCCATCGAGAACTTCGGCGTGGTCCCCGACATGATCACCACCGCGAAGGCGCTGGGGAGCGGGATGCCGATCGGCGCCACCGTCTTCGACGCGAAGCTCGACTACACCTACCAGGGCGCGCACTCGAACACCTACGGCGGCAACGCCGTCGCCTGCGCCTCCTCTCTCGCCACCTTCGAGGTCTTCGAGAAGGAGCACCTGCTCGAGAACGCGACCAAGCAGGGGAACTACCTCCTGAAGCGCCTGAAGGAGCTCCAGGGAAAGTACGACTGCATCGGTGACGTCCGGGGGCTCGGCCTCATGGTCGCCACGGACTTCGTGAAGGACCGGCGGACCCGGGAGCACGCCTCGAAGCTCCGCGACCGCGTGGAGACCGAGGCCTACCTGCGCGGCCTGGTCCTCCTGGGATGCGGCCGCTCGGCCATCCGGTTCATTCCGGCGCTCATCGTCAAGGAAGCGGAGATCGACGAGGCTGTCGAGATCTACGACCAGTCGATCGGGGCCGCCCTCAAGGCGGTCGGAGCGTCGTAGGACCCCGGCACCCTCCCCCACCCGCGCTCCCTCTCCCCTTCCCCCGCCCACACTTGGACGGGGGTCCGCCCCGTCCGGAGCGCGGGGCCCGGGTGCACCACCCGTTCAGCTCCGAGCCGCGCGCTCCGGAACAGGTATGAGCCCCGGCCTTTTCGGCCCGGCGTGAAGTCCGCCCTTCTGGGACCCCGGGGGCTCGTCCTCCAGGAGGTCAACCCCCCTCACGCCGGGTCCGGGGAGCTGGTGGTCGCCCTGCGGGCGTGCGGGGTCTGCGGAACGGACCTGGAGAAGCTCCGGGGGAACTACAGCGCGACGGGGAAGATCGGCCACGAGCCCGCCGGAGTGGTGGAGGAGGTCGGAGAGGGCGTCGTGGACCTGCGGAAGGGGGAGCGGGTGTTCGTCCACCACCACGTGGCCTGCGGGAAGTGCGCCGTCTGCGCGGCAGGGACCCCGACCTTCTGCCCCCAGTACCAATCGACGAACATCGACCCGGGCGGGTTCTCGGAGAAGTTCAGGGTCCCCGAGACGAACGTTAGGGCCGGGGCCGTCCTCCCTCTTCCTCCGAACGTGAGCGACCTCGAGGCCACGTTCGTGGAGCCCCTGGGATGCTGCCTGGAGGGGCTCTGGTCCACGCCTTTCCGAGAAGGGCAGAAGGTCGTCGTGCTCGGGCTCGGCCCCATCGGATTGCTCTACCTGCGGCTCCTGAAGGCGCTGGGAGCGGGTTGGATCGCGGCGGGAGACCTCTCCCCCTTCCGGAGGGCCGCGGCCGAGAGAAGCGGGGCGGACCTCGTGTTCGACCCCCGCGAGGAAGGGACCCTTCGACCTTCGCTGGACCGGGCCACCGACGGGCTGGGCGCGGACCTCGTGGTGGTGGCCACCGGAGCGCCCCGGGCCATCGCGCAGGCGATGGGGCTTGCCCGCCGGGGAGGGACGGTGAACCTCTTCGGACTTCCCGAGAAGGGGGGCCGGCTCGACTACGACCTGCAGCAGCTCTACCTTCGGGGGCTCCGGATCGTCCCGACCTACGCGACCACGGAGCGCGGGACGACCGAGGCGCTCAAACTGGTCTCCCTCTCGCGCGTGAAGGTACGCGACCTCGCGACGCACGTGTTCCCGCTCGAACGGGCGGAAGAGGCGTTCGCGCAGGCGACCCGAACCGAGGAAGCGATCAAGGTCATCGTCACCTCCGGGACGCCTCACCCGTGACCGCGAGGGCGGGAGCCTCCCGCAGGAAGCGGGCGCGCGCGAGCTCGTCCCCCTCCATCGTGGTGCGGGACGCTTGCTCGGGGGACCGCCGACGGCTGGAGCGCTGGCACCGGGACCTCCAAGTTCACCTCTCCCCCATGATCCCCGGCTACGCGATGCCGGACGTCCCCACCACCTACGGTCCGAAGTACGTCTCCCGAGCCCTGGCGCTTCTGCGGAAGCACGGGGGCTTCGCCCTGGTGGCGGAGCTCGAGGGGCGACCGGTGGGGTTCCTGACCGGTTTCCTCCAGCCCGTCCCCGCAGAGGTCAGCCGGATGGAGCAGCGACCGAACCAGCAGGGGTACGTGATGGACATCCTCGTGGAGAAGGAGGCGCGCGGTCGCGGGGCCGGACGCGCGCTGCTCCGGGAGGCCGACCGGAGGTTCCTCGAGATGGGATGCGACAACGTCCAGTTGAACGTCCTGGTGGGCAACCGCGGGGCGCGGCGGGTCTACGAACGGGCCGGGTTCCGGGAGATCGACCTTCGTCTGCGCAAGGTGATCGCTTCCCCGCCCCGGGGGTGGCTCGAGGTGCGCGCCCGGCGTCGGGCGGGCCGGAGGCGGGCTCGGGGATGGCGCCCGCTCCTCCCTCGAGGAAGCGCGTAAACCCTATACCTCGGTCCTCGTCCTTCGCGCTGGCCAGAGGAGCGTGTGACGATGGACTGGGGGCTCAAGAACCGTCTCTCTCGGATGATCAAACCCGCGACGGGAAGGTCCGTCATGCTCGCCGTCGACCACGGTTACTTCATGGGGCCCACCCACGGGCTCGAGAACCCGCGGACGACCATCGCCCCCCTGCTCCCGTACTGCGATGCCCTGGCGCTGACCCGGGGCGTGCTTCGCCAGTGCGTCGAGCCGACGGCCGACGTCCCGATCCTGCTCCGCGTCTCCGGCGGCGCCTCCGTGCTCACGGAGGACCTCTCCCATGAGGACCTGACCACCTCGATGGACGACGCGGTCCGGCTGAACGTCGCCGGGGTCGCCATGAGCGTCTTCGTCGGCAGCGCGCACGAGCACGCGACCCTCGTGAACCTGGGGAAGCTCGTGGACGAGGGAGAGCGGCTGGGGGTCCCGGTCGTCGGGATCACCGCCGTGGGAAAGGAGCTCCAGAAGCGCGACGCCCGCTACCTCTCCCTGGCCTCCCGACTGTGCGCCGAGATGGGCGCCCACGTGATCAAGACCTACTACTGCGAGGAGGGCTTCGACAAGGTCGTCGACGGATGCCCGGCCCCGATCGTCGTCGCCGGAGGTCCCAAGTTCAACTCGGACAAGGAAGCGCTCGAGCTCGCCCACCACGCGCTGGAGCTGGGCGCGGTCGGGGTGGACATGGGCCGGAACATCTGGCAGTCCGAGCATCCGGTCGCGATGATCCGGGCCATCCGCGCCATCGTCCACGACAAGGCGACGGTGAAGGAAGCGCTCGACGTCATGGCCGAGGCCAAGCGGTCGACGGTCGCCCCGGTCGCCTCCCGCGTCCCTTCGCCAACGGCGTAGACCGGTCCACGAGCGCCCCCACGGGCCCTCGCGGGGCCGGGGTCAGGCCTGGGTGGCGGCGCGCCGCCGTCGGCCTTGCCTTCGGCGCTTCCTGCGCGGGGAACGAGCTCGAGCCGTGGTCTCCGGCGCCAGCGGGAGGAGCTGCAGGCGCATCTCGGTCCCGCCCTCGAACCCGAGGCGCTCGTACACCCCACGTCCCATGTCGGAGGCGTTCAGGACGACCCGGGGGAATCCCCGGGCGCGAGACCACTGGAGGATCTCCTCCACGAGGCCCGTGGCCACTCCGTGCCCTCGAGCCTCGGGCACCGTGTAGACGTTCATCACGTAGGGCAACTCGCCTCGGGGCCAGCGCGGACGCGGCGGCTGGTCGCGAAGGACCACCAACGCGCTTCCCAGGACGCTCCCTCGCCCGCTCTCGGCGATGAACCCCGTCAGCTTCCTCGCGCGCATCCGTCTGCGGAGCCAGGGACGGTAGGCCCGTAGAGCCTCCCGCAGGGCCCTGGGATCTACGAGGTCCCAGTGGTCGAGGTCCGAGAACATCCTCTCGCGGTGTCGGACCAGGACCTCGATGTCACCGGAAGTGACCGACCGGATCCGGTAGGTGGGGACGACGGCGGTGGCGGGACGGCGCCGGCTCATGCCCGAGCCACGAGGGAGGACTGAAGAGCCTGACGGGCGCCCTACGGTTTTGGAGCGGGGCCCTCGTTCGCCAGGCACCGGTCATGCACCTTGGCGCCGGCTTCCACGTGGTAGCCCGGTCCGAGGATGGACCTGCGGACCTCCGCGCGGTCTCCGACCACCGCTCCGTCCATGAGCACGGAGTCCTCCACGACCGCCCCACGCCCGATCTGGACGCGGTCCCCGAGCGTGACATAGCGGCCCACCGTCGCCCCCGCGGCCTCGCACCCTTTCCCTGTGGCCACCTGGGGGATCACCTGGGCCCCTGGGAGATGGCATCGGGGCGTGAAGCGTCCTACTCGAGGGTGGTCGAAGAGGAGCCTCTGGGCGTTCAGCAGGCGCGAGGGGGTCCCTGCGTCCTCCCACCAGCCCCGGAAGGGGAATCCGTAGACCCCCTGGTCCAGCAGCCTCGGGAGCACCTCCTTTTCGAGGGAGACCTCCCGCCCTGCGGGGATCTCCTTCAGGAGCTCTCGGGACCAGATCGAGGCCCCGGCGTTGATCCACCGGGAGGGGGCGCTCTCCCGCGGGGGCTTTTCCACGAAGTTCGTGATCCTCTGCTCGGAGTCCCAAACGGCCACTCCGTACGGGGAGGGGTCGTCCACCTCGTAGAAGCTCATCGTGCCGACGCCACCGTGCTGCAGGTGGAACTCCAGCATCGGGTCCATGTCGAGGCCGCTGATCACATCGCCGTTCACCAGGACGAAGGGGTCCGAAGCGCCCACCGACCCGTTCAGCAGGCCCCCGCCGGTGCCCAGAGGAACGGCCTCGCGCACCACCTTCACCGGGAGACGGTAGGGGTGCTGGGAGAGGTAGGCCTCGAACGCCTCCGCCTTGTACCCGCAGGCGAGCGTGATGCGAGTTACGGGGGACGGGAGGAGGTCCATGGCGTGGAAGAGCATCGGCTGGCCGGCAAGGGGCACGAGCTGCTTCGGTACCGCGTACGTCACGGGGCGCAGGCGGGTGCCGAACCCGCCCACGAGGACCACCGCGGAAACGTCGGCCATGGCGTGGGCACGGGGTCCTCCGCATGAGGCTTGCGAACTCATCTCCCGGCGCTGGAGAGCCAGGCGACGAACGGCTCGTCCGGCGGGCCGGCCCGCTCCGGGACCCCCCCCGCGCGATGCCCTTATCTGCGCCTTTCGTCGTGCACCTCGCATGAGCGAGAAGGCGCGAAGCGGCGCCCGCTCGAAGGAGAGCATGACGCCACCTGCGACCAAAGGCACCAGCGTCCCCGTCGCCTGCGGGATGGAGGGGTGCGACCATGCCGCCGCCCTCCAGTTCGAGGGCAAGACCCCCTACGAGGGCTTCACGTTCGACAGCACCGGTTGGACCGTCGTCGAGGACACCGAGGACCACCGGACCGTCTTCCTTTGCCCCGACTGCTCGAAGGAGTTCGAGCAGGAAGCCGCCGGCGAGGACGGCCTCGACGACGAGGACGACGACCTCGACGACGGAGACTCCGAGGCGGCCTGAGCGGGCCTGGTAGCCCCTTGCCGACACGACCCTCCGTCGGCAAGGCCGCTCCACGCCCCGACCGGCCCTCCCGGCCCCGCACCGGGGTCCGCAGGGCGGGAAACCGCGCTCACGAACGCTCCGAAGGTCTCGGGGTCCGGGGAGTCCAGCACGTGAACCTCACGATCCCTCCGGGAGGCGAGCCCGCCGCGCGCGCCTTCTACACCGAGATCCTCGCGCTCACCGAGATCGAGAAGCCGAAGGAGCTCCGGGCGAACGGCGGGCTGTGGTACCGCGTGGGGGAGCTCGAGCTCCACCTCTCGGTCGAGGCCGGCCAGTTCCGGACCCCGTCCCGTCGGCACGTGGGGTTCATCGTCGACGACCTCGAGACGGCACGGCAGTTCTTCGAGACGCACGGCATCGCGACACTGCCTCAGGCGGACCTGCCGTCGTGGCGACGCTTCTACGTTCACGACCCCTTCGGGAACCGGCTGGAGATCCAATCCCCCCGGCGCAAGGACCGTGACGGACGATAGGCCGCAGGGAGGGCGCGAGCCCCCTCTCCCATCCCCCGCGCTGCTCGCCCTCGCGCTTCGCGAGGAACGGCACTTCTGCGAGCTCTTCGCCGGACACGCGGTCGAGCTTACCGAGGCCCATCTCGTGGTGAACGAGAAGGTCCCGGTGCCGCGCTTCAACTACGTGCAGGACGCCCGCTGCGGCCCCGGGAGGACCGCGGCCTTCCTCGAGCGGACGCTCGAGCACTACTACCAGAGGGCCCTGCGGCCGGCCTTTGAGCTTCCCCTTCGGCCTTCCCAGCCACCCCTCGTCGAGGCCCTCCGTCTCATGGGCTACCTCTCGCGCGGCGAGGACCACCACCGACACCTGTTGGTCTGGTCGGGAGCGCGTCCGGTGCCCAGTGGGGCGGCCCGGTCCGACCCGGACGGTGAGCTCCAGGTCGATCGCGTCCCGGAGGACGAGCTGGGGACGTTCGTCGACCTTCTCGTGGAGTCGCAGGCCCGCTACCGGGAAGAGGTCCGGCGTTACCTGGAAGTGGCGATCGCCCACCCCCACCCCGGGGAAAGGGTCGTCCCGTACGTCGCCCGCGCTCGGGAGGGCCCGGTCTCCTTCGGCCTCTTCCACGCGCACGGGGCGGCGAGCGGGCTCTTCGCCGTGGGCACGGCGACCACCGCGCGGGAGAAGGGCTACGCGACGGCGCTCGTGCGCGAGGTCCTGGCCAAGGAAGGGCGGGGAGCCCCGCTCCCGCTCTGTCTCAGCGCCGAGGGGCGCGTGCCTCCGCGGCCCCTGCTCGAGCTCGGGTTCGAGGTGTGGGCGAGCTTCGAGCGCTTCGAGCTCTCCGAAGAGGCGCGCAAGAAGGGGTTCTGATCCGCGCGAGGGTGGTCAGGGAGCGGGAGGCGCCCCGAGGACCCGGGCGAGCGCGAAGCCGTCGTGACCCTTTTCCCCGACGGTCTGGATGACCGTCGCCACGACCCGAGGCTCGTTCTCCAGATGCTTGAGGAGCTGGCGCGAACCCACGACCCGCGGGTCGGTGCTCTCCGCGTCGAGGATCTCGCCACGACGCACCATGTTGTCCACGACGATGAGCGAGCCGGGGTGTGAGAGCCGTAGCGCGGCTTCGAAGTACGCGAGGTTGTTGGGCTTGTCCGCGTCGATGAACGTGAGGTCGAACGGCCCCGCACCCTCCGCCTCGAGACGGGAGAGGGAGGCCAGCGCCGGGCCGACTCGCACCTCCACCCGGTCCTTGAGGCCGGCGCGCTCCAGGTTCGCGCGGGCGATCTCGGCGTGCTTCGGCTCGAGCTCGAGGCTCAAGAGCCGCCCCCCCTCCGGAAGCGCCCGACCGAGCCAGATGGTGCTGTAGCCCCCGAGCGTCCCGACCTCGAGCACGCGTCGCGCCCCCGAGGCGAGCGCGAGGATATGGAGGAACATGCCCTGGAGCCGAGAGACCTGGACGTTGGGGAGTCCCGCGCGTTCGCTATCCGCCAGCGCCTCGCGCAGCGCCGGGTCGGCGGGTAGGACCTTGACGAGACGCTCGTCGACCTTGCTCCACAGCTCTTCGCTCATGTTCGTGCCTCGCGGGACGGGAGGTGCCTGGGGTTCATAGGCCGGCGGAGGCCGCGCGGATCCTTTCGAGCTTCTCCAGGAACTCGACACCTTCTCCCGTCCGCATCGGTTTCCCGTCCGCCCGCAGGAGAGGGAGCCCGGCGCGGAGGCAGGCCTCCTCCGCCGTACGTCCCTCGAGCATGGCGCGTAGCGCGACCTTCTCCAGCCGGGTGAGCTCTTCCGCCCCGAGCACGAAGTCCTCGAACGCCTGGTAGGCCACCGGGGTCACGGCCTTCACGGCCGGGACCATGGCCTGGGCGTAGAGTCGGATCTCCTCCTGGGCGTGGGCGTCCAGCCGCAGCGAGAGGAAGTGGAAGAGGTTGTGGAGGTTGATCTTCCAGTACCACTGGGTGTAGAAGTTCACCGGCAGCACGATCCGGGCGAGCTCGCGGGCGGTGCCCTGCTCGAGGGCCTTCTCGTAGGCCCGGTAGGCGTCCTGCGAGAGGCGGCGGACCTCCGCCTGGAAGGCGGCCGCCTGCTCGGGAGGGAGCTTCTCCGCCCTCCCCTGGCGGTTCCGCTTCGACTGGACGGCGATGGCCTCGGAGGCGGGGACGTGGAACTCGTCCGGAGCGACGCTGTAGCGGTAACTGACCTCGTTCAGGGAGACGGTGCGGTGGCGCACCATCTGGCGGGCGACAAAGATGGGGAGCTTCACCAGGAACTTGAGCTCCACCATCTCGAACGGTGTGGTGTGCCGGTGGCGCATGAGGTACCGGATGAGGCCCCGGTCGTCCCGGGCCGATTTCGTTCCGAGACCGTAGGAGACGCGCGCCGCCTGGACGATGGCGTTGTCGTTCCCCATGTAGTCGACCAGGACCACGAACCCGTGGTCGAGCACGGGGTTCCGCTTCCCGATGAGCGCGTCCGCCTCCGGTACCGTGGGACGGACCATCGGCGGGGAGCTCTCCTCGTCGACCGGTGTCGGCTCGATCTCGACCATCTTTCCGATCCTTCCGATCCTTCCGATCCTTCCCGTCCACCCAGTCTGCCCAGGTCAAATGCCCTTGGTTCCCGTGAAGCTCGCTCAGTCAAGCCCGGCCCGGCAACGAGGGCAGAATAGCCAGCTCTCGTCCCCGATCACGAGCCCGCAGCGCTGACACTTGAACGGGTCCCCTGAACCAGAGGGCCCGGCCGCCGCGCCCGCCTTCGGAGCGTCCGGCGACGTCGCCACGACGGGCCGGCCGGGAGCGAGGTCCGTCTGCGGCACGACGGCGCTTCGTCCTCCGCCCAGCCGTCCCAGGGGCGTCGCCTTCCAGCCCCGCCGGGGCGGGGGCTCGTCCGGGGGAAGGACGATCCTCGGGGAGGTCGCCGAGGAGGGGGGAAGGACGGGCGAGGCTTGGGGCTCCGCCATGGGTGCCGAGGAGAAGGAGGGGTCGGAAGGAGGAGACTCGAGCGCGAGCATGGGGGCGGGGGACGCGAGCGCAGGCTCCATCACCATCGGGGTGCCGGAGGCGAAGGCGTAGGACTCGGGGGTGGTCTCGTACGCGGTGGCCGCCTCGTCGGGCGTCGGTCGGGGCCGCGAGAGGGCGATCGTCGCGACCAGGATGATGGCCCCGATGCCCGTGAGGGGTATCCCGAGCTCCGCGTAGGGCAGGAACAGGCTCCCGGACCAGGTCACCGAGACGGAGGCTACCTCGGTGCTGTTCTCGTAGAGCAGGAGCGCATACCAATCTCCGGGGTGCAGCGAGCTTGCGGAGAGCGAACCCTGGGAGGCTGGGACCGACTGGGAGCTCAACGCGGCCGTGGTGGGCTGGTTCCCCGCCCACACCCATTCTCCTTCGCTCAGCGTGTAGAGGAACGCCGTGATGGGCGTGGTCGCCGCGGTGGCCCACTGGATCGTGAGCGAGCCCCCGCCCAGGGAGAAGGTGGCGTTCGGGACCTGGATCTTCAGGATCGCCGCGCCGTTCGAGGCCTTGAACTGGTTCACCAACTGGGGGGAGGCGGACTGGAAGTCGAGCGGGAGCAGGATCAGCGCGAGGCCCATGGCCAGAGCCAGGGCTCCGATGACCAGACCCAACGTGCCCAAGAAGCCCATGAGCCGCCCCCGGCGCTATCGGACAGGCCTATTTGAACGGAGAGACGAAAGACCCTCAGCCCAGGGCCGGCCCCGCCGGCTTTCCGCCGTCTCCGAGCTTCAGATCGCGAACCAGGGGAGACGTGCGCCGGGCCCCTTGGGGTTGTTCACCAGCTCGTGCAGGCTCGCTCCCTGGTCGCCGGGGGCGTAGGTCTCCTTCAGTGCGAGCTGGTACATCAGGAACATCGCATCCTCTTCCCGGGTCACCCCGAAGGATCCCTCGACGTCGATGGAGAACACGCTGCGGAGCGCGCGGAACATCCCCTCCACGTCGATCGGGGCGGCCCCTCCCGCCTCACTGGCCTCCGCCTGCTCCGCCCGCTCGGCGAGCCCCACGAGGGCTCCGGTCGCGAGCATGAGGACCACGCGGGGAGGCAGACGCAGCCGGTGCCAGTGCGGGGCCGAGACGGCCTCTCCCGTCCGGCGTGGGTGGACCAGGATCCGGGTCCTGGAGACCGCCAGCGAGAGCGGCAGGGGGGAGGCCGCGACCATCCCTCGGCTCGCGAGCTCCGCGGAGCTGTCGCTGTCGACGACCAGGATGCTCGAGCCGGCCTGCTGGGGGGTCGCCGTGAGACGGAGCCCCTGGGACCAGCGCTCGAGGAGCCGGCGGGTCCGCTCCTCGACGGAGGGCGGGTCGACACGCTCGACGAGCACGGGGAGGACCGACCGGTTCCTGGAGGAGCGGACCCACAGGTCGGCGCCCTCCCACGGAGAGGGGCCCCGCCGCGAGATGGCGGCGAATCCCATCTTCTGGAGGGTGGCCACGATCGCCTGGCGCTCCTCCTCGGGAGAAGCGACAGGGGTCGGAGGAGGGACCTGGGAGGGCTTCGAGCCCGTCGCGGGGGCCGGGGAAGAAGACCTCGTACGTGCCTTCGGCATGTGAACCTTGAACGAAATCCCTGCGGGGCGATATATCGTCTGTGTCAGCCCGGGACCCGCCCGGAGGTGGGCACTCCCCTGTCCCAGGGGGAGAGCGATCACCGGAGGAACGGGAGCGAGACCCATCCCCAGTCGGCGACCATGGCGAGGGCCACGCCGATGAGGTAGAGACCGGAGGCGATGAACCCCCGGATGGCCACTGGGCGTGAGACGTTCTTGAGCATCGGCCAGGTGGTGGCGACGAAGCCGAGGCCGAGGACGAGCGCCAGCACCAGGAAGAGGCGGAAGGCCGCCGGCAGGAGGACGAAGGCCGCGGTGGGAACGAGCAGGAGAAGGGCGGAGACCACCACCGTGCGCGCGGACCTCGTCAGGTCGCCGGGGACCGGCAGCATCGGCAGCTCGGTCCGACCGTAGTCGTCCTTGAGGGCCACCGCGAGGGACCAGAAGTGTGGCGGGGTCCAGAGGAAGACCAGGAGCGCGAGAAGAAGGCCCGCGGGCGTGAACGACCCCACGGCGGCGGCGCAACCGGCGAGGACCGGGGCGCTCCCGGCGTACCCCCCGACCACGATGTTCCAGCGGGTCCTCCGCTTCAGCCAGACGGTGTAGACGAGGACGTAGACGACGGAGCCCGACGCCATCGCCAGCATCGAGAGGAGGTTCACGGTGAGGTAGGCGACCGGGAGCGAGAGCGCGGTCAGCAGGAGACCCAGGACGAGCGCGTGGTTGGGGGAGACCGCCTCGCTCGGAAGGGGGCGGTCCCGGGTCCGCTTCATCCGGGCGTCGATGTCGCGGTCGTACCAGTGGTTCAGGGCGGCGGCGCCTCCGCTGGCCATCCCTCCGGCAAGAAGGATCCCCCCGAGCTTCACCCAGGGGGGCGGATAGGTGGGGTCCCCGGCGAAGAACCCCGCCACGGCCATCAGCAGGATGAGACCGGTGATCCCGGGCTTGAGGAGCGAGACGTACGCTCCCCACTTGGGGACCGCACCGGGAAGGTCGGTCATCGGCCCAGGTCCGAGCCCCGCAGGGGAGATAACGCCGCCCAGAGGGCCAATTCGCGCGGTTCGGCCGAAGCGGGGGTTACGTAGCGCCGGGCACGTTCTCGCCGCCCGCACCCGTCGGGGCGGCCGCCGAGCCCTCGAGGAGAGGCACGGGCCCTGCGACCCGGAGGTACCCCGCCTTCGGGCAGGTGGCGTTGCACGGCAGGTCACGGGGCGAGGCGATCCAGCTGGAGAGCCGCGGGAACCTCGCGTTCCCGCTCGCCCAGACCCAGTGGTCGAAGGCGAAGTACTGCCCGGCTCCGCCCGCGAAGAGGATGAGGTAGATCAGGAGGTAGAGCGGGTGCGGGCCCACGTCGGTCCCGGTGCCGTTGAGGGCGAAGGTCGAGTAGAACTGCGTCAGGAGGAAGGCGATGGACGCCACGATCCCGACGAGGCACGCGAGCCGCGTCGTGATCCCCAGAAGGAAGGCCACGGCGAGGTAGGCGGTCACGATCGCGATCATCCAGGCGAAGAGCTCGGCGTGGCCCGCCACGAGGTTGGCAAAGCCCGGACCGCCCAGGGTGGACTGTCCGAACCCGCTCGCGACCCCCTGGAACCCGGAGAAGAAAGCGTTGCTCGGCGCGAGCACGAAGATCAGGTTGAGCGCCCAGACGAACCCGATCCCGACACGGAGCAGGTCGAGGGACATCCCCTTGGGGTCGCGCTTCCACAGCGTCCGCACCCTTGGGAGCGCCTCGCGCAGGAACTCGTTATCGCTCACCCGGATCCCCTCCCCCTCACGGGTGCGACGGATTGTCCTTAATCTGTGGGTGAAGCCGAGTTGACCTCTAGCTCGGCGGGCAGCCCGATCGGCTCGACGTGCGACGGCGTCAGGATGGAGCGGACGACGAAGAGCAGCTCGGAGGCCATCACCCCGAACATGACCAGGGCGAAGGGCACCGGTGCCCAAGCGCTCGCTGGACGGAGGAGGAAGGCGACCTGCGAGAGGACCATCGCGGCGAAGGCGACCACCACGGCCGTCAGCAGGCGGGGGTTCTCCACGGGGGCGCCGGAGGCACGTAAGAGACGGAGGACGAGGAACCCGAGGGCCCCGGCCATGACGACCGAGACCGCCGCGAGCCCCATCCAGGGTTGGACCTCCACCAGCGGCGCGACGATCCCGCTCGCCGCGAGGGTGAGGAGGGCCCAGCGCTCGAGCGAGGGCAGGCGGGCGAAGAAGAGGAGCGGCACCATGTTCGCGAACATGACCCAGAGGAACCAGACCGAGAGGATCGAGCGCGACGCGCCCAGGAGCACTCCCCACTGCCCTGAAGGAGCGATGGCCCCGACCCCGAGGGTCACCCCGACGAAGGAGGCCCCCATCGCGAGCTCGTTGGCGAGCACCAGGAAGGTCAGGAAGACCGGCCAGCGCCAGGAGGAGAAGCGGACCCGGATGGTGTCACCCTTGAAGATGAGGGGGACGACCCACACGAACGGGGACATCATCATGAACTGGAGGCCGAACATCACGGCGGTCCAGCCGACGGACGTGTTGCCCGCGAGCAGGTCGAAATCCACCGAGACCCAGAGGGCCACGGAAGCGATCAGCAGGTAGGAGACCAGGATCGCCCGGGACCAGGTGGGGGTCAGCGCATTCCTCGGGAAGAACTGGAAGAGGATCCAGAGGTTGAGCCCGGCCATACCCGCCCCGATGATCCCGAGGAGGACCAGGATGCCGGCGTCGACCATCGCCACACGCAGACCCCGGAGCTCATCAACCGTGGGGGGTCGGCTTCACCGGTGCGGTCCGAGGGAGGGCCGTGTCGGGGGGGTGGGCCTACCGTCCGGAGCTGGGGGAGGCACCGCCCTCGACGGACGGGGGATCCTTCCTCTCCCCGTTCATCCGGTCCATTTCGCTGCGGGCCTCGCCCACCTTCGACAGGCTGCCCACGAGAGAGGCCTGCCACCGAGGAGGCAGGAACGGGAAGTTCGCCATGACCGCGATGAGGATCAGGATGCCGAAGAGCAGCGTGGCAAGCCCTAGGTGGAAGACCACGATGGCGAACTCGGCGTCGCTGAAGATGATCGCACCTCCGAGGAGGGCCTGGAGGATGACCAGCACCGCCGCGAGGAAGGTCATCCGGCGGACCCCCGGGCTCGCCTGCCTCGTCAGGTAGGCGAGCGCCAGCAGCCCCAGGGTACAGAGCGAGAGCACGAGGGCGAGGGCACGGTGCGAGAACTCGAGCGTCGCCGGGCCCCCCAGGGTGGGGATGAACTGGCCCGGCGAGCAGCCGGGCCACGTCGGGCAGACGAGGGGGGTGTCGGAGAAGGTGACCCCGGCCCCGAGGAGCACGGTGAGGTAGGCGACCACCGCCGACACGATGGCCAGGTAGCGGAACGCCGCCGAGCGGCTTCCCTCCTCGCTCAGCTCTGGAGAAACCTTCGGACCGGGACCCGTCCCGTCCTTTAGGCCCACGGGTCCTCCGGGGCCGGTTTCCCGCGGTAATAGCTCGCGACCATGTTGAAGATGAAGACGAGGGTCCCGATCCCGAAGATCGTGGCCCCGATCGTGGAGAGCGCGTTCAGCTGCCCCAGGTCGAGGCCGACCGGGGTGGGCCACCAGGGCAGGTAGGTGTAGTACCGGCGGGGCATCCCCGCCATCCCGTCAAAGAACATCGGGAAGAAGAGCAGGTTCCCCCCGACGTACGTCAGGACGAAGTGCCAGAGCCCCAGGGTGTGGCTGTACCACCGTCGCGTCATGATGGGGTAGAAGAAGTAGGTCGCCGCGAAGACGCCCATGAGCGTCCCGCCCATGATCGTGTAGTGGAAGTGCGCCACGACGAAGTAGGTCTGGTGGATGAGGTAGTCCACGGGGATCGTTCCCAGCATCACGCCGGAGAGACCTCCGATCAGGAACATCGTCAGGAACGCGATGATGAACCACATCGGCATTTCCAGACGCACCCGGCCGCCCCAGATCGTGGCCAGCCAGTTGAACATCTTCACGCCGGTCGGCACCGCGATGGCGATCGTGGTGAGCATGAAGATGAAACGGGTGTTCGTGTCCTCGCCCGTCGTGAACATGTGGTGCTGCCAGACGACGAACCCCAGGATCCCGATCGAGGCGATGGACAGCGCCATCGCCGTGTAGCCGAAGAGGTGCTTCCGCACCATCTTCGGGAGGATCGTGGAGACCAGCCCGAAGGCCGGCAGGATGAGGATGTAGACCTCCGGATGCCCGAAGAACCAGAAGAGGTTCTGGTAGAGGAGCGGGCCGCCCAGGGGAGACCCGTTGACGCCGTAGGTGAGATGGGTGCCAAAGTTGCGGTCGGAGAGCACCATCGAGAGGGCCACCGACAGCGACGGCATCGCCGCGATCACCAGGAAGCTGTTGATGAACGTCGACCAGACGAAGATGGGCATGTTCCAATAGGTGACGCCCGGCCCACGGTGCTTCATCACCGTCACGACGAAGTTGATGGCCCCGAGCATCGAGGAGATGGAGAGGATGTGCAAGCCCGCGATCCAGATGTCGATCCCGCGGCCCGGCATGAGCGTCGTGAGGGGGACGTAACCCGTCCAACCCCCGTTCGCTCCCGAGAGGATGATGAGGACCCCGGCCGGAGGGATCAGCCAGAAGGCCATGTTGTTGATCCGGGGCATGGCCATGTCCTTCGCGCCCACCATCGTGGGCAAGAGGTAGTTCCCCCAGCCGGCCATGAGCGGCATGACCACGAGGAAGATCATGATGATCCCATGCTCGGTGAAGAGCGTGGAGTAGAGGTCCGGCGAGATCCCGATGGAGCCGGGGGTCATCCCGACGGCCGGCAGGAACAGGTCCACCCGGATCAGCATCGCGTAGATGCCGCCGATGATGAGGAACCCGAAGGACGCGACCATGTACATCAGGCCGATCTCCTTGTGGTCGGTCGTCGTGAGCCAGTGCAGGACGTAGCGTCGGAACCAGTAGGGCAGCTCCCGCGTCCGGGCGAGCTTCTGGGCCGCGATCTCTCGGTCCCGGAACGAGACGTCCAGAATGTGGAAGAGCAATCCGCCGCCCAGGATCATCAACCCCAGGGCGAAGCCGACGGCGCTCTGGGCCCCGATGGACGCGAGCGAGCCTAACGTGACGATGTAGCCCGCGAGCAGGCCCTCCCCTGCCAGCAGGATGAGGATGGCGGCGAGATAGTAGTCCAGCCGGCGGGAGATGCCGGTGGGGACCGCCTCGTAGGAAGGGTAGGAGAGGAACCCGTAGATCCCGAGGAGCGCCCCCACCGAGAACGGGGCCAGCCCCAGGAGTCCCATACCCGACTGCAGGTTCGCGGTGACGACCACGGAGAGGCCGCCGCTCGCGGGAGACGGGATCGCCTGGCCGGGGGAGAGCCCCTGGGTGGCCTGGCTCATGTTGACCCCGAGCGCGCTGCTCGTGGCCGTCGTGTTGAGCATGAAATACTCCCCGATCGGGAGACCGAACTCGAAGCCTCCCGCGCCCCCGGTTCCCACCGCAAGGAGCGTGCCGAGGGTCCGACAGGACGCGTCCGTGCACGCGTAGACCTCGATCGAAGTATCGGGCGGGCCCCCGGTCCACGTAAGATTGTACTGGACCGTGTCCGCCATCGCGTACGGAGCGGAGATCCCGAGATGGGCCGCTCCGCCCATCGCGTCGCTCGGCACGCCGTGCGGGTAGACCGAGTTCACGCCCAGGAGGGAGAAGCTCCAGGTCTGGCCCGCGGGAACGGCGATGAGGGCGCCACCGACCGCCAGCAGCACGATGCCGAGGAGAAGCGCGCTTCGGATCATCGGACCGGTCCTGCCCTCCCTCTCATCATTCGAACATCTCCACGCGACGGGTGAGGTTCCCTCGGAGACGGTCGACGCGGTAGACCACGCCCAGCGTCAGCAGAAGGCAGAACAGCGCTCCGATCATCCCCGCGATCCCGACGGGGAGCCAGACCAGCGCGGTGCCCCCGCCCCACGCGACGGAGAGGGCGTAGAGACCGACCAGGAAGGAAACGAGCCCGACCAGGAAGAGGCCGGAGAGGACCCCCCAAAGCACGCGCGTCTTGTAGCGCGGCTTCGGCTTCGCCTTCGGGGAGGTCTCCTCGCGCTCACCCATGGGTCGCGACCTCCCCCGTCGCGCTCGCGGCGACGGGCACGGGTGCCGGGGTGGACTTCGAGGTGACCGGGGCTCCGGAGGCGGGCGCTCCCAGGGAGAGCCTGCGGCGGCCCTCCTTGGCCGCCACGCGGGCCCGGTAGCTCGTGCGGTACATCCAGTAGAGCACGAAGATGACCAGGGCGTTCACGCCCGCGATCGCTCCGACGTAGAGGCCGTACATCGTGGCCGGGATGACGACCCCCGGCATGACCCCGCCCCAGACGGTCATCAGGATGAAGAACCCGATCAAGAAGTTCCCGACCCCGAGCATGACGGGGCGGTCGCGGGGATGGGTCTTCTTCCCTCCATCCAGGAACGGGAAGATCTGGGAGATCCAGGGCAGGAACAGGATGAAGATCAGGACCGAGGTGACCGTCCCTACGGCCACGAACGGGCTCACGTACTGGAAGTCCGCGAGCTTGTAGAGCCACAGGAAGTACCAGTCCGGCTCGGGCGAGGCGCCTCCCGCGCTCGACGAGCCGAAGGCGGGCGCCAAGGGCACCGGCCAGGATGCCGCCATCATGAGCAGCAGCCCGGCGTAGAAGAGCGCCCATTTGATCATGTAGAAGAAGACCTTCGGGAAGAAGGTCCCGAGCTTCGCATCGTCCTGGTGCGTGAAGATCCGCTTCGCCCTCGGGTCGGAGGAGGCCTTCGGGGCGATCCCGTGGATCTCGAAGAGCGAGATGTGGGCGTAGAGGAGCGCCGCCAGGGCGAGCGGGATGGCCACGACGTGCAGCGCGAACATCCGCGACAGCAGGCCCTGGTAGGTACCGTCCGATAAGATGAGACGCGCCGTCGGGGGACCGATCCCCGGAACGGAGAGGGTGAGCGCGACGCCCACGTTCGTCGCTCCTACGGAGAGGGCGGTGAAGGGCAGGAGGTAGCCAGTGAACCCCATCCCGAGCATGGCGGCCAGGAGGAGCGTTCCGACCATCCAGGAGAGCTCGCGCGGAGGCTTGTAGACCCCGGCGTAGAAGCCGCGGAAGAAGTGGACGAAGGCGAGGAATATCGTCGCGTACGCCCCGTATAAGTGGGCGGATAACAGCAGCCAGCCGAGCGGGACGCCGTGGATGATGTAGTAGGTGGACGCCCACGCCGCCGGAGGTCCCCCAGCCGTGGTGGGGCTCGCCGACGGGATGTAGTAGAACAGGAGCAGCAGCCCGGTCGTGACCTGCACCACGAAGGCGTTCGCGACGAACGCCCCCGTCCAGTAGGACGGATTGAAGGAGAAGTCCGGCTGCGGGCGCATCGCCCACTTCTTCGTGCCGGCCCGGACCTCGACGAAGTCCCAGATCCGGTCCAGGACGCGGTTGAAGGTCGGCCGGTACTCCGGCACCGAGGGCGACGCGGGGCGTCGGTGCGCCGATCCCCCTCCTCCGGTCCCGGTCATCTCCTCTCCACCGTCCTCGTGCTTCGACCTACGGGCACCGCTGGCCGTTCGGGATGGGTTGGACCTGGATCGGGTTGATCTTCGCGGGCACCGGACCGGGGGTCCCGCCGAGGAGGGTGGTGAAGTGCCCCTTCACCGGTGGCCCGATGACGCTCGTCACGAAGATGTTCCCGTTCGCGTCGGTTTCGAGCAGGCACTGGGGGAGCGGGAGCACCGTCGGGCCGGTCAGGATCGACGCTCCTCCCCCGGTCGAACTGTCCCCCGTGTACGGGTCGTAGGTCGAGCCGTGGCAGATGCAGTGGATGAAGGGCGCTCCGTTGTTGAACCCGCACTGCTTCGCCTCGGAGGCGGGGTAGTAGGAGAGGAACGGGGGGATGCATCCCAGGTGCTGGCAGATCGCCGAGTAGGCCACGATGTTCTTCTTCGGCCCGACCCCGTTGGGAGGAACGCCGAAGGTCGGGTCCAGGTTGAGGAGCATGTTCACCTCCCCGGAGAGCGGGTAATCGAAGGAGAACACCGTGATCGTCGTCGGGTCGATCTGGCTGTCGATGTTCGAGGTGGTGATGGGCGTCCCGTCCGCAAAGAGCAGCTGGACGCGGGGGTAGGAAGCGAGACCCTGCATCGGGGGCTGGATGTACTGAAGGGCGGCCCCGACGGCCCCGCCTCCCACCGCGGCGGCGAGCCCGCCCACCGCGAGGAGCTTCAGGAGGTTGCGCTTCGCCTCGTCGACCTCGGCCTGGACCTTCGGGTCGTTCATGTCCGGCGCGTCGATGCGACGGACGATCCCCGGAGGCATCGGGCGAGTGAGCTCAAGGTAGGAGGCGAGGCGAAGGTCGAAGTCCGGTCGGTCGAACCCCAGCCGCGAAGCCCAGTCGATAGGTCCCTCCCCCTCGAAGCCGTCCGTCATTCGTCCTCCTTCTCCTCGAGCTCGGCGAGGGCGCGCTCCTCGGCGTCCTTCCGGCGGCGCATCTCGAGCTCCTCGTGGCCCGTGATCGGCACGTCGACGGCCTCGCCCGGAAGCTCGGCCTGGTCGGCGTCCTTGTAGACGTAGAGGGTGATCGTGATCCCGAACAGGATCACGAAGATCTCGGTCAGGTCGAGCATCTGCTTGCAGGAGAAGATCCCGAGCGTGGTGTTCACCGGGGGCAGCGGGCAGACGACCGGCGGGATCGCCGAGCTGGCGGAGGAGGAACCGCTCTGGTTGGACTGGTTCGTCGTCGTCGGGACGGACCGCGCGAAGGGTTCGATCCCCGGGGCCCCCGCACTGACGGAAACCCGAGGAGAAGGGACGGCCAGGGCAGTCGACATGACCAAAAGGAGAACAAGGAGCAACAGTACGCCCCGGCTCATCGGAACATCTCAGCCCCATCCTGGGGGAATGTGGACCCCCTATGAACTTGGTGGATTGCTCCGCCCCCCGCCGCGGCGACCGTCGGAGCGCTGGGGGGGGACGCGGACGGGGCGCTGGCCGCTGCGGCGTCCGAGAGAGGCGCTACCGGTACGGCCGGTTTGGGGGCCTCCGCGGCGTTCACCACGGGGAGCGGTCCGGCCGCCGCCGAGCCCAGGACATCCGCCGCCATGAGCTGGCTCTGGAAATTGAGCGTGAGCTCCTGCCGGATGCGCATGTACTTGCCGTAGAGCCTCCCGAGGGTCCGGAAGATCTCCGTCCCGTGTCCGCCCATGAGCAAGAGGCCCGCGGCCAGGAGGAGGATGGCCCAGTCGACGTCGGAGAACAGGCTCATGACCGGGTCCCCCTCAGGCCGCACCCGCCGGGATAGTGAGGAGCTTGGCGCGGTCGACCCGGCGCTGGTGCCTCTCGGCGGCCAGAAGACCCGCGACGTAGAGGCCGAACATCGGGATGGCGATGAGGAGCATCGTGATCCCGGAGTTGTCCGGGGTGATGATCATCCCGAAGACGAGGCACCCGATGACCGCGCCCCTCCAGTGCTTGCGCCAGGCGCTCGCGTGGACCAGCCCCACCCGGGAGAGCGCGTAGACGAACACGGGCAGTTCGAAGACGATCCCGAAGGCAAGGGTGTAGAGCAGCGTGAACTCGAGGAAGCTCTCGGCCGACAGCACCGGGGCGAGGCCCATCGCCGCGACGTACTTGAACAGCAGGAGGAAGGTGAAGGGCGTGATCCAGAGGAGTCCGATCGTGAACCCCAGGATGAAGAGGAGCGTCGCCGGGATTCCGATGGTCTTGATGAGCGCCCTCTCGTTCTGACGGAGCGCGGGCATGAGGAACGCCCCCACCTCATGGACGATCCAGGGCATCCCGACCGCCACGGACAGGAGCAGCCCGATCTCCATCTGGGCGATGACGGAGTCGCCCACGCCCAAGTTCAGCAGGGTCACCTGCCCCTGGACCCCGCTCAGCATCTGGGTCCTCATCCAGCCGAAGACCTGGGCGGTCACGTTGTAGAACGGGCTGGGCCACGGGTACGCGATGGCCCAGGGGAGGAGGGGGACCTTTCCCCAGCGGATCTCGAACATGTTGAAGAAGGCGAAGAGCGGGAGGATGACCACGGCGATGCGGATGAGTCGACGGCGCAGCTCCTCGACGATGGACAGGAGCCGCTGCAGCTCGTTCATGAAGTCGGGGGATCCGTCTGTGAGGGGCGAGAGCGACGCGAGGTCTCGAGCGCGGCAAAGCGCAGGGAGCGGAGCGGCTCTTCGGGCCTCAACGTGGGGAGGTCACCGCGCGAAGGGGTGAGCTCGGACAGGGCGGAGGGAGCCGCCTCGGCCACACCGGGTTCCTTGACCGCCGGGTCCGCCTGACGGGTGGGCGCGCTGGCCCGCAGGTCTCCCGGCGCACTCCATTCCCGAAGCGGGCGGAGACCCAGGTCAGGGCGTTCGGAGAGGCGCCGCTGGGAGACCAGGCTCTGCGGGGACTCCCGCATCCAGGTCCGGAAAGCGAACGAGCCGGCGTAGAACGAGCTACCGAGAAGGGAGGCCTGGAGGTCGGTGGGCACGTGGGGGCGAAGCGGGCCGCCGGGCATGGCGGCAGGGGGTCGAGGCGCACCGGGGGACCCGGACGGGCCAGGGGTGGACCCTTCGGGAATCGGCCTGCGTCGACCCGCGGCGCCGGTCCTCGCTTCTGCGCTGTCCTGGCTGGCGCTCAACCCGCTCACGTCCTGTTACCTCTCGGGGCGTTCAGCGGCCCGACGCGGAGTCGCGCACAACGCGGGGCGATCCCGAGGCTGCGGGCGGGCTCTGGGCGGTCTGAGCAGCAAGTTCGCGCTCGGACTCGAGCCGTCCCTTCTTGAACTCTCCCATCGCCCGTCCCAGGCTGTGGGCGAGCTGGGGGATCTTCGCCCATCCCCAGAAGAGGATGACGACGATCACGGCGATGATGAGCAGGTCGTCCATACTGTCGAACATGGGTGCCCCGCGGGCTCGAGAACCCAGCCCGTATAACGGCTTCGAAAGCCGGGCCCCTGGCCCGGTCGTTCCCCCGCCCCGCGCGGGGGCCCGGTGCAGGGACATCCGGCCTGCTGCGCGACCTGCCCCCCCCCCACGCCGAGGAGGGGGGTCAACGGGCCTCCCTCGCTGCCCAGAGGAGCGACTCAGTGCTCCGGCTCGTTCGTGAGCCTAGGGTCGGCCGAGTCGAGGGGCTCCGGCCGTGAGTCGTTGAAGTACTCCGGTCGGCTGGTGATCGGGATCCCGCGAGGGGGCAGGGCGTCGGGGTGCGCACCGCGCTTCCCGTAGACGATGCCCAGGACCACGCTCAACACCGCAAGTCCCGTGACCGCGATGACGATGTACCAGAACGCCTCGAAGGCCGGGGCGGGAGGGGGAGGGGCCGGTGGCGACTCGAGGACGTAGATCTCCCCGAACATGCCCAGGCCGTAGTGGGGGATGCAGGTGTACTCGTAGGCCCCCTGCGCTCCGAAGGTGATCTTGACGGAGAGCGACCCGCCGGGGGAGCCGCTGGCGTTCAGGGCCTGGCTGTAGTAGAGGTTCGGCCAGGAAAAGAAGGACGAGTCAGTGGAGCTCGTGTCGGTCTTGTTCACCAAGTTCGAGACCGTGAACGTGTGCGGGGTGCCACCGGTGTTCACCACGTTGAAGGTGACCGTCTTGCACACCTCGCCGATCGCGGAGCCGCTCCCGTCGTTGCTCGTCCAGACGTAGTCGGTCGCCTGGACCGTCACGTTCGAGGAGCAGGCCGAGAGTGACGGGCTGGGCGAGGCCCCGAGGGCTCCCCCGAGCAACCCGGTCGCTCCGGCGCCGTAATAGGTCATGAGCAGGACCACGATCGCGAAGAAGGTGGCCAGACGGAACCACGAGCGCATCGTCCCCTAGGTTCCTCCGAGTTCCTTGCGTGCGCCGCACGGCTCGAGGCCTAAAAGGCCTACGTTTGGGACCCCCTTGCTGGTGCGGCCCTCGTCCGGCCCCCGAGCCCTCCTCGTGCGCATCTCGTGCGCCTCTCGTGCGGCCCTCGTGGAGCCCTCGAGGCGCCCCCGTACGGTCGCCCGCCCGCTCCTCGGCCCCCTGCTCTCCGTCGGCTTTTTAGGCTCGGAAGCTGCTCACAGGGACACCGTGGGCGGCCTAGCGACCTTCTCTCTGCTTCTGGCCCAGAGCGTGCCCAAGACCCCGCTGCAGTACACCGAGTGGCTGCTGTGGACCGTCTTCCTCATGGCGCTCGCCGTGGGGATCGTGTACATCCTGCTGCTCATCTGGGCGCTGGCCCGGCACATCTCCCACGAGCCCCTCGCCCAGGACCGGCCCGTGCCCGGGGTCGCCCAGACCCAGAAACCCTCCAGAGGTAGCCCGTGACCTCGTCGAAGGCCTCCGGTGGACCCACGGCCGCTCCGGCCTCTTCGAAGGCCCCGGCGACGAAGCGCACCACCGCGCCCACTTCCACCTCCTCCTCAGGCTCGACCTCGAAGGCCCCATCCTCGGCGAAGCCCATCGACTCGGCCGCCCTTCCCACCCTGCGGCCCAACGCCCGGGCCGAGGCGAACCGCCGGAAGTGGAAGCAGATCGAGTGGGCCTGGACGATCATCCCGATCTTCCTTCTGACCAGCGTCGCGGGGCTTTCCGTGGGGCTGCTCTACAACCTGGACACCGGGCCGACGGCCTACGGGGCCAATGCGAACTGGCACATCAACGTCACCGGCAGCCAGTGGGTGTGGTCGTACAACTACACCGACGCCTACGCGGCGAAGGTGCTGAACGCGTACGGGAACGCGACCTCCACCTCGGTGCTCTACGTCCCCCAGAATGCGGTCGTCGACATGAACGTGACCTCTACGGACGTCGTCCACAGCTTCAACATCCCGCAGCTCGGGGTCCGCATCGACGCGATCCCCGGGCGCATCAACCACTATTGGTTCACGATCCCGGCCGGCACCGCCCCCTGGACGCGCTTCCTCATCCAGTGCACGGAGTTCTGCGGACAGGGCCACTACGCCATGATCTCCTACGTCGTGGTCCTACCGAGCTCGGGCGACCTGCCCTCGAGCTGAGGACCCCCGAGGCCGACCCTCCCCCCGGTCAGTCCTCCCGGGCCATCTCGAGCAGTCGGGAGAGCGTGTTCCAGTTGCGTGCGGTCCCCCGCGTGCCCAACGCCGATTCGATCCTGGAGAGGGTGAGCCTCGAGCGACCGACCCCCTCGGGGTACGTCGCGTAGAGGCACCGGGGGCCGGCGCGCACCTCCTCCTGACCCGAGATCGAAGAGGCGAGGGCGAGGACGCGCTCCTTCTGGGGCGGCGCCTTCAGCAGGACCACCAGCAGGTGGCTCGGGTCGGTCCTCGCGAAGGCCGGGAAAGGGCCGCTCGAGAGCACCTTCTCGAGCTCCTCGGCCGACCGCACTAGGACCTCCGTCGTGAGCCCGAGCTGTCTTTCCGCCGCGACCTCGAAACGGCGCTCGAGCGCGGAGGACGGGCTCCGCTCGCCGTCCCGGAAGACGACGTTCCCGCTCCGCAGCCACGTGCGGACCCCCCGAAGCCCCAGCCCCTCGGCCAGCGAGGTGAGCTCCGCCATCGGTACGACACGGTCTCCCACGTTGACCGCGCGCAGGAAGGCGACCCAGCGCCTCTCGCCGGCCACGGCGGAGGCCCCGTCAGTGCTCACGCGGCGCGGGACCCGCGAGCGCCGGCCGCTCGTTCTGCCCCATGAGGACCAGGAACGCCGCACCGCTCACGATGATCCCCGCGAGGGCGAGGTAGCCGTACTGCATCACCTGGGTGATCTGCGGCACGTTCGGCGGAGGGGAGGGGATCAGCCCGACGTAGATCTTCCCCCACATGCCCTGCTGGAAGTGGCCCGGGATCTCGCAGACGAACCAGTAGACGCCCGCCTTCAGGATGGTCGGGGCGGAGGCGTAGGTCTGCCCCTGGTTGTTGAGCTCCAGGTTCACCGGGGTGTTCGCGAGCCCCGGCGGAAGCGGGCTCGGGAGCGAGGTCCCGGTCACGAGGGTGGTGTCGTTCGAGGTCATGTCGAGGGAGAAGGTGTGCCCCCCCTGCTGCGCCGTGACCTCGAACACGATCGGCGTGTTGGCCGGTGCGGTCAGGATGGCCGGCACGAAGGTCAGCGCGGAGGTCGCGTTGTCGAAGACGTAGGACTTGGTGGCCGATCCCGCCGGAAGCACCGTGATCGTCGTCGTGAACCCGGACTGGAACTGGTAGGGGTAGAGCGAGACGACCTGGTAGGTCCCCGGGTCGGAGAAGTTGAGCGTCGTGGACAGGTTGGTCCCCCCCGGCAGCCAGAAGTTGGGGCCCGGGGCCGCCGCCCACGTGGTGTTGAGCTTCGCGGGGGTGTTGTCCGTGGTCGCGGAGATCACCTGGTTGCGGAGCATGTAGACGGAGAAGGAGTGGGTCGTCGTCCCGTTGTTGTAGAGGACGAGGGCGATCGTGGAGTTGGCGCTCACCACGTTCTCGCCGCTGCCCCAGTAGAAGCCGGGGGAGCTGTCGTTCATCATCACGTGGGCGTAGAAGACGGAGAAGGCGACCTCGTGCGCCGCCCCGACGGCCTCGGACGGCGGCAGGACCCCGTAGTGGGCGGCGAACGGAAGGGAGAGAAGGCCCCCGACGGCGAGCAGCACGAGCGCCCCCGAGACCACCCCCCGGCGCGACCGGAGCCGGTGGACGGAGCGGCCGCGGCTGGGGCCCGACATCGCGAGGCGCGACCTCGTATTGCTCTATAACGACTGCGATGGCCCGGCGCCCCTACGTGGAGGAGCCGCTCGGCGGGTTGTTCGTGCTCTTCCCCGAGGGAGGGGCTCCTCCGGCGGTGAGGCGCGAGGCCTCCTCCCCTTCAAAGCGGCGGATGAGCTGCGTCGTGACCTCGATGAGCGGGTGGTGGCCGCTGCGGTCCACCTCGATATCGGCAAGCCCGTTCAGGTGGTGGTCCTTGGCGATCCGCTCGAGCCCGATCTCGACCTTGGCGAAGTCCTCGGGCGAGTCGCAGGAGAGGATGAAGGCCTGCAGCTGCTGGAGCCCCATCTCCCGGGCGGCCAGCGCGCGGTGGTGGCCGTCGACGAGGATGAAGGAGTCCCCCTTCTGGATCGCGAGGACCGGTTCGGCGAACCCTCGCTCGAGCTCGTAGCGCCTCCCCTCGAGCTCGTCCTCGTACACCTTCCACTGCGTCGGACGCAGGTTGGGGATCGGGACCAGCCCGCGGTGGAGCGAGAAGGTGAACCCGTACCGCTCGTTCAGCAGCTTCCGAAGCGTGTCGGCCTTCACCGGGGTCGCGCGCTCGAAGTGGCTGCGGACGACGTCCAGGTTCCCGAGGATCCCCACCAGGTGGCCGTTGTCGTCGACCACGGGCAGGTCGCGCAGCCCGTAGCGGAAGAGGACCCTGGCCGCGTCGTCGAGCGGCATCTCGGGGGCGGCCGTGTAGGTTCCCGGTTTGATGATGTTTCGGAGGTGGAGGCCCCTCCGGTCGGCGTGCCGGAGCAGCTCCTTCGCGCTCACGAACCCCACCAGCTTGCCCGCGTCGCTGACGACGGGGAAGCCGTGGTGGCGGCTCTTGATGAGCTGGTCGATGGCCTCGCCCACCGTGGCCGTCTCCTGGACGTGCTCGACCTGGAGGATCATGTACTCCCGGACCTTCTCGGCCATCGTCCCCCCGATCTCCGGTCGACTGCCGGTACTTCCCCTATCCCCGGCTCCCGGGTCGTCTCAGGCCGCGCGTTCGTCGCGGAGGTAGGCCGCCAGCAGGTGGAGCATGATGTGGTGGATGTCCTCGATGTGCTGCATGTTGTTGGAGGGGACCACGATCGGGATGTCGCAGAGGGGCGACATCTTCCCGCCGCCCATGCCGATGAACCCCACCGTGGTCATCCCGAGCTTGCGAGCCTCTTCCAGGGCGCGGAGCACGTTCGGGGAGTTCCCGCTCCCACTGATCCCGATGATCACGTCGCCCTTCGTCCCGTGGCTCTTCACCTGCTCGGCGAAGATCTCGGCGTAGCTCTTGTCGTTCGCCCAGGCCAGGATGAGCGAGACCGGGTCCGTGAGCGAGAGCGTCTTGAACCGCTTCTTCCCCTCGACGATCGTGAGCTTCCCGATGTCCTGGGACATGTGGGAGGACGTGGCGGCGCTGCCGCCGTTCCCGCAGAAGAAGATGGTCCGTCCCTCGGACCGGGCGCGGACCATCGCGTCCACGACGCGGGAGATCCCTTCCGCGACGTAGGGCGCCTTCAGGCAGTCGATCGTCTCCTGTACGTACTTCGCCGTGTACTGTCCCGGGCTCTCGGCCATCGTCGGTTCCTCTGCCTTCCTACCTTCCAACGAAAACGATGCGCGATCCTTCGGTGGAGATGTGGACGGGAAGGTAGCGGTGCCCTGAGAGGGCGTGTTGTACTTGAAGGCTCTTCTCGGGAGGGGCGGCCACGAGGAGGAACCCTCCGCCCCCGGCCCCGGTCACCTTCCCGCCCAGCGCACCGGCCCCCTTCGCCTTGGCGTACATCTCGTCGAGCACCGGGTTCGTGATGCCGTTCGCGAGCCCCTTCTTGAGCTCCCACCCCTCGTCCAGGAGGGTCCCCACACGCGAGAAGTCCCGCCCGAGGATCGCCTCGCGCGTCTCCCCCGAGAGCGCCCGCATCCGCTCGAGGGCCCTCAGGTTCTCCCCCGTCCGGCGGTCCTGCTCGACCAGGACCTTTCCGGCGGACCGGGTGACCCCGGTGTAGTAGAGGCCGAAATGCCGTTCGAACCGCTCCCGTTCCTCCCGGGAGAGCGGGAGCGCGTGGACCCCGACCGAGTCGTCGGGGCGGAACTCGTACTGGTGGAGCCCCCCGAACGCCGCCGCGTACTGGTCCTGCTTTCCGATCGTCTCCTTGAGCCCCTCGATCTCGAGCTCGCAGGCCGCCTCGGCGAGCTCCGCGGGCCCCTTGAGCTGGCCCTGGAAGGCCCACAGGGCGTTCAGGATGCCCACGGCGAAGGAGCTCGAGCTCCCGATCCCGGTGCCCTCCGCCGGGATGTCCGAGATGGTCACGATCTCGACCTTCCCCGAGATGCCCGTCCTCCGGAGCGCCTCCCGGACCGCGGGGTGCTTGATGTCGTCGACGCTGCTCACGTACTCCGCCGCGCGCGAGTAGCTCACCCGGATGTCCTGGTCGAACTTCTCGTTGACCAGGACGTAGATGTAACGGTCGATCGCCGCCGAGACGACCGAGCCTCCGCCGTGGGCACGGTAGTACGAGGGAAGGTCCGTTCCGCCTCCGGCAAAGGAGACCCTGAGCGGCGTCCGGGTGATGATCACGGGCGCGCGCCAGTCCGAGCAGGGATATCTTCTTTCGGCCGCCCCCCGGACCCACGTGGGGGGCGGGAAGGACCCTTGCGCTCCACCACGTAGAGGACCTTCGTGGGGAACGACCTCCCTCCCTCGGAGCGCTCCTCGACACGGAGCACCTCGAAGCGTCCGACCGCGAGGGAACGGACGTACCTCTCGGAGAAGAAGTGCATCGTGGTGCCGTGCGGGGCGAGGTCGAAGGTCGCGGGGCCCCGGCGCACCCCCCGTCCGTACCAGGGGTCGTTCACGGAACGCACGGAGTAGAGGTGGAGTCCCCCGGGGCGGAGGGAGCGGTGGACGGCCCGGAGCAGGCGCCGGTGCTCCCGCTCCGTGTAGTCCATGTTGAGGAAAAGGTTCGAGTACACCGCGTCGAGCGACCCCGGCCTCTGGGCGGCCAGGCACGCCTCGGCCGAGCCGCAGGTCAGTCGTCGCTCGGCGTGCGGGGTGGGGGAGAAGCGCGAGAGGGAGGCCCGGCCCTGGGAGACCCCCCGACGGACGTTGTCCACGCCGCGGGCGTCGTACCCGTTCTCGAGGAGGTACCGAAGGTCCCTTCCGTAACCTGCCCCGAGCTCCAGGACCCGCTGGACCCGGTGGCGCCGGAGCCAGGGCGCGGCCCAACGGGCGAAAGGGCTCGCTCCCCGGCCGAAGAAGGCCGGGTCCTCCTCGTAGCGCAGGCTCCAGAACCGTTGCTGCCGACTGCGTCGCTTCCCCGCAGCCGGTGGGGAGACCCGCACGGGCTGAGGCGTCAAGGCCAGGCCTCCGGTAGGAGCGGCGGACCTTACGCTTTGCCCAGCGCTCCGCCCCCTGCCCGACCCGCCAGTCGGTTGCGCGCGCGGACCCCCGTAAAAAGGGGCGGGTTGGAAACCGTCTTACTGGGAGACCGGGTGCAACGCTCGTGCCCGGCGAGAGCCTTTCCTCCTCCGTCGTGGCTTCCATGGACCTTTCTCCGGTGGCGCCGGCGAGCGCGCACTCGACGGAGCCGAGAGGGGCCCGGGCCGCTCCCCCGGTGATGCTCCTCGCTTCGCTAAGCCAGAGCCTGGCCGACCGGAGCCTGGCCGCGCTCGAGCGGGCGAGCTTGGCGACGACCCCGGAGAAGCTTCGGGAGATCTTCGACCGGGACGCGAGCGTGGTCGAGCTCGCCTGCCTTCGCAGCTGTCACCGCATCGAGGTCTACGCGGTGCTTCGAGATGGACGGGGGCTGGGGGAGCTCCGCCGCTCCCTCCCCGGACCGGTCTCCGCGTGGAAGGAGCGCTCGGGGCCTGCCGTCGCGCACCACCTGTTCCGCGTCGCCGCAGGGCTCGACTCCACGGCGGTCGGGGAGAGGGAGGTCCGCCAGCAGGTCCTCCAGGCTTCCCGTTCCGCCCTCGGAAGAGGTCCCCACCGGTTGCTCCGCACGCTCCTGGAGGAGGCCGTCGCCTGGACGGAGACCCGAGACACGGAGCGTTCCGGGGAGGCGCCCTCGATCGCCTCCGTCGTGGCCTCCGAGGTGCTCCGCCGCTTCCCGCATGCACGCCCGAGGACGCTGGTCCTGGGCAGCGGAGTCGTGGGACGACGGGTCGCGGAGCTCCTCCGGGGCCGCGCCGAGGTCACGCTCCTCTACCACGCCCACGCCCCGGAGGCGGGGTCCCTCGCCACGCTCGGCTGCCGGGCCCGACCCTGGTCCGCGCTGAAGCGAGAGCTCGCCCGGGCCGAGGTGGTCGTGGCCGCCGGGAAGTCGAAGGGTCGGACGCTCCGCGTCTCCGACCTCCCCTCTCCGGGACCCCGGCACTTCTTCGACCTCGGGCTGCCCAGGAACATCGAGCCTGGAGTGGGACGGAGCCAGGAGCGCGAGCTCTGGGACCTGCAGCGGATCCGCCAGGAGCTCTCCCTTCCCCCACCCTCGGCCGCCGAGGAGGAGGCCGCGCGCCGGGGAGCCGCCCGCGCCTTCAACGACCTCCGGTCGCGGACCTTCGAGCCGTGGCTCGCCGAGATCTGGCGACGGGCGGAAGAGATGAGGGCCGAGGAGCTCGAAGGGGCGCTCCGGCACGCGCCTCACCTGGACGAGGAGGAGCGGATCGTCCTCGCCCGGATGGGGGAGCGGATCGTCCGCCGCTTGCTCGCCGGCCCCACCGCGCGGCTGCGTCGTCTCGTCTCCGGAGGGCTGCCCCCGGAGATCCTGGAAGCCCTCCTCGACCTCTACGCTCCCAGCGACTGAAGGAGCGACCGTGCCCAGGCTCCGGGTGGGCAGCCGCGCGAGCCCTCTCGCGCTCCGTCAGACCGAGCTCCTTCTCGCGCCCCTCCTCCGGGCCCGCCCCTCCCTTGATGTCGAGATGGTCCCGATCCGCACCCAGGGAGACCGCAGCCCGGGGGGAGCGAGCGGGGTCCGCGACTTCACGGACCGTCTCGACCGTGCGGTCGAGGAGGGAGAGGTGGACGTCGCCGTGCACAGCGCGAAGGACCTCCCTAGCCGTCCGCGGCGCAGGGTCGAGATCGTCTGCACGCCCGTGCGCGAGGACCCGCGCGATGCCCTCGTCCTCACCCGGCCCGGGACGCTCGCCTCGCTCCCCCGCCGAGCCAGGATCGGCTCCTCCAGTCCGCGCCGCCGCGCCCAGCTCCTCTCGGTCCGGGGGGACCTCGACGTGCGTGAGATCCACGGCAACGTCGGAACCCGCCTCACGAAGCTCGACCAGGGAGAGGACGGGCTGTCGGGGCTCCTCCTCGCTGTCGCGGGTCTGCGGAGGCTCGGGCTCGAGGACCGGATCTCCCAGCGCCTTCCCCTCTCGACCTTCCTTCCCTCGCCCGGACAGGGGGTTCTCGTCGTCCACGGCCGGGCGGGGGAGGAGCGCCTGCGCGAGCTCTTCGCCCCCGTCCACAACCTCTCCGCCTTCCGTGCCCTCTCAGCCGAGCGGACGCTGACCGCGGAGCTCGGCGCCGACTGCGACACGCCTCTCGGTGCTTGGGCTCGGCTCGGCGGCCGTGTGCTTCGGCTCACGGGAGCGCTCTACTCGCCCGACGGGAGCCGGGTGCTCCGGGGCGTGCACAGCGGCCCCGCGACCGAGCCTGAGCAGGTGGGCCGTGCCCTCGCCGGACGGCTCCTGGAGCGGGGGGCCCGGGAGTTCCTCCATCCCCCCCGGTCCCCGCGACCATGACCCCCCCAAGGTCCCGGACCCCCGAGGTCGTCGTGCTGGGCAGCCCCGGCGCCCTGACCTCTCTCGGGCCGAAGCTCTCGCGCCTCGGGATCCCTCTCCTCCGCGTCCAGGCGATCGAGCAGGTCCCGGTCGCCCGACCTCCGTCACTACCGCCCCCGCGTCCAGGGTGCAGGAACCTCCTCCTCGTCACGAGCTCGGCCGCGGTCGACCTCTACCTCCGGACGGCCCCCCGTGCGCTCGCCCGATGGAAGGCCCTCGGAGAGGTGTGGGCCGCCGGTCCGGCCACGGCGAAGCGGCTGCGCGAGGCCGGCCTTCCCGGCGCGCGGGTCCCGCCCGTCCCGGGGGCCGGGGCTCTGGTGCGGGCGGTCGGACCGGTGCGAGGAGCGTGGGTCGTGCGGCCGAGGTCGGACCTCGCGGGCCCCCAGCTCGCCCGTGCCCTTCGCCGGCGAGGAGCGAGCGTCGCGGACCTGGTCGTGTACCGGACCGTCCGCGCCCCGCGTGCGGGCAGACACGGAGCTCCGAAGCGCGGCCAGGTCTGGATCCTCACGAGCCCGTCGGCGTTGAGCGGCTGGAGGCGCGCCGTGGGGGAACGGACCTTCCGAGACCTCGGACGGAGGGCCCGGCTCGTGGCGCTCGGCGCGACGACCGCCCGGGCGGCGCGGGGGCACGGGCTCCGGGGCGTGGCCGTCCCGGACGAGATCTCCGGGCAAAGCTTACCCGCTCTCCTAGTAACGCTCCTGGCCGATGCCCGGCAGGGCGGGCCGACCGCCGGAGGGAAGCCGGGAGGCGCGGCCCCCGGCGCGTCCTCGCCGATGGCGCCGGACCCCCGCGCTCCGCGAGCTCGTCGCTGAGACCCGCTGGGGCGTCGAGCATCTGGTCCTCCCCCTCTTCGTCACGTCCGGCCCGACCCCGCCTCCGACGAAGGGGCTCCCTGCACTGTCGCGGTTCGGGGTCCGCGACGTGGTGCGCCGGGCCTCCGAGGCCTACGACCTCGGCGTCCGCTCGGTGATGCTCTTCGGCGTGCCTCGGAAGAAGGACGCCTCGGGGACCGGGGCCTGGGACCCGAAGGGCCCGGTGCCCGCGGCCGTACGCGAGCTCAAGGACGCCGTGCCCTCGCTGGTGGTCATGGCGGACGTCTGCCTGTGCGAGTACACGAGCCACGGGCACTGCGGGGCCCTCGTGGGATCCCACGTGGACAACGACCGCACGCTGCCCCTCCTCGCCCGCGCGGCGGTGGCCTACGCCGAAGCCGGGGCTGACGTGGTCGCGCCCAGCGCGATGATGGACCACCAGGTGCGCGCCCTCCGCACCGCGCTCGACGGCGCGGGGAAGACGGAGACCCTCGTCCTCTCCTACGCCGCGAAGTTTGCCTCCTCCCTCTACGGACCCTTCCGGGACGCCGCCGGCTCCGCCCCCAGCTTCGGGGACCGACGGGCCTACCAGATGGACCCCCGGAACGCGAGGGAAGCGATGAGGGAGCTCGAGCTCGACGCGGAGGAGGGCGCAGATGCGCTCATGGTCAAGCCCGCCCTGCCCTGCCTGGACCTTCTCGCCGAAGCGCGCCGTCGCTTCGAGCTGCCCCTCGCCGCCTACCAGGTGAGCGGAGAGTACGCGATGATCAAGGGAGCCGCCGAGAAGGGATGGCTCGACGAGCCGCGGGCGGTGGACGAGACCCTCTCGGCGATCCGCCGGGCCGGGGCGGACCTGGTCATCAGCTATTTCGCCCGAGAGCTGGCGGAGCGGCGCGCAGGGGGGTCAGCATGACGGAGAAGGAAGCCGGCACGCCCGAGGCCAGCCCCAAGGCCGAGGCGGAGGAGGAGCGCGACTTCGTCCGGTACCTCTTCCTCCGGTTGATGCCCGAGTGGCGCCGGCTCGACCCCGACGTGCGCCGAGAAGGACGGGAGGAGGTCGTCCGGCTCCTGCAGGATCCCCCCGAGGGCGTCTCGCTCCGGACGTACTCCCTGGTCGGTACGAAGGCCTCCGCCCACGCGCTCCTCTGGATGGTCTCCCCACGCCTCGAGGGCTTCCAGGAGCTCGAGGCGCGTCTCGCCGGCACCCGGATGGGAGGCTACCTGGAGCTTCCCTTGGGTTACCTGGGGATGGGCCGGCGCTCCGAGTACCTGGGAGGCCACACCCACGCCGGGCAGAAGGGCGGCCGGATCGCCCCTTCGAGCCTTCCGTACCTCTTCGTCTACCCGTTCGTGAAGAAGCGGGAGTGGTACGCGCTCCCGTTCGAGGAGCGCCAGCGGATCATGGGGGAGCATTTCCGCATCGGCCACCGGTTCCCGAAGGTCGAGATCCACACGGGCTACTCCTTCGGCATCGACGACCCCGAGTTCATCCTCGCCTTCGAAGCGGAGGACCCGCGGAACTTCCTGGACCTGGTCCAGGCGCTCCGACCCAGCGAGGCGAGCCGGTACACGCAGCTCGAGACCCCCATCTTCACGGCGCTGGCGGTGCCGCCCGCGCGGATGCTCGAGCTGGCCGAGGGGCTCCCCGGGCAGGTCCGAGGATGAGCGGCGCGACGGGGCGACCCCGCTCCGAGGGGGCCTTCCGTCGTGCGGTCCGGTCGCTGGTGGGAGGCGTCGACTCCCCCGTCCGCTCGTTCCGGGGAGTGGGAGGCTCTCCGGTCTTCTTCGCGCGGGGGAAAGGGGCCCACCTGTACGACCTGGACGGTCATCGCTACCTGGACCTGGTCGGATCGTGGGGGGCGAACATCCTCGGCAACGCGCCGACGGCGGTGGTGCGGGAGGTCGTCCGGGCGGCGCGGGAGGGTCTGACCTTCGGGGCCCCGTCCCCCCGGGAGCACGAGCTCGCCGAACGCATCCAGGCCGCGGTCCCCTCGATGGAGCGGATGCGGTTCGTGAGCAGCGGGACGGAGGCGGTGATGTCCGCGATCCGTGTCGCGCGGGGCTTCACCGGTCGGCGTCGCATCGTGAAGTTCGCGGGAGGCTACCACGGCCACGCCGACGGACTGCTCGTCCGCGCGGGCAGCGGCGCCGCCGCGCAGGGCCGTCCCGATTCCGCGGGCGTCCCGCCCTCGATCGCCCGGGACACCTGGGTCCTCCCCTACAACGACCCTGAGGCCCTGCGGGCCCTCTTCGAACGGCACGGAGAGGAGATCGCCGCGGTCATCGTCGAGCCGGTGGCCGGCAACATGGGGATGGTGCTCCCCCGACGGGACCTTCTGCCGACGGTCCAGCGGACCTGCCGCGAGCATGGGGCGCTCTGGATCGCGGACGAGGTCATCACGGGGTTCCGCCTGCGCCGTGGCGTCATCCACACGAGCTACGGGGTCCGCGCGGACCTGGTCACCCTCGGGAAGGTGATCGGAGGAGGGCTCCCGGCCGCCGCGTACGGGGGCCGCAAGGACGTGATGGACCAGGTCGCGCCGGTGGGCCCCGTCTACCAGGCGGGGACCCTCTCGGGCAATCCCCTCGCGATGGCGGCGGGGGCTGCGACGCTGGACGCGCTCACACCCGAGGTCTACCGTCGCCTGGAGCGGCGGGGAGCGGAGCTCGAGGTGGGACTTCGGGGAGCGGCCGCCGCCACTCGCTCCGACGACCTGCATGTGGTGCGGCGCGGCTCGATGCTCGGCGTGCACTTCGGCCCCATCCCTCCGCGCGACCTCCCCTCGGCGCTCCAGGTCGACCGGGAGCGTTACGCCCGGTTCTTCCACGCGTGTCTGGACCGCGGAGTGTACCTGCCTCCCTCTCCGCTCGAGTCGACCTTCGCCTCGGCGGCGATGCGCGAGTCCGATACGCAGCGGGCCTCCCGGACGTTCGAGGAGGCCTTGCGGCAGGACCCCCCGGACGGGAGGAGCGGACGTTGAGCGAGGCTTCGCTGCTCGTCCGCACCCTCCGGGGCGAGCCGGTCGAGCGTGTGCCGGTCTGGCTGATGCGCCAGGCGGGCCGACATCTTCCGGGCTACCGAGCCCTGCGCGCTTCCCACCCTATCCTCGACCTCGCCCGGAACCCGGAGCTCGCGGCCAAGATCACGCTCGAGCCCGTCGAGCGCTACCCGTTGGACGCGGGGGTCGTCTTCGCGGACATCACCCTGCCCTTCTTCGGGCTCGGGGTCGACTTCGAGCTCGTCCCGGAGGTAGGCCCCGTGGTGGCCCACCCGATCCGGACCCGGGGGGACGTCGACCGCCTGCGGTCGTTCGATGCGGGGAGGGACGCCGGGTACGTGGGCGATGCGATCCGGCGGTTCCGGTCCGCGCGCCCAGGGACCCCGATCGTCGGGTTCGCGGGAGCGCCCTTCACCCTCGCCAGCTACCTCATCGAGGGCAGACCCTCGCGCGACCACCTGGAGACGAAGCGGCTGCTCCACCAGGACCCTTCGACCTTCGAGCTCCTGCAGAGGAAGCTCTCCGAGGCCATGATCGGTTACCTGCGCATGCAGGCGTCGAGCGGCGCGGACGCGCTCCAGCTCTTCGACACCTGGGCCGGGACCCTCGGCCTTCGGGACTTCGAGCGCGCGGTCCTGCCGCATCTGCAGACGGTCTTCGAGGGGCTGAGGGACCTCCACGTGCCGACCATCTACTTCTCCACGGGATCCTCGCACCTCCTCCCCGTCCTCCCACGGACCGGCGCGACGGCGCTCGGCGTCGATTGGAGGATGCCGCTACGGCGGGTCCGGGAACAGGTCGGGCCGGGACTCTCGCTGCAGGGGAACCTGGACCCGGCGCTCCTTCGGACCGACCTCGCGCGGGTCACGGCCTCTGCGAAGGAGGTCCTCGACGAGCTCCCCGAGGGCCGTGGCCACGTCTTCAACCTGGGCCACGGGGTGCCGCCCGACGCGGATCCCGAGCTCGTCGAGGGGCTCGTCAAGTACGTACGCGAGTACTCGCAGGAGCGGGCGTCGCATGGCCGCTGAAAGTGCGCCGGGGGCGGGAGAGAGGACCGGAGAGAAGACCGCGGTGCTCCTCATGGGCTACGGCAGTCCCCGGGGCCCGGAGGACCTTCCGGGATTCCTCCGAGAGGTGCTGGGCGGGCGAGAGCCTCCCGCCGAAATGGTCCGAGAGTACCACCGAAGGTACGACCTCATCGGATGGTCCCCCCAGCCCCGGGTCACGGAGAGCCTGAGGGGCAAGCTCGAGAAGCGGCTGCGGCTCCGGGACCCCGACGCCCGCGTGCTGCTGGCCACCAAGCACTGGGCCCCGCACATCGCGGAGGCGATCCCCGAGGCGGTCGAAGGGGGCGTTCGGAGGGTCGTCGCCATCCCCCTCTCCCCCTTCGCCTCTCCGTGGGTCCTCCGACCGTACGAGCAGGCGATCGCCGAGGGTCGGAAACGTGCGAAGCGGCCGGTCTCGGTGGAGCTGCGGGCGGGGTGGCACCTCAGCCCTGCGCTCGCGAAGGCGTGGGCCAGGTCCATCGAGCGGACCCTCGCCGAGGTCCCCGGGGACCGGTTCACCTTCCTCACCGCGCACAGCCTGCCCAAGCGGCAGGAGGAGGCGCACGACCCGTACCCCCGCCTCGTCCAGGAGACCGCCGGACGCGTCGCGCAGGCGGCCCGGCTGGACCCCTGGGAGTTCACCTACCAGAGCGCCGGCAACACCACCGAGCCCTGGCTCGGCCCGGACGTGACCGAGCGCATGGTCCACCAGGCCGAGCGGGGCCATCGCGACCAGCTGGTGGCCCCTATCGGCTTCGTCTTCGACCACCTGGAGACGCTCTACGACCTGGACGAGGTCGTCCGGACCTTCGCGGAGAAGCACGGGATCCGGTACCACCGGGTGCCCCTCCCGAACGATGACGACCTTCTGGTCGAGGCGCTGGAAGGGGTCGCCACCGCCCCGCTCTGGACCCCGGGAGCCTAGGCCACCCCCCCTCCCGACCTAGGGTCCCGGAAGGGGCGCGAGAAGAGGGAAGTACGCCCGAGATACGACGCGTCCGTCGTGTACACGTCGTATCTTCGGAGGAGGTATTTGAGGGAGGAACGCCCCCAAGAGTATCGTGCCGCCCCTCGACCACCCTCCGGCGCCCATCCTGGCGAACGGTACCCCCCCCGACCCGACCCCCCGGGCGGGCTCGAACGGGCGGCTCAACCCCCCATCTCCCCTCGCCCCCCGACTGCTCGCGGGAGCCCTGCTTGGAGTAGCCCTCCTGGCGATGGTCATCAGTTCAGCGCAGGGGGCATCGACAGCCCGGTTGGTCGAGATCCCGCGCGCGGACCCCCTCCCTTTGATCGCCGCCGCCGCCCCCGCTGCGACCGCGGGCGTCTCCCCCGCCACCATCGGATCGTACTCCACTCCCTTCGGAACGTTCCAGACCCCCTACTCCGGATGCACCAACGGGATCAACGGCACCTGCCCGCACCTCACCCCCTCTGTCAGCGCCTTCCCTTCCACGATCTGCCGCAGCGGGTCCGCGGGATGTGGCGCCATCCCCTACGACACCAAGGTCACCCTCACCGTCAACGCAACCGGTGACACCCTCTCCAGCCCCCCCAATGTCCAGGTCGTCTTCGTCGTGGAGACCACCCTCTTCGACGGCGTCTACGACCCTCTCGCGGGCGAGCCCGGGCTATCCTCCTGCTCGGGTCCCTGCGCCGAGTCCAACGGGGTGCCCTTCTTCGTCGCGAACGCGGGTCAGATCGCGACCGACATCGCCTCCCACTTCGGCGCCTCCCTTTCCTCCTGCACTCCCGGAGGCCAGAACTCGGTCTGCTTCGCCATGGTCGATTACTTCTCCACCACCGGGGCCGACCACGACGACGGCGACGGCAGCGAGTACCACCCGGACGTCACCACCTTCGTCCCGGCGAACCAGTTCCAGGGCGCGGTCGCGAGCTCCTTCCAGTCCTTCGTCCTGGGCGGTGGATGGGTCTACGGCGACTCCGACTTCTCGGACAACATCCTCTCCTCCTCCTCCATCACGGGGGTCTACGGAGCGGAGCGCGGCAGCGGGCTCGCCTGGAACCCGAACGCCGACCACGTCATCGTCTGGATGGGCTCGACCGTACCCCGCGACCCCAACTACGTCTCCAGCTACGCCCCCACCGACTCCAACTTCAACTCCGGGAACTCCGCCAGCTGCGAGCCCCCCTACTTCGGGGGCCAGCCCAACTGCTACGGCTGGGCCGAGCCCACCAACTCCATCGCCGCCTACGCGAAGGCCAACAACATCGTGATCGACACCATCGACCTGCCCGACGGGATGACCGAGCTCAACGCCGGGGACTACCTGAGCACCGGCACCGCCGCTCAGGCGGACGTCAAGAACATCCTGCAGGCCGGCTGCGACATGGCGGTGGCGACGGGAGGCAGCTGGGAGGGGCCCCAGGGATTCCCCTGCTCGGCGGCCGCGACTGGGACGGGCCAAGGGAACCTGACCTGTGTCTCCGGAGCCTCGTGCGAATCGAGAGGAGCGGAGTACAATCCCGCCAGAGCGTGGGGGACGAACCCCGGGCTCGGTTGGGCTCTCACGAACATCAACTTCCCCTCCATCTCCTCGAACGTCACGGCCAAGGGGACGACGGGGGAGACGTTCAATTTCATCCCGGCCCCCTACTTCCAGATCGATCCCGGGAATCCGAATTACAAGGCGGTCTGCTCTACGGCTCCGACAAGCCCACCGCTACCGGTGCCCTGCAGCAGCCTCCCGCAGTGGAGCAACGTGGGCTCCCTCGGGACCGGGGTCGGGTGGGCCTGGCCGGACAACACGATGTACCTCGGGGACAAGTGGTCGGTCTCGTTCAACGTGATCGCGACCGCGGCGTTCCCGACCTCCATGCTGAAGATCGCCACCCCGATCGATGCGTGTGTCGGGGCCCCGACTAACCCGTGGAGCGGGCTCTGCAAGACCATTGCCCCCGGAAGCGGGCCTGCGGCTTACTCCTCGCTGGAGTACACCACCTACGCCGGGACGACGCTCACGCCTGCGCAATCGTTCCCGCCGGCGTTCGTGACGGTGGTCAATCCGTACATTCCTCCTCCACCGCCCCCGCCCCCTCCTCCGCCGCCACCCCCGCCGCCACCCCCACCCCCGGGGATGCCGGTGCTGAACCCGGTGCAGGTGCCGCTCGCGAACCCGCTGGCGAACCCGCTGATGAACCCCGTGGTGCAGCCGGTGGCGAACGTACTCTCCACCCCGACCATCAACGTGAACGTGGTCGCCAACCCGCTCGCCACCCCCCTCATCACGGCCGGGTGGATCGGGACGTTCTCCGTGATGGGCGTCGCGACCCGGGTCAAGCAGAGGAAGATGGTCGCCATGCGGAACGTCTCTCAGGGCGCCCGCAAGACCCCCACCACCGGACCGATGGGTGGGGGCAC
>JAKAAX010000049.1 GCA_021802125.1 Thermoplasmata archaeon | reverse complement strand
TCTCGGGGCGCGGCCAGATGGGCCCTCGTGACCGGGGGTGCCGGAGGTATCGGCGCGCACCTGGTCGTTGCCCTCCGGAAGAAGGGCTGGTCCGTCCGGGTCCTCGACAACCTCTCCTCCGGTAAGCTCGAGAACCTGGCCCCGGTCCGGGAGGACCCCCAGGTCGAGGTGGTCCGGACCGACGTCACGGACCTGGCGCAGATCGAGAAGCACTTCGAGGGGGTCGAGTTCGTCTGGCACCTCTCGGCCAATCCGGACGTCCGACGGGGCGGACAGGAGACGGACCTGGACCTGGTCCAGGGGACCGTCGCGACGCGCAACGTGCTGGAGGCGATGCGCCGGAAGAAGGTCGAGCGGATCGCCTTCTCCTCGAGCTCGGTGGTCTACGGGCACCCGAAGACCTTCCCCACCCCGGAGGACTACGGGCCCCTCTTCCCGGAGAGCCTCTACGGGGCGAGCAAGCTGGGTAGCGAGGCGCTCATCACCGCATTCTGCCACTCCTTCGGCATCCGCGCCTGGATCTTCCGCTTCGCCAACGTGGTGGGCCCTGGCGCGACGCACGGGGTCATCTACGACTTCCTGCGCAAGCTCGAGAAGACCCCGGACCGGCTGGAGGTCCTGGGCGACGGCAAGCAGAGCAAGGGGTACCTCTGGGTCGAGGACTGCGTTCAGGCGATGATCTTCGCCACCGAGCACGCGGAGGAGAAGGTGAACGTGTTCAACCTGGCCCCGGAGGACCAGATCTCCGTGGCGGAGATCGCCAAGCGCGTCATCGAGATCACGGGGTCGAAGGCCCGGATCGAGTACACCGGGGGAGCGCGCGGCTGGCCGGGCGACGTGCCGGTCCAGAAGCTCTCCGTGGACCGCCTCAAGGCCCTCGGGTACACCGCGAAGTACGGTTCTCGGGAGGTGGTGGACATGGCCGTCCGAAGCCTCCACGCGGAGCTCACGACGCACGCGCCCCCCGCGAAGACGTCGAGCGTCCCCCGGTCTCGGTGAACGAGGATGGCGGTCCCCTCCCAAGGGCCGACGGCCGCCGCCCCCACCTCTGCGCCCTCCTCTTCCGAACCGAAGGAAGAGGTGAGCGTCATCGTGACGGTGCTCAACGACCGTCGTGTCGAGCGCACGCTGCGGAGCCTGCAGGCCCAGACCCTCTCCCCCCTCGAGATCATCGTCGCGGACGGTGGGTCGAAGGACGGGACGTTCGAGCTCTGCGAGCGCCTGGCGGCTTCCGACCCCCGGATCCGCCCCTGCCGACTCCTGGGGAACATCCCGGAGAGCCGCAACCAGGCCCTCGACCTGGTGAAGGGTGACCTCATCGCGTTCCTGGACGCGGACGAGGTCGCGCCGACCACGTGGCTGGAGGAGCTTCTCCAGCCGTTCGACGACGTCGACGTGGGGTTCGTGGGAGGGCCCACCCCCGGGATGAAGGGAACGACGCGGAACATAGGGTCCCGCTACTACGACGCGTACCTCCGCCGCTTCTACGACACCGTCGCCCGCTACCAGCCCCACGCGCTGCCGATGGGGAACTCCGCCTGGCGACGCCGGGTCTTCCAGAAGGTGGGCAAGCTCGACACGACGCTCTTCCCCCGGGCGGCGAGCGAGGACCAGGACATGGCCGTGCGCGCGCTGCGCGCCGGCTGGAAGGGCGTCTACGTCCCCTCCGCCATCGTGGACCACGATTTCAGCGACATCACGATCTTGAGCCTCCTCCGCAAGCAGTCCACCTACGCCACCGGAGGGTACGTGCTCTGGCGGAGGATCGGGAGCACCTACGAGGCGAGCACCGGTCGGGTGTTCCCCTACATCCTCGGCCCGGCCCTGATCGTGACCGGGCTCCTCCTCTGGGGGCTCCTGTTGTTATTGGACCCGCGGGCCGTGGTCTTCGGGGAGGCGCTCGTCCTCCTGGGTTGGTGGGCCCTGCTCTTCCTGACCCTCTACCTGATGGTGCAGGGACTGGTCTGGGAGAGGACCTACCCCGGTTCCCGGTTCCGACCTCTGGAGATCCTTCGACGCTGGGCGACCCTCTGGGGCGCCTTCCGGGGGTTCCTCAGCTACGGCTGGAGCGGCCGCAAGAACCTCCCGGCGGCCCCCCCACCGACCTCGAAGCAGAGGTCCTGAAGGGCCCGGGGACACCCTTCGAGGACGACCCCTCGGCCCTGCGCGCCCTCGTGGGGAAGGGCGGAGGGAGGATGGGGCCTCCGGGACCTCGAGGGAAGCTCGACACCTGGGGAACCCTTAAGTTAGGTCGGGGGTCGCCCCGCCGCCATGACGGAGACGCCTTCGACGGGAGGCACCGTTCAGAAGGGTGACCTGGTCCGACTCGACTTTGAGCTTTGGGCCGAGGGCGGCGCCAAGAAGGAGCTCGTGGCCTGCACGGAGGAATCCGTGGCCAAGGGCGCCCTGGGTGGAGAGTCGCCCAAGGGCATGACCTGGGGACCGCAGCCCTACATCGTCGGGCGCGAGCTCTTCCGGACCATCTTCCCCACCTCTCCCGGCAAGGTCGAGGCCTCCATCGAGGGGGCCAAGGTCGGCGAGACCATCTCCAAGGAGTTCGCCGCCTCCGAGGCCTTCGGGGAGCGCGACCCCAAGCTCATCGAGCTCATCTCCATGAACGAGGTCCTTCGGCTGCCCGAGATGCGCAAGGACGACGCGCACCTGGACATCGGGACGGTCCTCACCATCCGCGGCCGCCAAGGCCGTGTCTCGAGCCTGACCGCCGGTCGGGTCCGCGTCGACTTCAACCGCACCCACGCCGGGCGCAAGGCCGTCTGGAAGTTCCGCGTCGTCGAGAAGGTCACGGACCCCGAGCAGGTCGTCCGGGCCATCCTCGAGATGGACTACGGCCGCCACAAGGACTTCGGCGTGGAGATCAAGGGCCAGACGGTCACGGTCCACCTGTCGGACCGCTCGCTGTTCGATGTCAACTGGCTGGCTTCCAAGGCCGCCGTCGTGGGGGACGTCCGCGAGCGGCTGAAGTCGACCCTCGTCGTCTTCGTCGAGGAGCACAAGACCCCGCCCGCGGCGGAGAAGAAGAAGGAGACCGAGGCGAAGGACGCGTCGGCCGCCTCGAAGGAGCCCGCGCCGACGCCCGCTCCCTCGGCCTGAAGCGCGGACACGGGACCTCCCGTCCCCTCCAACGGGGGAGGAGCCACCTGCGGACACCCACGGTACGCTGCGCCTTCCTTCCGAGGGCTTCCCGTCGTTCGCGACCCTACGGGCCGCGCCGGCCCTACCGACGAGCGGACCTTCGGTTCGGCAGGCCTATTTAGCCGGTCTCGGTCCCGAGGATAGGGGAGAACGTGAAGCGGGGGATGCTGGCCGTCGGGGTCACCTGTCTCCTCCTGGGCGCGTTCGTGTCCCTCGCCCCGATCTTCCCGGTTCCCTCCGGAGCCAAGATGGTGAACGGGTCGACCGTCGCCTACTTCCAGGTCCACTCGCTCGTCCTCCCCCAGTATCTCCAGGTCCCGTGGACCTCCTCGCAGGGCACCCACATCACCGCGATCGATTGCGGGGGCAACGAGCCCAGCGGTTCGGCGGCGGCGATATGCCCGTCCAACCGCACCGTCGCGAGCGGCACGGGGACCTCCGGCACCCTCTCGTTCTCCGCCCAGAACGGCGACTGGATCGCCATCGGCACCAACGGGCCCGACGCCAACATCTCCCTGCGGACCACCAACGGGCAGGTCGGGTTCGTCGTCCTGGTCCTCGGCGTCCTCTTCA
>JAKAAX010000048.1 GCA_021802125.1 Thermoplasmata archaeon | reverse complement strand
TCTCGTGACCGGAGCGGCAGGCGGGGCACTTCCCGCAGGGTACCCCCGGGTAGACGACGACGCGCGCGCCCTCCTTCCAGCGTCCCGAGGGGCTCTCCGCCACGACCTCCCCGACGATGTCCGTCCCCAGGATGTGCGGGAGGGGGACCCGGTAGGTCCCCTGCCGGATCCACATGTCGAGCCGGTTGACGGAGGTCCCCTTGACCCGCACGAGGACCTCGCCCGGTCCGGGCTTGGGGTCCGCGACCTCGACGTACCGCAGCACCTCGGCCTTCCCGGGGTGGAAGAGGACCGAGGCCCGCATGGGCCGGGGCAGCGGCGGGCCCATTAAGCGCTCGCGGGGAGCCCGGCTCCCGCGTCCTGCTTCTTCCTACTGCGTCCTCTGGTACGGGGAGAGGAAGCTCACGAGCCCGTCGCAGGCGAGCGTCACGGCGAGGACGAAGAGCGCGATCCAGGCGACGGGCACCATGTACCCCCACCACTCGTTCGGACCCGCCCCGGGCGGGAACCATCCGGTAGCCCCGTTCGCCAGCGTCCAGGTCCACTCGGGAAAGTGGGGGGAGGGGACGATGAGGAACGTCCCTCCGGCCTGGGCATTCTTCCCGCAGCGCGGCTGAGCGTTCGCGAACAGCCCGATGTACTGGTAGGAGCCGAGCAGGGCGAGGACGCTGAAGACCGTCGGAGGGACCTGCGCCAGGATCGACGCGTTGCAGTTCGGGACCACGTGGCGCAAGAGCACCCGGGACCACCGGGCCCCCGTGGCCCGCGCCGCCTCCACGAAGGGCTGGCGTGCGACCAGGCGCGCCTGGGCCCGGACCGCCTGGGCGAAGGGCGCCCAAAGCACCGCCAGCATCACGATCACGAAAGCCTCGAGCCGGAACGGCGAAGCCACCGCGTTGAGGGTGAGGGTCAGGACCACCGCCAGGATCATGAACGGGGGGAACGCCAGCACGCTGTCGAAGAGAGGGGCGAGCAGGCTCTCCGTCCACCCTCCCATGGCCCCCGCCATCGCTCCCAGCACCGCCCCCAGGATGGCGGACACTCCCACGATGACCGCCAAGAGGAGCAGGTCCCACCGGGTCCCGAGCAGGAGCCCCCGCAGGACGTCGAGCCCGAGGTGGTCCGTCTGTCCGAAGGGGTGGGCCCCCATCTGGAAGGGGTCGAGCTGGAGCGTGGGGGCCGAGGGGACGGTGCAGAACCCGAAGACGCTCGGGTCGGAGGGCACATAGTTCGGCCCGTTCGGATAGGCGAGGGGCGCCAGCAGCCCCACGGCGACGAAGAAGAGCAGCAGGACCGACCCCAGGAGGAGCGGCGTGTTCGCCAGGAACTTCGACAGCGAGCGTCCGTGGCGCGCGCGGAGCGCGCGCTCGAACGCCTTCCTCCGGGAGGACCTTCTCCGCCGGCCCCGGGTCCCTCCCTTCCGACCGGGGCCCTCGAGGGAGGCCGCGCGTGGACGGGGGCGGCGGCCACTCGGCAGCGCCGCCTCCTTGGGGGACGGAGCCTCCTTGGGGGACGCAGCCTCCCCTCGGACCGGTTCCTCTTTCACGGGCGTGGCGCCGCTCTCGCTCGCGGCTCCCGCCTCGCCGGGAGTCTCCGTCTCCTCAGGAAGTTCGGACACGGCTCCTCCCTGAGGGGTCCAGCAGCCGGGCTACGGCGTCGCCCACGAAATTCACGGCGAAGATGAGGACCAGGACCACGAAGGCCACGCGCGCCAGCTCGGCGGGGTCTCCGAGCGAGACCAGGAACGACTCCCCGATGCCCAGGTCCCCGTAGAACCACTCGGCGACCATCTGGACGAAGAGGAGCGTCGGGAACGTCGTGCTGAAGATCGAGACGTAGATCGGGGAGACCCGGCGCGAGGTGTGCGTCCACAGGAGGCGCCGCTCGTCGAGCCCCCGGGCCCTTCCCCCCACGAGGCTGGGGTCCATCGAGGCCTCTTCCGTGGCGAGGCGCGCGTAGCGCAGGAAGATCGCCGCGTACACCGCGGCGATGGGGAGGCCCTGGATGAGCATCTTGAGCAGCACGACCTCCTCGAACGCCCACGCACCGTGGAGGGGGGCGTCGATGAGGACGAACCCGGTCGGCAGCGTGTTCTCGTGGAGCGCGATCCAGGGAGGGAAGCCCCCCATGTTGTCGATGAGCCAGGGGACCGACGGCAGACTTCCCAGCAGCACGTCCCCCGAGGTGACGGTGAAGTACCAGGTCCAGACGGCGCCAAGCGTGAGGAGCGTCACCACGAAGATGGGGATCGAGAAGGCGAGCGCGCTCGCGGCCCGTGTGGACTGGTCGATCAACCGCCCGCGGTACCACCCCGCGAGCAGTCCTAGGGGGTAGGCGAGGAGGGCGCTCAGCCCCACCACCACGGCCATCAGCTGCAGGGAGTAGGGGAGGTACGCCTGGAGGTAGGTGTCCGTCGACCAGGAAGTGAAGAGACTGACCAGGAACGCTCCGAAGGTCTGGAAGAAGGCCCCCACACCCACGGGGCAGTTCGGGTGGACCGGAGGGCCGATGTCGCAGTTGGGGAGCAGGAAGAGCCCCAGGAAGAGGGCCGTCCCGGCGAGGAGGAGCTGGGGAGGGAGGAGCAGGGCTCTCCGCAGGGCCCACGTCGCGTCCGGTCCCGGCTTCCAGGCCAGGCGGTTCGCCGCCTTGCGAGCGTCCCGGAGGAGGAGGGGACGGAGCTTCCGACGTATCCTTCGGAGGGAGCTCCCCCTTCGGAGCTCCCGCACGAGGAGCGCGACCTCCGCCACGCCCCACCGCTCCGAGTTCTTCCGGCGCCCCGCCCCGCGCCGGACCGCCCGGACCAGGGGCAGCTCCACGCTCCCCCACCGCACCACCGCCGCGACGACCAGCACCGCGAGGATGGGCCCGATCACCAGCGGCTGGAGCAGGAACTCCGCTCCCCGCACGACGGCGGCCGCGATCTTCTGGAGCAGCGTGGGGGGCGGCGGAACGAACGGCGGGATGGGCCGGACGGTGACCTGCGTCGCCGCGGTCGCGTGCTCGCCGATGCTGTCGATGACGGTCACCTGGGCCAGATAGGTCCCGGGGGCCCCGTACTGGTTCGTGACGTTGGCAGTAGAGCCGGCGGTCGAGTTCCCGTCCCCGAAGGTCCAGAGGAAGTGGTAGGGGGACGGCCCGCCAGTGACGGCCGCGTGGAACGCGACGGTGAGCGGCACCGTGCCGTTGGAGGGGACGGAGGTCAGGGCGACGGAAAGGCCGGTCCCCCGGACCACGATCGTGTCCACCCAGGTCGCCCGCGCCCCCGCGCTCTCGTTCACCGTGAGGACCGCGGCAAAGGAACCCGACGTGTTGTAGAGGTGCGAGGGATCGACAGCGTGGGAGAGCGGCGCCCCATCGCCGAAATCCCAAGTGTAGGAGAGGGGAGGAGTTCCCCCCGAGGTGGTCGTGAGGAAGGAAACGTCCAGAGGGACCGACCCCGAGCTCGGAGAGGCCACCGCGGTCGCGTTGAACACCCCCGGAGGCGCGAAGACCTGGACCGGGAGGTCCGTCGTGGACGTCTGGGGCGGGACCGCGCTGTCCTTGACGAGAACGCTCGCGAGGTAGCTCCCGGGCCGGGCATACGTGTGGGTGGGAGAGCCGACCGCGGAGGGCGCGCTCCCATCCCCGAAGTTCCACTGGTAGGTGTAGGGAGGAGATCCCCCCTCTCCGTAAGCCGTGAGGTTGACCGTGAGCGGCGAACGCCCCGCGGAGGGGACGACACCGGCCTGGACCACCAGCGGTGCGGGCGCAGGAGGCGATCCCCCGTTGGCCACCCGGAGCGACCAGGTGTCCCTCTGGACCCCCGTCGCGTTCTCTCCCCACAGGAGCACCAGGTCGTTCGGAGTGGCCCCGAGGTTCGGGACCATCGTCGCGCCCGCGACCGGCTCCGGGAGCGCGGAAGCCGCCGTCGGTTCGGTCCAGTTGTCACCGGTCAAGACCCACAGGTCGTTCAGCCACTGG
>JAKAAX010000024.1 GCA_021802125.1 Thermoplasmata archaeon | reverse complement strand
CGGCCTCCAGGACTACTTCCTGGCGTTGGCGATCCTCAGCGTTCTGGGGGTCCTCGCGAACGTGGTCCTGATCTACCGACTGGCGGACCGGTTCTCCCGGAGACTCCTGTGGGGCGGCTTCCTGCTCTCCTCGCTCCTCTCGATCATCACGTTGGTGTCTCTCTGGTCGATCCTGGCCCAGGCGTTCTCCGCCGTGGCCACCGGAGGGACCGTGGACGTCTCCCAGCTCTCCGGCCTACAAGGGGTCCTGCTGATCGCGCGGCTCGCCCTGGCGGTGCCGGCGCTCCTCTTCGCCTGGGCCTACCAGCGAACTCGCGTCCAGGCGAAGGACCCTCACGCCCTCGGGCTAGGAACGAGGACTCCCCGCGGCTGGTGCTACTGACCTCGGGCGTTCCCCGGGGCGGCCCGGCCCTCACTCGGGAGCCTTGGCGGGGGTGGGCAGCGCGGGCTGTCCGTCCGAGTCCGGCTCGCCTGACGTGGACGGAGCGGACGAGCTCGCCTCGGGCCCGTCCGAGGAGGGCGGGGAGGAGTCCGCCGCGGGCCCGTCCGAGGACGGAGCCGGCGAGTCGGCCGGGGGCTCCTCCGGGGTGGACGCCCAGCTCGCGGCGCCGCCGGCGCCTTCCGCGGCCGCCGCTCCCTCTGCCGTCTCCGGTGACTTGGGAGGAGCGGAGCTCCGGCGCCGGCGGAGGATCAGGAAGGCCGCCAGGAGGGCCAGGATGACGACGACCACCACCAGCAGGATGTAGAGGCTCGGCCCGGAGAGCGCGGACGTCAGCCCCGACTTCGCGCTCGTGCTCTTCGAGAACTGGATGGTCGGGACGTTGACCGTCTGGCCCTGCACGTTGACGGTGCCGGACGACGGGCTCGCCGTGTAGCCCGAGACCGTCCCCACCGAGTATGCGAGGCCCGACGCGTTGTAGGCCTGGAAGGTGATCGCCGACCCGCCGGTGCCGCTCGCGGTCGTGCCGTTGAAGGTCACGGACCAGCTCGTCCCGTTCGGCAGCCCGCTCTCGGTGAAGGCGACGGTGTACTGCGTGTGCACCGCGACCCGGAAGCTGATGGCGACCGTGACGGAGGACCCCGCGACGCTGAACGTTCCCGTGGGCGGGGTGGAGGTGTAGCCGGAGACCGCGCCCACCGAGAAGGTGTAGGTGTGGTTCACGAGGTCCGGGAAGACCAGCGAGGCCGTGTTGCCGCTCACGTGGGTGCTCCCCACGTCCACGGACCAGCTCGTCGTCGAGGGCAACCCGGTCTGCGAGAAGGTCGCCGTGTAGGTCATGTTGAAGACGATCGCTTCGGACGTGTCGGCGCCCTGGACCGTGGAGGAGCCCGACACGGGGGTCGGGACCCGGCTGCCCACAGCGCTCACGTTGAACGCGAAGGTCCCGTTGATCATCCCGAGGAAGACGATCGAGGTCGTCCTGGAGAACTGCAGCGTCCCGTTGTAGGTGACCCCCCAGTTCGTCCCGGCGGGGAGCCCGGTCTCCGTGAACGTCGTGTTGAACCGGTTCGCGGTGTTCACGAAGAGGATCGACGTGGAGATGCTCGCCCCGTTCACCGTGACGGTCCCCGAGGCGGGGGACGCCACCCAGCGCGTCGGCGCGCCCACCGTGAAGGGGTACCCCCCGTTGAGGGAGAAGAACTCGATCGAGCTCGCCGTCGAGGTGGTCGTGGCGGCGTTGAAGGTGACGGACCAGGTCAGACCCGGTGCGAGCCCCGTCTCGTTGAACCAGACGGGCCAGCTCCCCGGGAGCGGGCAGGTGAACGTGATCGTCTGGGTCACGGCCGCCCCGGCGACGGTGAGAGTGCCGCCCGCGGGGGAGGGCACGCACCCGTCGTCGTTGGGCACGGAGAACAGGTAGGTCCCGTTCAGCACCCCGCTGTAGACGATGGGCGGGAAGGGGACCGCTCCCTGCTGGGACGTGTTGTTGAACGTGACGCTCCAGCTGGCCGTCCCGGCGGGGAGGCCCCGCTCCCGGAAGGTCACGGAGTACTGTCCTGGGATGGCCGTGAAGACGATGGTCGTCGTGGCGGGGGAGGCCCCGTTGACGGTGACGCTTCCGCTCGGCGGGGTGGCCGAGAACCCGGGGGCCGTGGTGTTCCAGAAGTAGGTCCCGTTCACCACGCTGTTGATGGTGATGACCGTGGCCCCGAAGAGCGCGACCGTGGCCGCGTAGACGGACCCGTTGAAGGTGAGGTGCCAGACGCTCCCGCGGGGGAGGCCGGTCTCGGAGAAGGCGACCGAGTAGTGACCGGGGAAGGGTCCGAAGGCGATCGTCTGGGTGGCGGGATTCGCCCCGTTCACGATGATCTGCCCGGTGATGGGGGTCGGGGCCATCCCGTACTGGGGGGCCACCGAGAAGGTGTAGGTGCCGTTCACCACGTTCGCGATCGAGATGGTCGGGCCGGCGAAGCTGAGGCCGTTCGCCGCGTAGAGCGTCCCGTTGAAGGTGACGTTCCAGGAGGTCGCGTAGATGGAGAGCCCCGTCTCACCGAACGTGACGGTGTAGTGACCGGGGGCCAGGCCGAAGTTGATGTTCTGGGCCGTCGGGTTCGCCCCGTTCACGGTGATGCTGCCGACGGACGGCGCGGGGAAGAGACCGTACTGCGGCGCGACGGAGAACGTGTAGGTCCCGTTCACCACGCCGGCGATCGAGATGGTCGGGCCCGCGAAGCTGAGGCCGTTCGCGGCGTAGACCGTGCCGTTGAAGGTGACGTTCCACGAGGTCACTCCGAACGCGAGCCCGGTCTCGGTGAAGCTCACCGTGTAGTGCCCGGGGGTCTGGGCGAAGGAAATGGCGACCGCGGTGGGGTTGCCTCCGGCGACGGTCAGGGACCCGGAGGAAGGGAAGGAGCTGTAGCCGGTGATCGCCCCGATCGTGTAGGTCGCGGTTCCATTCGGGACCTCAGGAACCGTCAGGGTGCGGGTGGCTCCGGAGACGGTCACGGAGTTCACGGTGACCGACCAGGTGGTCCCGAAGGGAAGCCCGGTCTCCCGGAAGCTCGCGTTGTACCCCAGGAACGCCGAGGTGCCGGGGACGGAGGAGGAGGGGGCCGCGTGGGCCAGGCCCGTGACGGTCCCCGTGGAGGCCACCAGGAGGATCAGGAGCGCGACGAGGGTCGGTCGGCGGAGGGCGGAACGCAGGGCGTTGAACGTACGACTCATGGCGACCCCTTTGGCTTCCGCATGAACCAGGTCGGGGTTATTTCTACGCTCGTACAGGACGGGTCTTCTCCAGGCCCCCTGCGGGGTCCCGACGGCCCTCGCTTCAGCGGGACCCGGCGAGGCCGGGGTTGCCCGCGCGGACCGCGGACCTCAGCCTGCGGTCCCAATCGACCGGGATCGGGGCCCCGTCCAGCTTCACGGTCCCCCGCTTCAGGCCGAGGTCCAGGAGCATGCAGAGCCCGATCGCGTCCTGTCGGAGCGCCTCCAGCGCGCCCGTCACGTCACCCTTGAGCCACATCGCGGTGATCGAGTCGCGTCCCCGCGAGAGGATCATCCCGAGGTTCTCCTGGATGAGGCGTTCGACCGTGGGGCGGGCCCGCGCCTTCGGAGCGATGGACCGGTAGACCTCGAGCGTCGGGGACTGGGCGAAGCTCAAGGGCGGGAGCTCGTACCGCTGGAACTCTTTCTCCAGGGCCTTGAGCTGGGTGCCGAACCGGTCGAAAAGGACGAAGCCCCGGTGCTCGAGCACCCATCCTCCGAGCAGAGGGTAGGCGTCCTTGAGCGAGGGGGTGGCCTTCAGCACGGCCTGGCGCATGAACGGGTGGGCGATCGCGTCCTCCCGGACGAAGGCCCTGGGGTCCTTCGGGGCCTCGGAGGAGACGAGAGCGACGGCCGCGATCCGGAGGTCCTCGCCCTCGCCTTCGGTGAGCATCGAGACGACGATCCATGGCAGGACCATCCGGGTGCGGGGACCGCTCTCCATGGGTCCCGCCTCAGGCCTCGCTCCCGACCTTCGGCGGGGCGCTCGCGTCCGGAGCGCGCGGGCGGACGTCCTCCCACAGCCGGAGCCCGCCCGCGACGGTGAGCGCCGCGAAGGCCGCGAGGAGGCCGAAGAGGAGCGGGCCAAGGAGGTAGGCCACCGCGACCGGGGTCCCGGTTCCGATCCCGTTCGCGATGATGACGGCCAGCTTTGCTCGAGGACCGGCGGGCAGGAACAGGAGCTGGATCCCCCAGTACCCGAACCCGAGCAGGAACCCCACGAGGAGCGACCAGAGCCACGAGCGCTTCCAGCCCAGAACCCCCCAGACGGAGAGGATGGGCAGCGGGGCCCACCAGTAGGGTAGGAGCACCACGAGCAGCAGGAGCGGCTGGCTCACGAGCAGGAAGATCAGCACGATCAGGAAGGTCGTCGAGGGCCTCCCGCGCTTCGAGGGCTTCTCCTTGGAGGGCGCGCTCTCCGAGGTCGGAACGCCCGTGGTGCCGTCCCGCGTCGCAGGCTCGGAGTCGGAGGTCGTTGTGGTCGTGGCAGGCTCCTCGCTCATGGCTGCAGGCTCCAGGTCGAGACCACCTGCTGGGGGAAGGGCCCGGCGGAGGTCGCGCTCAGCGTCATGTCGACGTAGGTGTGGTCGAGCCACATCTCCAGGAGGTTCGCGTAGTACGGGGAGACCGGGTTCTCGGAGGCCCCGCCGGGGATGATGCCCCAGGCGGTGCCGCCGTTCGTGGCGTTCGGGTTCGGTTCGACGACCATGCGGAGGGAGGAGCTGATGGAGACCTGGGTGAGCGGGAACGTCGGGCTCCGAGTCGTGGGAGCGACGCTCACGGTGTAGCCGTCACCCCACCAGGGGAAAGGGCCCACGGCGAACTGGGCCTCGCCGGTGAGCGAGGGCATCGTGAAGGGGTGGACCGTGCCCCACGTCCAGGTGGAGATGCCCTGGCCATGGAACTCCTGCGAGAGCAGGTCGAGCGCGGCGGTGAGCGCATCGGTGGAGACCTTGTTCCATCCGCCCGGGAACCAGGGGGAGTTCGGATCGTTGGTCGCGATCCAGGCGAAAGCGTTCGGGAAGGGGTCGGGGGCCCCGGCGCCCAGACCGGCCGCCTCCATCATCGGGTCGTACGTCGCGTTCTGCACCTCGTCGATCCAGTAGGTGTAGACGGTCGGCACGATCTCGTCGGTCTGGAAGGAACCGTTCCAGGACTGCACCATCGGGAGGAACTGGGAGGCGAGCGAGGCCGCGCCCCCGCTGCCCGATCCGGCGACCGTCTGGAGCGCGGAGAGAAGCTGGGGCTTGAGCAGCAGCGACCACTGGTCGGTCACGTTCGCCTGGAGGACCTGCATGAGCCCGACGGTCATTGTCGGGTGCTCGGCGAGGAACGTGCCGACCGCATGACCGCGGCCGCCGCTGTCCCACCAGCCGCCGATCAAGGGGTAGGGAAAGTTCTGTCCCACGGTCGGCTGGTTCGGAGCGTAGAGGTATCCCTGGGCGGGGTCGATCGACATCGGGGCGTCCGCCCACGGGATCGTCCCGACCGACTCGAAGCCTCCGCTGCCGTTCAGGGGAGCGCGCGACCCGATCACGGTCACGTGCTGGCCGTTGGGCATCGTCTCGTTGACGAGAGGGTAGTGGCAGGGGATGACCCACCCGATGTGGGTCGTGCCCGCGGTCGCGTTGTTCTCGGCGAGAAGGACGTTCAGGTTGGGGACGGTCCACCACTGGTGCAGGATGCTGATGAACTGGTCCACCGAGACCGCCCGGTCGAACTCGAGCTCCGCCAGGGCCTCCCAGGTGGGGCCGTCCGCGGCCCAGTCGATCGCCAGTCCGTGGTTCCCCACCTGGGCGAGCATCGGACCATGGTCCGTCTCGTTGAGCGTGAAGCGCTTCACGTAGGAGGGGTTCGAGGAGGAGGCCGCGACGGTCCAATTCTCGTAGATCGTGTGGATCGGGTACCACTTTCCGTTCGAAAGGTACTGGTCGCCCTGCAGGGTCTCGACGTAGTCCAGCGCCGTCGCCCCCTCCGAGTTGGTGAGCGCCCACGCGACGTGGGAGTCGTGGCCGATGAGGATCCCGGGGAGTCCCGCGAGGGCGTAGCCCGACACCTCGTAGTTCGGGTCGACCAGCTCGGTCGGGACCCAGAGGGAAGGGAGCGAGATCGGCAGGTGCGGGTCGTTCGCGAGCATCGGAAGGTGGTCCGCGGAGTGGGAAGCGGCGACCACCCAGCTGTTGGAACCCGCTCCCTCGTCCACGCGGGGCGCCGGAACGTAGGGGTCGCTGATGGCCCCCAGAGCGGCCTGGTAGAGGGGGGCGAGCTGGGATTCCTCGGAGGCGGGGATGCCGGTCGCCCAGGAGCCGAGCCAATCCTGGGAGAAGACGTAGGACGGCTGGATGCCCTGCTGGGTCAGGTTCTGTCCGTTGATCGTTCCATCGCCGGGCAGGACGGTGAAGTTCTGCCAGTACGGAGGGTAGATCGAGAACAGCTCGTTGGTCGCGTTGTCCCCCATGTGGATGGCCGAGAGGGCCGCGAGCAGCGGCTCCACGATCCCCGTGGTCTGCCCCCACGTCATGAGCTCCTGGAAAGCGAAGCACGCGGCGGGGGTCCAGGTGTAGGGCTTGACGCCGAGGCCGGTGAAGTAGATCGGGAGCCGGTTGTGAGCCTCGGCCCAGGCGATGTAGGCGTTGACGCCTGCGGAGAAGCTCTGGAGGTCCTGCGCGAGGGTCGGGGAGACCGTCCACACGTCCGCCTGCATCTCGAGGGCGGCCTGCGGAAGCCCCAGCGTGCGGTACGCAATGTCCGAAGCGACTCCGGCCTGTCCGACGAACTGCGAGACGTTCCCCTGGGCGGCCGCGCTCTCGATCTCCATCTGGAAGAGGCGGTCGGAGGCTTGCGCGAACCCCTGGGCGAACATGAGGTCCTGGTCGTCCTGCGCGTAGATGTGGACGGTCCCGGCCCCGTCGCGGACGATGGTCACCGTACCGTGGAGCCCCTGGAGGGTGAAGGTCTGGTTGCCCCAGGGCTGCGTCAGGCCCCACAGACCATGGCTCGGGTCGAGCTGGGCGAGCTGCGGATCGAGGACGACGCTGCCCGCGAGGACAAGCACGAGGGGGATGAAGAAGAGCAGCAGGCGGGAGAGCCGGGGCTTCCTCCATCGGCCCCGGTGGCGGGCGGCTCTTCCCTCGTCCATCCTGTTCCTGGTCCGTCCACGGTAGCTGGGCGTGGCATAGACCTTTCGGGAAAGCGGACTGCGCGCCTCGGTCCGGTCACCCCTCGCCGGCCATCGGCGCGCGCTCTCTCCCCCTCCGGCGTCCTCCCGCTCGGTTCTTAGCCCATGCCGAGATGCGCTCGGTATGGGGAGGGGGGCCTTGGCGAGCCGGACCGTGCTCCGTTCGGAGGACGCCACCATCCTCTGCGGGGATATCCGCAAGCCGACCGGCATCCTAGAGTCGAGCGTCGACCTCATCGTCACTTCTCCGCCCTACAACGTCCAGGTCGACTACCGTTCGCACGACGACGGATCGAGCTACGACGAGTATCTCGACTTCAGCGAGTCCTGGATGCGCGCCTGCCACCGGCTCGCGAAGGATGACGGACGCTTCTGCCTCAACGTCCCCCTGGACAAGAACAAGGGCGGGCAGCAGAGCGTCTACGCGGACCTCACTGCGATCGCGAAGCGGGTCGGGTGGCGCTACCAGTCCACGGTCGTGTGGAACGAGCAGAACATCTCCCGAAGGACGGCCTGGGGCTCCTGGAAGAGCGCCTCGGCCCCGTTCGTCATCGCCCCCGTCGAGATGATCGTGGTGTTCTGCAAGAAGGAGTGGAAGAAGCGGAGCGGTTCCGGGGTCTCGGACGTCTCCCGCGACGAGTTCCTGGCCTGGACGAACGGGGTCTGGACGTTCAACGGGGAGAGCAAGAAGCGGGTCGGGCATCCCGCCCCCTTTCCGGTCGAGCTCCCGATGCGATGCATGAAGCTCTTCACGTTCGTCGGCGACACGGTCCTCGACCCGTTCATGGGCAGCGGGACGACGCTCGTCGCGGCGCGCGCCTCCGGGCGCAAGGGGATCGGCGTGGACATCGACCCGGAGTACTGCCAGCTCGCGGTCCGTCGGCTCGAGAAGAGCCCTCGAGTTCCCGCGACCGGTTGACCCACCGCGGGGAGCGGGCCGGTCCGGGCCACCTCCGGGGCGGGGAGCCCGCCGGAAGGGCTCCGTTCGTGGGCCACTCCCCGGCCGCAAAATACTTCAAGCCAGGAAATGCCCGGCACCTGGCCGCCAGAATCAAGATCTCTATCGTCGCGCAGGTTTGGATTTATGAGAAATCCTATCGAACACCTCCCCCACGGGAACGGTCGTCGGGCTCCCGGGGCGAGGTGGTCTCGCCTCCTCGTGCTGGGATTGCTCCTCATCTTCGCGATGCCGCTGGGCCCAGGCACGCTGCTCCCACAAGGCCGGACCTCCGCGCCTCCTCCCGTGTCCACGTCCGCCGTTGCGAACGCCATGGCGAGCGAGCCCGTCGCTCACTCGGCGCCCACGGGGAAGCCTACACCGCCGACGCAGCCCCTCGGGACCGGGGGATCGGGACGGGAAGGGCTCCCCGTTACCTCTAGCCCCTCCGCCTCGCCGGGAGGAGCGATCGGACCGGAGGCATCGTCGCCAGGGGCCACTCCCCTCTCGCCTGCTCGTTCCCCGTCGGCCACCCCGAGCGCGCACGACCCGTCAAGCGTCCCTGGCGCCCCCGCCGGGCCGAACCCCACCGCTCCGAAAGCCCGTTCGTCGAACGCTTCGACGACCCCCGCATCGTCCGCGTCGCCGCTCACGAGCCAGGTGCCGGCGCCCGACTGGGCCCAGGGTGCGGTCGTTCCCGTGGGGGCGCCCATTGGAGCAGCGATCGCGGACGACGTCTTCGACGGCTACGTCGTGCTCTTCGGCGGGTACGGTTTCGCCTCGCTCCCGCAGTCCCTGACCTGGGTCTACTCCGGCCACGGGTGGGAGAACCTCACCGCAAGCCAGACCCACCGCCCGCCTCCTTGCAAGTACTGCGCCATGACCTACGATGCGGAATACCAGTACGTGATCCTCTTCGACCAGGGCACGTGGGTGTTCCAATCCGGTCAGTGGTCCCAAGCGGGCCCGGCAAACTCCCCACCGCCGACCCTCGTGGAGGAGTCGATGGCCTACGACGCCGGCGACCACCAGGTGGTCCTGTTCGGCGGGAACTACAAGGACCCCGGGTGCAACTGCCATGTCACCACGGACGCCACCTGGGCGTACCGGGCCTCCAACTGGGTCAACATCAGCGCGACGGTCGGGACCGCTCCGAGCGCGAGACGGTGGGCGACGATGGTCTACGACCCCCTGGACTCGGAGGACGTGCTGCTCGGCGGCTGGAACGACCAGACCATCTCCCTTCTCAACGATACGTGGACCTTCTCGGTAGGGCAGTGGTCTCAGTCCAGCGCCTCCGGCCCTCTCCCCAGGGCGCTGGGCCAGCTGACCTTCGATACCACGGACGGGTACGTCCTGCTCTACGGCGGGACCGGCTGCAACGCGGTCAATTGGCTCTGCTCGGACACCTGGACGTTCCGAGCCGGGGTCTGGACCCAGCTCTTCCCTCTGTCCTCACCCATCGTGGAGAACGGCTCGCAGGAGGTCCTGTCCTACGATTCCACGACGGGCTACACGGTCCTGCTCGAGCAGGCCACCACCTCGGGGAACTTCACGACGAACGAGAGCATCCCGTTCACCTGGCCGGCCCCGCTAACGGCGACGGTCTCCCCCGCCAGCACCTCCCTCGACGCGAACCAGACGATGGCGCTGCACGCGAGCGGCACCGGTGGCGTGCCTCGCCTCTCCTACTCGTGGCAGAACCTGCCGCCGGGCTGTTCGCCCACCACGAGCGCTTTCCTGAACTGTACCCCGTCCAGGGTCTGGTCCGGCCAGATCGACTCGATCGTCCAGGACGCGTCGGGCCGATCGAGCACCGCCGCGGTCTCGGTCGTGGTAGACAGCGACCCTACGGTCACTGCCCCGGCCCCCAGTGTCGGCGCCGCGGACTTGGGAATGTCTTTCGCGTTCTCCGCCACCGGGTCGGGAGGCGCGGGTCCGTACATGTTCGACTGGACCACAGCGCAGTCTCTCGGGTGCTCGTCCACGACCACGGGATACGAGCCCTGTCATCCCACAACGGCTGGGAGCTATCCCGTAACAGTCGCTGTGCAGGACGCGAACGGGTTCACGAGCCCGCCCGCGTCGACGACCTTCGAGGTGTACGCTGGGCCGACCGTCACCCTGGCGGAGAACAGGACAAATTTCGACCTCGGCGAGAGCGTGCTCTTCTGGGCGAACGCAACCGGGGGGACGGGAGTCTTCACGTTCGTATATGGGGGACTTCCGACAGGTTGCGCCTCCCGGAATGTTTCGATTCTGAGTTGCTCCCCAACCGTTCTTGGAACCTTCGGAGTGACCGTAACTGTCCAGGACACTGGAGGGGGACAAGCCACCAGCAGCACCGTCTCGTTTACGGTCAATCCGGATCCAATCTTTGGGTCCTTCTGGTTCGCTCGAACACCAGTCGAGAACACCACCGCTGCGTGGTTGACCTTCGAGAACTCAAGCGGCGATTACCAGCTCAACCTCTCCGCTGGGACCCCGAGCTACTTCTACTGCCTCTCCACCTATCCGACAACTCCCTACGACCGATGCAGCGGGTGGACGGGTCAGGCCGCCTTCCACTTCGGTATCGTCTTCACGCAGTCCCTCGGTATCGCTCCGGGATCTTACCTCTTCAACTTCAGCGCCAAGGACTCCACGGGATGGAACAACTCGATCACCGTTCGCATCGTCGTAGTCTGGACGCCTAGCCTCTCCCCGATGAACCTGCCCGCCATTGCGGATCAGGGAGCGATGAGCTCGGTCTCGGTGATGGTCCAGCACGGGGCCGGACCGATCTCCTACTGGCTGAACGACACTACGGCGGGGACCCCGCTCTGCGCGTCGCAGCTGCCCTACGGGCCCGGACTCGCTTCGTGCAGCTACCTGGTCAGCTGGCTGGGGGTGGACTCCCTCAATTTCACCGCGCGCGATGCCCTCGGGATCCAGCGCTCCGGATCCGGTTCGCTGACGAGCCTGAAGCCGACGACCCTCTCGTTCCTCTCCGATCCCAGCTCGGCTCCGGCGAACCACCCGTTCACGATCTCGGTCATGGTCGCCAACGGCGCCTCGCCCTACCACTTCTGCACCCAGGCGCCCATGTTGGGAGGAGGCGAGCGCTGCCTCCCCGCCTCCACCGGGACGGTCCAAACGTTCGACTACCTCTCGCCAAGCCCTCAACTAGTCATGATCGGCGTGAGCGTGAACGACAGCGCGGGCCTCAACCGCACCTTGTGGACGAATGTCAGCGTGGTGAACGTCCTCACCACTTCGGGCCTGACCGGACCCTCCTGGGCCTACGCGGCCTCGAACGTCACGATCAACGTCACCCTCTTCTCGGGCGTTCCCACCTTCAATCTCTGGTTCAACGACACCAACTTCTCGATGCTGCTCTGCCCGAGGGGGACGTTCGTGCAGGACACCAGCGTGGCCTGCACCTTCCAGCCCTGGTGGACCGGGACCGACCGTCTTGAGGTCACTGTCAGAGACGTCTTCGGTGAGAACGCGACCTCGAACCTCTCCCTGACCACCTATCCGGGCCTGACCATCCTCCAGGCGAGAGCGGGGACCGGCGGCCTCACCGCCTCTCCGGGCGGCGTGCTGTCGGCCGAGGTGGGGGCACCCGTGTTCCTGAACGCGACGTTCGGCGGAGGGAAGGGAAGCCTGGAGTACGGCTGGTGGGTCTCGGGGGCGCTTCTCTCCGAGAACAACGGGACGGGAGGGTCCTGGAACGCCACTTGGATCCCCTCGCGGTCAGGGACGTTCCTGGCGATGTTCGAGCTGCGAGATGCGGCGAGGACGTTGACCAGCGTGTCGGTCACGCTCTCGGTCGGCGTGGGACTCTCGGGCGCCCAGGTCCAAGCCGCTCCCGATCTCCTCGACGTTGGGCTCCTCACGAACGTCACGGTGACCTTCGTCCAAGGTGTGGCGCCTTTCTCCTTCTCTTGGGGGAGCCGGTCCCCCGCGGGCATCTGGAGCTTCTGGACGACGAGCGTCCCATGGCTGCACCTCAGCTGGACCTCGGCGGGCACCTACCTCCTGACGGTCTCGGTCCGCGACACGGACCACGCCCTGTCCTCGTCCTCGGAGAACGTGACCGTCCTCGCCCTTCCCGCCCTGCCCTGCGCACCGACCTCGAACTCGACCCACTGGACGGCGGGCTCGGAACTGAACTTCACCATCGGCTGCCTCATGGGAGGCACCCCGACCGTGCTGCTGACCTGGAACTGGGGTGACGGCCTCAACTCGTCCGTCACCTCGACCGGCGCCTCGCACACCTATGCCGCCGCGGGACACTACAACGTGACCGTGGAGGCGACGGACGCGTTCCATCAACGCGCACTGAGCCTGCCCTTCGAGGTGACCGTGCTCGGGGTTCCCGCAGGGACCATCGGCAGGAATACCTCCGCGGGGGGCGGAAGCGGCCCGACGACCTGGGTGGTCGCTCTGGTTGCTGTGCTCGGGCTCGTCGCTCTGCTCGGGGTCGGCCTCGCGCTCGCCGAACGCCGCCGACGCACTCCTCCCTCGTCTGCGAGAACCGAAGAGAAGGATGGAAAAAACCCGGACGACAAGGGGCCCTCGGGCGCCGTGTCAGGTGCGGAAGAGCCTCCCTCCCCCGAGGTCCCAGAGTCCGAGCTTCGCCGTTCGGCCGAGATCGATGCTGCGCTGATCGACGTGATGCGAGGGGGTCGTCGGGCAGGACTGCCGGAGTTCCGGGAATCGCTCGCCGTCTTCGGCCTCAACGACTCGGTCCTCCTGGAGCACCTCTTCGCGCTCAAGACCTCCGGGAAGGTCCTGCTCCTGCCCGAAAGCCAGGAGACCGACTCCCCGAGGTTCGTGCTGGCCCCATCTGCGGCCTCGTCCCCGACCTCCGAACATGGGGCAGCGCCCCAGGTCGACGAGGCGATGCTCAACGACTTCCTCGCGCGACGTGCCAGTTCCCTGGAGAGCGAACCCTCTCCCGAGGGCGAGGCCGAAGCGGAACGGACCTAGGGCTGGGTAGCGAAAGATTCTCAGGCGCCCCCGTTTCCTGGGGGGGAGGAGGGAGGGCCACCCTCGTGCGTCATGAAGCAGCTCCGGGTGCCGAAGGCCGAGAAGTTCCGTCTCGACCATGTGGACCCTACCGACACCTCCGCGTTCGACGGGAAGAAGGGGGAGGCCGAGGAGCACATCGAGAAGCTGCGGTCGAAGCTGGACGAGCTCCAGGAGCTCCTCTACGCGGACCACCGGCACGCGGTGCTTGTGGTGCTCCAAGGCATGGACACCGCCGGTAAGGACGGGGTCATCCGCCACGTCTTCCAAGGAGTGAGCCCCCAGGGCGTTCAGGTGGCCGCGTTCAAGGCCCCCACCCCGGCGGAGCTGGACCACGATTTCCTCTGGCGCGTGCATCCCCAGACGCCGGGGAAGGGGCACATCTCGATCTTCAATCGAAGCCACTACGAGGACGTGCTCGCGGTCCGCGTCCACGGCCTGGTCCCCCAGGCCCTATGGGAAGCGAGGTACCGGGCCATCAACGGGTTCGAACGCGAGCTCTCGGAGGAGGGCACGACCGTGCTCAAGTTCTTCCTGCATATCAGCCGGGACGAACAGCGCTCGCGCCTGCGGGCGCGTCTCGACGACCCCACCAAACGATGGAAGTTCAGTCCCTCCGACCTCCACGAGCGCGAGTTCTGGTCGCAGTATCAGGAGGCCTACCAAGAGATGATCGAGCGGACCAACACCGACCTGGCCCCGTGGTACGTGGTCCCCTCAGACCACAAGTGGTTCCGTAACTGGGCCATCTCCAAGGTGCTGGTCGAGGAGCTGGAGGCCCTTCGCTTGAGCTACCCGAAGGGCCCTGACGAGCCCTCGAAGATCAAGATCGACTGAGGTCCGTTCCGCGTTGGGCCTAGGTCGCAGGCGACCGGGGTGCGGCCGGCACCTTGCCGTCCCTGAGGAGCGGGAGCGACCGCAGGCGGACCCCGCTGGCCTCGTGGATGGCGGAGGCGACGGCCGGCGCGACGGCGATCATCGGGGTCTCCCCGGCTCCGCCTGGGGGGAGGTCCTTGCGGTCCAGCAGCACCACCTCGACCCTCGGGAGGTCCGAGAAGCGCGGTACGCGGTACTCGGAGAGCCGGCGGTTGGTGATGACGCCCCCGTCGAAATGGATCTCTTCGAAGAGCGCCCCTCCCAGGGCCATCACCGTCGCCCCCTCGACCTGGCTCTGGAGGTTGTCCGGGTGCACGATGGCCCCGGCCTCGAAGACGGTGAGGAGACGGTCGACGTGCGGCCGGCGGTCCGGTCCGAGGGTGACCTCGGCGACCGTGGCCACGCGGCCGCCCTTTTCGAACCCCACCGCGATGCCGTGGCCCCGCCCGGGGCTCGGTCTCCAAGAGGTCCAGTTCCCTCGTTCCGCGGCCGTCCGGAGCACGGTCCGCAGTCGCTCGTCCGCCAGGTTCTTTTCGCGGAACGCGACCGGGTCCTGGCCGACGAGGGAGGCGAGCTCGTCCACCGTGCTCTCCCTGGCGAAGTTGTTCGCGTTCGCCGCGAGCGCGCGATAGGGTCCTTGGGGGAGAGGCGAGTCCGACAGCTCGTTGTCCGCCTGGAGGTTCGGGATGCTGTAGGGCGAGCGGATGCCCGCGGCACCGCCGTTCACGTTGTGGAACGTCCACGCGGTCAGGAGCCCGTCCTTGGTCGCTCCCGCCGCCACGTCGACGATCGACATCGGGCGGAGGTAGCCGTGCTGGAACTCCTCCTCCCGCGTGAAGGCGACCCGGACCGGTCGCCCCGCGGCCTTGGAGAGCCGGGCCGCGGCCAGCGCGACGTCCCCACCGTGCTTTCCGCCGAAGCCGGCGCCCGTGAAGGGGACGATGACCCGGACCCGCTCCGGGGGGATGCCCAGGCCTCCTGCCACGTGGTCTCGCCCCCGGAAGGGGGTCTGCGAACCGAGCCAGATGGTGACCCGGTCCCCTTCCCACTCCGCCACCGCGGCGCGCGGCTCGAGCGGGGTGTGGGCGATGTAGGCCGTGCGGTACGTGGCCCTGACCGACACTGCGGCCTCCGCCAGGGCCCGGGCCGGGTCCCCCTCGGCCAGCTTCTCCACGTCCCAGTGATCGCCGTGGGAGGGATGGGCACGGAGGTACGCCTCGATCTCCGGCTCACCGGGTTGAGGGGTCGACCTCCAGGTGGCGCGAACCTTTCTCAGGGCCCTTCGAGCGTCCCAGGGGGTGGGGGCGGCGACGGCCACGAAGGGCCCGTCGTGGAGGAGCCGCACCTCTTCCTCTCCTTCGAGAGCCGAGGTGTCCACGGAGGCGAGCTCGGCCCCGTGGTTGGGTGGGAGCAGCACCACCCCGTACCACATGCCGGGACGCCGCACGTCGGAGGCGTAGACCCTCCGACCGGTGACCACGTCGGCCGCCGCAGGATCGACGGCAGGCTGACCCGCGGTCTTCCAGTCGGCCGCGGGTGTCGTACGGCCGGGAGTGGAGGCGACCACCGTCTTCCGAAGTCCCCGAACGAGCTCACCGTAGGTGACCCTGTGGCCACCCTCGGGGGAGAGCGCCACCCCGTCCTCGAACCGGACCTGGCCCGCGCTCACCAAAAGTCGGGCCGCAGCGAGGGAGGCGAGCTCCTCGCGCGCGCCGGCCGCGGCGGCCTGCAGCGGCGGAACGGCGTCCGGCATCGAGCGACTGCCGAAGGTCCCCATGTCCCACGGTGAGAGGTCCGTGTCGGCCATCGTGAGCTCGACGCGGGCCACAGGAACCCTGAGCTCCTCCGCGACGACGAGCGAGAGGGCGGTGTGCGTCCCCTGACCTACCTCGGCCTTACCGGTGAAGGCCCGGATCCTCCCATCGGCTCCGACGTGGACCCAGGCGCCCCCGCTCGGAGGCGACCATCCTCCTCCCCCGCCCCCGGTCGTGCGGTCGCGGGGCAGGACGTGACACAGGATGCCGTCGCCCAGGACCTCGAAGTACCCTCGCTCCTTCGGCGGGGTGCGGTCCCATGGGCGGGACGGTCGCTCGAGCGTCACGCGGACCTCCGGGCCCTCTCGCGGGAGATCTCCGATGCCCGTTGGACCGCGCGCAGGACCTTCGTGTAGCCGCAGCAGCGGCAGAGATGCCCTTCCAGCGCCTCCCGCACCTCCGCCTCAGAGGGAGAGGGCGTGCGCTGGAGGAGCGCGGTCGTCCCGACCACCATGCCCGGAGTGCAGAACCCGCATTGGAAGGCCCCGAGCTCGGCGAATGCCTGCTGGGCAGGGTTGAGCTCGTCCCCTCGGGCCAGCCCTTCGACCGTCACGATGTCGTGGCCGCCCACCTCCTTCACGGAGACCTGGCAGGCGTGGACCGCCTTCCCGTCCATGAGCACGGTGCAAGCCCCGCACTGCCCCTCTCCACAACCGTACTTGGTTCCCATGAGGTCGAGCTCGGTCCGGAGGGCCTGGAGCAGGGACCTCTCCGGCATCCGCTCGAGGGTGCGCGGTCGCCCGTTCACCACGACCCGGACGGCATCGGTCGCGACGGCTGCTCCACCCGCTCCGTTCATGCAAAGCCCTCAGTCGCGTCGGGCGAACGACCCGCGACCGTCGCGAGGACGCTCCCGATGCGAAGCTGCCGATGCGGGGCCCCTCCTTCACGTTTTCGTCAGGAAGGCTCCCGCAAGTCTCGCGGCGCTGGCCGGAGACCCGGAGGGGAGCTGCCTCCCTCCCGAACGCGACGGTCAGGGGCCCGTCCTTGCGCGGCGGTCCTCCTGAGCCTCCTTTCGGCCACGTAGTCGGGGTCCGGACCCGTCAAGGACGGCGGAACGCACGGGCCAGTTCTTCGGAGAGGGGGGAAAAGGCTAGGAGTCCGCCTCCCATGGGACCCGTAGAAAGGGTTGTAGTCTTCACGCGGTCCCGCGCTTCTATGGCTGCAGCGCCGACCTCAGTGGCGGCTCCCCCGGGGAGCCCCATCCAGCAGGTCTGGACCGAGGCGCACCCGAAGCCCACCCTCCTCTCCGATTTCATCCTGGGGAGCCAGGATGGCATCGTGAACGTCCTGGGGATCATCCTGGGACTGGTCGCCGCGCACACGGCGGCGAAGATCGTGCTCGTCGCCGCCCTGGCCGCGCTGGGGGCAGAGTCCATCGCCATGGCGGCGGTGGCCTACACCTCCACCCGCTCACGACGTCGGCTCTACTTGGGAGAGGTCCAGCGGGAGCTCCGCGAGATGAAGGAGGTCCCGCATCTCGAGAGGCAAGAGGTCAGAGATGTCCTCGTGAAGTGGGGCTACAAGGGGGCCGACCTCGAGGACCTCCTCGACCGACTGTGCGCCAATCCGAAGGCCTGGCTGGAGTTCATGATGGCCTTCGAGCTCGGCCTCACCCGCGTCGAGGAGGACGAACCCCGCAAGAGCGGGTACATCGTCGGGGCCTCGACCATCGTGGGACACCTGATCCCCCTCGCTCCGTTCTTCTTCGTGGGGGCCGACATCTTCCTGGGAGCCAGCATCGCCATCGTGCTGAGCGCGATCACGCTCTTCATGACGGGTTGGTACGAGGCGAAGATCACCTCCGGCAGGTGGCTGGTGAACGGGATCCAGATGATCCTCATCGGCCTGGGCGGAGGCATCGCCGGGTACGCGATCGGCTACCTCGTCGGAGCGGCCACCGGGATCTGAGACCTTTCGCCGGGCGGCCGCGTCCCTGCGCACCATGGGGGAGACGAGTCGTTACCCGCCCCATCCCCGGAGGAAAGAGTCCGGACACGATGCTGCCTCGCATGACCGGACCTGGGAGGCTGTCGCTCCCCTCTCGAATCGGGTCGTGGGAAGGTCCCCCCCGCGCCCTTTCCTCTGAAGGACGAACCTCTGGCGTCCTCCCACTCAGTCCTCTCCTGAGGTCGTCCAGGGAGAATGCCGCGCTGGGCACGGACCGGTATTCCCGGGTCCTCCTTCCGGCCCGGCGTAGCGCGGGCCCGCCTCTCTACGGGTTCTCGTCTTCCCAGGTGGGTCGGGGGCGTGTCGGGGTCTCACCAGAGGGGCGCTCTCGATGCCCGTTAAAGGGTCCCGACGCGGACAGCATCAACCCTTCGGATGCGAGCACCTGGAAGACCCGATGGATCTGCTGCAGCGTCACGGGTTTCTGGAGCACGCAGAAGGCCCCGTACTTCACCACCTCCTGCACGCTCGCGCTATCGGCTGGGACGCCCGTGCAGAGGACCAATTTCACGGACGGGTCCTGGTAGAGCATCTGCTTCGCCAGCACCTCCCCTTGCTCCACGGGTTCGGCCGGCGTGAGCACCGCGTCGGGCTCCCTCTTCGGGGGTCCCCCCGCCTCGATCCGGGGCTTCAAGCTGAGGTCCATGAAGACGACCTCGGGGTGGATCTTGCGGAAGAGACGCATCGCGGTCGCGGCGTCCTCCGCCTCGAAGACGCGAGCACGGTCCACCCCGATGCGGACCAGCCCCGAGCGGAGCGTCAGCCGCACCGCGGGGGAGTCGTCGACCACGAGGACCTTGAGCGCCATCGGAGAGTGCGTCGCCCGTCGGTGAGCGGTGCGAGCCATCCTTCACCGCATTGAGCACCCGCGCTGGCCTAAAAACGGCACTATCCTCGAGGTTAGCCATCTTCAAAAGCGATGAGAATGCGCACGAGAGCGCATCCCCGTCGCCTAGGGCCAAGCGAAGCCGGTGGCCCCGTCTGAAGGGCGGACCCGACCGCGCGGGTCGGGGAAGAAGGGGCTCTGCCCATGCTCCAACGTGCCCCGTCCCAAGTCGGACCTTCGGCACCCTGGGGGTGAACGTGCCCTCTCTCCGGGTCGCGACGGGATCCCCGGCTTGGGGACCGGGCTCAGCGGACCAGTCGCATCAGGAGGCTCGAGGCCAGCGTCACCATGATCGCGAGAGAGACCAGGAGGACCGCGAGGTCGAGAGGGAGGTTGCAGGGCGTCCCGACCAAGAGGCCCCGCAGCGCGTCGACCTGGTAGGACATCGGATTGCCCTCGCTGATGACCCGTAGAGGGGCGGGCATCACGGAGGTGGGATAGAGCGCGTTCGAGGCGAAGAAGAGCGGGAGGCTGATGGCCTGCCCGATGCCCATCATCCGCTCCCGCTGCCGGACGAGCCCCGCGAGCACCATCGACAGGCACGCGAAGAAAGAAGCCCCCAGCACGACGAAGACCGCGGCGGCGAGCAGGGTGAGCGGGTCCCAGATGATCCCCACGCCGAGGACCGTCGCGAGGACGAGGATCACCATCGCCTGCACCAGCCCCCGGAGGGCGGAGGCAAAGGCCTTCCCGGCCACGATCGCGGAACGCGGCGTGGGCGTCGCCAGCATCTTCGCCAGGAGCCCCGCGTCCCGCTCCCAGACGAGCATGATGCCGTAGAATATCGCCACGAACACCGCCGACTGCGCGATGATGCCCGGCGCGAGGTAGGAGAGGTAGGGGATGTTCCCGGGGGTCGGGATCACCCGGAACCGGTTCAGGGTCTCCCCGTAAAGCAGGAGCCAGAGCACCGGCTGGATGATCCGGGTCACGATCTCCCAGGGGTCATGGACGACGCGCCGAAGCTCGATGGCGCAGAACGTCGCGACACGGGCGGGGAACCGGAGGACCTCCGAGAAGGTCCCCTCGTCCCTAGGCCACGCGTTGGGCAGTGCGGCGTGTGGCTCGGACATCCCTCCAACCTCCTGACGCTGATTCGTTCTCGTCGCTCGCGAAGGCCCGGAAGACATCTTCCAAGTTCTTCCCCGCCCCAAGCTTGGACTCCAGCGCCTTGGGACTGTCGACCGCCTGAAGCCGTCCGTGGTGGAGCAGAGCGACGCGGTCGGCGAACGCGTCGGCCTCCTCCATGTAGTGCGTGGACAGAAGCACCGTCATCCCCTCTCGCTTCCGCAGCTCCCGGATGCGTTCCCAGAAGTCGCTGCGGGCGATGGGGTCGAGCCCGACGGTCGGCTCGTCCAGCACGAGCAGGCGGGGCTGGTGGACGAGGGCCTGCGCCAGCTCCAGGCGACGGATCATCCCTCCCGAGTAGGTCGAGGCCCGCCGGTCGGCGGCCGACTGCAGTCCCAACAGGTCCAGCGTGCTCCGCACGCGCTCGTTCCGCTGGCCCCAGGGGATGTCGTAGAGCCCGGCGAAGAGCCAGACGTTCTCCCGCCCCGTGAGCGCTCCGTCCACGGACAACTGCTGGGGAACGTACCCCAGGACCGACCTCGCACGACGCGGCCCGGTCGCCACGTCGATCCCCAGCACCTCGGCGCGGCCGGAGGTCGGGGTCGAGAGGGTGACCAGGATCTTGAGCGCCGTGGATTTCCCCGCGCCGTTGGGCCCCAGCAGGGCGAAGACCTCGCCCGCCTGGACCTCGAAGGAGACCTCGTCCAGCGCCCGAAGGCGCCCGTAGTCCTTCGTGAGGCGGTCGAACTTCACCGCCGGGGCGTCCGTCACGGGAGGGTCGAAATTACGGAACCTTAATAGTTCTTCGCCTCTCCCCCGCCCGTGGCCGAGCGCCGCGCTGCCGGGCGTCCGCGCGCGAGCTCCCGGGGGCGTGGCCGCCCCAGCGACAAGCTCTGGGACCAGCTCCGTGACTGCCACCGCCAGGTCCGCGCGGAACTGCGCGAGGTGGTGCGCGCCCATGGGCTCTACCTCAGCGAGTACCGCGCGCTCGCTCGGCTGGGAGCGGGTCCCCTGACCTCCTCCCAACTCGCGGAGGGACTGGGCCTCACTCCGGCCTCGATGACCGACCTGGGCCGGCAGCTGCTCGCCCGTGGGTGGGTCGTGAAGGAGCCGCATCCGCACGACGGGCGCTCGCACCTGCTCCGGCTCACCCCGACCGGACGCGCGGCGCACGTCTCCGCCCGTCGGGAGTACCGAGAGCGCCTAGCCCAGGTCTACGCCGCGCTCTCCCCGGAAGCCCGGAGAGCCCTGGCCCAGGGCTTG
>JAKAAX010000023.1 GCA_021802125.1 Thermoplasmata archaeon | reverse complement strand
TGGAGCGGCTATGTGCTTCGGTTGAAGAACCTTCCGTCACCCGCCGAGCGCGTGGGAGGGGGGCCCCCGGCCCCCCTATTCCTATTCGTCCTTCTCCGCGGGAGATCCCTCGTCGGAGGCCTCGGGCTCCTCGTCGGAGCCCTCCCTGCCCTTACCGCTCTCCGCGCCCTCGTCGCCGTCCTCGGACTCTTCCTCGGTGCTGCCGCCGCCGCTCATCCGACTCCCGCGCAGGCGGAAGGCCAGGAGCAGGGCGAAGACCACCACGAGGATGCCCAGAGCGACCCCCGCGATGACGAGGGGGTCGGCGAACGGGTTCGTTGCGGTGGTGTTGGTGGTGTACTGGGCCGGAGCCGGGATCGCTTGCGCGCCGGCGTGGGGGCTTTCGAAGACGCCGTAGCCGATGACGAGGGTCATGAGCACCGCGAGCGCGATGGGAACCGCTCGTCGCCAGCCTCCGACGTTGCCGCTCGCCGCCTCAGACTTGGACACCTCTACGCCACCTGCCTTGGAGTTACACCGGAAACCGGCTATTTCAACTATCCCTGTCCACGATTTCCTAGGTGACGGAGCCGGCGTGGCCCGTCGGGTGCCCGACCCGACCCCTCGCGAAGGTCTAAGTCGCCGGGCGGGGTGCGGGCCAGGTCATGGCTCTGGGCTTCGACCCGACCTACCCTTTCCTGGGGCTTCTGCTCATCTACATGGTCTACTCGGAATGGGCGAGGCTCGACTCCCGCTACCTGGTCGGGGCGGCCCTCCTGCTCCTCATCATCACCGCGGTGGTGGACGCCGCCGGCGAGACCGGGGTCGCGAACACCCTGTCGGCCTACGTCTTCTTCCTCCTGGCCGGGGGGGTAGTGCTCCTCCTCGTCGACCACGTGCGCGAGGAACGCACTCGCGCCCTCCGCGCCGCCAGGGGCGGCAGGAAACAGAAGGGACCGGGCGACGGAGACGGAGGGGAGAAGCCCCACGGCGAGACCTCCCCCAACCCCGAGGACCCCCTCGGTGCTCCGGAGGGCGCTGGGACCGCTCGCGCGACAGGTGAACCCCGCCCACCGTCGAGGGTCAGCGACGCCTAGCCGGCCCCGAACGGGTCGGGGGGGCCAAGCTCCGCTGAGCTCGGACCGCTCCCCTCGTCAGGCACCCCTCCCTCAGCCTCCCGACGTGCGGGGGCCCTTGCGGAGAAGTTAGGGAAAGGCCCGTGGCCGCTCCTCAGACGAACTCGTCGAGGACCTTGTCCTTCCCGCGGATCCCGGCCTTCTGATGGACGAGCGGGCCCTCCTTGAGGGCGGGCTCCAGGTCCTCGTAGGTCGGCTTCTCGGCGCGGTAGAAGAGCCCGGTCGGGATCTTCGGCCCGAACTCCTGGGCCTTCGCGAACGCCTTCACCAGGTCCGTCGGGTCGTGCTGGGCGTTCTCGAGCTTGTAGACCCGCTGCCGGAAGAAGTCGAAGGTGTTGAGGTGGTTGTACGTGACGCAGGGGGAGAAGACGTCGATGAGGGAGAAGCCGTGGTGCTTGATCCCTCCGGCGATGAGGTCGGAGAGCTGCTTGGGGTCCCCCGAGAACCCGCGCGCGACGTAGGTCGCCCCCGCGGACAGCGCGAGCGCGATCGGGTTCACCGGCTCCTCGATGACCCCCTGCGGGGTGCTCTTCGTCTTCTGGCCCATCGTCGAGGTGGGGGAGGCCTGGCCCGTGGTGAGGCCGTAGATCTCGTTGTCCATCACGACGTAGGTGAGGTCGATGTTCCGGCGCATGGCGTGCAGCGCGTGGCCGAGCCCGATGCCCCAGCCGTCGCCGTCGCCCCCGGTCACCACCACGTGGAGGCCGTGGTTCGCGAGCTTCACGCCCTCCGCGACGGGCATCGCCCGGCCGTGCAGGCCGTGGAACCCGTAGCTCGAGAGGAAGTGCGGGAGGTTCGACGAGCAGCCGATGCCGCTCACGACCACCACGTCGTGCGTCGGGATCTGGAGCGACGAGAGGGCCCGCTCCACGCTCGCGACCACTCCGTAGTCGCCGCAGCCCGGGCACCAGGTGGGCTTCGTCGTGGACTTGTAGACGACCTTCAGCGCGGGGCCTTCGGTCTTCGGTGGGGCACTAGCTAGGGACATGGCCGGTCACCTCCAGGACCTTCCCGACGATCTCCCACGGGTATAGAGGCTCCCCGTCGTACTTCAGGAGCTTCACGGGAAGGTCGATGCCGGTCTCCGCCCGGATGAGGCGTCCCAGCTGGCCCGTGTAGTTCTGCTCGACGAGCATCGTCCGCTTCGCCGCGCGCAGGGCTTTCGCGACGCTCTCGGCGTGGAGCGGGAACGGCTGGTGGACGTTCAGGTAGTTGACCGGGACCCCTTTGGTCGCGAGGATCCCCATCGCGTCCCGGACGGGGAGCGCGGTGGAGCCCCATCCGACGAGGGTGACCTCGGCCGCAGCCGGGCCCTCCAGCTTCGGGGGCTCGGTCGTGGCCAGAACCCCCTGGAGCTTCCGCATCCTCTTCTCCATCATCTTCCGGCGGATCTCGATGGCCATCGGGACCCCCGCGTTGACGTCGGAGATGAGGTGCCCGGCCTCGTCGTGCTCGTCGGAGCCGGCGACGAAGTTGAGCCCCTTCTGCCCGGGGATGGCCCGCGGGGAGACCCCCGAGGGCGTGAACAGGTAGCGCTTGTACCCGTTCGATCCGTTCGTCGGCTCGGGCACGGTGAAGAGGGAGCTCGGGGCGTAGTCGAGCGGGAGCTCCTCCCGGTCGACGGAGTGCATGTCCTCGGAGAGGTAGAGGTCGGTCGCCAGGAGCACCGGGGTCTGCCACTCCTCGGCGAGCTCGAAGGCGCGGACGGTCGCGCGGAAGGCCTCCTGGGCGCTTCCGGGCCCTAGGATGACCCGGGGGAAGTCCCCCTGCGACGCTCCGAGCATCATGTTGAGGTCCCCCTGCTCCGTCTTCGTCGGGAGCCCGGTGGAGGGACCGCTCCTCTGCGCCTCGACCACGACGAGCGGGGTCTCCGTCATCCCGGCCTGGCCCAGCGCCTCGACCATGAGCGAGAACCCTCCGCCGCTGGTGGCGGTCATCGCACGGACCCCGGCGTAGGAGGCCCCGATCGCCATGTTGATCGCCGCGAGCTCGTCCTCCGCCTGCTTCACCAGGATGTCGAAAGCGGAGGCGTGGTCGGCGAGCCAGTGCATGATGGAGGTCGCCGGGGTCATGGGGTACTGGGCGAGGAACTTGAGCCCCCCCGCGGCGGCACCGAGGGCAATGGCCTGGTTGCCGGAGAGCAGGAGCTTCGCCGCCCCCCCCTTCACGGGGAGCGCGTGGTTGCTCGCGGGGGACTTCCCCTGCGCGTACTCGTACCCGAGCTTCGCCGCCCCCAGGTTCTGCTCGAGGACGTCCTTCTTCTTGCGGAACTGGTCCGCCAGCACCCCGTCGAGGGTGTCGAGCGGGACCCCCGCGAGGTAGGCGCAGGCCCCCATCCCCACCGCGTTCTGGAGGATCGACTGGGGGGAGAACTTCCGCGCGAGCTCGAGCGTCGGGACCGGGAGGGCCTTCACCCCGGAGGGGACCGCCTCCGGAGGCACGGAGAACTTCTCGGGGTCGTAGACGATGATCCCGCCCTCGCGGAGGGAGGAGGCGTGGAAGTCGACGGTGGCCCGGTCCAGGGCGTAGAGGATGTCGCATCCGTCGCCCTGCGACCAGATGCGGTCCGGGCTCGCGCGCGCCTGGAACCAGACGTGCCCGCCACGGATGACCGATTGGTACGCGTTGTGCCCGAAGACGTAGAAGCCGTTGCGGGTGAAGATGCGGCAGAACACCTCCCCTACGGAGGCGATGCCGTCGCCCGCCGCGCCTCCCGCCCGGAGCAGGATATCTTTCATCGGCGCCTCGAGGGCGTTCTAGAACCGGGGCGTATTAAAGGAGGGGTTGCAACGGGTGAGGACCTCTCCCGCCCACGGTCCGTGGCCGGACACCCGGAGGCGTGGGGAAAGAGGGAAGGCTCATCCTTCTGGACCGCCCCTCCCGTCTGTGAAGGTCCTGCTCTTCGCCGTCGCCCGCGAGGCGACGGGAGGACGCGGCGAGATCGACCGACCGCTGCGCGGCGGAGCCGACCTGTCGCTCGCCGAGCTCCTCCAGGAGCTGGGCGACACCTACCCCGAGCTCCGCCGGGTCCTCGCCCACGCCCGCGTGGCCGTGAACGGCACCTATCTCGGGACGGGGAGCGGGACCGGGCGGCGAAGGCTGGAGGACCGGGACGAGGTGGCGATCCTTCCCCCGTACTCCGGCGGATGAAGGCAGCCAGCCCGAGGAGAGATCCCAGACCATGAGCTTCGAGCTGACCCACCGACCCATCCGCGAGGCGGACCTGCTGCGGAAGGTGCGGAGCGACGAGGCCGGAGGGATCGCCCTCTTCCTGGGGACCGTCCGACCGGACCGCACGCGGAGGGGGAAGGTCCGCGCCCTGTACTACGAGGCGTACCGTCCGCTCGCGCTGCGGGAGATGGCCCGCCTGGAGAGCGTCGCGCGCCGCCGGTGGAAGGCCGAACGCATCCGGGTGATCCACCGCGTGGGCATCGTTCGGGTGGGGGAGGTCTCCGTGGCCATCGCGGTCGCGGCGCCTCATCGGGCCCAGGCGTTCGACGCCTGCCGCTTCCTGATCGACCGGCTCAAGGCCGAGGTGCCGATCTGGAAGAGCGACGTGCTCTCGGGTGAGCGGGGGCCGGGGCGACGAGCCCGATCCGGCAGTCCACCGCGACGGCGCCCTCGCCCGAAGGCAGGGCGAGCAGCGGGTTGATGTCCAGCTCCCCCACGAGCTCCTGCTCGGTCGCGAACTGGGAGAGGCGCAGCAGGGCCTCGTGGATCGCAGGAAGGTCCGACGCCCGCTCCCCTCGGACCCCTTGCAGCAGTCGGAAGGCGGTGCTCCCTTCCACCATGTGCTCGGCGGAGAGCGGCGAGATCGGGGCGAGGCGGAAGGCCACGTCCTTCAGGACCTCGACGTAGATCCCTCCCATACCGAAGAGGAGGACCGGACCGAAGTCGGGGTCCCTCTGGACCCCCAGGATGAGCTCACGTCCTCCCTTCACCATCCGCTCGACAACGAACCCCTCGACCCGCGCCTCCGGCGCGGCCCGGGTCGTCCTCGCCCGCATCTCGGTCAGGGCCCGGGAGACCGCATCCGCGTCGTGGAGGTCGAGGGCGACCCCGCCGACGTCGGTCTTGTGGAGGATGTCGCGGGAGGCGACCTTGAGCGCGACGGGGTAGCCGATGCGGTCGGCCTCCCGGCGGGCCTCCTTCTCGTCATGGACGAGCGCCCAGGGCGGGACCTTGAACCCGTAGCACTGGAGGACCTCCCGCGCCTCGAAGTCGGCGAGCGCCCGGCGGCCCTCCTTCGCCGCCCGTTGGAGCAGGGCCCTGGCCCTGCGGCTGTCGACCTTGAACTTCGGAGGAGGCCGGCGCACCCGGCGCTTCCAGTCCTGCCACTCCGCCCAGCGACCGAGAGCCCGCACGCCCTCCTCGGGGAACGTGAAGTTGGGGATCCCCCCCTGCTCGAGGAGCGCCACCTCCTCCGAGAGGTCCTCGACACCGAAGAGGCAGGCCGCGGTGGGCTTGCGGTTCTTCTTCCAGGCCCCGAGCCAGGCCCGGGCGATGGCGAGCCCCGTCGACGCCCCGGTGGGCGTCGCGATGACGAAGACCTGGTCGACGCTCGGTTCCGCGAGGAGCTCCCGCAGGGCCGAGGCGTAGGTCTGGTCGTTCGCGTCCGCGGTCATGTCCACCGGGTTCCTCACCGCCGCGTTCGGGGAGAGGAGCCCGCGCAGCCGCTCCTGCCGGTGCGGCGGGAGGGTCGGCATGGAGAGACCGGCGCGAGGAGCCGCGTCGGCCGCGAGGATGGCCGGGCCCCCGGAGTTCGTGAGGATCGCGAGGCGCCGCCCGCCGCCTTCAGGGGCCGCCGCGAAGATCTTGGCCATCTGGAAGAGCTCGGCCAGGGTCCCCGCGCGCATGACGCGCGACTGGAGGAAGAGCCCGTCGTAGAGACGGTCGGACTGGGCGCGGGCCAGCGAGCCGGTGTGGCTCAGCGCCGCCGCGGCGCCTCCCGGCGTCCGCCCGGACTTGATGATGAGGACGGGTTTCGTCAGGGTCACCTCACGGGCCACCTCGAGGAACCGCCGGCCCTGGGCGAGGGACTCGACGTAGAGCAGGAGCACCCGGGTCCGGGGGTCCTTCTCCAGCGCGCGGAGCAGGTCGTTCTCGTCGATCCCCGCGCGGTTCCCCACCGAGACGAAGCGGGTGAACCCGATGCGCTGGGACTGCGCGTAATGCAGGATCCCCGCGCCCAGCGCCCCGCTCTGGGAGACGAAGGCGATGTTCCCCTCCGTCGGCATCGTGTCGGAGAACGTGGCGTTGAGACGGACCTCGGGATCGGTGTTGATGACGCCGAAGCAGTTGGGCCCGACGAGGCTCATCCTCCACTTTCGGACGACCCGGACGAGCTCCTCCTCGCGGGCGATCCCCTCCCCGCCGACCTCCTTGAACCCGGAGGAGATCACCACCACCCCTCGCGTCCCGAGCCGGCCGAGCTCGTCGACGGCGCGGACGACGCCGGGGGCCGGGACGATCACCACGGCCAGGTCCGGGACCTCCGGAAGGTCCGAGACGGTCGGGTAGCACCGGACCCCGCCGACGCTCGGCCAGGAGGGGTTCACCGGGTACACCACGCCGGTGAAGCCCGCCCCGATGATGTTGTGGAACATGCTGGCGCCGACGCTCCCCGGTCGGCGCGAAGCTCCCAGGACCGCGATGGACCGCGGAGCGAAGAGCTCCGAGAGGCCCTCCGAACGTCCCCCCGACATGCGCTCGTACCTCTGCAGACCCGCGACCCCCGTTCCCGGTAGCCGCCGGTGGGGGCAATCAAGCCCGTGTTAAATACAATCGACCTCTCGATGCGCCAGGTAGATGACGATGGGGCCCGGGAGCACCTCGACCTCCGAGAGGGCCGAACCGGCCGCGCCCGCCGCCTCTCCCCCGCCGGGCCCTGCCACCCGCCGCCCGGGGATGGCCGGCAGCGTCCTGCAGCGCCTGCCCAAGGGAGAGATCCGCAACGTCATCGCCGTGGGAAGCGGCAAGGGCGGCGTCGGGAAGTCCGCGGTCACGGCCCTGCTCGCCTGCGAGCTCGCCCGGCAGGGGCTGAAGGTGGGCATCCTCGACGCGGACGTGACGGGCCCCTCGGTCCCGAAGCTCCTCGGGTTGAGCGGCCACCTGAAGGACCGCGGCGAGGGGGTCGAGCCGGCCGTCAGCTCCAACGGGATCCGGGCCGTCTCCAGTCAGTTCCTCGTCGAGGACGAGGAGACCCCGGTCATCTGGAGGGGCCCGCTCGTGACGCGCCTCATCGTCCAGTTCTTCGGCGGGGTCAACTGGGGAGAGCTGGACTACCTCTTCCTGGACATGCCGCCCGGCACGAGCGACGTCCCCCTCACCGTGTTCCAGACCGTGCCGATCGACGGGATGGTCTTCGTGACCACCCCCCAGGAGCTCGCCGGGCTCATCGTGAAGAAGGCGGTGAACATGGCAAGAGAGCTGCACGTCCCGCTCCTGGGGCTCGTGGAGAACATGGCCACGGTCGAGTGCCCCCACTGCCACGAGACCATCCGACCCTACGGCCCGAGCCGCGGCGAGGAGCTCGCGAACTCCTTCGACCTGCCCTTCCTGGGGAGCCTTCCCATCGACCCGAAGATCAGCCTTCTGGGGGACCAGGGCAAGATCGCCGAGTACACCTCCCCCTTGGTGGCGGAGGCCGCGCGGGCCTTCCAGAAGAGCCTGGAGGAGAGCCGCACCCGCTCTCTCACGGTGCTCTGACCAAGAGCGGGAGTCGCCGCCTGGGGGGCTTCGGCCCACCGGGGGACAGGGTCGTGGCGTCCGTTCGGTCCGTCAGGACCGGAGCCTCGCCCTGAGGAGAATAAGCGTTGGGTAACACTTGGATTACTGCGCGTTTAAGATGCCGTTCCCTCGTACAATTACCGGTCGAAACGGGGGGGGCTTGCCCTCTCGTTCCCGGAGCCATCGTGTACGACAGAACCCCCGAGATGTGCCCTCGATGCGGGGCTATGGAGACCGTTCGCGACAGCGACGACTACGTCTTCTGCTACGCGTGCGAAGCGGTCGTGCCTCTCCCCGCCCCCTCTTGGTGGTTCGCGCCAGGGGCGTACTGCCGCCTGGTGCGCCACCGACCCGACGAGCGGATCCGCCGACCGGCGCTCATGAACTGGGCGCCGCGCACCCCGCGAACGCCGCGCACCGCGCGCCCCACCACGAGCCCCCCCTCCGTGCCGGCCCACCCAGCCGTCTCGCCCTTCCTTGGGCGGCGGCCATCCCCCCGGGTGGTGAGCGACCCTCCCGAGGGGGGGTCCAGCCCGGGGTTGGACGCCCATGCCAGCCCACGAAGACGCGCGCACGCGTTCTAGCCCGGGCGGCCTTCCTTCCTTCCTTCCTTCCTTCCTCCCGCCGGGGCAACGGCCTTGTCCCGTTCCCGTCCCCCCGTCCGCCTCCGCCTCCGGCCTCCGCCCCTCCGGTGGGACAGTGGAAGGAAGGGGACTGGAGCCCCCCCCCCTACGTGGGGGACCTGCCGGCGTTGGGAGCGGGCGCGCTCGGCGCCGTTGAGGGCGTCGAGGGGCCCCCAGAGGGAGGGGAACCCACCGGTCCCGGGGGACTGGGCGCGGCAGACGGCCCGTCCCCGATCAGGGCCTCCAGGTGGACCGACTCGACCATGAGCCCCGAGCCCGCAATCACCTGGGAGAGGCCGGTCACGTGGGCGTCGCCCACCACCGCCGCGACCCTCCCGTAGGACCGGGCGAGCGCCGCGATGCGCTCGGCCATGTGCACGTTCCGCTCGTCCAGGAGGACCCGGGCCAAGGACGGGTACTGCTGGCGCAGGGCCCCGAGGTACTCGTCCCGGTGCTGCGAGTACTCCGCGATCTCTCGTTCCACCACCCGGCTCGGGATGAAGAGCGCGAGGACCGTGGAGGCCAGGAGCTTGACCCGCTCTCGCGGCGAGAGGGAGGAGAGCAGCCTCGGCGCGACCTGGCGGATCGGGTCGTCGACCAGGAAACAGGGGAGCGACCGCTTCTTCGCGAAGGCCCCGACCTGGAGCATCTCCTCTCCGGGGACGCCCCCCAGGTCGGCGGCGAACCGGTCCTGCATCCGCGCCCAGAGACGGAGGAGGAGCGGGGCTTCTCCGCCTCCTCCGCGACGTCGGGGCTGCCGCTCCGTGCCCTTCTCCTCCGCCCGTTCGCGGTCGCGGACCCGCTCGGAGAGGACCTCCGCCCGCTCCGGGTCGAGCTCGACCGCGAGCGCCTGAGGGTGGAAGGAGGCCAGGACCCGGTCGAGCCCGGATTCCAGGTCGAGCACGTGGGCGACGCCCACCAGGAGCACCTTGGGATCGGTGGCGGTGGCCGGCGGCAAGGCGATGCTCTTCGTCACGGGCGCCACGGGGGCGGAGGGCGAAGGCCCCGAGGGGCGAGCGGTGCCCGAGGAGGGTGAAGGGTCCGTCATGGAGGTTGAGCGAGACCCGGGAAGGGGCTCTCCCCCCCGCGCACCGCGTGGCAGCACGACCGCGGGAACTCTTACATATGTTCCCTAGGTCCGCCCGGTGCATGACCTGGCGCATCTACGTGGTCCCGACCTCGAAGCGGTCGGAGCTCGAGGAGGTCTTGACCAAGGACGACCTGATCTGGCGGCAGACCAGGATCCTCAGGGACGCCGCTCCCCTCGGTGGGGCGGCGGACGAGGCCTACCTCTACATGGAGGGGTCGGACAGCGCCATGGCCCACGCCGACGAGCTCGTGACGAAGGTCGCGAAGAAGGTCGAACCGGCGGTCGCCGAGAAGCTCCACACGCAGTTCAAGGAAGAGGAAGAGAAGTCGGCCCAGGGCATGGGCCTGATGTTCTCCGACTGAGCGCGCGCGTCCTGGCCCGGCCCTTCGGGGGGACGGGCTCAATCGGGTGGAGCGCCGGCGCCCCCGGTCTTCTCCAGGTCCTCGCCCCCCGCGAAGACCTTCTGTCCGGTCGCGTAGAGGTCTTCCATCCCTTCCCGGGACTCGGCGCTCGTGAAGAGCGGCTGCCAGAGGGGGCCGATCGACTCCAGGGCCCGGAAGAGCTCCAGCGAGAGGCCCGTGTCCTGTCCGGGGGTCTCGTCTCCCACGGCCTCGTAGAGCATGAACGGCTCCTCGCCCCACTGCCGGATGCGCTCGCGCTCCGTCGGCTTCAGGAGGTCGGCCTTGGAGAGGACGTTCGTGAGCGGGAGACCGAAGCGGAACTGCACCGTCGCGGAGAGCAGGAGGAGCGAGACGAACCCCCCGGGGCTCTTGGCCAGCGCGGGGTCGAAGAGGAAGGCGATGAGCGAGCGCTCCCCGGTGAGGGCCTCGACGATCGCCTTGGAGGACTCCCGGAACGCGAAGAGCTCCACTTGTCCCGGGGTGTCGATGAGGACGTAGTCCCCGTTGAGCCGCTCCAGCTCTTCCCGGACCTCGTAGACCTTGAGCGCGATGACGTCGCTCGCGGCGACCTGCGCCCCGTTCGGGCCCAGCCCGAACTCCTTCTGGATGTCGGAGAGCTTCACCCAGTCGCGGATGTCGATGTTGGCCTCGTAGCCCGGCTCCTCCATGCCCGGGTCCAGGTTCACCGTGAGGGCGTCGTAGCCGCTCTCCTCCATCCAGTCGTGGAAGGCCCGGGTGATCGTGGTCTTCCCCGCGCCCGCGGTGCCGGTGAAGTAGATCGCGACCGGGTCCATGTTCCCCCCTTCACGCGGCCGAGGAGGCGCCCTTCTGGGCGCGTTCCCGCAGCGTCTGGGCGAGCTTGACGAGGAACTGGGCCTTCGTGACCCCCTTCCGCTTCTTCACCTTGATCCGGCCCTCGGTCTTCCAGGCCTCCTTCGGGTAGTGCTTGGTCTCGACCTCGACAGTGTACCCCAGGGCCCGAGCCGCCTCGCCAAGGCCTTCGGCGGAGAGCTCTCCTGCGACCGCGATCTCCGCGCTGACGCGACGGCCTTCCGAACGCGGCACGGAGCGCTTCAGGTACACGGGATAGACGTAGAAGTGGTCGGGCATCGGCCTACGCGGCCGGTGCGGGGCGCCGCGCGATGAGGACGCCGTTCAACTGCCCGTGCTGCCCCGGGCGGGACCGGATCTCCACCGGGCCGAGCTCCGTCTCGACGACGGCCCCTCGGGTGATGATGTTCCGCTGGACGTAGTTGGGGTTCGACTTGTTCTCGCGGACCGTGATGGCCTTCGCGAGCTTCATCGTCTTGGTCTGAGGGTCCCAGACGTTGACGTCCTGGGCCAGAAGGATGCGGACCTTGCGGTTCGCCCCGCGTACGCGGTAGAACTTGTGCTTCGTCTCGCCGATCGTCGGGAACTGCAGCTCGCGGGCGATCTCGAAGCGTCTCTTGTTCCGGTTCGGGCGTAGCCGCCCGCCGGTGCGCTTCCTCCTGGACCGTCCCTGCCAGATTCCCATGGTCTCCTCGAAGGGTTCGGGCCTACCTAGGGACCCTATTTACGCCTAGTGGAGGGCCGAGGGGGCGCCCGGACCTTCAGGCGTACTCCTGAAGCGCCGCCTTCTGGGGCTCGACCAGGGCCACGACCCGCGCCTTCTGCTCCTCCGAGAGGGGGAGGTGCGGGGCACGGTACCCCTCATCGCTCTCTCGGAGATAGGTCGCGAGGAACTTGAGCGAGGAGGGGCTGGGAGCGGCGCGGGCCGCCCTCAGGACCAGCTCCTGGAGAGAGAGGAGCGGCGCGAGCTTCTCCGTCTGCCCCTTCTCCTGAGCCTCCCAGATCCGGGAAGCGAGGCGGGGGAGGACGTTCGCGGCTTCCCAGACGATCCCCTTCGCACCTTTCGCGAGGGCCTCGAGCGAACCGGCCCCGTCACCCCCGAACACGGCCAACCCCCCTGAGCCGATCGATGCCAGAGAGGCGATCTCCTCCGCGTTCCCGCTCGTGTCCAGGATCCCTTGGATCACCCCCTCCCCCGCCAGGACCTCGAGGTCCTGTAGGGAGGGACGCGCTCCCGCCGGGTCGGGCGTCCGGTAGACGAGCAGTGGGAGCTTCGACTGGGCATGGATAGCGCGGAAGCGCTCCAGGACGCCTTCCCCCGCCTTCGAAGAGGCGGGCGGAGGGAGGGCCGCGAGGACGGAGCACCCCGTCGCCTCGGCCGCGTCGGCGAGGTTGACGGCCTCTTGGGTCGTCTCCCCCAGGATGGTCGCCCACACGTCGGTCCCGAAGGTGCAGCTCTCCACGGCCCGCTCCAAGAGCGCTTCGCGTTCTTGGGCGGTGAGCGAGGTCGCCTCGCCCGAGGTCCCCAGGACGAGGATGTGCCGCACGCCGTCGTCGATGAGGCTCCGGGAGAACCGGCTGTTCTTCGGAAGGTCGAGCTTCCCCCCGTCCCCGAAGAGGGTGAGCGCGGGGACGACGAGCCCGGTGAGCGGCATGCCTCGAGGGACCCCCGCCCATATCTAAGACCTAGCGCCTTCCGCCCCGCGGAGGCGGCATGGGAGGGCAGAGCACGCTCCGCACCTCGGGCCGGCAACGCCCCACCCGGGGCCGTCTCGGGCTGGACGAGGCAGGGCGGGGGAGCGTCCTTGGGCCCCTGGTCGTCGGAGCCTACCTCGCGGACGAGAAGGTCCCGGACGAGCTCCTCCGCGAGCTCGGAGTGAAGGACTCGAAGCTCCTTAGGCCCGCGACCAGGGAGAGCCTCTACGGGGAGCTCCGGACGCGGGGGAGGGCCGTCGCCTTCCGTGCCGAGCCCGCGCTCATCGACCGTTACGTGGGCAAGGGGCGCTACAACGACCTCGAGCTCGAGATGATGGCCCGCCTCGTCGTCCGCCTCTCGCCACGAGAGGTCTTCGCCGACGCGTGCGACGTCGACGCCGCCCGGTTCGCGCGGGAGCTCGAGCGGCGGACGGCCGCTCGTGGCTGGCGGGGGACCATCGTCGCGCGCCACAAGGCGGACCGCGACCTTCCGATCGTCGGGGCCGCGAGCATCGTGGCCAAGGTGGTGAGGGACCGGGCCATCGCCCGTCTCCAGTCGGAGAGCGTCCGACGCCTGGGGTCGGGGTACCCCTCCGACCCCCTCACGAGGGAGTTCGTGCGCCGGCACCTGAGCGAGGGGGGTCCTCTCCCCTCCTGCGTCCGACGCTCGTGGGCCACGCTCGACACTCTTAAGAGCGCCCCTCGGCTCCGCGCGCTCGAGACGTTCCGATGATCGAAGACCTCCTGGTCTCGCTCGTGGATCGCTTCAACCGTCGCACGGCGGAGAACCCGGGGGTCCGCGAGGAGCTCCAGGGGATGGAGCGGATCATCCAGCTCAACTTCACCGACGCCGGACCCTTCACGTTGGAGCTCAAGGGCGGCAAGCTCTCGCCCCCCCGCATCGGCAACGGGATCACGCCTCAGGTGAAGATCACCACGGACACCCAGACCTTCCAGGGCCTGGTGAACAAGGAGATCGGCCCGATCAAGGCCATGTACTCGGGGAAGCTCAAGATCGACGCGAGCCTCGAGGACAAGCTGCTCCTCCGTCGGCTGCTCTGAGCCCTGAGCCCGGAGCGGCCCCCGTTCGGCCTCCTCCTCCCATCCCAGACGCTGAAATAGGGGTGCGGGCCCTTCGGTCACGGCGCGTTCCTTTGGGCGCGCCCGTTGGTCGAAGATGTCGTACCCGTATCCAGGGCCGGAGAGCCCCCCGCCACCGCCGACCGCAGGAGCGCCCCCCTACGCGACACCCTACGGCTACCCTCCTCCCGGGGGGTACCCTCCGCCGGCTCCCCCTCCCCCACCCAACGCTCCACCTTCCTCACCCCCTCCGAAGCGGCCCCGGTCGAAGGTGCCCCTTCTGGTGGGCGTCGCGGTCCTCGTCGTCGTGGTGCTCCTCCTCGCCCTGGTCTTCGGCGGCGTCCTGAAGCTCGGAGGAAGCGGCTCCCCCAGCGGTACCGGGGGGCCCGGACCGACCGGCCTCACCTACCGCCAGGCCCTGAACCAGGCGAACCAGAGCGTCGTCAATGCCCGGGGCGGAGGACCCTGGCACGTGGCCTACGCGTCGATGATCGACTCGTCGTTCACCTACAACCACTACATCTGGGGGCCGTGCAGCCCCGAGGGGTACTCCCCTAACGCCTCGGCGCTCGTCGCCCAGGGGGAGGCCTACGACTGGTTCTTCGTGTTCGTGACGGTCCCACTCTCCCCCTACTATTCTCACGCCATGTACGTGTCCGTGTGGAACGACTCGGGCACGCTCATCTCCCAGGTCGACCCGATAACCATGTGCACCAGCTACGGGGTCCAGGGGCTTCTCACCGGCAACCTCTCCGATTCGCCACAGGCCCTCACGGCCGCCTCGCAGCACGGGGGCTCCCAGTTCCTGGCGCTCCATCCGAACGCGACGGTGATCGCGACCGCGAGCTACACGTTCGACCTGAGCACCTTCGCCTTCGACCTCACCTGGCGGGTCGACTACCAGACCGTGGAACTTGCCCGTGGGCCCCAGCCCTACAGCGGGCTGTCCGTCGTTCTCAACGGAACGACCCTTGCGCTCCAGTCCTCGAACTGGGTGAACGGCACGTTCACCTTCTCCGGCGCACGTCTGCTCACCTATCCGGTCCAGTTCGCCTTCTCCTCCAGCGGGAGCTCGGCCGGAGGGACCCTCTTCTTCGACAACGTGACGATGACCGTCCCCGCCAGTCTGGGGATGACCACCGACAACCTCAGCCTCGCGATCCTGCAGTCCAACCTCACCCTGGTGAACAACGGTGCGCTCGGGGGTTGCGTCCCTCCAGGGTTCCCGGTGTGCGGGGCCCCCGGCGGAGGGGGCTGGATCGCCCTGCTCTCGAAGGGCGGGAGCCTCCTGGACGCCTACCCTGCCGCCCCCGGTAGCTTCGCGTGGAGCAACTCCGGCGGAACCGTGGGCATCTCCGGGACGGTGACGCTGGAGATCATCTCGTCGTTCGCGCTCGCCGGGACGGGCGACACGCTCCGGGCGTTCAGCAACGGGGCCCAGACCACGGGATCCATCGTCCTCTAGGGTCTCCTGTGTACGGGCCCAACGGGCCCGGGGAGAAGGGGCCTCAGCGCAGGAAGACGCAGGCGGCGATGCAGACCCCGTAGTGGTCCATCGGGATCGAGAGCTCCTCGGTCCGGTAGAAGATCTTGCGGAGCTCGACACCGCGGAAGTGCGCGATCTCCTGCATGCGCCAGCGCAGGAACTCCTTGAGCGCCTTCTGGGTCCCGTGGATGTGGCCCTCGGCGACGTAGCCGCCGTGCCCGTCGGTGCGGAACCCGTAGGCGATCCCCGCGCTGATGACCTCGCCCTCGCCGCCCTGGTGGCGGGCGAGGACGCAGTGGGTGATGGCGCCCATGGAGAGCGACTGCCGGTCCACCTGTCGGATGCCGTCCGGAAGGACCGAGGAGACGGAGACCAGGTTCTGTTCCCCGATCCCGGCCTTGAGCAGCGCCAGGTCGAAGGCGTTGAGCTCGCTCGTCTTGTTGATGGCCCGACCGCTCGTCACGAAGAAGCGGGTGGGGATCGGCGTGAGGGACGAATCGACCTTCTGCGCGCTCTTGGGCACGAGGGAGGGCGACGCGCGCTTGGCTTTAAGCTCATGCTCTGGCGCTCGAGCCTCTCGCCCGACGGAGGGCGACCTTCCCGCCGGAAGGTCGGCGGCGGGCGAGCGGGGCTTCCCGGGACGAGGCCCGGGGCTCGCGCCGGCAACTGGAGGCGTCCTCCGCGTCCGAGGACGTCTCCGAACCCGCGACACGACATTCATCAACCACGGGCACAATGTGGCTCCCGGTCAGGCAGGAGGGCCATGAACGTCCGACCGACCGATGGCCGGACGAGAGGGCACCCCTGTCGCCACCCGGAGAACGAGGCGTGCCGCTGAAGGAGAAGGACCGGCGGCTCCTGGAGGAGCTCAAGCGCGACGGACGCGCGACCCTCACGGCGCTCTCCTCCCGGCTGGGCGTCCCTCGCGTCACGCTCCACGACCGTCTCGAGCGCCTCAAGGCCGAGGGGGTGATCCGTCGGTTCACGGTGATCACCGAGCCCTCGCTCGAGGGCCTCGGCACCTCCGCCTTCGTCCTGGTGAGCTTCGAGAAGAGCGGTCGGGTCACCCAGCGGGCGGTGGCGGAGTCCGCCGGACGTCTTCCCGGCGTTCAGGAGGTCCACGTCATCGCGGGGGAGTGGGACATGCTGCTGAAGGTCCGGGGCGAGAGCCTGGAGGCCATCGGACGACTGGTGGTGGAGAAGCTGCGGGAGATCCCAGGCATCGCCTCCACGATGACGCTGCCCTGCTTCTTCACGGTCAAGGACCTCCCCTGACCAAGACCCCGACGTGGGGGGGTCGCGCTCCGTCAGCGCAGCCAGGACGCCCAGAGCGCCGCGGGGGCCAGGACCTCGCCCGGGGGAGCGTTGAACACCCCGTCCAACGCGAGGGTGACCAGGATCACGGCGGCGACCAGGACCAGGATGAGCCCGATGACGATCCAGGCGGGGGGACCCCGTCCTGCGGCCGCCGTGTTCCACTCGGGGGAGTAGGAGATGGGCACCGAGGACACCTGGGGCACGTGGGTGGTGCTGAGGGAGCACCGCGGGCAGGAGAGCATCGGCTCGGAGGAAAGGTAGCCGCAGACGCTGCAGTACCGACGCGCTTCGCCGCCGGGGTCGGCCACGTTGGAAGATGAGGGGAGCGGCGAGTTATGGCTTTCCCCTCAGGAGAACTCCCCCTCTAGGAGAGATAGCGAGGGGCGTGGAGGCCCCGTCCTTCCCTTGAGCGCGAGCGCCGCGATGGGCCCGCTTGCGTTTACCGTACGGAGAGGGCCGTGGGAGCGCCTTCGCCCTCAGACCATGATCGCGTGGCGCTGCCGGAGGGAGGCCTCGTTCTCTCCACGGGCCTGCATGAGCTCCGCGACGATCCCGTCGCCCAGCCGGAGGCTCCCCGACTCGAAGAGGGTCCCCAGGGGAGCGTGGACCGCCCGCTCGCTCTCCTCCTGGAACTCGAGCAGCAGGAGGAGGGTGGCCGCGTGGGAGAGCTTGCTCGTGCCCCGCGAGGTGACGACGACCAGCTCCGCCCCTTCCCGCCGGACGATGTTGGCCGTCTGGAGCGACGACTGGCTCTCGCCGCGGTTGGAGAAGATGACGACCAGGTCCCCCTTCCGGACGATGGGGGTGACGGACTCCCCGATGACGTAGGCCGTGATGCCCACCTGCACGAGGCGCATCGCGAAGGCCCGGGCGACGATGCCGCTCCGGCCCGCGCCGTAGACGAAGACCTGGGGGGCCTTCTGGATCATCTGAACGGCCCGACCCACCGCGGCCGGGTCGATCTTCGAGAGCGACTCCGTCACCTTGAGGCCGATGTACTCGACCGCGCGGCGGAACTCTCCCCCGGTGGGGGGCGCTCGGGGCTCCCTAGCGTTTTCGGGCATGGGCGGACCCCTTCCCTTTCGGCGCCTTCGCGGCGGCGTGGCCCTTCGGGGCCGGCTTCGCCTTCCCCGCGGGCTTCGGCTTCGCCCCGGACTTGGGCTGGCCCTTCGACGCGCCTTTCGGGGCGGGCTTGGAGGGGGCGGCGGGCTTCGAGGGAGCCTTGGCCGCGGCGGCGGGGGGCGGGGCGTGCTTTCTCGCGAAGCGCTTCGCGAGCGCGCGCTCGTAAAGGAGCTTCATGTACATCGCGTCGTGCTCGAGGAGAGGCGAGGAGCTGATCACCGTCCCGTCGTACTCGCGCTCGGCGAGCACGTCCGCGACGGAGTCGAAGTGGACCGCGCCGCGCTTGATCGGGGTCAGGCGGAAGTCCCCCTGGCCGTAGAACTCGACGCCGGAGAAGTTCAGGTAGAGCGAGCCGCGGCTCGCCTCGACGAAGTCGTCGACGAGCTTGTGGAGCTCGACCTTGTCGTCGAACTTCTTGTTCTCCCGGGCGGCGATGTGGGCCAGGTTCAGCACGGGGACGACCCCCTTGACCTCCTTCGCCAGCTGGAGGATCTCCTCGCGGGTGCCGAAGACCTCGGGGTGACCGGAAGGCTCGATGCCGAGCTTGAGCTCCCCCTGGTCGAGCCGGTCGAGCCACTTCCGGAGGTCCTTCAGGTCCTCCCGGGTGCGCTCGTAGGCCTGGGCGTGGTCCGGGGTGCCGTAGAAGCCCAGGTGGCCGACCATCGTCTCCGCGCCCAGGGCGTGGGCGAGGGCGGCGGCCCAGCGGTACTGGCGGAGCGTCCTCTCGCGAGCTGCGGGGCTGCTCGCGAAGTCGACGTAGTAGGGAGCGTGCAGCGCGATGTGGACGTCCACCGCGCGCGAGAGGACGCGCGCCTGCTGGAGGTCCGCGTAGCTCTTCGCGAGGAACCATGAGAGCACCGTGACGTTGGCCTTGCGGGGGATGGGTTGGGAGAGCGCCGCCGGGTCCGGCACCGCGTCGGGCCGGGAACTGGTGGAGACCTCGACGATGACCTCGGCGGGGATGTCGAAGGGGCGCCGACCGATCTCCTCCTCTGAGGCGGGACGGGTGTGCGCGTTGACCTTGATGAACTGGACCTCCATCGCCGTGAGGCCCAGGCTGTGGATGTCCGAGATGCCGTCGCGGAGCGTGCGCCCCTTACAGGAGAGCGGGATGCCTGCGGGTCCGAACCGAATCATCCCGAAAACCCCCGGTCGCCCGGGCGCGGGCGGGCGCTAGGAGACCCTCGAGTTAAACCTTACCAACGCTCGAGGGGCTCCGATTTGCTGGCGACGAAGAGGCACGGGGGGCCGCGCCGGTCGGTCTCGAGCTGGCCCTTCCTCTTGCAAAGCCGTTCCAGGAAGGTCCCCCCCGCCCGGACCCTTGGCAGGACCAGAAGCCCCCCCTCCACGAGCTGGGCACCCCAGGCCGGGGCGAGGGCGGAAGAGGCGTAGGAGACGATCGCGCGGTCGAACGGGCCCTCCTCCGCCCACCCTTCGGCCCCGTTCGCCGACCGAACGGCCACCGAGGGTCGGACGCCGGCCATCTGGAGGTTCCGACGCGAGGTCTCGGCCAGTCCCGGTTCGATCTCCACCCCGCGGGCCGCGCCCTCCGCCCCCACGAGCCGGTCCAAGAGCGCCAGCAGGTAGCCGCAACCGCTGCCCACTTCCAGCACCCGGAGCCCCGGGGCCAACTTCGCCCACTCCAGTTGCAGCGCCACCATGTGGGGGGCCGAGATGGTCGCCCCGGGCCCCACGGGGAGAGGGGTGTCCTCGTAGGCGTCGCCCAGGTATCGTGGCTCGACGAAGACGTGCCGAGGGACCTCGCTCAGAGCGGAGGCGATCTCGGGGTCCAGGGGCCCGAGCCCTTCGACCATCCGGCGGGCAAGGTCCCTCCAGGCGGGCAGGACCAGGTCGGGGCGAGCGGCCTCCCCGTCGCCCATCGGCGCACCCTCCGTTCCCGACCGGTCAACGGGCGCCGTTCGGGTCGAGCGGGGCCGAAGGGGCCACCTCTCTTCCAACCGCCGGGCGGGCGACGCTTCCCCGGAACCTCCGTCCCACGAGGTACATCTCGGACGAGGCCTCCCTGGAGGCGGGGGGCTTGGTCACGTCCAGACGCTCGAACCCGCTGCCGATCTTCCGGCGGAGGTCCTGGGTGAGGTCGCCCTGGAAGACCTTCACCGCGAAGTTCCCGCCGGGGACCAGCACCTGCTGGGCCAGCCCGTAGGCGAGCTCGGCGAGCTCCACGCTCCGCGCTTGGTCCACGTCGTAGTTCCCGCTCACCGTCGGGGCCATGTCGGAGAGGCAGACGTCGAAAGGCTTGGGGCCGAGACGCTCAAGGAGACGAGGGTCGCCGACGCGACCGCGAAGGAAGGTCACCCCTTCCATCGGTTCGAAGCCTCGCAGGTCGACGCTCACCACTTGCCCGCGGGGCCCGACGAGGTCCCGGGCCACGATGCTCCACCCCCCAGGGGCGGCGCCCATGTCCAGCACGCGCTGACCGGGCCTCAGCAGATGGAAGCGGTCCTGCAGGAAGAGGAGCTTGAAGGCCGCGCGGGAGCGCAGCCCTTCCTGTTGGGCGGCCCGGTAGTACGGGTCGCGGCGGCGCTCTTCCGCCCATCGAGGAGACACGACCCACGTCAAGCGGGAAGAGCATAAGGGGGGAGGGGTCGGCGGGAACCCTCCTCCCCCCACCTCGGAACCGACCCAAGGGAGAGATGTCCCCCAAGCCAGGGGGCAACGTGGACCGCCAAACCACGCACGGGCTCAGCGGGGTTAGGCGGGGGCTCGTCCGACCCTCGCCCTTTCAGATCCAGGGCTCTTCCCCTCAGGTCCTCTTGGTGGCCAGGAACGAGTACTGGTCCAACAACTGGCGCGCGACAAATCGTGCGAACGGGCCATCGTCTCCCGCGTTGCCCTTCTCGAGCGCGGAGTAGTACGCTTCCCGGTTCCGTACCTCGAGGATCACGGGTGGGAGCTTGCCCTTGACCAAGGCCCAGTTCAGCAGGAGCCTGGCTACCCTCCCGTTCCCATCGGTGAAGGGATGGACCCGGGCGACCCGGTTGTGCAGAAGCGCTGCGCGCTCCACGGGGTGGGTGGTCGTGCGTTCGGCCCGGAACCGGTGGAACACCCGCTCCATCTCCTCAGGAACCCTGGAGGCGGGAGGAGGAACCCAGCTGGAGCCGTCGATGCGAACGTCCCGGTCCCGGTAGGTCCCCTGGAGACGGCAGGAGGTGTGCTTGCTCAGCCTGTACTGGACCTTGCAAAGGCAGGCTCGGTTGAGCGGCCCTTTGAAAGCTCGCACGTACTCCCACGCGTCCTTGGAGTTCAGGGCCTCCATGGCGTGTTCGGTCCGGATCCCCGCGGGGGTGACCCCGTCCACCAGAAGGAGCGCGGTCTGGCGCAAGGTCAACGGGTTTCCCTCGATCGCGTTGGAGTTGTAGGTGAATCGTACCGGGAAGTCCTTGGGAGGGACCTCGGAGGGGGCTCTCCCCAGGCTCGCGATCCCAGCCTGGAGATCGTCGAGCCGCTCTACGGTCTCTGCGCCGAGCAGACGAGGCGCGTACCGGCGCGGGGTCTTTCGCTCCAGCTCACGGAAGAGCTCAGGAAGCTTCGACCTGGGTGGGACCTCGCGACCCAGGAAAAGACGGACCTTCCGGACCTCCGTGGGGGAGGTCCTGACGCTCCTGGCGAGGTAGTAGTAGTCGTGACCGCCGTGCCGCTGCCTCTCGATGAACGGCACCATTTATGACTACTAATGAATATTCATAACAATTGTGGACATACCTCCGACATGGCCTTGCCGGTGGCGAGTCGTGACCACTCATTTCGACCAGGGCCCTTGGACGGGGGAGAGCCGACGGATCGCCAGGAAGCCGCGTGCGGCACCCCCTGAGACACTCGCCCGGCGGGGCTGAGAAGGAGCGAATCCGATCAAATTCTCACGCGTTGGACTTTGCGGGAGCACCATCTTCCG
>JAKAAX010000047.1 GCA_021802125.1 Thermoplasmata archaeon | reverse complement strand
CGAGCCGAACTCGATGCCGCCGGAGATGAAGCTGCTGTCGCAGATGGACGGGTCGGTGTTGTCCAGGCAGATGTTCTGCTTCGACCCGGGCGCGAGGCTGTGGGAGGACTGGACGTCAAGGTCCGTCTCGACGCCCCACCCGGAGGAGCCAGTGGTGCAGCTGGAGGCGCCGCTCCCGCTCGTGGTGACGGTGTCGGCGGCGAGGGAGTTCGCCGAGTCGAAGGAGTTCACATCGGTCTGGTAGGTGGAGCTGGCCTGGGTGGGGTCGCACATCTCGGCCAGTCCGATGACGTACTGACTGCCGGTGTCGCCCCCTGAGATGAGGCTCGCGGCGCTGTAGGCCCCCTGCATCCCGGAAGGAGTGACGGCCGCGGCATGGATGCCGGGAACGACGGAGGCCAACTGGTAGAGCGGCTTAGGGTTCGCGAAGCTGTTGAGCAGGTGGAATCCCTCGACCCAGGGCGCGAGGCTCGAGGGGAGGTAGGGGACGGTGTCGGGCGCGACCCCGGTGGCTCCGGGGGCATCGTAGTGCCAGAGCTGGGTGTGGAGCGCCGCGTCGACCTGTGCGGTGGTCCCGCTCACTCCGTAGATCAGGCCCAGTTGGTCCAGTTGGGTGACCTGGAGCCCGTAGGATTGGAAGTAGGCGCGAAGGGCCGAGACGGTAGAGGGAGAGGGTCCCCACGCGTTCACGAAGGCGTACCCCCGCGGGGTGAACTGGTGGTAGTAGGGAGAGCCGGGGGTCAGGAGCCCGGTCTGGAACGCCTGTTCTGCCGGGGTGGTGGGGATGTTGATCTCCACGTTGAACGTGAAGGGGGTCGTCGCGGCGACCGCCGAGATAGCCTGAGCTCCGAGGGGCAGCGGCCCGGCCCCATTGGCCAGCGGGGCGTAGCCCCCTGGGACCGTGGAAGTGTGGACACCGACGGGAGCACCCAGGGCTCCCGAAGGGACTGCAACGAGGAGGACCAGCACGAGAAGGCCCACCCCCAGCGCGTGCACCCACCTGGGCTGACGAGGAGCGGGTCCCGCGTCCCCCTTGGTGGAGGCCATGGACAGGTCGTGGTCGTCGCGGGTCGAAGATGCACCGGGTTCCGTGACCGGTTCCGGCATGCGAAGCTCACTCATCCATCCTTGGCCGGTATATGGATGCGCTGTCGGCGCGCTCGGCCCCCCAAGATCCCTATCGTGAAGGGGCTCGCATTGCGAACCGTACAGGTTGGGGGGCGGAGACCCGCGGGCGGCTGTTCCGGCCCTCACCGGGGCTCGGGGCGGTCAGATGGTCCGAGCGAGCGCGCGACCGAACGTCGGGGCGCGGCTCGGGATCCGGAACTCGTCGGATGCGGGCCCCGAACGTGGGCCCCCGAGGGACAGGGCCGTTTCCAGTAGGGTACGCCTACGGTCGAAGGACCCCGGACTCGGTGAGGAAGTACCGGTGGAGCCGCGGGTCCCCGGTGACCTCAGGGTGGAAGGTGAGCCCCCATAGGTGTCCTTCGCGCACCAGCACCGGATCCTCGCGGACCCGGGCCAGGACCCGGACCCCGGGACCCACGCTCAAGATCCTGGGCGCGCGGATGAACGCGGCGGGCACGTCCTTGCCGAGCCCCTCGACCTCGAGCTTCGTCTCGAAGGAGTCCACCTGGCGACCGTAGTCGTTCCGTCGCACCTTGACGTCCAGGACCCCGAGGGTCTGCGGGTCCCGGCCGTGGGGAGAGGGCTCGAGCTCCCGGGCGAGGAGGATGAGCCCCGCGCAGGTGGCCATGATCGGGAGGCCATGGCGGGTCCGCTCGAGGAGCGGCTCCCGCAGTGCGGCATGGTCCAGGAGGCGGGAGAGCGTCGTGCTCTCGCCCCCCGGAAGCAGGACCGCGTCCACCGCGGCAAGGTCCTTCGGGGTCCGGACCGGCCGGACGTGGTCGGGGCCGACGATCGAGGCGGCGACCTCCGTGTGCTCGGGGACGTCCCCCTGCAGGGCAAGGACCCCGACGGTCCCGCTCGTCATCCTTGGGGCGCCTTCGAGCGCATCTGCGCGAGGATCTCCTTCGCGCGGTCCTGTCGCACCGCGTGCTCCTCGGCCAGGCGCCGTGCGAGCTCGTCGACCTCAGGGCCGGTCGCACCGACCATGACCGCGACGTTGCGCGCGTGGAGCGCCATGTGGCCCTTCTGGATCCCCTCGTTGGCGAGCGCGCGGAGCGCGGCGAAGTTCTGCGCGAGCCCCACCGAGGCCATCACCTCGGCCAGCTCGCTCGCGCTCTTGACCCCCAGGAGCCGGACGTCGAGCTTCGCGGTGGGGTGGACCGCGGTCGCGCCGCCCACCAGGCCGACCGCCATCGGCACCTCGATCGTCCCCACGAGGTCCCCGTCGGGGTTCTTCTCGTAGGTCGTGAGGGGGGCGATGACTCCGCCCTCGCGGGCCTTCCAGGCCGCGAAAGAGTGGGCTCCCGCCTCCAGCGCACGGAAGTCGTTCCCGGTGGCGATGGCGACCGCGGAGATCCCGTTCATGATCCCCTTGTTGTGCGTGGCGCACCGGAACGGGTCGTGGGCGGCGAAGTTCCAGGCGTCCAGAACGCCTTCGACGACCTGGGGCCCGGCGGCGCCCTCCCCCGCGAGCTCCTCCTTCGGGAAGATCGCCCAGGCGCGGGCGACGCGGTGGATGGCGAGGTTCGAGAGGATCCGCAGGTTCCGGCGACCTCCGGAGAGCTTCGCGAGCTCCGGAGCGAGGGCCTCGGCCATCGTGTTGACGGCGTTCGCGCCCATGGCGTCGCGGACATCGACGTGGAGGTGGACGATCAGGATCGTGCCCCGCGGGGTCGGGACGAGCCGCACCTCGAGCTCGCGGGCCCCTCCTCCGACCTTGTTGAGGAGCGGGTCCTTCGCGTTCGCGAGCGCGAGGAGGTCCGACTGGGCGGCCAGGATGCGGTGCCGCGCGGCGTGCGGGTCCGGGACGTCCAGGAGCGAGATCTGCCCGATCATGACCGGGGTGCTCGTCTGGGCGTGGAAGCCTCCCTTGGCGCGGGCGATCTTCGCCGCATGGCTCGCGGCGGCGACGACGGAGGGCTCCTCGAGCGCCATCGGCACGAGGTAGTCCTTCCCGTTGACCCGGAAGTTGGTCGCGACCCCCAGGGGGAGGGGGAACGTGCCGATCACGTTCTCGATCATCCGCTCCAGCACCGCGCTGTCCACCCCGGGGGGGGGCAGCCAGGCCTTCGCGGCCTCTTCCTCGAGGCCGGCGAACTCGCGCACGGCCTTGCGGCGCTCCTCTGCGCTCTTCTTGTAGAACCCGCTCAGCTCGCTGGAACGCTCGGCCATAACCACGGACCGGTCCCCCTCTAGGGAACTTGAAGCTATTCGGTGGGGGTCGCGACTAGGCCTTCGAGGCCCGGGACGGCTCCTGGGCGGGAGAGGCGGCGACCAGGACCTTTGCCGGGCGGAGCAGACCCGTGGGGCCCTTGTAGCCCTGCTGGACCACGACGGCCACGGTCCCCTCCGGGGCTTTGGTCGACGCCGGGGCCTGTCCGACGGCCTCGTGGAGGTCCGGCTGGAACCGGGCCCCCTCGCTGGCGACGGGCTCGACCCCTTCCTCCCGGAGAACGCTGTCCATGTTCCGCAGGACCATGGAGAGTCCCTCGCGCAGGGGCTTGGCGTCCGGCGGGAGCTTCTCCAGGGCGTGCTCGATGCCCTCGTGGAGGCCAAGGACCTTCAGTAGGACGTGGCCGCGGGCGGCGGCCACCGCGCTCTCGCTCTCCTTCTGGACCCGACGACGGTAGTTGTCGAACTCGGCGAGAAGGTACTGATAGCGGGACCGCCAGTCCTCGGGGGAAGGAGCGGCGGCCGCCTCCGCCCCCGCGGCCGAGGGGGACCCTGCGGCGGTAGAGTTCTCGGGGGCTGTGGCCCCTTCCTCTCCTTCGGCCTCCTCGGGGGGGAGCATCGCCCAGGAGAGGGGCTGGTCCTTGCGCGGCCAGGGGGACTCCGCGGGGTCGGAGGACTTGCGGGAACGACGGCGCGGACGCTGCCCGTCGTCCTCGTCGGAGAACGCCATCGCCCGGCGCAATCCCAGTGGGTATTTGAACGTCAGTCGGACCGCCCCCCCTGTTACGGTCGAGCGCTCCCCCCGCCGGGAGCGCGGGAGGGACCGTTCACGCGTGAGCGAGTTCGCGCGGGCTCATCGACGGGGTTAAGGCGTCCGCCCGGTCCCCCACGCATGGTCCGGCTCCTCGGAGACCGCCCCATCCCT
>JAKAAX010000022.1 GCA_021802125.1 Thermoplasmata archaeon | reverse complement strand
CGAAAATCGTAATGCGGACACCGGGATTCGAACCCGGGTAGCAAGCTTGGGAAGCTTGCGTGCTAACCACTACACTATGTCCGCGCGAGGGGCCGCCATCGCCCGCGATGTATGAAAGTTGTGAGGGGGTTCCCCGGGCTCAGATCCGAGTTCTCTCCTCAGGGACCCGGAGGATCTCGATTCGATGAGGGGTGCCGCCCTGGAAGGAGAGGCGGACACCCTCCATGCAGCGAAGGACCCCACCCCACGGACGGGGGTCGAGCTGCGGGAGGGCGCGGACCGCGAGAAGCTCGGGGAACCCCCCGTGCGTCGTGATCAGGAGGGCCCCCCGGTCTTGGACCTGGGCGAGCTGGGAGCGCACGGACCCGAGGAGAAGGTCCCCAAAGCGGGCCGAGGGGCCGTCGTGGAGGACCGCAGCCTTCACGCGCCAGAACGGCGCGGGCCAGCCGATCTCCTGGACGACCGTTTCAGAGATCGTGCCCCACAGGGGGTCGAGCTCCGTCGGGGGGAATCCCATGGCCTCGGCCGTCTGCACGGCCCTCGGGACCGGGCTGGAGACGCATCTCTGGAAGGGGCCGACACGGCCACCGACCTCCCGGGCGAGCGCCCTTCCCGCCGGCGAGAGGTCCGGTTCGGGCTTGTCCCGCACGCTGTGGCGTCGGACCTCAACGACCTTCATCCGGCGACGAGGGAGGATCCCTCCCCATCCTTGAAAGCCTGGTGACCCTCCTTTCCGACCGATGCCGGAACCGGACCTGGTCGAGCTCCGCGCCGCCCTTGCCAAGACCGATGCGGAGATCCGGCTCGCGGTCGAGCGCCGCCTCGCCATCGCCCGGAGGATCGGGGAGGCCAAGCGGGCCGCCGGGCTGCCCGTGCGCGACTACACCGCCGAGAGAGGGGTGCTGGACCGCTGGCGGGAGGAGCTGTCCCGGGTGGAGGTACCCCCGGAGCGGGCCGAGACCCTCGCCCGATGGCTGATCGAAGAGGCGGTCCGCGTGCAGGAACGCCTGGGGGAGACCGTGGTCACCCCCGCCCGGGCCACCGACATCCTGGTCGTAGGGGGATGCGGGGCGATGGGAGCGTGGATGCGCGAGTTCTTCCGCGCGGGTGGCCACCGGGTCGGGGTCGTCGACCCCCGGGCCGACCCCGAGCGCGCCAGCGGCTACACGGTCCACACCGACCTCGAGCGCGCCGCTCAGGACGCGGACGTGGTCGTGGTCGCGACACCGATGAGGAGCGCCCCCGCGGTCTACCGGGAGCTGCTGAAGACGGAGGCCGAGGGCGTCATCTTTGACATCCTGTCGGTCAAACAGCCCATCCTCCCTTGGGTCCGGCGCGGGGTCGGGCTGGGGTTCCACCTGACCTCGGTCCATCCGCTCTTCGGCCCTTCCGCCCGGACGCTCTCCGGGCGCAACCTCCTGGTCCTCGACTGCGGCGACCCCCGGGCGAACCTCCGAGCGACCCAGCTCTTCGCCTCGAGCTCGCTGACGATCTCGGAGCTTCCCCTCGAGCGGCACGACGGACTGATGGCCGAGACCCTCGCCCTCCCCCACATCGTGAGCCTCCTCTTCGGAGGGGCCCTGGCGAGCGAGCCCCGTCCGGCGGGGGAGCTGTACCGGTCGGCCCCGACGAGCTTCTTCCGGCAGGCCGAAGTGGCCCAGATCGTCGCGTCCGAGAACCCCGAACTCTCCTACGACATCCAGACGCTCAACCCTTCCTCCGAGGCGCTCTTCGACCGCCTGGAGAAGGCCTTGGCGGGCCTCAGGAAGGCGGTGCGCGAGAGCGACCGCGCCACCTATCGCCGGCAGATGGAGGAGGCGCGCGCCATCTTGGAGCGCGAGGAGACGATCCGTGGGGGAGCCCACGGGGTTGGGGCCCCCCGGACGGAGCACGGTCCGTCGCTCGGTGGAGCGAAAGACACGCACCGGACGACGGGGACGCACACGCCCCCGCACGCGGGGAGCGGGAGCGGCTCGTCGTAGGGCTCCTCCCCTCGGCCGCCGCCAGCGGTGCCCGCTTATGGGCGGGAGTCCGAAGTTCCGGCTGGGAGCGAGGTCAGAGGAGGAGACCGACGGACTCCCCGGGGATCTCGGAGGGCGTGCCTGCGACCAGGTCGGCGTTGGTGACCAGGTCCTCCGCGCCCGCCTCGAGGAAGCCGCTCTCCGAGAGGATCTTCCGAGCCCGTCCGGGGTTGGAGACGGCGAGGCCCACGAGGACCTTCTGTTGAGCACGGGTGACGAGGATGCAGGCCGCGAGGACGTTGAGCTTCTTCGCGGCGAGGACGTCCAGCACACGGAGCAGGGCCCCGCTCCGGTCCTCGATCCGGACGATGAGCAGGTCGGTCGCGTCCACCTTGTGGCCGGCCTTCCGGAGCCTCCAGAGGGCGTTCTCCGTGTCGCTCACGACGAGCCGGCAGAAGCTCCGGTTGCCCTGGGAGGCGACGGAGAGCGCAGAGACATTGATGCGCCCCTCCGCGAGGACGTGGGCGACGTTCCGGAGGGCGCCGGGGCGGTTCGCCACCACGAGGGAAATCTCCTGGACGGGCATGCTCGGCCGCCGAGTGGACCGAGGGTTTAATGCTTTGGAACCCCGTGGGCGTGCCGACGGCTCCCCAGGGGAGGGTTTAAGACGCCCTTCGAGGTACTTCCATACGCCCATCGGGTGGTGCACCCGGAGGGTTGTTCACCGATGCGGAGTCGAGATAGCCCCATCCCCCGACGGAGCCTGCGGCGGATGCGGGGGCGCCGGTTCCAGCGCGGCCAACGCGGGGTCGCGGCGGTCATCGGCACGCTGCTCGCGCTCCTGGTGTTCATGACGCTCTTCGGGCTCTTCCTGACCCAGTTCCTTCCGATCTGGATGACCGACAACGAGGCGATGCTGGCGAACGAGGTGTCGGCCCAGCTCGGGCAGGTCAAGCAGTGCATGGACCTGCTCGCGCTCTACCAGGGAAGCGGGCCCCGTACCTGCTCCTCCCCGGTGACCATGCAGTCCGGAGGGATCCCGATCTTCGCCTCTCCGACGCAGGGGACGCTCGCGTTCGAGACGCTTCCCCAGCTCTACACCAACGTCACTTTCAACGATACCGTGATCGGTCCTTCGACCCCGATGGGGAACCTGTACCAGAACTTCTCCCCAGGAGAGGTGGTCATGAACCTCCCCGACCGGTACTACACGCCCGTCACCTACGTGGTCACGATGGGGGGGCTCTTCCAGGACCAGGGAGGCAACCAGCAGACCCTCCTCTACCAGCCGAGCATCGAAGTGACGCCCCAGGGTAGCCAGGTGGCGCTCTCGATGACCTTCTACGCGATGTACGGGAACTCGACCCGCCTGCAGTCCACGGGGACGAACGAGATCTACGTGACCTACATCGGCGAGACGACCTACGACGCGGGCTCGACCGCGGTGAACGTCTCCTTCAGCACCTACTACCCCTGCGCGTGGCAGAGCTACCTCGGGGCGGGGCTCAAGAGCATCGGGGAGCCCGTCCAGTACTCGCCCGCGTCGTGTCCGACGAACGTGGGGTTCAACCAGATCTATCAGATGCACGCCTACTTCCCACCCTCCGTGGATTTCTCGCTCACCATCGTCAGCTTCAGCGTCGCCATGGGTATCGGTAACCCGACGTAGACCGAAGGGCAGAGGAGAACGAACATGGCCAGTGCACAGTCGAATCACCAGGGCGCCTACGTCGTCCGAGTCCCCAAGGGGAAGCTCAGGGCCAAGCCCTCCCCCATGGGCCCCGGGACCGAGATCCAGCCGGCTTCCGGCGAGAACGCGAAAGAGAGCGACCTGGCGGGGACCTACATCACCGCGATCCCGCCTCTCCCCGAGAAGGCGGCGCGCCAGATCGAGCTCGTCGGGGTCCAGCCGCCGTACTCCTTCGCGAGGGTCACCTACAACGACCGCACGAAGGAATACCTCTACGAGGTCATCGAACCCCAGCTCACGGGCAACGAGAAGTCGATCCTGAAGCACCTGAAGGAGACCCTGGACAAGCTCCTGGGTTCCGAAGGGACGAAGATGTCCTCCGCCGACAAGCGGGCCCATCTTCGCCAGACCGTCGAGAACTACCTCAAGACCCGGTCGGTCTCCCTCTCCCCGCTCTCCCTGGAGCGGATCACCTACTACATCATCCGGGACTTCGTCGGATACGGTCCCGTCGACGTCCTGATGGCCGACGAGGCGCTGGAGGATATCTCCTGCGATGGGGTCGACATCCCCCTCTACGTCTTCCACAAGAAGTACGAGAGCGTGAAGTCGAACGTCAAGTTCGACGACGAGGACCAGCTCAACAGCTTCGTCGTGAGCTTGGGACAGCGCTGCGGCAAGCAGGTGTCGCGCTCCGCTCCCATCCTCGACGGCACGACCCCGGAAGGGCACCGTGTCCAGGCCACCTACGCCCGCGAGGTCACCACCCGCGGTGGAAGTTTCACCATCCGGCGGTTCAAGGAGAAGCCCTGGACACCGGTCGACCTGGTCCTCGCGGGGACGGCGAACCCCGAGATGGTCGCATACCTCTGGCTCGCGGCCGAGAACCAGCAGTCCATGATCATCTGCGGCGGGCCGGCCTCGGGGAAGACCTCCACGCTCAATGCGACGGCGCTCTTCATCCCCCCGACCGCGAAGATCGTCTCGCTCGAGGACACCCGCGAGGTCAACCTGCCCCACGAGAACTGGATCCCGGGAGCCACGCGGAGCGGCTCCGGGGACCGTGGGCCCGACGGCAAGGCCGCGGGGGAGGTCGACATGTTCGACCTCGTGCGTGCAGCGCTGCGTCAGCGCCCGAACTACATCATCGTGGGAGAGGTCCGAGGCAAGGAGACCTACACGATGTTCCAGGCGATGGCCACGGGGCACTGCACCTACTCGACCATGCACGCGGACAGCGTCAAGAGCATGGTGAACCGCCTGGAGAACCCCCCGATCAACACCCCGCGCATCCTCCTGGCGGCGCTGAACACGGTGATCATCCAGTACCAGGGGCGCGTCGGCGACTCCGTCGTGCGGAGGATCAAGCAGATCCTGGAGATCGTCGGGTTCGAGCCCGAGACCAACGAGCTCATCACCAACACGGTCTACGAGTGGGACCCCTCGAAGGACGCGTTCAACTTCAAGGGACACTCGTTCCTTTTCGACAACCTGATGGAACTGAAGAACCTCACCCACGAGGAGATGGACGCGGAGTTCCAGCGCCGCGTCGCGGTGGTGAAGTATCTGGTCGAGCAGAAGATGACTGACCACCGCCAGATCTGGAAGATGGTCACGAGCTACTACCGGGACGCGACCGAGGTCATGACCCAGATCGGCTACCGACCGGAGGTGGCTGCGTAGATGAGCCCCGAATCGATCGACACCTTCCACCGGATGGAGCAGGAACGGAAGACGCTCTACCGGACGCACGCCCAGGTCGTCAAGGTCGACGAGCGGGTCCACCGCGCCGTCCGCCTGAAGAAGGGGACGCAGCCGGACTTCGCGGGGCTCTCCTCGCTACAGGCCGCCGCCTGGCGGATGTTCAAGGACCGGGTGCGCGGGCACCCGGACCCGCTCCTCGAAGAGGAGCTCCCCCGGGCGCACATGCGCATCCGCGCCGACGAGTACCAGGCCTACGTGATGTTCCTGCAGTGGATCGTGCTCCTTCCGGCGGCCCTCGTGCTCGCCGGGGTCGTGGTCCTCGTCCTCGGGGTCCTGGCGGGCTCCTGGATCCTGGCGATCGTCATCGCGATAGTGGTCGCGCTCATCATGGTCGCGGTCATCCCCGTCGTCCTGAAATCGGCCCCGCACAGCCGGTCGAAGTCACGGGCGAAGAAGATCGATGCGAAGATCTCGGCCGCCATGAGCTTCGTCTCGGCGATGGCGTCGGCCGATGTCAACATCGATGCGATCTTCAAGGAGCTCGGGGAGCAGAAGATCTACGGACAGGTGGCCGAGGAGGCCGCCTGGATCACCCGCGACACCGAGCTGCTCGGGATCGATATCCTGACGGCCATCAAGCAGGGCGCGAACCGCACGCCCTCCAAGCGGTTCCAGGACTTCCTGCAGGGCGTCGTCACCACCGCCACCAGCGGGGGGCTGCTCAAACCTTACTTCCTGCTCAAGGCCGAGCAGTACGAGCGGGAGAACAAGCTCGACCTGCTGAAGCGCGTCGAGAGCATGGGACTCCTGGCGGAGATCTTCGTGACCACGATCGTCGCGTTCCCCCTGTTCCTGGTCATCATGCTCTCGATCTTCGCGGTCGTGGGGAACTACGGCCAGCAGGTGCTCACCTTCCTCTGGGCGATCGTCGGGATCATGATCCCGCTCGGTCAGTTCGGATTCATCACGATCATGTATCTGGCAGCGAACGAGGGGAAGTGACATGGCGACCGCGAACGTGAAGATCCAGGCGCCCGCGGCGGGCCACAGCGCGCCCAAGAGCGTGTCGAAGGCCACGGGATCGGTGGTCCCGGTCCTGACCGCCAAGACGTCACGGAAGGCCGCCGTCGGGTTCCGGACGATCTACATCCTGTACATCGGCATCGCCGCTTTCGCCCTCTGCATCGGTCTCGCGATCGCCGCCGGGGCGGGAGCGAGCGCGCTCACGCTGGCCCCGGGAGAGGACCAGCCGGGCGCCACGTTCCACGTGAACGCCTTCATCGACTGGCTCGTGATCGGAGGGCTCGCGATCCTGCTGCCCTACGGGATCATGGCGGACCGCCAGGCCCGGATCACGGCCGACATCGAGGCCCGGCTCCCGGACTTCCTCCGTGATGTGGCCGAGGCCGGCCGGTTCGGCATGACCCTGCCTGAGGCCATCATCGTCGCGAGCAAGGGCCGCTACGGCCGCCTGACGGACGAGATCAAGCGGATGGCGAGCCAGCTGGAGTGGGGGGTTCCCGTCGCCCACGCCCTGACGCTCTTCCAGGAGCGCATCGACACCCCGCTCACGCGGCGTGTGGTCTCGATCATCATCAAGGCCAACGAAGCGGGAGGCAACGTCGCGGACGTGCTCACCATGGTCGCCCACGACACCCGCGAGACGCAGCTCAACGAGGAGCAGCGGAAGATCACGATGCTGACCTACCTGACGGTGATTTACATCTCCTTCGGAGTGTTCCTGGCCACGATCATCATCATGGCCACCACCTTCCTTCCCCAGATGGTCACGGCGGGGGCCGGGCTCCAGTCCTCCAGCGCCAGCGCGGCGGGGGCGGGCGTGGGCATCTCCATTCAGTTCATCCCGGCCGTGTTCCTGGCCTTCCTCGCGGCCGTCATCGTCCACGCGGTCGGCGACGGGATGATGGCGGGCGTCATCCACTCGGGCCGGATCTCCGAGGGAATGATGCACGGGGGGATCATGCTCGCGGTAGGGTGGGCCTTCATGCGCTTCGTCGTGCCCCCGGTGGTGCTCCCGTCCTGAGCGAGAAGGAGAAGGTGCAACGATGAGCGCAAGCGGGTCCCGGAGAAAGGGAAAGTCGGACGCGCCGGCGGTGCGACCCTCGGCGAACGTCCCCACCGTCGAGCGGCGGAAGAAGATCTTCTTCCCGCTGCACCTGAAGGTCTCCTCGACCCTCAACCGAGGCGACAAGTCGTTCCCGCGCCAGGTGAAGATGGCGCAGCTCACCTACGCAACGAGCGGTTCCGTCCCGACCCCCAAGCCCGCGCTCCCTGACGCGGACACGACGGAGATCGAGACCTACCCCATCCGTGAGCCCTACGCCTACGTCCGGATCACGTTCAACAACGCCCGGAACGAATACATGTACGAGGTCATCGAGCCTCCCCTGACCCCGGTCGAGGAGGAGCTCCTGACCCGTCTCAAGGTGGCCCTCATCGACCGTTTCCAGCCGCTGCCCGAGGTCGACCCGCAGACCAAGCGGCGGGAGATGCGGCGGATGGTGGACAACCTGCTCCGGGAGTGGGAGCTCTCCCCGGCGCCGGTCACCAAGGGCCGCGTGCTCTACTACCTCGAGAGGGACTTCATCGGGTACGGTCTGGTCGACGTCCCGATGACGGACACCGAGGTCGAGGATATCTCGTGCGATGGGGTCGGCGTCCCCATCTACATCTACCACCGCAAGCACCAGTCGATCCGCTCGAACATGAAGTTCACGAACGAGTCGGAGCTGGACGCGTTCGTCATCTGGCTCGCCCAGCGCTCGGGGAAGCACATCTCGATCGCGAGCCCCGTCCTGGACGCGACGGTCCCCGACGGCAGCCGTCTCCAGGCGACGCTCGGGGTCCACGTCACGAAGAAGGGCTCGACCTTCACCATCCGGCGGTTCCGGGACAACCCGTTCACCCCGGTGGACCTGATGAAGTTCAAGACCATGAGCACCGAGATGATGGCCTACCTCTGGGTGGCCATCGAGAACGGCCGCTCGATGATGGTCTGCGGAGGCACGGCCTCGGGGAAGACCACGACGCTGAACGCCGTGCTCCTCTTCATCCCCCCGCAGATGAAGATCGTCTCCATCGAGGATACGCGCGAGCTGAACCTCCCGCACGAGAACTGGATCCCCTCGCTCACGCGGAGCGGGTTCGGGATGAAGAACGTCCTCACGGGCAAGGCCCCCGGGGAGATCGACATGTTCGACCTTCTGGCGGCCGCGCTCCGCCAGCGCCCCCAGTACCTGATGGTCGGAGAAGTGCGAGGGGCCGAGGCGTTCATCGTCTTCCAGGCGATGGCCACCGGCAAGACCTGCTACACGACGTTCCACGCCGAATCCGTGAGCGCGATGGTCCACCGGATGGAGAACCCCCCCATCTCCCTCCCGCGCTCGCTCGTCGCGGCGCTGCACCTGGTCCTGCTCCAGAAGCAGGTGAAGGTCGGGACGAAGATGACCCGGCGCGTCCAGAGCCTGACCGAGATCGTCGGTCTCGACCCGGAGACGAACGAGCTCATCACCAACGCCGTCTACACCTGGAACGCGCCCGACGACACCTTCCTCTACAGCGGGCACTCCTACGTCTACGAGCAGGTCGCCGTGCTCAAGAACTGGACGATGAAGGAGATGGAGCGCGAGGTCCGCCGACGCGTGGAGATCCTCGAGTTCATGCGCTGGAAGGAGTCCCAGGCGACGCGGCTGAAGCCGTTCACGCACCGCGACGTGGGCCGGCTCGTGGCGTTCTACTACAAGGAGCCCGCCGGCTGCCTGCAGGAGTGCCGCGACGACATGGCGCGCGCCGGGGTGAAGCCCGCCGGAGGAATGGCCCCGATGCCTCCGGGGGCCCCGGGCGTTCCCGCGACGGCGTGATGTCCCTCCGGCGACGCGCGCCTTAAGTAGCGACCTCCGGATTCTCTACCTTGAGGATCCCGGTCCTCGACAGATAGATGGGCAGCCCGCCTACGCCGCAGGAAGCGGCATCTCGGACACGCTCGCCTCACCGCCCATCTGCCCCTTCTCCTCCTCAAGAACGCGAGGCGATCATCTACCTCAAGCGGGAGCTGCTCCCCGAGCTCCAGCGGGCGCACCGCCCGGACCTGGCCCAAGGGGTCCAGCTCGCCGTGCAGATGGGGACGTTGGAGCCCCTCCACACGCTCTCGCCCTCCCAGAAGCACTTCCTCCTGGGCGCGATCGAGTCGCGCATGGGTCGTCGGGCGCGGGCCCGACCCTCGGTCGTGGTCCGGCTCGTCGGCTGCCTGGACCTCACGCCCCCCGAGCTCCTCGAGCTCGGGCACCGCCACCCGGTCCTTCCCCCGCGCTGAGCGCCTACCGCATCAGCCCGAAGCGGTCGAGGCGGTCCACGATCCGTCGGACCAGCGGCTGGGGCTCCAGTTGGAGCCCGTAGCGGGCGAAGTGACGCGAAAGGCTCCCCAGGCCGCGTTCGAGCGCGCCCTGGGCGAGCGTGAGCCTCTCCCAGGGCGACTGCCCGAGCCGGTCGACGCGCAGCGCGTCCGCGAAGTCGATGAGCCACGGATGACCCTCGTGGACCAGGATGTTGAACGGAGAAAGGTCGGTGTGCACGATCCCCGCCGCGGCGAGACGCTCCACCGCTCGAAGGACCTCGTCGAGGAAAGGGCCCGGGGCCTCCAGGCGCACGTCCTTGAGCCGGGGCGCAGGGCCCTCTTGCGTACCCAGGTAGGCCATGCTGAGCATCTGTTCGTCGCGTTCGATCGGCTCCGGGACCGAGACCCCGCCGACGTAGGCGTAGGAGAGGAGCTCGAACTCCCGGGAAGCGACCTGGCCCAGCCCCTCGGCCTTGACCGGGCCCATGCCCTGGTGGGAGGTCCGGTAGTACCGGTAGACCTTGATCGCCACCCGGCGGCTCCCGAGGTGGCCGAAGTACACGTCGGCCTCCTTTCCCGAGCCGATCTTCGAGACCACGTCGGTCGCGAGCCCGGATTCGAGGATCGCCTTCGCGACCTCACGGTAGCGCAGCTCGTGGAACGCAAGGTTGCCGGTCTGCAGTCGCCACTGGACGCTCTTGTCTAGGTAGGGGGTGTTGGGCATGGTGGGCGGCCAGGGCCCAGGCGGCTCCGGAGAGCAGCAGCCACACAACGAACGGGGCGACGGGCCCGGAGAAGCGGCCTAGGAGGGCGGAGAGATCACGAGGCCTCCGGGAGCGGGCATCGTTCGAAGTGCACGACCATCTCCGGAGACCTCCTGGCCAGGGCCATTCGTCTTCATCCGAGCGGGGCATATCAAGAGTGCCTCCGGACACGCGGGACCACGGTCTGGCCTCCCCCTGCGACAAGGGGAGGAGCAGGAGAAGGATCTCCGAGAAGGGCGGGACGGACCGCTCGGGGGGTCCCGTCGCTCGCCCCGCTCTAGCTGCGCTCGAGGACGCACGTCAGACAGTGCGCCCCGCCAAAGGCCCCGGTGAGGTTCGCGAGCGGCACCTGCGTCGCCTCGATCCCCACTTCGCGGGCGAGCGGCTTGTGCGGGAAGAAGGCCCCCGTGCTCCGCAGCTCCCCGAAGTCGACGCTTGCCCTGAGGTAGAGACGGTGGTACCTGGCGGGGTTCGCCTCGGCCGCGCGCCGGAGGTTCGCGAGGACCTTCTCGGCGTTGCGCGCGACGTCCGGGACCAGGATCCGCCGGTTGCGGACGGTGAGGAAGTTCGTCGCGTAGCAGAGCTGTTCGAGCGTCGTGATCGGGACCACCTGGAAGCGGTGGTCGACCTCGAGGTAGCGCAGCAGACGGGTCTTGCGGACGAGGCGGTACCTCCCGCCTTCGGTGCGTCGGTAGACGTCGACCCGGGCCACCCGGAGCATGTCCGGGTACCCGACGGCGACGCGCTCGCCGGCGAAGTTCATGTACGTGTCCAGGTGCATGTTGACCATCGGGTCCGGCGCATCCAGGAGCGGATGGCGCGGCTGGTGGACGACGCCCACCTCCACGAACCCGACGCCCGCCGACAGGATCTCCTGGATCGCGGCGGGGCTCGACCGGTCCCCGGTGCCGAGGAGGGCGAAGTCCCCCGCGGGGAGGAAGTCCCCCCCTTCGAAGGTCCCGCGCTTGATCTGGAGGATGGGAGGCTCGCCCAGGGCCCTCCAGGCGAAGGAGGTGATCTCCGTCTCCCGCCGCCGCTGCGGCTTGGCCAGCCGGGCGAGGACGATCCCCCGGTCGGTCACCGCCTGCTGGTCGCGCATGAAGAAGAGGTTCGTGAGGGGCACGCGCAGGGTGGTGAACGGGAGGATGCTGCGCGCGCCCTTCTTCTTGACGAAGGAGATCATCGGAGCCAGGGCCAGGACCTGGACCAGTTGCTCTCGGTCCAAGAACTGGAGGTTCTGAGCGAACTCCTTGCGCGCCCTGCGGGCCCCCGCTCCCGCGAACTGCATCGTCGCAAGCGCGCGGTCGACGAGCTCGTGGTACACCTCGGGGTCCCGCCCGGCGGCCTCCAGGAGGATCTCGTCCAGGTACTGGACGTGGACCCCGAAGCCTCGTCGGAGGGTCTCGACGAGCTCGTCGTGCTCCCGTCGGGCCTTCTCGAGCGAGAAGACCCGCTCGTAGAGGGAGGAGAAGGGCTCCAGAAGTCCGAAGAAGGCCTCCATCCCCGGCCGGCGCACGACGACGCGCTTGAGGGGCTGCCACTCCGCCTGGACCGACGCCTTACCCAAGGTGGATGACCTCCAGGACGGGCCGTGGGTTACGGCCGTATTTCATGCCTCGCTCGAGGCGAAAGAGGGGTTCGGCCCTCGTCGGCAGGGAGCTAGGCCCCCGGCATGCGCGTCCCGCACCGCATGCAGAACTTCTGTCCGCGACGGCCAGTGTTCCCGCACTTGGTGCATACAGGCGCGGCCGGCGCCGAGGTCGGGACCGGGGCCGGAGGAACGGGCGGCGGTGGGGAGAGGGGGATGGTGGTGGAGGGCGGGGCCGATGGTGGAGGAGGTGGGGGGGGTGTCGCGGAGGGGGGCGGAGCGAGCGGCTGGGGGGCTCCAGGGTACGCCCGGGAGGGGTAGAGGGGAGGAGGGGGAGCTGAGACTCCCGCGGGAGGGGGGGAGGCGTAGGCCGCCGAGGGCGTCGGATAGGTCGATACGGGGGTGGATGGAGCCGGGGGTGCGCCCCCCGGGAGGGCCGAGGCGATCTCTCGGCGGCGCAGGTCGGCCTCGCGGTGGTCCAGGGCAGCCGAAAGGCGTTGCAGCTCCTCGCTTCGGCGCCCCACTTCGGCCTCGCGGCCTTCGAGCTCCCCCTCGCGACGCGTGAGGGTCTCGACCCGGCGGGCATGCTCCGCCTCCGCCTTCTCGACCTCTTCGGAGCGTTGCTCGAGGGCGGAGCGTTGCTCGGAGAGCGCACTGCGCTCCTCCTCGAGCTTCAACCGGTTGGACTCGATCTCCTGCGACTGGGTGTAGAGCGCGGTCCGCTCCTCGGTCAGCTTCTTCTCGCGAAGGTCGAGGGAGCTCGCCCGGTCCGCCAGAGATACGCGCAGGGTCGCCAGTTCGACCTCACGGGCCGCCACCTCGCGGGCCCTCACTTCCAGCTCACCAGCTCGACCACCAGTGGTCTCGGCCGACCGGGCAGCGGGGCTTAGGGTGGGGGTGTCCCCGGCGGGGGAGCGAGGCTCCGTCGTCGGGAGAGCCGCCGGCTGTGCACCGTGAGAGGGCGCGGGTGCCGATGGGTTCGAGGGGCCCGACGCCGGGGACGGAGAGGCCGACGGACGGGAACCTCCCTCGGGCGGCAAGGGCTTGCCGCACGAGCGGCAGAACTTGGCCGAGGGCTTGTTCGACCCGCCGCAAGAACCGCAGCGAGGACCCGAGGTGGTGGGGCTCATGTCCGGGAGTCGAACTACTCGGCCCCCCCTTCTTGCCACTTTCGCTCACCCGGGAGCCCGGGGACCACCCCCGTTATCGGACGATCGGCCCCTGCCGTCCTTGGCCCGGGGACCGGCTCACGCCTCGAGGGACCGGCGCAGGAGCCTCTCGAGGGGTGCAAGCGAAAGCTCGCCCAGGCCGAACTCCTCCAACAGGTCCTCCACGGTGGGATACTGCCCCCGGGCCCACAGGCGAGCGAGGAACTCTCCGGATCCCTTGTGCGCCCACCAACGGAGGCCCCACCTCTCCTCGAGGAGCTCGGTGAAGGCGCCGGCGAACATCCAGGCCCGAAGGTAGGCCGCCGTGTACATCCAGGGGTCGATGTCGGAGCGCCAGCGGTCGCCCATGTGCCCCTCCTCGTCGGGGCGGACGAGGGTCGTGCGGGCGAGCGAGCGCACGTAGTCCGCCCGGGACCTGGGGTCGAGGGGGTTGCGGAAGAAGCGCGACTCGTAGTCGATCTTCCCCGCGTAGCGGCGGAGCATCCAGAGCTGGGAGAGCGCGAAGAACCGGACGAAGGCCGGGTCCTTGATCATCGTCCGACGGAACTCCCCGTTCAGGAACAGCAGGTCCAGCACGAACGCCCAGCCCTCGGTCAGGGAGGCGTCCCCCAGACGGCGGAAGACCGGATGGAGCGCGGGATCCGTGAGCCCGAAGTGCAGGGCGTGGCCCATCTCGTGCAACGCGGTATGGTAGTCGTCGTGCCCCCCCACGGGGCGCAGCACGAGGTACACCTCCTCCGGTATCCGGACGGGGGCGCAGAAGGCCCGAGGGTTCTTCTTCGGGCGCACGGCGAGGTCCGGCCGGAAGGACTCCCAGGGTAGCCCCGTACCCCGGAGGAACCTCTTGAGGAAGGGCACGAGGCCGCTCTTCGGGAACCTCCGGCTCCAGTCTGCGCCGCGCAGCAACCGCCCGCTGTCGTAGGCCCGAAGCTCTTGGAAGGGGACCCCCTCCGCGTCGGCGCGCTCCCGGAGCAGCCGCTCGAACAGACCTCTCGTGGAGTCCGTGAAACGCCGGGTCTGCCCAAGGAGGTGCGGCACGTCGTAGTGAAAGAGGGCCTCCGTGGCCGTCCGCCCGTTCGAGAACCCGAGGGACCGGACGCCCTCCTGGAACGTCGCCCAGATCGCCTCCTCCTCCTCGGAGACCGACCTCCAGACGCCGGAGAGCTCTCCGTAGAGGCGATGGCGCTCCTCCCGGTCGGGGAGCTCCGCCAGGAGCACGGAAGCGGAGAAGAACGGCATCTCTTGGCCCTGGGAGCGCACCCGGGCGCGAAGCAGCTTGTTCCGCCGGCGGTCCTGCCAGGGCGCGATGGCCCGGTCGACGTACCCGACCTTGACGAACTCCTCGAGCCTCTGCCGGCTGCGAGGAGGGCCGGGGGGGAACCGCTCGAGCGCCGAGGGAAGGAAGAGCTTCCTCCACCGCTGGTAGATCGCCGCTTCGTTCCCCGAGCTCTTCCGGCCGGCGCCGACGAGGTAGGCCTCGCGAAGGATCTCCTGGCTGAACCGCTCGAGGTCCTCCACCCCTCCTTCCTTCCCTGGAGAGGACAAGCGGACCTTCACCCCATTCCCCATGGTCGCCCTCACCCTCGCGCTCATCCTGCGGAGGGAGCGGTCGGACCTCCGCCGCTTCCCCCAGTAGCCCGACGCGCCCGGCGCCGGTCGCGCGCCGTGCCTCCTGCGAGAGAGGCAGGCGGCGAGGAGGAGGAGGGGCCAGGGCTCTTGCTCGGCGGCTCGGCGGGCCCCACAGGGGCGGCCCTCTCGTGCGGCTGGCCACCCACGAACCGTACGAGCAGCTCGAAGGCCAGCTTCTTCGGGTCGGTGATCACGACGCTCCCGCCAAGCACCCGGGCGATCGCGCGCGCCGCCTTCTCGAACGAGGGGTCCTCGGATTTCAGCAGGACCAGGGTCGCCGCGAGGGGACCGACGGTCCGAAGCTCCGTCGCCCGCTGGAGGGCCGAGTCCAGGGCCCGCGGGAGGTTCCCGCTCTTCACCTCGCCCTTCTCGTCGGTGTACGCCTCGGGTAGGCCGTCGGTGATGAGGTAGATCTCCTTCCGGTGCGCCCGGGAGCTCGCAAGGAGCTCGTGGGCGACGTGCAGCGCCTCCCCGGTGTTGGTGAAGGCCCCGGGCTTCGCCTCCCAGAGCGCGACCAGGTCGAGGACCTTCACCCGGTTGTCGAAGGTGACCACGTCGAGGACCGCGTCGGGGTAGCGGCGCCGGATGGCCATGTAGAGGGCCAGGAAGGCCTTCTTCGCGGCCGGGAGCTTCTCTCCCTCCGACATCGACCCGCTCGTGTCGAGCATCAGGACCGCGTGCACGCTCTCCGAGCGGATCTCGCGGTAGACGTAGGAAGCGTCCTCGAGCAGGTGGCGCGAACCTCGCAGGCGGCTCTCCACGAGAGATCCCACGAAGTCGAGCCTGGCGACCTCGTCGAGGAGACGGAGCCGTCCCTTCTCGTAGATCCCCGTGGAGGCCGAGCCTTTGACGGACATGCGGAGCCCTTCGGGGAGCGCACGCGACTCCTCCTCGAGGACCAGGCGCGCGAACTTCTCGACGAGCGCGTAGGTGATGGCCATCTGTCCTCCACGCTCCCGGGCCCAGCCCCGTTCCTGGAGCTCGTCCTTCACGCGACGCTCCACGCCCGCCCGGGCCATCTCCTCGGCCCGTCGCGCGGCCTCCTTCTCGGCCTCCTGGGCCTCCCGCGCGAGCTCGTTCGCGGTGCGCTTCGCCTGGGCCTCGTCCTCCTTGCCCTTGCGTGAGAGCTCGCGCGAACGCTCACGCAGGCGCTGCTGGGTCGAGTCCTGGATGGCCCGCATCTGGGCGGGAGTGAGCTGGCCGAACAGGTCCCCGGCGCTGTCGGGAGAGATGGTCCTACCGAAGGAGGCGAGCCGCCCGACGGTGATGGTCCGGCCCTCGGAGGGCTTGGCCCGCGCCGGGCCCTTCTTGCCCCGCCCGAACAGTCGGAGGATGGCCTGCCAGAGCCGGGCGAAGAAGGCCCGCAGCCTCGCCCAGAGGCTGGGGGGCTTCTCCCGCGAGGCCGCCCTCAGCGCGTCCGAAGGGAGGAGAAGGGCGGAGCGCACGGCATCCATCAGGTCCTGGTCCGCCCGAAGGTTCGGGCCCGAGAGCTCCTTCGCCCGGGAGAGGGACTCCTGGAGCCTCGCGATCTCCTGCTCCAGGAGCCTGCGCTGCTCCTCCTGACGGAGCCGGAGCTCCTCCTCCTGACGTCGGTGCTCCTGCTGGAGGTGGTGGACCTGACGGGAGAACTGTCGCCGCAGACGCTCTCGGAGCGAGGCGATACGGGAGGCCATCCTCCCGCCCTTGGACTCCTCCTCCCGCAGGAGGTCCCGGACCCCGTCCATTCCGCGCTCGGCCAGCGCTCGGACCATGCGTTCCTTCGGGAGCGCGCTCAGCAGGTCGTCGTCCTCGAGCTCCTCGCTGACGGACTCGCACGAGGGAAGGCGAACCTCGGACCCTCCAGCCCCCGAAGGGGCTGCGGGGGCCGGTCGGAGGGCGGGACTACTCGTGTTCGTCGCCCCCCTCCTCACAGCTGAAGAGGGAGAACTTGTCGAGGAGCGCGAACTCCCCGACCGCAGCATCGACGGGGGAGACCCCGGACGGCAAGCGCTCGTGCTCGGCGACCCACTTCGTGAACTCCTGGAAGCGCGGGAAGAGCGGCTCTCCGCCGATGACCTTGGCCACGAGGGCCGCGTCCTTGGAGAGGCGCCGTCCCTCGGAGACCACGCCCTCGCCGTCGGACCGGTTGCCCTTCAGGCGGTCGCGGAAGAAGCGGCACCAGTAGAGCGTCGCGGAGCGCTTCACGGCCTCTTCGGTGTGCCGGTCGACGAACTCGGAGACGAGGCGGCTGTTCTGCTCGAAAGAGTCGCCGCTGCGGGCCCGGATCCGGCCCCGCATGCCGTGCAGGAGCCCCGCGCGGAGGTCGTCGAAGGTGGGCCAGGGATGGCCCTTGAGCTTCGCGAAGGCCTCCATGCGGTATCCCACGTCGATGAGCGTACGGTTGCTGCCGACCTCCCCCACGTCGGGGTTGTCGTCGGACATCTTCTCCCGCCAGAGCTCGATCACGCGGACCCCCGCATCGAGGAGGACCTCGGGAGCCCACTGGGAGGGCGTCGAGCCGGCCCTGGCCATCTCGACGATCCTCCGGTTGCGGCCGTGGGCGTGGTTGAACTCCACGTGCACGCTCGTGAGCCGGTCGGAGAGCGGGTCGTTGATGTTGTCGAGGTCGGAGAGGTTCGAGGTACAGACCGCGACGAAGCGGGACGGGAAGCTCTCCCGAGACTTCGCCGGGGTGACGGTCCCCTCCTGGAGGGCCTGGAGGAGCACGTTCTGGGTCCCCAGAGGAAGCTTGCCGATCTCGTCGACCAGCAGGAAGCCCCGGTTCGCCTGCAGCAGCTTGCCCGGCTCCAGGACGAGCGGGCTCATCGGGTCGCCGACCTGCTCGAGCTTCAGGAGGTTGATGTTGCCGGTGAGGTGGTCGGGGAAGACCTCGGAGGAGCCCTGGATACGGGCGAACCCGAACCCCTCCCGAAGGGAGATGCGACGGACGGGGACCTTCGAGGGGTCGACCCTCTTCGCGTCGAACCCTTCCGGAGTACCGTCGGTGGAGAACCTACGGGCGCAGACGGGGCAGGGGGGGTACTCCTCGCTGGCGACCGGGTCCACAACGCTGCCCGGGTGGTCCATGAGCGGGCACCCATCCACGACCCAGGCGGACTTGGGGAAGAGGTCCCAGAGCTCCTTGGCCAGGTTGGTCTTGCCGCTTCCCGAGGGGCCGAAGAAGAGCAGGTGGGCGCCCGACAGGAGGGCGGCCATGGTGTCCTCGTAGGTCTCGTACGGTAGGACGGTCTTCGGGAAGAGCGCCACGAGCGACTCCTCCCGGGAGAGGCCCTTCGCCTGGAGGGAGGACATCAGCCCCGAGAGGTGGTCGTGGAGGACCTCTCCGGGGGAGCGGTAGGCAAGTTCCTGCGGAGGAAGCTGGGAGGCTACCCCCTTCGTCGCACCCACACCGGCCGGTCCCACAGAGGCACCGGTCGCTCCCTTGGCGGCCACGAGCGCCGCAACTAGGAGGGGCCTATGTAGCTTTGGAGCCCCTACCCCTGACGGCGGAAGGCGGACCGACAAGACTTAAGAACGAATCCGTCTGGGCCGCTTTCACCCATGTCACCGGCGGAGACGGGCGGCAGCGAAAAGAAGAAGCCCACGCTAGCCCGGACTGTCAAGGACAAGTGGCGGTCGAAGGTCTGGTTCAAGGTCCGGGCTCCCGGCCTCTTCCAGCACGCCGAGCTCGGCGAGACGCTCGCGACCGAACCGGAGGCCCTCATCGGGCGCTCCTTGGAGACGACCCTCTCCGAGCTCTCCGGCGGCACGGACGTCGCCCGCGCCCACATCAAGCTCCGGTTCGCCATCGAGGACGCGAACGCTCAGGACCACGTGGCGAACGCCAGGTTCGTGGGCCACGAGCTCACCTCCGACTACATCCGACGGCTCGCCCGACGCAAGCGCTCGAAGATCGACCTGTCGACCACCGTCACCACGAAGGACGGGGTCGAGATCACGCTCAAGCCCGTCGCCGTGAGCGAGCACCGCCTCCAGGCGAAGCTCCGGACGCGGCTGCGCGCAAAGTTGCGGGAACTGCTCGTCACGATCGCCGCCCAGAAGGCCGCCGGGGAGCTCGTCCGCGACATGCTGGATGGGGAGCTCGGCAAGGCCCTCTCGAACGGGCTCCGCCCGCTCTATCCTCTGAAGAAGATCGAGATCCGGGCGAGCGTGGTGAAGGGCAAGATGCCCGAGGTGGCCCAGCCCCCCGCCGAGTCTACCCCCGCTCCGTCGGTCCCCGAGGTCCCCACCGAGGCGGCCCCCGCAGCCCCCGAGAGTGGGACCCCCGCGGCCGCTCCCCCGGCATAGTTTTACCCTAGTTGCGGTCGCCCCAGGTCGCAACCCCGCGTCGGAGTGGCTCAGCCTGGTAGAGCACGGGACTCATAGGGCCCCTCGTCCTCATCGAGGGGCCGGAGAGATCCTGGGGCCGAGGGTTCAAATCCCTCCTCCGACATACGAAAATCGTAGCTGCGGCGCTTTCTTCGATGACGGTGCCCCCAGCTCCCCCGTGATGCTTCCGCTCGCGGGAACCCCCGGCGCAGGGCCGTACCTACCCGGAGGCGGTCTCAAAGAGACAGGCGTAGCGGTGGCGCTACGACGAGCCCAGCCCCCGCGGGGGAACCCCCGTCCCGACCCCCTGGGCTGGGGGGTTCCTGTACCTTCGGATCGAAAGCCCCGTGAGCCCGACCATCAGGAGGACGTTCACGGCGGCGATCGCACCGATCTCGGCGCTCAGGAGGAGACCTGTCGAGGCGGTGAGCGAGTAGGCGAGGTACCCTTCCGCGGGGTAGAGAAATAGAAGGGCGAGGAGGCCCACGGAGAGTTGCAGCGCCCCGGTGGAGATGCCGGTGCCATGGGGGCCCCCGGCGCCGCTGAACGCCCCCGTTTGGAAACCCCAGGTAGCCAGCAGCTCTGTTGTGAGAACTGTCCCGAAGGCCATCCAGGCGGTCGGTCCCCCGAGGACGAAGTAGACGTAGACTCCCACATACGCGGCGATCGGGAGTTGGATCGGCCAGACCAGGGACCCGTGGGACCGGAACAGCTCTGCACCGGAGAAGGGAAGCAATCGGGCAGCCGAGTAGGTCCCAGGCTTACCCTGGAGGTTCGCCTGCGCGGCGAAGAGGATCCCGAGGATGACGCCGACCAACACCAAGGCTAGGCCGACCGTGAGGAGGGTGAGACCCCAATCACCGGTGGTCGCTCCGATGAATATCCCCATGGCGCCGAACGTGCCCACCAAGAGGACGACCAAGGGTCCCACGCCCCCTCGAAGCCCAAGGGTGAGCAGAAGTCCAGTGACCGCCCGCGGCCCCGACCCTAGGTCCCGGTAGTCCGCGCGGAGCCTGAGTCTGAGGTCGGTCCAGAACCCGGGCTTCGGAGGGCGCTCCGTCGCCAGCGCCCCTCCGTGCTCGGAAGCGAGGAAGAGGGTCTCGGGGAGCATCAGACGGATCTCGCGAGGTCCCACAAGGATCGCGAGGAGCATTGGGAGAAACGCGCTCACTCCCATGCCCGCGAGGTCCGCGACGCTCAGCGGGGAAGCCAGGACGAGGGCCATGGGGGCGGACGTCAGGGCGGCCAGAAGGAGCGCGCCTCCGCTCCAATAATTGAGGAGCGAAGCGAAGATGATGGCCATGACCCCGTAGGTCACCGTCAGCGCGATCCACTTGGACGCGGCGGCGATCCTCAGCGCGAGCGCCCTGGGCAGCCTTCCCAGCCAGATCTGGAGCCCGATCACCAGCCAATAGGCCGTGAGCGCGCTCGAGGCCGAGACCCAGAGGAGCACGATGAACAGCCGGACGGCAAGCGGGCCGGGGGTCGGCACCGGAACGCTCTCGGCCAGGAAAAGGACAGGAACCACGGAGAGCGCTCCGAGGATCCAGGGCCACCCTCTCCGCCGGCGCTCGCGAACAAGGCGGTCCCAGGCGATGGGGAGGAGGAGGTCGTCCCAGCGCCGGGCGAAGAGGCGACCGGCAAAGGAGAGCCCCAGCACTCCTCCGACGAGGAGGTCAAGCAGGATGAGGAGAGAGAGGCCCCCGGGCTCGAGGAATCCCGGTGAACCTCGGAGATGGAAGTTCATGGGGACGAGGAGCGCCCCATAGAATACCATCACCAGGAGGATGATCGGGAGCCCTCCGGTCCGAAGGGAATACTTGAACGACCTCCAAGCGATGGTGCGATTCCTCCAAGTGACGGCGCCGACCGGGTCGGGTGCGGCGGAGCGGAACGTTCCCGACAGGCTCACGCGGCCTCCGTCAAGGAGACGAACACCTCGTCGAACGAGGTTCCCGGTTGGGCCCGGGCCTGCTTCCGCAGGTCGTCGATCGTCCCCTGGGCGAGGAGCTTCCCCTTGCGTAGGATGGCCACGCGGTTGCAGACCTGCTCGACCAGCGGCAGGCTGTGGGAGCTGATGATCACCGAACCTCCGCGCTCGGCGGTCGAGCGGATCCATCGCTTGAGCACGAGGCCGCCCTTGGGATCGATGCCGATGAGGGGCTCGTCCAAGAGCAGGACCTCGGGCGCGCGCAGCATGCCCATGGCGAGGTGGATCTTCTGCCGCTGCCCTTTCGAGAGCTGGAACGAGAGGCTCTTTTCCTTGTCCGTGAGGTCGAGCTCCCGAAGGAGCTCGTCGGCTTGGGTCGCCCAGCCCTCGGGGAGCCCGAAGGCCCGGGCGGTGAACAGGAGGTGCTCTTTCGGGGTGAGGAACGTGAAGGGCTGCGGGAGCTCGGGGATGAACGCCATCCGGCGGTGGGCCTCCATCGCGTCCGCGACCACGTCGTGGCCGGCGATCATGACCTCCCCTTCGTCCGAGGCAAGGATCCCGGCGGCGCAGAGGAGGAGCGTGGTCTTCCCCGAGCCGTTGGGACCGACCAGGCCCAGGACCTCCCCTCCCCTCACTTCCAGGTCGACGTGGTCGAGGGCGACCACCTTGGGATATCGCTTGGTCAGTCCGTGAATGGCGATGCTCGTGCCGTTCGTTCTAGGTAAGGTGGGCACGAAGACTCTATACCGGGGGTCCGAACCTAAAAATGTATGCACGTGGACGTAACCCTTCACGATTCGGCCCGACGTGACCGCGGGTACGAATTTCGACGGTCACCCATGGGTTTATCCCGGACGGGGATTCACGTCTGCGCGTGAGCCACCG
>JAKAAX010000046.1 GCA_021802125.1 Thermoplasmata archaeon | reverse complement strand
CTCCTCGAACTTGCCCTCCTTCTGGCCCAGGGGATGGGGCGCGTGGTCGCTCGCGAGCATGGTCACCCACCCTTCGCGGAAGCTCTCGTAGAGGGCGTCCCGGTCCGCGCGGGAGCGGAGAGGAGGGTTGACCTTCCAGCGGGCGTCCTGGTGCGCGGTCGCGTGCAGCAGCAGGTGATGGGGGGTCGCCTCCACGCTGAGCCCCGCTTCACGTGCGACGCGCACGCTCTCCACCGAAGTGGCGTGGGCGAGGTGGAGGAGGAGCCCGGGAGGGGGTGGCAGGAGCGACCGGACCGCGGAGAGCTCGCTCCGCACGGGCCGCTTCGCGTTCCATCCCTCGGGGTCGGAGGGATGGAGATCCCCCTGGAAGAGCCTCGGGTCCTCGGCGTGCACGTGCACCGCCGAGCCCGCGCGCGCGACGCGCTCGAGGAGGGAGCGGATGTCCGTGCCGGGGGGGACCGCGAGGTCTCCCGTGGTCGGGGACATGTAGAGCTTGAAGCCCGACGCCCTCGCGGCGAGCTCCTCCACCCGCGTCCGGTCCTGGAGCGCGGCGAGCAGCAGGACATCGACGTGGCTGCGGCCCACCACGCGGGACTCCTTCGCCTCGAGCCGCTCGAGCGTCGTGGTGGGGGGGTCGGTGTTCGGCATGTCGACGACCGCCCCGACCCCGCCCAGCGCCGCCTGGAGCGTCCCACTCTCGAGGTCCTCGACGGCCCCGGGCGGCGAGGGGTCGCGGAAGTGGACGTGGAGGTCGACCGCCGAGGGGACGAGGATGGCCTCCCCCAGGTCGATCCGGCGCCCTCCTCGAACGTCGGGGGCGACCTTGAGGATCCGTCCCTCCTCGCTCACCCCGAGCTCGGCCGGGATGATCCGGCCTCGGTGGAGGATACGGCCGGAGAAGACCCGGTCCGGTTGGACCTCCACGTGGGCAGGTCCGGGAGCGTGGAGCTTGCTGCCGCGGGGGCGGGCGGGCACGCTGGCGCCAGTCTCCTCGCGGAAGATAAGGGCAGGGCCCCGTCCCGCCGACCCCCGGGCCGAGCCCGGGCCTCCTGGCGCCGCTCGCGGGGGATGCTCTTAAGTCGGGGTGGGGATAGCCCCACTGTGGCGGACCTGGCGGCCGCGAACCTCACGAACGGGACCCCGGAGGCGGGCCCGTTGACCTACGCCGGGACCGGTGTGCGCCAAGACCTGGTCGCGATCGCGCTGGGGAAGATGCTCGCCTCCATCCGCACGACCGCGCCCGCGAGCAGCGGACGCCCGGTGAAGCTCCCCGGCCACTTCGCCGGGCTCCTCCGCATCGGACGCGAGACCCTCGCGCTCACCACGGACAACGTGGGCACGAAGCTCCTGCTCGCCCACACCCTCGACCGGTGGGAGGAAGTGGGCGAGGACGTCGTCGCAGTGAACGTCAACGACCTTTCGGCGGTGGGCGCGCGCCCTTCCGCGCTTGTCGACTACATCGCGGTCCAGTCCCCCGTCCCCTCCGTCTTCGAGGCGCTCGGGAAAGGCCTGGCCCGGGGACTTCGGGAGGCCAGGTGCCACCTGGTGGGCGGAGAAACCTCCATCGTCCCGGACCTCGTGCGGAGCCTCGACCTTTCGGGGACGGCGCTGGGGTTCTTTCCGCGGGGCCGCGCGCCGGTGACGGGCGCAACGCTGCGGCCGGGGGACGTGCTCATCGGCCTCCCCTCCTCCGGGTTCCATTCGAACGGCTACACCCTCGTGCGCCGCCTGATCGAGGAGTACGCGATCGACATCGCCCGCCCCCTTCCGGACGACGCCCGCCCGCTCGGTCACCGCCTCCTCACCCCCACCCGGATCTACACCCGGCCGGTGGAGGCCCTTCTCGCCGCCCACCTCCCCGTCGCCCTCGCCCACATCTCGGGGCGCGGGGCGAGGAACCTGCTTCGGCTCAACAGCAGGGTCCAGTTCACGCTGGACGCGCTCCCGGCGCCGGAGGGGCTCTTCCGATGGATCGCGGACCTCTCCCGGCTCCCCGCCGAGGAGCTCTACCAGACGTTCAACATGGGCGTCGGCTTCGTGGTCGGCGTACGGGCGAAGCAGGTGGACCGCGCACTCTCGGTCCTGAAGAGGAGCGGCGAGAAGCGGGCGCAGGTCATCGGCCACATCGAGAAGGGGCGGGGCGTCCGGCTGCCGGAGCTCGGCGTGCGCTACGACTCCTACTGAGGCCCCCCACTCCCCCTCCCCCACCCGCATCCTTCTGAGCCCCCACCCCGTTCGGAGGCCCATGCCGGTCCGCCGACGCGGCCCCGCGAGGCGCGTCCTCAGGGCCTGCCCGCGGTGTGGGTGCCCGACGCTGAACCCGGGACGGGCCTGGGAAGGCCCCGTGGTCTACCTCCACGAGCCTCTGGGGTCGCACGGCTGTCCCGCCTGCTCGTTCCGTGGGGTGCCCCTGGAGTTCGACCGGGAGGAGGACTGGAGGGCGTTCGCCCGGGAATGCCTGGTGAGCTACTGGGGAGGGACCCTGCCTCGGGCTCCCGGGGTACCTCCCCCCGAGCGGTCCTCGGGGCCCCGACACCCATGGGTGGTCTGCTCCGAGTGCCTCTCCCCGTGGGTCGTATCCCTCCCCGCGCAGCCGACCCTGGTCCACTGCCGGCTCTGCGGCGGTGAGCGCGAGCCTCGTTCCTTCCCCACGCGGGAGGAGTGGGTCGCCCGGCTCCGGGATCGCGCCACAGGGGGGGCGGCAGCGCCTCCAGGGCCCCCGAGAGAAGGGCGGGAGCCCTCTTAGCTCGCGCCAACTGCCCTTCCCTCGTGGCGGGGCCCTCGGCGCGCCGGCTCGCGAGCCTGGCCGGGGGCCTGGCGGCGTTCCTCTGGGCGAGCTACTACATTCTCCTGGTCCTGCTGCCCCGGGTCCCGTACACCGAGATCATCGTCGTCCCGTTCCTCGTCGCGGGAGCGGCGTTCCTCCTCTGGCATCCGGGCCGCACCCCGGGCCAGGGACGCGCGCTGCTGCTGCGTCAGATCGCCTCCTGGCAAGGGCTCGCCCTCGGGGGGATGTTCCTGGTCCTCCAGGTCGACGTGGTCTTCGCGACCCGCCTGGCCGGCGCGGTCGACGCCTCCCTGGTCACCCTCCTCGCGGACGTGGTCGCAACGCCGCTCCTGGTCTTCGCGCTCTACCGACAGGACGGCGACCGCCTCCGTTCCTGGCCCTTCTGGCTGGGGGTGCTCATCGCCGCCGCGGGAGCGACGGGGACGATCGTCGGCGCCGGCTCCTCCGAGCCTCTCACCCGTATGGGGGTGTTGGCGCTCCTCCCGCTCCCCTTCCTGGTGGCGGTCTTCTTCGTCTGGCTGGACCGGGTCTCCCGCCGCGTCCCTACGGGCGACGTCCTGGGGGCCGCGGCGCTGGTGGCCGCTGCGGTGGGCGCCCTCGGCGGGTCCCTCCTGTTCGGGTGGGCCTGGGTCGCCACACCCCTCGGCCTGCTGGATGCCTTCACGCTGGTCGTGATGGGCCTCACAAGCTTCTACCTCGCTCCGTGGGCCTACTTCTGGGCCGCGCAGAAGACCACGATCGTCATCCCGGCCGTCCTCCAGGCGCTCATCCCGGTCTTCACCCTCGTCCTGGTCGCGGCGCTCGCTCCGATCCTGGGCACGACGGTCCCCTGGGTCGCCTGGCTCGGCATCCCTCTGGCTTTCTTCGGCAGCGCGCTCGCGGTGATGGAGCCCAAGAAGCCGAAAGCGCCCGCGGGCGGGCCCGCCTCGTGACCGGCGCGGACCCAAGCCGCTCAACATGGTCCGGGCCCGGTCTGTCCTCGCCAGGGACTCGTGGGGGAGGAAGGAAGGATGGCGCTATCGGTACTGGAGGACGAGATCGTCGCGGCGGTCGAGAGCCTGAGCGAGCACGTGGTGAGCCTCAACAGCCAGAGGATCCTGGCGCACCCGAGGCGCGGGATCGTGCCCATGGAGGGGAGCGGCTCCGGCCTTCTCCTCGACAAGGACGGGCTCGTCGTGACCAACCACCACGTCATCGCCGACGCCACGCACGTCCGCGTCACCCTCCACGACGGGAGGGAGTTCCAGGGTGAGGTGATCGGCTCCGACCCTGCCACCGACATCGCCGTGCTGAAGATCGATGCCGGCCTGCTCGCTCCGGCCGCCTTCGGGGACTCCGAGCATCTGAAGGTGGGCCAGGTCGTGCTGGCCATCGGCAACACGCTCGGGCTGCCGGGGGGCCCCACGGTCTCGACCGGAGTCGTGAGCGCCCTGGGGCGCCCGATGCCATGGTCCCAGTTCGTCTTCGAAGGGCTGATCCAGACCGACGCGGCGATCAACCCCGGCAACAGCGGCGGCCCCCTCGCCGACCGGCACGGCAACGTGATCGGGATCAACACGGCGATGGTCCCGTTC
>JAKAAX010000004.1 GCA_021802125.1 Thermoplasmata archaeon | reverse complement strand
CCCGGCGGGTCCTCGCGCGGAGGGGCTCCCGTGCCCCCTGCGCCTCTCCGCTCGCGCCGCGCCTTCCGGGAACCCAGCGGCCCCGCCCGCAAGCGGGACCACGCGAAGGCCTCGGTCGAGGCGTACGCGGGGAAGGGTGAGGGACGGGCCACCGCTCACTTCTCCCTCGTGGACGTCACGGCAGGGCTCCCCGACGACTCGCGGGACATGGATGAGCGCGTCCGGGCCCATGCCGAGCGCGAGCGGCAGGGACGGGTTGCGGCCGCGCTCGCCGCGCTTGAGGCGAACCCGGTCGCCCGGGCCCAGGCCTACCAAGACCAGACCCGGTGCGCGCGCTTCTGCGCCCGGTTTTCCGTCTCGACGCGGGACATCTGTCCGCAGGCGGGCGAGCACTCGCCGGTCGAGGCCCGTTGCCGCTGGTGCCGGGGTGGACAACGGCTTCCACCCCGTCCACGTCGACGACGTGTCCGAGGTACTCGCCAGCCCCTTGGATTCGCTTGGAGGAGAGGGCGAGGGAAGAGGCGGTCCGGCCGGTATCGGACGAGTCCTGGAGCCGACGGTGGGATCGGGTCTCCGCATGACTTGTCCTCGCGAAGGACCTCTTTTCGTTCTGCTTGTCGGATGGAAGCTTGCCCTTCGACTCCCTCGGCCCGACCCCGACGTTGATGTCTACCGAAACCAATGGAGGAACGTGTCAACCCCGAGGGTCGCCCCTAATGGCCGTTGGTGGGTTTCTCGTCGGTCGAAGGGCCCACGGGCCGTCACCGGGATCGAGGGTGCGATCCCCGTCGGGCTTGACCGCGCGGCCTCCGCCTGGATGACCATCGGCGCGCTCTCACTCTTTCCTCTTGCTCTTCTGTATTGTTACTTCCTTTTCAGCGGTCTCACCGGAGGTTATTGCGATCTCATTTGCTCCTACGGGTTCATTGCCGGACTATGCACGACCGTGGCGCTGGCAGTTGTCGCCCCGGTGGGAGGATTGGTGCTCCAGACCCACGTGGACAAGCTCCGCAAGGCGTACGGGTTTCCTGTGCGGTTGATGGCCTTGCGTTCGACTGGCTGCGCGTTCGCGCTTCTGCTCGCATTGGTTTCGCTGGCTATCCTGATTATGTTGTAGCGAGTGCCGGGCCCTTCGCCCGCAACGCTTCGCCGGCAGTCCTGGGACCCTAGACAAGGGTCGTCGTGCCCCCCTCTATTTGTGAGGAATACATCGGATGGACCAATCGGGGTCCTCTCTTCATCAACGGTGCCTCGGAGCCTAGAGTGGCAGAGCCGCCGAGGGAGCCGAGCCTTCTGTTGTTGACCGGTCTTCAGACGGGTTTGGGGGGTTCGGCCCGTTCAAAAGTCGAGGCGTTCGGAGCGGACAAAGCGTTGGAGTCTCTTCGACGGTTCCTTTGTTCCCGGACCAGCAGGACGAACCCCATCACAAGCCCGCCCGTCCCGAGCACCAACGGGACAGTGGCCATCCAACCCAGCAGGTAAGGAGCCATGGTCCCAACCATCAGGAGGACATGGAAGTTCGAGTAGTACTCAATGCCGACGTAACCGTCAGCTGACGCCCAGCAGGCGCAGCGACTCGGTCCCCCCACCTCAAAGGGCAGGGTGACTAAGCCGGGTTCCGTAGCCTCCCCCACGACCGAGGGACCCCCGGGGCTCCCCCACCCTACCAGCTGAACGTAGAACACGACACCTCGGTACGTGACATCGACCGGTGGGCCGGAGCTGAGGTTGGAGTAGAGCGAAAGCGCAACGCGCTCTGTCGAGTAAAAGGCACCATTGTAGAGCGTGAGTCCTGATGGATCCGGCATCGCCGCCGCAGTTCCAACCGGAGCTGCCGCCAGAGCTGCCGAAAGAAGGATTCCGATCCACAGCGGCCTGACCTGGCGCATCCGAGAGGAGTCAGTACCCCTCCCCAAGAAGTTTCGGGCTCGTACGCCCCTCAGGCGAGGCCTCCCGTTCGCGGGTCAGCGAGCGGGGGGCCGGCGTTGCCGCCCTCATGCGGACTTTGAGGGGAAGGGAGCCACTCGAGGAGACTTCTCCCTGCACCCTGCGAGTGCCCCTCCTTCCGTTTCTTCCAGGAGGATCAGAGTACCACCCAACAATTCAGCCGGGAGAAGCTGGCGGTTGAACCCGTTCCTTCAGTTCGAACACGTTCCCCTCCGGGTCGCGGAAGTAGCACCACCGTCCCCCGCGCTCCCTATCTCCCTTGAGATCCGAGATGCTCTGCACTCCACGTGAGATGAGTTCGGTCCGGGCTGCTTCGATGTCCTCGACGGCGTACCCCACCTGGCAACGGGGCGAATCGTACTCCGGGTCCTTGCTTCGTTCGATCACCTCGAACAGGTTCCCGTTTCCGAAGTCGAAATGAACCCAGTCCGCGCCGGAGTCGACCTCGTGGAACCCCAGCGTGTCACGGTAGAACCGGCGCTGGGCTTCCATGTCCTCGGACACGATCCCGATCCAACATGGCCACTTCAAGTTCAGACCTCCCGCGTTCATCGGCCCGGTCCAGGGACTCCTCGTGAATAGTCTTCCCGTTGGGCTACACGTCTCATTCGCGACGGGCTGAGGTCCTCAATGCAGGGAATGAGACACTGTGAGGGCTCGCACCCATAGAGTTCGAGCCGTGAGGAAGTCAAGATTATCGCGCGGAGTCACCTGCTGGCTCTCGGTCAGGCCCCCCGCAATCCAATGTGCCTATCGTCCTCGAACGAGCCGATCCGCGCTGGACCTATGAGATCCGGAGCCTAGTCGCGCCGCTGCGCGTGGTGCTGGGGCCCGTCGCGTTGCAGATCGACTACGTTGGGCCGCCCTCGGGCCCGGGCCTCGACCCCCGAGAGAAGTGCGGCGAGCAACGACAAGTGGAGTGCGCATTCGGATCACCACTCGGTCGTGGAACCGGTCACGGGCGAGGGTAAGAATGTCCCGGAGGAACCGGTCCGCCACCTCAGGGGGAAGACTGCGGACATCGGAGAAGGTCGCATAGAGGGCGACGATCTGCTTCGCGGTGAGGGTCACCGTCCACCGGATCACCTTTCGGTCGATGAGGTCAAAGGCTCCCGAGGTTCGAAGCGTCTTCGGTAGGTCAAGGTAGCCGCTGTGACCCCGGGTGTGGCCATGCCGGCCGACACGGCGGGATGCCGGGGAACTTGGGAGAGCCTTGAAGATCGGGTGGGTCGCACGGAACCAGGCATTTGGCCGGGTCGGATCGCCGTGTTGGTTCCCCCAGCACGCGAACCAATGGCCAGGCCGCAACGCGCTGGCCACCCGTCGCACTCCTCTTCTCTGGTCAAGCCAGTGGAACGAGGTCGCCGCGACCACCAGGTCGAACTGCATAGCCGGCAGGTATGCGGTCTCGAAGGGAGAAATCACGACTCGGACCTTCCCTAAAGGCGGTGCAAACGATCGCCTTAGCCATCGGGCCATCCGCGGATCTGCTTCGACCGCGAGCACGCTCTCGGCTCCCTGCCGCAAGAGCTCTCGCGTAGCGATGCCCGTCCCCGCCCCGATCTCGAGCACACGACAGCCCGGTCTCAGCCCGTAGCGTTGGCGGAGCAGGGCGAAGAGCTCGGGGGGATAATCGAGTCGGGCCCGGGCATAGCCCCGAGCATCCGCGCCGAAGATGCTGCGGCCGACTTCGTGGGGAAGCTTACGGGACATCGCGGGCGCTCCTCTTTCCCGCGGACAAGCTCGCCCAAGGCTCGTACTCCATTCTGTGCGCAACCTCCTCCGCTCTCTCCGGTCCGAGGAATCGAGCCACCAAATGGAGCGCCATGTCGATCCCCGAAGAGATGCCTGCGGAGGTCACGACCTGGCCGAGATCGATGACTCGCTCGTGCTCCACGTGAACACCAGGAAACGAGCGGAGTTCATCCAGCGCTGTCCAGTGCGTCGTGGCTCGATTCCCTTCCAAGAGCCCTGCTGCGGCGAGCACGAGCGCGCCCGTGCACACCGAGGCCACGAGTGTGCCGGCCCGGTGCCTGCTCCGGATCTCGGCGAGGAGGGAGGAGTCCTTCATCACTTGTCTGGCCCCGGCCCCCCCCGGGACGACGAGGACATCCAGATAACCGGCGTCGTGCAGAGCAGTGGCCCCGTCGATGCTGAGGCCGTACCTCGCCCGGACCTTGGCCGCCCTCACCGACAGCAGGTCCAGGGAGAACGAGCCTGGGAAGATTCGTCCTGCGACCCCAAAGACCTCCCACGGTCCGACGAAATCAAGCTCCTCCACATCGTCGAAGACGAGGATGCCCACTCGAGTCCTCCCCGGGACCGACATGGTCCTCGTAACGGCGGCGGCCTACTTGAGGGGAGGCAGCTTGCGTTCTCGGTTTTGAGGGAGTCTGCCCCCCCCTCTCCTCTGCACCGCTGACGGGCCCGGGCCTCCGGCTCGTTGATGAATTCCGCTGGCCATGGCCTTATCCGATGACCATAGACGGCAAGGACGCCCGGCCCGCTGGTCTGGGCCATGACGAACGATGGCTCCTCTGGGCCTTGCTCCTCATCGTCACGACCTTTGTCAGCTGGTTCGATTATGTCGCCGCGACCGCCATTTGGAACCCTCGAGGAGCCTCCGCCGGTGCCCTGGTCTTCCTCCCGCTGGGTATCTCGAACACCGTCTTTCCGTTCACCTACGTGGGCGTCACAGCCTCCGTTCTCGGGGTCGCTTGGTGCATCGCCCGGCGCGAGATCCCGTCCATGGGGAAGCTCCCCGCGATCGCTGTCGGCCTGCTGGTGGGCAATGCCGTGTCGGTCGGAATGCTGGATGCCTACGAGCAGGTCTACGTCGGCTTGGGATGCTTGCAGGGGTCCACCCACGCAATCTGCGTTGCCGAATTGACGTACTATTGGGGCAGCGTCGGGGCGGTCGGTTACACGCTCACGGGGTTGGCTCTATTGCTGATCCTGTTGCCGTGGGTGCGGCCTCGGAACTGGCCTGGGGGGTTCTCGGTCCTGCTCCTCTGCGGCGCCTTCTTCGCCGTCTGGGTGGCCGCTGGCTACGCCAGTCCTCCCCATGGGAGTGCGCTGGACTACTGGATGAACGCGGGGTCCCGGATCGCTTCTCAGCTCTCCCTCGTGGCCCTGGTCTGGAAGACCGATTGGGTCCGCGCCGGACTGGAGGTCGTGCGACTGCGACTGGCTCACCCGCCTCGGATCTCCGACCGAGGGATCGGACGGGAATAGGTCGGTCACCCGTGGCCCTCTAGCACCTACTCGCAGCGGCAGTCCCAACAGCAAGGGGAATACGTCGCCGATTCAAGCGCGTGCAAGCTGAACGAGAGAAGCACGCTGAGCCGGGGGTCTTCCCCTCATCTCAGACTACGAGCCATTCGTGGTAAGCGAGTAACGAAGGAAACCCCTGGTCGGCCACCTGCCCCCTGCGGGAGCTCTCTGCGGAGTCCCTGGCGGTCGTCAAGGTCATCCGCGACCGGCTGGGGCCCGCGCGGTTCTGCGCCCGGTTCTCCGTCTCGACGCGGGACATCTGTCGGCACGCGGGCGAGGCCTCCCCCCTTGGGACGCGGTGCGGGTGTTGCCGGGGAGTCCACAACGGGTTCCGCCCTGTGCACGTCGAGGACCTCGCCGAGGTCCGTGCCCGGGAGGCGGCGTGCCTCCCGCGGTCAGGGGAGGGGTGGGCGCAGCACCCTCCTCCTCCGTCCTCCCGCCGGGCCCCTCCCCCATCAGGGGGCATGGGTCGGCGGTGGGTTCATGGAGTTGGCCGACCCTGAGTCCGGCGTGGTCATCTCGGAGACTGCCCACGACAAGACGCTGAGGCACGCCATCGAGAACGCCGTAGCGGCACTCACTTGCCCGTCCTCTGTCCCCAGGGCAGACTGGCAGTTCTACCGCAACGCGGTCCACTTGATGCTCTCCCCGCGGGAACTGGACGCAATCCGCAGACGCCTCGAGGAGGAGGGTCGCCCCGACCCCCTCTCCCTTTGCCCCGCTGACATCTGGCCTGCCACCCGCAGAGTCCTCTCGCGTAGGCGCCTCTGGCAGATCGCGACCCGCGCCGCGTACCTCCGCTACCTCGCTGGAGAGGTTCCCACGCGAGGCGAGCTAGAGGGGCTCCGCAAGAACGCCCGTACTGACAGGAATCGTATCGCCATCTTCGTCGTGGGCGCAGCCGCGAGCGCTTTCTGTGCATTCGACTCCGTCTTGAACCTGGTTACTGGCTTCCGCCCCCCCGACCCAGCCCTCCTCGCTCTACGATCAAACCAGATCAGTGAGTTCGTCATCCCGGTCTTCAGTGTGGCCCTCCTCGGGTGGTGCGCCTTCTACCTTGGGACCATAGGTCGGCTGGCCCGGGGACCTGGGCAGCTCGTTCGCATCTCGGAAGCGGTCGCCTCTGGTCGCGACCCCGCGGAACTCTTGACCGCCGAAGGGCTGCCCCGCGAATGAGCGCCCTCTCCCATTGGTCGGTCACCGATTCTTGGACTCAGGATCATAGCCCCCTGGCGGGCCCCGGAGTTACGAATAAAGTGCCGTATCCGGGCTTGGGAAATGATGGACGCGTCGGGATTTGAACCCGAGACTTCCTGATTGCAAATCAGGCGATCTTCCGCTGATCTACGCGCCCGCGCGGGGGGTCAACGCCTCGTTCGTATGAAATCACCGAGGCGGGCTTGCCGGGGCGCTCATGCCCCGGGGGCCGTGGCGGTTGCGGTGACCGGGGCCGAGAGCGCGCCCCACACCTTGTCCAGCTTCGGGACCGTGGGTCGCTTGCCGATCTCCGCCGGCTCGACCCACTCGTACTCGGTGTGCTCCCAATCGAGCTTCACCTTGGGGTCCCGGACCTTGAACAGGAAGGGATGCACCACGAAGATCTCGTTCTCGTGGCGCGTGTAGATGGGGGGAGCCTCGCGCACGAGCTTCACCTCGCTCTCCGTGAGTCCGGTCTCCTCCTGGATCTCCCGGAGGGCCTGCTCCCGAGGTGGCTTCCCTTCCAGATAGCCGCTGACACCCGCCCAACGCTCCTGGAACGAGCCCACCTTCTTCGACCGCTTGAGGAGAAGGACACGCCCCTTGTCGTCCTGGAGGAATGAAGTGACCACGGGAGAGGCCTTCACATGGGGGAACTCCACGAAGGCCTCGGTCGCGTTGACCGTGACCTCCTCTCCCTGCCGGAAGAGGTCGATGTCGATCCCGTCCACGCACGGCAGCCGGGCGATGACCGCGGCCGAGGCCACGATGGCGTCCGCCTCCTGCACCACCATGGCCTTCGGGCCCACTCCCCGCTTTCCCGCGCCGTAGATGACGTAGGGCCCCACGGTGCTCCCCCGGGCCTGAGGGAAGGTCAGCACCCGGTCGGTGACCGTCTGGCCGTGGAGCTCGCTCGCGGAGTTGTCGACCTTCCCGGTCGCGGGGTCGATCTCTCCGAGGAACGAGAGCGCGGCCGTGCTCAGGGCCACCTTGCCCGTAGCCGTGCCCTCCGACACGCGGCGGCATGGGACCTTCATGGTGGTGGGTGAGCACCTCCGGGGGCTTATCCCTCTTGGGGGACGGCGCCGGGAGCCGCCGGGGCGGGCGAGCTCGGGGATCCCCTGGAGACCCGCAGGAGGGCGAAGAACCCCAGAAGGTCCCCCAGCGCGGCGAGCACGAAGAGGGCGGGGAACGAAGCGTGGGCAGGGTAGGCCAACCCTGCCACGATGGTGCCGACGAGCCCTCCGAGACTGTAGGACGCGGTCCAGAGCCCGACCGCCCGCCCCCGTTCCTCCGGTCGGGTCCTTCCCGAGATCTCCCGTAGGATCGGGATCGAGAGGATGACGTAGACCGGGAGCGCCCAGATGATGAAGATCACCGAGTAGATGTGGACAAAGGCGAAGGCGACCCAGAGGAGCGAGTAGATGAGGGGGGCCACGAGGTAGAGCTCGCGTCGGCCCGACCAGCCCTCGACCACCCGCCCGGTCCAGGGCGAGACGAGAACCCCTCCCATCGCAGCGCCGATGGAGAGGACCGCCACCTGCTCGGTCGGGTTGAGCCCGAGCCCGAAGGGATGCCAGGGGGCGACGACCACGGTGACCCAGAGCGGGAAGAGCGTGTAGACGACGTAGTTCGAGCCCCCGATGATCGCGGTCGCGGCGCTCAGGCCGACGATCGTCTTTCCGTCCGAGAAGTGCAGGGCGCGGCGGAGAGGGGTGTGGGCCCGGGGGCGCTGGATCTCCCCCGTTCCCACCAGGAAGTACACCGAGGCGGCGGAGAAGGCCGCGAGCATGGCGAACAGGACGAGGGCCGGCGGAGAATCCAGCGCGAACCTCGTGCCTCCCAGGAAGGGTAAGGCCGCGACGATCCCCAGTACCGAGCCCAGAGAGCCCCAGAAGGACAGCCCACCCAGCCCGGAGCCGGCCGAACGGGCCGGGTCCTCGGTGGCCTCGGCCGTCGCGAGGGCGGAGCTTGCCCCCAGAAGGGCCTGGAGGATCCGGACGGAGAGGAGCTCTACGGGCGAGAGGAACGGGTAGAGGAGGAAGATCACCGACTGGGCGAGCACCCCCGCGGCCAACAGCTCCCGGCGGCGTCCCAATCGGTCCGAAAGGGTCCCCCACCCGATCGTGCCCAAGACTGTCGCCAGGAGCGGGGCCCCGACGACCAGCGTCGCGAGGAGGGTGCCCCCGCCGGGCTGTTCGAACTCGAAAAGGGGGAGGATCGCGTACAGCACGCCCCCGGAGGCGCTGTAGAGCAGGACCCCGAAGGCGAGCCGGGGGAACGAGAAGGGACGGGTTCGAGGCTCGACCGGCATCCCCCTCCCACCGCGCGGCGCCGCCGAGCCCGGAGGGAGCGTGCATCAACGTCGTATAATGACTGCTGGGTGGACCCCCGTGCACTTCTCGGTCTTCTCTGTCGTGGACGAGGAGCCCTCGCTACGCGCTGGGCGCGGAGGGGACCGGCTCGAGGAGGCGATCCAACTCGCGAAGGAGGCCGACCGGGACCGCTTCCATGCTTTCTGGGTCGCGGAGCACCACTTCCACCAGGGGGGCATCCTTCCCGCGCCTCCGGTCTGGCTGGCGGCCGCCGCGCGGGAGACCTCGCGCCTGCGGCTCGGGGTGATGGTCGCCGTCCTCCCGCTCCACGCTCCCAGGGAGCTCGCGGAGCAGTACGCCCTGGTCGACCGTCTCTCCGGGGGCCGGCTGGAGATCGGCATGGGGGGAGGCTACATCCCGCAGGAGCTCCAGGGGTTCGGGGTCCCTCCCACGGAGCGGCGTCAGCGCTTCGACGCAGCTCTCCCGGAGTTCGTGGCCGCGCTCTCCGGCGAACCGTTGCCGGTGCCTGGGGAGCCGGGCGTCACCGTCCGGCTGAACGTGACTCCCGTGCAGCTTCCTCACCCCCCGCTCTGGATGGCGGTCCAGCGGCGTGAGGCCCTTCCGTTCGTCGCGCGGAGGGGATTGTCGGTCGCGCTCATCCCCTACGCGACGGTCCACGGCCTGGACGAGCTTGAGCGGAACATCCGCGAGTATCGCTCGGCGCTGCCCATGGGCGCAGAGAGGACCCGCGTCGCGGCGGCGTTCCACGTGTTCGTCGGGGACGATCCGGAGCAGGGGCGGGAGGCGCTCCAACGCTACCTGGACTCAAGGGTCGCTTCCGGCAGCCCACACTTCGAAGCGAGATTGGCCGAGGACCCGGAGGGGGCGTCCGTCGAGGGGCTGGAGAAGCGCGGACTGGTGATGATCGGCGACAGCAAGGGGGCCCGGGAGTGGGTCGGAAGGGTTGAGGCCACCGGAGTGACCGACCTTCTCGGGATCTTTGACTTCGGCGGGCTCCCCGTGGATGTTGCGCGACGCTCGATGCGACGGTTCTCTCAAGCCCTGGGGTTGGGCGGCCGACGCCGTGGCCCGGGGAAGCGTCCGGGCTAGCCCGCTGCCGGACGTGCCGCGGGGATCCGGGAAACGACCGGACCGCTCTTCGCAGCCGGAGGGGGTGGAGCCGCGGGACGGGCCGAGGCGGGGGGAGCGAGGGTCGACGCCGCCGCCGCTGGGGGGTGCAAGGGCGGCAGGACCGGCGGCCGGGGGGGCATCTTGGGGACGGGAGGGGAGAGGCAGTGGTTGACGAAGGACATCATGCGCGTCCAGGCGGTCTCGGCCAGCTCAGGCCGATAGGTCGAGTGCACTCGGCTCATGAAGTGGTGACCGGCCCCGGGGACGATCATCGTTCCGAGGTTCACGCCGTACCGAGAGGCGGCCAGCCGCATCGCGTCGAGCGAGGGGCCGACCTTGGGGTCCGAGCCTCCCGCCACCACGAACACGGGGCAGTGGAGGTACTGGAGCCAGCTCTCGGGGTGGATCATGTACGGGTAGGCGACGGCCACCCCCGAGATGCTGGGGGTCTGCGCGGCGTACCCCAGGGCCAGGGACCCTCCGTACGACATCCCGACCAGCGCCTGGCGGTCCGGATTGACCAGGGGACGTGAGAGCAGGAGCTTCCTGCAGTCCTCCATCAGACGGTAGGCCCTGCCGCGAGAGGATTGCGAGATGTGGACCCGGTCGAGCAGCACCTTCGAGGAACGCAGCTTCGCCCACGTCCACAGGTTCATGCCGTGGATCCGTACGAAGTCGGGGATCGCCACCTCGTACCCCTCGTGCGCGAGCCGCACGCCCGCCTCGATGACCTGAGTCGTGAGCCCGTAGACCTCGGGCACCACGAGGGCGCTCGGATGCTTCACCTCCTTGGTCGGAGAGAGCACGATGACCGGGACGACCCCCCCCGGGACGGCGCGGGTAGGGAGGAAGTGCGTGGAGGAGGTGAAGGGCGCCGTGTGGGCGGCCGGAGCTGCGGTGGTCTTGATCCAGCTCTTGTTGAGGAAATCGAGGACGCAGAGCTTGTAGCGCTCCTTGGAGAGGACGATGACGGCCTGACGCACGCCGCAGATGTCGCAAGGGCCCACGACACCGGCCCCGAAGGCCTCTTCCGGATGGTCGAGCAGCAGGTCTTCGTCGGTCATCTCTCCGCCCTCCTTGCCTCGAGCGCGAGGGTTCGGACAGGTCAGCCCGTTATAGGCTTGGTGGACCCTACGCAGGGAAGGACGGCGCGCTCCGCCCCTCCTCCGTTCGGGAGGGGGCTATATCTGACCGGTGGATGCATGTCGGGCACGTGCGGCGCGGATGCCAGGCCCCCCCGCGTGGCCACGCAGGCGGGACCTCGGCGCGGGTCGCGGTGCTCTTCCTCGCCCTCTTTCTGGGGGCGCTGGGTCCGATCTCCGTTCTCGGGGTGAGCCCAGGGGGGTCCGCCTCCCGGTTCGGGCCGAGCGTGGCGGTGGTCACGGCGGGTCTCGGCCCGGCGACGGGGCCGTTCGTGGCCAACTTCACGATGAGCGCCGCCGAGGGCGACGCTCCGCTCAACGTGACCATCCTCGCCAGTGCGACCGGCGGGACGTCGCCCTACCAGTTCAGCTGGGACTTCGGAGACGGCACGACGGGGAGCGGGCCGCGCGTGGTGCACGAATTCGCCAGCCCGGGCGCCTACGTGGTCGTGCTGAAGGCCTCCGACGCCGCCGGTGCGAAGGCGACCGTCTCTGCGGATGTGACGGTGCTCGCCGGCGCGGGTGTCCCTCCAAGCACGGGGATCGTGATCGCCCTCTCCCTGATCGCCGTGGGGGCCGGCATCGGGCTGGGCATCTGGGCCTCGCGCCGCATCGCTCGCCGGGCCCAGGCTCCGTCGGCGCCGACCGTACGGGTCGTCGGAACCCGACCAGGGTACGTGCGAACCCCACTTCTGGAGCCGGGAGGTCCCCCCCCGCCGGTGGTCCCCGCTCCCTATGGGCCGGTGCCCCCGACCTGGGTCGCGCCGGTCGGTGCGCCCGTCCATCCCTCCACGTTCCTACCGAAACCGCCCCCTCCCCCTTCTCCAGTCGAAGTCTTCCGGGCTCGGTCCCCCCCCGTGCGAGACGATGGGAGGCGGGCCGGTTCCGCTCTGGGTTCCCCATCCGTCTCTGGACGTCCGGTGCACGCGGGGAGCGACGCTCCCAGGGGAATGGCTGCTCCCCTCCAGCCGAGCCCCGCCGGTGGGCCGGTCTCCCCAGAGGTCCCAGCCTCGGTGGGAGAGCTCCTGTCGGTCGACCTCACGGAGGGAACCTCCTTGCTCGACGCCGCGCGCCACTTGAACGGGTTGAACTGGAGCTCCCTGGAGGAGGATGTGGGACGCGCTCCGTCCCCTCTCCTCTCCCGGGTGGTTGCCCACCTCGATCCGCTCGTCCAGCTGCTTCGGGGACATCTCCAGGACCCCGAGCGGGTGCGCCGGCTGCTCCGGGACGTGACCCAGGACTGGTACCAGACGGGGCAGCACGTGGGGTCGAACTCCGGGTCAGAGTCTCGTTCGGCGTACCGTAGCCTCTTCGCGCCGTCGGTGGACGGGGACACTCCCTCGCTGCTGGAGAGGATGGGGCGCTCCTACGCCGGGCTCACGTGGCGCGCCTTCCTCCGGATGGGCCCCTGGCTGGCGGCGCTGCTCGCCGCGTTCGTCGCGCTCGAGGCCTCCACCTTCGTTCTGCTCTACGTCAACTTCCATGGCGGGCACCCCTCGGCCATCGAATCTCTGGTGGTCCCCGTCGCGGTCCTCGGACCTCCCACGTTGGTCCTTTGCCTCTTCCCTGTCGCCGAGTGGGGACACCTGCTCTGGAACCGCTTCCGCTCCTCCCCTCGGAAGGACCGCCTGTATCTTCTGCCCTCCGTCCGGATGTCCTCCTACCTCCTCGTCCTGGCCCTGGCGGAGATCTCCCGGGCCGTCGCGGACCTCGTCTCCGGGTCGGTCTTCGGTACGCCGAGCTCCTTCGCGGCCGGAGGCAGCTCGGGGCTCCTGGACGCGGCGGCCTTCCTGCTCCTGCTCTCTGCCACCATCTTCCTGGGGTGGGCCGCCGCCGCCGGCTGGAACCTGGGCGGTTCGCGGAGAGCGACCTTCGCCGCCTCGCTGCTCTACCTCTTGGTGCTCGCGGTCTGGTTGGGGACCGAGGCGAAGCTCCTCGTGGACATCGCGCAGGGGGCGACCTGGGCGGGGGTCGCCGACGCCCAGCATCTCCTGGCCTACGTGCCGGCCGACCTCCTGGTGGTCTCCTTCTTCGTGCTGATGGTCTTCTTCGCGTTCTCGGAGCCCGAGTGGCTGCGGGCCCACGCCTCGGCCACCCAGCTCAGGGCGGCCGTGGCCCAGGCGTTCGTGGACGACCTGGGGACCCGCGCCCCGGGGTCCCGAAGCGTTCCCCTCGAACATCTCTCCGACCTCGCGCGGGGCCAGGGCGGCCCGAAGGTCGCCCGCGCGATGAGGGATCTCTTCGACTTTGACCCGGACGGCAACCGGTACATCGCGCTCCGATGGCACGACGACGCCTCCGACACGATCCTCACGGTCCACATCCGGCAGGACGAAGGGGGAGCGGTCTACGTGCTCGATGCCGAGTCGCGGGCCGCCTCCAGCGACGCCGGTGCGGGGTTGGCGGGAGGAACGGTCGGCCTCGGCGCCTCGACCTCCGTCATGACGGCCGACATCTGGTCGGGCTCGCAGCTGACGACCGAGGACGCCTGGCTTGCCGCGCTCCGCGCGCGCAAGGGCCAGGGTCGGCTGTCGCGGCCCCCCTCGGAAGCGCGCGACGGGCCGGTCTACCGCACGCTCATCCTGCTCCTCGCCGAGCCCGGGTCGACCGAAGCGCGCGAGCTCTTCCGGAAGGTGGGGTGGACCAAGCCGTCCGGCCCGATGCTCATGGTCGAGCTCCTGCAGGCGGCCGAGCGAGGCGAGGCGCTTACCCCCGAGATCGAGACCGACGGGGAGTACCTGGAGGTGGAGTTGAACCGTGCCACCCAGCACGCCGAGGATAAGGCGCCGTTCCTGGGGCCCTGGGACCTCCTGGGTTGGCACGTCGTCCGGGAGGTCTCGATGCCCGTCGGAGGGACCCCCGCCGCGATCTCGTACCGGGCGACGCGCCAGGACGGCCCGATTGCGGACTCGAAGGGGTCTACGGCCCCAGCCGTGCCAGCCGCTCGATGAGGTCGCGGTACTCGAGGTACGGGTAGTCCGGCTCCCACCCACGGTCGGCCGTCGCGTGGCCCTTGAGCCGCATCGGCCCCCCCGCCGGCTCCGTGCCGGGCTCTGGGCGCACCCACGTGATGTACGTCGACGGCTCCTCAAGGATCCCGCTCGCTCCGGCCCCGGACCGGAGCGCCTCCCTCGTTCGAGGCAGGAACCGTTCGAGCAGGGTCCGGGTCGCGAGAGCACGAACCTCCTCGGTCCAGCCCTCCGCCGTGCCCCCGTCAGGCAGCAGGGCGGTCCGCAGCTTGGGCTCCAGGAGGTCGTACTTCGAGAGCACAAAGAGGGGCCGCAGCCGCGCGGGACGCACCGAGGGATGGTCGCGCGCCGCGCCCAGCAGGGCACGCAGGAGCGCCGCGAGAGGCTCGTCCCAAGGGTGGGGTCGGGGTCCTGGTCCTGAGGGATCCCAGGAGAGCGCGCTCGCGTCGAGCAGGCTCACGAGGGCTCCCCCGCCGAGCAGGGAGGAGCCCAGGTGGGTCAGCGCCCCGTCGGTCGACACGAACCTGCCGACCTCCTCCGGAGGGACGCGCGAGAGCAGGAGGTCGACCGGGCCCCGCACGACCCCGGGGTCGTGGAGCCGGAAGTGGGCGCGGATGCCCTTGGCGGTCGCGCCCGTGCGGTCGAGGGAGAGCCCCACCTCCTCCGGGCCGCCCTGGGGCCATGCCGGGGGGTCCCCCCCGCGCAGCGACTCGTAGAGTCGTCCCAGAAGGTCGACGGAGGCCGGCGGGACGTGGAAACGCAGGCGCCCCTGCGCCTCGCCAGCATATCGGACCAACGCCGCGTAGAGGAGCCCGACGAAGAAGGTCCGACCGGACCCCCTGGCTCCCACGACCACGACGTTCGCCACGCCGCCGCAGAGGCCTTTGCCGCTATTTGGGCGCTCGCAGGGGCCCTCCGAGCCGACGCGGCGGTCGTCCGAATGATTAAGATAGCTCTCGGAATCGCCGCGTCATGTGCCCTGCGGCCATCCTGGGTGACCGAGCTTCGGGTAAGACGACGTTCTTGGGCCTGCTCTACGCGGCCCAGGTGAGGTACGGCACGCAGGCGGGGGACACGTTCCGCTTCCACGCGCCCCCGTCCTCGCTCAAGTTCATGGGCTCCATCTACGAGGGGATGGCGAGCGGGGTCTTCCCCAGCGCCACGCTCAAGGACGAGGTGACGGAGGTCGGCTTCCTCTTCGGCTACCGGCGCATGGTCATGGGCAAGCTTCCCGCCTGGATCCCCCAGAGCCGTTGGACCAACCCCTTCTCGGTCCTGCATTTCACCGCGTACGACGTCTCGGGCGAGGACGTCCAGGAGTTCATCGAGAGCGGAGTGGCCTCCTCCCCGATCATCCAGCAGCTGCTGAAGAGCATGGTCGTGGTGATCCTGGTCGACTGCAGCAAGATGACGCTGCAGCACGACTCGCCGCAGTACAAGCAGATGCTGCGCTACGACACCGAGGTCGCCAAGCTCGCGGTCAACTTCCAGACCTACAAGGTCCAGGAGTACCAGCGGATGAAGACCCAGGGCCTGGCCGAGGGGCTCCCGCTGATCTACCCGGCGATCGTGCTGACGAAGTACGACCAGCTCTCGGACGAAGTGCTGGCGAAGCTCGGTCTCCACCGTGGGATACCCCCCGCGGAGAAGGAGAAGGCCCGTCGCGAGTACGCGGAAGCCATCCTCCGGGTCTTCCTCCCCCAGACCCTGGCCCAGCTCCGGGGCGGGAAGGTCGCGGGCGTGAGCTTCGACCAGGCGGCCTACTTCTTCAGCTGGGTCAAGACCCAGACCGCGGACGGTGGGATGGCCCCGGTGGGCCGCTCCCAGATCGTGGTGAAAGACGCGAGCGCCGCCGGCGCCGCGGAACCGGACTATTCCTACGACGAGTACATCGCCTTCATCGAGCACTTCCGGGAGATCGCCCACAAGGTCCCGGACGCGGTGAACGAGCGCGACCAGCTGCGGGCGGTCTGACGGCGTTCCGGCGCGCGGACCGACCATGGCCTCTCCCGCTCCTCCCTCCTCGGTCCAGCTCGACCACTGGATCTACGGGGTGACGCCCGGGAAGGGGTACGACATCAAGGCGGTCTCGCGCGGGCTCAACCTCTCCTTCTACGAGGAGCGCATCCAGGGGTTCTACACGCCGATCCGGGGGGAGAGCCTCCAGGACGGCAAGGTGAGCCTGGTGATGGTCCACCCCGCGCCTTCGCTCCAGGAGGTGCTCCTCTCCGTGGTCGGGAGGGGCCCGGACGACGAGATGGGCCGCCCCACGTTCATGAACCACACCGCGATCGCTCCCCTCCCGGCCCTGAAGAACGGCACGCTCACGTTCGAGAGCCTCGAGCAGGCCATCCGGGACTTCGACACGCGCCTCCCGAACGTCGTCGGGGATGCGGACCCCCTTCCGGTCGTGCTCCGGCCCCCCGCCCCTCTGGAGGACCTCGCCTCCGGACTGCGACGCTGCCTCACGTTCGCGGCGGCGGAGACGCTGGTCACCCGTCTGCAGACCGTCCCCTCGGGGAGGACGTTGCTGCTCATGCGGAACAGCACCCCCGAGCAGCGCATCCGCGCCCTCCGCCTTCTCCTCACCGTGATCAACCTGGCCTGCGGACTTCCCTGGTTCTCCTCGATGAGCGACGCGCCGACCGCCTCGGCGCTGGACCACTTCCAGCTGGTCATCTCCGCGCGTGGCGTTCGGGCCGACAACACCTGGACGCTCCTCGACTCCGGGCTCGACCGCCCCGCCCTTCCCCGCCCGGGGGGCCAGGACGCGCTCTACGGGACGCTCGAGCGCTGCTTCCGCTCCGGATAGTCCGCCGACCCCTCGTAGGTGCCCCGAGGTCCGGTTCCCCGAGCGCTCGGTCGGCGACCCAAGCGTACACGCGAGTCCCGGACGCGCCGCGAGGCGGGAGCCCCGAAGGAGCCGGGCCGCCGCGGGCGGGGACCCTGGACGAAGGCCAGGTGCTTCTCCCCGCGGGGGAAGAGGACCTTCATGCCCTTGGCGTAGAGGCGCCTTCGCAGCTCCCCGTCGGCGGTCACGATGATCGCGCCAAGGTCGCGGGCCAGCGTCTCGATCGCGGCGTCGCCCTTGAGGTCGGTCGGAACGACCGGGAAGCGCTCGGCGTAGGCCCGGGCCGCCCGAGCGTTCGGGCGTGAGCGTTCGACGAGACGGTCGAGCTCCCCCCGCACGCTCTGGGGGACCTCGATCCTCGCCCCCTCCAGGATCCGGTGGATCTCCTGCTCCAGAGGGAAGTGGCGGGTGAAGGGCAGGAAGAGCGCGTTGGTGTCAAGCAGGACCCTGGGGGGCGTGCGCGTCCTCTGGCGGCCGTCGTCGCCTGCCGTCTCCACGTTCGGTGCCCTCAGCGCGAAGGTTTCGCGACGCGGATGCCCAGCTTGTCCCGGTCGTAGTTGCGCGCGCCGTGCGGACGGGAGCGGAGCATGTACCGCTGGGCCTTCTGGTTCGCCGTCTTCGGGATCTCGTCGACGAACTCCAGGAACTGCGGGACCATGAAGAACGGGAGCCGCTCGGCGGCGTAGTTGAACAGGTCGACGGGCCCGACCTCCTCGCCCGGCCGGAGCAGGACGTAGGCCTTCACGTCCTCTTCCCCCAGGGGAGAGGGGACGCCCACCACCACCGTCTCGAGGACCGAGGGGTGGGTGTTGAGCACCGACTCGACGTCGTACGGGGCGATGTTCTCTCCCCGTCGACGTATGACGTCCTTCTTTCGCTCAACGAAGTAGAAGTACCCGTCCTCGTCCTGCCAGACGTAGTCCCCGGTGTGGAACCAGAGGTTCCTCCAGGCCTCCACCGTCTTTTCCGGTTTCTTGTAGTACTCGAGCATCATCGTATAGGGTCGCTTCGGCCGGACGATGAGCTCGCCCTTGCTCCTCGCAGGGACCGGCCGGTCCTGGTCGTCGACCACCATCGCCTCGACGAAGTCCAGCGGAAGGCCGACCGAGCCCACCCGGATGTTCTCGGGGGGGTTCATCAATGTCGTGCAACCGCACTCGGTCATCCCGTAGAGCTCGACGATCTTGAGGCCGAACCGCTTCTCGAAGAGCGGCCAGATCTCCTTCGATGCCCCTGCCGTCAGGGCGACGCGCACGTGGTGCGTCCGGTCGGTCGCCCGCTCCGGCTGCTTGTAGAGCACGTTCACCATGGAGATGAGCAGGCTCACGTGGGTCGCCCGGAGCTCTTCGGCAAGCTCCCAGTAGGTGGAGGCCTTGAACCACTCGGTGAACGCCGCGGTGAGGTCGTTGAGCAGCGCGGTGTGCAGGGTCATCTCCTGCGCGTTGCAATGGAAGAGCGGCAGCTCGCTGAACAGGACGCTCTCCGCCTCGAGCTTGCTCCGGGTGGAGATGGCGCGCGCGGTGGAGAGGTACTTCTCGTGCGGGATGACGACGCCCTTCGGAGGTCCGGTGGTACCGGACGTGTACATGATCGAGGCGGGCTCCTGCGGCAGCGGCGGTTGCGCGTCCCCCGGCAGACCGCGCGCCGGGTAGAGCTCGGGGAACGCCTCCGTCCCCTTCGGGAGGTCCTGGTACTTCCCCTCGTGGTCGAAGAGGACCACGCGCTCGAGCTTGACCGACCCCGAGACCTTCGCGAACTCCTCGTAGAGCCGGCGGTCGATGACGAGGAAGCGCGCGTCGCTGTCCTCGATCTCGTAGCGGAGCAGGTCGCCCTTGAGCGCCGTGTTGAGCGGCACCATCACCCCACCGAGCAGGTTCGTCCCGTACCAGGTCGTCAGGAACTCCGGGGAGTTGTAGAGCAAGAAGGCCACCTTCTCCCCGTGCTTCAGCCCCCGGTCCGCGAGCCCCGCCGATGCGCGCTCGGCCTCGCGGAGGAGCCGGGCGTAGGTCAGCTCCCGCCCGGGGAACCTCACCGCGACGCGGTCCTGGTTCTTGGCGGCCTTGCCTCGAAGCATCGACGGCAGGTCGTGGTAGTCCTCCTTCGGGTCGAGCATGAGCCCTCCTGGGAACGCTCCCCCCGATATAGACAACGCCCTGCGAGCGGAGACGGAGGCACCGTTATCCCCGTCCCCGGCTACTTTCCCTTGTGGAGGGGTCCGGCGAAGAGAAGCGGGGACGCGACTACCGTCCGGACCGGCCCATCGTCGCAGAGCTGGCGGCGGGTGGGGTGGTCCAGCATCCTCGCGAACCCTGCATCCTGCTCCTCCACGATCTGAAGGAGGCCCGGTGGTGCCTTCCCAAGGGGCACGTGGAGCCGGGAGAATCGCTGGCCCAGTGCGCGCTTAGGGAGGTCGAGGAGGAGAGCGGCCTCAAGGGGGTCCGGGTCCTGGAGGAGCTGGGAGAGATCACCTACCGGTTCTACCATCCCACGAAGGAGTGCAACGTCTCCAAGGTCGTGTACTACTTCCTGATGCAGAGTCCGTCCGAGGAGCTTCCGCGGGGGCCCATCGTCGACCACTCCGTGACGTTCGACCGTGAGGAGTGGGTCTCGATGGGGGAGGCCCGCGCCCGCGTGCCCTACCCGACGGACCTCGAGGTACTCCGGCGCGCCGGTCCACGCATCGACCGTCCCGCGGAATGAGCCGGGGGCCGGGCACCCTGGAGCAGCTGCCTCACGTGGTGGCGGACGTTCTCGCCGAGCGGAAGGGACCGCAGGTCCTCCTCCGCGACCCATCGCACTTCCTCGGACTCGGCGTTGCCTCGAACCTCCCCGCCGACGATCTCGCACACGTAGACCAGGTCCACGTGCTCGTGGCGGCCATCGATGGTCTCCACCTGCACGTGGTGGGGACGCGGCAGCGGTAGAACTCCCGGCTCGCTCCCACCCTCCGGGTCGCTCAGGGGACGGACGAGGAGCCCCGTCTCCTCCCAGACCTCACGAACCAGGGCGCGGAGCGGGTCCTCGGAGGCTTCCACGTGCCCCCCAGGTGGGAGCCAGCGTTGGAGCTTCCGGTGGAAGAGCAGCAGGACACGACGACCGGTCGGGTCCAGGACGTACCCGGTCACCACGAGGTGCTTCGGAAGTCCGGAGCGCTCCATCGGGTGTCCGGAGGGCGACCAGCGGGGCGCAGGAGGCTGACGGGTGGATCCTCGGGGCACGATCACGAAGGAGAACGAGGAAGAGAAAAGGTCCACCCGGCGGGGACCCGTAGAAAGCGAGGGGGTTCCTCCAACCAAGAGCCGGCGAGACGGCTGTCAGGTCGGTCGGCCTGGAGGTCATCGCCTGCTGGGTCCGGCCCAGCGCGGCGTATCTCACCGCCCCTCGGGGCGGCCGTCAGTGACCTTGTTTCCTGCACTGGTCGCACGCGTGCCTAGGAATCGATACATTTAATGAGCCGAAACCGTACGTAAACGCAATGATGGGACCTCTTTACCCAAGTCCTGATGGTTCTGGCTCAGGTGGTTCGGGTCGCGGTCGAAGGCGCCCAGGTCGACCCCCCTCCTTTGGTTTCTGCACGTTCTGCGGGCAGAAGGTGCTGCGGTCAAGGGCCGTGAGGCGTTACGCGGGGGCGTTCCTCTGCGCGGGCTGCGGACGCGACGACACGCGCGCCATGCTCATCCCCCGGGCCCGGAGCTTCCGACCCCGCGAGGTCATCTCGGACCCTTTCCCCCCGCTCGGCGACGACGGCGGGATGGTCCGCAAGAACCTGACGATCACCTACCGGGAGGACGAGTTCTTGCAGTTGCACCGTGAGATCAACCAGAGCGCCCTCTTCCGACGCGCGATCCTCTCCCTCATGGAGGCCGAGGTCAGCGAGGTCCGGCGCGTTCGTCGGGCCCAGGCCCGCCGCTAGGCCGCGGTAAGGGCGTCGGGGCCCTCCTCCCGTTCGCTCACGCTGAGGGGCGGCGGCGCTTCCCCGAGGGCGCGGGGTCCGGCGCCAGGGTGGGCGGGCTCAGCAGCTGGAACCGCGCCTTCCGGGCCGTGGAGAGCGAGGCGGAATACCCCGCGTCCGCGTGGCGCACCACGCCCATGCCCGGGTCCGCGTTGAGCACGCGTCGGATCCGCTGCTCCGCCTCCTTGGTCCCGTCCGCGACGATGACGAGGCCGGCGTGGATGGAGTTCCCGATCCCCACGCCACCGCCGTGGTGGACCGACACCCAGCTCGCGCCGCAGGAGGCGTTGAGGAGGGCGTTGAGCACCGGCCAATCCGCGATCGCTTCGGTCCCGTCGCGCATGGCCTCGGTCTCACGGAACGGGGAAGCGACGGCCCCCGTGTCGTGGTGGTCCCGCCCGATCGCCACGGGCGCCGAGACCTTCCCGGAGCGGACCATCCGGTTCACCATGAGCCCGAACCGCTCCCGGTCACCGTAGCGCATGTAGCATATCCGTGCCGGAAGCCCTTGGAACTGCACCTTCTCCCGCGCCATCCGGATCCACCGGCAGAGCGCCTTCTCCTTCCGGAACGTCCGGAGCACCGCCTCGTCGATGCGGTAGATGTCCTCGGGGTCCCCCGAGAGCGCGATCCAGCGGAAGGGGCCGCTGCCGACCGCGAAGAGCGGCCGGATGTACCGGGGGACGTACCCCTCGATGCCGAAGGCCTCGGGGTATCCCCCCTCCTTCGCCCGGGTGCGGAAGTTGTTCCCGTAGTCAAAGCACCGCGCCCCCCGCTCCTTGAAGGCGAGGATGGCGCGCGCCTCCTCGATGATGGCGCGGTAGACCTCCTTGCGGTAGCGGTCGGGGTCGGACTCGCGGAGGCGCGAGGCCTCCTCCAGGGTGAAGTGGTTGGGGATGTAGCCGACCGAGATGTCGTGGGCCGCGGTCTGGTCGCTCACGATGTCGGGCAGGACGCCCCGACGTACGAGCTCCGGGTACACGTCGGCCGCGTTGGCCACGAGGCCGATGGAGCGCGGCTTGCCGGCGTGGACCGCCTCGTCCTTCATCGCGAGGGCCTCTTCCAGGTCCTTGGCCCGGACGTCGAGGTAACCCTTGGACAGCCGGCGTTCGACGGCGCGGGCATCGACATCCACGATGAGCGCGACCCCTTCCAACATGGTCACCGCGAGGGGCTGGGCCCCGCCCATCTCCCCCAGTCCGCTCGAGAGCATCCAGCGGCCCTGCAGCGTCGGAGTGCCGAACTCGATGCGGGCGAGCGACGCGAGCGTCTCGAAGGTCCCCTGCAGGATGCCCTGGCTCCCGATGTAGACCCAGCTGCCGGCCGTCATCTGACCGAACATGGTCAGTCCTCGGGCCTCCAGGTCCCAGAAGATCTCGTCCGTCGCCCAGCGTGGCACCATGAGCGCGTTGGCCAGCAGCACGCGGGGTGCGGCGGGATGGGTGGGGAACACGGCCACCGGCTTGCCGGATTGGACCACCAGGGTCTCGTCGTTCCGCAGCGTCCTGAGCGCGGCAACGATCCGGTCAAAGTCCGCCCAGCTTCGCGCGGCCTTCCCGCGGCCCCCGTAGACCACGAGGTGGTCGGGGTCGCGGGCGACCTCCGGGTCCAGGTTGTTCATCAGGAGCCGGAGGGCCGCCTCTTGCGACCAACCCCGGCACGAACGCTTCGTCCCCCGGGGTGCGCGCACGGGCCGGGGTCCGGGCTCTTTCCGCACGCCGGGCGGGAGCTCACGCCCCGTATCTAGACTTCTCCCTCCGTGGTCTCGGGGAGGTCGGGGACATCTACATAGCGGAGGACCGGTGGGAGTTAACGGGGAAGCGAGGGGACGGACAAGGGCACTTCACGAGCGGCTGCCGCCATAGCTCAGTCGGTAGAGCGGCTGATTTGTAATCAGCAGGTCGGGAGTTCGAGCCTCCCTGGCGGCTCCAGACCCGCGCGTCGGTAGGTCCTCCACCATCGCTTAAGCCCCCGCATCGTACCCCCGAACATGACCGACCCGGAGAGGCTCGAACCGCAGGCGCCCCCGCGGGCGACCCTCCTGGTCGAGCGGTGGAGGCCTCGCACCCTCCGCGAGATCGTCGGCCAGCCCGACGGGGTGCAGAAGCTGCGCCGCTTCGCGGAATCCTGGTTGGCCGGTCCCCGCGCGCCAAGGATCCGCGCCGCGCTGCTGGAGGGAGCTCCAGGTACGGGGAAGACCTCGGCGGCCCGAGCTCTGGCGGAGGAGTACGGGTGGAGCGTGATCGAGATGAGCGCTTCCGACGCCCGGAACCGGGAGGCGCTGCAGCAGGTCGCCGGACGCGCTTCCCTCACGAACTCCTTCTCGGAGGACGGACGGTTCCTCTCGTCGTCGCAGGGAGGACGCAACGTCATCATTCTGGACGACGTCGATTGCATCCCTTCCAGAGGCGGTTCAGGCGAGGAGTCCTCCGCGCATCCCCGTGCCGCTCCTCCGACCCTGCGGGAGTTCCTACGAGGCCGCTACCGCGAGGTCAAGGCGCTGAACGAGGCCTGGGGGCTCAAGGAGGGGGAGGAACCGGCCCCGTACGCGTCCTTCGGGGATGTCCCCGCCACCGCCCCGCGGGGGAACCTCGGCAAGCGGCCCGCCGTCCAGCGCGACGTCGCCGACTGGCAGCCGGAGGTGAAGCGCACGGACCGTACGGACCGAGGCGGGCTCGCCGCGGTGGCCGAGCTGATCCGCGAGACGCGCCAGCCCCTCATCCTCACGGCGGTCGACCCCCGGGCGCTCTCCCGCGCAAGCGTGGCGTTCCGGACGGGCGTCGTGCGGATACGGTTCTACCACTTGCGGGACGACTCGGTGCGGGCCCAGCTTCACCGGGTGACCGCGGCCGAGCATCTGGGAGTCCCCCCCGCGTCGGTGGAGACGATCGTCCGGCACGCGAAGGGCGACCTGCGCGCCGCGTTGAACGACCTGGAGCTCGCGAGCACCCTGCACGAGCTGAAAGAGAAGCGGGTGCTTCCTCCCAGCCTCGATGTCGAGCAGGTGCTGGGCTGGCGGGACATCCAGGCCAACATGTTCGAAGCCGTCGAGAAGATCCTGAGCTCCTCGCGGTTCTGGAGGACCGGGGAGGTCCTCGACGGGCTCGACGCCTCCCCGGACGACCTCTTGCCCTGGATCGAGGAGAACCTGCCGAGGCACGCGCCGGGCCCCGCCGAGCTTGCGGCGGGATTCGACATGCTCGCCCGGGCGCAGCGTCACCTGGGCCGCGCGAACCGTTGGCGGATCTGGACGCTGTGGAGCTACGCGACCGAGCTCATGACCGGGGGAGTCTCCCTGGCGCTCCACCCCAAGGGTCCACCGCCTCCGGGAGCGTTCGCCCCGACCGAGTTCCCGCGGTTCATCGCAGGCATGGGAGGCAGCCGGGGCCAGCGGCAGTCCCGGGACGCTCTCGCGGGGAAGGTCGGCAAGTTCGACCACCTCTCCCGCAAGAAGGCGCGGGAGTCGATGCTCCCGTTCCTCGAGCGGCTCTTCCGAGACGTGCCGGATGCGAAGGGGGGGGCCGAGGCCATGAAGGCCCACCACGCACGGCTGGTGCACGTCGCGAAGGACCTGGGGCTGGAGGCCCGGGAGCTTGCCTACCTGCTTCAGGTCGAGGAGGACCACGCGTCGGTGCGGAACCTCCTGAAGGAGGAGAAGCCTGCGACCGACATCGAGGCGATGGAGGAGGGCCCGGCTCCGACCACCAAGAAGACCCCCTCGAACCGCGGGCAGCGGACCCTCTTCTGAACGGGAAGGGGGAGCTCCCCTGTGTGTCCTCGTTGGTTCGCGGAGGGAACGCTAGAGATAGCCGAACTGGCGCTTGGCGAAATCGCTCATCTTCTCGGGGCCCCAGGGTGGCTCCCAGACGACCTCGACCTTCGCCTCGGCGATCCCCGGGACGGTCTCCGCCCCCGACTTGACCTCTTCCGCGAGGATGCCCGCGACGGGGCATCCGGGGCCGGTCATCGTCATCCGGATCGTGAGGTGGGTCTCGTCGGCCCACTCGTACCCGTAGATGAGACCCAGGTCCACGATGTTCATCGGGATCTCCGGGTCGTAGATCTTCTTGAGGGCCTTCTTCACGAGGGCCTCCCTCTCCTGCTGGCTTCCCGGCGCCGGCGGTGTGGTCTGGGGGCTCGCCGCCTCTCCAGGAGCCGCGGAGGTGGCGGGAGCGGGCGCGGGAGCGGGGGCGGCGGAGGCAGCGGGGGTGACGGGGGTGGCGGCCGGTGGGCTCGCGGCAGGCACGGATGGTGCGGCGGTGGTGTCCGCCGGGGCCTCGCTCGGGCTCATCGACCGTGGGAGCCGGCGAGCCGTATTTAGGGGTGACCCGGAGGCCGTGCCGGGCCTTCTGGGTCCTCCCCCGCGGGGGCCGCCGAGCGCCGACCCCGCCGAGAGCCCTTTTGAAGGGTCCCGACTGGAGACGCCCGTGAAGGACGTCCATGCCATGGCCCCGTCGGTGCCTCGGCTCGCGCTGGGGAAGGTGGGGATCGCGGGGGTTCGCAAGCCCCTGGTCATCCAGCGCCCCGACCGGACCCACACCCTCGCCGCCTCCATCGAGGTGTACGTGGACCTGCCGGAGAGCCGGAAGGGCTCGGACCTGTCCCGGAACGCGCAGATCCTGGCGGAGTCGATCGACACCACCGTGATCCAACCCTCCCCCTCCGTGGAGGCGACGTGCGTCCGGATCGCGCGGGAGCTTCTCGCGCGCCACGACTACGCCCACGAGGCCGAGGTCCGGGCCGAGGCCGAGTACTTCCGGCCGCGCGGCATCTCACCGGACCGCATGTCTCTCGAGGACTACCGCCTGTTCGGGCAGGCCTGGGCGTCGCGCTCCAACGGGCAACTCAAAGTTCGCAAGGCGATCGGGGTCGAGGGGGTGGGCATGACGGCGTGCCCCTGCGCCATGGAGACGTGTCGGAGCACGCTCAGCCGGGAGTTCCCCGAGCTCGCAACCTCCCGGTTCGATGACCTCCCCATGATCACCCACAACCAGCGCAACCGCTCCCGGCTGACGTTGCTCGTGGGCGAGGAGGTCGAGGTGGAGGCGGACCGTATGCTGGACGTGGTCGAGGAAGCGCAGAGCTCCCCGACCTTCGCGATCCTGAAGCGCGGGGACGAGGGACAGGTCGTCTTGAACGCTCACCGCAGGCCGAGGTTCGTCGAGGACGTCGTGAGGGCACTCCTGACCCTGACCGCCGAGCGCTTCCCCGAGCTCCCGGGCACGACGGAGGTCGTCGCCGAGACCCGGAGCGAAGAGTCCATCCACAAGTACGACGTTCGGGCGGAGCACAGGGCCGTCCTCCAAGAGCTCCGGTCGAACGCTGTTGGACGCGTGGACTGAGTCGCGGACCCTGAGGAACCAATGGCCCGCATCGCTGTGCTTCTGGAGGACCGCTGCCACCCGAAGCAGTGCCAGGGAGAGTGCCAGGCCTACTGCCCCCCCGTCCGGATGGGGCAGGAATGCATCGTCTGGGGCGAGGGGGGCAAGCCGATCATCTCCGAGACCCTCTGCATCGGCTGCGGGATCTGCGTCCACAAGTGCCCCTTCACCGCGATCAAGATCCTGAACACGCCGGAAGCCGCCGAAGAGGAGATGGTCCACCGCTACGGGCTCAACACCTTCCGGCTCTACCGCCTCCCGATCCCGCGCCCGAAGGGCGTCGTCGGGATGATCGGGCCCAACGGCATCGGCAAGTCGACCGCGCTGCGCGTCGTCTCCGGCGTTGAACGCCCCAACCTGGGGCGGTACGATGCCCCTCCCTCCTGGGAGGAGATCATCCGGAAGTACCGCGGGACCGAGCTCCAGTCCCACTTCATTCGGCTCTCCAAGGGCGAGGTCCGCTCCGTCATCAAGCCGCAGTACGTCGACACCCTCGCCCAGCGCGAGGGGCTGACGGTCGGAAAGTACGTGGACGAAGCGGGGGGCGACTCGGCCCAGGCGCTCGCCTCCACGGAGCTCACGGGGCGCGAAGGGGTGCTCCTCTCCGAGCTCTCCGGGGGAGAGCTCCAGCTCGCGGCCCTTGCGCGCACCCTCGCCACCGACGCCGACCTCTACCTCCTGGACGAACCGTCCAACTACCTCGACATCGTCCACCGCCTGAAGGTGGCCCGCCTGATCCGAGGGCTGGGCGAGCGGGCGAGCGTCGTCGTGGTCGAGCACGATCTCGCGCTCCTGGACTACCTGGCCGACCAGGCCCACCTGGTCTACGGAGAGGAGGCCGCCTTCGGGGTCGTCACGCGTCCGATGCCGATGCGGACGGCGATCAACACCTACCTGCAGGGCTACCTTGCGGACGAGAACGTCCGTTTCCGCACCGAGCCGATCGTCTTCACCACCCACCCGCCCAAGGCGGTGGCCCATCGCGTCGCGAAGGTCACCTTCGGTGCGCTGGAGAAGACGTTCCCCCGGTTCCATCTCACCGTTGGGGGAGGCTCCCTCCAGAAGGCGGAGGTCGTCGGGATCGTGGGCCCGAACTCGACGGGAAAGACCACGTTCGTGAAGATGCTCGCCGGGGTCGAGGTCCCCTCCTCCGGCACCCCTCCGGTGGGAGTGACGGTCGGCTACAAGCCCCAGTACCTCCGGGCGACGGGGGACTGGACGCTTCGCGAGCGGGTCGATTCCCTGGCCGCGGGAGGTGGGTTCGACGCCGAGCTCTTCGCGAGGGAGCTGGTGCCCACGCTGCGGCTCTCCGGCGTCCTCGAGGTCCCGCTGACGGAGCTCTCTGGAGGGGAGCTGCAGCTGGCGGCGATCGCCCTCTGCCTCGGACGGCCGGCGACGCTCTACCTCCTCGACGAACCCTCAGCCTACCTGGACTCCGACCAGCGCATGAACGTCGCGAGGCTCGTGAAGCGCCTGGTGGAGCGCCAGGGCAGCGCCGCGCTCGTCGTGGACCACGACGTGTACTTCCTGGACCTGGTCGCCGACTCGCTCATGGCCTTCAGCCCGGAAAACGCGGACTTCACGCGCGCACGAGGCGACGGCCCGTTCTCGATGCGCGAGGGCATGAACGCGCTGCTCGAACGGATCCAGGTCACCTTCCGGAGGGACGAGGAGAGCCACCGGCCCCGCATCAACAAGGAAGGGTCGGTCCTGGACCGCGAGCAGAGGGCCAAGGGAGAATACTACTACGAAGCGAGCTAGCGGACCCCCGGCCGTGCCGACACGGCCGGTGAGGGGGAAGGGGGGGTGGCCCCTCCCTTGAACTTCCTCTACTGGGCCGCTCTCGGGATCCTGCTCGTTCTCTACGGAAGCGTGGTGCTCAGGGAGCTCGCGGGCCGGGGCGAGATCGTCCCCTTCCTGTTCCTGGGCGCGGCGGTCGCGCTGGTCCTGCTGGGGGTGATCTCCCCGCAAGCGGCCCAGGCGGCGGTGAACCTTCCGATCCTGGCCTTTCTCTTCTCCATGTTCGTCTTCGCGGCCTCGCTGGACCGCGCGGGCGCGATGATGCACCTCGCGAACTGGCTGGCATCCAAGGCGGGGAAGCCGGAGGACCTGGTCTTCCTCCTCTTCGTAGGTTTTGGACTGATGTCCATGGTCCTCGTGAACGACGCCCTCGCGGTGTTGATGGTGCCGCTCCTCCTCCACCTTGCGCGACGCCTCCACCTGCGTCCCCTTCCCTTGCTCCTGACCCTCGCCTATGGTGTGACGGTGGGCAGCGCCCTGACGCCGATCGGGAACCCCCAGAACCTGCTCATCGCGCTCTACGTCCCGATCGGGGAGCCGATCGCCGTCTACCTGCGCTACCTGTTCCTGCCCGTCATCGGGAGCCTTCTCCTGGGAGGTCTGCTCCTGCGTCGATGGTTCCGTCCGATCCTGGTGGAGCCCGGGGCGACCTTCGACCGGGCGCAGGTCCCTGTGGTCCCGCTCTTCCCCCGAGGGCGGTGGCGCCAGCGCCTGTACCATCACCCCTCGCTGGTGGTCTTCCCCCTGACGATGTGCGCAGTCGGGGCGGTCTCTGTCGGCCGCTCGCTGGGGTACGTCGGCTTCCAGGGCTTCGGGATCGACGTCGTGGTCGCGTCGGGGGCCGCTCTGCTCCTCCTCTTGAAGCCGGGCCGCGTCAGCGTCCTCTCTCACGTCGACTGGAGCACGCTGCTCCTCTTCGTGGGGCTCTTTATCGTCATGGCGGCCGAGGTCAGCGCCGGCGTCGTGGCCTCGATGACGGGCCAGCTCCCCCTCGCCTCTCGGCCCACGAGCGGCGGGATCTCCGCGACGGGGGTGGGCGTCATCATGCTGGCCTCCGTGATCGGCTCCCAGATCTTCTCGAACGTCCCGTGGGTCGCCCTTTCGCTCCCGGCCATGGTGGGTCTCGGCTACTCCAGCGCGACCCCGATACCTTGGATGGCCCTGGCCGCCGGGAGCACGCTTGCGGGCAACATCACGCTGCTCGGGGCCGCGAGCAACCTCATCATCGTCCAGCAGGCGAACAAGGCGGGGGTCCAGGTCCGCCTTCTGGAGTTCGCAAAGTACGGGGCGCCGCTCGCCGCCATCTCACTTCTCGTGACCTTCGCCTGCCTGGCCCTGCATCTGTGAGCCCTCACCCCCAGGGGGTCCTCGGGAGTTCCCAGATAGTGGGGGGTGCGCGGGCCCTCGCAGCCTAGTAGTACGACTCCCCTTTCCCGGGTGGCTGGATGCAGAACGCTTCCTCCGAGCCTTCGGGAAGGGCTCCCGGCGGCGAGAACGAGGTCGCGGCCCCGCCCGCGGGCAAAACGCGCTCGTCCAGCCCCGTCGGGGCCCTTCGTTCCGGTCCCCACCGGGACCCCGTGGTCCCGATCTTCTACACCCTGCTGCTCCTCTTGGCGCTGTTCGAGTTCCCGCGCCTGGGGATCAACCGGACCGCCATCTACATCCTCGCGGGCGCGCTCGCGATCTACCTCGCGCGAGAGCTCTCGGTCTTCTACACGATCGACAACGAGCGGCTGAACGCCTGGAGGCTTTTCGGCTGGAGGAGGGTCCCTCTGGGCTCCATTCGTCGCATCGAGCGGATCTCGCTTCGTGACCTCTCCCCGACGGGCTTCGTCGGGAGCTGGGGGTGGCGTTCCCGGCTCTGGTCCCCGCAGGTGGGGAAGTTCGACGCGGTCTACACCTTCCACCGAGGGCTGCTGGTGATGACCGACGACGTGCCGGTCTTCATCTCTCCGGCCAACCCCAAGGCGTTCGCCAAGGTCCTCTCCCGCCGCGTCGAGGCGGCCGGGGGGTCCCTGGACGGCCCCCCGCCTGACCTTGACGAGGACTAGGTCCGCCGGATGGAGCGGGGGGGCGGGCGGCCCGCTCCCGCAATCATGCGCATTTGTGCGTGCTCACGCCGAGGTCCTGAGATACGGCTAAATAGCCCGTGTGGCGTGTTGTCACATAGGCCGCAGAGTCGGCCGGTCCTCCGGGGAGGGGAGGGCGGATGTTCCTACTCAGAGCAGGCAGCCCGTCGGCCAAATCCTGGCCGCTCGTCGTAGCTGCCGCCGCCTTCGCGCTGGTCCTGGGGCTTCCGACCCTCGGCGCCCCTGGATCCACGTCCACGGTCGCGATCGTTCCCACCTCCCCTACCGCCGCGCCCTCCGTTCCCTCGCCAGCCCCCTCGGGTGGCGGCCCCCTCCCCGGACCGTCCCCGGAGGGGGCACAATCCTACCCCAACGGCAGCCCGTTCCTGGAAGGGCCCTCAGGGGGCGCCTGGCACATCGACGACAACGTCCTTCCGGAGCAGTACGCCACGCCGGGCGCGAGCGGTCTCGTGGACACCTACCTCCTGCAGCGGTCGCTCCCCGCCGACGGCTCACGCGTTGAGCTCCAGATCGACCAGGGTCCGGGCTACTCGACCTCCCTCGACTCCGTGGAGCTCGGATACGCCCTCCCGGGCACGGAGTTCCCCGGAGTGACGGAGGGCTCGCAGAACGTCTACGGGGCCGTCTCTCAGCAGAACGTAGCCTGCGCTTCCGATGGCGGGGGCGCGAACGTCACCGCCCTCCTGCTCAACCCCTCCGCGAACGGAACGACCCCCAACAGCACGTTCCTGACGGAGGCATCGGGCGCGGTCGTCCTCGGCTCCTTTGGCGACGTCGCCGGGGCGAACCAGGAGTACGTGGTCCTCCGGGCCCAGGAGGACCCGGCCTATCCCCCCTCCGGAGCCAGCGGCATCGGGGTCGAGGTGGGCGACCCGTCGACGGGCGGCTTCTCGTCGATCGGCTTCGTCGCTCCCCGCGAGTACTTCTCCGACTTCATCCTCCCCATCGGGTCCGCGCTCGCCAGCGGCACTCAGCCGGTCGTGGTCCGGCTCATCTGGCAGGGCACGCACGAGCTCGCGTGGCTCGCCTTGGAGGGCGGGGTCAGCAACCTTCCCCTGACGCCCACGACCCTCGTCTCCGCCGTGTCCGGTACCGGAGCGAACTGGACCCAGGTGCTCTCGGCGACGGACGGCCAGTCCGCGGTCCTCCCCCCGGACAGCTCCGTGAACCTGACCTTCGGTCTGGCGTCGCCGTTGCCCTCCGGGGCGGTTTGGGCGTTCGTCACGAACGGCGGCTCGGTTCCGAGCGGGGGCGGTCCCCAAGCCAGCTTCACGATGGCCCCCGCGAGTCCCGTGGTCGGGCAATCCGTGGTGTTCACGAGCACCAGCACCGACGCGAGCTACCCCCTGACCTCCTACGCCTGGAGCTTCGGCGACGGTTCGAGCGCGATCACGGCGAACGCGAGCCACTCCTACGCGCAGGCGGGCAACTACTCGGTCACCCTCACGGTCTCGGACGCCGGGGGCTACTTCGCGTCCGCGTCGCAGCTGCTCACCGTGCTGCCGCAGAACGGCGGCGGAGGTGGTGGTGGCGGTGGGGGGCTCGGTGGTGGCGCGGTCTGCGGTGGAAGCTTCGCTTGCTACCTGGTGAACGTCACCCTATCGGTGGGCGGGGCCCCTGGAAGCCGCGCCCAGCTCACGGTCCTCGACCTTGCGGACTGCGGTCGCGGCGACGGCTCCCGGGAGGCCTCCCCCCTCCCGAGGGACGACGGCTGCAGCTGCGGTCGGGAGGGCACGGACGTCGCCCCCCTCCCCTCGGACGACGGCAATTGCTGCGCGCCGAGGGATGCGCCCGCCATCTCCGCCGGTCGCGACCGGGGGTCCGCTTGCACGACCGAGCTGTGGCTGAACGTGACCCGCGTGCCGGGAGGGACCTCGACCGTGGGGTATGCCACGCTCATGCTCCCGTGGAACGCGACCCGCGCGCCGGACCTCGATGACCAGTTCCTCCACCTGAACGTGACGAGCCACGGGAAGTCCACTCCGGTCACGGTGACCCTCACGACCCCCTTCTTCCAACGCACCCTCGCCTGGACGTTCCACCACCACCATCGCGGGGGTCCGAGCGCTCTGGAGCGGCCTCTCGGCCCAGCCCTCGGGCTCGTCCTGGCCGGGGGGTACCTTGTCACCTACGATTCGTCCGCCCTCCCCGCTGCGGTCGGCGCGACCAGCGTCGGCTGGGCCTTCAGCGGCCCCAACCCCAGCGGGGGCCGGCAGCACGGCTGCCTCTACGCCAACCTGACCTGCGAGCTCCTGCACGCGGGAGTCCCCTTGCCCCCGGGCTTCCCCCGCGGGACGTTCGACCTCGCCACCTGCACCGGGCTTGCGGGCACCGTCTGGGACCCCCTCGTCTGCTCCACCTCCTCAGGGGCCTGGACCACCCACCTCTTCGTCTGGAACGGGGCCTACACGGTGACAGTCTCTATCTTCGGCCCGAACGGTAGCGTCACGGTGGTCAGGGCCGCGGATGCGCAGATCGGAAGTGCCAACGGACCGTAGGGGCCAAGTGTCGGCCAGGTCCGAAGCGACCCGAAGACGGGCCTCGGATCGGCCCCGTCGCGGCGGGGTGGACGGTCGTCGAACGTGGCTCGCCCTCGCGCTCCTCTCGCTCTCGATGGCCGGCGCGCTCGCGTGGACGGGGGCCCCTCCGGCCGCGCTCCCGCCAGCACCCCATGCGGGGATCTCCGCACAGGTCACGTCGCCTTCCGTGGGTACGGGGACTCCCTCGTCCGCCGCGACGGCGGGAACGCAGGAGGGTTTCCGGGCTACCGCTCCGCTCGCGCCCTCGCCCTCGCCCATCCCCGCCACCGTCTCGGCGGCGATCTCGGGGATCGACTGGTGGGGGTCCTCGCTCCCTTCGGGGTTCGTGCCCAGGGTCGGCGCGGGGATCGCGAACGATCCCGTCGACGGACTGACCCTGGTCTTCGGAGGCTGCTCCTCCGGTGTGGCCGTTTGCCCCGCGGCCTCCGTGCTCGGGGACACCTGGGTGCTCTGGTACGCGAACCAGACCCTCCACCGGGTCTCGCCTGCGCCCGCTCCTGCGCCCCCCGCGAGGAGCGACGCGGCGCTCGTCTTCGACCGCGCCGCAGGGGTCTTCGTCCTCTTCGGCGGCGAGGCGGGCCCGATCAGCTACCTCAACGATGTCTGGTGGTTCTACCCCACGAACCTTTCCTGGCGCCAGCCGTACGTCGTCTCCCCCCTCCCTCCCGGGCGCTGCGGGATGGCCTACGGGGTCGACCCGTCGGGCGTCTCGGCCCGGGTCGTGGTGTTCGGTGGGGTCGCGGTGGCCGCGCTGAACGATACCTGGGCCTACTCCCCCCTCACGCTGAGCTGGACCTCGATCCGGACCGCAGTGCACCCCGGACCGCTCTGGTTCTCCGCCTCGGCCTCCTCCACGACCGGGCTGTCGCTCTTCGGGGGCAGCAACTTTGGCAACCTTCCCTGGGGTCAGCAGACCTGGAACCTCTCCTGGCCGAGCGGCGCCTGGGCGAACTGGACGAACGACACCCTGGCCTCGACTCCCCCGGCAGGGCGGGAGCTGGCGTCGATGGTCGCTCTCCCCTCGATGGGTGAGGCCGTCCTGTTCGGGGGGTTGAACGGCTCGTCGAAGTATCTCGACGACGTGTGGGTGCTGAACCTCACGAACTTCCATTGGACCCTGCTGCCCGCCTTTCCCCTCGCGGCCCAGGCGCACGGCCCTCTGACGCTGGTCGGGGGACCTCCCGGGGCGCTCTGGGTGCTGGGAGGCGTGGGTGCGGGGGGAGCGCCGTTGTCCACGGACGAGTTCGGTGGGGCCCTGCCCGCCCCTGCGCCCTCGATCCTCTCCGGCGGGCCGTTCGGCCCCATCCGGGCGGGTGCCGTCTGGCACGCCTGGGGCAACGCGAGCGCGTCGGGAGGCTTCGGGGTCGCCGCCGTCAATCTACGGTACCAGGTCCCGGGGGGTGGGTCCCCCGTGACCGCGTCGCTCATCTTCTCGCGAGGGGTCAATTCGAGCGGGACGCTGCTCTCGGGGAACTGGACCGGGACGTTGCCTCCGGTCGCCGGGGTGGGCGCCCTCACGTGGACGCTCACCGTGGTCTCGACCGGCGGGAGCTCCACGTCCATCTCGGGGAGCGCCCTCGTCGTGCCCGCCAACGCGACCCTCTCGGGCTTCGTCTACGAGGTCCCGTTGGGACCGTCGGGCGCCTCGCGCCCGTCGCCGCTCTCCGGGGCGCGCGTCATCGTCGAAGGGCTCGGCTCTCCGCAGAACTGGACCAACACCACGACGCTCCCCGACGGCAGCTTCTCGATCACGCTGCCTGCCGGGACCTACGAGGTGACCGCGAACCGGAGCGGCTACCTCAACGAGACGAACGCCTCGTTCGCGATGGGGTGGGCCCCGGCCTCCATGATCTTCTTCCTGCCGAACCCGAGTGGACGGGTCGCGAACTTCAACGGCACGGTGGGCATCTGCGGGTACGCGGACCGGCTGGTGGACGTCCAGGTCTTCGCCGACTCGGTGCCGCCCCGGTACAACGTCAGCAATTCCACCAACAGCGCGGGCACGTTCAACATGACGCTCGTCCCGGGTCTCACCTACAACGTGACCTTCGCGCTCCCCGGCTTCGCGCGCGCCTACGCGGCGGTCACGATCAACGCGACCGGGAGCTGGGTGCACGGCTACTGCCTGCGGGCCCTCAACCCGAACCTCATCGTGACCGTCACGATGTCCGCGATACCCTCCCAGCCGCCTCCCGGCTCGATGGTGACCGTCAATCTGTCCATCCGCCACGAGACCTCCTCGGGCGTCTTCGCGGGGGTCTCCTCGGGCACCGTCGCGCTGGGGCTCAGCTGGGCTCCCAGCAACTACTTGGCCATCACCCTCGGGGCGGGGACCGCGTTCCGGGGAGGATGGTCCAACATCGCGTTCACGCTTCCCGCGAGCGTGCGGACCCACACCAACTGCACGATCAACGCCACCATCGCCTCCCCAGGACTGCCCACCGTCTCCGAGTCGGTCGTGATCTACGTCCTCAAGAACTACACTGGGACGGGGGTCACGCCGTCCAACCCCTCCACGCCCCTCTGGGAGACCGTGCTCCCCTACGTGGGCATCGCGGTCGTCGTCGCCATCCTCGTGGCCTACGTGCTGCGGGGCTCGAACGCCTCGCGTGTCGAGGAGATCTTCCTGGTCTACAAGGGCGGCAAGCTGGTCTGGCACGCCTCCCGGACGGCCCGTGCGGACCTGGAACCCGAGGTCGTGACGGGGATGCTGCAGGCCGTGGAGGGGTTCCTGCAGAAGTCCTTCAGCCCCGAGGGGGGCCACCTGAACGTGCTCGAGTTCGCCAACATGAAGCTCCACATCGTGCGGGGGCACCGTCTCGTCGCGGCCGTCGTGCTCTCGGGGCGGAACCCGAAGCAGGTCTTGCGCGAGGTGGCCGTCGCGCTCGAGGACATGGAGAAGGCCTGGCACGAGGCCCTGATCGAGTGGGATGGGACGACCACCTCGCTGCCGCACCTCAGGGCCCGCGTCGATGCCCTCCTCGCCGGGCACTACCGGCACCGGACCCACCTCAAGGCCTCCGAGGTCGACGTCTCCAAGATCGTCGAGTGACCGCGCGGGCCGCCCCTCCTGGTCGGGAACGGCGTTCCGCGCGCTCTCCGAGGTGCGGGAGGGGACGGCTCCGCCCGAGCGGGTCCGCCGGGGCCCTACTTGGCCAGGTCATACGCTGTACCTGCGACCATCGATAACGCTTGGGCGCCTTTCTCGCATGTATATCTGCCAAGAGCGGGTCCTACGACTGACCTGCGCTCATGTCCGGCCCCGACCTCCTGACGGTGCTGGTCCTCGTGGTCATGGCCCTCGCCTCGGCGGTGACCAACGGGGCGGTGGGGTACGGTTTCTCGACGCTGTTCGCCCCGGTCGCCTCGCTCTTCGTCTACAACAGCGTGCTGAACCCCGCGATCGTCCTGGTCGAGCTCGGGGTCAACCTGTTCCTGCTCTACCAGGAGCGGGCGGTGATCCCGCTCACATGGAGGCGGGCCGTGCCGGTCGCGCTGGGCCTGGCCCCGGGGGTGGTCCTGGGCACCCTCGCGCTCCAGTGGCTCGCGCCGAACCTGGTCAGGGTCCTCCTCTACTCGACGCTGCTGCCGTTCACGATCCTCCAGCTCTTCGGGGTCCGACGCCCGATCCGACAGGAGCGGCGGTGGACGCCGGTCCTCGGGGGAGCGATCGGGTTCCTCTACGCGCTCACCACCATCTCCGGGCCTCCGCTCGCGGCCTTCTGGAACAACCAGAACCTGGGGAAGAGCGAGTTCCGTTGCACGATAGCCCAGGTGCGGGTGGCAGAGTCCTCCATCACCGTGTCGACCTACCTCGCGTTGAGCCTGCTCGTTCCCGGGCGGGCCCTCTTCACCGTGGCCTCCCTCTCGCTGGTCCCGCTCATCGCGGTGCCCGTCGCCGTGGGCATCCCGGTCGGGATGGTCCTCTTCCGCGCCATCCCGAAGGCGAGGTTCCTGCGCTTCGTCGCGGCGGCGGACTCCGGCATGATCACGCTCGGGCTCCTGACGGCGTTCGGGAGGCAGGGGCTCCTCGACCTCCAGCAGCAGCTCCTGCTGCTCGCCCTCGCCATCGCCTCGCTCGCCTTCCTGGCCGCGCGGGTCGTCCGCAACCTCCCTGCCCACGCGAACTGGGAGCGGTTGTCCTCGGGCCGGCGCCCGCCCGGTTCCGCCGCCACGGCGAGCCGGAGGGGGTTCGTGGTCTGGATCGAGGGGCTTCCGTCCTCCGGGAAGTCCACGCTGGCTTGGGAGCTCTCCTCCAGCCTTCAGGCCCTCGGATGGCGGACCCAGGTCCTGGACGGCCGCGAGACCCGTCGGATGCTCTCGGCGCCCACGGGAAGGACCCGGGCGCATCGGGAGGAGCGGGCACGGCGGCTGAGCCGGTTGGCCGCGAGGCTTGCGGAGGGAGGTACGGTCGCCATCGTGCCCATGACCAGCCCGTACGAGTCCGTCCGGAGAGCGGCCCGCGAGGCGGGTGGCGAGCGGTTCGTCGAAGTGTGGCTCCGCTGCCCTCTCCAGGTCTGCCAGGAACGAGATTCCAAGGGGCTCTACCGGAGAGCGTCCCGGGGCGTCCTTCCGCTCATGGTCGGCGTCAACGACCCGTTCGAAGAGCCGAGCGCCCCGGACCTCGTCGTGGACACGACCCGGTCCTCGGTCGACGTGTCGACCGACCTGGTCCGCTCCTACCTCTCCCGGGAGGGGTATCTCTCCTGAGATGGGAGGGTCCGGGAGGACGACCGGGGGTCGGGGGCCTCCGAGGTGCAGGCCCGGGTCTCCACGATAAGCTCATGTCGCCTCGTCCTCCTCCGAGAGTGGATGGGCCCACCGGAAGAGGAGGATAGGGGTCGAACCCCCGCGCCGACCCGGGCGAACTACCTGGCGCTCCCCAGCCGCGACCTGGGGTTCCTCAAGAACACCCTCCGTCTCTATCTGCGCGAGGACAAGGTCGCCGAGGTCATGGTGGCCTTCGGCGCCCGCTGCGGAGCGGGCCAGGTCGTCCAGAGCCAGGTCGAGGTCAAGGACGCGAACGAGCTCGCGGAGGTGATCCCCGCGATCTGCGCCCAGATCGGGCTCGCGAAGATCCGAGCCCGGGAGCACGGCCCGGACCACCTGACCCTGGAGCTCTCGCGGGTGGCCGAGGCGCCCGCCCGGATCCCCCGGGAGACCCGGATGGAGTTCACCCGGGGCTTCCTGGTCGGCGCGGTCTCCGAGCTGATCGACCGACGGGTCGTCGGCAAGTTCCTTCCGGACGGCGACGGGTCCGACCGGGCCCTCGTGGAGCTCCGCTGGAACGTTTCCCCCGCGAGCGGCGAGAGCGTTCCTCCACCCCTCGCTCCCGTCCCGCCCGCGGCCCGGAGCCGGGAGGAGGGTGCGAAGGCGCCCAAGGGGAAGACCCCCGCCGGCGCGTTCCTCGTGGAAGAGGGACCGAAGACCGACGCCCTCGCGCTGTTCATCGGGGAGGCGCAGCGGCGGGGCGGGCTCGCGATCACCTCGGACAAGGGTAAGACCCTGCGCGCGCGGCGCGACCTCTCGCACATCCGCGTCTACGACCTGACCCCCGGGGAGAGCCTGGGGCTGCTGAGCCTGGAGGCGGGGAACCTCCCCGCGATGCTCAACACCGTGGACGAGTTCGTCAAGCGGGTCCCCGGCGGCGTCGTGCTCCTGACCGACGTCCCGCTCCTGCTCGAGGCGAACGGCGTGGAACCCACCCGCAACTTCCTCTCCATCGTCGCGGAGATGCTCGCCGAAGGCAAGGGCGAGCTGCTCGTTTCGATGTCGCAGGGGAGCGTCTCCTCAGGAGACCGGTCGCTTCTCCTGAGGACCCTCAAGCCCTACAGCAAACTTGACTAGGCGAGGTCGCCTGGAGCGTTCTACCGAAATGAGGCAGGGGAAGGGCGACGCGGGGAAGGTCGTCCCAGCGGCGAGCGCCGTCGAGGGGGGGAGGTCCCGACGGATGATGGCGAAGCTCATCCTGCTCGGCGACGGAGCCGTCGGCAAGACGAGCCTCATCAGCCGCTACGTCTTCTCGATGTTCGACCCGCACTACGTCGAGACCCTCGGGACCAACGTCACCGCCCGGGTCGAGAAGCTCGACACGCCCCAGGGCCCGCTCGAGGTCCGTCTCCAGATCTGGGACATCATCGGGCAGGAGCGCTTCGACTCGATCTACACCGCCTACTACCAGGAGGCGGACGGGGTCCTCCTCGTCTGCGACGGGTCCCGCTCGGATACGCTGGACTCTCTCTCCGGCTGGATCCGCTCGGCCGAGGAGGTCCTGGGCCAGTTCCCCGCGGTGTTCGTCGTGAACAAGAACGACCTCACCCCGGCCTTCACCATGGAGGAGGTCCGGCAGAAGCTGCGCGGCATGTCCTCGGGGGCCTTCGGGGAGAGCCCCATCGTTTCGACCAGCGCGAAGACCGGCGACAAGGTCGCCGAGGCCTTCGGCTCGCTGGCCCGGAGCATCGCGAGCCGGAAGGGCCAGCTCGGCCCGAAGAAGTAGGGCGGCCGCTCGGCGCGCTGCACGCGCCCCCCCCGTGGTCCGAAAGAGAGGACCCTACCGGATGTTCCGAGCTCCCGTCGGCTCGCCCGGTCAGGGCGAAGAGAGCCGCTCCAGGGTCTTCACGACGTGGGTCTCGGGGCTCCGGTCGTCCACGACCTCTTCGACCTTCCCGTCGAGCCCGATCAGGAACGTGACCCGCCGAGCTCGTCCTCCCGATCCCCCCACGCCGTAGAGCTGGATGATGCGGCCTTCCGGGTCCGGAAGGACCGGGAAGGGCAGGTGGAAGTGCTCTCGGAACTTCTTCGCGGTCTCCGGAGCGTCGTTGGACACCCCGATCACCTGGGTATCCTTGCCCTTGTAGCGGGGGAACTCGTCGCGGAACTTACCGGCCTCGATGTCGCAGCCGGGCGTGAAGCAGGCGGGGAAGAAGTACAGGACGACCCGCTGCTTCCCGCGATAATCTGCGAGACGAAGGGCGCGTCCATCGCTGTCGACCGAGGCGAACTCTGGCGCCGTCTCCCCTACCTTCGGCATGTATACCGGTGGGCGAGCAGCCTATTTCATCCTCCCCTGGAGTGGCCCAACATCCCGGACGCCCGTCGGACCGGGGGGTGCGCGATTGCCCGGAGGCAGCGAGAGGATCATCCGCGGCTGGGTCCGGGAGCTGGACCAGGAGCGGCTCGACGCCTGGCTGCGCGGGGAGATCTCGGTCAAGGAGCGCGTGGCCGAGCTTCTAGGGCGGTACCAGCGCGTGGCCAAGAGCTCGAAGTGGGCGATCCTCCGGTGGGTGGATGGGCTCTCCGGGAAAGGGATCTACGACTACCTGAAGGACCAGCGCCCCGACCTACTCCTTGGGGAGGAGGACCGTACGGTCCTCCGCATCGACGCGGACCTTGCGGAGGTCCGAAGGCTGGTCGAAGGCCTCTGACCTTCGGCCGGGAGCGCGAGGACCCTGCCGGGGTCGGGGCGTGCGAGTCGCGCGCCCTTCACCCGGAGATGGTGACCTTCGTGATCTTGACCGCGGTGCGCGGGCGGTCGTTGCCGTCCACCGGGGTCTTCCCGATGCGCATCACGACATCCATTCCGTTCGTGACCTTCCCGAAGATGGCGTGCTTTCGGTCCAGCCAGGGGGTGGCCGCGAGCGTGATGAAGAACTGGCTCCCGCCGGTGTTGGGTCCGGCGTTGGCCATGGAGAAGATGCCTGCGCTGTCGTGCTTCAACCCCGGGCCGAACTCGTCGGGGATGTTGTAGCCGGGACCACCCGTGCCGGTGCCCTTCGGACAGCCGCCCTGGATCATGAACCCGTCGATCACGCGGTGGAACACGAGCCCATTGTAGAACCCCTTCTCGGAAAGGGTACGGAAGTTCGCCGCGGTCTTCGGGGCCTTGTCCACGAAGAGCTCGGCCTCGATCGTTCCCATGCTCGTTTCCAGCGTCATCCGGGGATTCGCCATGCGTAGTCGCCTCATTTCGGCCAAAGGTCTCGGAGGATAAAGCCAAGTGGCGCGGCCGTGAAGGCGTGTCAAGCGGGTTCCACGCCCGAGCTATGTGCCTCCCCCGGCGTGAAGTCTCTGGGGAGGAAGAGGCCGCCCTTGGAAGGCCCCCACCGACGATGTCCGCACGTCGGCCGGCCCTGATGCCGGCGCCGATCCCCTACCCCCCGATGGGACCGCCGCCCTCCGGGGCCGCCTCCCCTGCCGCGGTCATCCCCCACCTTGAGGTCGGGGCCCAGACCCTCGGGCCCGTCGAGAAGCCTCAGGAGCTGACGGCGGGAGAAGAGCTGGTCGTGCGGGACATCATGACCACGTGTCTCGTCACGACCGGCAGGGACGTCAAGCTGGAGGCCGCCGCCCGGCTCCTTCGTTTCCACCAGATCTCCGGACTGCCGGTCGTGCGGGGGACGCGCCTGGAGGGGGTCCTCAGCGAGCGCGACATCCTGCGGGGGTTGGCCCAGCAGGGTGGGTTGTCGGTGGCGAGCGAGGTGATCGACCACGTGCTCGACAACCCGTCGCGCGAGAGGCTCGTGCGGCGTGCGAAGTGGAGGGGGGTGCTGGCGCGGCTCCACGTGAAGGACGTGATGACCTCCCCCGCCATCACCGTCACCCCGGACACCTCGGTCGAGTCCGCGCTCCGCTGGATGCTGGTCAAGCACATCCAACGGCTCCCCGTCAAGAGCGGCGAGCACCTGGTCGGCATCGTGACGCGGGGCGACGTCATGACCTCCCTAGAACGGGAGCACGTCTCCCGAGCGACGTCCTCGGTCCGCTACCGGTAGGCCGGGTCCTGCTCACGCTTCGACGAGGGGCGCTTGGCGGTCCTGGGCGCTCCCGGAGTGCCCATCGGCTTCACTTCCCAGTGCACAACTGCGGGCTCGGCCATCGGGTTCGTCAGCAGGAAGACGTACTCGCCCGGGGTCTCCGGGTCGAACAGGACCTTCGCCCGACCCGCCACGCGCACCCGCTGGACCACCTCTCCGTTCTTGTGGCCGATCATGAGCACGAAGCTCTTCCCCGGGCCCTCCTTGTCCAGGTGCAGGTCGATCTCGCAGGAGGGCGAATCCATCCGAACATCCATCCGGACCCCTCGTCCGGGCTCGAGGATGATCACCTTCGGAAGGTCCTCGATCGCGATGGGCATGTCCTGATGTGTGACCACCAGGGACAAAAGGAGGACGGTTCCATCGGAGCGGCGGCCAATGCTGCACGGGCCCCCCGCCCCCCCGGCAGGCACGGGCCCATCGCGAGCCTGGATCGGGGGATTCGACCCGGTCGGGGATCAGCGACCCACACCTGGGGTCCCCCGGCCTCTCCCTCCCTGCTCTCCCCCCTCGCTCTCGCTCCCCGCTGTCGTTCCCCGCTGTCGTTCCCCGCTGTCGCTCCCCGCTCTGCCCTCCCCTACCTACCCGCTGCAAGGCCCTCTCTGACCTTATCCACGCAGGACCCTCCCCGGCGGCATGGAGAAGCGGACGCTTGGCGGTCGAGGACTGGCCCTTCCGGTGGTGGGCATGGGGACGTGGAAGACCTTCGACGTGAGAGGGTCCGCGGAGGAGAAGGCCCGACACGAGATCGTCTCGGAGGCGCTTCGTTCAGGCGCCCAGCTCTTCGACAGCTCTCCGATGTACGGGGAGGCCGAGCGGGTGCTCGGCGACGCGCTCCGCGAACGCCGCAAGGAGGCGTTCGTAGCCACCAAGGTCTGGGCGCGCGCGGACGGGGAGATGGAAACGCAGATCGAGGCGTCTCTCAAGTTCTTCGGTGGAGCCATCGACCTGTACCAGGTCCACAACCTCTCACGCGTGGAGGAGGTGCTGCCCCGGATCCTGGACCTGCGGTCGACCGGCCAGGTAGGCAAGGTGGGTGCCACGCACTACCGCCCCCACGCCTTCGGCGATCTCGCGAAGCTCATGGAAAGCGGTAAGATCGACGCGGTACAGATCCCCTACAACGCCCGGGACCGCGAGGCCGAGCTTCGGTTGCTCCCGCTCGCCGAGGAGCTCGGGCTGGGGGTGCTGGTCATGGAACCCCTGGGTACGGGTGGCCTGGTGCAGACCCCCCCGCCCCCCGAGCTCCTGCCCCGGCTCCGCCACAAGGGCGTGGAGACCTGGGGACAGGTCCTCCTCAAGTGGATCCTCTCCGACCCCCGGGTCGACGTCATCCTCCCCGCCACGGCCCGTCGAGGGCGGCCGGCGGAGAACGCGAAGGCGGGGACCCCACCGTGGTTCGACGCGGAGGAGCGGGAGGCGGTGTCCGCCGTCTTCGGGTCGTCGCGGCGAGCGTCGGCTTGAAATCCTCCTCCGCTTCCGCTCGTTCGATGGCCGGAAAGGTCGGCGCCACCCCGTCACTTGCGGAGCTCCGAAAGGCGTACCAAGCTTGCGCGCAAGCGGGCGGAGGTCACTGCAAGGACCTGGCCCACGCCGAGGCCCTTCTCGCAGCGCTCGAGAAGGAGGTCGTCCGCCTGAGCTCCCGGATCGACCGCACGGGGACCGTCTACCGCGTCCCGAAGTCCAGTCTTCCCGCGAAGTAGTGGTCCGACCGCCACTTGCCCTCGTTCCCGTCCGCCTGGACGAGCCAGTCGCCTTTCTTTTGTTCGACTTTGCCGCAGGATTTATGCGCTAGAATTTGACTGGCCAGGTGACCTTGACTGCGACCCTTTCTGGCGCGGAAGCGGGCGGGCGAGCACCGGCACAGGGTCAGGGCATCCCCGCTCCCCCGAGCCCTCAAGGTCCTGGGGGCCCTTTGTCCCCTCCGCCTGCTGGCTCCTCCTTGCCCCCCGCGACCGGGGCGCCCATGCTCGCGGGTCTCGGCGCGAACGACCTGTTCGGAACGGATGCAAAGGATGCCAACGAGGATTCCGGGATGCGCTTCCTCAAGATCGGCTGTATCGCCGCCATCCTGGGGACGCTCGCCCTCTTCGGCGCGCTGCTCGCTGTCGCAGCCACCCCTACTCCTACGACGGGGGGCAGTAGCATGGCCGCCTTCCTCTCGCTGGTCCAGGACCTCGAGATCATCGTGCTCGTGGGAGCCCTGATCTCGGCCATCTCCTCGGCCTTCCTGTTCCTGGGTTTCCGAAAGCTCTCGAACATCGAGAGCGAGTTCGAGACCCCGTCCATTTTGCTGCTGTTCGGAGCGGTCGGGAGCCTGGTGAGCGGCGCTGGTGGTGCGATCGAGCTGAGCGGGTTGGCCTCGTTCGCCAACTGCGCCAGCAATGCTCCGGACCCCGCCACGCTCGCCAACTGCTTCTCTCAGAGCTCCGTTGGGCTCGGGGTCATCATCGTCGCCGTCGGAACGCTCTTCCTGCTGCTCTCGGCGATTGGATTGCTCCTCGGAGGGCTCCGCATCCGGGACCACTACGGTTCCTCGGCTGCCCTCATCGCCGGCATCCTGGTCCTCGTCGGGTTCATCATCTCGCTATTCGGCTCGTTCGGCGGGATCCTCTCGCTCGTCGGATACGTGGTCCTTCTCGTGGCAGTGTCGTCCCTCGGTCCCATGGGGGTCGAGGATGCCCCTCTGACGTGGTTCAAGCCCACGCCCACCGGCGATGTCGCCGCGTCCACCCCCCCCGCTCCCGTGGCCACCACCGCACCTTCGTGGTCTCCTGCAGTGGCCCCTCCCCCGCAGGCCCCGCTCCGCGCGGAGACCACCGGGGCCGTCCTGCAGCCCCGCCCGGTCGCGGCGCCCGCTGGGACGCCTGCGGGCTCAGGGGACCGACGCAAGCTGATGCTCCTTCGCAAGCGGGTCGCCGAGCTCCCCCGAGCGCCCGAGACGGAGCGATCCAGTCTCCGCGACGCCATCCTTCTCGACGCGGAGGAGATGAAACGCGGCTGCTCCGCCGCGTGGGGATCCGAAGTGGATGCCATCACCGCCCCGGTGCGTCCGCGAGAGACGGTTAGTGCCGTCCCCGGCGGGCAACTTTCTCTCTGAGCTCGTGCGCGGACCTCATGCGCTGATACTCCGGAGCCAGCGCGCGCGATTGTGGGGTTCCCGCGAGCCGCGGCCTTCTCCTGTTGTGCCTGACCGAGTGGACCCGAGAGGTCCCCCTGGGCCGGGGTAGGCCCCCCCGTGAACGGGCGACCGGATCAGGGCGCCGACACAGTCCGTGCGGGGGCCCGGGTCGGGCCTACGACGGGCGCGTCGATGGCTTGCGCCGCCTCGGCTCCGGGGGCTGAGGCGGGGACATTCGGATGGCGTACCCCCCCGCTCCGGACGAAGCGCCTGCCGCGCGGCCCAGCAGCTCCCGGTCGCGGGAGGCGGCCTGGGCGGTGGTCTGGGACGCGGAGCACATCGATGACCGTGAGCTCGCCCCGAGAGCGCCCGTTCGGAGAGGGCGCGAGGAAAGCTCGTCCAGCTCGACCATGGTCTTGGCCATCCGCAGGACCGTCCGCTCGACACGGGGCGGAGACTCGACGCGCGCGGGGCTCCAGGAGGCCCCTTCCGAGGCCTCCGGCATCGGGACGGGGATGACCACGTGGAAGCCGGGGCTCATGGGGGTCGGCGAGGGGAGGCTCGGTCCGGCCGGGGGGGTTGGCGCCGCGTCGGGAGAGCTCGTGAACCCTCCGGATCGAGCAAGGTAACTCGGGCCGGTCAGAGGGGCAGCGCCCTCACGCTCGGTCCGCACCCCGAGGTGGAAGGACATGTGTCGGTAGTAGCTCGAGACCGCCGGCATCTCCTTCAGGTCCCCCGGGAGGTGGTCGGAGACACGTCCCCACCACACGGTGAGAAGGAACCGGTATCCACGCCCTTGCAGGTAGGCGCCCTGCACTTCCTCCTCCTCGAGGGGGAAGCGGCCGACGTCGCGGAAGTAGGCGAGCTCTTGCCGGCATATTCGGCAGGTGATCGGGTGGAGGCGGTGTCGCATCTCCTCCCGCAGCGCCTTCTGCTCGGGTTCCGAGCGACGGCCCTTGAAGAGTTCGTTCAGCGGTCCGGACGGCAATGGGCAGGAGGAAGGGTTAGGTCCTACCTCCATGCTAAGGTACCTCCCAGCACGGCACGTCATATCGTAGCAGTGACTGGGATATAGGTGTAATGCCCCGGAGCCCCCGGGTCATCGATTTTCGGAGTGGCGCGGGGCGAGGGGGCTCCGGAACACGTAACTACGTTACGAATTCGACATGCCTCCCAATGTCGGGCGGGTCGGGTAGGCCGTGGGCCTCTACACTCGCCCAAGGAACGAGGGAAGTCCCCTCGAAGAGGGGTCCCAGGAAAGGCGGTTCAGCCCTGCGGAGGGAAGGGCGCGTTCCCGGAGTGGAGCGACTCCAACGCCACCGAGAACGCCTTGGCCAGCAGCACCCTGCGGGCCGTGAGGAACTCGGCGGCCCGTGGGGCCATCCAGAGGAACTTCGACTCCGGGACCCACTGGTCCTTGATCTGGGCCGGGGTCGCCCGTGCGAGGATCTCCTCGGGCTTGGCCTGAGCGTACTTCGAGGGCGGGCGGTGGGGCAGGAGGAGGAGGTTCGCCATCTCTTCCGCGAGCTCGGGGTCGGCCCCGGACTCCTGCAGCTGCTTTCGGCTGAAGATCGGCTGGAGGACCAGATCGCGCTCGCCTCGGGCGGGAGAGGGAGGGCGCCCACCCACCGACGCGGGGAACCAGTCCTGGACCCCCTTGAGGCGCATCAGGCTCGCCATGAGCAGGTAGACCCCGGAACCGACCCCCCGGCCCTCGAGCTCGGTGGCGGGCACCACGGCGGGGGCGGGTGTCGAGCTTGCTAGGCTGTCCAAGAGGCTCTTGAGCGGTGTCTCGGTGTAGATCGCCCGCAGGTCCTCTCCGAGACGGGGCTCCACGTTCGTCCCGTAGCGCCCGAAGGCCCCGGCCACGAGGAACCAGTACAGGAGCTGCTGGGTCTGGGGAGCGTCCAGCCGCAGGTTCTTCGCGAAAAGGGCGGTCATCGGGATCAGCACGTTTGCCGAGGGCAGGTCATCGCCCGTGGGAAGCCGGGCCACTTCCTGGATGAACGCGATCGTGCTCCGCAACCCGTTGTGGGTCTTGTCCCAGTTCTTCGACAGGGTGATGTCGTTGAGCTTCCAGAGCGACTCCAGGTTCGAGAAGCTCGCCTGCCCCGTCGCGACGGAGACGAAGCTCCGCATCAGGAACGGGGCCGAGAAGTCGAAACCGGCCTCGACGAACTCCTCCAGAGCGTCACCAAGACGCACCACGAGGGCCCCCGGCCATCTCCAGGCGAGCTGGGCGAGGGCGAGCTCCGCCCGGCGAAGAGGGGTTCCCGAGTTGATCCGGACGAAGAGCTCGGCCACCTGCTCGGGGTCCGCCAGGCGGACCACGTCCACGGGCAGGACACGCTCTCGGACCAGGGCCATCCGCTGGAGGTTCGCCTGGAAACGCTCGAACACCGCGTCGTCCGGCGCGAGCTTCAGCTCCTTCTGCAGCCGGGCCAGCGCCTTGGAGAGCCCGCGCTCGGAGCCCAAAATGTCCCCGACCGAGACCCATAGCGGGTCCTTGCCGGAGGCGGCGGTCTCCGTCATGAACATCTCGTCGCCGGCGTGGAAGCGGACCTTCGCCCCTTCGTCCCCGCGAAGGATTCGGTAGAGGGTGGTCAGGCGCTGCTGGCCGTCCAGGACGAACTGCGGGGGTGCCGCCCTCGAGGGGGCACGGCTCCCGCCGATCTTCTCCGCCCTCTCGGCGGAAGCAAAGATGGAGGCCCCGGCCTGCTGGCTTGGGCTCGTCCCGAGCGCTCGTCCTTGTGGTGCAGAGTCCCCGTCCGTGACCGACTGTGGGGGGATCCACAGCAGCACCTGTCCTATCGGGTAGCCACGGTAGAGCGAGTCCAAGAACTTCAGGACCTGAGGGCGTCGCCAAACGTACCCGCGTTGGAAATCAGGGAGAAGGACCTCCTGGTGGTCGATGAGCTCGACCAGGTCCCCCACCCGCAAGCCAGGGTGGACCATTTCGGCAGCGTAGCAGCCGCAGAGCAGAAAAGACTACCGAACGAGGTCTGTGGAGGCGTTCTCCGGCGTACGAGCTACGGCCGACGAGGCCCCGCGTATCCTAGGACCTCGGGGTCTCCCCCTCCGCGCGCCCCGAAGCCGTGAGCGGAGCTTCGGAACGGGCGGGCGACCTGAAGGTTTTATACGCATCCGGGCGCATATGTCTCTCGAGGACTTCGAGGGCTGCGGCTCTCGTTGTACCGTTCTATGGCCATGAGTGGTGAGAACATCGACGGCGAGGTCCGTTTCCATCTTTCACACGGCCACCGCGAGCAGGCGATCGCGCTGCTCGGGAACGAGGCCGGCACGGCCGAACTGCTGATGGAAGGCTCGCCGCTCGACCTTCGGATCGGGGCCTACGAAGAGGCGCTGATGGCGGGCAACCCCGGCCAGGCGCTCATCGGGGCCCGGATGCTCCTGGGGAACGCGCCGAAGCTTCCGTTCATCTGGTGGAGCGCGAAGAGCCTCGAGGGTCGGGCCCTGCTCGACCTGGGGTTCTACGACGAAGCGATGCAGGAGATCGATCCGGGCATGCTCCGGACCCAGAGGAACCAGTTCTGGTGGTACGACACGCTGCTCACGCTCGCCTGGGTCCACCTCTTCCGGGGGGAGTGGCGCGAGGTCCGCCGCGCCGTGGTCCCGCGACTCCTGCTCTGTCAGCTCCCCGGCTTCGGTCCCTGGTTCCGGGGCCAGGGCAACTTCCTTCTGGGACTGACCGCCGGGGACCCCATCGCCCGCCGTGTCCAGTTCCTGCAGGCCGCGGAAGCCTTCGACCGTGCGGCCGAGATCGCCGTCTTCCCGTCGAGCTGGAAGGCCGAGAACCTCTACTTCAGCGCCGTGGCGGCCTACGAGGCCTCCGGGGCGAGCGACCCGTCCCCTCTCGCGCGCGCAAAGCTCCTGCTCCACGCTCCAGAATGGGCGTCGGAAACCTTCCTGCCCGTGAAGGAGGCGCTCTCGCACCAGCTGGCCGGGGCCCGCGGCGGAGTGCCCGAGGACGCGACCGGACGGGTGCCGCGACGCTACCTGGCGAACCTCGAGCGCATGGCGGTCCCCCTCGGACGCGTTCGCCCGTAACCTCGCAAAGGCCCAGCGCGGGCCAGGGTCCGTCTGGACCCAGTGGCCCGTTCCGTGGGCCTCCCAACCTTTCAAGCCCGACGTGCGCTCCGGTTGCCGGATGCCGCGCACCCGCATCCTCGCGACCGTGGGACCCGCCACGATGTCGGAGGAGCGCCTCAAGGCCCTGGTCGAGGCCGGGGCGAACGCTCTCAGGGTCAACTTCTCCCACGGGGACGAGGACCAGCACCGGACCATCCTCCAAAGGGCGAGGAAGATCGGCGAGGAGCTAGGCCGTCCGGTCACGACGGTCGCGGACCTCCAGGGACCGAAGTACCGGATCGGAGCCCTCGAACCTGAGCTGCGGACGCTCCTCCCCGGCGAGACCGTGGAACTCAAGGGCGGGGCGGGTCCTTCCGAAGCGCCAGTGATCCCGGTTCCGGTCGACGGGTTCCTCCGGATCCTCCACCAGGGACAGCAGGTCCTGGTCGGGGATGGGGCCATCGAGCTGCGGGTGGAGTCCGTCGACGCCACCTCGGCCCGGGCGCGGGTGGTGCACGGGGGCCACATCTCCTCCCACCAGGGCATCTACTTCCCGGGAGCCCCTTTCCCGAAGCTGAGCCTGGGTCCGAAGGACCTCCACGACCTTCGCGTGGCGGTGGAGGAAGGGGTCGACTGGGTCGCCCTCTCGTTCGTCGCTTCTGCCGCCGACCTGAGGGCGGCCCGGGCCCAGGTGGCCGCGCTGCAACCGGACCGCGCTCCGTTCCTCCTGGCCAAGATCGAGCGGGCGGAGGCGCTCCGGAACCAGGTCGGGATCCTCGAGAGCGCGGACGGCATCATGGTGGCCCGGGGGGACCTGGGCATCGAGGTGCCGCTCGCGCACCTGGCGCTGGTGCAGAAGGAGCTCGTCACGGCCGCCCGACGCGCGGCCAAGCCCTGCATCGTCGCCACCCAGATGCTGCTCAGCATGGTGAGCTCGCCGCGCCCCACGCGGGCGGAGGCCACGGATGTCGCGAACGCGGTCCTCGATGGCGCGGACTGCCTGATGCTCTCCGAGGAGACCGCCGTGGGTCAGTTCCCGGAGGAGAGCGTCCGCTACCTCGCCAGCATCGCAGAGGCGACGGAGCCTGCCCTCTGGGGAGCGGGGTCCGGAACGTTCCTGGGCAACGAGGGCGACCTCGTGGGCTCGGAGCTCCAGGGAGAGGAGGGGGCCGTGGCGGAAGCGGCGGTCCGGCTCGCCGGTCGCATCGGGGCCAAGGGGATCGTGGTGCCCACGCACTCCGGACGCACGGCCCGTCTCGTCGCCCGCCTGCGCCCGAAGGCCCCGCTGCTCGTCCTCTCCTCCCAGCCATCGACCTCGGCCTCGCTCGGTCTTCTCTGGGGGGTCCGGGCAAGGAACGTGCCGTCGCGATTGCCGCTGGACTCGCTCCGCGACGCCGCCCGCACGGCCTGCATCGAGGCGCTCCAGCTCTCGCGCGGCGACCGGGTCGTGCTCACGGCGGGGTACCCTCTGGAGGGGCGTCCCACGAACCTGCTCACGGTCGTGGAGATCTAGTCCCCGCCGCGGTGCTCGGGTAGCTGCCGAGGGATCGGCCTCGGGCCCCCGCGGGGGGTGCGACCCCCCGGGAGGGCCCGGTTTCGGCCTACGCGTCGAGGTACATCGAGAACTCGAGCGGCGTCGGCCGCAGCGAGACCTCGAGCGCCTCCTTGCGCTTCAGGTCGTAGTAGTGCTCGAAGAGGTCCTTCGGGAAGACCGAGGCCAGGAAGTCGTGGTCGCTCTCCAGAGCGTCCAGGGACTCGGTGAGAGACCCCGGGAGCTCGCGTACGCCCAGCTCCTTCCTCCGGTGCTTCGAGAGGTGGTAGATGTCCTCGTCCACGGGGTTCCCGGGGTCGATCTTCCTCTTGATCCCGTCGAGCCCGGCCGCCTGCATCGCCGCCATCGCGAGGTAGATGTTGCACGAGGGGTCCGGGGTCCGGAACTCCACGCGCTTGGCCTTCTCCACGGTCTTCTCGTACACCGGGACCCGGCAGTTGGCCGAGCGGTTCCCGCGAGCCCAGGCGATGAAGACCGGGGCCTCGTAGCCCGGGACCAGCCTGCGGTAGGAGTTCGTGGTGGGGTTGGTGATGGCCGTGAGGGCGCGGGAGTGCTCCATGAGCCCTCCGATGTAGTAACGGCACGTCTGCGAGACCTCGGCGTACGGCTCGTCCGCGTCGAAGAACTCGTTGTGCCCGCCCTTCCACAAGCTCTGGTGGGTGTGCATCCCGCTGCCGTTGTCGCCGTAGAGGGGTTTCGGCATGAACGTGGCCACCTTGTTGAACTGCTGGGCGGTCCGCTTGATGACCATCTTCATGGTCATGATGCTGTCCGCCATCTCGACGAGCGGCGCGTAGTGGATGTTGACCTCGCACTGACCGGCCGTCGCGACCTCGTGGTGGTGGGCCTCGACCTTGACCCCCATGTAGTCCTCCAGCAGGAAGCAGATCTCGTTGCGAAGGTCGGCAAGCCCGTCCCGCGGCGGAGCGGCGTAGTAGCCGCCCTTGAGCGGGAAGGGAAGCAGGCTGAAGGCACCCTGGGTCCAGGGGGCCTCCGAGGACTCGATCTGGTAGCCGTTGCCGGCACCGGGGAGCTGCGTTCCGAGGGGGGAGGGGTCGATCCTCACGCGGTCGAAGACGAAGAACTCGAGCTCGGGCCCCCAGTAGGACATGTCGTACCCCTGGGCCTCGGCCTGCTGCACGGCGCGCTCGGCCGCGTAGCGGGGGTCGCGGGAGAAGCGCTCGTGCCGGAAGCCTTCCCAGATGTTGCAGATCATCCGGTAGGTCTTGTGCGGCGGGTTGTACCAGGGTAGGGCCCGCAGCGTCTCGACCTGCGGCTCGAGCCGCATGTCGGACTCGTGGATGTCGGTGAAGCCGCGGATGGACGAACCGTCCAGCTTGGGGATGCCCTCCGAGAAGTGCCTCTCTTCCAGGGTGCTCGCCGGGACCGTCACGTGCTGAAGGAGCCCCGTGAGGTCGACGAACTGGAGGTCCAGCCATCGCACCTCCTCGGCCTTGAGCTTCTGGATGATCGTCTCTGGCGTAGCGCCTGCCGGAACTGTCGTGGTTGCTATCACAACGCCCTCCCCGGCCGTCCCGTTGTTCCGTGGCCCATAAGCGTTCGGGAGGAAGGCGGGGGGAAGGGCGCCTGGAGGAGGGGCCGATGGGCCCCTATCCCCTCGTGGCGACCTTCCTGTCGCAGCCTTCCTGCTCGATCGTTCAGGGCTCGGGGCCCTCCAGGACGGTGGGTCGTAGGTGCTCCGACCGAACATCCGTACTTGAGCGCTCGCTCCGGGAAAGTGGACGAGTGCCCACGAAGTGCCTAGAGAAGGCTCTTAGATGGCCGTTCCTGACCCAACGCGTGGTCACATGTCCAGCCTGGATGCGCTCGACCGGAGCCTGCTCGAGGAACTCAACGTGGACGCGCGCCGTAGCCACCGGGACATCGCGCGGCGCCTCAATGTCTCGCCGACCACGGTGAGCCATCGGATCGAGGCCCTCGAGCGTGAGGGTCTCATCCGGGGGTACGTCCCGCTCCTGCAGGACGAGGCGCTCGGCTGGGACCTCCATGCCGTCGTCGGCATCCGCATCTCGAAGGGGCGGCTGCGCGAGGTGGAGGAACGCCTGTCGAAGGATGAGCGGGCCTACGCCATCTATGACGTGACCGGCGACTACGACGCGCTCGTCATCGCGCGGTTCCGCGACCGGAGGGACCTCGACCGGTGGGTGAAGCACGCGCTCCAGGACCCGAACATCGAGCGGACCAACACGCAGGTCATCCTGAACCGGGTGAAGGAGGAGCGGAGGGTGCCTCTCCCCTCGCGTTCGAAGCGGGCCGACGAGTGACCCGGGCCCCTACCCGGGCTCGGTGCGCGCGCCGTCCGTCTCGCGCCCGGTCCGCGTGCGCGAGGGGTGCGGGAGCACGAGCAACAGTGCGAGCGCCCCGATCGTCAGGGCACCAAAGAGCAGCCACCCCTCGGTGTAGCTCGAGGCCTGCTGGGGGCCGAAGAAGTAGTATCCCAGCCCGAGCACGATGAAGGCCCCGAGCAGGACCTGGAGCCCGTTGATGAGACCCACGGCGAGCGGGACGTTCTCGCCCCGGCCGACCGGGTCGAGCGTTCCCATGTAGTACAGGATCCCGAACGACATGCCTGAGACGATCCCGTTGAGGACCGCGAAAGGCCACAGCAACCAAGGGGAGATGCGGGGAACGAAGGGCAGGGCGATGACCGAGAGGCCGGTCATACCGGCGGAGAACGCGAGAAGTCCTCGAGGGCTTGCGCGCTTTTCTGCGAGGATGCCCCCGAGGGGCCCCCCGAAGAGCGGACAGATGATCAAGAGCGCGTCGAGGGCCCCTGCGGTCCCCAGGCTCATCCCGGCCTCGTCGTGGGCCCAGGGGACGAGGTACTGGGCGACCGCAAAGTTCGCGGCCCAGAACCCGGCCAGCGCGAGGGCGAGGAGCCACAGGTACCTCGAGGCCAGGACCCGTTTCGCCCGCCGCATGGCCTCCGAGAGGGCGAGCGCGGGTTCGGGGAGGCGAGGGAGGACGAACCCGCTCTCGGCGGTGACCAGGGTCATCGCGAGCCCGGCCACCAGCAGCGCCCCCTGCCAACCGAGGATCCCGGAGAGCACCACGGTCAGGTAGACCGCGGCTCCCGCCCCCAGGCTGAAGGCCCCGTTGAACAGACCGATGCCGAACCCGCGCCCCCCTTCCTGGTAGTATCGGGCGATGAGGCCGATCCCCGGGGAGAAGAAGAACGCCGAACCGACCCCGACCAGGAAGCGGGCCATGAAGAAGAGCGAGGCCGAGGTGGTGAGCCCGCTCGCCACCGCTCCCACCGACATGATCGCGATGCCCAGCAAGGAGCACGTGCGTGCCCCCCAGCGCAGCGAGAGGAGGCCCGCAGGGATCTGGAAGATGCCGACCCCGACGAGGAATGCCCACAGGAAGATCGAGACCTCTCCAAAGGAGACGCCGAGACCGGTGGCGATGGCCCCCTGGATCGGCCCGATCAGGTACCAGTTGTAGGCGTAGACCGCGCGGGCGGCGACGAGCGAGCCGACGGCCCGCGAACGGGCGGACGGGGTGAGCTCGCCCACGGGTGCTCACTCGGAACCCGCGGGCTTTGCACCGAGGAGCCCGGTGCGGTCGAAATAGCGGAGGAGGCCCATGGCCGCCATCGAGATCCCGCTGATGGCCTGGGAACGTGCGGCAAGGTCCGCGGGCTCCCCCTCCTCTCGGGACCGGCGCTGCTCCTCCTCTTCGAGCGCGAGGGTGACGTTCTCGACGGTGGGGCTCTTCCTCGCGGCCTCCAAGGCGACGTCCCTCCAGCGCTCGACGGCCTTCCCGGCCTCCTCCAACCGCTCGTGCGCGTGGTCGAAGACCCCGTAGTGGCTGAAGGCGAGCTTCTCCGGATGGACCGCGTCCATGGCCTTCAGGCTCCCCAGGAGCTGTCCGATGTCGAGGTCCGGCGGGGGCACGGCGGGTCGGATGTGACGCGCGCCAGGGACGAGGACCCCCGCGCCGTCCCCCGTGAAGACCGTCCGGGCCTTCACGTCGAAGAGCGCGATGTGGTGCCGGGCGTGTCCGGGCGCCGCGATGACCTCCAGCGCTCCCCCGTGGGCGAGCGGGATGCGTTCCCCTCCCTTGACGGGGTGGATCCGTGCGGGCGCAAGCGGTCGGATCTCTCCCCAAAGCTGGTCGGAGGCGGGGCCCCAGGCCCGGCGGGCGCTCTCCTGGAGCTTGCGGGGGTCGATCATGTGCGGCACTCCCGCCTCGTGGATGTGGAACGTCGCGCGGGGAAGGTGGTCGGCGAGGAGGCCGGCCCCGCCCGCGTGGTCCAGATGGATGTGGGTGACGACGACGTCGCGAACCTCCCTCGGCTCGACCCCGGCCTCGCGCAGTCCCTTGAGGAGGGCCGTATCGCACGTCGTCGGACCGACCTCGACGAGGGCCCATCCCTCTTCCTCCGGGAGGAGGTAGCTCCCGATCACCCCCTCGAGGTCCTGGAAGCCCAGGTCCACGAGAAGTCGCCCGTCCCCCAGCTCCTGGACGACCATCCCTGCCTCACAGCCCTACGGCAAGAAGAAGAACGCGGCAACCCCGGCCGCCAGCGCGACGACGAACGCCGACACCCATATCCCCTTGCTCCAAGCGAGCACCTTCTTTCCGTCCAGGGGTCCGAACGGGAGGAGGTTGAAGACCGCGAAGACCAGGTTGATGAAGGCCACGTACCCGATGAGCGGGGCCAGGAAGTACTGGTGGAAGTGGATCAGGAGCAGGGCCGCTGCGGCAAAGCCCCCGGCCTCCAGCATGTTCGTGCCCGGTCCTGCGAGACTCGTCACGCCGGCCTCCTCCACGGTCCCGCGGCCCCCGATCATCGTGGCACCGGGCGTGGCGAAGAGCACCCCCAGGAGGGCCGAGAAGGCGAAGGACATCAGCAGCCCCTGCGGGGACATCCTGAACTCGGCCCAGAGGCCCCGGTGCTGCGCCACGAACTTGTGGGCCATCTCGTGGGCGACGAACCCCGTGGCGGCCGCGAGCGGCGCCGCGATAGCGGCCCCCAGCACGTCGCGCATGAGCTGGGCGTGGGTGATCCCACCGTAGAACAGGTCGTTCCGAAGCAGGAGGAGGAGCAGGTCCGCCGTGAGCACCACGAAGGCGATCACGAGGTGGCGCAGTTCGAGGGAGGAGAACCTCGCCCGGGGTCCTGCGACCGGGTACGGGTTCGAGATCGGGGGCTGGTAGAGGAAGCTCGAGGAGGTCCAACCGCTCATGAAAGATCTCTCATCGCCGGGTGGGGATACGGTAGGTCGGCAGCGGCGACTTGAACGCGGGCACCGCCCGGCCTTCGAAGGAGCGGCGTGGGCGACCCGGGCCGTGCAGCAGGTCGGCGAGCAGCTCGACCCCCTCGGTGAGCCGGGGCCCCGGCCGGGAGAAGAACGCCTCGTCCGCCGCCCAGACCCCTCGGGGAGGGTGGAGGTCCTCGAGCGGGTGCGGTCGAGGACCCCGAAGCTCGCCCAGCGTGCGGTCCAACGGGTACGCGCAGGGGGCCACGACGATGAGGTCCGCCGCCGCGCCTCGAAGATCGTCCCAGGTCGTGCTCTTCGCCTCCTCCCCCGCCTTGGCCAGAACGGGGATCCCGCCCGCCTTCCGGATCATGTCCGGGACCCAGAGCCCGCCGGGGATCGGCGGGTCCAGCCACTCCAGGACGGCGACGCGGGGGGCGGCCTCGCTGGCCTCCTCCGTGGACCTGGAACCCCGCGGGGGTCGGGGGGAGGCGGCCTCGATCCTTCGCTCCAGGTCGGCGGCCAGAGCCTTCCCGCGGTCCGGGACGGACAGTTCGCGGGCCACGGTCTGGACGTCCTTGACCGCGTCGGCAAGCCGGCGAGGTGAGAGCACTACGACCTTGGGTTGTCGCGAGAGCTTGGCGAGCGCCGATGCGAGCCCCTTCGGGGTGATCGAGCAGACCCGGCAGAGCTCCTGGGTGAGGATGAGGTCGGGGTCGAGCCGCGCGAGCATGGGCTCGTCGATCTCGTAGAGCTCTTCGTGGGAGGCGATGCGCTCCCGCACCTTCAGGTCGATCTCCCGCGACGAGAGCGGTCCCAGGTTCTCCCGCGCGCGCATGACCACGGGCAGGCTGCGCGCTTCCGCCGGGTGATCGCACTCGTGACTTCGCCCGACGAGCCGGTCGCCCTGACCCAGGGCGTACACGATCTCGGTGGCGCTAGGAAGGAAGGAGACCACGCGCATGGATGGGACCGACGGGCTGGGGAAGCTGCGAAACGCCCCAGCTAATCTTTCTTGCCCATCGCCGCCGAGCGCGGCTTGGGCGGAGCGGACGCGGGGCGGGCCCCGCCCGCGGTCTTCTGGCCGCTGCCCCCGCGCGCAAAGTTCGCCTTGAGCTCTCCCCAGAGCTCGGGGGTCATTCCCAGCACCTCGGCCGCTCTCCGCTCCCGGGTAGCTCCTTCCTTGTCGGAGAGCCGTTCGAGGCAGAGCGAACTCATGGCATGGAAGTAGGGGTCCTGCGGGGCGACCCGGAGGAACTCTTCGATGTGGCCGTTCATCTCCTTCCAGCGCCCGAGCGGCGCCAGAGCCGCGACAAGGTTGGCGCGTACCCGCGTGCGGCCTGGGTCCTCTTTCAGGAGCGAGGCGAGCTCGTCCACTTCCCCCGCGGGGTCCCCACGCAGTCCGGTCACCCGAGCGAGCCCGATGCGCGCCTCCTCATCGCCGGGGTTCTGCGAGAGCGCGCGCTCGAAGGCAGACTCCGCAGCGTCAGCGGATCCCAGCGCCAAGAGCGCCAGGCCCCTCCCGAGCACCGCCGGGGTGAACTCCGGCTTCATTCGCGCGGCTTCGTCAAAGAACCTCAGGGCGACCGCCGGCACTTCCCACCCCATCCAGAGCCGACCCCGTTCCATGACCTGGTCCAGGCGGTCCGCCGTGGGTAGGACCCGGCGTTCCCCGTCCGTATCCGGAGGAGGGGTCGCCGCCTCGGACCCGGCATATCCGGTCAGCTCAAGGCCGTCGAGCAGCCGGTGGAAGCGGTCTCCCGCGACCACGGAGCTCCCGGCCTCCTCGAGCGCGCTTACGGATTCCGGAGCGAGAGGGGAGAGGGAGAGCACGACCAGCCTTGAGAGGTCCTCTCCCATGGAGGCGACCAGTCGTTTGACGAGGGCGGCGCTCAGCCGCTCGGGTTCCTCGAAGAAGGCGTAGACCAGGCCGTCCGGGGTCCGCAGGTAGATGGCCTCCGGGGTCTCCTTGAGCTGGCGCCCCTCCTGGCCGAAGGCACGGGCGATGGCGTCTACCATGGTGGCGAACCGCTTCGAGGCCATCCGCAGCCGGAGTTGACCCACGCTTTATTATAGCGTGGTGGTCGAGGCGCGAGAGAGGTAGAGGGTTGGACGTCGCCGAGCTTTTGGGCTGGAGGAAGCCCATCGAACAGGCGCTCGAAGCGCACTTCCGCGATCTCAAGCGGACGGCCAGGAAGGAGCACCCCGACCTGGTCCCCTTCGTCGAGGCTGTCTCCGAGTTCACGCTACGCGGAGGCAAGCGGTTCCGCGCCTGTCTCCTGTTGGCGGGCCATCACCTGGCGGGAGGGGTTGACCAGCGGTCGGTTCTCCCGGCGGCGGCCGCGCTGGAGACCTTCCAGAGCTGGATGCTGGTCCACGACGACATCATGGACCACGGGGAGACCCGACGCGGAGGGCCGACGATGCATGTCGCGATGGCCAAGCTCCACGGCCGCCGGAAGCTCTCCGGGGGCGACGCGGACTTCGGCCAGGCGATGGCGATCACGCTGGGCGACCTGCTCGAGCCCTCGAGCGTCCGCCTGTTCCTCTCCTGCCGGGCTCCGGACGCCCGGATACGCTCCTTGATGGAGGAGTACCGCTCGATGACCGAGCGCACCGCCTACGGGCAGGTGCTCGACGTGCTGAACGGGGTCCGCCCCGTCGCCTCCGTCCACGAAAAGGACGTTCTCACCGTCCACCGGCTGAAGAGCGCGGTCTACACGGTCTCCTCTCCTCTCCGGATGGGAGCGATCCTGGCCGGAGCCCCGCGCGCCACGCTGGACATGTTGCAGCAGGTCGGGGACGACCTGGGCATCGCCTTCCAGCTGCGGGACGACATGCTCGGTGCCCGAGAGGTCCCCGGCGAGGAAGGGGAGAAGAGCGCGAACGACCTCTACGAGGGGAAGCGTACCCTGCTCGTGGTGCACGCTTACGCCCACGCCGGTCGCGACGGACGACGCTCGCTCGAGAAGGTCCTCGGGAACCCTCTCGCCACCCCCGAGCAGTTCGAGGACGCGATCACGGTGCTCGAGGAGACGGGCAGCTTCGCGTACTCCGAGCAGAGGATCCAGCAGCTGGTTCGGCGGGCGAACGCCCGGATCGAGCGGTCGAACCTCGGCCCCGGCCGCAAGGCCCTCCTCCGTTCCATCGGTGACCTGCTCACCAACCGGACGAAGTGACCTGCTGGACCCTGCGGTCCCACGCCGCTCAGTCCGCTCCGTCGAGGCTGAGCGTGAGTTGAGCACGGCCTCGTCCCGCATCGACCCTCGCTTGCCCGCCGACGGGGAAGGTGAACATGGGGTAGGTGTGCCCGAAATCGAGGTCGGCCACCACGGGGATGCCCGAGAGCTCCGGCTTGCTCTCGACGATCCGGTGCAGGAGCTCCCGGGTCATCCGCGACTTGCTCTCGAACCTCCCGATGAGGAGCGCTTGGATGCCTCGGGCGCTGGGCAGGTGGAGCACCGACTGCAGGTTCCGGTCGAAGTACTCGGGAGTTCCGTCCTCGTCGCAGTCCTCGACGAAGAGGATCGAACCTTCCAGGTCCGGTAGGTACTCCGTCCCCTGCAGCAGGTTCAGCGTGCAGAGGTTGCCTCCCAGCGCGCGGCCCCGGGCCCGACCGGGGTGCAGGACCCAAGGACCCGTCCGGCGGTGGAAATGCCGGTGCTCCTGGTCGAGGTAGAAGCTATCGTCGCTCCAGGTGCCGCTGGGAGGGACCTCCCATCGGCCCGCCTCAAAGAGCGCCTGGTGGAATCGGGAACCGATGTAGCCGAACCCCTTCAGCATCCCGAAGGTGGAGAAGTGTGGACCGGAGAAGCTGACGAGCCCGGTCTTCGCAAGGATGGCGTGCTGGAGCGCCGTGATGTCGCTGTAGCCGCAGAGCGCCTTGGGGTTCCTCTCGATGGACCGGTAGGGTAGCTGCCGGAGCAGCTGGTTGGAGTTGAAACCCCCGATCGCCGTGTGCAGGAGGTGAACTGAGGGGTCCTCGAACGCATCCTTGAGGTCGCGGACACGGTGCGCCACCGAGGTCGACGCGAAGGCGTCCTTCCGATTCACGTGCGCGGCGAGCGAGACCCTGAGCCCGAGCGCCTCCAAGCGGGCCCGAGCGATGTCGCGCTCGCGCTGTCCGATGATCTGGAGCGACCGCGAAGGTGCAACCACCCGAACGCCCGACCCCGCGACGAGAGGCGGAGGTACGGTCATGCCGCTGGGAGGGGACGGTCAGTTCCGAGGCAAGGAGGCGACGAGTCGAGAGCGGTTCGGACCGCTCAGCTCGCTTCCTCGCCCCCGGAATCCACGGAGACCCCGGCGGCCTGGAGTGCGGAGGTGAGCTCCTGGTGCATCGTCTGCAGACGCTCGCGGAGGTGGGCCAGGTTCCGCTCATGCCCCTTGACCCGGACCTCGAGCGTTTCCTTCTCCTCGTTCAGGTTGTCCTCGACCTCCTTCTTTCCGGTCGCCTTCACGAGGATACCTCCGACCGGCCGATAGATCGGCGCGTCCTCGGGGACCCCCTTGAGCTCCTCCAGCGTGCTCACGGCCTCGCGGAGCTTCATCTCGAGCTGCATCCGCTGCTGCTCGAGCGTGGCCAACTCCTGCTGGAGGCGCTGGAACTGCTTGATGTCGTTCTGGAGCTTCGCGGGGATCGCCATGACGTCTCCTCGAGCGGGACCCCGCTATTAGGGCTTCGCTGACCTTCTTTCGACCCCCTGCCCGCGGGGCAAGGTACTTGAGGCGCGGGCCCCCTTCGACGCCCGGAACCGATGCGCGGCGGCCTGGCGACCATCTTGGGGCTCATCGGCGGCGTCCTCATCATCGTGGGGGTCCTCATCGGCGGGCTCATCGCTGGGCTCGGGGACCTCATCGCCGGCAACGGTCGGGGGTTCGCCGGGCTGCTCTACGCGGGCGTCATCGACCTCGTGCTCGGCCTCCTCATCCTCGTCTTCACGAGCTACTCCAGGTCCCATCCACCGCCCGACAAGGCCGGAGGGGGCGTCGTGCTGATCGTGCTGGCCGCGATCGTCTGGTTCTTTGCGGGAGGCTCCCTTTTCTTCGTCTTCGTCGTGATCGGCGCGGTCCTTGCCCTCCTGGCGGGCATCCTCTTCCTTCTGGAGTCGGCCTTCCGCACACCGGCGCGGTAGTCGGAGCGGGGTCTCCCCGGTCAGTGGGTCCCTGAGGTCGGGGACCCGGGCCCCTCGGCCACGGGGAAGACCTCGTTGGTCGCGCGCGCCTTCACCGGGTCAGCTCCGGCCGAACGGTAGAGGGCCTCGGCCCTCTCGCGCAGCCGTTGGGCCTCCCCCGCGTCGCCGTGCAGAAGCTCCCAGCTGGACAGGTCCCCGACGATGCGGGCCTGCCGGTGAGGGCTGGGACCGGTACTGCCCTCCGCGCGGGTGAGGTCCTCCCGGGCTTCCTCGAACTCTCCCTTGAGGTCGTGGAGGCGGGCCCGCACCTCGTAGAAGAAGTCCTGGTGCTCGGCCGGGAGAGGGGAGCTCTCGCGCTCGACCCTTCCCAGGTCCCGCAGGCCGGAGGAGGGGTCCCCGGACTCCCCCGCGGCCCACGCCGAACCGATCCCGATCTGAACGGACCCGGAGCGCCGGGTGCGCCCCGGCCCAGCCGCCCTCGCGGACTCGTAGGCCGCAAGCGCGTCCTTCCAGCGGCGTTCTCGGGTGAACAGGTCCCCCTTGAGAGCGGCGGCCGCCGTGCGAAGATGGGCGAGGTCGAACCGGTCGGCCATGCGGGCGGCCTCCCCGTGCAGTTCCCAGGCCCTCCGCAGGTCGCCCAGCGAGGTTTCCAGGTCCGCGAGGCTCAGGAGCAGCGGGATCACCCGCTGGAGCTCCCCCGTACGGCGTCCCTCCTCGATCGCCTCCTCGAACCGCTGACGCGACGCGCGCAGGTCGCCGGTGAGGTAGCCCAGGATCGCGAGCCCCGCGAGCGAGGGGAGGATCCACGAGGCGGCCTCCGGTCGCCGTCCGATCTCGAGCGCGGCCTCGAAGGAGTTCTTGGCCTCCTCCCACCTCGAGAGGCCCTCGTCGCAGAGCCCGGCCTCGTAGAGGGCGCGGGCCCTGGCGCGCACGGCCTCGATCCCTTCCGTGGGCAGCTCCTGGAGGGCCTTTTCGGCCGCCTTCCTGCCGCCCTCGTAGTCGCCTCTTAGCCGGGACAGGAAGGCCCGGGTCGTCGTGACGCGTCCGAGGACCAGTCGGGAGACGCTCCCGGAGGGTGCCGCCGCGAGCTCCTCCTCCAATCGGGCGAGCCGCGTCCAGGCCTCCTCCAGTTCGCTGTCGGCCAGGAGGTTGGCGAGCGCGAGCTCCCGCTCGCGTCGCGCCTCAGTACCGAGCTCGAGCGGCACCAGTCCACGGAGGACCCGGAGCGACGCACGCGAGGCGCCGATCCGACGAAGCTCCTGGGCGATACGGACCTCCTCCAAGGCCCGCGCGTCGACGCTCGCGGGGTCCTTCGGAGAGAACTCCCGGAGCCACTGGAGGTAACGCTCGACGGCTTCGGCGCTCTGCTGGTCGATGGCACGGTTGATGGCCCGGCGAACCCAGGGAAGGGACCGCTCGGCATCCCCCGACTCATGGTAGAGGCGGGCTAGCCCTTCCACATCGTCGGGTCGGTGCTTCGTCCACCATTCGGCAAAGGCTAGGGATTCGTCGCGGCGCGAGGGAGGAGGGATGGACTCGAGGGCCGCTTCCCAGGCCGTGCCGTCCTGGAAGGCCCAGCGGCCGGGAGAGCCGATGAGCTGGTGGAGGAGGCCGTGGGCTGCTTCGAGCCTTCGTGCGCGGGACTCCAGGTCCCTCACGTCCGTGCTGAGGCGATGCGCGAGCGGGGGAAGGTCGAACTCCTTCCCCAGTAGCGAGGCGAGGGACAAGAACCGTCGGTCGGGTTCCGGAAGGAGGTCGAGCCGGTCCGAGGCCGCTCGGCGGAGGGTCGTGGGGAGGGAGTCCTTCGGTCCAGGTCCCTCGGGTGCGGCGGGCAACCGGAAGACCGCGTGGTCCCCTTGCAGCTCGATCCGGCCTTGCTCCCAGAGAAGCCGGAGGGCGGAGAGGGCAAAGTGAGGGTTCCCTCCGGTCCGTGAGAGGAACTCCCGGAGGGCGGCTTCGTTCCCCTCCCACTCGAGCGGGACGTCGGTGCTCGACCGGAGGAGCGCCCGCAGGTTCTCCGTGTCGAACGGCCGGAGCTCCAGGCGCTTGAGGGCGCCCTCGACCTCCATGTGCTGAAGGACCTGCCCCGTGGATTCCGGGGGTCCCGGCTCCGCCTGGGCCGCGTCGGGTTGTGGCCGAAGGCATCCCACCCAGACCACCGGACGGTCGCGCGTGTTCCGCACGAGGAACTGGAACGCCCGCACGGTGGCGGGGTCCGCCCACTGAAGGTCGTCCAGCACGATCAGTTGCGGGGTTCGCTCGCAGGCGCTCTCGACCTCGGAGAGCAACCGGAGCATGGTCTGGGTCGGCGAGGCCGGGGGGACCGGGGATCCTCCCGATGCGTTCGGCCGCTCCTCCTCCAGCACCTCTGCGTCGGACTCGAACAACGAGACCTCCCGCGGTTCAAGGGAAGCGGGGTTCAACGCGAGCAGGACCTGCCCCTCCGTCTCCTGCGCGACGTCGCGCAGGAACTGGAGCAGCCGGAGCACCGGCAAGAAAGCCCCCTGGCTCACCAGGTACTCGATCCCCTCGAGGCTGACCGTGGAGCCGGGGACCGCTCGCAGATGCTCCTGAAGCCGGTCGCCGAGGATGTCCAGGTCGCCGGGGGGGACGTTCTCGGGACCCTCCAGGCGCGTGATCCAGAGGATCGCCTTCGCGTCGGCGAGCCTTGGGCGGGCCCCTCGGAGGGAGGCCGGCCTTTCCCGGGTGACGATCACGACCGAGGAGCTGCCGACCGCGTTCTCCACCAGGGTCCAGAAGGTGCGGGGGCGCGGCTCTTCGACGAGGAGCATGGGCGGGCGCGCACGGGCCCCCTGGCCCTGCGGCCCATCGGTCGAGGCTCCCGCCGACCGGGGGCGTCGGTGATCGGTCCGGAACAGGAGCTCGATCGGCATGAAGGGCACGAGCCCGTCGCGCACGCCGTGTCCCCAACGGACCTCGAACCCGAGGGTGCGCGCTTTCTCTTCCGCCCAACGGGCCAGCCGGGTCTTGCCGATGCCTTCCGTCCCTTCGATGAGCAGGGCGGAGCCCTCGCCCGAGAGGGCACGGTCCAAGGCCGCCTGGACGGAACGGGTCTCTCCCTCGCGGTCGATGAACGCGGAGCGCTTGTGGAGCGAGACCCGTTGAGCCCCTGCGTCCGGCACGTTCCCAGCCCAGCGTGGACAGGACAAAGCCCTAGGGGGTGGCTCCAAGGTCGGGGGAGGGGGAGCTTCGCCGCGCGCCCGAGGGCCGGTTGTCGAGCCATGGGAGGGTGGTCTCGCACAGCCGGGAGACCCGGACCGCGTCCTCGACCCTACTTCTCCCGCTCGGGGAAGCCTCGGGTCGAAAGGTCGTTGACGCGAAGGGCCAGCCCGACCCAACGCAGGTGGGCGTTCAACGCCGCCCGGAGCGCGGCGGTCGTTGGGGCCCCGAGCTTCAGGACGACCTTGCCGTCCCCCCGGTGTTGGATCGAAACGGAGGTCCGGGGAACGCCTCCGTCCGACTCCGGCTCGAGGGCGGCGACCAGGCGGTCGGCCAGGGGGGCCGACAGAGGGCCCAGGACCACCTCGGCGGAGACGGGGGCTACGCCGGCGCGGTCCGCCGCACGGCCGGTCGCGGGGGCCGCAGGGGGCTTCGCCGACCGCTCCTCACTTGGGTCGCCCAAGGTCCTTCCGGATCTGCGCCAGGACGCGCGTGGTCTTCCTCTCGGAGGCTCGGACGTAGGCCTCAGGGTCGAGCAGCCTCTCCAGTTCCTCCTTCGAGAAGCGGGAGGAGACCTCGGGTGAGCCTCGTGCACGTACGAGCAGCGCACGGGAGTCACCGTGCGGCAGCGCGCGCGTGAGCTGTCGGACCATCTCGTGCGACTCGGCGCGAGCCACACCCCGGTCGGTGAGGGCGAGGAGCAGCGCTTCGGCCATGACGGCCCCCCCGGAGGACTCCAGGTTCTCCCGCATCCGTCCGACGTCCACGCGCAGCCCTTCGACGATCCGGGTGAGCCGCTCCAGCATCTCGGAGAGCAGCAGGACGTCGTGCGGAAGCACGATCCGCTCGTTGGCGCTGTTCGCCAGGTCGCGTTCGTGCCACTGGACCATGTTCTCCAGCGGAGGTCCGGCGAGCGCGCGGACCAGGCGGGCGAGCGAGGAGACGTTCTCGGCGTTGGTGGGGTTCCTCTTCTGCGCCATCGTCGAGGAGCCCACCTGGGTGGCCTCGTCGAACGGTTCGCCCAGCTCGCCCAATTCCGAGCGTTGAAGGTTGCGGACCTCCGTCGCAAGACGGTCGGCGCTCGACGCGACGAGCGCCATCCAGTTCGTGAGCTCCGCCATCCGGTCGCGGCAGACGATCTGCGTCGGCGCGGTCTCCGGTGAAAGTCCCAACCGACCGAGGGTCCTCTCCTCGATCGCGGGCGCGAGCTCCCCGAAGCTCGCTCCGGTGCCCACCGCCCCCGACATCTTTCCCACCGCGAGACGCGGCGCCATCTCCTGGAGCCGGACACGGTGGCGGACGAACTCTGCGGCGAAGCCTACGAGCTTGTACCCGAGCGTGAACGGGACCGCATGCTGCCCGTGCGTCCTTGCGACCATCGCGGTCCCCCGGTGCGCATCCGCCTGGCGGAGCAGGGCCTCGACGAGCGCGGTGAGGTAACCGTCGAGGACGGTCGTCGTCTCGTGCAGTTCCAGTCCGAGCGCGGTGTCCAGGATATCGTTGGAGGTGGCGCCGAAGTGGACCCACCGGCCGCCCTCGCCGCTCTGCTCCGCGAGCGCGCGGGAGAGCGCCATCACGTCGTGGCGGGTCTCGCGTTCGAGCTCGTCGACACGCTCGAGCTTGACGACCTCCGGACGGGCGGCCTTGGCGATGGCCTTCGCGGCGGCCTCCGGGATGACCTTCTCCTCGGCGAGCGCCTGGGCGAGCGCCGCCTCCACCCGCAGCCATCGGCCGAGCCGGGCGCGCCGGGTGAAGATCGCTCGCACCTTCGCAGGTCCGTAGCGGAACTCCAAGGGACAGACGAGGTCCTCTTCCGGTGTACCCTTCACGCCGCGGGCAACTCGTCCCATTTATTAATCCCCCCGATGGTCGCTCTCGCTCTCGGAGAGCTCGCATGGGCCGTGTCGTGATCGCTCTCGGGGGGAACGCCATCTCCCGCGCGGGGGAGAAGGGGACCTGGGAGGAGGCGCGTCAGAACGCGCGCAGCGTGGTCGGCCCTGTGGTCCGGCTCGCGGCCCGGGGGGCCGAGATCGTCCTCACCCACGGCAACGGTCCTCAGGTGGGCAACCTCCTGCTCCAGCAGGAGGCCACCCGCGAGGTGGAGCCCCTCCCCCTCGACGCGGTGGGCGCCGCCACGGAGGGTTGGATAGGCTACCTCCTGCAGCAGGAACTGACCTCGGCGCTTCACCGCGCCCATGTTGACAGGTTCGTCGTGCCGATCGTGACCCGCGTCGAGGTCTCCCCGAAGGACCCCGCCTTCCAGCATCCGACCAAGCCCATCGGTAGGTTCTACGAGGACAACGAGGCTCGCCTCTTCATGAAGCAGCGCGGGTGGACGATGGTGCACGACATGGCTCGGGGCGGATGGCGGAGGGTGGTCCCATCCCCGATCCCGCAGCGCATCGTCGAAGGTCCCGTACTGCGAGAGCTCTTCGAGAGGGGGTTCGGACGCCGCATGCTCCCGCTCCTGGCGGGCGGTGGAGGGGTCCCGGTGGTGTCCCGGCACCGCGGCACCCTCGAGGGGGTCGAGGCCGTCATCGACAAGGACCGTACCGCGGCGCTGCTGGGGAGCACCGTGGGGGCAGAGGACCTCGCGATCCTTACCGACGTCCCCCAGGTGTGCCTCGGGTTCCGGACGCCCCGGGAGAAGCGGCTCGGGCGCGTGAGAGCCTCCCAGATGAGGGAGCACCTCCTCCAGGGCGAGTTCGGGGAAGGGAGCATGCGCCCCAAGGTCGAGGCCGCCCTGGCCTTCCTGAAGGACGGGGGGAAACGCGCGATCATCACCGACTCGGACCACTTCCCGATGGCCCTGAAGGGGCAGGCGGGAACCGTGGTCGTCGCCGACCCCGCGTAGGACGGGCGGCCGGACACGCGGTCAGCGCCGCGAGACGAAACCTGAGATGAGCCCCCGGAGGGCTTTCTCAGGGTCCGAGGCCTTGGTGACGGCGCTCGCCACCAGGATGCCCTCGGCCCCGAGCTCGAGGGCCTTGCGCACGTCCTCGGCATCTTGAACGCCCGCTCCGCAGAGCACGTGAGTGGCGGGCGACCCGCGCCGGACCGCCAGCACCGAGTGGCTGATCACTTCCGGTCGGGCCCGGGAGACGGACACCTTTCCCCCAATGAGCTCTGGAGGTTCGACGGCGAGATAGGCGGGGCGCGCGGTCTGCGAGAAGAGCGTCGCCTCCTGCTCCTCCCGGGCACAAACGACCGAGCAGAGCCCGACCTCGGTCAGACGCTCGACGGTCAGCGCCATCTCAATGGGGGCGAGAGGGTGCTCCGAGTGGTTCACGAGGCTGCCCCGCCCCCCGGACGCGAGGAGCTCCTCGGGGACCAGCCATCCGGTGCTGGGACCGGCGGGTCGGTTGTCCACGTGTTGGGCGAGGATAGGTATGGAGAGCGCGTCCGCGAGCAGCCCCAGGTCGGGGGCCGCAGGTGCGATGGCGACGTGCACCCCGGATTCGTTCCCCAGCTTCTCCAGCGTCCTTCCGAGCTTCAGGGCGCCCGGACCGAGGCAGCCGGGGTAGGCCTTCAGGTTCAGCAGGAGAAGGGGGGTCCCGAGCGGAGCGCTCGGATCAGCGGGCGGGGTGCTTGAGCCGTTTCGGACGGGAGCAGATGGCGTACTCGTCGCCGTCGAAGAAGACCTCGCGGTCGGGATGCTTTCGTTGGAGCTCGGTGATCTTGGAGAGGACGTCTTCGAGGGTAGTAGTTTCGTCATGGGGGTCGATCCGGAGGTGGACCGTCTTGTCGGTCCTGCGGACCGCCTCCGTCATAGCGATGCTTCCCCTGGAACGAAGTGGGGGTTGATAAAAGCCCTTCCGCCCGGCCGGGGCGCCTTTGGACGGGGGCCCGCGCCAAGCGTTAAGCCCCGAAAGGCTCCCCCCGGATGGCCCATGAAGGACAGGAGCGAGCTCGCCCGCATCAAGCATGGAGAGACGCGCGTACGCCTGACCAAGGACCTCTCGGTCATGAACCCTGCGCTGGTCGAGGGTATCGAGGGGCTCGTCGTGGGGATGCTCGCCAACTACACCCTCAAGGTCCGATTCCACGCGGTGACGGTGGGAGTGAGCTGGCAGGACCTGGACATCGTCGAAGGTGCCAAGGGGATGCCCCCAGGGTCGCCCCCCAAGGAACACCCCGCGCTGCGCGGCGCTCCGAAGTCCGGTGCGTCGCCCCCCTCGGGGACCGGGTGACGGGTCCCGACCGGAAGGTCGACGTCCTCGGACTCCACCGCTGCTCGACCTGCCGAAAGGTCGTGCAGTCGCTTGTGAGGGAAGGGATCGAGGTCCGACAGTTCCGCGACATCCGCGAGGAACCCCTGAAGAGGTCCGAGCTCGAGGCGATGGCCCAGCGGGTGGGGGGTGTCGCTCGGCTCTTCTCTCGTCGGGCGGTCCAGTATCGGACGCGAGGCCTGGACCGGAGAGAACTGGGCGAGAGCGAGATGCTCGACCTCATGCTATCGGAACCCACGTTCGTGACCCGCCCCTTGGTCCTGGCCATTGGCCGCAACGAAGCGTTTTGCGGGAGCTCTGCCCGTGCGATGGCGAAGTTCGTGCGGTCCCTGAGCGAATCGTCGTGAGTTCCGGGCTCCGCCGGAGCTTTGGCCGGCCATCTGGCCGGAAGGTAAAGGGAAGCCGCCTCGCTCCGAGATGCTCGCCTTCAGGGGAGCTGGAAAGGAAGGTATCCTAGGATGTAGCCAGCGCAGGCGTGGATGAGCGGGGTCAGCGGGAATCCCGCGCCGTTCAGCAGCACCGCGCTCATCGCCATCAGGGTCATCAGTCCAACCGCGTTCAACATGGCGCTCATAGTGTGTCTCTTTCCTCCTGGTTTCGTTTCTCGTGTTCCTTTGCTGGTTCGTTCGTCCGAGTTCTTTCGACTTCGGCCTTGAGCTCTATCAGGCGCTCGGGGGTTGTTTAAACCCGGGCGATCATTCGCAGGGCGGGTCGCCGGCCTGCCCGCGACCGCGCGCGGCTACGGGCGGGAGAAAGGGTAGGGGTATGGGGGAGGGGAGGGGGCGATATCCGGGGGCAGAAACGCTCCCTCTTTCGCTGTTCCGCGGAGACTGTCGGACGACCGTCGGCTCTGCCGAACCCCCGTTTCCTGACCCCAGGACCCTCGGCCGCTCGGAGGGCCCCGTGAGGACCTCCTCGTGAGGCCGGGCGATGGGTGCGCCGAAGCATCCTCGAGGGGCAAGACACGCCGGACCGTCCCACTCGCCGAGGAGGGGGGGAGGGGAACGGTGGCGTGATCACTCCCCTGTTCGATCTCGGACACCACCGGTATCTGGGAGAGGCAGGGTAGGGACGGCGGGAAGGTCGGTAAAGGAGGAGAGGCGCCCTCGGGACCCTGCTGAGGTGGCGGGACCTCGGAGCCCCCCTCCCGCCCCGGCGGGCGGCGCCACAGGCGTCGATAGCGCGGGCCGTTTGCGCAGCTTTTATTACCGTCAGGGTCGCTCGCGCCCTCGCGCCCCGATAGTCTAGTGGTCTAGGATCACGGTCTGTCGAGCCGTGGGCTCGGGTTCAAAAGAAGGCGGCTGGAAGGCCGCCTTCGGAGACTCCCGATCGGGGCGTTCGCCCGCTTTTCGATGGGCCCACGGTCGGGCCCCTTCCCCTTCCGTCACCCGTCACAGGTGACCAGGGAGTGCAGACACCCGTGGCTCAATCCTCGTCGAGGGAGCGGGCGTCAGGTGTCGTGACCTTTCCCGGCCGCTCCCAAACCAGGACATCGCGTACGAGCCGGTCGATGTCCTGGCCCCAGCGGGCGTGGCGGAACAGCGGAAGGGGGACCACGACCAGGCTTCGCGCTCCCCCCCATGTGACGAATACCAGAGAGGAACCGAGGATCTTGAGCGGGGCGTACTCGGAACGAACCGGGAAATCGTACCCCTCGAAGAGGCCCCCAGAGACTATCCGACGGCGTTTGGAGACCACGCCCAGCGCCTTGAGGCGACGGCCGATCTCCGGGACCATCTCTCTCCAGGGCACGTCGGTCTGAAGCACCATCGTGTGGGGAAGCATGCGGCGGGCGGGTGCGACGAAGAGTGCGGTGCCGACGAGCAAGACCGCCGAGAAGACCGCGATGAGACCGAAGATCGCCGTCCCCCACACACTTGCACCCACGCGCAGGAGCCCACCGGTCCCGGTGATCGCGAACGGGGAGAGGAAGTACAGCGCGCCGAGTGATCCCGCGACGACCACGGCAGCCCGCCCGAGCTGGCCAAGAAGGTAGGCGTCCCCCCGCTCCCACGGAAGATCTCCTTCGTGGCGGGGCGAGTAGTAGTCGACCACACCCTCCAGGATGGATCGCGACTGCGTGGAGGAGGCCGAGCTCGTTCCCTCCTGGCCTCTCCCTCCGTCGTCCTCAGACTCGAACGGCATCGTTCGCACCGGCCTCGAGGTTGGTCCCCCTGCAGATGGTCACCGGGACTGGTCGAAGGCGCCGGGAACGGCGGACGCGGACCCTTCCGGTCGTGTCCGTACGGAGAGGGCCGAGGGACGCCGCTGCCGGAGCAGCGTCGAGAGCTCCCTGGGGGCCACGACCCCGGCGGGGGTAATGAACGCGGTCACGTACTTGGCCGGGGTGACATCAAAGGCCGGGTTCCGCGCGGGAGTCCCCTCGGGAGTGGTCGGCACGTTCCCCCAGCTCGTCACTTCCTCCCCCGCGCGCTCCTCCACCGGGATCTCGTCGCCCGAGGTCAGCCGGGGGTCGAAGGTGCTCCAGGGCGCGGCGACGTAGAACGGCACCCCGTTCTCCTTCGCCAGCACCGCCTTCTCGTACGTCCCCACCTTGTTCGCGAAGTCGCCGGACCGCGTGACGCGGTCCGCGCCCACGACGACGAGGTCGACCTCCTTTCGGTAGAGGAAGTGTCCAGCCGCATTGTCGGCGATGACGGCGTGGCGGATCCCTTCCTGCCCGAGCTCCCAGGCGGTGAGGCGCGCCCCCTGGAGCAACGGGCGGGTCTCGTCGACCCAGACGAAGGGGTCTCGCCCCTCCCGGAAGGCGAAGCGGATCGGGGCGAGAGCTGTCCCCCACTCCACCGTGGCGAGCGCGCCGGCATTGCAATGGGTCAGGACCCGTGCGCCCCGAGACACGAGGGGAGCCCCGGCTTCACCGATGAGTCGGCACTCCTGGACCACGGAGCTCCGGTACCGGTCGGCGGCCTCCAGCACGTCTGCGTGGTCCTCCCAGGCGCGTTGCACGACCTCGACCCCAACGAACAGGTCGTGGGCGGTGGGACGGGTTCCCCCGAGAAGCCGGGCCGCCTCCTCCGAGCCGAGTCGGCCACGTCTCCGGGCGAGGACCATGCCGTAGGCGGCTCCGACACCGATGCAGGGAGCCCCACGTATCGCCAGGGTACGGATGGCCTCCGCGACCCCGTGGACGTCGGTCAGGCGGAGGACCTTCACCCGACGAGGAAGCTGACGCTGGTCGATCGCGCGGAGGGCCCCTTGCTCCCACCAGAGCGCGCGGACCCTGTCCCCCTTCCCGTCCGTCCCGCTCTCGCGGGGGGATGAGGAGGTCGGGAGCGAGGGGAGCGAAGGGCGCAACGGGCGACTCGTCGCCGTGCGATCCGTCGGTCCTTTCCTTCTCCTAGGGACGGACATGGTACTCGAGAAGGACCACGTTCCGAGGGCATCTAGCTGTCGAACGTGTGCAGGAGGTCCAGCCAAGGCTGGGTGACCAGCTTGGGGGCCCCGATGGCCTCATCGAACGACACGCCGACGACCTGATCTCCCCGGAGGACGGCGACCATGCCGAATTCCCCGGCCGCCACGAGGTCCGCAGCCTTCGCGCCCAAGCGGGTGGCGAGAAGCCTGTCGAAGAGCGTGGGCGGTCCGCCGCGCTGGATGTGCCCGATGACGGCGCTACGGCACTCCACCCCCGCCTTCTTCTCCAGCAGGTCCGCCAGGAAGGGGGCGACGCCCTTCTCGCGGAGGATCTCATGCCCGAAGTCGTCCTTCGCGGCCTCGCCGGCCTTCAGCTTCGGGGAGACCTGGGCCCCCTCCGACGCCACGACCAGCGCGTAGCCCTTCTGTTGGACGGCCCTCTTGACGGAGAGCAGGAGGTCCTCCTCCTGGAAGGGTTCCTCCGGAAGCAGTGTGTAGTCCGCCGCTCCGGCGATCCCGGTCGCGAGGGCCACCCAGCCGGCGTGCCTCCCCATGACCTCCAGAACGATGACCCGGTGGTGGCTGTCCGCGGTGTCCCGCAGGCGCTCCAGCGCTTCGACGGCAACGCTACTGGCGGAGTCGAACCCGAAGGTCCAGTCCGTGGCGTTGACATCGTTGTCCATGGTCTTCGGGACGCCCACGACGCGTCCTCCGCGACGGTGAAGTTCCCTCCCGGCGGTGAGCGTGTCGTCCCCGCCGATCGCGACGAGCGCGTCGAGGCCCTTCTCTCGGAAGGTGGTGAGCACCCGCTGCGCACCCTCCTCGGTCTTGAACGGGTTCGTGCGCGAGCTTCCGAGGAGCGTTCCCCCCTTGCCGATCAGCGTCTGCAAACGGGAGCGGTCGAGCTCCATCGTGCGGCCATCCAGGAGGCCCTTCCAACCGTCCAGGAAACCCACGACGCTGTGGCCCTGCCGGGTGGCGCGGTAGACCACGCCGCGAACGGCGGCGTTCAGCCCTGGGCAGTCGCCCCCGCCGGTCAGGACCCCGATCTTCACCGACCCACCTCGAGGTATCCTCGGGGAGCGGTGGTCAGGAACTCGTAGCCCTTCTTGGTGACCAGGATATCGTCCTCGATCCGGACCCCGCCCAGGCCGGGCACGTAGATCCCCGGTTCCACGGTGACGCACATGCCCTCCTCCAGGAGCTCCTCGTTCCGGCCGTTCAGCGAGAACCCGTCGTGGACGGCGAGCCCGATCGAGTGGCCGAGCCCGTGGATGAAGCGGCCCTTCCAGGGCGAGGCGTCGATGACCTTCTGGGCGGCCAAGTGGGGCTCCTTCGCGGCGACCCCCGCGCCGATGGTCGCGAGGGCGGCCTGCTGCGCTTCCTCCACCTTGTCGTGGATCGCCTTGGCCTCCGCGGACGGCTTGCCGAAGGCGTAGGAGCGCGTGATGTCCGAGCAGTAGCGCTGGTAGAGGGCGCCGAAGTCGCACACCATGGTCGTCCCCTTCTCGAGCTTCGTGCCGGTGGGCGTAAAGTGGGGCTCCGCGCCGTGAGCACCAAAGGCGACGATCGTCCCGAACGAGCGACCGGCCGCGCCGTGAATGTTCATCCGGTACTCCATCTCGGCCGCGAGCTCGAGCTCGGTCATGCCGGTCTTGAGCATCGAAGGGATCTCCTCGGCGACCTTCGTCCCGATGCGGCCGGCGATGCGGAGCCGCTCGATCTCCTTCGCGTCCTTGATCGACCGGGTCTTCCGCACCGCCTCGGTGACGTCCTCCCACTCGGTCGAGGGGAACCCCTTCTTGACGGAGAGGAAGCTCTCGTAGGTGATCTCGTGGAAGTTGAGCCCGATCCTCTTGGAGTTCCCGAGGAGCCGCTTGAGCTGGCTGTTCTCGTCGTCGCGCGTGGTGAAGACGTTGACCTTCACATCCGGGGCCGTGCGGGCGCTCTCAGCCTCGAGCTCGCTCGTGAACACTTCCACCTTGCCATCAGGAAATGCGACGGCGGCGCACCCCTCGAAGAGCCCGCTCGCCACGTCCGTGACGTAGAAGAACGTCTGGTCCAGGTGGGGCTCCACGGAGTTGACGAAGACCAAGGCGTCGAGCTCTTTCTGGGCCTTCGCGAAGATCTTCTTGACGCGGTCACGCATGGGCTCCCCGAGGTGGGGGCTTCGGCTTAAGGTTTGGGTCCTGACGACATCCGCGTCGGCGGCGGGAGGGGTGGCGAGCCCCTACTTCGCGGCGACCGAGGGGTTCGAGGGACCTGAGGAGGAGGGGTCCGCGGACGCCATCCCGGGGGGTGACGCGGCGGTCGCGTGGGACCGCCCCGCCCCCGGCGCCGCCTTCTCCATGTCGCGCCACGAGAGGATCAGGTCGCGCGCGGCACGAACCTCGTCCACTCGACCCACCGCGAGGTTCATGGGCGAGGCGTGAAGGCGCTCCGGGGTGTCGTTCAAAGCCCGCAGGAAGGCCGCGACGAACTCGTCCAGGTCCCGCTTCGACTCGGTCTCGGGAGGTTCGATCATGAGCGACTCTTCCACGAGCGTGGGGAAGTAGACGGTCGGCGCGTGGACGCCCTCGTCCAGGAGCCGCTTCGCGAGGTCCAACGTGCGGACCCCACGGGCCTTGAGCGGGGCTCCCGAGAGCACGAACTCGTGCTTGACGAGCGGCTTGAACGGACGGGGCAGGTGCTCGCCCAGGCGCATCCCGAGATAGTTCGAGTTGAGGACCGCGCGCTCGGAGACCCGGCGCAGCCCTTCCTCGCCGTGGGCCCGGAGGAAGACGTAGGCCCGAAGGACCAGCCCCACGTTCCCGTAGGCAGTCTTCACCTTCCCGATGGACTTGGGGAAGTCGTAGGAGATGTGGAACTTCCGGCCCTCCTTCACGATCCGCGGGACGGGCAGGTAATCCTTCAGTCGCTCTCCCACGCACAGCGCCCCGTCACCCGGCCCTCCGCCCCCGTGCGGCGTGGCGAAGGTCTTGTGGAGGTTCAGGTGGGCGACGTCGAACCCCATCTTCCCCGGTCCGGTCTTGCCCAGGATGGCGTTGAGGTTCGCGCCGTCGTAGTACAGGATGGCCCCGGCGCTGTGCACCCGGTCGGAGATCTCCAGGATCTGCTCCTCGAACAGTCCCGCGGTGTTGGGGTTCGTCAGCATGAACGCGGCCGTGTTCTCGCTCAGCGCCCCTTCGAGCGCCTGAAGGTCCACGCAGCCGTTCTTCGAGGGGATCTCGCGGGTCGTGAAGCCCGCCATCGCGGCGGAAGCAGGGTTCGTCCCGTGTGCCGTGTCCGGGAGAAGGACCTCGGTCCTCTTCGTGTCCCCCCGGTCCCGGTGGTAGGCCGCGGTCATCCGCAGGGCGACGTACTCCCCGTGGGCACCTGCCGCGACCTGGAGGGTGGTGTGAGGGAGACCCGTGATCTTTCCCAGGGCCTGCTCCATCTCCCAGAGCATGGCGAGCAGCCCCTGGGCGCTCGACTCCGGCTGGTAGGGGTGGACGTCCGCGACCCCCGCGCGCCGGGCAAGGACCTCGCTCACCCGGGGATTGTACTTCATGGTGCACGAGCCGAGAGGGTAGAACGACGTCTCGATCCCGAAGTTCATCTGGGAGAGGCGTGTGAAATGCCGCGCGACCTCGAGCTCGGAGAGCTCGGGCAACCGCAGAGCCTTCCTGCGCCGCAGCTCGGGAGGGACCTCAGGGGCCTGGGCGGGGTCCACCCGTCCATCCGCCGCCGGGCGGATCTCCCAAAGGAGAGGCTCCTCCCAACGGGCCTGTCGGAAGGTCATGGCGCGCCCTCCTTCTTGGCGGTCGAGAGGACCTTCCGGGCAGCTCTCGCGTAGCGCTCGATGCTCTTTCCGTCGGTGCGTTCCCCCGCAGAGGTCAGGAACCCCGGGTGGGGGTGGGCCCTCGCGCCGGGACGCGGGTCCTGGAGCGGGACCCCGGCGAGCACGCCCTCCTCGTACATGCCGTCCAGGAACTCGGGGATGGAGAGGCCCTCGACCCCGACCGGGAACTCCCAGAGGAACGGCGCGTCGACGAGCGGAGCGCGCAACCCCGGCACTTCCTTGAGGGCCCTGGCGAGCCGGTGCCCCTCCTCCGAGAGGCGGGAGGCCAGGCGCGTGAGCCCGCTCGGACCCACCGCGCAGGCGTAGGCCAGGAAGGCCAAGGAGATCAGGGTCTGGTTCGTGCAGATGTTCGAGGTCGCGCGCGAGCGACGGATGTGCTGCTCCCGCGCCTGGAGCGTCAGGGTGAACGCGCGTCGCCCCTCGTGGTCCACCGTCGCTCCCGCGACCCGTCCGGGGAGCATCCGGACGTGCTCCTTGCGCGTGGAAATGAGCCCCAGGAGAGGGCCGCCGTAGGAGACGGGCACGCCGAACCCCTGGCCCTCTCCGACGACGATGTCCGCTCCCCACGCTCCGGGGGGTTCGAGCAGGGTCAAGGCGAGGGGGTCCGCCGAGACGATGAGCGGAACGTCCTTGATCGCCGCTTTGACCTTCGGGAGGTCCACCTGGAGGGTCCCCAGCGTGTCCGGGTACTCGACGAGCACGCCGAAGCAGTCGCGCTTGGCCTCCCGCTCGAGGAACCCCAGGTCGAGCCGGCCCGTCCGGGGGTCGCACGGGACCTCGACGAACTCCATGTCCTTCCTGGGGGCGTAGTTCTCCAGGACGCTGCGTCGCTCCCAGAAGAGCGTCGAAGGGACGAGGAAGCGGTGGCCCGGTGCGAGCCGGCGGGCCATGAGCATCGCCTCGCCCATCGCCGTCGCTCCGTCGTAGAGCGAGGCGTTGGCCACGTCCATGTCGGAAAGCTCCACCCAGAGCGACTGGAACTCGAAGAGGGTCTGCAGGACCCCTTGGCTGGCCTCCGGCTGGTAGGGCGTGTAGGAGGTGTAGAACTCCGAGCGTTGCAGGATCCCATCCACGACGGCCGGGGTGTAGCGGTCGTAGAGCCCGCAGCCTAGGAAGGAGTCGAGCGAACCCTGGGTCTGGTTCTTCTCCAGCAGTCGGTCGACGTGCTCGACGACCTCGCGCTCTTCGAGGGGGGCGCCCAGTCCCATCCGCTTCATGCGGGCGGAGGGCGGGATGTCTCGGAAGAGCTCCTCCACCGAGCTCAGGCCGAGCGCGTCGAGCAGCGCTTTCTCTTCCTCGCCGTTACCGGGGATCCACCGGACCACGTTCGCGCCCCGGTCCTGGCTCGATTTGTCCGAAGGTATAGCGTCTACGGTGAACCGGCTAGGCTACGCCACGCACCGGGTCCGCGGCAGCGGAGGGTCAGGGACCCGGGCGAGGATCGAGCCCGATTACGGTCCGAGGATGGTCACGGAGCCGCTTCGGCCCAGCGAGAGCTGGAGCTTCCCGCGGTATTCCTTGACCCAGCCGTCGGAGATCTTGACCTTCTGACCGACCTTGTACTTGTTCACGTCGGCGCCCCAGAGGGTGAAGGTGATGCTCCCGGACTCGTCCTGAAGCGTGGCGTCGGCCACGTCGGAGGGGCCACGTGAGGTCACCACGTGCCGGGCGGGCGAGATCGCGGTAATGGTAGCTTCGATGTTGGCGTTCGCGTTGGCACGGAGCGAGCCGATCCCAGGCATGACCCCCGCCATGCGGGACTCGATATGAAGGTAGGGGTGCCCCCGACCCCCTCCCGAGAGGTGCGCGGGCCTCGGAAGCCTGAAGGTCATCCCTAGGCGTTCCGGGACTGGATGGTCGACCTGCGGATCGGGTGCTCCTCCTGGACCTCGGAGGCCTGGTGGGACCGGGTCTACCCGCGGACCCTCACGGACGGGGAGCGGCTTCCCTGGTATGCCCGGAGGTTCAACACGGTCGAGGTGGACTCGACGTACTACCGCCCCCCCTCCCGGGGGATGGCGGCGGGGTGGCGGGCGAGGACCCCCGAGGGGTTCCTCTTTGCCTTGAAGCTCACACGGGACCTTCTCGACCCGAAGACCCCGGTCGACCGGGAGCAGCTCGGGGCCTTCCTGGACCATGCCAAGGCCCTGGGGGAGAAGCTGGGGCCCGTCCTCCTGCAGTTCGCCCCCTGGGTGAAGCCCGGCAAGGCGAACGCTTTCATCGTCGAGCTCCTGGATGCTGTCGACCCCGCCCTCCGCTACGCTCTCGAGCTGCGGGACGCGGGGTGGTTCCAGGGCGAGACCCGGGAGTGGCTCCTTCGGGAGCTCTCCTCCCGGCGCATCGCCCTCACGTGGTCCTACCTGACCTACGTGGACATCCCTCCGGAGGTGACCACGGACCTCCTCTACCTCCGCTTCATCGGCGACCACACGACCATCCCCGCCGAGACGCACGGGGAGGTTCGGGTGGACCGGACCCCCGAGGTCCGGCTTTGGGCCGACCGGCTCAGGGCCAAGGCGCAGGAGGTGGAGCGGGCCTTCGTGTTCTTCAACAACCATTTTGCCGGGTTCGCTCCCGACTCCGTGAACCTCTTCCGGCGCACCATGGACCTCCCCCTGGTCGACTACTCTCCAGCGCCCGGGAACCAGGCCAGGTTCCCTTGACGCCCCCCTCGGGAGGGACGACAGGGTCGGGCGGCCGTCGGGGCGAGCTTTAACGGTCAACCGCCTCACGACCTTTGTCCATGCCTTCTTCTCGGGTCCGTCACGGGCCGTCCTCCCCCTCCACCAAGCACGGTCGTCGCGAGCTCCCCGCGAGAAAGGGGAAGGTCCCTCGGAAGATCGTTCCCACCGAGACCATCGCGGACCCCCGGGAACGCCTGGTCCAGGAGATGCTCGAGCTCGCCTTCCACCGCGCGGCGAAGGTCTCGGTCTCGGGCGACACCACGCTCGACCGGCAGCGACGCCTGGCCCTTCGGAAGATCGGCCGCGCGTCCGGCAACCTCCTCCGTCAACTGAGGATCCGGACCCGCCCGTTCTCCAAGGATGCCGCGTTGGGGCCGTTCCGCAAGGCCCTCCTCGACGAACGTTGGGGAAAGGGCGGGATGGAGCGAAGCCTGCTCCGGGTCCGGCGGGCGCAGGAGCGCCTCATCCGTCTGAGGACGGAGGAGGAGCGCAAGGTCCCCCGTCTGGACGAGCGCTACGACATCGCTCAGGCCGTCCGCAGGTACTACGGTCGCTCGGCGAGCCTTCTGCGGGAGATCGCGGGGGACCTGATCCGCCTCCATGAGGGAGAGCGGTTGCTCCGGGACCGGCCGTCGCTCGAAGGGAGGGCGACGACGGTGGTCGTCGCCGGCTACCCGAACGTCGGGAAATCCTCCCTCCTCGCCCGCTTGACCCGCGCCCGACCGAAGATCGCCGCCTATCCGTTCACCACGGTCGCGGTGGCGGTCGGTCACGCCCCGATCGGACCGCTAGGACGCGCCCAGCTCGTGGACACCCCGGGGATGCTCGAGCGGGACGAATCGGAGAGGAACCCCGTGGAACGGGAGGCGTTCCTTGCGGTCCGGGAAGGAGGGCCGGTGATCGTGTTCTTGCTCGACCCGTCCGGGAGCTGCGGCTGGCCCATTGGCGATCAGGAAGCGCTCCTGGCCCGGTTGAGGCAGGCGTTCCCCGACCGGGTCTTCGTGGAGGTCGAGAACAAGTCGGACCTCGCGCGGTCCTCGAGCCCGCGCCTGAAGATCTCCTGCACGACCGGGGAAGGCATCGAACAGCTCCAGGAGCGCATCGGCGAGCTCCTTCGGGACCGCTCGGGGGGCCTCCCGCCCCTCCCCCCCATCCGCGACGAGGAGTTCCCTCCGGAAGATTTCGGCGACACCTAGCGATCGAACCCTGGGGCTCTTGCCCCATCCTTGGCCCCCCCTCACCGTGGCGAGGACCCGGCACCGGGGCTCTCAGCCCTCAGCTCTCAGAGCGAGAACGTCTCTCCGTTCAGCGGGATCTTGACGTCGAACTCCTTGCGAAGCTCGCTGGCCAGGGCCTCACGGTTGTCCCCGTGCATCAGCACCACCGTCTTCGGTCGGACCGCCCGGGCCAGGCTCACCAGGTCGGAGTGTCCCGCGTGCGAGGAGAAGTCGAACGTCTTGATCTGGAGCTTTGGCCGCAGGGTCCGGTCGTCGAACGTGATCGCCCCGGAATCCAGGAGCTGACGGCCGTTCGACCCCTCGACCTGGAACCCGACCATGAACATGGCGTTCTTGGGGTTCTTGTGCAGGGCTTTCAGGTAGTGCAGGACGGGGCCCCCGTCGAGCATGCCGCCCGTGGTGACGATGACCTCGGCCTCGGAGAGCGCCACCTCCCGGTCGTAGGGCTCCTCGACGATGTACGCGGCATCGATCGCCTTGCGCAGGGCCTTGGGGTCCCGGATGTGCGACGGGTTGTCGAGGTACATCTCGTTGACCGCGCGACCCATCCCGTCAACCCAGATGTCGTAGTTGCACTCCGCGAGCGTCATCAGGATCTCCTGGGTCCGCCCGACCGCGAAGGCCGGAACGATCACCTGCCCACCCTGGCCGACGACGCTTTCGACCTCCTTGCGGAACCGTTCGTCCTCCTCCGCCCGGTCCGGGTGCTCGCGCCCGGCGTAGGTGCTCTCCATGACCAGGATCTCGGCTTCCAGCGGTGTCGCCCCGCCCACGAGGTGCGTCGGACGCGTGTGGACGTCGCCCGTGAAGAGCAGGTCCTTCGACCCACGCCAGCGGTACATGGCGGCCCCGGGGACGTGGCCCGCGGAGGTCAGGTCCACCTCCACCCCCTTGAGGCGGAAGGTCTCCTCCCGGCGCATCCCGACGGTCCGGGTCATCCAGTTCTTGAGCTCCTTGTAGGTGAAGGGCTCGGGATAACGCTCGGCCCGCGCGATCTTGAGCGAGTCCATCAGGAGCAGCTCGGCGATGACTCGGGTGAGCTCTGTCGTGACCATCTGGGTGTGGGGACCCCGCGTGGTGACCGGGGCCATCCCGGAATGGTCCAGGTGGCAGTGCGAAAGGAAGCAGTACTCGACCCCCGGAGGGATGGGCATCGGGTACTCGGGGGGGTCCGACGGGGTCATCCCGTAGTCGAAGAGCACCTTGTGGGTTCCATCCTTCAGGACCATCCCGAGGGAGCCGACCTGCTCGGCACCGCCCAGGAATTGGAGCTCCACGAGGAGGACCACGGGCCCTCCGACTTAAGGTCGCTCCTCGCGTCAGGTGCTGCTTTGGAGGGCTTTGCCCCCCGGGAGGCGCCCTGGAACGTGGGCCATGCCCCGGCAGGGGCCTCGTCGGAGGGGGCACGGGCAAGAGTTATCGTAAGGGGGAGGGCTCTGGGGGCGCGTGCCGGCCCCCGTGGACAACGCCTCGGACCTGGAGACCTTGGTCCGCCTCTCGTACGCTGTGCACAAGGCGGTCCGTCAGGTCCTTTCCTCCCCTCACAAGGGTCGGGAAGTGGCGATGGGCGCGAGCGGCTCGCCGACCGCGCAGCTCGACCGGGTGGCGGAGGCGCAGGTCCTCTCCTTCCTCGAGCAGGAGCTGATCCCGTGGAACGTCCTTTCGGAGGAGCTGGGGTTCATCGACCGCGGGGGACACGACCTCCTGGTGGTCGACCCGGTGGACGGCAGCCATAACGCCCTGCGGGGGCTCCCGTTCGCGACGGTATCCCTCGCCCTCGGGAAGGAGCAGCTCTCCGACATCCGGGTCGGGGTCGTCCACGACATCGACACGGGCATCACCTTCTGGGCGACCCAGGGGGGAGGCGCGTGGCAGGACGGCCGTCGGCTCTCTTCCCGTCCCTGGGTGCCCCACGAGGAGCTCTTCTTCGTCAACCTCGGGGCGAACGCCTCCGGGCGGGCCCACTCCCTGGCCCAGAAGAGCCGCAGGGTGCGCTCGCTGGGATGCGCCTCCTTCGAGATCTCCATGGTGGCCCAGGGGGGGGCGGACGGCTACTTCTCGGACAACTCCCCGGCCTCCCTGAACCTGCGGGTCACCGACATCGCGGCTGCCGTCCTGGTCCTGAAGGAGGCCGGAGGAGGCGTTGCGGACTCCCACGGCCGACCGCTCGACATGTTGCTCAACCTCGAGAACCGGACCTCCCTGCTGGCCTGGGGTGACCGGCGACTGCTCCAAGAGGGCCACCGGGAGGGGTACTGGTGATCTCCGTCGGCATCACCGCCAACCCGTTCAACGAACGGGCGCTCAATTTCGCGAGGATCATCTACGACCGCCTGAAGGACCGGGTGGAGCTCACCGTGGCCCTCGACACCGCGAGCGCCCTGGGGCTCCCCGGGGAGCCCATCGAGGAGCTCCGGGTCGACGTCCTCCTGGCGCTCGGGGGCGACGGCAGCCTCCTGTACGTCCTCCACCGGACCGAGTGCCCGGTCCTCGGGATCAACACCGGCACCGTGGGCTTCCTGACGGAGGTCGACCCGGAGTACGACACTTTGGACGGTGCGCTCGAGCGCGTGGTCCGGGGCGCCTACATGTGCGAGGACCGGATGAAGCTCGCCACGCGGGTCGGTGACCGCAACCTCCCGGACTCGGTGAACGAGGTGGTCGTGCACACCGGGCAGGTCGCGAGGATGCGGACCTTCGAGATCGCGATCGACGGGAAGCCGCTCGGGCGCCTCCGCGCGGACGGCGTGATCCTCGCCACCCCGACGGGCTCGACGTCCTACGCGCTCAGCACCGGTGGCCCGATCGTCGACCCCTCCGTGGACGCGATCGTCATCAGTGCCATCGCCCCGTACTCCGCCTTCGCCCGCCCTCTGGTGGTCTCCCCCCTGCGGGAGGTCACCGTGCGCCCCGTGGAGGAGGACCGGGAGACCGTGGTCGTCGTCGACGGTCATCGTGAGGAGCGCCTCCCTCGGGGGACCGACGTGCGGTGCTACAGATCTGCGCGGCGAGCGCGGCTCATCCGCTTCAGCTCGCACTTCTTCCAGCGGCTTCAGGCCAAGGCCCTCATCCCTTGGTCCCTGACGGGGAACCGTGCCGATCTTCCGCCCCAGACGTAAGGGCATGAAGCGGGGGACCTCCGGAACCCTCGCCAAGGTGCCGCTGGACTCGATCCGGCGCAGCGTGCTGGACAGCGCGCTCGCCTGCGGCGCCTCCGCGCTGCCAAACGAGTTCGGAGGGATGCTTCGGTCCGACGAGCCAGGGGTCATCACGGAGCTCCTCTTGCTCCCCGGGACCACCGCCGGTCACAAGCACGCGAACCTGCAGCTCTGGATGCTTCCGGCGGATTTCACGGTGATCGGGACCGTGCATTCCCACCCCTCGGGGGCCCTGCATCCTTCGGACGCAGACCTGCAGCTCTTCCATCACTGGGGGCTCCGCCACCTGATCCTGGGCAACCCCTTCACGAAGGGGTCCTGGCGGGCCTACAACGGTCGTGGGGAAGAGGTCCGCCTGGGCGTTGTCGAGGACGTCTGGGAACGGCCGGACGATCTCCCCTCCACCAGCGGCAGCCCCCGCCGCCCCGTGCACCGCGGTCCAGGGTCTTAGGCGCCCGCGTCCGGTTCGTTCCCCGACCAGGTGGATGGGGGGCACCGGTGCCCCCTCATCGTTCGAGCCCGATGATTATTTGAGGCAGAAGATTTCAGCAGCCTGAGGTCCGCCGATGCCCAAGAAGTTCAAACCACCGAAAGTGAAGCTCGTCAGTGAGTTCCGCGACTTCATCATGAAGGGGAACGTTATCGACATGGCCGTCGGTATCGTTATCGGTCTCGCGTTCGGCGCCGTCGTGAACGGCATGGTCGCCGACATCGTGACCCCCATGATCGCCCCCGCGACCGGGGCGGCGAACTTCGGCGCGTGGTACGAGAACGTGACCTACAGCCACAACGCCACGGGCGCCCCTCTGCAGGTCCATTTCGCCATCGGCGCTTTCATCAATGCTCTCGTATCTTTCATCATGATAGCATTAGTCGTGTTCTTTCTCATCGTCAAGCCCATGGCTACGGTGAAAGCACGTCAAGACGCGAAAAAGGCCAAGGCGCCGCCGACCACCCGGGACTGCCCCTACTGCGTCTCGGAGATCCCGCTCCAGGCCACGCGGTGCAAGTTCTGCGGGTCGGAGGTCACTGCGACCCCGCCAGCAGACCCGATCAAGGGGAGCGCGTAGGTCGGACGACGGGCCCTCCCCGGCTGGCCAACCGGTCAGTCGGGGGGTGGCAGGCGGCCCTTCGTGAAGGGCCGCCGGTCGGTCTTCATCGGCAGGGTCGCGTCCAGACCCCACTTGCAGGTGAGCCCGTCGGTGCTCGCGCTCGGGTCGAGCGAGGAGCCGACGGCGTGCGGAACGGTGAGCAGACCCTTGTCGGCCTGGAACCGGGTCGCGAGCGCCCACTCGACCTCCCGGTCGTCGAAGATGTCGATGTCGTGGTCCACGACGATGACCCTCTTCATCGAGGCGTGACCCGAAAGGGCGGCCATGATGGCGTTCCGTCCGTCGCCGTCCCGGCGCTTCTCGATCGAGACGACTCCGTGCAGCCAGGCGGCCCCCCCCTCGGTGAGGCGGACGGCCTTGGTCCCGGGCACGACCGCGCGCACGGCCCGCAGGATCATCGGCTCCCGGGGGAGTCCCATGAGGATGAAGTGCTCCTGGGCGCCCCCGACAATGACCGGTAGAATCGGGTCTTCCACGGAGCGCCTCTTGGTGAGCTCGAGGACCGGCCCCTCACGCACCGCGTCGTAGGTGCCGAGGATATCGAGGAACGGGCCTTCCTGCTCATCCTGCAGGGTGAACCGCCCCTCGAACACGATCTCCGCCTCGGCGGGGACGCGGGTCCCGTTGGCGAGCTCGACGACCCTGAGCGGTCGCCCAAGCCGCTTTCGACAGAGGGCCGAGGCGATCTCCATCTCGTCGGTGGCGTAGTCGGTGGAGACCGCGGCCGAGAGCAGGAACTCGAGGGGGCCGCCCAGGACGACCGAGACGGGGAGCTCGGTGTTCTCCTTTCGGGCCTCCCGGACCATGCGGTCCAAGTGGCGCGGCACGAGGCGCACGGGCCCTCCGGTCGGACCCCGGGCCCAGATGCGGTGGAAGGAGAGGTTCCTCTTCCCTTTCCACGTGGCCGAGAAGACCGCGGCGCTCAGGTAGGGTCCGGCGTCCTCCGGATAGAAGTACGGGATCGGAAGGTGCGTCAGGTCGGCGGGGCCCTCCCGCGCGGACCAGGTGGCCTGGGAGGCGGGGACGACCTCGGGAGGGATAGGGTGCTCGAGGGCCTCCAGCAGGAGGTCAGGAAGCGCTCGCGGCTCCACCCCGAAGTACCGGGCGACCCGGTCCCGGCTCGTCCAGAGGTTCCCGACCAGCCCTCCCTCTTTCTGTCCCCGGAACCAGACCGGAGGCTCGGGGGGTCTCAATAGCTCGCGCGCGACCTCGAAGCGGAGGTCGACGGGTCGGTCGATCGTCCGTACTTGGGGGTCCGCCGTGAGGAAGTCCTTCAGGGGGACGCAACGCAGCGCACGGAGCCCCGAGGGTGGCAGCGACCGGACAGGGTGCGGCACGGAGGGAGAAGATCCTCGGTCCACGACGAAGGCCCCCGACGGTCCTTTTCCCCCGCGCTAGTCCCGGACCGGGATCGTGGGCAACGGGAGGCGCTCGGGGTGGTTGAGCGGGCTCTCCAGCGCCGGGACCTCGGAGGCTTTCGGGGGGTTGTAGAGGCCCTTCATCTTCGCGAGGGCGAGCAGGAAGGTGATGAACCCCCGGTAGGCGGCGATGTATCCCCCGCGGTAGGCGTCCTTCTCCTCGAAGAAGTCCCGGAGCATGCTCGTCGACTGCCGGAGCCCGTGGGTCAGAGCGCGGGTGAGGAGCTCCTTCTGGCGGGCGGTGATGCGGTCGCGCGTGAACCAGTTGGTCTTGTTCAGATGCCCCAGAGGCACGAAGAACATCGGGACCAGGATGGCCCGGAAGTCCCAGAGGTCATCGATGAGGTCGATGGTCTTGATGACGTCGTCCTCCGTTTCTTGGGGCAGTCCGACGATGAACGTGCAAGCGGGGAAGACCGAGTTGTCGTTCATGAGCCCGGCCGCCTGCACGACGAGCTCGGGCCACTGGGACGCCTTGAACGGGGCGACCTTGCCCGGCATCGTCGAGGTGATCATCCGCGGGCTTCCCGTCTCGACCCCGATCTCCACCCCCCACCAGGTCTGGTCACCGGTGAGCAGGACATCGCGGAGCTTCGGGAGCAGCCGAGGCTTGGTCATGAGCGAGGCGACGGCGACATGGCTCCAGCCCACATGGGAGTAGTACCGCTTGGCCAACTGCATGAGCTTGACCAGCTTCTCCTCCTTCGGCATGATGTTCGGGGAGCCGTAGAAGTAGACGTCGTCGGAGTGCAACAGGCCCTTCTTGATCCCGATCGCGGCGTTGATCTTGAGCTCCTCTTCGATCTTCTCGTAGGGATACCAGCGCGTGGGTCGGGTCGTGACCGAGCAGAACGTGCACCCGCGGCAGCATCCCCGTCCGATCTCGATGAGCCCGTTGACCGACGGATAATGGATCGTGGAGATCTCCTCGATCTTCGGGGCGACCTTGGGAGGGAGGAACGTGTGCGGAGGCAGCGGCTCGCCCTTCAGGGCCATCTTCACGATGTCCCGGACGAAGATGTCCGCCTCGCCCTCGACGATGGCATCGACGCCCCCGATCTCCTTCACGAAGTCCCCGATCCAGGGCACCTTGGCCTGCGTCGCGGGGGAGAGCTGCCAGGCGCACGGACCCCCGGCGATGAGCTTCATCCCCTGGCGCCGGGCCTCGAGGACGTGCGGCATCCGGAGCATCCGCATGAAGTTCACACGGTTGAGCGGGGGCCGGCCCTTCATGATCCCGCTGAACGTGGTCGACGGCGGGTTCAGGCCGAGGTAGTCGTGCCCGCTGATCATGAGCACCTTCGCCTTCCCGGGCATGTACCGCTCGAGGTAGCTCGGGTGGATGATGCGGGCGTCGATCCCGGCGTCCAGGAGGGAGGCCTCGATCTTCCGCATCCCGTAGGGGGCCTGCTCCGGGTGGCCCTCCTCGTCGCACTTCATCGTCGGGAAGAACAGGGTCTTGAACACACTCTCGGGCAACAGGAACGACGGGGTTGTCGTCCCAAAACCCAGGAATTCCTTCCCGTGATGGTTGCTCATCATCGTCCAATCGCAGGTGATGACCACTTCCGGCATGGCGTAGCCTCCGTTGAACCGTACAGGACCGGTTGTGGCTTAAATATGCTACGTCGAAAAGCGTCCTCCCTTATCGGAGGACCCCCTTCCGCGGCTCCGGGAGAGGGCGATTTCTACTCCGGTCCTTCCTCGTCGTCCTCGCGGTTCCCAAGGTCCGAGACGCCCTCATCCGGAGCATCTTCGGCAGGAGGTTCGCCCCCCCAGTCCCGGAAGGCCGGGTCGCGTTGCAGGAGATGGATGCGAACGCAGTCCCGATGCGCGGGTTGGCCGTTCCACGCGCTGGTCTCCGCCTCGGAGGTCAGCGGACCTTTGCACAAGGTGCAGAGGCTGGGCGGAGCTACGATCCAGGCCGTCCGCCGGGGCGCGCTGGATCCGGTCACGGGGCCCCATCCCGTGGAGCCATGAACGCAATTGAAGGTTCGTGAGGAGAGCGATCGAACGTGAGCGCCTCCGGGAGCCGGACCCGTCCTCGCGGACCCGGGCGGCGGGCCATGGCGCCCTGGGACACCCTCGCCGCGGACCGAACGCATGGCGCCTCCGAGCTCCAGCGCAGGGCGGTCGTTTCGCTCCGCTCCCTGGTTCGCGAGGGGCCACCGAAGTTGGGAGATGCCGAGGTCGCCTGGCTCCTCCAGTGGTGCAGGGGCATGCGAGCCGCTCAACCCTCGATGGGAGGGCTCGTGCGGCTCGCGGACGAGGTCAGCTCCTGGGTTCAGGAAGAGGGGCCCGAGCCGTCCCGACGCGGCTTGCGCGCCCTCCTCTCAGGAAAGGAACGAGAGCTCTCCCGTGAGATCGGGGATCTGGTGCGTTTCGCGGCGCGCCACTTCCCCGTCCGGGCGGTCGTGGTCACGCTCAGTCGTTCTAGCACGGTCTCGGAGGTCCTGTGTCGATTGCCGCTCCGTTGTCGGCCTACGGAGGTGGTCGTGCTCCGCAGCCTGCCGGGTGGGGAAGGGGCCGACATGGCCCGGGAACTGAGGGCCCACGGTCTCAACGCCCGGGTCGTCGAAGACGACGACCTGGAAGGTGCCCTCGGACCCTCGGCTGTGGTCCTCGTGGGCGCGGATACGCTCTACGCGGATGGCACCCTGGTTCACAAGGTCGGCACGCGACGCGTGGCTCGCACCGCGCACCGCCGCGGGGTTCCCTTCATCGCCATGGTACCATCCTCGAGGGTCCTGCCCTGTCGCCCTCGAAGGGGGAGAAGGCGGCCCCCCTTGTTCGATGAGACCCCCTGGCGTTGGATCGGCCAGGTCTGGACCGACCGTGGCGCGTGGTCGCCGCCGCGCCCTTGAGGCGCTAATCCGAAGAGCCGGAACGCGTCTTGGGCGTCCGCTTCGCCTTCACCGGCTTCGAGGGGGCGGGCCCGGACGCCGCATTCCCGGAGGTCGTGGACTTCGCGCTCTTGGGTTCCTCGGAAACCGGAACCTTCTCCTCCCCGCCGGCAGATCGCGCAGAAGGAGCAGATGGCGCCTCGCGGGCGGGGGGGGAAGGGGAACTGGACGGTGCCGAGGGCCCGCCCTCTACGGGGGAGGCTACCGGAGTTGCGTCCTCCGAGTCCCCGTCCGCGGGTTCTCCGGAAGTCCCATGGGTGTTTCCCTCCGACCCTCGCTCCTCCGAGGTCTCGGCGGGCGATGGGGAGCTCGTGCTCGTGCTAGGCTCCTGTCCGGGAGAACCGTTCGCTCCCTTTGGGGATGGGTCGACCTTGGGAGTGGCGGCTTCGGGAGGGTGGTCGGACGCTCCAAGCTCCTCCTCCACGTACTTCGCGCTTGTCCCGCCCGGCCACGGAGCCTTCCCTTCGGACCCGAGCTCCTCGCTGGGATCGGACGAGGCCCATGGCCGCATGGCAACAGCCCCGGTCGCTGCCACGCTTCGGGCTTCGCGCTCGCGGCGGCTTCGTGACTCGGCGAAGACCGCCAGGATTAGCGCCAACACAACCAGCGCCAGCAGGATGTCGATGATGGCCACCCCGTTGTCGATCCCGCTCCCGAGCTGGCCCCCTGCCGAGGGTGCGGCCATGCCCGAGCTCACCGCCTGACCTGGCGTGTAGTACGGGTATTGAACGGCCGCGGAGACATCGATGTTGGTCGCATTGGTCACGCTAGGGGCGACAAAGCTGACCGAGGTCGCTCCGTTCACATCGGTGTATCCCGTGGCGGTGGGGAGGTCGGCAGGACCGAACCCTCCGAAGTTCGCGGACCACACCACCGGTGCCCCATAGATCGGGGCGCCTCCGAGGCCGAGGACTCGCAGCGTCAGCGTGGCATGGTCGCCGCCGGACATGACGGCGGGTAGGCCCTGGAGCTGCATCGAGAGGTTCCCTGTCACGTTCTCCCACCAGCTGTAGACGGTCTGGTTGAACCCGGGAGCGGAGACGTTGACCCAGAACGAGAGGGGGCCCACGTAGTGCGCGGGAAGTGCCACCTGGAGGGAAGCCCATCCGTCGTGCGGGGTGATCGAGGCCCCGCCACCGGCCGTCAGGAGGTCGGCCCCGCTCGCGTTCCTGACCGTAGCGTTCCACCAGGTGGACGTCGCGCTGGGAAGCGCGCCCGACGGGGTCGACAGGGAGAGGTTGAAGGACAGTTGGGCCCCGGCCCACACCAACCCTCCGAGCGGTCCGAGGACCGCAAGGGGTCGGGGCTCGATCTGCACGCTGAAGGTGGTCGACTGGGTGACCACGCCAGGACCCGATCCCGTGATGGTCACTGTGGAGACCGTGGGCTCGTTGAACATCGGCGCCGTCAGCTCGACGACATAGGACCCGACCGAGGACGCTGGAATGGACAGCACCGTCGCGGTGCCTCCGCCCCGGACGGACACCGACACCTGGGCGGGGGAGAACGGCACCCCGTAGCTGGCGTTGATGGTGAAGGGAACGCTCCGGGTGGCGCCGGAGAGAAGCGGCCCGGACGGGGGGCGGGTCGAGAAGACCAGGTGGACGGGAGCGATCGTGAGGACGTAGGTGTGTCGGACCCCGACGTACCCGGGACCTGTGGCGAGAAGGGTCAGATTGTCCTGCTTCGCGGTGAGCGGTGCCGCGTACGAAAGGTGGAACTCTCCCGCGGATGGACCGGACCCGGTCATCAGGAAGCTGCCGCCCGAGGTGGACGTCGGGGAGAGGGTCGCCGTCCCCACTCCGGCCTTGGTCGAGCTGTCATTGACCCACGCTGTGAGGTCGACCGTCTGCCCAGCATACAGGGTCGAAGGCACTCCCTGCTCGTCGAGCGTCAAGGAGGGCAGCGGTCCGGTGCTCCAGACGGCGGTGGTGCTGTTCAGCACCGTGTGCGGGGGCCCCACCTGGACCTGGTCCGGGGGTATCGTGCTGTCCTGGTCGTACCCCGCGAGCCCGACGGAGGTGTCGGTGACCACGATCCCCGAGATGGACTGGGTCCACGTGGTCCCGGTCCGGTACTCCGAGACGGTCTGAACGGTGGAGCCGACGAACCCCGAAACGTTCGCGGAGAGGATCCAGGCGTACAGCGGTATGAACAGGAGCGCCGTGGCCGACGCATACAGGTCGACCGTGCCGTTGCCGGAACCGGCACAGAAGCTCCCGGTGCCCCCCAGGCCGGAGCCGCCGGAGATGATCGCGCCGTCCAAGAGGAAGTTCCACCAGTACCCGTGGTCCTGCACCATCGAGAACTGATGGACGGTCGGCCCTGGGAGCATGACGCTGGTGAAGCTTCCGAACCCGCAGGCCCCGAGGGTGGTCCCGTTGAGCACGAGATAGAGCGGAAGCGCGCCCGTGATCCCGCCGAGCGACCCTTCGATGTACCCCACGAAGGCCGTGGAGTTGGTGCTCACCGTCTCCCCGAGGAGCGAGAAGAGGTAGGTCGAGGAGTTCGCACCCGTAGGCATCTCCCCGATGGCCGAGGAGAACTGCAGTCCCGAATTGCCGGTGAGCCCCACCCCGACCATCGCCAGCGAGAACCCGGTGATGTTCCCCCCTGTGATGTTCGGAAGGGGAGGACCCGCCGCAGGGCGGTGCGAGATCGCGGAAAGGAAGCCGGTGAGAGCCCCCATGAACCCACCGCTGGTCGGAGATCCCACGACCGTCGCAGGTCGGCTTGCCACGCCGGCGGCATGGGAGGTGGAGGGGACAATGGCCGCTCCAGACGATCCCGCATGAGGCGCGGCCAAGGCTGGATCTCGCCCCGAGGCCCACCCACCGAGCTGCCCCTGCAGCACGGTCAGCAGGAGGACCAGGACCGCGCAAGCGAGGATGGACCGGACACGGGGTGCAGGGCGGCGCCGGGGTTGCGGGGAAGTCTCTCCTCGCCAGGGCACGAGTTCACGACCGGTCCCATTGATATTAAGGAATGTACGCGTGAATTGTCGCCGCTCAAGCTCTCCCCTTGCTTCTCGGCTGATAGCCGGCGAGGGGTTCCTGGTCCTGCTCCGGCCTCCCCATACATCATCCAGAAGTTCGCGGCACGCGGCGGGACCGCCCCCGCCGTCCCTCCGGACGTGCCGGGAGACCCCCGGGCCTCCTCCCTATCACCAGAAAGTGTTGGCTGAAGGGCACGACCGCGGGGTCTTCGCAGGACCTGTACAGGAGCTCCCTCCAGGCTCGGAACGCCTTGGGGTATCTTCGGGCGGCTGAGGCGATCTGCTTGGGGTAGGGTGGGACAAGCCCCTGGAGCCCGACGGTGACCTCGATCCTAAGCCCGGCCTGTCGCATCTCCTCCTGAAGCTCATCGATCAGGAAGAAGTGGCAGGGCGCGAACCCCCGCTGGCCGTCGTAGTCCCCTGTTCGCTCGATGCGGCGGTACATCGCCGGGTCCAGCTGCCACTCTCGGGGATTAGCGAGCATACTGGAGCTGAGCAGACTGAGCCGGCCGATGACCGAGACGAAGACCGGGGCTCCCGGGCGCGCGACACGAAAGAGTTCTCGCAAGGCTCGGGCCCGACGGACCGGGTCCACAAGGTGGCCGAGCGCGGACCCGAGGCACAGGACTCCCGCGAACCCTGAATCCGGGAAGAAGGACAGATCGTCCAACGAACCAGAGCGCAGGTCGAGGAGATGATGAGCGACCCCGGCTCGTGCGGCTGCGCGCCGCGCGGCCTCCACGTGTTCGGGCATGAGGTCGATCAGGGACACATTGAAGCCCCGTCGGGCGAGGGCCACCGCGTATCGCCCCGGTCCGCCACCTGCGTCCAAGATGTGGCCGCGAACGGGGAGGACACGCTCCAAGTACCGCAGCGTCGTGTCGAATTCCAGGTGGTGGAACGGGTCCCTCCCGAGACGTCCCTCCTCGTCGTATCCGAGGTAGTATCGCCGCACCCGCTCGTCGAGGAGGCGCGCCCGCGGCGGTTTCCTTCGGGGGCTCATGGACGGGTTCCTGACGGGCGGTCCCGGGAGATGTAATTTCGCGTCGGCTCCGCACCGCGGTCGGATCCTTATGTCTCGGGGTCGCTCGGACCGAAGACCCGACCAGGCGGTCCCTCCGGGATGAGGTACTCTCCCCCTTCCACGAGCTCGAACCCCACCTTCTCGGCGACGCGCTGGGACGCCAGGTTCTGCGGGCCTGTGCACCAGCAGGGCCGAAGCCCTCGCTCTTGGAGCACCCGGCAGACCAGGACGGTCTCCGCCGCCGCCAGTCCCTGACCTCTCCAGTCCTTGGCCGTGGCCGCTCCGAGGTTCACGTGGACGCCTCCCCAGGCGCAGGACATCACCGAGGAGACCAGGCGGTCTCCCACCACAGCCCCTCCCACCACCCCCCGAGAGAGCGTGGTGCGGACATCGCCATGCCCACGGGGCTGGGTCAAGCGGTCCGACCGCTCCACGATCTCCCGGTCCGCGATCGTGATCCGCCGAACGCGAGCGTCCTGGTGGTCCACAGGGGCGGCCCTGAGGATGTATTGCAGATCCTTCTCTCGTCGCACCGGCACCTTGAGCCCGCGCTCCATGAGGCGGGAGAGAGGGCCTGCCAGCCCGTCAGTCAGTAGATGCGGTCGTTGCCATCCCGGCAGCCGGGAGAGGATGGACCACACGGCCGCAGGATCGCTTCCAAGGACCTCAGGCTCGGCGGTGGCCTCCGCGATATGGATCACCGCGGCCCTGGGACGCGAGGCATCTCCCACGACATAGGCACGGGAGAAGCCGCCGACCAGGCTCCCTAGGGCGAGGGCAACGCGAGGGCTGTCCTCGATCCAGCCCGCCAGCTCCGAGCGCTCCCTGGGGCCGACCTCGTTGAGGCTCGGGGCGATGGGGGGCAGGAGGGTCCGGTCCACTCCAATGCCGAGGCAGCTCATGCCCATGTTGCTTGTTGGGGCCGGAATCGGCCCAGGGGAGGTTGCCTCCGCGCGGGCGGCCCTCGCTGGGCCCCTCTCCACGGACGGCGGCGGGCGGTTACTTCGCCCGCGCGGCGGTCCGGGTCGAAGGAGCAGGGTCCTTCGCGGGCCCCCTGTTCCTCTGCGCGGTCGCCTTCCCTGTTTGCGCCGCAGCGGTCGTCGGCTTCGGGGCCTCGTCCGACCCTTCTTCCTCCGAGGTCTCCTCAGGGACCTGCAGGGGACCGTCCTCCGCGGGAACTTCGAAGTCCTCCTTCGACTCGTGCACGATCTTCTCCAGTTCGCGCCGCTGTTCGGCGAGCGAGGATAACTGACCCACGAGCGTCAGCCAGAGCTTCCCCTGGTTCTGGATGTTCCCTTCGACCCGGTCGAGGATGAGGCGCGTGCGCTCGGAGAGGTCGAGCTCCATGCGCTTCATCTCCCTCCAGAGCTCGTCGCGCAGGCGCTTCATCTTCTGTTCGGAGGCGCCCCCCGCACCGGCGGGGCGCTTCTCGAGCTCGTCGATCTTAAGCCAGGTCCGCTTCAGCAGCGGGATCATCCGACCCATCAGCGTCTGGAGCTTCTCGTCCAGGAACCGGACCTCGGACCGGATGGTCGCCTCGAGTTCCGTCTGGGACTTCGCCCGCAGCTGGAGCTCCTTCAAAATGAGGTCGAGACGATCGTCCGTCGCCTTGCGGTCCGCCTCCGCGGAAGAGGCAACGCAGGCCTGGATGCGCTGGTCGAGCAGGGCCGCGACGCGCCGGTCGTCCGGGTCCTTCGAGAGGAGCGCCACCACACGATCGTCCAACTTCGAGAGCTCGTCCTCTGCCGACGAGGAGGCTCCCGCCTTGCCGTCGGCGGTCGCGTCCGCCAGTCGTTCGGCGACGAGGACGTCCACGACCTCGGCCAGGGCACCCCTGGTCGCGTCGTTCAGGAGGTCCTGGGGTTCCGGTGTGGGTGGGGGGGGCCTTCGGGCCAGGATCTCGACGACCCGAGCTTCCAGCGCTTCTGGGGAAACGAGGAGCCGCGCGCGCGCTTCCAGTCGTCGTTCCAGATCACGCTCGAGCCCGCCGACCACGTCGGGGTCGAGGTCCCCGACGCGCACGCGGGACTCTCCGATCCGGGTGTCGATGTACGACCGGAGCTCTTCGAGGAGCGCGGGCGGCAGGCCGGGAACCGCGGCGGGGGGCGGCGACGCCTCGGCGAGGTCGCCGTCCGGCGGGTTTCGGTCGACGCCCGGTGGCACGGGAGGTGCCGCCGCCGACCCGGCGCCCACCCGTTCGTCCCCGGGGGGCCCCTCGCCCCCGGGGGCCCCCCGAGGGACGGGCACCACCTCCGACCGCTCCGGACGGAGCCGCGGAGCCCTGCGCCAGGGGGGCTCCTCCTGCGAGCTGGAACTCTTCGGGGGCATGCCCAAGGGCGGGGTCACAACGATGCCGCCCACCGGGACCACGGACGGCGCGGCAGGCCCGGTGGAGGGGGCTTCGGGAAGGGTTCCCGGGGTGCGTACCCCTTCGGCGGGAGACCCGGCCGTCGCGGAGAGCGCTTGGAGGTAGGGCTGCACGGTGCGAAGGATCTCCACGCCCAAGGTCGAACGCTCCGAGGGAGGTCTCTGCAGCGCCAGCGTGATCGAGCTCATGGCGGAGGCGAGCCGGGCAAGTTCCCGTCGCCGCTCCGACCCGCTCCGGAGGTTCCCCTCCTGCTCCGACTCACGGAGCCGGGGGAGCTCGACTCGGTCGACCGCCCTTCGCAGGTCGTTGATCAGTTCCGGGCGGTCCCCCTTGCACCACCAGGAGATCGGAGGGCCGGCCGCGGGGCGGGAACGGACCTCAGGGGAGAGCCCCTGGGTCAGGTCGAGGAGGTGGACGCCTTGGGCCGCCCATGCGGAGACACGCTTCACGTGGCGGTCGCCCCCGGCCTCGTTGCGAGGGATCCGGGCGAGGGCCAGGGTCAGGGGGAAGGTCTCGGTAAGCTCTGTCACTTGGACCCGACCGACGGGAAGGAAGTACGGGAAGATGAGGCACCCTCCGAGAAGCGCGACGGAGGAGGGCATGCGCTCGAGCAGCGTGAGCACTCCCTCGACCGCGTCGTGGAAGTTGTCCGAGACGAGTCCTACCAACGGCCGACCCGGGTCCAGCCGTAGGTAGACGAACGCGTCGGAGAGGGCGTCCATCATCGCGGGGTCGGCCCGCCCCTCCGTCTGGGCGCCGCGGCCGGGGTTGCCCATGGAGTTGTACCATCGCCGTAGGACGAGCCCGAGGTTCTCCGACTCGAGCAGTGCGGAGGCGTCCAGGATGAGGGTCTTCATCCCGAGCCGAGGTCGGTCCTCGGTGGAGAGGAACATCCGGCCCAGGCAGAGGTACTGCCCTCCGTTCGCGGGATAGAGGAACAGGTTGTGGTAGTAGGCGAGCTTGCTCGTGGGGTCCGGGTCCCAGTAGTCGTGGGTGTCGGCCGCGTTGATCGCGAGGTTCCCGACGATCCGAACGGCGTCCAGCGTCTCCTTCCGCCCGGGGAACTCCGTCGGGACCGTCGTGTATCCCGGGCTCTCGGCCTCGTTGTCCACCTGACGGCACCAGACGACGGAGACCAGTCCCCGGTCCTTACCCGCGGACGGACCCGCCGCGGCCGGTCTCGAGGGAGCCGTGGGGTTCCCTGGAGCGGGCATGGGCTTGGGCGCGTCCATGCCCCGCCCCTAGCTCAGGTCGCCGCGCTCGGTCAGCACACGCTCGCAGATCCGAGCGAGGGGGAGGGTCGTGTTGACCATCACGGGCACTCCCGCGGTCGCACCGTTGTTGAGGTCGACGTCCGCCGTGTCCCCGTAGAGGAGAGGTCGTCCCTCTCCCGTGGAGATCGCAGAGGCGACCAGGTAGGCGTCCTCCTTCGTGGAGAACCCGCGGCCCTCCTGGGCGGCGAGGATGCTCCCGAGCCCGCTTCCGTCGCGCTCGGTGAGGAACCGGTTGCTGTCAAAGCCTGAGAGGTACCCTCGATTGGTCAGGACCTGTTCCACCTCGAGGTAGAACTCCTTCAGCAGGTCGGCCTTCGAGATCGCGATCACCACGGGGATGCCCCGCTGCCGCGCGTACCGGAAGACCCCCCGCGCGAGGTTCACCTGCTGGGCGCTGTCCCTGAGCGAGCCCAGCTGCGGGGTGAGCAGAAGGATGATGCCGTCGGCGTCGACGGTGAACCTTCCCATCAGGGTGAGCCCGCGTCGCCAGAGCTCCTGGCGGTCGGGCTTCCAGGTGTCGAAGCGCGGGATGACCCGGCACTTCTCGATCGGGACCTCCTCGGTGGGAGCGTTGATCCAGAGGCGGTCGTAGGTGAAGTAGTCCGAGATGATCCCGCCGGCCTCGTCGACGGTCCGCAGGACCATCGGCTTCGCCTGGGCGAGGTTCCCCGCGACCCCGTACCGGAAGTTGAGCTTCATCTCGACGAACTGGTTGTACTTCGTCGGAAGGGGATACTTCGTCAGGATCCCCTGCTCCTCCTGTCCCTGCGCGAGCTCCACGAAGAGCCGCGTGGGGTCCTCCATCGGCCGATTGACGTAGAGGCGAGTCGTGGTGTCCATCGCCGCGGCGGGGTTGTTGGGGTCGGACTCGTAGGTGGTCTCCTCCATCACCACCTCGTTCCCGATGTCCCCGAAGAGGGGGATCACCGAGCCGGAGCGGCTGGGGACGTAGACCAGAGGCAGGTTCAGCCCGAAGTGGCCGGAGAGGTAGCGGAAGTAGGTGGTCTTCCCCGACGCGGGGATCCCGACCACGGCGATCTTGGCCCCGATCGGCGGAGGCGCCGGCGGTTCCGGCTCGGGGGCCTTTCGTGGGCGGATGGGAGGAGGCGGTGGGGCCTTCCTCTCCGGGGGTGGAACGGACCCTGGGACGACCTTGCGGACCACGGGCGCGGGGATCGCGGGCTCCGGCTCGACCGGAGCCTCGGCGGGCGCGGCCGGGGCCGGCGCAGGCTCAGGGGCGGGCGCGCGCGCCGGGGGAGGCGGCGCGGGAGCAGGCGCCGGCGGAGCCGCGGCGGCGTCGGCGGGTCGCTTCTTGTTCGCACCTTTCGTGGGGTTGGGGGGGCTCATCTTCGAGGGCTCCTTCTTCTCACGTGGAAGTTCATGATATGCTTTGGCCCCCGAGATCCTACCGCATCTCCGCGAGGGCGATCTCCACGAAGTCCAGGAACGCGTCGATGGCGGGCTCGCGCTGGGTGTTGGCGAGACGGGCGTCCTGGAGCAGTCCGAAGATCTCCTCCACGAGCTCCTCGTGGGCGGCGGCGCCCCCTCCCTTCACCGTCGCGTAGGTGCCCCTCAGCGCCAGGATGCGGTCGAACATCCGTTCGAGCTTGTCGCCGAGCCCGCTACCCATCGACCGGGCCTTCGTTTCGGCCGCGTCGTAGAAGCTGACGAGGCTCTCCGTTTCCTTGTCGCCGGTGACCTTGGCCTGGAGCAGCGCGAGCCGGCGGACGACCCGGCCCCGGTCCGCAACGGGGAGCGCCTCGGCCTCGGACCAGGCTTGCGCGAGGTAGCGGCCCGCCTCCCCCTTCTCTCCTTGCGCGAAGTAGACGCGCGCCTGCCAGTAGAACCGGGTGACGGGAGCGATGAGGCCTCCCTTCTGGTACAGGATCGCCTGGGCCCTTGCCCAATCCCGGGCCATGTAGGCCTCCGCGACCTCTCCCAGGGGCCCGTAACGGTCCCTCAGGTTCACCGCGGAGTGACCGGCCTGCGGGCTCAGGATGTCGACCTCCATCCCCGGTTGGGAGGAGGTCCCGGGGGCGGGGCTCCCCGCGGCGCCGGTACCCTTACCGGAAGCCAGGTGGCCCACCACGCTACGTTTCCCGTCGGTGTCGCGCAGCGCCCGGGCGGCCGAGGCTGCCGCCTCTGCCAGTTCGTCGGGGTGGAGGTTCTCCACCGCCATGGCGTCCTCGAAGGGGATGTCGACGAACGCCTGGACCATGCGGGAGAAGAGCTCCTCGCTCGTCGTGACCTCTTCGTAGGAGACGGTGCAACCGAGTCTCCACGCCTGGGTCCGGGCGGCGTAGGCGTCCGTGAAGGCGCGCATCCTCTGGGAATCGACGCCCTTGTCCCGTTCGACGCCGCTCCCGATCCCGATGATGCGGAGACCGAGCCTGCTGCCCTGCGTGAGGAGGTAGGCGAGGATGTCGGCGCGGGGAGGGGGGGAAGTTCCCGGAGGGGACCCCGGGGGCGGGGGTGGAGGCAGGTCGATGCCGGGGGCCCCGAACCGCTGCGACATGTTGTCCCACCCGTCGGTCACCAGGACGAGGTTCCCGTGGGTCGCTCCGCCCTCGACGCGCAGCAGGTCCGCGCCCAGGGCGAGCGCGTCCCAGATCGCCGACCGCCCCTTCGGGGGCAGGAGGGCCACCAGATTGTCGAGCGCGGGGCGGATCTCCGGACGGATCTCGGTGAGGGGGATCGCGACGTGGGCCACGTTGTTGAAGATGACCAGCCCGAACATCGCTCCCTGGGATTGGACCGTCTCGAAGATGCGGTAGGTCGCGGCCCGGGCGACCTCGATCTTCCTCCGGACCCGGCTGGGGTCGCTGGGGTCTGGAAGGGGAGCGAGCATGCTCTTCGAGATGTCGAGCACCAGGACATGGCGGGGGCGCTGCGTGGGTCCCGAGGTCGTACCCCAGGAACCCTGCATGGACTGCGGACCCGCGCCGCTCGGATCGGAGGGGGGTCGATCAGATGGAGGGGGCGGGGGTTGGTACGGGGCGGCCATCGGGCTAGCTCCTCCCGGGTGCTGCGTTGGACAATGGAACGTCCCCGATTCGGCGCGCACGGCCCTCGGGCCGGGGCCACCATGTATGTTAGCCGGGCCATTATTTGAAGGATGCCGCGTCCGATGCTGCCTCCGAGAGGTTCCATCGAGGAGAGGCGACGGGCCCCGGACGCGTGCTTTGCGGTCCCGAGGCCCCATCTCGGGGCTCCCACGACGGACCCGCGAAGAGGGCGCCGCAGGGGCAGGGGGCCGGAGGGTCAGATCGGCGGAACGGGGCTGACCGCCCGGTCTCGGGAGGTGGCTACCGTGTTGTCGGCCTCCAGCCAGAATCCCCCATCGACACGGCTGAGCAGCGACGGATACGGCCGGGCGACCCCGTGAGCCGTACGCAAGTGCTCCAAGACCTCGGGCCACATCGCGCTGATCGTGAGCCCGGAGGCCGTGAAGGGGCATTGGGCGTCCACTCCTGGACATCGGAAGATGAAGACCATCGGCCCTCCCTTCGGGAGAAATACGTCTCAGGTCGGCGGAGACGAAGGGGCGGGAGTGGCGGGCCCGGCAGGGGACGGGGCCGTGGAGAGGGCGGGAGCCGCCGAGGAGGACCTTCCCGTCGCTCTCCGTTCCGTATACTCTTGCACCGCGGAATCGACCTTCAACCGGATGTCCTGGGGAACGACAGCGAGGTTGTGGGCGCTCCGAAGGTGTTCCTCGACGCGGGGGATCAGCTCGGTGACCGTAGGCGCAGTCATGACGTAGCCGCACTTCCATCCCATCAGCCGGCATCGGTACCTCTTCGCCATCGAACGCTCCCGCAGGAATGCGATCCATGCTATGGCGTCGCCGGTCTTTCTGACGGCGCACCGGATAGTCCGGATTGTATGGGCGGCCCGCTGGATGGGGAGGTGGAGCGACACCCCCCTGGGGCTATCCTATCCGGTCGGGTCAGACCCTACGCTGAACCTCTTCTCTCCAGACGCGGAAAGGTCCAGGACGGAAGGGTTCCGGTCCAGGGCACGCGTGAAAGCGACGTCCGCGACCGCCTCGGCGTGCTGACGGGCGACCCCCACCCACCAGGAGGCGAGGGCCAGCGAGTGCCGCAGGCTCGAGGGTCCGGTCATGCGTCGAAGCTTGGCCTCCGTCCCAAGGAACCGTTCGAGAGCTTCCCTGCGCGCGGCCAGGACATGCTCCGCCTCAATGGCGCTCCCGGAGCGTAGCGCGCCCAGGGCGAGCCGCAGCCGCTCCCGGAGCGACTGGACCCGACCTCGGATCTGTTCCAGCACCGGACGCGCGGAGAGCGGAACCCGGCCGATGCGGGAGAGCTCGCCCGCCACGGCCTCCACCGCGTCCGCGATGTCGTCGAGGAGCTTCGCGACGACCCGGGTGCCCAGAAGGTGACTGGGCCGGCTGACGCCGAGCTGCCGTGCGAGCCGCGGGTTCGCCGCGGCGAGATTGAGCTGTCGGAGCGCGAGGGCGTGGAGACGCCGGACCTCGACACGGACCTCGGGGACCCTTTGAAGCGCATTGGGGTTCCCGTCGGCGAGCGACATCTCGAGGCGTTCGAGGAGGACGTCCAGGGTGTAACCGATCCGCGAGATCACCTCGGCCACCGGGTGCGCGGCGGGATCGAGGAAGCTCGTCGCCACCAGTGTGGTCCGGGAGGCCTCCGTCAAGCTGAACCCGAGGAGCTCGTGGCTGACCCGTTCCACCCCGGCCCGCACCTCCTCGTCCAGGCCCTCGGGGTCCTCGAGCCGTACGCGGTCGTAGCCCAGAACGTAGGCGGAGAACAGGAGGCGCCGGGCCTGGTCGACCGATCGCAGGCCGGGAGTCCGGATGACGCAGGTCCTCGGCTGGGTCGGAAGGACCTGCTTCCCTGGGAGGTGGAGTCGGAGGTCCCCGTCGTCCTCTCGGACCCAGGAGACGAACTGGCCTGCTCGGAGCCCCTCGCGCTCGATCCACTCCTTCGGCAGGCTCACGACGAGCGTGGAGGCCCCCGATCTCTGGATCACCCGTGGGATGGGCTCGAGCCCGAGGGAATGGGGGTCCAGCGGGAACGCGCCGGGGGATGGAGCAGGGGTCGGTGCGGGCGAGCGGCGGGACACGCCACGCGGCAAGAGCCCTTACCTCAAGGAACTTCCCCCGACCTTGGGGGGAAGCTCCCCGTTCTTCAGCTGCTGCTCCACCCGGCCGAGCGCGAGCCAGAAGGCGTAGAGAAGAGCCTCCGGTCGTGGAGGGCAACCGGGGACCCAGACCGACGGGAGGTCCGACGGGGGGACGCCCCCCTCCACCTCCTTTGAGCGGCGGAACGGTCCCCCGGAGATCCCGCAGGCCCCCGCGATGACCAGGAACTTTGGGTCGGGGGTCGCGTCGAGGGTCTTCTGAAGGGCGAGACGCATGTTCCGGTTCACGGGACCGGTGACGAGCAGCGCATCGGCGTGCCGCGGCGATGCCACGAAATGGATCCCCAGCCGCTCGGCGTCGTAGGCGGGCCACGAGAGCGCGGAGACCTCCACCTCGCAACCGTTGCAGCTGCCGGCGTCGACCGCCCGCACCGCGAGCGAGCCGGAGAAGAGGCGGGAGATGCGCTCGCGTATCTCCCGGGAAACCTTGTCCCGGCTTGGGGCCGCGCTCGCAGCGAGGGTCCCGCCCGCCACGTGCGAAGCGACGAGGTCATCCTTCGAACGTACGGCGAGCTCAAAGAAGCGGACGGCCCGCATGGCGCCGGTGGGGCAGGCGTCCACGCACTTGCGACAGAAGACGCACGCCCCGTAGTCGAGGCGGAGCCGAGCCCCCCGCCCCGTGCCCTCGATCGTGATCGCCTCCGTGGGGCAGGCGCGCGCGCACGCTCCTGTGCCCCCGCAGACGCCCGGGTCGTGCCACGGGGTCCTCGCCCCCATTCCCGCCAGCTCCGCGGGTCCCTGAGGGTAGGCCTTTGTCGTGCAGGGGCCGAAGATGCCCGAGGTCGCGTCGCGCGGAGGAGAGGACGAGGTGGACCGGGCGGCGCGGACGGGTGAGGAAGGGTTCGCCTCTGGGTCGCCGTTCGGCTCGGTCCGGCTCGGCGCGGACCGGCCCGATCCTCCGTCGCTCATCGGTCGAACCCCGAATACGAGAGATTCAGGCTCTTGTTGCAGAGCGGGAAATCCGGGACGATGTTCCCGCGCACGGCGTACTCGATCGCCGGCCAGTTGAGGAAGGAGGGGTCGCGGACGTGGACCCTCGTGAGCACTCTTTTCCCCTGTTCCGAAGCACGGAGGGCCACCAGGAACTCCCCCCGAGGAGATTCGACGATGCCGAGACCGTGGCGGGTCTGGGCCGATCGAGAGGGGATCGGGGATCCCGACGTGGAGCCCCCTTCGCCGAGGAAGTGCCGCGCGAGTCGGCACGCCTCGAGGACCTCCGCGACCTTCACCTCGAACCGGCCCTCCACGTCGCCCTCGGAACGCGAGGCGACACGGACGCGCACGCGCTCGTGGGCATAGGGGCCGTAAGGGCGGTCCCGCCGCACGTCCCTGTCGAGACCGCTGGCCCGAGCGGCAGGTCCGACCAGACCGAGGGCTTCGGCCACCTCGAGCGAGATGACCCCCGTTCCTCGGAGCCGGTCCATGATGCTGGGCTGGTCGTGAACATGGTCGATGAGGCCGGCGAGCCCCCGCCGGACGCCCTCCAGCGACCGTTCCACTTCCGCCCGCGCCTCGGTCGGTACCGGTCGAGCGAGCCCGCCGGGAACCACGGTACCTCTCCCGAGCCGGGAACCCGTGAGGAGCTCGAGCGCGCCGTAGGCTTGTTCTCGAAGGACGTTGGCCTCGGCAGCCCCGGCCGCGTACCCCACGTCCAGGATGATCCCAGCGACATCCCCCATCAGGAACGCCGCCCGTTCCAGCTCAAGCAGCAGGCCTCGGGTCGACTGCGCGGCGGGAGGGACGGGAACCCGGAGAGCGTCCTCCACCGCGAGCGCATACGCGGTGGCGCCGGCGACCGACATGTCCCCCGAGATCGACTCGGCGAGGATCGTGGCCTGAGATGGCTCGAGCCCCTCGAACAGCCGCTCCGTTCCCTTGTGGGTGTAGCCCAGGCGTACCTCGAGGTTGAGGATCTCCTCCCCTCGCACCTGGAAGCGGAAGTGGCCGGGCTCGATCACTCCTGCATGCACCGGCCCGACCGGGATCTCGTAGACCCCTTCCCCTTCCGTCCGGGCGAACCCGAAGGGGGCACGCACCCCCGTGGGTTCGCCTCCTGCGGGCAGCATCGGGGGGGCGGTGTGACGTTCGTGGAGCAGGAGCGGACGAGTATCGGGGGAGGCGAGGATCGTGACCCCGAACATCTCCGAGAGCTCCCGCTCGAAGTAGAGGGCCGTCGGAAGGTCCGGCAGCAGCGAGGGCAGCTTTCGCGCCGCTCCCGGTAGGTCGACGCGGAGGTGGACGCCTCGGCACTCGGCCCCTCCCAGGAAGATCCCGTGGACCTCGACGTCCCCGTCGTGCGCGTTCTCGCCCCAGAGCGTCGCGAGGCGGAAGCGCAGCGCATGGACGAGCGACAGGACGGAGGGGCGCCAACGCTCCAACGCCACGACCACCTCCCACGGGCCCTCCTCAAGTTCCTCCAAGGTCAGCCCACCCCTGGCCGCGGCGACCCACTTTCGCTCGTCGCGGGCTCCGGGGCCGTCCACCTGCGATCGAGGGGGAGGTGCCGTGCGCCCGCCTTGGGACCGCGTCGCGGTAGGGAGGGGGGTCTCCGACCCGTGGTCCGGCGCGCCTTCGCTCATCCCATCACCACCCTGACCGCATCGTGGAGGAGCGTCGCGAAGGGGTTGGGGAGCAGCAAGCCCATCCCGACCACGAGCGGGAGGAGCAGTCCGATGGCGAGCGCCGTTCCCACCACCCGGGCGCGGATCCCGGGGAACCCTTGACGGGGCTTCGGTCCGAACAGCGCGCTCGTCAGGTGGAGCAGCAGCCCACCGAAGACGATGGCCAGGGCGACCAGCAGGATCACGGCCACGACCCAGTCACCGGCCTGGAAGCCCGAGGAGACGATCAGGAACTCGCTGGCGAAGATCGAGAAGGGCGGGACGCCGGCGAGGGCCAGCCCGCCGATCAGCAGGACCGTCCCGGTCGCGGGGATCGCGGTCAGTGCCCCGGAGATCTCGTCCAGGTCCTTCGTCCGCGCGGCGACGGCCAGGTCGCCTCCCGCAAGGAAGAGGGCGGCCTTGGTGGCGGCGTGGTTGACCATGTGGAAGATCGCTCCGAAGAGCCCGAGCGGTCCCCCGAACCCGATCCCGATCGAGATGATCCCGATGTGCTCGACCGAGTGGTAGGCCAGGAGGCGTTTGAGGTCCCGTTGCACCAGGATGAAGAGGGCCGCGAGCAGCACCGAGACGACCCCGAAGCCCAGGAAGAGCCACGTCGCGAAGGTGAACCCGGGCATCCGGAGCGTGATGGCGTCCACCCGCAGCAGTGCGTAGATGGCGCACTTGAGGAGACCGGCGGAGAGCAGTGCCGAGACCGGTGTGGGGGCCTCGGAGTGGGCGTCGGGCAGCCAGGTGTGCAGCGGGGCGAAGCCCGCTTTCGTCCCGTATCCCACGAAGAGGAAGACGAGCGCGAGCCGGACCAGCCCAGGGTCGAACCTGGGAGCGCTCTGGATCAAGGCGGTCCAATCGAGCGAAGCCCCCGCGCTCCCGCTCGCGGTCGCCGAGGCGAGGTAGAGCAGGAGCGTCCCGAAGAGCGCGAAGACCAGTCCGACGGTGCAGAGGACGAGGTACTTCCAGGACGCTTCGATGGACTTCCGGGTGTGGTAGAAGCCCACCAGGAGCGCCGAGACCAGGGTCGTTCCCTCCAGGGCGATCCAGAGGAGCCCGAGGTTGTTCGCCTCGCCCACCAGGAACATCGTGAACAGGAAGAGGAGGACGAACGCGTAGTACCTCCGGAGCTGCGTGAGCGACAGCGAGTGCGGGCTTCCTTCGCGCCCCAGGTAGTCCACCGAGTACAGGATCGAGGCGAGCCCCACGACGCTCAGCAGGAGGAGGAGCACCGCCGAGAGCGCGTCCACGTAGAGCGCGTCCATCGGGGTCGCCGCCGTACCCTGAAGGAGCACCTGCTGGACGATCGCCAGGACCGCGATGAGGGAGCCCAGGGCCCCGGCGATCGCGACCCCGTTCACCGCCGACCGACCCGGCACGACCTCGACCAGTCCGGCGCAGGCGGCGGGGACCAGCAGCAGGACGACGGTCCATTCCAGCGGCATCGTCCTCTCACCCCTCCAGGGAGCGGAGGACGTCCGCGTCCAGCGAGTCGAAGGAGTCCTTCATCCGGTGCAGGAAGAGCCGGCTCACGATCGCCAGCACGAGCAGGTTCGCGGCGATGCCCAGCTCCAAGAGGAGGCCAAGCCCGTAGGTGAGGGCGAGGCCCGCGAGGAAGACGCCGTTCTCCATCACCAGGATCCCCAGCACCTGGGAGAAGGCCTTGCGTCGGGAGACGGTCACGAAGAGCCCGACGAGGACCACCGTGACGGAGATCGGGAGGAGGCCGGCGGCGGGGACCGCGGCGAGCGGGGTCAGGGGCCCCACGACGGCCACGGCGAGGAGAAGGCACCCCAGCCCTGCGAGCGCGCTCCCCCGGACCGAGACGAGCATGTTCGCCTCCGGCGGGATGCGGAGCTCCCGTCGGACCGTGAGCAGGATCCAGGGCAGGAGCGCGCCGTTCAGCGCCGCGAAGAGGGCGCCCGTCAGGTAGAGCAGCGGCGCGGAGTAGAGGTAGGCCACGAGCCCCGAGATGACCGCCAGGGCGAGAGACTGGATCGCGTAGAGCCGGACCTGGGCGTCCAGCCGTCGGTGGACCAGCGCGATCCAGGCGGTGACAAGGACCACCGAGGCGGCGATCTCGAGCAGCAGCAGTCCGTCGGAGGTCACGAGCCGACCCCCACGAGATAGGTGAGGGCGATGGAGCCCAGGGCCAAGGCGACCGCGAGCGTCGAGAGGTCGGCCACACGGAAGAGCCGCCACTTCGCGACGCGCGTCTCGAGATGCCCGACCAGCCAGGCGGTCGACGAGAGCTTCACCAGGAGGAGCCCCACGCCCAGGGCCAGGGCCCCGGCCCCCAGCGCGGTCGCGATGCCCCAGGGGAGCAGGACGGCCGTGAGGAGCCCTGCGAGCAGGACGAACTTGATCCCCTTGCCCCACTCGATGACGGCCAGGTCCTGGCCGGTGTATTCCAGGACCATCGCCTCGTGCACCATCGTGAGCTCGAGGTGCGTGGCGGGGTTGTCGACCGGCAGTCGCCCGGTCTCGGCGAGGAGGAGCACCCCGAAGGCCGTGGAGGCGAGGAGCAGTGCCGGGCTCAGGTGGGCGAGGCCGAGCGAGAGCCCGTGCTCCACGATAACGGAGGCCTGTGTCGAGCCCGAGGGAGCCCCCCACGCGAAGATGACGAGGAGGAAGGTCGGTTCCGCGAGGGCCCCGATCCACATGTCCCGCGTCGAACCCATCCCGCCGAACGTGCTCCCCGCGTCCAGCGCCGCGAGCGCGGTCATGAACCGGGAGAGGGCGAGGAGCCCCACCACGACGATCAGGTCGCCCGCGAACCCGAGGGGGGCGGGCACGAAGAACCACGGGAGGAAGGGGACCGCCGAGACAAGGGCGACGAAGGAGATCCAGGGAGCGTACGGGGTGAGCGTGCTCGCGCTCTCCGCGTAGATGCGGTCCTTTCGGAAGAGCTTCCGCAGGTCCCGGTAGGGCTGCAGCAACGGGGGTCCCAGGCGTCGCTGGCTCCTGGCCTTCACGCGCCTCATGATGCCCACGAGCAGTGGGCTGATGCCGAGCACGAGCGCCACCTCGAAGACGAGCAGGAGGAACTGCACCCCGGGAGCTAGGGCGGTCACGGAAGCACCCCTCCGAAGAGCCTCGACGCGACGAGGAGGACCACGAGCGTCAGCACCATGTAAGCGAGGTAGGCATGGATCCCTCCGGATTGGAGACGGCTCACCCGGCGGGCAAGCTCGCGGACGAGCCGGACGATCGGGGAGTAGACCTGCTCCATCAGCGGATAGTCCACCTCCGACTCGTGCCGCACGGTCTTCTGGAGGACTCCCGGTCTAGCTCCTCCCAGGTCTCCCAGCTCCGAGACCGGGTGCGCCCCGTAGAAGACGGAGAACAGCCGGAGGATGGGCTGAGCGTAGCCGCTCGCCGTGTACTCCATCCTCGGGGTGGGGGCGTCCATCCCGCAGTCCCACATCGGTCGGCGCGCGGGGCTGCCGTTGGAGGTGACCCGGCGAAGGACCGTGGCGGCCAGGAGCACGACCATGAGCAGGAGCGCCACGACGCCGATCGCGAGGCTACCGTGGGGCGGGACGCTGGGTGTCGCGGCCCCTGAGGCCGAGGGGAACGCGAGAGGTGCGCCCCACGCCCAGGGCGACGTGGAGTAGGAGGCGCCCGTGATCGTGCGGACGGTCCCGGCGAACGTGCTGAGGAGAAGGACGGGGAAGACCCCGACCGCGACGCACGCCCCGGCGAGCGCGATCATCCCACCCTGCATCGCGGCGGGCGCGTCCGAACGCACCGACCGGGCGACCTCGGACCTCGGGCGGGCGAGGAAGATCACTCCGAACGCCTTGACGAAGCAGTAGGCGGCGAGCCCGCTCGCAAGCGCGAGCGTCCCCGCGGCCGCCGTAAAGGCGACCTCGGTCGCCAAGGAACCGGTCCCGAAGGAGGCAAAGAACGCCTGGAAGAGCAGCCACTCGCTGACGAACCCGTTGAGCGGTGGGAGAGCAGAGATGGCCATGGCCCCGAAGAGGAACGCGATCGCCGTCCTGGGCATGCCTCGGGCAAGGCCCCCCATCTGCTCCATGTCGCGGGTCCCTGTCGTGCCCACGACGGCTCCGGCTCCGAGGAAGAGGAGCCCCTTGAACATCGCATGATTGAAGGTGTGGAGGATCGCGGCCAGGAGCGCGACCGCAGCGAGCGCGGGCCATCCGAGCGAGAGGAAGACCAGTGCCGTTCCCAGCGCCATGAAGATGATGCCGATGTTCTCGACCGAACTGAAAGCGAGCAACCGTTTCACGTCGTGCTGCGCGATGGCGTTCAACACCCCAAGCAGGGCCGAGGCCGCTCCCAGGACGAGCAGCACGAACCCCCACCACAGGGGTCCCCCACCCAGCACTTCAAAGACGACGAGCAGGAGACCGAAGACGCCCATCTTGATCATGATCCCCGACATGATCGACGAGACGTTGCTCGGAGCCGCGGGATGCGCCTCCGGCAGCCACACGTGCAGGGGCACGACTCCCGCCTTGGTCCCGAAGCCGAGGACCATCGCGACGAACACCGCATCCCGGGTGAGCTCGGGAAGCGCGCGCGCCTCCGCGCTCATCGCGGCGAAGTTCGTGCTGCCGGTGCCCACGTAGAGCACCACGAACCCCGCAAGGAGGGCCGCGGCCGCCGCATGGCTCATCACGAGGTAGGTGAGACCGGCGCGTCGGACGTCCCAGGAGCCGTGCTCGTGGACCACCATCACGTAGGAGAGCAGGGTCATCCCTTCCCAGGCCACGAGGAAGAGGAAGGCGGTGCCCGAGAGGACCAGCAGCGCCATGGACCCCACGAAAAGCCCGTAGATCCCCGCCAGCGTCGCCGGCCGCTCGTGGACGTAGGCCGGAACGTAGCCGACGGAAGCGAGCGTGATGGCGCCCCCGACCGCCCCTAGGAGCAGGAGGAACAGCCCTTGGAGCGGACCGAGCACGATGGCGAGGCTCAGGGCATTCGACGCGGACTGGAACCCGGGGAGGGCCACCGTAATGGTCCCCGCCGCCCCTCCGAGCAGGACCTCAAGCGCGACCGCCACGAGCAGGAGGCAGCCTAGGAGCGCGAGCGAGAGCGCACCCACGGTCGCTCTGCGGGAGGAGGCGGAAGGGAGGAGCCCCGCACCTCCGCTCGCCACAAGAACGACGAGCGCCCCTCCGACCAGGTCGAACGGTGCCACGAAGGCCATGCCAGGTCTGCCTTGTCTCCTAGCCGCGCTGCGAACCGGCCGCACCAATGCGGGTCAGGTCATGTGCTCGTCGTACGGGTTGTTCGTACTGACCGGGTCGGTGGGAGGTCCCAACCCGACCCCCCGGCGAGGGGTCAGGTCCGTGAAAGCACGGAGTGGATCCCGCTCCCGTACTGGAGGGCCTTCTTCCGACGTTGGGCGAGCTCCGTCGGCAGCCCCAGGGACGTGGCGACCTCACGGAGGAGCCCCTTCGGCACCCCTCCCCGACGGCGGCTCTCCAACGGGAAGGCTGCGAGCTTCCGGACCAGCTCCGGGTCGAGGTAAGGCGCCCGTAGGTCCTTTGCGAGGGCGGCCGCGATGCGCTGGGTGGCCGGCCAGTCCGTTCCCTGCAACTGAGCAAGGTCCTCGCGGTACCTTAGTTCCAACCGCTCTCCCCTCAGCGGCAAGAAGTGGGCGTATCCGAGGAAGAGCTCGTCCGCCCCCTGTCCGCAGAGGACCCTCGTGGTGGGAGCCGCCTCGAGCGCCAGCCGCAGGCCCGTCAGGACCTCCAGACGCATGCCCTGCGGCGGGGGCGGGGTCAGCTGACCGTGCGCGGCCTGCGACCGCTCGGTCTCCTCGACCGACCTGGCCGCAGCCCGGACCTGTTCGGGAGTGATGGTGCGGGCGTGGAACTTGAGCCCCAAGGCCTCCGCGGCGGAGGCGGCCTGGGCCAGGTCGGCCGACCCTGCCAAACCGATGGTCGCGAGCTCCAGGCCCCGTCCTCCCTCAAAGGCCGGGAGCTTCCGGAGCAGGTGCGCGAGCAAGGCCGAGTCGAGCCCTCCGGAGAAGAGCACGGACACGCTGGAGGCTCCCGCCACCGCGCGCTCCAGGGAGGCCGTCGTCCACTGGCCAAGATCGGCGAGGAGCGCCTCCGGGGGTCGAGAGGTGGCCCGCCCCTCCCGCGGGCCACGCTCCCCAGAACCTTGAGTAGGCGCGACGGATGCCTCCCTCGCGATGACCCGAGCGTTGGTCCCTGAGGTGCCGGACGAGGAGGTCCTGGGTCCGGCGGGTCGGTCGGCCGGGTCGCCGTCGTGGGGTCGCGGCGCGGGAGGCTGGGGAAGATGGGTCCCTTGGATCGTGGTCGGTCTCATCGTCCTCTCCGTCGCTTGGGGGTTGCTTGTCATCACCCCCTGAACAGAAGAGCTCTAGGGCCGCGAGGGTGCCTCGGTCCTCAAAGGTCCCAAGGGTGGGGAGGACCCCCCTCGCGCCCTGGGTCGCCCGCCGGCGTACAAAGGGGCCCACCGGGCCACGCGGGTACCTACGTCCGTACCCCGGGTCCCCGTACCTCCATCTTCGGCCTCTCGAAACGCCCGCTCTCACCGTCGATGGGGTGCTCATCGTCCGCGGGAAGGTCCTTCTGGTCCGACGCGGACGTCCTCCCTGGCAGGGCATGTGGGCCCTTCCGGGAGGCTTCGTCGAGATCGGCGAGAGCTGCGAGTCGGCGGTGGTCCGCGAGGTGGAGGAGGAGACCGGGCTGCGGACCGTCGTGGAAGGCCTGTCGGGGGTCTACTCCGACCCGTCTCGAGATCCGCGCGGGCACATCGTGACCGTAGCCTTTCGCGTTCGGAGGGTGAGCGGGACGGTACTGGGCGGGGACGACGCGGCCGAGGCCCAGTGGTTCCCGCTCGACGCCCTGCCACGCTTCGCCGCCGACCACGCGCGGATCCTGCGCGAGGCCCTCGCCCGGGGGGGGAGGATCGTGAGGCCGCGCGGAGGGCCCCGCCGAGGGCGAACGACCTCCCGACGTGGTGGGAAGCCCCGCCCCCGGCCGTCCGCCCCGCGTTGAAGCGAGGGGCGCAAGGGGGCCCGCGCCGCTGGCCTCCCGTGGGGGGCGCTCCGGTGCGGTCGGCGGGCGCCCGCACCGACATCTTTAAGGTTCACCCCCAATGGGGAGCCCGAGGATTTCTCACCTCAGAGAACAGGGGGAAGGTAACACCATGAGCCCAGGGCCCACCGCAGGATCGAAGATCCCGCGCATCCGGACGTACGTGGAGGGACTCGACGAGAAGATGGAGGGGGGCATTCCGTCCGGTCACGTCGTGCTGCTCGCCGGTGAGCCAGGCACGATGAAGAGCACCGTGGCCTTCCACATGGCCTACGAGAACGCGCTCAAGGAAGGCAAGAAGGGGCTCTACATCACGATGGAACAGTCCCGCGAGAGCCTCATCCAGAACATGGAGAGCGTGGGCATGAAGCTCGAAGCCGTGGGCGACAAGCTCTCGATCGTGGACATCGGGCTCATCCGGAAGAACCTGAACGTCCTCGGGAACAAGTCTTGGATCGAGGTCCTGAAGATGTACTCCCGGAACATGAAGGACAGCCAGGGATACGACCTGCTCATCCTGGACTCGCTCCCGGTCCTCGAGACGCTGTCGGACTTCCAGAACCCCCGGAACGACCTCTTCCACTTCTTCGAGTGGATCCGCGACCTGGGCGTTACCAGCATCCTCATCTCCGAGGTTCGGCGGGACGTCGAGAACTACGGGCCGAACGGGGAGGACTACCTCTCGGACGGCATCGTCCACCTCATGATGGCGAAGGTCAACGAAGAGACCATCCAGCGCCGCATCCGGGTGGTCAAGATGCGGTCGACCAACCACTCGTCGAACCTTTACTCCCTCCTGCTGGAGAAGGGTAACTTCCGCATCGCCCGTGTCATCAGCACCTGAGCGCGAGGACGGGCCGGAGCACCGGCCCTCCTCCGCCACGCCCCCGCTCCGGCGGGCGGTCTTCGTGGACCGTGACGGCACGCTCAACGTGGACACGCACTACCTCCAAGGCCCGGAGAAGGTGGAGCTCCACCTGGGGGTGCGGGAGGGCGTCGCTCTCCTGCGGGCCCACGGTTTCCTGGTCGTAGTGGTCACGAACCAGTCCGGGATCTCCCGGGGGTTCTACACGCGCGAAGCGGTCGAGGCGATCCACCAGAAGATCCAGAGGCTCATGGCGGAGGCCGGCACCGAGATCGACGCGTTCTACTACTGCCCCCACGCCCCTCAGGAGGGCTGCGCCTGCCGCAAGCCGGGGACCGCCCTCTTCGAGCAGGCCGCCCGGGAGCTCCACATCGACCTGCGCACCTCCGCGATCATCGGGGACCGGATGCTCGACGTGGAGGCGGGGACGCGGCTCGGCTTGACCACCGTCTACGTCCCGGAGCCCGGAGCCCACCTTCGCTACCCAGAGGAGTTCCAGCGGGCCCAGGTCGAGGCGAACCTGGTCGCTACAAGCTTCTTGTCCGGCTGCCGCCGTCTGATCGAGAGAGGATAGGGCGCCCGTGTCCGTCGGGTCGGGGTCCGCGACCCAGCAGGGGGCCACGCTCTGGCTCTTCCTTCTGGTCGCCCTCTTTTGGGGGGTCAACTACCCCGCGGTGGTCCTCGGCCTCGGCTACGCTCCCCCCCTGTGGCTCGGCTTCCTTCGGGTCGTCTTCGGGCTCGGGGGGAGCCTCCTGGTCCTTCCGCTGCTCGAGCGAAGGATGGGCAGGTCCGAGCGGCTCACGTGGCGGGGCAAGGGATACGCGCTCCTGCTCGGCCTGCCCAACTCTGCCCTCTTCTTCGGCCTGTGGATGATCGCCGCTCCCGTCGTGCCCGCCGGGCAGGCGAGCCTGCTCGTCTACACGTTCCCGCTCTGGGTGCTTCTCCTCGCCTATCCCATCCTGGGGGACCGCCCGACGCTGGGACAGATCGGCGCCTCCGCGGTCGGGCTCGCGGGCGTCGCGTTGGTGGGTTTCGCGGACGTGAGCTCCTGGTCGGCCGGATGGACGCCTGTGCTGGAGCTGCTCGGCGCCGCCATCTCCTGGGCCGTGGCGACCGTGCTCATGAAGCGGACCTTCCGGCAGCAGGAGATGCTCGAGGCGAACATCTGGCAGTTGTTGGGCTCGGCGCCCGTGCTGCTGGCGCTGGCCCTTTTCGAGGCCCCCTTCACGTCGGTGCACTGGACCACCGAGCTCCTTCTCGTTCTGCTCTGGACGGGCATTCTGGGAACCGCGGTCGCCTACGGGCTCTGGTTCGAACTGCTCTCCGCGCACCGCGCGGCGACCGTGAGCGCCTACCTGTTCATCGTCCCGGTGGTCGCGTTGGTGGCGGGCTTCCTGGTGCTGCACCAAGGTCTGGGAGTGCCCCAGGCGATCGGGGTACTGGCCGTCCTGCTCTCCATCTACGGCACGCATCGCTTCGCGCCGGACCCCGCCCATCCGAGCTCAAGGCTCGGGGGGGTCGGTCCCGCGCCGAGAGCGGGCTCCTGAGCGCGGGCCCTTTCGGCCCGTCGGTGGCGGCGCGTCCAGCCGGAGCCTCCGCTCGATCGCCCTGGCGTAGCTCGCCTCGTTCTCCACGACGATCCACCGACGGCCCAGCCGCTCTGCGGCGACGGCGGTGGTCCCGGTGCCGGCGAACGGGTCGAGCACCACATCCCCGGACCGGGTCAATAGGCGCAGGAAGAACTCGGGGATGTCGACCGGGAACCGCGCAGGATGTTCCGTGGGGTTGCGGGAGAACTCGGGCTCGACGAGCAGCAGTGTGGAGGGGCGGACCATGTCCGGGCCGGCGAGAGCCCTTCGTCGCCCCTGCCCGGAGGGCTCGTCCACGCGCAGGTAGTTCTGCGGAAGGGCCCTCCGACGGGCCCGGTCCTTCGCGTCCCACCGGGCGGGGGAGAGGCATTGCTCCGGGTAGAACTGCCAGTCGGGACCCTTCGCGAACTGGAAGCAGTATTCCACCGCGTCCTTGAGGAAACGACGGAACTTGCCGGGAGGCGGAGAGGGCTTTCCCCAGACGAAGTCCTCACAGAAGAGGAACCCCTGGGCCCTCAGGGCCAGGACGAGCTCGTACTGGAGCGTGCCGCGCTCGTGCCCCGAGCGCTTCGAACGGTAGTTCAGCACGAAGCTGCCTCGGGGCCGGAGCAGGCGGTGGACCTCCCGGGTCACCTTCAGGAAGTACCCCTCGTACCATCGGCGGTCGTACGACTCTCCATCCCCGTACTTCGGTTGCCCATCGTAGGGGGGGGAAGTCACGACCAGGTCGACGCTGGAGGACGGGAGCGTGCGCAGGACCCCCAGCGCGTCCCCCACCAGCGAGACCCCGAGGGGAGTGTGGAAGAGGGACCGGCGAGCGAGCGCGCGGAAAGGGAAGGGGGGGTGCTTCCCGCTCCTGCCCGCATCCCCCACGGGCGCCCCCCCCTTCCGGACGCCTTCACCCGGCTTCATGACCGCTGCGGGGGAGGGCGGACCCCCTACCTGAGCTTTGGTCACTCTCATCGGGGGTCTTTTATACCGCCAGGGCGAGCGCGGCCTTTGGGGGAGTCCTTGAGCTTAGCTGTGCCCCTGGCCGTAGCCGCGGGCTCGTTGGGAGGCTGGGCCCTGGCCATCTCGGTCGGGGTCACCCTCGCCCTGGGCATCGCCGCCGCCTACGCCAAGGTCCTGACCCCCTACGCCGCCCTCCTCTCCGCCGTGTTCGGGATCGTGATCGTGCTCGTCGGAGGCCCCTCCTACCTCGCGATGCTGATCCTCTTCGTCCTCGGAGGCAGCCTGGCCACCCGGTACGGCTGGGAGGAGAAGAAGGCCCGAAAGGTGTCGGAGGGGAAGGCCGGGGAGCGCGGGGTGCGCAACGTCCTCTCGCACATCCTGGTCCCGCTCGGGCTCGTCCTGGTCGGTCCCCTGTCGATCCTCGGCGCGCTGCCCCAGAACCTCGTCCCCTTCGTCTACGTGGCCGCCCTCGCTTGCGGGACGGCGGACACCTTCGCGAGCGAGTTCGGCGTGCTCTCCGGGAAGGCCGTGAGCATCCTGGGGACCGGGCCGGTCAAGGCGGGCACGAACGGGGGCATCAGCTTCGGCGGGGAGCTCTGGGCGCTGCTCGGCAGCCTCGTCACCGTTGCCGCGGGGGCCGGGATATTCTACGCCTTCGGCGGGCTCGTGGAGCTGCCGACCTCGGTCGTCCTCTGGTTCGCAGGAGGGACGTTCCTCGGGTTCCTGGGTTGCCAGATCGACAGCCTGCTGGGAGCCACGCTCGAGAACCGAGGGTTCCTCGGAAAGGGGTCGGTCAACTTCCTCGCCATGCTTTTCACCGCGCTCATCGCTCTCGGGATGTACCTGCTATGGGGTCCCTGAAGCCGACCGTGCCGACTCGCCGAGGGCCCGCGGTGGTCCTGCTCTCCGGCGGGATGGACTCGGCCACGGTCCTCGCCCTCGCGCGGTCCCGAGGCCATCCGATCATCACGCTCTCCGTCCAGTACGGACAGCGACACGCGAGAGAGCTTCGCTCGGCGCGTGCGCTTGCCCGGCACTTCGGCGCCGTCGAGCGACTGGAGGTGACCGTGCCCTTGGGTCCGCTCGCCCCCTCCGCCCTGACGCGACCCGGTACCCGGCTGCCCCAGGACCGTGCCACCGACCGCATGGCCCGGGGCGGGATCCCCTCGACATACGTGCCCGCCCGGAACACCATCCTTCTCTCGCTTGCGCTGGCGGTGGCCGAGACCCGCCGCGCGGAGGCGATCTACCTGGGAGTCAACGCGGTCGACTACTCCGGATACCCGGACTGCCGGCCAGAGTTCCTGAGGGCCTTCGCCCGGTTGGCGAAGGTCGCCACCGCCCGGGGGACCGAGGAGGGCCTCTCTCCCTCCATCGAGGCGCCGCTCCTGAAGTGCACCAAGACGGAGATCGTCCTCTGGGGCGAGCGCCTGCACGTGCCATGGGCCCTCACATGGAGCTGCTACGCGGGCGGTCGTCGCCCCTGCGGCCGATGCGACTCCTGTCGGCTGCGAGAGAAGGGGTTCCGTGAGGCACGCGTCAACGATCCCCTGAGAGAGGACCGTCGGTAGGTACATCTTCCTTCGAGTGCTCCACCGCTCATGGCGCTCGACCTTCCCTCGGAGAGCGTCGAGGAGCTCATCTCCGACGTACCGGACATTCCCAGGTTCCTCTCGGCGGGGGAGCTGGAGGAGTCCGCCTACGCGCTCGCCAGGGAACACCCCGGAGAGGTGCGGCTCCGCCGGATCGGCCACACCGCCCACGGGGACGCGCTCCTCGGGCTGGAGGTGGGGGAAGGCGAGAAGGTCGCGCTGCTCATCGGAGCTCCCCATCCGAACGAGCCCCTCGGGACCCTGACCGCTCTTCACCTTGCGCGAGCGCTGGCCTCGAATCCGGGAGTGACCCGCAGGATCGGTGTCCGTTTCTTCCTCATCCCCGCCATCGACCGGGACGGGCTGCGCCTGAACGAAGGGTGGCAGACGGTCCCGAACTTCTCGCTGTCCCGCTTCGCTCACTACTACTACCGGCCCCCTGCTCGCCGTCAGGTCGAGTGGGGATTCCCCTACTTCTCCGACGACTACGACTTCGAGATGGCCCCCCCGGAGACCCGGGCCCTCGCGCACCTGATCGACACGATGCGCCCTTCCCTCGTGTACTCTCTCCACAACTCGAGCGTGGGCGGGGTCTTCTACTACCTCAACCGCACGGTCGACGGACTGCAGGAGGCGCTCGTCGACGTTCCCGCGCGCGTCGGGCTTCCCCTGGAGCCGGCGGAGCCGGAGGAGCCTTGGGGGACCCAGTTCTCCCCGTACATCCTGAAGCGCCTCTCCACCCACGAGGCCGTGCAGTACCTCCTCGCGCACAACCTGGAGCCCCGACGAGTGTTGACCCACGGCGCCGGGAGCCTCGAGTACGCCGAGAGCGTGAACCCGACCGCGCTGGGGCTCATGGCGGAGGTCCCGCTCTTCCCGGACCCCCGCGTCGGGGACATGACGGCCGCCCCCGTGGACCGCGCCTCGCTGGAGGCTGAGCGTCATCAGCGTCGCGAACGCGTCGTGAACCTTCTGCGGTCCGCGTACCACACGCTCCACCGGGAAGGCGTGCTGCGCCCCGGGACCTTCCGGGAGTGCTTGGAGAGCTCGATGGAGTGGCAGAACCGCCGCGAGGGCCTCGCGCCCCAACCGTCCCCCGAAGGCCCGGTCACGGTCTCGGAGGTGTTCCGGCACCAGGTCGCGGCCCGGTTCACCGACCTGCGGCTCCTGGGGACGCTCTTCCGTTTCATCAACGAACAGGCCGTTCCAGGGACGTTCGCGCGGGAGGGCCTGCTCCGGTCGACCGAGGACCAGATCGAGAACGTGTCGCGGGGACTGGAGGCCAACGTCCGCGGGCACCGTGTGGCGTTGAAGGACCTGGTCGAGGCCCAGATGGCCGCCGGGCTCCACGCCATCCGGTTCCTCGACTAGGCCTTGCCCCGAGACCTCCCCGCTGCAGGGGGCGCCGGAAGGTTCGGGTGTGCAACGAGCTTATCTCCCGTCCCTTCCCTCGGGGCGCAAGGAGCGCCTTGGGGGAAGGTCGGTCTGGCACGCGCTCGTCCCTGGCTTTCGGGCTGGTGACGTTCGTGGTGGTGAGCCTCGGCCTCCTGCTGGTCCTCTGGATGCTGGGGGCGCGAGGCCCCCCCGCTCTGCTCCTCGCCCCGGTCATCGGAGCCTTCGCCGGCCTCCTTACGGGGCTGGGAATGGCCCTCGGTCCTCTGGCAGGACCCCAGGCGTCCCCCGCCACTGCATCTTCCTCGGCACCTTCGGTTGCGGACCGCAGAGCAACCCCTCACGGAGGTCAGGTAACGCCCAACGCTGCCTCGGCCCAGCGCATGCGGGTGCGGGCCCCCTGGACCTGGTCGCTCGCCGAACCCCTCTCCACGCTCGAGACCTACCGGGAGTCGGACGTCTGGGCGCTGGTCCGCAAGACCGCGATCGAGCCCGGGACGCTTCTCGCCTTCACGCACGTGAGCCGGGAGGACGTGACCCGCGCGCTCGGCTCGACCGAGGTCACGGTCTTCAAGGTCAGCCGCCTGGAGGGCGAAGGGACGGTCTCCCCCGCCGACGTCGACCGGATCGCGGACGTGATCGCGACCCATTTCGCGAAGGGCAAGGGGCGGGCGGTGGTCCTACCCGGCATCGAGACGATCGTCGAGTCGACGAACGTGCGGAACGTCCGCAGGATGATCGACCTGGTTCGCGATCTTGCCCTCGAGTCGAAGGGGGCGGTCCTCGTCACCCTCGACCCGGGCTCGCTCCCTTCGGCCTCCCTCTCGCTTCTCGAGCGTGGGAGCAAGCTCCTGCACGCGCAAGCCCCCGCTCCTATCCCGGCGTGAGCCGGGGGGGACCTCTACGGTCTTCTTGCGGGCCTCGCCCGTGCCCCGGACGACGAAGACGGTCTCCTGAGAATCCGCGGCGGCGACCTCAACTCGCCCCTCAACAGTCCGAAGTTCCACGCCGAGACCCACCGCCCGCGGTAGCGGATCGCCTCGCGGGCCTCCCCCTCCTTGCGGAAACCCAGCGCCCGCAGGAGCCGCTGCGATCGTACGTTGAAAGCGAAGACCTCCGCGTCGATCCGGTGGAGGGGAAGCTGGCCAAAGCCCGCGAGGCAGAGCGCGTGCGCCGCCTCCGAGGCGATCCCGGCTCCCCAGACGGAAGGATCCATCCAGTAGGCCAGGATCGCCCGGCTCTCCGGGCCCAGTTGCACCTCCTTGAGCGCGACACGTCCGACCACGGCCCCGTCCGATCGCCGTTCCACCGCGAGCTCGTACAAGGTCCCGTTCCGAGCGCCCTCGCGGGCGGAGGCGACCTTCTGGCGAACGGCGCCGAGGGTCCAGGGTACTTCCGGGAGCATCAAATCCAGGACCCGGGGTTCGGTCAGGGTGTCGTGCCACGCCGGAACGTCCTTGAGCGTGGGCAAACGGAGCCTCAGTCGGTGGGTCTGGAGGGGTAGGGCGATCCTTGGCGCCTTCCGGTGTCGCCGCACACACTACCCCATCTCACGGAGGTCAAAGCGGCAGTCGTAGGACGCGGGGGGGGCCCACCCGAGGGGGGGCTCGAGAGGAGCGCCACCGAGGTCGAACGCAAGCCCTGCCCGTCTGGGTGACCCTTCTCCCGCGGAAGGGGACGGTCCGTTTCCGGCAGGGGACGAAATTCCGATACGCTTATCTCCCCCGAGCCGCATGTATCTGTCGGACGAGTGTCAGACGCCCATGCCGGATACGTCGGAGCGCGTGACGGTCCGCATCCCCCAGGAACTGGTGGACGGGCTCAAGCGGATCCAGGAGAACCTGGGCCAGCCCACGATCTCGGACACGATACGCGCCGCGCTCGAGGAGTACATTCAGGTGCAGCTGCCGACGACCCGTGCGCGTAAGACCCTCGTGAGCCTTCCCCACCATGACTACCTTCAGCTGAAAGAGCTCGCCGACGAGGGGGTCAACGTCGACATGGAGGACGCGATCCGCACGGCGGTGCGGGAGTACGTCCGCAGCAAGCTCGAGCAGATCGGCCGTCACTCGGCGCACGGCGGAAGCAGCTCGCACCGAGGCACCTCTCCTGAAGGGGATGGGCTCGTGACCGAGGGCGGCTAGGCTCCGTCCTGGCTGAGTGTCACCGCGGGGTGGAGCCCCAGGAGGGACGATGGGAGAGACGGCGAGCCCCCGGCCGGCAGCGCCTCCCGCTTCCGGCCCTCACGAGTATCCCTGGGGGGAACTGGCCCGCGCGCCGCGGGCGTTGGTCGTGGGCCTGGGGGGCGCCGGGTCCGAAGCGGTCACGGACCTCTTCGACCAGCAGCTGCTCGGGGTCGAGACTCTCGCCGTGAACACCGATGGCCACCATCTCTTGAACGCGCGGGCCCACCGCCGGATCCTGGTGGGCCAGGCGGCGCTCTCCGGTCGGGGGAGCGGCGGGGACCGCGAGGCGGTCCTCACCAGTCTCGGGGAGTTCCGGGAGGACCTTCTCGCGCGGCTTCGCGACTTCGACATCGTCTTCCTCATGGCCGGCCTCGGAGGCGGGACGGGGAGCGCCCTCGCGCCGCTTTGCCTCTCGCTGACCCGCGAGGTGGGCGCGTTGCCGATCAGCGTGGTCTTCCTTCCGTTCCACGCGGAGCTCGCCACGAGCGCGAGGATCCGGGAGAACACCTCGAAGGCCCTGTCGGAGCTCCAGGCCAATGGGGGAGCCCTGCTGGCCTTCGCCAACGAGCGGCTCCGCAAGTTCGACCGGCTTCCGATCAAGCAGGTGTTCCACTACCGGAACTCCTACCTTCGCGCCCTCGTCTCCGGCCTTGTCGACATGGTCCGGCACCCCTCCGAAATGAACATCGACCTGGCCCACGTCCGGCGGCTGCTCGAGGGGGGAGGGCTCTCCACCCTGCTCTTCGCGGAAGGGCATCCCAGCGACCCCGACGGTCTGGTCCGTCAGGCGCTGCGGGAGGGCCTCCTGGATTTCGAGGTGAAGGACCGAGCGGGACCGGCCATCCTCTTCGTCGAGGGAGGAAGCGACCTGACGTTCGGGGCCTACCATCGGATCGTGGAGGCCTTCCGACGCGAGCTGCACGACCCTGCGGAGATCACTCCCGGGTTCCGGACCCATCCGGAGCGCTGGGACCGGGTCCGGCTCACCGCTGTGGTGGGCGGGCTGGAGCCTCGGACGCTGGACAAGGCCCTGACCACCTGAGAGGCGGGCAAGCGGGCGGCCGTTGGGCGCGCTACGGGGTTCTAGCCCCTGTCGGGGCCTCGTTGGGGCTCGAAGGCGAAGGGCTCGCCCGAAGGTCGAGCGCGTTCTGGAGCAGGATCACGCACTGGGAGGCCCTCAAGGAGAGGGGGCCCAGCGCCACCTGGGGCACTCCCGACCCGGTCAGGATCGCCCTCTCGGCTTGGGTGGGGTCCCAGGGGTCGCTGACCACGAACCCGCAGCTCTCGGGTAGCTCGAGACCGCGGAGGGGTCGTCCCCCCTCGGTGGCCCAGTACGTCGACGGGGTCGCCAGGAACGAGCGCAGGTCCTCTTCCGGATGACCCGGGCCGACGAAGATCCCGGGGGTCGTCTCCATTTCAACGTCCGGCCGCGTCCAGCTCCGCACGAGCGCGTTCTTGAGCAGGGCGGCGGTCGACCGCTCGTCTGGATTCAGGAACTTCAGGCGGGATCCGACCATCCGGATCCGGCGGGCCCTTTCGGGAGGGTGGGCGAAGAGCAGCGTCAGTTCGGTGTCGCGCCGGAGCCCGTTGGAGATGAGGAACGCCGCGCCCACCACGGAGGCCACCTCGTCCACGCGCCCTCCGGCTCCCGCGAGGTCGTTGAGGGTGAACTCCCCGTCGACGGGGACACGATGGACCAGGAGGAGGAACCTGCGCACGGAGGAGGCTAGGGGGTCCAGTACATGAGCGCTCAAGCCACCCTGAAGGAGGGTGCCCGCCCGAAGGATGTCCGGAGATCAACCCGGCGAGAGCGGTGCGCGCGTGAAGCGCGAGTTGGGCAGGGAGAGCTGGGGCGACTCGGCCTCCTCGCCCTCCTCCTCCCGCTTCCCCCACGCCTCGTCGGAAAGGTGGTGGTAGACGGAGGAGTCTGCGGTGGGGACGACGAGGGGGGTAGGGGCGCTGACGCGGGGGAGCGGGGCGATCGGGACCTCCTCCTCCTTCTCTTCGGGGGAGGCGTCGGCCTCCTCCTTGGCCAGCTGGAGGATGCGGTCCTTCCGGAACATCCAGTAGTGGATCCGCCACTCCCGGCCGTCGTAGAGCGTGGTCTCGTCGCGCTCGGTCTCGAGGATGCCGGAGTCCTCGAGCATGTAGAACGTGTCTCGGTCGTCAGGCTCCAGAACGTTGTCGATGATCCGTTCGTTGAAGCCGAAGAAGTTCAGGATATGGCCCGCGATCGCGTCCGCGTCCTCTCGCCGCATGCCGTCATGGCCCACCGCCCGGCGGATCGCCCGCGAGAGCGATGGCAGGTCGACGGCCGCCGTACTACCGCTTGGGCGGGGGGCTTCGGCCCGGGTCTCGGCAACCCTGGACCTGGCGTTCGTTTTGAGCCCCACGTTTTCGAGCGGTAGCGGACCTTTCAGGGAGACCCTACGAGCACCCGAAATGCTCGCGGGGACCTTCTGCCCCATCCTGAAGTGACTATGGTCGCCGTGGCAATATAAGTGTGGTCCCGGGTGGCGTCCCCCGCCGTGCTAAAGGATAGCTCGTGGCTTTTCCCCCGACATGTCGGGAAGCTCGTTCCTATGTCGTGGTGCCAGCGTTCACCGGATCGACGGGTGTTCGGCGCCGGTCCAGGATGTCGCGGAGAGACCGGTCCCCAGTTTCCCAGCCACGTCGCATCTCTGAGCCGAGAGGGCAACGGACGGGGTCTATGGGGAAAGAGACGGAGAGAAGGAGGCCGACCCGGGAGAGGACAGAGGGAGTGAGGGGGTAGTTGGGCCCGGGACGCCCTTCGTGCGCCCCTTATAGGGGCGTTCGGCTCGGCCCCGGGATGACCACCCCACCCGCCCCCGAAGTCCCGAACGCGGCTCCTCCACCCTCTTCACCGGCTTCCAGCGGGCCCTCCCCTCAGGAGAAGGAGGCCACTAGCCGACAGATCGGCCGCCTCCAGGACTTCGCGGCCGGGTTCTTTGCGACCTGGACCCTGGACCTGGGGGTCCGACACGGGCTCTTCGAGTGCCTCTCGCGACACCCGGAGGGGCTGTCAGCGGAGTTCCTGGCCCGGGAGCTCGACCTGGACCGGCTCTACGTGACCGTGTGGTGCAACGCGGCCTACAGCGCGGAGCTCGTGGAATTCAAGGAGGGGCGGTTCTTCCTCGCCGAGGGCCTGAAGGCCCCCCTTCTGGAGCCGGGAAGCCCGGTCTACTTCGCGGGCACCGTCCGGTTCCTTGGCGCCCTGCGCGAGGCCTGGACGTTCCTCGACCAGCACGTGGCCGACGGCGAACGCTCCTGGTGGGACCAGTTCTCGAAGGACCTTCCCGCGTCCCAGGCCGACAGCTCCCGCACGTTCTACACCCGGCTTCTGCGGAAGGGCTTCGCGCAGGTCCCCGGCCTGATCGAGCGGCTGAACGGCCCGACCCCGCTCACCCTGGTCGAGCTCGCCTGCGGCCGAGGGGACGGGCTGGTGCGCCTGGCGAAGGCCTTCCCGAACCTCAAGGTCCATGGGGTCGAGGGCGACGAAAGGAGCGTCGAGGTGGCGAAAGCCGCGGTCGCGGCGGCGGGCCTGGGCGACCGGGTCACCATCTCGCACGGCATTCTGGGCAAGGACCCGGTTCCCGCGGCCGACATCGTCCTGATGAACATCGCCCTCCACGAGGTCCAGGACAAGGAGGAGGTGGTCCGGCAGGTCGTCCGGGCCCTACGTCCGAAGGGTGCGTTCCTCATCAGCGAGTTCCCGTTCCCGGAGTGGGGCGAGATCGAGAAGCTCCGGACCCCAGCGGGAAAGGTCATGGCCGGGGTCCAGTACGTCGAGGCGATCCTCGACGACCAGCTGCTCCCCTCGGCCCAGTTCATGAACTTCCTCCGGCGGAACGGCATGCGCGAGGTGAGCTCCTCCGAGCTCGCCCCGATCCATGTCCTGGTCTGGGGCACCAAGTAGGGCCGCCTCGAGAGCCCCGCCGCAGGGGTCGGGTCACATGAGGGGAGTGACGAAGGTGGGCTCGTACTCCTTCGGAAGCGTGCCGACGATCGGGATGGGGTGCTTGCACTCCCGGCAGCGGTTCTCTTGGTCCAGGTTCCAAGCTCGGATGTAGAACCCGTAGCGGTCGACCGCGATCGCTCCGCACTTCGGGCAGTACGTGTGCTCCAGGGGGTGGCCCCAGACGTTGCCCAGGTAGACGTAGTCCAGCCCCTCGGCCTTGGCGACAGAGTGAAGCCGCTCGAGGGTCCGGACCGGCGTCTCGGGCAGGTCCCGCATCTTGTAATCGGGGTGCCAGCGCAGCAGGTGGAACGGGGTCTCCGCCCCCAGGTGGTCGCGGACCCAGGAGGCCAGCCGGCGGAGCGCCTCGGTGTCGTCCCCCACCTGGGGGACGATCAGGTTCGTGACCTCGACATGGGTCCCGTTCTTGGCGAGGCCCTCGAGGGACTCGAAGATCGGGTCCGGTCCCTTCGCCTGGATGTACTTCCGCATGAACGAGGGCTCGCCGCTGCCCTTGAAATCGACCGAGACGGCGTCTAGCCTTCCCCGGAGAAGTTCGACGGACTCGGGGGTCATGTAGCCGTTCGTGACGAAGTTCGCGTAGAGGCCGCGACGGTGCGCCTCGTCGATCACGTCGGAGGCGTACTCGATGAAGATCGTAGGCTCGTTGTAGGTGAAGGTGATCCCCTGGCACCCCTTTCGGACCGCCCAGGAGGCGGCCTCCTGCGGTGAGAGGTCGCGGCCGGATACGCGAGGGTCCTGGCTGATCTCGAAGTTCTGGCAGTACTGGCAGCGCCAGTTGCATCCCTGGGTGCCGATGCCGAAGACCCGGGTGCCGGGCCGGTAGTGGGAGAGCGGTTTCTTCTCGACCGGGTCGACCTGGACCGCCGCCACCCTCCCGTAGGTGAGGAGCTCGAGCTTCCCCCCGTGGTTCGCCCGGACGAAGCAGAAACCGTGGGAGCCCTCGGGAATCACGCAGTAGCGCGCGCACGCGGTGCACCGCACCTTCCCGCTGGGCAGCGCTTCGTAGAGGAGGCCTGCGTGCCCGGGCGCTGCGGACGTCGCACCGCTCGCCATTCTATCGATAGACCGGCCCGCGAGGGATAATGTCTCGGTGAAGGACGGGGGAGGGCTCAAGAAGGGGCACGGAGATGCCCGACGGGTGTCGCGAGGTCCCCCGGCGTCGAGGAGCCCTACGGCCGAGGGGGGGGACCCCCCCAAGGCGCCGGTGCCCCTGACCCCGCTCGAAGAGGAGGTCGCGCTCCGGCTGCGTCCGGACCCTGAGGAGCTCGCCAGGTTGGCGCGCGCTCGGGAGAGCATCGTCTCCCGCGCCCAGTCGGAGGCCTCCGCCCGGGGCATCCCTCTCAAGCGAGCCCTGGTCGCCGGAAGCGCCGCGAGAGAGACCTACCTTCCGCCGGCGGCGGGCGGCCGGCTCGACATGGACCTGTTCATGCTCTTCGACCCCTCGCTCCCTCGCGAGCGGCTCGCGTCGTTGGGGCTCGAGCTCGCGCAGACGTTCCTTCAGTCCCCGGAAAAGCGGTACGCCGAGCATCCGTACCTTCGGGGGATCTACGAAGGGTTCGCGGTGGACGCCGTACCCGGCTTCCAGGTCGAGCGTTCGGACCGGCCCCAGACCGCCGTCGACCGGACCCCCTTCCACCACGCCTACCTTTCTCCCAGGCTCAACGAGAGGACGCGCGACGATGTCCGATTGCTGAAGCGCTTCCTGAAGACGCTGGGGATCTACGGCGCGGACACCCGGACCGAGGGGTTCTCCGGGTACTTGGTCGAGCTTCTCATCGTGCGCTACGGCTCCTTCGGGGGGCTCATGGCCGACGCCGCCCGCTGGCACGTGCCCCAACGTCTCTGCCCTCCGGGGCCGGAACCCGCCACGGTCCCCGAGGTCGCCCTCGTGCTTCCGGACCCGGTGGACCCCCACCGCAACGTGGCCTCCGCCCTCTCGAAGCGGAACCTCGCCCTCTTCCTCATGGCGGTGGAGGCGTACACGGCGGCTCCCCGTCGGGAGTTCTTCCTCCCCCCGAAACGCCAGGTCCCGTCGTTCGACGACCTCCTCTCCGAAGCGCGGAAGCGGGGGACCGAGGTCGTGGTGCTGACCTTCCCGTCCCCCGACCTCGTCGACGACATCCTCTATCCGCAGCTTCGCAAGTGCGAGAGGGCCCTGGCGGGCCCCCTGGAGAGGTGGGGCTTCGAGGTCTTGGCCACGGCTTCCGCGAAGTCGGACGGCGAGGCGGCGATCCTCGTCGAGATCGACCGGAGGACCTTGGGCCCCCTGGCCCGACACCCGGGCCCTCCGGCGGGCTCCCACGAGGTGGGGAACTTCCTGCAGAAGTGGGGCCCCGCCTCGGAGAGCCGCATCGCGGGACCGTACCTCACGGCCGAGGGGAAGCTCCAGGTCGACGTGCGACGCTCACTTCGCGACGCGAGGGAGCTGCTGCAGCGTGAGCTCCCGCAGATGGGGTTCGGAAAGAACCTACAGGAGGTCGTCGTCCGGCAGGGGAAGCTCTCCGTCCTTCCCGAGCCCGGGGCTTCTCCGGCGGTGACCGAGGCCTTGCGGGTCCTCTTCGAGAAAGGCTTCCCCTGGGCCACCTGGGGCTAGCGCGCCGATCTCCCGTCGGCCGACCGGTGGAAGGCGACCGCGAGCCCCCCGTACGGGTGGGACGCGGCCCGCGTCGTCGGCTCGTCGCGGGCTTCCCGGGCGAGATCAGCCCCAGACGTTGACGAGGAGGGCCCAGATCCCCGCCCAGAGGAAGACGTAGGTCATGATGAGCCCCACCCAGTCTCCCCGCTTGTACTCCTCCGCCTTGGGTCGGAAGCGTCGGATCACCAGGGACATCCCGACACCCCCCGCGGCGCCCAGGGCCAGCGAACCGAGCGCGAAGGGCAGGACACCCACGGTCGAGTTCGCGAGTCCCATCGCCGTGAGCTGCCAGGAGACCACGGCTAAGATCAGCGCGAAGGTGAGGGAGACCGCGGTCGCGTAGGACTGTTCCAGCTCGTGCTGGATGAAGCCCCGGGCGTCAAAGTGCGGGAACTGGAACTCCTTGACCTTCTGGTCCTCTTCCAGGCGTTTGCGGACCTTCTTCGCCATCTTCAGTCCCCCCTGACCGAGGTCGCGCGCTCAAAAAGCTCGTCGGCGCGGTAGGAGGAGCGCACCAGCGGCCCGGACGCCACTCCAAGGAAGCCCATGCGGCGCGCCTCCGCCGCCAGGTCTGCGAATTCCTCCGGGGACACGTACCGTGAGACCTGACGGAACCGGTCCCCTCCCGGCCTTAGGTACTGCCCGAGCGTCAGGAGGTCGACCCCCGCCCGGCGGAGGTCCGACATCGCCTCAACGACCTCGGCGCGCTCCTCGCCCAGACCGAGCATGAGCGAAGACTTCGTCAGGCGCGCGCGGGGCCCGATCTCCTTCGCGAGCCGCAGCGTCCTGAGAGAGAGGTCGTAGGCCGCCCGACGGTCGCGGACCTCGGGGGATAGCCGACGCACGGTCTCCAGGTTGTGCGCGAACACCTCGGGCTTGGAGCCCAGTACCGTTCCGACGGCGTCCTCCGATCCCCCGAGGTCGCAGGCGAGGACCTCGACCCGGACCTTCGGCCGCCTCTCGTGGATCGCCCGGACCGTGCGGGCGAGCGCCCCCGCCCCCTGGTCCGAGAGATCGTCTCGGCAGACCTGGGTCAGGACCACGTAGGAAAGACCCCAGTCGTCCACCGCCCGGGCGACGCGGTCCGGTTCGGTCTCGTCCAAGTGTCCGCCCTGGGACCGTGTCGTGACCGCACAGAACGAGCAGCGGCGCGTGCAGGTGTCCCCCAGGAGCATGAGCGTGGCGGTCCCCGCGGACCAGCACTCCGTGAGGTTCGGACAGCGGGCCTCGCGGCAGACGGTGGAGAGCCTCTGCTCCTGAAGGAGGGTCCGCACACGCGGGTACTGCTCGCGCGGGAGCGACATCCGAATCCAGGGTGGGAGCCTGGACCCCGGGACCAGCTGCACCAGCGACTCGCTCATCCGAGGTACCGAGCGGGCCTGTCGCATCAAGCCTCCCTCTCACCCCCCTTCAGACCAGGGCCCGGGGCCGACGGCCGCAGGGAGGGTCGTCGCCCGACCTCAGGAACTGGGCTGGGAGTGGACCTGGAGGTGGACTGGGAGGTGGCACAGGGGGTCCCCCCCCGCCGCGTTCTCCTCAGCTGAAGCCCTTGGTGAAGGCCTCGGCCGCCCGCTCGTAGTGGCCTTCCTTCTCGAGCTCGACACCCTTGTGGTGCCACGCCTCACGGAAGTGAGGGTCGCGCTTGAGCGCGTCGTCGAACGCCTTCACCGCGTCTTCCCCGCGCCCCAGGGCCGCCAGCGCGACACCTCGGAACGTGTGGACGGCGGGGTCCTTCGATCCGTGCTCCAAGAGCCAGTCGAAGCAGGTCAAGGCTTCCGCGGGCTTCTGGAGCTCCAGCAGCGCCTCCCCCTTGAGCGCCCAGGCCCCCGCGTTGTCCTTCTCCGAGCGGAGGGCCAGGTCGGCCTGGTGGACCGCGACCTGCGCCTTCCCCAGGGAGAGGAGGGCACGGCCGGTGAGCACACGGGCCTGCGGCTGTTCCGGTTCGAGCATCAGGACCACCGAGAGCGCGTCCAGCGCATCTGCGAACTGGTGCATCTCCACCAGCATGCGAGAGGTCTGCAGCCACTCCTCCGTCGCGGTCGGAGCGACCCCGTAGACGGAGGACAGGCTCTCCGCACGCAGGCGCTTCGCCTCCTCGTTCTGCGGGTCGAGCTCGAGCGCGCGGCGGAAGCACTCGTGCGCCTCCGAGAACCCCTGACGCCGGAGGAACCCCCGGCCCAGGGCCATCCACCCCTCCGCGCTCCGCTCGTCGATGCGGTGCATCTTCGAGAGCGCCGCGCCCCGGTGGTTCCAGCTCTCGTAGTCGAAGGGATCGAGCCGGTGGGCCCGCTTGAACTGGAGATAGGCCTCGTCCGACCGGCCCTGGAGCAGGTAGACCTGGCCCAGGTTGAAGTTGAGGTCCTTGGCGTCGGGACGGAAGGCAAGCGTGGCCTCCAGTTCCTTGGCCGCCTCGTCGTACCGCTTCCCCTTCGCCAGGACGACAGCGAGGTTCGAAGCGGCGTTCACGTGGGACCGGTCGCGCGCCAGCGCGGCCTGGAACGCTTCCACCGCGAGCGCGTCCTTCTCGAGCTTCTGGCGTACGACCCCGAGGTCGTAGAAGGCCTCGACGTTCTTGGGATCGCGGCGGGTGACCTCCAGGAACTCCGCCTCGGCCTGCTCGTCCTTCGAGAGCTTGGAGAGCAACGTCGCGAGGGCCATCCGGGCTCCGACGTGGTCGGGGTCCAGCTCGACCGCCTTCTTCAGCGCGGCCTCGGCCTCGGGGAGCTTCTTTTGACGGTGGAGGATGAGCCCGAGCTCTCTCCAGGCCTCCGGGTGCTCCGCGTCCTCTTTCAGGTAATCCTCGAGGAGCTGGGCCGCTTGGTCGAGGTGTCCCAGCCGTGCGAGCGCGATCGCCTGCGGGAGCGCCACCCCCACCTGCTTGGGGTCGAGGGCGCGGACCTTGCCGGCCGCTTCGGCGGTCTCCGCGTAGTGGCCCACGCGGAAGGAGGCGACGACGAGCGCCCGCCAGGTCTCCGGGTCCTTGGGGAACTTCAGGACCAGGCGGTGGGCTCCCTTGAGCGCCGGGAAGGGCCTCTGCCTCGCCCAGGGGGAGGAGAGGGCCATCCGGAGGAGATCCATGTCGTCAACGTCCTCCGCCAGGAGCCCGTCGACGAGGGGCGTGGCCTCTTCCTCGCGCTTGAGCCGGTAGAGGGCACGGGCGCGGCAGAGCGTGACCTCGCGTCGCTCCTTCGGGTCGCGCGCCGCGGCGGTCAGAGGCTCGAGGCAGCCCTTCCAATCCTCCTTGCCGAAGAGGGCGTAGCCCAGGTAGGCCTGGGCAACGGGGTCTCCGGAGAAGCGGGCCAGCCTCGCCCTGGCCCGGGTGAGCAGGTCGTCGTAGAGCTTCTCCTGCTTGAGCTGCCGCGCATCCTCCCTCCACGCCTCCGGGTCGGTCTCCCCGTTCGAGAGAGCCTCCTCCGAGAGCTCGACCGCGAGCCCCCGTTGTCCCCTGCGCATGGCCTCCATGGCGAGGGTGTGGGAGTCGAGGTTGGGGTCCATCCCCATGAACTCCGCCGCGGTCTCGCGCCGGGCCTTGCGCCAGGCCTCCGAGCCGGGAACGAGCTGGAGCGCCTTCGCGTAGGCCCACAGCGCCCGTTCCTTGTCGCCCAGCACGCGGAGGGCATCCCCCCGCGCGGCGTGCGCCGCCGCGAGGTCGGACCGCAGCGACAGGGCCTGGTCGAGCTCGCTCAGAGCCTCGCTGGCCCGTCGGAGTTCGAGGAGAACGAGACCGCGCTGCTCGCGGGCCAGGGCGTCGTGAGGAGAGGCGCGGACCATGAGGTCGACCTGGCTCAGGGCCTGCTCGAACTGCCCCTCCGCCCTCAGCTCCCGGATGGGTGCGAGGGGGTCCGGGGCGCCGGACGCCGGGGTCGAGGACGTGGCCGCAGGCGCCCCCTCGGATGGTGGTGCCTGCCCGGGAGCGCTCTGAGAGGCTGGCTCCGTCTTCCTGGGCCGGCCCCCCGGGCTACCGTGCGACCCCGAGTGCGTGGCAAATCCCCGGCGGCTGCTGGTCATCGGCGTTGGCCACAGGGCCTTGGCCATTTAACTTTGGGCCGAGGACGGACGCGCCAGGCGTTCCTGGAGGACGAGTTCGAGGAGGCTTGCGGGGATCTCGTCCTGGGTCAGTTTGGCAGGCGCGCCGGGTCGCGTGTACTCCATCTCGAGCAGACCCTCCTGCTCCAGCGCCTTGACCATCCTCCAGAAAGTGACCCTGCTCCCGGCCGGGAGCCCGTACTCCTCGGAGGCCGAACCGTAGGCCTTCCGGACCTTCTCCATCCGCACCCAGGTTCCTGGCGCACGAAGCGTCCGCGCGAGGGCCAGCAGGACCAGGAGGGAGGGGGGGGAGAGCCCGTCCAGTTTCTCCTCCGTCATCGTGGGGTAGGTCGAGGCCTTCGCCCAGCGAACGTCCTCGGGGGTGAGCTCGCGGGCCCCCCGCTCCTCGGCGCGGTGCGCGGAGCCGGAGAGGAGCTCGAGGGCCAGACGGGCGTCCCCCTGCGGCTCCGCCACGCGCGCGATCTGCTCGGCCACCTCGCGAGAGAGGGAACCGGGTCGGAGGGCGAGCGCGCCGCGGGCCAGCACGATGTCCGTCAGCGGCTCTCGGAGGTACTTCGGCAGCTGGAGTCGGTGGGTCACCCCGAAGCCGCTCCGGCTGGCCGCGTCCAGGTAGGGAAGGACGTCGCGCGGGGCGATGAGCAGGAGCGAGAGCGGCCCGAGCCCGACCTCGCGGCCCCGGGTCAGCATGTAGACGAGCTTGCTTCCGCCCTTCAGCAGGACGCTGACCTCGTCCAGGATCACCAGGGTGGGGGAGGGGACCTCCCGCAGCCCCTTCTCGAACGTGTCGAGCATCTCGGACACAGAGAACCCCCGGTCCGGCACCGGACGGTCCACCGCGTTCAGCATCTCGAGGACGACGGCGCGGTCGGTGTTCCGCCGCCAGCAGTTCACGTAGATCTCCTTCACGCCCGCGGCGCTGTCCTTGCGCTGCCGTCGGTTGGCGAGCTCCCGACCCAGGGCCCGGGCGAGCGCGGTCTTCCCGCTCCCGATCCCTCCGGTCAGGAGCTGGCTCCACCCCTGGCCGGCGTCCATCGAGCGGGCGAAGCGCTCCCGGAGCAGCGCGAGCTCCTTCTCGCGGTGAGGGAGCGAGGGGGGAAGGTAGGAGGCGTCGAGCGTCTCCTCTCGGAGGATGATCCCTTCCGGCATGGTTCTTGGCTCGTGTGCGAAGGTCGACAGGACCGCCTGGGTCTAAAGCCTCGCGCCTCGGGGTCCCGCCTTCCCCCTTCTCGGGGCCTTCCAGCGCGCGAGGATGGCCTTCTGGGCCGCCGCGCACACCTCTTCGGGGGGTCGCGAGGCGTCCAGGCGGACGAACCGCCGCCTCTCCGAACGTGCGTACCACCGGTAGGCTCCCGAGACCCTTCGCAGGGTCCCCAACCGCTCCAGCGGTGAGCGGACCGCGCCGCGTGAGGAGATCCTCTCCATCGCCCGCGCCGGAGTGAGGTCCAACCACAGGACCAGGTCGGGGCGCCGTGCGACCACGCGCTGCAACGTCTCCAGACCCCTTCGCTCGCGAGGGGAGAGCACGCTCCCCTGGTAGGCGAGCGTCGAGTAGAAAGATCGATCCGAGAGGACCAGGTCGCTCTTCTGGAGGATCTTCTCGAGCCGGGCCCGCTCGGAGCCTCGATCGAGCGTGAAGAGCAGCGCGGCCTGGGCCGGATCGCTCCCGGAGGCCTCGCGCGCCGCGCGGCCCAGGGGACCGTCCGAAGGCTCCTGCCACCGCGCCACCTTCCACCCACGAGAGCGAAGGGCCCGGAGGAGTTGCGACATCAAGGTGGTCTTTCCCGTCCCATCGATGCCCTCGACGGCCACGAGCCTCCCCGAGGGACGAGGGCGGGCTGTCCTGCCTGGGCTCCGCGGGCTTGGGCTCATGCCCCTCCCTCCCGGAAGACGAAGGGTGTCTCGCGGGCGAGGTCGAGACCGTAGATCTGCTGGGGCGCTTCAACGAAGGGTACCCGGAGCGCGGCCTCGGTGTCCACACCGGGTAGGGCGGGGTTGGTCCAGAGCGCCCGTGCACGTCGCGGGACGGTATCCAGCGGCAACGCCACCCCGGGTCTCGTCGGGTCGTCCAGGAAATCCGTCTCGAGGAACCACGGACCGGGATCGCGAAGGGCCTGTCGGACCAGGTCGCGTTTGGCCAGGAAGGAAGCGGTCAACCCCGATCGTTCTTCCGGGGGAAGGTAGGTACGGGCGTAGTGCTTGACCATGCGTTGCGGGGCGAGACCGCAATGAGCTCCCCTCTCGGCGAGCCGACGATACCCGGCCGCGTCGAGGTCGTCGGTGTGCAGCACCGCCGGACACCCCACCTCCTTGGCCAGTCGCAGCGCCACTTCGAGCACGCGCTCCAGGGCTTCAAGCACCGGCGGTTCGGTCGGGAAGTGGGGGAGCCCGACCTCCCCGAGGGCGACGGCGCGGTGCTCCACGACCTCGTGGGAGGCGAGCTCGAGCGCGCGCGTCTGCAGTGCCTCAGCTTCCTCGAGCGGAAGGTCGGGCACCGCGTGGACCAGATCGATCGGGTAGGGGGCCAGGACCACGTAGACGCGGAGGCCGGTCTCCTCTCGTACCGTCTTCGCGAGGGCCTCGGTCGTCGAGAACTGCTCCCGGTACTCCTCGAGCGACCTCGGAGGTCGGGGGAGGTAGTTCTGGGTCGCGAGGAAGAGGTCGGTCCCGCCGTGGGCGGCGAACGCTCGCGCGGCGGCTATCCCGCTCGGACCGGGGCGAAGGTGCGCGTGGTGGTCCACGATGGGCAGCGGGAAGGGGCGCGCGTCAGGGGCCATAGGGTGGGCCGACCCCTGCGACCTCGCCCACGACGGACCGTCGGGAGGGGGGCGGTCCTCTCAGCGGAGCAGTCCCGCGCCCTGCAGCTCCTTCGTGATCTTCTGGACCGCGACCTCGACGTCCGAGGGCTTGCGCGCTCCCGTGCAGACCAGCTTGCCGCTCCCGAAGAGCAGCACGACGACGCGAGGCTCGTCGATCCGGCAGACGAGACCCGGGAACTGTTCCGGCTCGTACTCGACGCGCTCGAGCCCGAGGGTCACGGCGATGGCGTTGAGGTTGATCTCCGACTCCAGGTCGGAGGACGCGACGATGTTCTGGACCTCGATCTTCGGACGGGTGTTGACCTTCTGGCCCGCCTTGCGGATCTGCTGGGCGACCTTGTGGATGGATTCCTCCACCTCGGCCATGCTCTTCGCGCCGGTGCACACGACCTTCCCGCTGCGGAAGAGCAGGATCGCCGTCTTGGGCTCCTTCAGACGATAAATGAGCCCAGGGAACTGCTCCGGTTCGTACTCGGCGCCGTCGAGCGCGAGGGCGATGGCCTGCAGGTCAAGTTCGTCCCCGAGCGATGTTGACGCGACGACGTTCTCGATACGGATCTTTGCCATCTCGAACGGCCCCGCGTGAGTATTTAAGGGTGGGTTTTTAAATGTTGTGGCGACGCGGACCGGACCCCCCCGGACCCCGGAAGGGGGGTCGTGCGCCACCGAAGCGCGCCCCTGCCACCCCGGGGCCAGGCTTCAAAACCCTGCACCGCTGGAAGGCCCGTGGTCGATCTCGGGCTCCTCCTCCTGGTCATCTTCCTCATCGCGGACTTCGCGATCTCGATCTGGAACGCCTACATGTCGGGCTTCTCCCTGACCCTGATGAAGAACTCTCCAGGACAGGCGGCGCCGAAGCTGCCCAGATACGCCTCCTACGCCGCCCTCGGCCTGGCCTTCGCCGGGATGTCCTACGTGATGATGGTGGTCCTGGGCTACCTCTCGTTCTACCTGGGCTACCTGACGGCGGGTTCGCTGAACGTCATCCTCGCCTTCGACTTCCTCGTCTTCGGCGCGATGATCATCGGGTTCGGTCTGGTGGTCACCGCCCAGTCCCTCGCCGTCGCCTACCGCCAGCGCTCCTTCGGGACGATCGCGATCTCCGCCTGGAACGTCTTCGCCGAGGTCCTCGACATCGCGATCTACGCGGAAGGCTTCCGGAGCGCCTACTCCACCCTGCGCGGCGGAAGCCGCAAGGACGACGTGAACCTGGTCGCCATCCTCCTCATCTCGGTCCTTGTGGCCTTTTTCATCACCTACGCCGCGTTCCGCCACGGGGTGAGGCGGGCGAACCAGGTGACCTCCACCTACCGGTCCACGAGCCCCCTCGGCCGGCCGCTCCCCAGCTGAGCCGCGGACGGACCGCGCTTCAACCCTGCAGCGAGAGGATCGTCCCGTAGGTCTCGATGAGGTCCAGAAGGACCCTTCGGGTGAACCCCCACACGATCCGTCCCTGGAACGTGAGGGCCTCCACCTTCAGCGGGCCGATCGAGGAGTTGACGTCGACGGGGGCGTCCGACTCGTGGAGCTCCCCCATGGGCGCCCAGAAGCTCTCCGCCACCTCCTCGTTCCGGCCCGTGGGTCCAACTCCTCCCTCCTCGGCAAGGACGTCCACGAAGACGGACACGTGCAACCAGGGGCGGTTGGCCGGAGCGCGGGTCCCGATCAGGAGCGGGGGCCCGACCAGGTCGCCGGGAGAGAGCCCCACCTCCTCCTCGGCCTCTCGAAGGACCGTGGCGCGGATGTCGGGATCACCGGCGTCACGACGTCCCCCCGGGAATGCGATGTTGCCCGACCACGGGTCGCCCGTCCGCTCGGCACGTCGGATGAGGAAGACCTCGGTCCGCCCCCGGTTCCGACGGAAGAGCGAAAGTACCGCGGCCTCCCCGGTCATGGGCGCGACGGCGCGATGGGAACCCCCGGGCCGGTCGTCCCAGGGCGGCGCGGCCTTCAGCCGCGCGTAGAGCGTCTGGCAGGAGACGGCTCCAGGGACCCCGGCCACGGCCGACACCAAGCCGTTCAGCGGGCCAGAGCGGGAGGAGGAGAGGAGCGGGTCCTTGGCGCGCCAGGACCTGGCGGGGGGATATCGGAGGACAGCGGGGCAGAGAAGGGGGTGGAGGGGTCGGTCGGGCCCGCCCCCGGCGGGGGCGAGGCTGCGGCGGCGGCGATGGCGTCGCGCCGGGCGGCCGCAACCTCCTCGACGGTGGCCATCTCCCTCAAGAGGCGGCTCGCCAGCTCGCAGAGGCCCATCTGGAGGGCGGCGCTCGTCCCTTCCCCCATCCGGGTCGAGAAGTCGAAGTAGGGCTGGAGCCCCAACGCCTCGAGGGCGATCAGGTGCCCGGGCTCCTCCGAGGAGTGCGAGGGCACGAGGAACGGACGGACCCGGGGGCAGATGGCGGTCGCGAAGAGGGCGGCGGCGGAAGCGGTGAGCCCATCGACGATCACCGGGACGCGACGCGAGGCGCCCGCGATGTAGGCCCCGGCCATGGCTCCGATCTCGAAGCCGCCGACGGACTCCAGGACCTCCCAGGGGTCCTCTCGGCGAGGAGAGTGACGTTCCAAGGCGCTCGAGATCACCATCACCTTGCGCTTCACGAGGTCGTCGTTGGAGCCGGACCCCTGCCCCACGAGCTTCTCCACCGGTAGCCCGGTGAGGGCCGCCAGGACGGCGGAGGCCGACGTGGTGTTCCCGATCCCCAGGTCCCCCACGGCGAGGAGGTCCGCGCCCGCGGTGATCAGGTTCAGCGCGACCTCGATGCCGACGCGCACCGACTCCCTGGCCTGCGAGGCGGTCATGGCCGGCTCGCGGGCGAAGTTCCGGGTGCCGCGGGCCACCTTTCGGGGGAAGAATCCGTGGCGGGGGGGCAAGGACGGGGCATCCACGCCCACGTCGACGACGTTCAGGTCCCCACGCAGGAAGCGTGCGAAGATGGTGATGGCGGCACCGCCCTCCAAGAGGTTCTGGAGCATCGCTGCGGTGAGCTCCTTCGGGTGAGAGGAGACGCCCTCCTCGGTCACCCCGTGGTCCGCGACGAAGACCACGATCGACTTGTGATGAAAGGTGGGCTGCTCGTTCCCTCGGATCGCCGCGAGCTGCTCCCCCAGGGTCTGCAAGCGCCCGAGGCTGCCCTCCGCCGTGGCAAGGATGGCCCACCGGGCATGGGCGGCCTGCCGGGCCGCCTCGTCGGGCACTCCGACGGCGTCGATGGTCCCGCTGAGAAGGTCCCGGGACATGCGCCCGGGGATATCGCAGGTAGGTTATGGGTTCTTGCCCAAGCCCTTCCGAGTCTCCCCCCGGATACCGGGAACCGCGGGGGCAGGGGAACCGGGGCGAGGAGGGTGGGGGCTCACCTTCTCGGTCCGCGTCGCCCGCGGAAGGGTTACCGCGCGCGAGGAGCGGGAAAAAGCGTGGACGCCCGGTTCGGGGTCGGCGAGCAAAGGCCTTGAATACCCCCGCTGTGGGTGCGTTGGCTTGGCGTACGAACGGAAGCCGCTGAGGCTCCGGCGGACCCACGGCCTCACTGAAGAACGATGACGGACTGGGAACGCGTCGAGAGGCTTCGGGGACGGGGCCAGAGCTGGGACGAGATCGCGGCCGACGACCGGGTCGAGTTCAAGCCCCCCGAGGGGACGGAGAAGCCCGGGCTCGCCCTCAAGGCGCTCTACTTCCAGCGCCGGTCGCGCACCCGCCGTCAGGCCAAGGGCGGCTCGGAGACGGGCGGAGCCTCCGGAGGGTCGGGAAGCGGCGCGAAGGGCGGATGGACGAAGAGGAAGATCTTCCGCACCACCGCGTTCTTGGGGATCCTCGTCGCCCTCGCGGGAGCCATCCCGCTGCTCTTGAGCTTCGAGCTCCGCCTCATCGTCTACCTGGTGCCCCAGCTTGCCCTCGTCGTGGTGGCCGCGGTCGGAGGCATCCTGCTCGGTGCCGCGTTCATCGCCGGCAGCGGCAGGGCCCTCGCGATGTGGAAGGGCGGGGTCATCGCAGGGGTCATCCTAGGGATCGTGCTGGCCGGTGTCCTGGCGTCCGTCTCGCTCTCCCAGGGCTGCCCCAACCTCGCGCAGACGAAGAACGGGGAGCCCGGTCCGGCAGGGGACACGGGCTGGATCCGCGCGGACAACCCCGTGTGGTCTCAGAACGGTGCGCCGGTGGTCTTCTACCTGGGCTCCATCGCCTGTCCCTATTGCTCGGCCTCGAGCTGGGCGCTCAAAGGCGCTCTGTTGAACGTCTCCTCCTCCATGAGCGGCGTCTCGATGGGTACCTCGAGCTCGACGGATGTCTACCCGAACACCCCCGAGGTCAACTTCGTCTCCTCCTCGGTCTCGAGCACCTACATCAGCTGGGACCCCCACGAGGGCGCGGACGACACCCAGATCACGGTCCCGAACGTCGGTTGCCCGGAGTCGGCGTACGTGGCCCAGTACAACACCCAGGGAGGGATCCCCTTCGTGGTGGTCGGTGGGGTCTTCATGCACACGGGCAGCCTGGTCAACCCCGCCCTTCTCTCGCCGCAGGGTACCCCCTACAGCCCCCAGGTCGTGGCCTCCGACCTCGCGTCGTGCGGGAACAACCCGAACCAGAACGCGGTGTGCAGCGCGATCTTACCCGCCCAGTTCTGGCTTGAAGCGTACATGGGGAAGGCCGACCAGTTGGCGGGGCTCCCCCTGCCTAGCGTGGTCACGAACCCTAACTCTCCGGCCTCTGGAGATTTCCAGGCCATCACCTAGAGCGCTCGGACGTCTCGGGCCCCGCTCCGGTCGGTCCCTCCCAGGTGGACCGACCCGCACGTGGAGGAGAAATAGGACCCCCGGGGGTAGACCCCCCGTGCGGGATGCTCTGTTCGGTCGTTCTCCCGCGCCCGTCGTCCATAGCCGGGGGAGAGACGGTTCATGACCGACTGGGACCGCGTGGAACGGCTCCGCAGGAAGGGACTGAGCTGGGAGGAGATCGCCGCCGACGAGAAGGTCGGCTTCTCCCCGCCCTCCGGTTCGGGCCGTCCGGGCCTCGCGCTGAAGGCTCTCTACCTTCAACGTCGCTCGAAGCTCAGCCGGGCGATGCGCTCCGGCGCGCCCAGGACCGAGGGTGCCGGGCGCTCCCGGGAGGGGCGCTCGGCGGAGACCCGCAAGAAGGCCACGTGGCGCCGTGTCGCCTTCGTCGGCACCCTTGTGGCGCTCGCGGGGGCGGTCCCTCTCGTCCTCAGTCTGGAGTGGCCCATCGTCGTGGCGATCGTCCCGTTCACCGCGGTCGCCGTGGTGGCGGTCATCGGCGTGGTCCTGCTCGGAGCGAGCTTCGTGGTCGCGAGCCGGGAGTCGGTCCGGAACTGGAAGCGCAACGTCGCCTCCGGCCTCGTGGCCGGCCTGCTCGTGGGCCTGGTGCTCGTCGGCTTCTCCCTCGCGAGCCACTGCCCTAGCCTCTCCTCTTCCGTCTCGCCCGAACCCGGTTTCGACCGGGGCGGGACGTGGGAGAAATCGAGCAACCCCGTTTGGACGAACGGGAACGCCCCCATCGTGCTCTACTGGGGCTCCACAGCCTGTCCGTACTGTTCGGCCTCGAGCTGGGCGCTCAAAGGCGCTCTCCAGTCGTTCGGGAGCCTCACCGGCACCAGCTACGGGATGTCGGACCCCGGGGATGTCTACGGGAACGGGCAGGTCGGCATCGCCGAGGTCGTCCTGGACTCAAGTTCGAGCCTGCAAAGCTCCTACGTCTCCTGGGACCCCCAGGAGACGGTCCAGGCCCACGTGAGCCCCGTGGTCCCCTCCTGCCCCGAGGGCGCCTACATCCAGGCGTACGCCGGCGGCAATCTCCCCTTCGTCATGGTGGGCGGTCTCTACGCCCACATCGGTACCCTCGTGGACCCCGGTTGTCTCACCACCGCCGGCTGTGGCGGCTCGGGAGGGACCCCCCTCACCTGGCAACAGGTGCAGGCCGACCTCAACTCGACCACGGGGCCGGTCTACGGCGCCGTCCACGAAGCGCAGTACTACCTCGAGGCCTACATGCTCAAGGCGGTCCAGCTCGCCCAGGGCGCGGGGGCCGGCCCCCCCGCGGTGAAGAACGACCCCAACGTCATCGGGGTCTTCGACGGTATCAGCTGAGCAGGAGAACCCGCGACTTCTTGAGCCACGAAGGTCTGGAGCTTTGGCGGAGCGCGAAACCGGGAGCGCCATGGTCTCAGCCGAGGTCCTCCACAGAGCGACCATCCTCTGCCTCGTGGTGGGGCTGGCCTTCAGCTTCTACGCCATGGCGGAGAGCCTGACCCCCTCCCTCCAGTCGACCTGCAACGTCAACGCCTGGGTCCAGTGCGGCGCCGTCGACCAGAGCGCGTATTCTCACGTGGGGCCAGTCCCCGACTACGCCATCGGGATCGGAGGCTTCGTCGCAATGCTGGTGGTGGAGGTCCTCCTCCTCCGGACGTACGACCCGCGCTTCCTCCAGGCGCTCCTGGGACTGAGCTTCCTTGGTGTCGTGGCGTCGGTGGGCTTCGGATACACCGAGATGTTCCTGATCGACCCCCATCACTTCGTCTTCTGCCCGATCTGCCTCGGGGCCTACTTCTCCAACGTCGGGGTCCTCGCCTGCGCCCTCGGGCTCCTGCGACTTCGCCGACGCGGCCTTGAGGAAGAGCGTCAGGACGAGCCCGCGGAACAGGACCGGCCCTCGAAAGGCTCCAAGAGCGCCAGCTCCGCGGGGCGCGACGCTACGATCCCTCCAGCTGAGGGCGGCGCTCCCGAGGCGTAGAGGGAAGGGCGTCTCCCACCCAGGACCATGTGGGCCTGCGGCCCATCGACCATCCTCGCGTCGGGACACAAACGGGGTGGAACCTGGGGATTCACACGGCGGACGACCGGGGCCACCTGCCCTCGCCGACCGATCGCTCGTTGTCCCCGTCGAGAAGTCGGCCGCGGCTCAGTCGCGCGTGCGCGCGAGCCATAGGGCCAGCAAGAAGGGCACGATGGACCAGAAGAGGCCGGCCACGACCAAGAACGGGACCGAGATCCCGATGCTGCCCAGCCCCCCCGGAGGCTGGATGAGCCCTCCGAACAGGCCGCCCTGGACGAACGCCATGACCAGCAGGGGGAAGCCGGACGGGTCCACGTACTCCAACCCCACGACACGGGAGAGGCCGGAGGTGGTCGAGAGCCCACCGAAGAAGACCCCGACGAAGAGGAGCAGGAAGAACCACACGATGTCGATGAGGACGAAGACCACGACCGCCGAGCCCATGATCGCGCCGGGTGAACGGAGCAGGTGGGCGAGCAGGAAGAGCAGCCCGGCGAAGGCGACCGACTCCACCAGCAGCCCCAGGAAGAGGCCCACGAGCTGCAAGGTCGGCAGAGCGTAGCCCGTCTCGAAGACCGAGATGAGGTCCAGCAGCCCCAGCGCGACCGCGATGGCCAAGGCCGAGGCGATCACCACCGCGAGGTACCGGGAGAGGATGATGCGTTCCCGGGTGACGGGTCGGACCATCACCGACTCGAGTACGCCGGTCGCCCGGTCCCTCGCGTAGGTGCTGTAGCCGGACTGGATCCCCAGGATGGGGACGAAGAAGGCGTAGATCATCCCCATGATCAGCACGACGATCGTCTGGTCAGCGTTCACCTGGAACGCGCTGAGCGGTCGCGCGACCGCAACAAAGATCGTCAGCGCGACGAAGGAGAGCAGCGTCGTCAGCAACATCACCAGGAGGACGCCCCGGTTGCGGAGCACGCGCAGCACGTCGTAGACGAACGAGTTCACGTATCCTCCCCGATGAGCCGGAAGAAGTACGCCTCCAGGTCCTCGCGTTCGGTATGGAGGTCCACGACCCGGTATCCCCGACGGACCAGCTGCGCGTTCACCTCGGCGGGGTCCACCTGGGGTGCCGCAAGGACGAACGTGGGTCCGTCGGTCTCCGTGGGTCCCACGCTGCGCAGGTACTCCAGGGCCCCCTGGTCCGGGGAGGTGACCCGGATACGCAGCCGGCTGCCGGGGGCCTTTTCGAGCTCCTCGTGAGAGATCGTCTTGATCAGCTTGCCCTGGTGGACGAACGCGATACGGTCGGACAGCTGTTCGATCTCCGTCAGGATGTGGGAGGAGAGCAGGATCGCGCAGCCCTGCTGGCGGAGCGACAGCAGCAGGTTGCGTGAGAACCGGATGCCCTGAGGGTCGAGCCCGTTCAGGAGCTCGTCCAGGAACAGGTTCTTCGGCCGGTTGAGCAGCGCCGCGGCCATGGCGAACCGCTTCTTCATTCCCTGGGAGAAGGTCCCGACGCGGTCCCGCTCCCGCCCCTCGAGCCCGACCTGCTTGAGAAGGGAGATGCACCACTCCCGCGTCGGAGCGCCCGCCATCCCATGGTATCCGGCGAAGTACTGGAGAAGATCCAGCGCCCCGGCCTGCGGCTCGAAGTTGGGGAACTCCGGGACCCAGCCCAGCGTGGATGCCGCCTCGATCTTCTCCTCGACGATGTCGTGGCCGTCCACGCTCACGGACCCTCGCGTGGGGAGGGACACCCCGACCGCGATCCGGATGGCCGTGGTCTTCCCGGCCCCGTTCAGGCCGACCAGGCCCACGATCTCCCCGTTGCGCACCTCAAGGTCTAGCCCGTCCAGCGCAGGGCGCTGGTCCTCTCGGTGCCCCCACGCGGCCGGTCCTCCCGGGTCGCGGGCAGGAAGCCAGCGGTTCGCCGGGTACCGCTTGGACACCCCTGCGAACCGAAGCACAGGGCACCCAGGGCCGGTCCCGGTATAAGCCGCCTAGGTCTCGGGAGAAAGCAGGCCGAGCCGACGGCCCAGGGCGACCCGCCTCATCTCCGTCCGGAGGGTGGCCTCGTCGACCATCTCCTCGCCCACCACGATGGCTCCTCGTCCCTCCCGGTCCGCGTGGCGATAGGCGGTCACCCGCCGGACGGCCCGGTCGAGCTCCTCCTGGCTCGGGGTGAAGACCCGCTGGATGACGTCGACCTGCGAGGGGTGGATGGCCCACTTGCCGTCGAAGCCCATCCGGCGTGAGCTTTCCGATTCGGTCCGGGTGAGTTCGAGGTCCTTGAACCGGGCCGTGATGCCGTCCAGCGCGAGGAGTCCCGCCGCGCGGGCGGCGGCGAGGGCCGACTGCTTGGCGAAAGTGAAGTCCGTGAAAGTGTCGCTGCCCACCGTGGCCCCGACCTCTCCGGCGTAATCGTAGATCCCGAAAAGGAGCGCGACCAGCCTCGGCGAGGACCTCGCGATGGCCCCCGCGTTGAGGACGCCCTGGGCGGTCTCGATCAGCACCTCGAGTCGCAGCCTTCCGGGGTCGAGGTCGTGCTTCCACTCCAGGTGCTCCAGGAGCCGGTCCACGTAACGGACGTCCTCTGGTCCCTCGACCTTCGGCAGGACGATCACGTCGAGGAACTCGCCCGCCTGCCCGACGACCTCCGTGAGGTCGTCGAAGAAGTACGGGGTGCGCAAGCCGTTGGGCCGGAACGCGAGAACCTTCCCCCCCCAGTCCAGGGTCTTCGCCGCCTCGACCACCACGCCCCGGGCGGGCACCTTCTGGCTCGGGGCGCAGCCGTCCTCCAGGTCCATGAGGACCATGTCCGCCGACGTACCCGCGGCCTTTCTCAGCATCTTCAGGTCGTGGCCGGGGGTCGAGAGCTCAGCCCGTCGATAGGGGAGGATGGGAGCACGGGAAGAACGGCGGGCGACCATGTTCCCTCCCAGCCTCAGGCCTCGGGCTTTGGCCCAGCCTCAGACGTGGTCGGCGGGGACGTCTTGGCGGCCGCGCGCTCGAGGAATCCCAGAAGGAGCTCGTTGATCTCCTGGGGCCTTTCGATGATGAGCATGTGGCCCGTGTTCGGGTAGAGCTTCATCTCCGACCCCAGGATCGTCTGGCGGAGGATCCGGGCCGACGTCGGGTCGACGACACGGTCGTCCAGTCCGTGGACCACGAGGGTCGGCAGCTTGATCTTGCCGATCCTGGACCGCACGTCCCAAGTGACGTTGGCCGCTCCCGACGGCGCGATGCCCGAGAGGTCCCGGCCGCGCTGGCTATCCTTGAACTTCGCCATCTGGTCGAGGTGTTCCATGAGCCAGTCCGGGTAGAAGATGTCCCGGATCTCCTGGTCCATATAGGCGTCGAACCCGACCTTCTGGAAGAGGTCCACCCACTTCTTTCCTACCGCGATGGTGAACTTGTCCATGTGCGCGGTCGTCGCGAGCAAGACCATCCCGCGGACACGGGCCGTGTGGTCGAGGGCGAGGGCGAGGCAGGTGAACCCGCCCGCACTGATTCCGACCATGAACGCCTGGTCGATCTTGAGGTGGTCGAGAAGCGCGACCACGTCCTTGGCGTGTTCGAAGGGGCTGTAGACCGGTGTCGAGGGAGCTGCCGAGAGCCCGTGGCCTTTCAGGTCCGGGATGACCACGCGATAGCGGGACGCGAGCGCGGCCTTCTGATAGACCCACTCGTGGCCATCGCCCCCCAGTCCGTGTAGCAGAACGACGGCCGGGCCCTGCCCCACATCCTCGTAATGGAACGACGAGCCGCGGATCTCCGCCTCGGCCACGGAGCCCCGAGGACGTGGCCTATCTAAGCGCTTCTCGGGGGGGCGCTCACCCGGGCGAGGGACCGCTGTCCAACAGCCGTCGAGCGGGACCGCCCGAGAGCGTCTCACGCGGCGTCGGCGGGAAGGATGTCGACCACCTCGCGTCGCAGCTGGAGCGCGGTGTCGGGGTCGAGAGTCTCGACCGGCAGTTCCACCACCAGCACCCCTCCCGCCGACGTCACCCTTTCCTTCACGACCTCGACAAGACGAACGATGGTGGAGTGCGCGTTCCGGTTCTCGAGATAATCGAGCCCTTGGAGGAAGACCAGCACGGGTCCTTGGTGGGCGCGGAGGTAGGTCTCCAGAACCTCGACGACATGGCCGATCTGCCTGGGCGAGACGACCGACTCCCCGGGACGGTTCGTCACCGCGAACCAATGCAGTTCCACCCCGGCGAACCCGAACTCGGCCCGCAGCCTGCGCGGGGGCTCACGCGTGAACCCCAACGTGGACCCTGGAACGACGTAAGGGGCCAATCGGTCGAAGAAGGCCCCTCCTGCCGGGACCTCAAGACGGTAGGCTCGCGTCGTGGGCAGGTGGAAGCGCGTCGTGCCCCTCGCTTCCGGCCCCACACTCGGCAGGAGGCCGATGGAGAGCTCCCACCGTCCGTCGCCCCGCGACCTTAGCTCGCCTTTGACCCGGACCCCGAGCACCCCTTCGAAGAGCCCCTCTACGAGACCCGCGGTGAAGACCGGGGCGCCCTTCGTCCCACCGGCCGGCACCTGCTCGGCGAGCCGCTCGAGCAAGAGGACCCATCCTCGCTCTCCCGCGGATGGCCCAGGCCGCTCCGCAGCCTCTGGGTCCGCATCCCCCAGGTTCAGCGCGGGAGCGGTCCCTGCCACGTGCGAGAGCTTTCCGAGTCCCACCTGAGCCCCCAGCTGGCAGATCATCTCTGCCACGTCAGGAGCCTCGGGGTCGAGCGTCGCCATGCTCCGACCGAGGCGGCGACCGAAGAGCCGGAGGAGCTCCTCCACGCGCGGCTGACCGAGATAGAGGCTGAGCGTGCTCCTGAGGAACGCCACCTCGTCGGCGGGCATCGCGAGGAAGCGGCGTGGGCCCTGGGCGAACGGGTCCTTGCTGGGCACAGGGGTCCGGCCTTCCGACTTTCGCTGGTCCGCGATCGACCTCACCTTCGATGTAGAGAACACGGGGTCCCCCTGCCTTCCCAATGGACAAAATGACGGGGGTGTCGAGTCTGCGGTATTATGCCTCGCCGGACGCATAAGGGTTGGTCCGACCTCTCGGTCGGGGTCTCGGCGAGCGGGCGACCCTCACCCCCCCGCGCGAGCCACCTCTCCCTGCCCGGCCCAGAGGGAGGGGGGCTGGAGAGGTCTGAAATAGCCCGGCCCAGCTTGAGCAGCGTCCATGGCGAAAGGGGTCGTGCTCATGTCCGGGGGGATCGACTCCCCTGTCGCGGCGGATATGCTCCTCTCTCGGGGCCACGAGCTGGTCGCTGTGCACATGGACAACCGCCCCTTCACCGATGACTCCCCTCTCGAGAAGGTCCGGGACCACCTGGACGTCCTGCGCGCCCGGTACGGGGTCACCCTCCCGCTCTACGTCCTTCCGCACGGCTCGACGCAGGTCACCCTCATGCGCAACACGGACCGGCACGTCGGCTGCGTGCTCTGCCGACGCTTCATGTGGAGGTCGGCCGAGAAGGTGGCCGAGCGCGAGGGCGCGACCTTCCTTCTCACGGGCGAGGCTCTCGGGCAGGTCGCGAGCCAGACGCTCTCCAACATGCGGTCTGCGACCGTCGCGGTGAAGATGCCCATCGTCCGCCCGCTCGTCGGCTTCGACAAGCACGAGATCGAGGAGCGTGCCCGGGCGCTCGGCACTTACGGCATCTCTACGCGACCCGGCCTTTGCTGCCAGGCTGTTCCGGACCGCCCGGCGACTCGGACGCGGCTCGTTCAGATCCTGGGCGAAGAGCAGAAGATCGACGTGGACCGGATGCTGGACGACGTGGTCCGCCACGCGGTGCTCCAGTGAGCTACCGGTCCCTCAAGCTCTGCTCGAACGGTGGAGCCTTCGAGGCCATCCCAGAGCCGAAGCTCCGTCTGGACCTCGCCAAGGTCCGTGCAGCGGCGGAGTCCTCGGGCCGTGCGGTGGTCGATGCCCGGGTGATGCTGATCCTGCCGGGCGAACCGGAGGTCACCGTCACCCGCGACGGAAAGATCGTCGTGAAGACCCACGACGCCGGGGTGGCCGACCGGGCCTTCCGCGAGCTGGTACGGCTCTTCGACCTCCCGTCCGAGGTCCCCCCGCTGGTCCGGGAGCGGTAGCCCGAACCCGCCAGATCACCGCGTTGAGATGCTCCTCGAGAGGGACCGGGAGAGTTCGAACCCGACCCGAGCCTCCCTCCGTTGCGGAGGACGACTATGTGGGGTAGCCAGAGGCCGGTGCCCCTGGTTGGACGGAGAAGGGGATGTAGAGGTTCGAGTTGAGATTGTTGAGCGTGGCCACCGTAAGGTCGCCCGGCACGATGACCTGGTTGGTCGGAGCCCCCAGGGTCTGCCATATCGGGTTGCCGTGGTTGGCGCCGTTCACCGCGGTCGAGTGGGTCCACAGGGCGTTCTCGAGGGCGCTCATCGAGGTGAGGCAGTTGCCCGTCGGGCTCGACAGGTTCGAGGCTACGGTGCTGGTGCAGGCCCCGGTCGCCCGGTTCGGCCAGATGTTCGGGTCCATCACCAGGACCACGATCGTGCCCCACTCCACGTTGGGAAACGTGGTGCTCGTGTTGAGGAGGTGGTCGTGCGCGGGCGTGGGGAGGACCCCCTCGGGGAGGCCGTTCACCCCGGTGGAGATGTTCAGGAACTGTTCCACCGAGGTGAAGAGCGGGGAATAGATGTTGGTCGGGTGGTCGACACAGGCCGTGGCCGACCCACCGCCGCCGCAGTCCGTCTGGATCGCCCCGGACTGGAACTGGGGGAACCCTTGGGAGCTCGCCCCCAAGCTGGTGATCCCGAAGATCGAGAGGCCAGCGAAGGCTGGGACCAAGACCCACTCCGGGTACTGGAGGATGAGGCTCTGGTTTGCGGCCCCGACTTCACACGGTGTGGTACTCGCGGCGCTCGTCGCGGTGGGGTAGAATGTCAGGAGGCCCGGCCTGCAAAGGAACGTGTTCGTCCCGTTGTACACGAACGTCACCGGCGAGCCCTGTGCGAACCCTCCCTCCTCGAGCGGAGCCGTGGTCTTTGTGGTGGGGCGGAGCTCGAAGTAGTAGTAGCCGGCCGCGACAACGACGATCGCGAGGATGATTGCGCCCACCGCGGCCTTCGCGTGGGACTTTCGCCTCACAGGGATCGGCGTCGTCGCAGGCGTGGCGGCAGGGGCCCCAGTGGAAGGGGTAGGGGTCGCGGTCACGGTTCCCCTCGAACCTTACCGGAGGGACCGAAGGCGCTCGTCTCGTCGGAGTGACGGTTGTAGAACGTCGGCCCTCTTCCATTGAGCCGCGCCGCAATAGGCGCGCGCAGCTCTTTTGCATTCATGGACATTATTTTCCTCGCCCCTCACAGGTATGGGGTCGTATTAGGATGTGCTTGAGCTCGAACCAGCCCGTTACCTGGTTGTAACGGGGAGCCACGATGGTTGGAGCAGGTGAGGAATCGACACGCTTCAGGTCAGGGTTCCTCCTCGGTGCATTGTCGGGCGAACACCGCCCGGATGAACCCGTAGGCTCGGGCCGATCCCTCCAGATGCGCCTGAGGACGCTTTAATATCGGGGCCGAGCTATACGTATTTGTGCGCACCCACCCGGGAGCGCCGCCCTCTGCCCTTCTGCCCTACTTCTGTTGTCGGTCATCGAGGAGACCTTATGCTGACGGAAGCCGGCCAAACCCCACGGGTAGAGCTCGCCGAGAGCTCGGATCCCAGCCTCGAAGTGGGCCTGCGGAACCTGGAAGAGAACCTCCTGGGCATCGGTGACGAGGGCGTTCGATGGCTCGCACCCTGCGAGCGGGAGGTGATGGCCTCCGAGCTCCAAGAGATCTCACGGGGACTCCGCTCGCTGGGCAAGGACCTCGCGCCCTGGAGGTTCTATGAGGCGCTTCTTCCGGTCGAGGACGATCTGCGGACCGTGAGCGACGGGCTGATGGTCCTCGCCGGCGAGATCGAGCTCTGGGCACGTTGGACCCTGCTCCGGCCGCGAGTGGCTCCCCCCGTGCCCCTTCGCCACGTCTTGCTCCACGCCACCTCGCTCTTCGACGGCGCCGCCTGGAAACGACTGCCCTCTCAGATGCGCGTAGCGCTCACGAACTTCCGGGAGCTCTCCCCTGACGAGGCGCTGGCGGCGGCCCGGTCCCTCAAGGACGCGCTCGCGAACAACCTGCCCAAGTTGAGGGACATGGTCGCGCAACTGCAAGCCGACCTGGTGCAGCTCAGGGGTCGACACCTCGCTGTCCTGTCGGGCCGTCCCGCTCCCACCTTGGAGCCCCCAACCTCCCCTTCCGGGGGAGGGCATGTGACGCCGCGTTTTCGGCGTCCGAAAGTAGCTTAAGGACACGGCCTCTGCGACATTGGCCGGTCCGGATTCCGTACGGGATACGCTGGCCGGAGGAAGCAACCACCATGGAGGAAGTCTGGGTCGCCGGAGCCGCGATGAACAAGTTCGGAAAGATGTCCGATACCGGTCGGGAAGCCGCAGCGAAGGTCTCGCTGGAGGCCATCCGAGCGGCCGGGCTCGAGCCCAAGGACATCGAGTACACGTTCGTGTCCAATTGCTTCGGTGTGGCGGAGAGGCAGGCCCACGTCGGCCCGCTCATCAACACCTCCCTGGGGATCCCGGACGTCCCTTCGGCCACGATCGAGTCCGCCTGTTCCTCGTCCTCCGCGGCGCTCCACGAGGCCTACGTGCACGTGGCTGGGGGATTCCTCAACGCCGCGCTGGTCGTGGGTGTCGAGAAGCTCTCGCACATGGAGACGCTCTCCGCGACGAGCTACTTCGCGATGGGCGCGGACTATGCCTTCGAGGCGCGCAACGGCGCGACCTTCCCGGGCCTTTACGCGACGCTCGCCAGCGCCCACATGCAGAAGTACGGGACGAAGCCCGAGGAGCTGGGCGCGGTCGCGGTCAAGAACCACCAGAACGCCTCCGGCAACCCGCACGCCCACTTCCAGAAGCCGATCACGATCGAGACCTACCTCAACTCGGCCCCGATCGCATGGCCACTCAAGCTGTACGACTGCTGCCCGTTCTCGGACGGGGCGGCCGCGGTGGTCGTCGTGAACCCCGCGAAGTACCGGCGCGACATCCCCGGCACCTCCGCCGTGATCCGGGCGTCGGCTCGCGCGGGCAGCATCGCTGCCCTGCAGGACCGGCCGGACCTCACCGCCCTCCCGGCCGCCCGAACGGCAGGCGAGAAGGCGTTCAAGCAGGCGAAGGTGACCCCGAAGGACATCGACTTCTCCGAGGTGCACGACTGCTTCACCATCGCCGAGGTCCTCGCGATGGAGGACCTGGGCTTCTACCCGAAGGGGAAGGCCGCCCCTGCAGCGAGGGAGGGGCAGTCCGCGGTCGACGGGAGCACGCCGATCAACGTCTCTGGTGGCCTGAAGGCCAAGGGACACCCGGTCAGCGCGACGGGCGCGGCGCAAGTGGTGGAGGTCTTCGAGCAGTTCAACGGCCACGCCGGTAAGCGCCAGGTGAAGGACCCTCAGTGGGCCCTTTGCCACAACGTGGGCGCGACGGGCGGGAGCTGTTCGGTCCACATCTTCGAGAAGAAGTAGAAGATCGGAGGAGAAGAGGAACCACCATGGCGATGCACGTTGCAACGACCAAACACGAGCCTGCCGCGACCAAGACCGCGCCCGTGACCCCGACCCACTCGGTGGGGGAGTTCTACAAGGCCTACGAGGAGGAAGGGAAGCTCGTCGGGTACGAGTGCTCCTGCGGGTACAAGACCCTCACCTTCATCCTCGAGTGCCCGAGGTGCGGGAAGCAGAACAGCCTGAAGGACGCGACGTTCAAGGGGAACGGCTCGGTCATCGCCTTCTCGCTCCAGAACGTCCCGGCGGACGAGTTCGTGAACGACGCGCCCTACGCCTACGCGCTCGTTCAGCTCGACGACGGGTCCGTCGTCTCCGGATGGCTGCCCAACGCGAAGCGCCCCGAGGACCTGAAGATCGGCGACAAGGTCCACTGGACGAAGTCCTACAAGATCGGGATGGTCTTCGAGAAGGACTAGGGTGGTGCTCCGGCCGCCGACTCCTCGCTGGGGTCCGGCGGCGGCCGCGCTCCTTCTTTCGACCCCTCTCGCTGTCGCTTGCGCTTCCGCGAGAGGAATAGTGCGGCTGCGACGACCGCTACGAGAACTCCAACGGCGGCGAGCACGACCTCGGTCACCGTGGTCGTGAGCCACCCTCCACCGCCGTGCTGGGAGGTTCCCCCTCCGGGAGAGGTGGTCGGGACCGAGGACACGAGGACCTGGAGCGAGACCTCGGACCGGTCGCCCACCAGGTCGGTCACGTTCGCGGTGACGTTGTACGGGGCGGTCCTTCCTCGTGCGAACTTGTGGGTGACCTGCCGCCCAGCAGCCGTCGATCCATCGCCCAGCGACCACACGAACGTGTACGGCGGGCTTCCCCCGGAAGCGGTCGCGTTGAACACAAAGCTCGTGGAGGTGTTCCCCTGGGAGGGGAGGGCCGTGGCCACGACCATCAGCGGAGACCCGGTGGAGGTGACCGGCAAGATGACCGATGCGTTGGAAGATCGTCCGAGGGCGTCCGTGACCTCGAGAGCCACCGTGAACCGGCCCGGTGCAGCATAGGCATGGGTCGCGTTGGGCGAGGTAGTCACGCTCCCGTCGCCTAGGGCCCACGAGAACGTGATGGGCCGCGTCCCTCCGAACACGGAGGAGCTGAACTGGACGGATTGTCCGATGGAGGCGGAGCTTGGGTTATCGGTGATCGTGACCGTGGGTAGGGAGGCTACGGTGACGTTGGCCCAAGCGCTCCCCGACGTCCCCAACGTGTCGGTGACGGAAAGCCGGACGGTGAACACCCCTGTCCGCCCGTAGTCGTGCGTGGGCGAGGTGCCCGTCGACGTGTTGCCGTCGCCGAAGTCCCAGGCGTAGCTGAAGGGCGGCGACCCACCGAGAACGGTAGAGGAGAAGCTCGTGGGCATCCCGAGGTCCATCGCCCCAGGCGAAGCGGTAGCTGTCACCGCAAGCCCGGACACGACCCTGACCGAGAAGTTCTCGAAGATGGCCGCCCCCAGGCTGTCGGTGGTGAGGAAAGCGACCGCGTAGGTTCCGGGGGAAACGTAGGTGTGCGTCCCATTCTGAATCGTACTGACCGTCCCGTCGCCGAGATCCCAACGGACCGCTACCGGGGGAACGCCTCCGACGATCTGGGCGTTGAACCGGACCGCGGTTCCCAGGGGGACCGGTGTGGGCCCTACGCTGGCGTTCGCGTCCAGAGGGAGATGCAGAAGCTCGAGGTCAGAGAGGTCGGAGGTTCCACCAACGCCTCCAAAGACGACCCCATCACCTCCACCGTACGGGACCGTAGCTTGACCTGCCAGGTCCCGGAGCGCGGGAGCGTTCGAGACCGTAGCGGAGGCGTTCACCCATTTCCCCGAACGCCAGACCCAGGTGGAGGGATTCTCCGACGGTACACCTCCCCCCGAGACGGACGAACCGAAGGCTAGCACCAGTCCCTGCTCTCCCCCCTCCTGCAGGAGCGAGGCCTCGATCAGGCGTCCGGGCGAGATCGAGAGACCCGGTGTGAGATTCGTCCAGGTCCCCGCATGGAAGAGCCAGGTATCGGAGAAGTACGTGGCGTTATCATCGTACCCGCCGAAGACGAGGACCCCTGCATCCCAAGGATCGTCCGCGGAGGCGACCCACAGCCGCGCCGCAGGGGCGACGGTCAAGGAGCCGGTCAGGTTTGTCCACCCGCTACCCCTCCACTCCCACGTCTGCCCGAACGCGCCTTTGGCCCAAGCTCCCCCGAAGAGGATCACGGCCCCGTCGGCGGAATCCGTGGTGAGCGAGGGGGCGTAGGTCGGCGGTGGAGAGCGCAGCAGTGCGGAGGTGACGTTCGTCCAGGAGCCTCCGGAGAAGACCCAGGTGTCGTTGAGCAGAGACCCGGAGGCTCCCTGACCCCCGAACAGGACCAGCCGGGTGCTGGAGGGGTCCCACGACATCCCGGCGCCGGACCTGGGCGACGGCGAGGATGAGAGCGAGGCCGTGAGGTTCGCCCAGGTCCCGTTGTGGTAGGTCCAGGTGTCGCCAAGCTCGGCTCCGCTCGGCTTGCTCCCTCCGAAGAGGACCACGTACCCGTCCTTCGGGTCGTAGGCCATTGCCGCACCCTCCCGGGGGGAAGGGCCGGTCCCCGAAGCGACGGCGGAAAGGTTGCTCCAGGTTAGCGCGGGGAGGGCGGTGCCAGCCAAGCCTCCCTTCACGCCCGACACGCCGTCCTTGTTTGGGGTCGCGGCAAGAACGGGGGATCCTCCTCGCTCGGGCCCCACCAGATGCACGGCCGTGGATGCAGAGAGACCCACGCTCCCCCCGTACTCTGACGGGAGTTGCGGCAAGGCTGAGGGCAGGGCCCCGCAGAGGAGGCCGACCACGGCCGAGACCAACAGCCATCGTGGCACAAGCCCATGCCCACGGGGGCGCAGAACGGTACGCATGAGCCTCCTCGGGGTCTCGCCCTGCCTCCCCTTTAATGTCCGTGGCCGAGCGAACGGGGGGGATGCGCAACCGGGAAGCGCCGGACGCTCGGTCAGGGACGGATCGGGGCTCCCACCCATCGCGAGGGCAGAAAATCCGCGTAAACCTTCCACGTGAACGTTCATAGCCACGTTCACTTCCCGAACACCGTGTCGATGGCAGCGCGCCCCTGGCTGAAGTCCTACCCCAAGGGAGTGCCGGCGGAGGTGGAGATCCCGAACACCTCGGTCCCCGAGATGCTCGAAGCCGCTGTGAAGAAGTGGCCCCAGCGGGACGCGATCGTCTTCGCCTTGGCACCTGGGCATCACAAGAAGTGGAGCTTCCCTCACCTTCAGGAGGAGATCGAACGCGTCTCTGGAGGGTTCAGCGAGCTGGGATTGAAGAAGGGCGACCGGGTCGCGCTCTACCTTCCGAACTGCCCCCAGTACATCATCAGCTACTTCGCCGCGCTCCGACTCGGCCTCACCGTGGTGCAGATCAGCCCCCTGTACCTGGGGGACGACCTGGTCTTCCCCATCAAGGACTCAGGGGCGAAGGCGCTCGTGACCCTGGACTTCCTCTCCCATAAGCTCGAGGAGGTCTGGGACCGGATCCCCCACCCGATCGTGATCGTCGGCCGCCTCAAGGAGGAGGCGACGTTCATCCCCAGCCTGGTCGTGAACGGCAGGCTCAAGAAGAAAGGCTTCGACCCAAGCCTGCCCACCCGCATCCCCTACAAGCGGTTCCGGGACCTCCGGAGGTCCAAGACCCGCGCGCCCAGGGTCCCCGTCGATCCTGCGAAGGACGTCGCCGTCTTCCAGTACACGGGCGGCACGACCGGTCGCCCCAAGGCGGCCATGCTCTCACACCGGAACCTGGTCGCCAATGCGGTCCAGGCCCGGACCTGGTTCACCGAAGCCACCGAAGGCGACGAGACGGTGCTGGCGGTGATCCCGTTCTTCCACGTGTACGGGATGACCGTCGCGATGAACTTCCCCCTGTTCTACGGAGCCACCGTCGTGGTCAGCCCCGACCGCCCGGAGCCCGACTCGCTCCTCAAGTTCCTCGTGACCTACCGTCCGACGCAGCTGCCCGGCGTTCCCGCGCTCTACGCCGCGGTCTGCAATCACCCGAACGCCGGGAAGACGGACCTTCGGGGTATGAAGATCTGTCTCAGCGGTTCCGCTCCCCTCCCCGTGGAGGTCTGGAAGCGGTTCGAGGAGCTCACCGGTGCGAACCTCATCGAGGGTTACGGGCTCTCGGAGACCTCCCCCGCGACGCACGCGAACCCCGTTTCAGGAAAGAAGAAGATCGGGTCGATCGGGCTCGCGCTTCCCTCCACCGACGCGAAAGTCCTGGACCCAGACGACTCCTCGAAGGAACTTCCCATGGGCGCGGAGGGCGAGCTCGCGATCCGGGGACCCCAGGTGATGCTCGGGTACTGGAACCGTCCGGAGGAGACGGCGAACGTCCTCAAGGACGGCTGGCTCATCACGGGCGACATCGCGAAGATCGACGAGGAAGGCTACGCCTACATCGTCGACCGGAAGAAGGACCTCATCCTGGTCGGCGGCTTCAACGTCTATCCGCGCGAGGTCGAGGAGATCCTCTACCAGCATCCCGCCGTCTCCGAGGCCGCGGCGATCGGGGTTCCGCAGGACACCCTAGGGGAGGTCGTGAAGGCCTTCGTGGTGCTGAAGCCCGGGACCCACGCCACGGAGAAGGAGATCATCGATTTCGTCAAGTCCCGGATCGCGCACTTCAAGGCCCCGAGGAGCGTCGAGTTCCGGGAGAGCCTCCCGAAGACCCTCGTCGGGAAGGTCCTTCGGAGGGAGCTCCGGACCACGACCGCTGCGGGCACGACCGCCGGCAGCCCCTCGGCGACCCGTCCAGCAGCGCCGAAAGCGCCCGGTACGCCCTAGCCTCGAAGTCGGCGTTCGGAAGGGGAGGGGAGGGAGCGTTCGCCGCTCCCCACCCTACGGAACGAAGCCGCCGCGACCGATCAGGTCCCCAGCGATGATCATCCGCTGGACCTCGTTGGTCCCCTCGAAGATCTCGCTGATCCGCGCGTCACGGTAGGCGCGCTCGATGGGCGTCCCGCGGATGTAGCCGATCCCGCCGTGGATCTGGAGCGCGTCGTTGACCGCCTTGGAGGCCCACTCGCTCCCGAGGCACTTGATCACTGCGCTGTCCCGCGACTTCTTCAGCCGGTCCGAGCGAGGCCACTTCGTCGGGTCGTAGCCCAATCCGTCCTGGAACGCTGCCGCCTGGTAGACCATCGTCCGGAGCGCGTGCAGGTGCATCGCCATGTCGGCGAGCTTGAACTGGATCGCCTGGTACTGAACGATCGGGGCGTCGAACTGCATCCGGTTGTTGGCGTAGTTGAGCGAGACGTTGAGCGCACCCCAGATGCCTCCGCAGGACCCTGCGCCCAGGGAGACCCGGCCGACGTCGAGCGCGGTCATGGCGACGTAGAATCCGCGCCCCACCCCGCCGATGATGTTCTCCTTCGGAACGGCGCAGTTCTCGAAGATGAGCTCCGCGGTGCTGGTGCCGTGCAGCCCCATCTTCTTCTCGCACCGCCCGAGGCGGAACCCCTTCATCCCCTTCTCGACGAGGAAGGCGGAGATCCCGCCGTTCGAACCGAGCTTGAGGTCGTTCGCCGCCATCACGACGATCTGGTCGGCCTCCTTCCCGTTGGTGACGTAGATCTTGTTTCCGTTGAGGATCCAGTAGTCGCCCTCGGCCTTCGCCTCGGTCTTCAACGAGCCGGAGTCGGAGCCGCTGTGCGGCTCGGTGAGGGAGAAGCCCATCAGTTTCTCCCCCTTCGCGGCCGGAACCAGGAACTTCTGCTTCTGCTCCTCGGTCCCGTAGTAGTGGAGCGGGGTCATCCCCAGCGAGGTGTGAGCGCCCAGGATGGCCGGGTGGGAGGCGTCGAACTTCGACAGCTCCTCGAGCATGATGCAGTAGCCGACCTTGCCCATCCCCAGGCCCCCGTACTCCTCGGGGATGGGGACGCCGAAGAACCCGAGTTCCTTCATCCGCTGGACCGTCTTCTGCGGGAACTCCTCCTTCTCGTCCATCTCCTCCAGGATGGGAGCCATCTCCTCTTCGGCGAACTTCGCGACGGTCTCGCGGAGAGCGTTCTGCTCCTCCGTGAACTTCATCTGGATGGTCGGCGCGCCGTGCTCCATCGTCGCCTCTTGAGCTGTCGCCATGATCTCGTCCCTCTCGCGAGGACCTACCTGCCCTTGTACTTGGGCGGGCGCTTCTCGCTGAACGCGGTGATGCCTTCGGCCAGGTCCTCGGAGGTGAGGACCTGCTTCTGGAAGATCTCGGCCTCGCCCTTCAAGCCCTCCGTGAGGGACTTGGCGAGCCCCTGACGGATGGAGGCCTTCGCGGCGGACACGGCGGGGGGAGAGCACTTCGCTCCGATGGTGTGCGCGAGGTCGCGCGCCGCCCGGAGCTCCTGTCCAGCGGGCACGACCTTGTTCACGAGCCCGATCTTGAGGGCCTCAGGCCCCGGGATCATGCTCCCCGTGAGGATGAGCTCGTTGGCCTTCGCGAGCCCCACGAGCTTAGGCAGACGCTGGGTGCCCCCGTAGGCGGGGATGAGTCCGAGGGTGACCTCCGGCGCGCCGAGCTTGGTCGAGTCCCCGGCGATCCGGATGTCGGCGGACATGGCGAGCTCCAGCCCGCCGCCAAGCGCCATCCCGTTGAGGGCGGCGATGACCGGCTGAGGGAGCGCCTCGAGCGAGGAGAAGACCTCGTGGCCCTTGGCGACGATCTTGGGGGCCTCCTCGAGGAAGCTGCCCGACATGGCCATGGCCGCCATCTCCTTCACGTCGGCGCCGACGCAGAAGTACTGGCCCTCGCCGGTGAGCACGACCGCGCGGTTGCTCCGGTCCTTCCCGATCTCCGCCACCGCCTCTCCGAGCTCCTTGACGAGGATGGTCGAGAGCGCGTTCATCGGGGGATTCTTGAGCGAGAGGATGACGACGCCGTCCTCTTCCTTCTTCACGTTCACGTGTTCGTACGTCATGGTGCGCACCTGGCCTCGGGGGCGAGGCACGGAAGCGGGCATTAAAAACCGACCCCTTGGGCGGACGGGCGGCAGTAGAATATCCAAATCCACTTATATTCGCGTAGCATTATGATGGCTGTGCTGGCCTTCGAAACGCTAGCGGACCCGACCCGGCGACGGATCATGGAGCTCCTGGCCGAACGTGAGAGGTCCGCAGGTGAGATTGTCCGGACCTTTCAGCTCAGCCAGCCGGCGGTCTCCCAGCATCTGCGAAGGCTGAGGGAGGCGGGCCTCGTCTCCGTGCGCGCCGAGGCGCAACGTCGCGTCTACCAGCTGAACCCTGACGGACTGCGGGAGACCGAGGAGTGGTTGGACCGTACCCGCGGGTCCTGGAACCGCAGGGTGCGTGCTCTGGAGCGCGAGCTCAAAAAGCGCCTGCCCAAAGGAGGGACCGCGTCATGAGCGCCGGGGCTCCCGAGTTGGAGGGAGGGGCGGTCGAGATCGACCGCGTTCTGCCCGCGCCTCCCGAGGTGGTCTGGAATTACCTTGTCGATCCCGCTCTTCGGTCCCGATGGTTGGGCCCAGGTATTCTCGAGCTGAGACCTGCGGGGCACCTCGACCTCGAGGTCCAAGATGAGTCCGGTCGCCGCCAGCACGTCAGGGGAACGGTCCTGGAGAGCCTGCCGACCCGACGCCTCGAGCTTCAGTGGACGCCTGACCGGGGGGACCCCGAGAACGTGGTGTTCGAGCTCTCGCCCGTCCCGGCGGGCACGCGGCTAAGGATCCTGCACCGCCAAGCGGATCGCCGAGGAACGGGGGCCCTGCTTCCGGTCCTCCTCCTGGGACCGGTGACGAGCCTCGCCTCGCACCTGGGGCACGTGGACACCACCCCCACTTTAGGAGCTGCGGCGGGAGTGCCAGGTACCTCGATCCTGCGGCGTAGGGGCCGCGCTTCATCGCCCTCGCGGCCCTTCGGAGGCCTGTCATCCCCCGCCCACAGGAGCCTGGCCATTCTGACGATCGGCGCGGTCATCCTCGCCTCCGGGCTGGCGGTCGGACTCGTCGGTTGGCATTACCTGGGAGCTACCCGGACCCCCACGCCGCTGACGGCCTCATGTTCGTTGGCCCCCGTCAGCAGCTTCTCGACCGGACCTTCCGTAGCGGGCGATGCCGGGTGGAATGTGCACGGGAACGCGACGTGCGAACCCTTCATGGACCAGGGGAGACCTGTCGTGTTCTTCCTGGGCTCGAACGCCTGCCCGTACTGTGACGCGTCGAGCTGGGCGCTCGCCCGGGCCTTGACGGCATTCGGCATCGGGGTGGGAAGTCAGTACACCACCTCCTCTCCCACCGACATCTATCCCGGGACACCCGGGATCGACCTCGCCGGCGCCGGGTCCATGAGCCCCATCCTCTCGTGGGACCCCATTGTCGGGACCAACAATCAACAGATCTCGATCCCCTCGGTCGCACTCCCGGAGGTCAGCTATGTGTCCACCTACGACACGACGGGAGGGATACCCTTCCTCGTCGTCGGGGGCGTGGCCTACCATCTAGGGACCCTTCAGAACCCGCAACTGCTGCTGAACGCGAGCGGGACAGGTCTCTCTCCCGCGGAGGTCGAGCAGAACCTGAGCTCGGGCCACGGGACGATCTACGACGCGGTGAACGCGACGCAGAACTACCTCGAAGCATACTTCGCGGAGGCAGACCTTCTCGCGGGGATCGCCCTCCCCACGCAGGTCGCTTCCGACACGGTGGTCATGGCCATCGTGACCTCCATGCCGTGAAGTTGGGCGAGAGCCACGACGTACTCTCGCCGGTTCCGCTTCCGTTCGGGTACGGGGACGGAAGCCCTCGGTCGGCGGAGGCTTATAGGGTGCCCGGCGTGGCCGACGTCCGTCGATGACCGCCATGCAGCTTCCGACCTTCGCGGACGCGAACGCCGACCTCAAGGAAGCCCGCTACGTGGTCCTGGGGGTCCCGTTCGACCGGACCACTTCGTTCCGACCGGGGGCCCGGTTCGGACCTGACGCGATCCGGCAGCACTCGTGGAACTTCGAGACCTACAACTTCGAGACCGGGATCGACCTCTCCGAGGTGCCGATCCACGACATGGGGAACACGGAGGAGTTTGGCAACGCGGAGGACATGGCGAAGGGGGTCCGCGAGGTCGTGGCTCCCCTCTGGGAGGAGGAGAAGTTCGTCATCACGTTCGGGGGGGACCATGCCTGCGCCGCCCCGGTGGTCGAGGCCCTGAAGAAGAACGAGTCCGTCGGAGTGCTCTACCTGGACGCTCACCTCGACTTCCGGGAGGTCTACCTGGGGGACCGACGCAGCCACGCATGCTCCGCCCGCCGCATGGTCGAGCACCTCGGTGCGAAGCACCTGGTCGTCCTCGGGGTCCGGTCCATGTGCCGGGAGGAGAAGCAGGACAACGACCGGATCGGCATGCGCTACTACTCGAGCTACGACATCCATGAACAGGGGGTCGCCGCGGTCCTCCGGAAGGCGGTCGAGCACCTCGGTACCGAGAAGGTCTACATCTCGCTCGACATTGACGGCATCGACCCCGCCTACGCTCCGGCCACCGGGACCCCCGAGCCGTTCGGCCTCTCCCCCTTCGATGTGAAGACCATCATCGACACTACCGCCGACCGCCTGGTCGGCCTCGACATCATGGAGGTCTCCCCGCCCTGGGACCAGGGCAACACCAGCGCTCTGGCCGCCCGGATCGCCCGCGAGGCGATCCTCAGGGTCGAGAAGCACCGCCAAGGGAATGGCCACCCCGCCCCCTGAACTTCGCCCGGAGGTAGGACCCTTGGTCGTCCAAGCGGAAGGCGCCGAGGCGGTCGTCGGAGAGGAGACCTTCCTCGGGCTCTCGTGCGTGAGGAAGACCCGTCCGGTCAAGCGCTACCGACACCCCGCCCTGGACCGCCGCCTGAGGGGCGAGCGTCTACGAACCGAGGTGCGCTTGCTGCGGGATGCCCGACGCGCGGGGGTTCGGACCCCCGTGGTCCTCGACGTGGACCTCGAGGCCTCCTCCCTCATGCTGGAGAAGCTCGAGGGACCCACCCTCGCCGCGGTGCTCACCGAGGCTGGGGGGACGGAGGCCACCCGGGGGACCGCGTGCCAGCAATGGGGCCACGCCCTGGGACAGCTCCACCGCGCAGGGATCTCGCACGGCGACCTCACCGCGTCGAACGTCCTCTCCTGCGAGGGCAACGTGGCCCTGCTGGACCTCTCTCTGGGCGCGCGAGCCGCCAGCCTCGAAGCCCTCGGCGTCGACCTGCACCTGGTCCGTGAGGACCTGAACACGCTCTGCTCCGATGCGGAGCCTCTCTTCGCGCGGTTCCTCGCCGGGTACCGCGCGGCGTTCCCCCAGGGGCATGCCGAGGTCGAGGAGCGCGCGCAGGAGATCCAGGGGCGCGTGCGCTACTCGTGAGGAGAAGAGGACGGGGAGACCGGCCGGCCCGGGTCGGAGATCCGTCTCAATTCTTCGAGCCCACGCCTCAAGGCAGGCCCGAGCTGATCGAGCAGGTCGGAGGGAAGTAGGCCGTAGGAGACCCGCTCGAACGCCTCCACGGCGGCCCGACCCGTCCAGTAGGTCGCGAGACGTCCGGCTTGGAAGGGGGACAGTCCCCTGGCGAGCAGCGAGGTCGTGACTCCCGCCAGCACGTCGCCGGCTCCCCCGACGACCATCGCCGGATGGTGGGTCCGATTGACCTTGGTCTCTTCGCCGTCCGAGACCACGTCCACCGCGCCCTTGACCAGCACCGTCGCCCTCAAACGGGCGGCGGTTCGGCGCACATCCTCCTCCCCGGGAGCTTCGCTCGCCCGAGCTTCGGGAGAAGCGAGATGGGCAAACTCCCTCAGGTTCGGGGTGAGGAGCAGCCGGGTCGCGGATTGCCCAGGGAAGGGTCGTCCGCCGCGGTGCGAGAGGACGCGCAACCCATCCGCGTCCACCGCGCAGGGGTAGCTCGGGAGGGCCCATTGAAGGAACTTCTCGAGCCCTCCCAAGGTCTCGGGGGACTCGCCGACGCCATTGCCCACGAGGACCGCGGTGGGTCGGGCCTTGGAGGTGAGCTCCGCAAGCTCCGTCGAGTCCTCCTCAGTGAACTCCGCCCCGAGTCCTACCGCCCGAACGATCAGTTGTGGGGAGTACCCTTGAACGATGTCCGCAACCGCGCCCGGCACAAGCACGATCACCATGTCTGCGCCGGCTCGGAGGGCGCCCATCCCCGCGAGGAAAGGCGCGCCGGCGTACGGGCCTCCCCCGACCACCACGACGCGACCCGAGTCGCTCTTGCGCGTCCCGGGGGAAGGGACCGGGAAGAGCGCCATCTCTCCCACTCCGGTCTCGCGGTGGGCCTCCGGAGGCATGCCGATCGAGCTCACCGTGACCTCCCCACAAGCCGGTCCGTCCATCCCCTCCTTGAGCACCTCCAACGCGACGGTCCAGCGCGCGCGGAGAACGGAGGTACTGCCGAGCCCGGTAGGAAGGTCGACCGAGAGCACCGGGACCCCTGAGGAGACGATCTCCTCGATCGCGGAATGGTAGGGCTCCCGGGGAGCACCTCGTCCCCCGGTGCCCAACATCGCGTCAATGACGAGGGGGAGGCCGCGAAGGTCCGCGGCGGTCGGGGCGCCCGCCTTCACGTAGCGAAGGCCCGAGACCAGGTCCCATCGCCGGCGGGCCGCGACGGTGCGCAGCTTGCCCGGTTCTCCGATGAGCCAGATACGGGGCTGGTAACCTTGCGAGGCGAGCACGGAGGCTGCGGCCAGCCCATCTCCTCCGTTGTTCCCCAGTCCGCAGACGATCCCGACGGCGGCAGGAGGAGGCGGCAGGTGGCGGCTCGCCTCGGCGGCAACGGCGTGGCCAGCGTTGTCCATCAGTTGGTCGATCGAGACTCCCCGGGCCACCGCGTTGGCCTCGAGGACCTGGACCTCCCTGGGGTCCAGGGGTCGTGCGGCCATCGTCGGACCTATCGTCTCCGTCGGGGCCGTTCCGGTTCCGGCGGGAGGTCCCCGCCAAAGAAGTCCACGGAGGCGGGTAGCATCTTGTGGCGTGAGAGGTAGTTCGACTGCGTTCGGCTGTACCGGAAGATGATGTCGGACTTCCCTTCCTGGAAGCCCCAGGGCCGGACGATGAGAAGGTCGCCCTCACGAACCCACATTTTCTTCTTCATCTTGCCGGTGATCCGTCCCATCCTCGAGACGTTGTCCTCGCACATCACCCGGATGCGGGCGGCGCCTAGGAGCTGGTTCGAGACCGCGTAGATCTCCCCTCGGTCGCGTCGGGGAAGCGGAAGACGACCGATCTCCTCCCCCGCGTCGATGACCTTCTGGCCGGCCCCAGGCGCGGGCGCAGCCGGGGCATCTGAGGGCTCCTCCTCCCCGTCTTCCGGCTCCTCGCCGTCCGGGGGTGGAGCCACCTTCTGGGGGGGTGCTCCGTCCTGCACGAGGGCTCCGAGAAGAGCCGGACTATTTCAAGCGGGGCTCACCGCGGGAAGACCCGCTCCGCGTTGTGCGTGAGGATGCGCTCCCGGGTCTCTGCCGAAAGGCCGCTCTTCGCGAACCGCGCGAGGTTGTCCGCCACGTCCTTGACCCCCGGCCCTGGCCAGTCGCTCCCGAAGATGACCCGGTCCGAAAGCCGCTCCAGGTCGGGGAAGTAGCTGAGCAGCTTCTCGGGGGGGACCCCCGAGACCTCGAGGTAGACGTTCTTGAAGCGTCGGGTGAGGAACATCGCCTCTTCCGTCCAGAACGGACGTCCCCCGTGCGCGAGGACGATCGTGAGGTCGGGGTAGTCGATCGCCACGTCCTCCACAAGGATCGGCTGGGCGTACCGATTCCTTGCGCCAGGGAAGATCGAGGTCCCGGTGTGGAAGATGACCGGGAGCCGGTGCTCCTCGCACGCGCGGTAGATGGCTCCGAGCTGCGTGTTGTTCCCGCGGTCCGGAGTGTACTCGTTCGGGGCGAACAGTTGATGCGAGGGGTGCAGCTTGATCCCCCGGATGCCTTTCTCCCGAAGCTCCCAGATCGCGCGCAACGGGTCGGTATGGCGTCGGGGATGGACGGACCCCACCGCCACGAGCCGCTTGGGGTCGGTCCTCACGTAGTCGGCCACGAAGTCGTTGGCCTTCTCCGTGTAGCCGATGACCTCGGGGCTCACGTAATTGATGAGCACCGACCGCTCGACCCCGCAGCGGTCCATGTAGGCGAGGAAGAGCTCGGGCTCGCGAAGGTAGCGTTCGATCTGCTGGAAGTCCTGATGGTGGTCAGAGATGGTGGCACGAGCCACGGGCAGCATCTCCCAGACGGGGTTGATGTGCACGTGGCAGTCGGTGATCCCCATCCGGACCCTGGGACCCCCCCTCGCATTTGAAGCCGAGGAGTGCGCGTGCGGTCAGGGGGCCCCGACCGCCGCCCCGGGTCCACCACCTAGGTATAAAGCGGAGAGTTCTCCATCTGAGAGAACATGTCGACACCGAGTCCGCAAGGGTCTCAGGGTCTGCCTCCGGGCCCGGGAGTGGGGAGCTCCTCTTCCGCCCGAACCCCTACCGGAGATATCGGCCCCTCGGCGGTCCCTCCTCCGCCGGTGATCCCGGATATCCCCCGACCGTCGGTATCTCTCGACACGAAGTTCCCTCGTTTCCTGCGAGCGACGTACATGACCCAGGGCGAGAAGCTGCTCTGGGAGACCCGTCCCACGCGATGGACCTACCTGCCGGTCCCCACGCTGGTCCTTGCGGTGATCGTCGTGCTCGACCTCATGATCCTCAAGTCGGCGACGAACGCGGCCGCCCTCGGGTTCGTCCCGGCGCTCCCGGGCCCCCTGTCCCAATCCAACCCCAGCGCGTCACTCGTCAGCGCGTACGAGATCACGGCGGTCGTTCTGCTCATCATCGGGATCCTTTACTTCGGCGTACGCTGGCTGCACTACGCCAGCACGGTGTACGTCGTGACCAGCACCCGGGTCATCCGCCAGAGCGGGATCCTGGGCAGGGACTACGACGAGGTCCAGCTCCTTCAGGTGCGTGGGGTGGACGTTAGCCAGAAGATCTGGCAGAGGCTCTTCAGATACGGCACGGTCCGGATCAGCGCCGAGTTCGGGGGCAACCGCCAGGCCATGGGCAACGAAGAGTGGCCCGGGGTGCCTCGCCCCATCGAGTTCGAAAGGACCATCGAGGAAGCGCAGCAGCGCTTGCGCGGACTGGTGCCCCCCGCTCGTTGAACGGGGCGACGTTCGCCCGCGCCCTTTATCGCCCGAAAGACCTCGGCCCACCGGGCCATGGGGGACGACTTCGACGCCATCGTCGTGGGGGCCGGCTTCGCGGGGTGCTCCGCAGCGATCCGGCTCGCCCAGAAGGGGGCGAACACCCTCCTGCTCGAGCGTGGCGCGGAACCGGGTGTGAAGAACCTCTCTGGAGGGATACTCTGGGGCCACGACCTAGACCCCATCCTGCCCAAGTGGCAGGAGGAGATGCCGCTCGAGCGGCACATCGTCTCGAAGCGGTTCGGGTTCCTGACCAACGATAAGGCGCTCAGCTTCGAGTACCGCGACGAGAGCTGGTCCCGTCCGCCCTACAACGCGCACTCCGTGCTGCGGGCGAGGACCGACGCCTGGCTGGCCAAGAAGGCCGAGGAGGCCGGAGCGACGCTGGTGAGCGCGGTCCCGGTGGACAAGCTGCATGTCGAGAACGGCAAGGTTCGCGGAGTGGTGCAGAGCGGGGAGGTGATGACCGCCCCGGTCACCATCGTCACGGACGGCTACAACTCCCGGACGACCCTCGGCACCGAGATCCGTCGCGGGAACCCGCCGCGCGCCAACCAGGGCCAGCAGCGCCTTCCGGAGGACCACACGGAGGTCGGCGTGAAGGAGGTGTACAAGCTCGACCCGAGCGTCATCGAGGACCGTTTCGGGGTGCAGGGCACGGAAGGCCGGGCCCAGGAGTGGGTCCTCGGATTCCTGCCTCCAGGGATCATGGCGGGCGGGTTCCTCTACACGAACCGGGACACCCTGTCGCTGGGCATGATCGTCCAGCTGGGCTCGCTCAAAGGCCGGGGCGTCGCCTCGCACGAGATCATCGAGCGGTTCAAACTGCACCCTGCGATCGAGCCGCTCGTGAGAGGAGGCGAGCTCGTGGAGTACGGCGCGAAGCTCATCCCAGACGGCTACGCCTCCCGGCCGGACCGGCTGTGGGGGGACGGCTATCTCGTCGCGGGGGACGCGGCGGGTTTCGTCTTTTCCAACGGGATCGTGATCCAGGGAATGAGCTACGCGGCACGCAGCGGGATCCTGGCGGCGGACACCGCGCTCGACGCGCTCAGCTCGAAGGACTTCTCCTCCTCGAAGCTCTCAGCTTACGGGGACCGGCTCGTCCGGGCCCACGTGTTGCCGGACTTCGAGCGGTTCGCAGGAATGGACCGTGTGAAATGGAACTCCAGGATCTACTCCGAGTACCCCGAGATGCTCACCCAGCTCTTCCATGACTGGATGACGGCGGGGCCCTCGGGCCACCCTGCCGTGGCCGGCGTCGCCCTCCGAACTGCGATCTCCTCGAAGGTGGGCTGGATGCCGCTCCTGCGGGACCTGGTCGACTCCGCGCGCGAGGTCTGAGACCCGCCCGCACCGGGCTCCGGTTTCCGCCGCCCTCTTTGGTCGGAGATCCGCTCAGGTCCCCTCTTGCGAGGGCGAGGCGGGGGAGGCCGTAGCGGCCCGTCGCTGACTGAGCATGTGTTGGGCCCGCCGAAGACGGTCGCGCAGGGTCCTCCAGTCGCGCACCTTCAGCGCGGCCTGGGCCTCGTCCAGGAGACGGACGAAGTCACCCTTGTTCCCCCAGCTCGGGTCCCAGTGCGTGAAGGACTCGTGAAGCTGCTTCATCAGCCTCCAGAGCTCCTCCATGTCGGGAACCTCCTGGATGTGATGGAAGACCGCCCTGCGCGCCCGTCCGTAGGCCTGACGGGCGGAGGGGACGGCCCCCGCGGCGAGGGCTTCCCGGGTCTCGGCCACGAGGCCCTTGAATCCCCACGGCGGAGAGGTTCCCACGCGAGCTTCCAGACGGTCTAGCCGCCTCAGCATCCGCGGCTGAAGCGTGGCGTACGCGACGAGGCAACGCCCCACCGACTCCAGCGCCAGGTCCTGTTCGAGCCCCGGGGGTATGCCCCGGAGAAGCGCGAGCCCGTTCTCGATCCGCGCGGGGTCTCCCAGGTGGGCGCCGACGTGGGCGAAGCCGCTCGCCAGGCGCCGTCGATACATCGGTTGGTCCTCCTTGGGCGTGATCTGGGTCAGCTGCCAACGCGCCCACTGGAGCAGGGCGTCCGCTCCCGCCAGGTGCCCGTCCCTGGCGCTCACCCGCGCGATGTGGACCGCACCAAGGACACGCTCGCCGGGAGGAAGGGAGGGGAGGTCGCCCTGGGCCTCCCGAAGGAGGCGCTCTCCAGCGAGCAGATCGCCCACCTCGCGAAGCGCGCGGCCCAGGGAGGCCTTGGCCCTCAACTGCTGGTGGGCCGTCCCCACTTTGGGCAGGAGCTCGAGTGCTCCCCCGAGGAGCGAGCGGTCCCCCGTCTCCTCGGTGTACTCGGCCAACGTCTCGAGCTGGTAGGCGGGCACGTCCCCCTCGATGGGCTTGGGAGCAGCACGCAGAGGTTCGACGCCGGCTTCCACGATCGCCCTTGCGGGCTCGGGCCGGAAGACGGCCAGATGGACCCGCACGGCCGCGCGGTCCGATGCGGCCCGTTCCTCTGCGCCATGGAAGAGCTCCCTCAGGCGAGCCGGGAACGCCGCGAAACGGGGGTCGCCGGTCATCTCGTGGGCGGCCCGGATCGCCTCGGCGACCTCCAGGATGACGTGCACCCGCTCGTTCGGCGCGACCTGCTTGAGCCGGTTGAGCCCTTCCTCCATCTCCTTGAGAGCGGTGTCCACCGCCCCTACGGCCGCGTGCACCTGGGCGGCGCAGATGCGATGGAGAGCGCCCCACGCGGAGTTCCCGAAGGGGTCCTGCCCGGGAGGGATGCGGTCGGCCAGGGGAAGGGCCTTGTCCCCGTCTCCAAGAAGGACCCAACCCGCAGCGATCTGGGCGATGACGGCCTCTCGAACGTCCTCCCGTCCGAAACGGTGCGTGAGCAACAGGGCGGACTCGAGCGCATCCGCCGGGCGTGCCAGGGAGTACTCGCCGTCCGTTCCGGGAACAAGTGGGGCCGGGGTGACCGCGGGCGACACGCGAGGACGCTAGGTCCGACCTCACCTAAGAGGCTTGTCCGCAGACGACCGGTAGCCGAGAGGACGGTCGTTGGAGTGCCGAGGGGCCCGCGACGCGCGCCGGGGCTAAGGTTCAGGGATTCGGGAGACCCTTCGATCGCGCAATGGTCGCGGTGAGCGCGGGCAGGATGGTGAGGGCGTCCCCGACGACCCCGTAGTTGGCCACCTTGAAGATGGGAGCTGCCGGGTCCTTGTTGATGGCGACGATGCACCGCGAGCTCGACATGCCCACGAGGTGCTGGATCGCCCCGGAGATCCCGCAGGCGACGTAGAGGTTCGGGGAGACGGTCTTCCCGGTCTGTCCGACCTGTTCCGACGCCGGACGCCAGCCCGCGTCAACGACCGCGCGCGAGGCCCCCACACCGGCGCCCAGGACCCTCGCGAGCTTCTCGACCAGGGCGAAGTTCTCCGGTCCCTTCATCCCCCGGCCGCCCGAGACGATGATCGGCGCCTCCGTAAGCTCAGGGGTGTCCCCGCGGGTCACGACGGTCTTCTCGACCACCACGGACGTCGCCGTGGCCGGAAGGTCGCCCACAGGGAAAGGCTCGGTCTTGGTCGACGCCCCGGGACTCTTCTCGGCGGCGAAGGCGTTGGGTCGGAGCGATACGCAGGGTATTGTGGGAAGCTCGACGACGAGGGTGGCGCGACCCCCGAAGACGGGTCGCGTGACCACGAGACCGCCCCCCTCGCGTGGAACGACGTCGGTCGCGTCCGGTGCGACGGTGCCTCCGACCTCGATCGCAAGCCGAGGCAGCAATTCACGGCCCATGGCCGTCGCGGGAGCGAGGACCGCACGGGGCTCGGGAAGCGATGAGAGCATCTTGGCGGCGACCGCCGAATAGCCCTGCGCCGAGAAGGCCTTCAGGCGGGGATCGTCGGCGACGAGGACCCGGTCCGGTCCGTAGGCACGGACGGCCTCGGCGGCGGCAGAGAGCCCACTCCCTAGAAGCCCTACCACGACCTGCCCTCCGCCAGCCTTCGCGGAGAGTCGCCGGGCCTCGGACACCGCCTCGAAGGAGGAGACCTTGAGCGAGCCATCGCGCTGGTCCGTCAGGACGAGAAGATTGAGCGTCAGAGGACCTTCGCCTCCTCGCGGAGCAGTTTCACGAGCTTCTCCGCGGCCTCTTCCGGGGTCTGGAACTCGACCATCTTGGCCCCCGTCTTCGGCGGGGGGAGCACGAAGGAACGGACCGTACCGGCCACAGGGGCCCCGGGCAACGCTTGGGCCTTCGCCTGGGCGTCAGCGAGCGGCACCTTCGTCAGGGGCTTCTTCCTCGCCTTCAGGATGTTGGGAAGCGTTGGAGTGCGCGGATCGGCCGCTCCCTTCAGCAGAGAGACTACCGCCGGGAAGGGGCCATTGAAGTGCTCTTCGCCCCCCTCGACGTACCGACGCATCTTCAGCGTCTTGGTCGTGGCGTCGGGGTTGAGCTCGGTCACGAAAGCGTAGCTCGGGAGCCCCAGGAGGGCGCCGAGTGCGCTGCCGACGACACCGGCCTCGTCGTCCGCGGCCTGCTTCCCGACCATGACGATGTCGTGCGGCAGGGTCTTGATGACGCCGGCCAGAAGCCGGGAGATCGTGAGCGGGTCCAACTGGGCGTCCGGAGGGGTCTCGATGTGGGTCGCCTCGTCCGCGCCCATCGAAAGCACGTAGCGGAGCGCTTCCTCCGCGCGAGCGGGACCGACGGTGATGACGCGCACCGACTTGGCCCCGCACTTCTCCTTCAGGCGGAGAGCTTCCTCGGCGGCCGCCTCGTCGTACGTGTTGTTGACCGTGAACTTGACCCCGTCCGGGTCGATCCACTTCCCGCTCGACGCCGCGCGGAGACGGGTCTCGGCGTCAGGAACGTGCTTGACGCAGACGATGACGTCCACCCTCGGCCCCCCCGTTCAAGCGAATCGCTTGAGGAACTCGCGCGCGATGACCTGGCGCTGGATCTCGTTCGCGCCCTCGTAGATCTGGCAGAGCTTGGCGTCGCGAAGGTACTTCTCGACGGGGTAGTCCCGCATGTACCCGTAGCCGCCGAAGATCTGGATGGCTTCGTCGCAGATCCGCATCGCGGCGTCAGAGGAGAAGCACTTCGCGATGGAGCTCTCGAGCGAGGCGCGGTGACCCTGGTCGACGAGCCACGCCGCTCTCCAGGTGAGCAGACGGGAGGCGTCCAGCTCGATGGTCATGTTCGCGATCTTCGCGGCGATGGATTGGTGTTCCGCGATCTTCTTGCCGAAGGACGTGCGCTGGAGCGAATACTTGGACGCCTGCTCCAGAGCCGCGCGGGCGATCCCGACGGCCAGCGCGCCGATGGGCGTGCGCGTCGAGTCCAGCGTCTGCATCGCGATCCTGAACCCCTCGCCCTCCTTACCGAGCATGTTCTCCAGAGGGACCTTGACGTCCTCCATGATGACGGTGGCCGTGGAGGAGGCGCGCTGCCCCATCTTGTCCTCCTCCTTACCGATGGAGAGGCCCGGAGTGTCGCGCGGCACGACGAAGGCGCAGATCCCCTTGTCGCGCTTGGCGGGGTCGATGGTGGCGAAGATCGTGAACAGCGACGCTTGCGGAGCGTTGGTGATGAAGCACTTCTGGCCGTTCAGGACGTAGTGGTTGCCCCGGCGCTCCGCCCGGGTCTTCAGCGCCGCCGCGTCGCTCCCACCGGAAGGTTCGGTGAGCCCGAACGACGCGAGGTGGTAGGACGAACAGAAGGGCTTGAGCAGCCGTTCCTTCTGTTCCGGGCTTCCCCCCAGGTTGATCGGCTGGATCGCGAGGCAGTTCGCGAGGATCGAGGTGGTCATCCCACCGCAGGCGGAGGCCAGTTCCTCGGTGATGATGCACTGGTCTAGGAGCGCGAGCCCGCTCCCGCCGTACTCGGTCGGAACGTTGAGGTTCATGAGGCCGAGATCGAACGCCCGGCGATAGATGTCCTCCGGGAAGAGGGCCTTCTTGTCGCACTCCGACGCCCGGGGAGCCATCTCCTCGCGGGCGAACTTGGAGGCGAGGGTCTGGAGCTCCTTCTGATCCGGGGTGAGTTCGAAACCTATCGGCATAGGACTGGCGGCCGACCGAGGAGGGAGGTCTATTTGAACGCTCCCGGTTGACGGGTTCGGTCCGACGGCCGCATCAAGCCCTCCTGCGGCCACGGGTCGAGAGCGCGGCCGTGGTGAAACACATCCTGAGGGCGGTCCGAAGCGGGGATCTCTCCATCGCCAAGGCTGCGCGCCTTCTGGAACAGGGATATCTTCCCGGAGGAAAGCACGCCAAGTTCGACCTTCCCCGGGCCTCCCGCACCGGGCTCCCCGAGATCCTGCTGGGGGAGGGGAAGTCGCTCGAACACTTCGAGGAGCTTCTCGTCGAGCTGCGTCGCTCCGGGGCGGGCGTCATCATCTCCAGGCTGACCCGGCCGCAGCTCCGTTCGCTCCAAAGGCACCGGCTCGAGGGCTGGGACCTCGAGATCCACACGGGGCCCCGACTCGCCCTGCTCAACCGGGACAGCATCGAGCGGTCGCTCGCAGGTCGCCGGGCGGCCCTCATCAGCGCAGGGACCGCGGACGCCCACGTCGCGGAAGAGGTGCGCTTGGTCCTTGAGGCGCTGGGATCCGAGGTGATCACGTCACACGACGTGGGCGTGGCGGGGATCCATCGCCTGCTCCGCGAGCTGCCCCGGTTGGCCGCTGCGCGACCCTCGGTCTACATCGTTTGCGCCGGTCGCGAGGGCGCCCTGGCCACAGTGGTCGCGGGTCTCGTCGACCGTCCGGTGATCGGGGTCCCGACCTCCCAGGGCTACGGCCGGGGAGGAGCCGGCGAGGGGGCGCTCACGTCCATGCTGCAGTCATGCGCGCCCCTGGCGGTGGTCAACATCGATGGAGGGGTCCCGGCGGCCCTCGTCGCCACCCAGATATTGCAGCTTGCCGGACGTGCCTCAGGGGCGCCCCACCGCCGTAAGAGACCCCCTCGTTCCGCCAAGAGTAGGTAACCGTATTAACGGGGTGAGGGGCTGGACCTCTCGTGCCATCTCGAGGCGGTCTTCTCTCCGAGGAGGAGGAAGGGCAAGAGAAGGAGCTCTGGCAGAACATCCGCTCGGGCGAGTACAAGCTCCGAGGGATGAAGGAGCGACGTGCGGAGATGCTGGCCCTCGCCCGCCGTCTGGCCGAGGAAGCCTTCGACCTGCAGAACCGGCGCGCACCCCTGCATCAGGAGGTCGAGGTGCTCCATCAGGAGTTCCGCGAGCTCGGGAAGAAGGCGGGAGAGCTGCGCTCGGAGCGAGAGAAGCTCCGGGGCCGGATGGACGCGCTGCGCATCGAGCTGCGCGAGGAGGGCGATGGGCACGACCGCAAGGGTCGCCCCCGTCCCGACCGGCTGGTCCAGGAGATCGCGGCGCTGGAGAAGAAGCAGCAGACGACCGCGATGCCTCTGAAGGAGGAGAACGCGCTCATCGACCACATCCGTGCCCTGCGGGCCCAGCTCGGAGAGGCGGAGAAGAACCAGACCATGTGGAAGGCCAAGGACGAGACCATCCACAGCCTCCGGGAGGAGATGGACGCCGCCCGGAAGCGCGACGAGGAGATCTCGGTCGAGGTCGAGAAGCTCTTCCGTCGCCGCGACGAGGTCATGGGCCTGGTGAAGAGCCGACTCACCGAGGTCGGTCACCTGGTCGCGGAGATCCGGGCGAAGGGGAAAGCTCGGGCCGAGCTCATCAGCAAGGTCGACAAGGTCAGCGACGAGATCCGCGACCTCGAGAAGGGCGTCATGGGACTGCTCCACCAGTCGAGGGACCGGAAGAACGAGGCGAGGAAGCTCCTCGATGAGCACAACCGTTCCGTCCGTCAGATGACCCGGAACGAGGAGATCATCTCGCGCACGGCCGAGGACAATCTCAAGACCCTCTTCAAGAACGGGAAGATCGCCCTCTGACCCGGCTGGCCCGCGCGAGCGGCGGCACGAGGGTTAAGCCAGGGTGGCGGCCTAGTGTCAACTCATGTCCACGGTCGCCCGCGGAACCGTAACGCGCGACGTGGGACCGGTCTCAGTGACGGCGCTGCTGATCCTCCTTCTACTCCTGTTCTCCTCGAACAATGACCTGGTGGCGGCCTCGCATCCCGCGGGCCAGTCCGTCCCGACCGTCTCCGTAGAACGGAGCAGCAGGGCGCTCCCCGCGGGAATCCGGACCGCGAGTCTCCCGGCGGAGCTCGACCGACCGGCTTCTGCGGCGCTCGCCTCGCCGGCGTGGACCCCCGTCGAGCTCGCGAACAACGATTCCGGACCCGGGGGTCTCACGGGAGCGATGGCGTGGGACGCCGCGGATGGCTACGAAGTTCTCTTCGACGAGACCGGCACCACCTGGACGTACCGCGCGGGTACGTGGACCAGCCTCGTGACGAGCACGGCTCCGTCGCCTCGACAAGAAACCGCGATGGCGTTCGACGCCGCCGATGGCTACGTGCTCCTCTTCGGAGGGGAGTCGGGCTCGGTCGTCCTGGGGGACACGTGGAAGTTCTCGCACGGCACCTGGACGAACCTGACCCCGACCCTCAAGGCAACACCCCCACCGGCGACGGACGCGGGGATGACCTACGACGCCGCGGACGGATACATCGTGATGTACGGAGGTTTCCAGACCTATTCCTCACCGTGGACGACCACCTGGACCTATCGCGGGGGAACGTGGACGCCGCTGCCGCCCTCGAAGGTCATCCCGAGCCCGAACGCCGACGTCGAGCTCACCTACGACGTCAGCGACGGCTACGTGGTCTTCTTCGGGTTCTGGAACGACTCTGCCGGTCGCCAGTCCACCACCTGGACCTTCCGGAACGGGACCTGGAGCTCGCTCAACCTGACCTACGCCCCGACCCCTCGGCAGGACGTGGACCTCGCCTACGTCTCGAGCCTCCGGGCAGTGGTCATGGTCTACGGCCGGCCCACCGATTCGCTCGGTCGAAGCGACCTCAACGAGACGTGGACGTACTCTAGCGGGGCCTGGAAGAACCTGACCGACCCCGCTCTGGGAGCGTTCCCCTCGACCCTGCCGGGGATGGAGGGCCCCCTCGCGGATGACCCCGTCGACGGCTTCGCGGTCCTGACGGACCCCGGCTGTCGGGGTGCGGCGACGTACTGCGGAGAGACCTACGGGTTCCCGGCCTGGCCCGTGCAGGTCGTGGTCACCGCCGGGCACGGGGTTCTCGCGGTCAACGCACCGCCACGTCTGGGCGGCTCCCAGAGCGGGGGAGTGTTCGGGTCCGGAGCGACGGGATGGTTCTTCGAGGGCTGGACGCTCCCGCTCTCCGCCCAACCTGCGCCCGGCTGGGCGCTGGGGCAGATCACGGCCACGGGAGCTGCGTCCTTGGGAGCGGGTGGAGTGACGGTCGGCGGGAGCGCCTCGCTCGAGGTGGCGTTCTCCCCGTACCCCATCGTCCAGTTCCTCGTTCGGCCCGGCAGTTGTGGGCCGATCACTTTCGATGGCACGCTCGAGGCCTCGAACGGGTACGACATGAACCCCTGGGTCCCAGGGGCCTACACCGCCGGGATCCGCGCGTGCCAAGCGCACATCTTTGCCGGCTGGTCAGGGGCGAGCGGGGTGAGCGTCTCCCCGATCGCGAGCAGTCCAACAACGGTTACGGTCTCGGCCAACGGGACCCTGCTGGCCATCTTCGAGGACTACCCGCTGGTCACGCTCGTGGTCGTGCCCGCGTCCTGTGGACCGGTCACCTTCAACGGGAGTCCCTTCGATTCGCAGCCTCCCTACAGCCCGTCCCCGAGCGTGGCGGTTCCCATCGGCACCTACCCCGCGACGGTGTCGCTCTGCGCCGGACGCAATTTCCTGGGCTGGTCGGTCTCCGGTGGGTTGGTGCTGGAGTCGGTGAACGGGTTGAACGCCACGGTCTCGGTCTCGGGGAACGGGACGCTCTCCGCCAGCTTCTCCGCTCTTCCTCCTCCTCCCATCACGGGCCCGCCGACGTGGCCGTTCATCCTCCTGCTTGTCGTGGGCGTGGTCACCCTCCTGCTCTTGGCCGCGGCGACCGTGCTCCTTCGACGTCGACGAAGTCAGATGGTGAAGGGCCCTCCGCCGAAACCTGAGGACCCGCCCTTCGAAGGACCTGCCGAGGTCCCTCCTCCGTCCCCAGAGGTCCAGCTATGGTGAGGTGAAAGGGCGCTCCATCGAGGAGCCCTGGGTTGAGAGAGGGCGAGTGCGGACAAGGAGTCCGCGACCGGGCTCAGGCCGGGGGCAGGATGTCGACGACCGTGATCTCGAAGATCAGGGTGTTGCCGGTGACCTCGGTGTTGAAGTCGAGGGTGTAGGTGCCCGCCGTCGGGTTGACGTTCGTGAGGTAGAACTGCCCGCCACCCTGCTGCCAGTCCACGCCCTGGACCTGTCCCACGTCGAGCGGGACGAGGTCGTTGACGAAGGTGATCAAGCCCGTCGGGCTCACCGTGTTGCTGACCCCGGTCACGACGTCCGTCCATCCCAGGGGGCTGATGTGCTCCCCCACGTTCGGAGTGTACTCGAGAACCACGGCCGTGGAGTTCACGGAAAGGATCGTGTCGTTCCAGCCCCAATGCGGGTCGAGGAACGTCTCGAGGGGCTGCGCGGGGATCCCCGAGTAGGTGGAGGCGAACTGCGCTGGGGTGTAGGTGTAGAGCATCGGGACGGTCTGCTTCATCGGGAAGGTCATGATCTTCGCGGGATCGGCAAACCCGTACCCCTGGCCGGGGGGGATGACCGTGGTGATCGTCTGGTTCCCGGGGAGACCGACCATCGCGGTCCAGAACCCGGTTATGAGGCTGGTGTAGGAGCCGAACGACTGCGGGCCCACGTGGGCCTTGAGCGGCGTGTACCCGCTCGCGCCCCGGAAGCCGAAGCTCAACGCCTTCGGCCAGCTGGCGTTGTCGCGTGCGACGGAGAGCAGGGAGGTGTCGAAGACCTTCCCCTTGTCGATGCCACTGCCGAATATCCCGACGTAGTTCACTGTGACGTTGTCCCCCTCCGACACGATCAGGACGCTGGGCGCCGGCTTGGGCTTGAGCACCGTCTGGGTGATCGCGTAGTATCCGCCTCCGGCGGAGGCCACGAGAATGACGGCGAGTACGATGAACCCCAGCCAGGGGAATTTCTCAGGTCGTTCGGCCATGTACGCAGTGTGTAGTGCCCTGGGTCAGAACGTCGCAGGTCTCTTCACCAGATCGGCGAGACAGGTGCTCATCATCCCCGAGGCCGCGCAAACAGAAGGGGGTATAAATACTACGAATCGAGGCGCCGAGTCCGGGGAGCCTCATCCGTGAGGCAGGGGGGGCCTTCCCCCGCCCTCCCCGCCCGTCCCACCCAGGATCCGCGAGGCCTCGGCTTCCGCTTTTTCCGCGGCCTGGATGCCCCCGTGCCGCCGCTCCCAGCGTGCGATCGAACGGAGCGCACCGGCCTGTCCCTCGGGACCGGAGAAACGTCGCGCGGACTCGAGCGAACGCTCCAGCGCTTCTCGGGCACCTGGGCGGCCCGCGAGCTCTAGTAGCTCACCCTCGACCCGGAAGAGGCAGGGGCGAACGTGGGGTTGGAGCTTCTCCGACGCCTTCCGGACGGTCTCAAGCTCCCGGAGCCCGACCTCGGGGGCCCCGGCGCAACCGACGGCCCACGCGTGGAGGAGCTGGGATTCGAGGAGCTCCTCATCGAAGTCCCCGTCGCGCGCGCCTTTCTGGGCGTCCTCGAGGGCAAGGAGCGCGTCGGCCCAGCGGCCCTCGAAAGCATCCAGCCACGCCCACTTCAGGGCGCATCCCTGGACCACTCGAGGGTAGCCAAAGCGGCCGCCCACCAGCTCGGCCTCCGCGAGCGCCGCTCGGGCCTCCTCCAGCTTCCCCTGGTGGACCAGGACCTCGGCGAGGTTGTTCTTCGCGATGCCGTACCCCTCCATTGCGCCCAGCTCGAGAAGACGGGTGCTGGCCTCCTCGTAGGCCCGCGACGCGGCCCGCAGGTTCCCCTCCATCAGCGAGAGGGTCCCTTCAAAGACGAGGCTCGTGGCCATCAGAGCCGGGGCCTCGGTGCGCAGGGTCAAGGCCCTCAGCTCCTCCAAGAACTCCCGGGCGGCCGGCAGGCGGCCGAGCATCAGCTGGGCCCATCCGACCTCGTACAACGTGCGGCCCTTCTCCCAGGCGGAACTGAGATCCCCCCACAACGCGAGCGACTCGATCCCCGCCGCGATGGACTCCGGCCACCGCAGCCGGGCCCCCAGCACCTCGCATCGAACGAAGGCCAGCTGGGCCGGTCGCACCCCTCGACGGTCGTTCGTGACGGTCTCGAGCTCTCGGGAGAGCTCGTCGAGCTTCCGTTCCGCCTGCGTCAGGTCGAAGGAGACCAGCACGTGGACCTGCCGCCAGCCCACCTCCCAATGCATCTCTTCGGACGGGTAGGCCCTCTCCAGCTCCTCGAGCACCGCCAGAGTCTCACGGCGCAGACGGCGCACGAGCAGTCCGTCCACGAGCCCGAGGGCCTCTCGGGGGAGTTCCCCATGTCGGTCCCCCACGAGGGCGAGCAGGTCGAAGTACCACCGGAAGTACGTCTCCGCCGCCGCCGTCGCTTCGCTGCGAAGCGCGCGATCGATGGCCTCCCGGACGTGCGCAAGACCCTCGAGGGGCTCCTGTGCGTCGTGGAAAAGGCGGGCGATGGTCTCCACCTCCTCGGGGCGGTTCGCGCTCCACCATCCCGCCAGCTTCCGCGACGTGGTTCGCAGGTCCGAGTTGGAGGCGTCCCGTAGGACCACCTCCCAGACCAGGTCGTGCGAGAACTCCCAGGCCTCCTCGCCGGCTTCGCCCGCCCCCGCCGCCGTCGTTTCCGTGCCCCCGCAGGGGCGAACGAGACCCAGGCGTTCCAGGTCTCGGCAGGTCGCGCGGACGTCCCGCAGGGTCCTGGAGAGTACGCCGACCAGCGGGAGCAGGTCGAAGGGTCCCCCGATCAGAGCCGCGGTCTGGAGCAGCAGCAGGTCCGCGGGAAGGACATGGTCCAGACGTGAGAGGACGAGACGACGCAGCGTCGGGGGGAGGGGGAACCTGCCCCATCCGCCTCCGATAGGGCTCCCACCCTCGACGAACGGGACCGGGGAGAGCCGCAGCTTTCCCCCCTCCACCAGGAGCTGATGCTGGTCCTTGAGCAACGTCACAATCTCCCTCAGGAAGAGCGGGTTGCCGCCGGTGCGGGCGACGAGCCCCTCCACGAGCTCGTCGCCTTCCGGGCCGGAGAGCTCCCCTCCCGCCGCATCCTCGATGACCCCACGACATGCCGGCCCGTCCAATCCCTCGAGCGGGAGCCTGCGGATCGTCCCCTCGTCGCTCAGGAGCTCCAGGGTCCGTTCCCAGAGAGGTCCCCCTTCCGGGCCGTCCTCGACGGTGCGGTCCGCGAGGGTGCCGACCATGATCCCGCGCAGCCCACCGAACGCCCGGGAGAAGAGCTGGAAGGCGATGACCGACTCGGGGTCCGCACGGTGCGCATCGTCGAGGAGGAGGGCGACCGGGCGCTCCGCGGTCGCTCGAATGAGCGCGCGGATGTGCGAGAGGATCGTCAGCGCGGGGGGCGTAGGGGCGCGGGGGCCGTGGGGCCGATCCCCGCCGCCGTCCACGAGACCGTCGAGCGCCTTGGTGAGGGGTGCGAGCGGAGGCGCCGCCCGGTCGGGGAAACCGCACCGCAGCACACCGAAGCCGGCTCCGGCGGCCTCCTTGGCGACCCAGTCGAGGAAGAACGACTTGCCTATCCCCGGTGCACCGGTCAGGAGCCATGTCGATCCGCGTCCCTCCCGGGCGCGGCCGATCGCCTCGTAGAGCTGACGGGAGGCCTCCGGACGGCCGGGGCAGGCCTCCGGACCTCGCGGACCGCCCGCCGCAAGGGCTTCCACGGACGACCGAGACGATGCACAGGGGGATAGCTTCGCCGGTGACCCCCCTCAGGGGATCGCCAACGCTCCGTCCCGTGCCCCCGGTCCCGGTCGGAGCGGGTCCGGACGTCCCCTACGAGGCGGCGGACGACACGACAGCCCGCAAGGCCGTCAGGACCGGAGCTCGGAACCTCTCGGGTTCCGGGGCCGGGTAACGCCCCCGGACCGCAACCGCCGAGGCCACGAGCCGACGTGGGAATCCCGGGAGGGGACGCGCGGGGTCGAGGGTGGCGCCTTCGGAGGACCGCGACGCAAGCTCCACGGAGAGGGCGATGCGCCGAAGGGTCTCGCGGGCGGTCTCCACCACCCAGGCCCGTTCCTCCAGCGGACCGACGGGGGCGATGACCTCCGCGCGAACGGAGACGACCGGGACCCCTTCCCGCCCGACGAAGAGGTGAGGCTTGCCGACCACGACCGCCCGCACCGGCGCCTTCGCCTGCGCGAGGAACGCGGCCGCACGGGGGTGGTAGGAGCCGGCGGTGACGGAGACCCCGCCCGTGGGGTCGCTGAGACGACTGCGCCAGAGCGGGATGGGCCCTTCTCCCACGCGCTCGATCTGGCCGAGGGAACCGACCATCAGCAGTCGGCCCACCCGGGCACCCAACGGGGTCAGGACATGGGTCGTCGCCTTCTCTCCTTCCCCGCGCTCCTGCAGGGAGGACGAGGTGAGCTCGTGGGCAAAGATCCGCCAGGCGACCTCACGGGGGCGAGTCGGGCGACCGTCGCCCGGGCGCCCTCCATCGGGCCGCGTCTCCGCAGTTCCACCCGCAGGCGCGTTCGGGCCTCCCGAGGATGGCTGCATAGAAGTCATGCGGGGTCCTCCCGCAGCGCGGCCTCAGGGTGGTCGAGCAGCCGCTGAGCCTCGCGTTCCGCCCAGGCGGGGACGGGGAGCGTCCGGTCGACGAAGAACGTCAGCCCCCACTCTCCGGGCACCGGGCGGCCCATCAGGCGCACCCTCCGACCTACGACCCGCTCGACGAGAAGCTCCTGGACCGCGCCGGCGTCCAACTTCTCTCGGGCCATCTCGAGGGCCTTCCCCAGGTCCATGCCCAGGAGCTCTTCGACCATCGGGCGCGGGACCTGGGCCGTCAAGGTTCCCGTCCCGTCGTCCAGCACGAGGCGCGCCCGGAGGTCCGGCTCCCCCCGGACCGTTCCGTGCTCGCGGCAGATCCCCTTGGCGAGGCTGCGGGAGCACTCGGGGCACCGGTAGACCAGACCGCTCGGCGAGCGGACCTCCACGACCACACCCTCGATGACCTGCCGTCCCCCGTGAGCCCGCTCTTCGAGAAGCCCGATCTCGGCGGGAAGGTCCCCCTCGGGTCCGGTGACTTGGCCGAGCGCGCTGTCCTCCCGCCGCTCCACCCGGGTCCGCTCGTCGAGGGACACCTGGAGCTCGCCCTGGTAGCTCCGCACGTACGCCCCGAAGAGCTCGACGACCGCACCGGCCGGAAGGTCGAGATCGGTCCAGGCCGTGAACGGGACGCGGCCGGAGGTGTCGGCGAGGAGCCCGGAGCGTATCGCGCGTTCGCGCTCGCCCACTCGCAGACGTCGAGGCTCGGAGAAGAGCACCCGGACCAGGAGGTGAAGCCCCTCGTCACCGGGCCGAAGGTCGGCCACGGTCCTCGTGATGAACTCGTGGTCCTCGAGCCGCGGGAGCTCCATCTCGCTCGCGAGCTCGACCTGGGTCTTCCATCCGAAGCTGAGCTCCCGCCGGTCGTTCCAGCTTCGCACCCGCGGGTTCGTCACGCGCAGCACGGTCCCGCGCTCGATCTCCGCGGCAGTCGGGGGGTCCCACCAGCTGAAGCGCATCGTGGCCGAGCCGTCCGAGAGGAGGCCGGACAGGACCTTCACCCGGCCGGACCCGTCCTTCTTCGGGACCTCCCGAAGCTCGGCGGAAAGGACACGGGCGGTGCAACGGATGGGGGTCGATCCCTCCTGGATGTCCCGCAGCCTCCGCTCCTCGATCGTGGGGGAACCCTCCATGGATGCGCCCGGGGAGGTCGCAGGGGTGGGGTCCGCACGGGGCGCACCGGCCTCGGCCGATCCTGGCGCCCGTGCCGCGTGGCTCCGCGGGGGCCCGCTCCGACCGACCTCAGGGCTTACCCGGGGGTGGGCGCCGTAGTTCTCGGTCTCCTTCGCGAGCCCATGTCGGCCCACCCTCTCCCCCGTCACACCGACGGGCTCCTCGGCGTAGGGTCCCATCTCGTTCTCCATCGTCCAGCATGCCTCCGCAACGTCCTCGAGGCGGAGGTACGGAGAAAAAGCCGGGGGGGTGGACGAAACCGTGCGCGAGGTGCTCGTTGGGAGGGGACGGACAGGCTCTATGTGGATGCTCCTCTCACGCCGACGAGGGGGCCCGTCATCATGACCCGAGGGAGCTTCGCCGAACGTCTGGACCGGGTGCTCGGCGAACGCAAGAACTGCCTGTGCGTCGGACTGGACCCCGACGCGACGAAGTTCCCGACCGCTCTGCGCGGCATGGAGCCTGGAAAGGCGCTCGAGACCTTCCTCGAGGGCATCGTCGAGGCCACCCGCCCGGTGGCCTGCGCCTACAAGCTCCAGATGGCCTCCTTCCTCTCCTTCGGCCCTGCGGGGATGGCCCTCCTCCCGGCGCTCGTTCGGCGCATCGGGGAGGGTCACCTCCGGATTCTCGACCTGAAGGCGGGGGACATCCCGAACACCATGTCGCTCTACGCCAGGGCCGTCTTCGACCAGATGGGGTTCGACGCCATGACCGTCTCCCCGTACCTCGGCTGGGAGAGCGTGGAGGCCGCCGCCACGGACCCCTCGAAGGGGGTCTTTGTCCTCGCGCACACCTCGAACGCGGGAGCGAGGGACATCCAGGAAAGGTCGATCGACGGCAACCCGTTGTGGGAGTCGATCCTCCAGGGGATCCGGGACCGCTCGGGTCCGGGAAACCTTGGGGCGGTCGTGGGCGCGACGTTCCCGGAGGCCCTCGGCCGGGCGCGGACGCTGCTGGGAGGAAACGTCCCTCTCCTCATCCCCGGGGTGGGCAGCCAAGGGGGTGACCTGGGGGCAGCCATGCGGAACGGGAAGGGCGCGGGGTCCGGTGCGCTGCTCATCAGCAGCTCCCGGGGGATCCTCTTCGCGTCCAGCGGCGACGATTGGAAGGAGGCCGCTCGGGCCGAGGCGGTCCGGCTGTCCCGAGGGATGGCGCTCGGTCCAGCCTGACCTGCGTTCCTGAGGACGACCACCAGCGGCGGGGCGCCAGGGCCCCCGGATCTCGCGCTGCAGCGCTCGATGTCCCCAGGTCCTCTCGAGAGTGGCTCCCGACTCAGAGGGCCCACGCGCCCCCACGGGACGTCTACGCGGCCAGGCCCTTGTAGAGCCGCTCGAGCTGGTCGACGACCACCGGGACCCGGTACTTCGTGAGCGCGCTCTCCCGGGCCTTCGCTCCCATCGCCTCGCGTCGTGCGGGGTCGGAGAGGAGCGAGGTGCACTTCCGCGCAAGGTCCTCGGCGAGCAGCGGCTCGGCGAGCAGGCCGTCGACGCCGTCCTCGATCACCTCGCGGACCCCCGGCAGGTCGGCGACGATGACCGGCCGACCCGAGGCCATCGCCTCAACAATCGCCAGCCCGAAGCCCTCGAGCCGGTTCTGCGAGGGAAGGGCGACCACGGAGGCCACCGCATGGTACCGAGGCAGGTCCTCGTCGCTCACGGCGCCCACGAACCGGACGCGCTGGTCCACCCCTCGGCTCCGGGCGAGGTCCTCCAGGGCGTGTCGGCTCGGACCCTCGCCCGCAACGACGAGCAGGGCGTCGCGAGGGAGCTCGGAGACGGCGAGCACGAGGTCCTCCACCCCTTTGTGCGGAACGAGGCGTCCGACGAAGAGCACCACGTGCTGGCCCTGCGCCCGAAGCTCGGCCCTCAAGGCTGGGTCGTCACCCCGGGGCTGGAAGCGGTCGGTGTCCACGAGCGAAGGGATCACCTCGATCGCCCTCCCCTGGAGGGCCCGGGAGGTCCTCGCGTAGCTCGCCGCATGGACGATGACGCGCTCGGCCACGTCGAGCGTGGTCGGAAGGAAGATCCGCTCGTAGGCCGCGGTCATGGCCTTGCCGACCCACCCGTCCATGAACAGGTCGCAGTGGTAGGTCACGCAGACCGGAACGGGCATGCGGCGGAGGGCCCGCGCCGCGAGGTAGGAGGTGACCGGGGGAGGATAGTGCATGTGGACGACCTCCGGCCGCGGCTCGAGCTCCCGGACGGCGCGCCCGGTCCGGATCGCGAGCGGCGTGCGGAAGACCTCCCCGTAGGAGTGGACGCGGCGGACCACGACCCCGGTGGACGTCCTCTCCACCCTCGGCAGGTCCTTCCGGTGGGCGGAGGTGAGGACCGTCACCTCGTGGCCGCGCCGTACGAGCTCGTTCGAGACCATCTCCACGTGCGTCTCGACCCCGCCGACGTGGGGGGCGTAGAACGGGCAGACCTGGAGGATCTTCACGTCCTGCGAGCTCCGTAGGACCCCGGCACCGGGTCCTGGGGAACGCCCCCGACCCGAAGGACCGTCCCTATGGTGTGGGGCGTAGGACGCTCTCCCGGGCCTGGAGCAGGGCCGCCGGGGCGAGCGTCGAGATTTCCACGCCCTTCATCGGCTCGCCCAAGCCTCCGCTCACGCGGGCGAGGAGCTCCGGGTCGTCGTAGTGGAGCGAGGCCTCGACGATCGCCCGGGCCGTCTTCCCCGGGTCCTGGGCCTTGAATATCCCGCTGCCGACGAAGATCCCGTCGACGCCCAGCATGCGGCAGAGCGCCGCGTCCGCCGGGGTCGCGATCCCTCCCGCCGCGAAGTTCACGACGGGCAGCCGCTTCAGCGTCCGGACCTCGCGCACGAGCTCGACCGGGACCCGCTCCTTCTCGGCATACTGGAGGAGCTGGTCGGTGTTCATGGACTGGAGGGTCGCGGTCTCGTCCGTGATCTGACGGATGTGCCGGACCGCCTCGACGACGTTCCCGGTGCCGGCCTCCCCCTTCGTCCGCATCATCGCCGCCCCTTCGTGGATGCGGCGCAGCGCCTCGCCGAGGTTGCGCGCCCCGCACACGAACGGCACGCTGAACGCGCGCTTGTCGACGTGGTGGAAAGGGTCCGCGGGGGTCAGGACCTCGGACTCGTCGACCATGTCGACGCCGAGGGACTCGAGCACCCGCGCCTCCGCCGTGTGACCGATACGGCACTTGGCCATCACCGGGACCGAGACCCGGTCCATGATGCTGCGGACCTTGACCGGATCGGCCATCCTTGCGACCCCTCCGGCCGCCCGGATGTCCGCGGGGACCCGCTCCAGGGCCATGACGGCCACCGCCCCAGCCTCCTCCGCGATCTCCGCCTGCTCGGGAGTGGTCACGTCCATGATCACGCCGCCCTGCTGCATCCGCGCGAAGCCGCGCTTCAGCCGGTCGGTCCCGGTCACGAAGGCGGGAAGGTCCACCATAGCGGGGGCTGCAATCGTCCGGCGATATTAGACGGTGCGGTGGTCCGAGGGTCATCTCCCGTCAAGGCCCCAGGTCCCGGGAGCGGACCGGGCCAGTTCGAAAGGCACCGGAAGACGGACCAGGCGTCCGAGATCAGCGAGAGGATGCGGGAAGGAGGAGGGGCGGGAAGAGGAGGGGGGAAGAGGAGGGAGGGGCAAGCCCTCCCCCCGGTCTCTCCTTCCCCCCGCTCCCGCCGCGTCCCCTTCCAGCCGGATCTACCAGGAGCGGTTCCTTCTCCGCCTCCGGACCTCTCGGACGACCACGAGGGAGACGACCACCACCGAGCCCAGGATCAGGGCCATGCCGAGGGTGTCGGAGGCGGGCCCGAAGTGCAGGGGGGTGAGGCCGCCGAGGTTGTTCAGCAGCGTCTGCGCCTTCTCGGGGGACATCGGGGCCGCGGTCACGGTCTGTCCGCTCATGGGGGTGGCGTCCGAGGCGTCGGTCATGTGCTTCTGCTGGGAGTAGAGCGGCCGGTTGGGCGTCGAGGTCGAGGAGGCCAGCTCCGTCGCGGCGGGGTGGGCCGCGATGGAGTTCCCCGTACCCCCCGTGTTGGAGGAGACGGAGACCGGCAGGACGACGAGCCCGTTGTAGAGCAGGATCCCCTGGTCGCCGTTCGCTCCGCTACAGGAGATGACGTAGTCCGTCTCGCTCCCCCCGTTCGGGAAGAAGATCGTCCGCTCGCCCACGACCGTGAAGGTCAGGACCAACGGCAGGTTGGCGTTCGCGTTGTCCTGGCCGTTCTGCTGGACGGAGAACGGCTGACCGCTGGGGGCCACCCCCGAGGCCGTGAGGCTCCAGAGCACCTGGCCGGTGAACTGGGCGTCCGTGCGGCTGGTCCAGCTCTCCCCGAGGCTGAGGGGGGCCTCGGCGAGCACGAGGGCGGGCGTGAAGTTCCCCTGGAGGTCCGCCACGACCTGAGCCTGGGCCTGGATGGACCCGGAGAGGTACTGGACCACCGCGTTGCCGGAGGGGTCCGTGGTGATGTTCGGGAAGCTCACCGCGTTGAGCGACACGTCCACGGTCCGGAAGAACTGGAGGTGCTCGTTCTGGAGGGCGAGCGAGCCGTTGGCGTCCGTGGTCATGTTGAGGAAGGCCTGGTAGCGGTCCACCAGCCGGACGTGCGCGACGAGCGAGACGTTCATCGGGACCAGCGTCACGTTGCTGTTCGGTCCGTAGGTCCCGGCCTGGGGGAAGGTCCCCTGGGCCACCACGGAGATGTCGACCTGCATGAGCTGGCCCGCCTGGAACGTCACGTAGAGCGCCCCGGGAGCGGGGCTGGTCGCGTTGACGATCGCGTAGGCGGCCCACTCGGCGCCCAGGGAGGCCTGGAGGTCGATGTAGGCTCCCGCGGCGGTGAGGCCGCCGCCGGTCAAGAACTGCGAGGCGTTGTAGGCGCCCTCGAACTCAAGTCCTGCGGACAGGTTCGCGGCCGCGCCCCAGGCCCACGTTCCGCAGGGCCCGCTCCCGCCACCGTCGGAGGGAACGGAGTCGCCGCCCCCGGAGCCTCCGCACGCCGTCCCCGCTCCCGAAGGGCTGACGGCGGCCATCTGCGGGACCGACGCCGTCCCGTTCGAGGATGAGGTGGGAGAGGCCAAGCCCGGCCCGCCGAAGGCCGGCAGGGCGAGGGCCACGATAAGGAAGGGCACCGCCACCATCGCGAAGGGCACGGACCGATGCCGGCCCAGCGCGCGGCTCAAGTGAGCGTTGTTCGGCGAGGAGGGGCGGGGTCTCGCGTCGGCGGTTCCTTGTTCGAGATGCATGGGGCACCTGGAAGAAGGGAGGTGGGACGGGGGGCATGGGAGCCCCCGCAGGTCAGGGCCGGTCGAATCTTTCTGAGGGGTTCAAATACCGGGAAGTCGGCCCCCGGTATGTGGCGAGCGGCGGGGCCCCGCCGGGGGTCGAGGACCCGATCTCGGCGATCTTTGACCTGTCGGACCGGGTCGCCGCCATGGCTCCGACGGCCCGCCGGATGTATTGGGCCAACATGCTCATCGGGGTCTTCTGGCTCTTCCTCACGCTCGTCGTGATCCTCCTCGGGCTCCGTTACAGCGCCGCCCTCTCTCTCCTGGGCGCCCTTGGGTTCGTGCTCGGGCTCTTCGCGCTCTACCTTCTCCGTCAGACCGACCGTTTCTTCCGCGGTTTCGTCGCCCGGCACAGGACCATCCGTCTGGTGCGCGACGCGGAGCCGATCGTCCGTGTACCCGAGGGGCGGACGCCAATCGAGCGCCTCGCCCACCATTTCTCCACCTCGAACGAGAAGGTCGGGGAGGCCCTGAGGGAGAACCCGGACCGGCTCCGGTACCAGAAGACCTGGGACGTGAAGGGCCGGACCGTGAAGTTCGACCTCGCGATCGCGCGGCCCGGAGGCTTCCGCTGGGGCCTCACGGGCGGAGGCGACGGGGGGTTCGTCGTGCTCGCTCGCCTGGGCCCGGAGACGGTGGACGTGAAGGACCTCCAGCAGCTCGAGACCGACCTGAGGACCATCGCCCCCAAGCTTCCGGGCCAGCCGGTCCGTTGCGTTCTCCTCCGGCCGAAGGGCAGTCCCCTCTCGCACGAGGTCTACGAGTACGCCGTGGGACACCCGGTGATGCTCCGCAAGGGGCTCCACACCTACCGGCTCAGCACGGAGATCGTGACCGAGAGCCCGGACGGGACCTACGAGTTCGTGCCCGTCGTGGTCGGGGTCCCCTGAGCTGCTCGCGGGGATCTACGTGGACCCGAGGTAATCCGGTCGGGGAACGTAGCGAGTGTGGTCCTGCAGCTCCTTGCGGTAGAGGTCCCGGTAGAACGCGTCGTACCGCTTCAGATGCTCCACCCCGCTGGGCGTGATCCGGACGTCGTACCCCCGTTCGTCCTTGCGAACCTCGGCGAACCCTTCGGCCACGAGGTGCTCGATGACCTTCTCGGTCATGTGGGAGTTGGACCGGATCGCGTGCAGGATCTCCTCCTTGCTCACGCGGGTCTCCAGCCGCTGCAGCGCCGCCTGCGCCCGCGCGACGACGTCCGGCTGCTGAAGCTGGAGGTCCAGCTCCGCAAAAAGTCGGGCGAGCGCGATGTAGGCGTAGATCCGGTACCCCTTGTACCGCCGCTCCGGCACGAGGAGGCCTACCGTCCGTCGCCTATATTTCGGTCGGTCCCGTCCGCTGCCTCACGCGAGCACCAGGTCCGAGCGGAAGTTCCCGGGGAAGGAGGGTGCGGAACCTGTCGCGCGGCCCTCGGCCGATACGACGGTCCCCCAGAGGCTCGGGCAACCGCAGCGGCGCCACCGCTCCTCGGTTCGTGACCCTCCTCCTCACCTTGGCGGTGGTCGCATCGGCGGCCTTACCCCTAAACAACGGCCTTCTCGCGGCCGTCACCCAGCACCCCCGCGGCGCCCCCGACGGATCCTCGGTGGCCGACGTCGTCCGTGGGAGCGGGATGGGAGCAAGCTCGACGGTCCCCGCGGTCGGTTCCGTCCTACCTGGGAACTGCACGCCGAACCTTCCCCTCTGGACCAACGTCAGCGTTCGGTTCACTACCGCGATGGAGCCCAACACCACCCTCTCCGCCTTCTCGGTGCGTCCGTCCGTGGCGGGGGCGACGGCCGCCGTCACGGGCACCTACCTCAACTGGACCCTCTCCCAGCCCTTGGCCCCCGCGACGACCTACCAGGTCTACGTGAGCACGGAGGCGAGGAGCGCGGCGGGCGCCGCGCTGGGAGGGCCCTGGCTGTCATCCTTCACGACCGTGGTCGCGAACGTGGGGTCCGTCCCTGTTGCCTCCGCGGCATGCCCGATCGACGGGTCGACCAACGTCCCGCTGGACGCGGAGGTCCAGGTGGCCTTCGACACCGTCATGGACCCCTCGACGCTCGTCGCGAGCTTCTCCATCTCGCCCGCGGTCGCGGGGGGGCAGCCCGGCGCCGGGGGCTGCTGTCTCACCCTGGTCCACGCCCGTCCGTTCGAGCCAACGACCACCTACACCGTCCGGGTGTCCACGAACGCCTCGAGCATCACGGGGGTCCACCTGGCCCGCCCGTTCAGCTTCAACTTCACGACTGGAGCGGCTCCTGCGACCAACTCCACGCCTGTCGGTGGCCCCGGGACCCACCTCTCGTTCGAGGAGGGCGTGGCGATCCTGGTGGGGGGCATCGTGGTCATTGCCGCCACCTCCAGCCTGACGTACCTCTGGATCCGGCGCCAACGCTCGGCGGAGCAGAGACCACCCTCCGACGGGCCTTCGGAGGGAGAGGAGACGGTGGACGCGGAAGGAACCGACCCGGACCCCTCAGAAACTTCCGAGAAGAGCGAGACCGCTGAGCCATCCCGGAGCGACTGAAGCCTCTCCGCTGCGCTCGGGCATCTTCGGGGACCGGAGGGGCGCGTCCCTCTCGAGAGGGGCCGTAGCTCGCTCCCCCCGCGCACAGGTCTCACGAGAGGGACACCGGAAGTGCCTGCCCTCGAAGCGCTTTTCGGGAAGGTCAACCGCGGGAGTAGCCGCAGAACGAGCAGTGGCCGTCCACCCCGATCGGGCGGCCGCACACAAAGCAGGCGCCCTGGCCGGCGGGGCCCGAAGGGTGCGCCTGCGCGGGAGGCTGCGCCGGAGGCTGCATGGGGTCGGGAGGCGGTGGGGGCGGAGGTGGGAGCGTGGATGGAGCGGAGAGCATCGGCGGGGGCGGGGCCGGTGGGGAGTACGCGTCCTCGGCCGG